>JAXHMR010000001.1:0-112727 GCA_034521225.1 Woeseiaceae bacterium
GCGGCGCCGTTTCGTTACGTATTGCTGAGTACGAAGGCGCTTGGTACGCCAATTCCATATGCGATTCTTTACGCAGTTGAATATCAGCGAGAGATCGTTGTACTGGCTATAGCCCATCAAAGACGTCGCCCTGGTTACTGGGCAGTCCGCACATAGGCATCTAACCATGCGCTGCACCCGACACTTGACCCAGCCCGCCTTGCGCTGCCGCTCCAGGCGGCCTGCGTCAAGTGCGGGTGAGCTTAGGCGTTAGCCTGCACGTGCAATGATCGAGGTAACGAAACCTTTCTGAGGTCCTTGGCTATGCGGAAGCACAAGATCCTTATCCTAGTCGTGGTGGCTGCCGGATCAATCGCCGCTCTGATTTCGGGCGGATCCTTGGAGGTTCCTTTACCCGGAGGTCTGCCGTAGGAAATATTTTCGCTGTCAATGATCACTCTAATGGCGCCATTGCGGGATCGCCTTAATGGAGCCACCCTCGGACCGGGTTAATGGCACCACCCCAGGACCGCCTTAAAGGCGCCACCTGAGGATCGCCTTAATGGCGCCGGCCGGCGCCTTTTCCACGTTTCAGACGGACTGTTTATCTGTCGTATCGTCGCGGATTTTGACGCGGGGAACGGCATGGCGAATAGGAGGTTTGAGATGGTGGAGTATCGGCAGGCGCTGGTGAGGATGCGCCTTGGTGAGTCGGATCGGCAGATCCATGCGACGGGCCTGATGGGCCGGCGCACCCTGAGCGGGCTGCGCAAGCAGGCAACGACGCACGGCTGGCTGAATACGGCGCAGCCGCTGCCGCCGGATGAGGAACTGGCGACGGTGCTGATGCCGGTCAAAGGCACACGTCCGCGGGTGAACTCAAGTCTGGAGCCGCACCGCGAACAGATCGAGAGGTGGTTCGAGGACGGGGTGCAGGGCACGACGATCCACGCCGCGCTCAAGCGCCGGCACGGCTATACCGGCAGCTACTCGGCGGTACGCCGATTCCTGCGTTCGCTGGCCGCGACGCGGCCGCGCGTCACCTCGGTGATCGAGTTTACGGCCGGCGACGCGGCACAGGTCGACTTCGGCCAGGGCCCGACGCTCACCGACGTGCACACCGGCGAGGTGTTCAAGACCTGGGTGTTCGTGATGTTGCTGGCGTGGAGTCGTCACCAGTACGCGGAGCTGGTGCGCGACCAGAGCGTGGAGACCTGGCTGGGCTGTCACCGCCGGGCGTTCGAGCACTTCAACGGCGTGCCGGCCAGAGTGCTCATCGACAACCCCAAGTGTGCGATCACCCGGGCGTGCTACTACGATCCGCAGGTGCAGCGATCCTACGCCGACTACGCGGAAGGCTACGGCTTCCTGATCGCGCCGTGCCCGGTGGCCGACCCGCAGAAGAAGGGTCGTGTAGAGTCGGGCGTCAAGTACGTAAAGAACGGGTTCCTGCGCCTGATGCAGGCCCGCGACCTGGCCGACGCCAACGGCCAGTTGATGGACTGGGTGATGCAGGAGGCGGGCAACCGCGTGCACGGCACGACCCGCGTGTCGCCGTTGGCGCGCTTCGCCCAGACCGAGCAGGCGATGCTCAAGGATCTGCCCGGTACACCGCCCGAGTGCGCCCGCTGGGCGCAGGCCAAGGTCCACGGCGACTGCCATGTGCAGATCGACAAGTGCCGCTACTCCGCGCCGTGGCGGCTGGTGGGCCAGACGCTGGACGTGCGCCTGAGTGAGACCACCGTGCGGCTGTACCAGCAGCACGAACTCAAGGCCGTGCACCCGCGGGTCACGCGCGCCGGCGACCGCCACACGGTCCTCGAGCACCTGCCGCCCCAGCACGTGGCCTACACGATGCGCGACCCGCAGTGGTGTCTCAAGCAGGCCGAGGCGACCGGGCCGTACTGCCACCGCTTTATCGAACGCCTGTTCGAGCATCGCGTGCTCGACCGGCTGCGCGCTGCCCAGGGCGTCGTCGGCCTGGCCAAACGCTACGGCAAGGCGCGGCTGGAGGCGGCGTGTCGTCGCGCGCTGCACTTCGACAACATCCAGTACCGCGCGGTGCGCGTGATCCTGGAGAAGGCGCTCGATCAGCACAGCGATCCGCAGCGCTGCTTCGATCAGTTGTCCGGCGCCTACACCGGCACAGCGCGCTTCGGCCGCGACACCAAAAAACTGTTCACCAAGCACTAATGTGCTGCGCACCGCAGGTTCTGCGCACAGCAAGCAAAAACACACGACTTCGCCGTGGTCATCGTCGCGCTCGCGTGTCCGCAACGATGACCGTTAATCACAGAGACACGCTCAAAAGGAAACAACCTATGACGACTCACACACCCTTGCCGGAACTGACTCCGGTCCTCAAGCAACTGCGCCTGTCGGGTATCGTTGACAGTCTCGACGCACGCAACAAAGAAGCGATCAGGAACAAGCTCTCGTATCCGGAGTTCTTGGCCCTGATCATCCAGGACGAAGCCAACCGCCGGGAACAAAAGAAGTACGGCCTGCGGCTTCGGCGCGCGGGCTTCCGCGGCGACAAGACGCTGGAGAGCTTCGACTTTGACTTCAACCCCGGCGTCGACCAGAAGCTGATCACCGACCTGGCGACCTGCTCGTTCATCGAAGAGAAGGTGGCGGTGCTGATCGCAGGTCCGTGCGGGACCGGCAAGAGCCATATCGCGCAGGCCATCGGTCACAGCGCCGTGCGTCGCGGCTACGACGTGATGTTCACCACCCAGTCGAGCCTGCTGTCGCAGATCAACGCGGCCCGGGCCACCGGCGCCATCGAACGCAAGATGCAGACCCTGACCCGCGTGCCGCTGCTGATCATCGACGACTTCGGGCTAAAGCCGCTAAAGGTCGGCCAGGACGAAGACTTCCACGACCTGATCGGCGAACGCTACGAGCGCAACGCAACCCTGATCACCAGCAACCTCGACTTCAGTGAATGGGGCGAGGCGTTCCCCAACAAACTGCTGGGTGCGTCGACCCTCGATCGGCTGCGACATGCCGCTTACCGACTGGTGCTGGACGGCAAAAGCTACCGCACGCCCCGAGGCGAGGATGACGGGCCAAAAGCGCACCTTGAAAAAGGACACAAAAAGGCGAAATAATCACCCCGTCTGAAGCGTGAAAAATGACCCTTCAGGTGGCGCCATTAAGGCGGACATGGGTGGTGCCATTAGGGCGGTCAGTGACAGGCCGTAAGCGTATTGTGCTCATCCGCTGGCGCCGCGATTGGCCTTAGCCGTCATCGATGCTTCGATACTTTTCTGTTGGCTCACTCATTCGCGGCATCTGCTTGGTTGCCCGTGTGCGTTGGGCCTTGCAGGTAATTTAATTGTTGTCGATCTTCAGCGGAGCCGGGGCCGAGTATCGATTTGGCTAGCTCGGCTTGTATCGCTGGTGTTTTCCTTTCGTTGGCTTGGGCAGCGATCGATCATTTGATAAGACAGCGTTTTCACCAAGGGTCGGCGAGTGCAGGCTTGGGATCCTTTCACCGGACGCTTGAACATCACCTCCCTGCCGCTACGTTTTGGTGGCGATGGTCTGGCGCCGGTAAGGCTAGGCGTCAGGCGGCAAACCGGCCAGATTCGCAGCTAGCATCGTGACTATCGCCCAGAGAATCTGGGCGAACTGAAAGTTCGGGCTGGTTCTTTCAGCTGCTGAGAGAAGACGGCTGGGCGGTGGAGTCGAACCCGCGGCAGCCACCGTCAGCTCAGGCACCCGGTCAAAGCGGGGACGGTAACTGTATCAGGGAAGCCCGGAGTGGAAGTTCCGCCGGGTACTCTGAACGGCGTTCTCAAGCAGGCTGGTCTGAGATGGGACTCCATGACGGTATTTGGTGATTGCGGAAGAGTGCAAGACCGGCTTCGGTGCCTGACGTGCCGGAACTTGCCCTGGTTGTGCTGCGGCGGCGGAAACCCGAAAAGAGGTGGTTGCGCTGATCCAGGAAGCGATTGAGTTTCACATCGAGGGATTGACGAAAGCGGGTGATCCGGTTCCTGTTCCCCGGTCGCAGGGCGAACTCGTTGACGTGCGTGCCGCCTAACCATGCGCTGCACCCGACACTTGACCCAGCCCGCCTTGCGCTGCCGCTACCAGGCGGCCTGCGTCAAGTGCGGGTGAGCTACGACGTTAGATATTTCAACTTGCTTTTGACTTGCGCGGTTCTGGAGATTCTCGGGCTCGGAAGGCGGCGTGCAATGTCGACAGCAAAGAACACCTGAGAAACTGATTGGAAAATCAGCCAGACTAATAGCCCCGAGGAAACGATCGTCCGGGAGCCGGCCTTCGAGCGAATGCGTCCAGAAGGGCTGTGGCCGATGCCGACGCGAAACGCCACCATTTCAAATGACGAGATCGGCTCGGCAAATCCGGCACGTGGCAATGAGCTCGTCTGGAGCTGGAAGAGTCTGCGCGCTGGCCTCAAGGATATTTTCGTCTACATCGCTCAGGACGACCCGGTTGCTGCGGAATCAGTAGTCTCGCAAATTTAAGAATACGTCGGGCCTGGATGCCGTGATGCAAAACCGGAAGACGAACGGATTTGCACGTGCCATGGTCGCGTGCAACATGGCGAAAGAGGTCCTCCGACTCAACGAGGACTGTAGCACCCCGGTGCGCGAACTGGTTTCAGTAAGGGAGGCGAGCAACGACCCCAGCATAGATACTATCTTCTGGACATTTTCTCATGTACTTCACATGACAACGGCGATGTGTGTTACGAATCGGAGGAAGGATCGCGGACCTGATGGACGACTTCGTTCGAAGTACGCGTGGCAAGGTGCGTTGGTCTCACTTTCCGAGGAGCGCGCCCGAACGCGGCGCGCCGCAAGACGTCCTCACGCGACCTCGACGCCGGGAGAATACGCGTCTTTGCAAGCTTGCCGGCGCCTTGGATGATCCCGGCCAGATTGTTTTCCAGTGGGAAGCAGGAAGCCACATGTCTGTTACTGGTGATCCACAAAACGAAAAGTTGAAGCAGACCAGGAACTGTCACGCGTCTTGCTTGCGAAGCCGCGCGCCAGCTGCTTTCGCCAGTGAGCTTAGACGCTATGCCAGCTATCCAAAGATCGAGTGGATTTTAAAAACCGCGAGGGGCGCGAAAATGACTAAATCACCTATGCACTCGCCGGAATTGTTTTTCGGTGGGTTGGTCTGTTTCTGGGCATTGCAATGTCGTCATCAATTTCTGGCACGGCGTCTATGTACGGATCAGTTGCGGCTATCTGCACGCAGCTGTCGCAGCAGCAATCCTTGCCGGAGTTAAGAAGAAGGGTGCTAGTTCGACGCCAAATCGAACGTAGCGCGGAATTCAGTCGTACCACTATTGGTCCGGCCAAACACGCAAGCGGCCCTGCCGCTCGGCGCGGCGCTGGCATAACAAAGCGGCGTAAATTCTTTCGCGGACGACAGAAAATCGTGCTACCCGACATTCTTGAGAGGCTCTCATGTTCACAGTACGTATAGCCAAGCCTCGTGACGCAAAGGTGCTCTCTCAGTTTGCTGAGTCGATATTCAGGGCAACGTATGGCGCCATGAATACCGCCGGCCACATGGCGACTCATTGCCACAACAGCTTCGGTGAGCAGATTCAAGCGGCTGAGATATCGAATCCAGACATGGTCACTGTTCTGTCTGAGGACAAGGACACACTGATTGGCTACGCGCTACTGCTGTGGGGTGAAGCTCCGGATTTCGTTTCGTCCAAAAAGCCGGGCGAGATTCAACAGGCTTCTATCGTTGGCGACGACTGGCACGGAAGGCGTGGCACAGGCCTGATGGACGCATGCATCGACGAGATGAGACAACGTGGATCGGATGTTGTTTGGCTCGGTGTTCTGGAGAGCGCGATCCGAAGAGCCCTCGCTTTCTATAAAAAGCGTGGGTTCATCGAAGTTGGCGAACAGATCTTTTCGTTTGGAGGTGATCCACAGCGAGATATTGTCATGGCCAGATCAATTGCTTCCGTGGAGGCGACCATGGACCGCGGTCAACGCGGTGATAATTGATGACCAAAGATATAGTCAGCTATCGCGGATGTACCTGAAAAGGCTGATAATGGCCGCGGATCGACGTCGTCGCTCCCTTATAGGCGGATGAAATCGAGTTCAGGAGAATTGATGTTACTATTGATCCGCACGGTAGAGACCTTATGTGGCGGCGTCCAGCCGGGTGGAAAATCCGCCTGATGCGGCCGCAGCTTAAGGAGGGAACAAAAATGACTGATAGCACGCACATTCATCACGGCATCGACTACATTGAAATCGCCGTCACTGACATGTCCGAGGCCAGGCGGTTCTATGAGAGCGCGTTTGACTGGCAATTCAATGACTACGGGCCTGAGTACTCCGGCGTTCGAAAGGAAGGCGGCGAAGCTGGCGGACTGCGCCTGGCCGCGGATGTCATAAAGGGCGGTCCGCTGGTCATTCTTTACTCGCAGGATCTGGAGACGTCGGTGGAAAAAGTCCGGGACGCCGGCGGACGTATCACCCGGGAGCCGTTCAGCTTTCCGGGCGGTCGCCGTTTTCATTTTGCAGACCCGAGTGGCAATGAATTGGCGGTGTGGGCCGAGAATTGATGGCTCGTCCGCATCGCGTATCATGACGGTATTGTCCCGGGCTCACTGTGCTCCGGACCGTGACACTTAGCAAAAGAGAGATTGCTGCATGACCGCATCAACTTCCGGCGGTGGCCTGACCGTCAACGAGACTTTCCGGCACTTCGTTGAGAAGGAGTTGCTGCCCGCGGTCGGCGTAGACCGTGACGAATTCTGGGATGGCCTCGAACGGATCGTCGTGGACCTGACCCCGGAGAACCGGCGCCTGCTGGCCGTCCGCGATGACCTCCAGCAACAGATCGATGCCTGGCATCGTTCGCGCGCAGGCCAGGAATGGAATGCAGACGAATACCGCGACTTCCTGACCGGCATCGGCTACCTTGAAACGGTCGGCAAACCGTTTACGATCGGTACCCGCGACGTCGACCCGGAAATCGCCCGCGTTGCCGGCCCGCAGCTGGTGGTCCCGGTCAGCAACGCGCGCTTTGCCCTGAATGCCGCCAATGCACGCTGGGGCAGTCTGTACGACGCCTTGTACGGCACGGATGTCGTTGATTCCGGCGGCGGCCGCGAGCCGGGTTCGTCCTACAACCCGGTGCGCGGCGAGGCGGTCATCCTGTACGCCTCCGGATTCCTGGACCGGTCGGTGCCGCTGGCGTCCGGCAGTCATGCGGACGCCACTGCATACCGCATCGATACGGAGAATGACGCGGCAGTACTGTCTATCGCCTTGGCTGACGGCACTGTTACAACGCTCGCGGATGCCGGGCAGTTCGCGGGCTTTGCCGATGACGGCAGCACACGCTGCATCCTGCTGCGGAACAATGGGCTGCACATTGAGATCCGGATCGACCCACAACATCCGATCGGCAAGAAATCGGCGGCGAGCGTCGCTGATGTTGTACTCGAGTCCGCCGTCACAACAATCCAGGATTGCGAGGACTCGGTCGCTGCCGTCGATGCTGAAGACAAGGTTTGTGTCTACCGGAACTGGCTCGGACTGATGCAAGGCACATTGTCTGCATCGTTCAGACAAGGGCGGCCGGAAGCAGACGCGAGAACTGAATGCGGATCGTCACTATATTGCAGCCGACGGCTCGCCGCCGGACGTTGCCCGGTCGCAGCCTGATGCTGGTGCGTAATGTTGGCCACCTGATGACGACGGACGCAGTCCTCGACGCAAGCGGCGACGAAGTCTTCGAAGGCCTGCTGGACGCTGTGGTGACGGTGACCTGCGCGCTGGCGGACATCGGCGAGGACGGTTGCCGCCGCAACAGCCGGGCCGGCAGTGTTTACATCGTCAAACCGAAGATGCATGGCTCCGCGGAGGCGGCATTTTCGGACAAACTGTTTGCGCGTGTCGAAGACATGCTCGGCCTGCCGCGCAACACGGTCAAGATTGGTGTCATGGACGAGGAGCGGCGCACGACCGTCAACCTGGCCGAATGTATTCGCGCGGTAGCGAACCGGCTTGTCTTCATTAATACCGGCTTCCTGGACCGCACCGGTGACGAGATACACACGAGTATGCTCGCGGCGCCAGTCCTCCGAAAGGACACGATAAAAGAACAACCCTGGATAAAGGCGTACGAAGACTGGAATGTCGATATTGGCATACGCTGTGGCCTGCCCGGCAAGGCGCAGATCGGCAAGGGCATGTGGCCGAAGCCCGATGAAATGAAGCAGATGGTTGATACCAAGGCTGCACACCCGAAAGCGGGCGCCAACTGTGCGTGGGTGCCGTCGCCGACAGCCGCCACGCTGCACGCCGATGCACTATCACGAAATCGATGTCGCGGCGCGCCAGCAGGAACTTGCCCGCCGGCAATTGGCATCACTGGAGGACATCCTGACGCCGCCGTTTGCAGCCGGTGCAAACTTCGGTGACAAAGACGTGCAGGCCGAGCTTGATAATAACGCACAGGGCATTTTGGGTTACGTTGTACGCTGGATCGATCAGGGCATCGGCTGTTCCAAGGTGCCGGATATTAATGACGTCGGCTTGATGGAGGATCGCGCGACCCTGCGCATCTCGAGCCAGCACATTGCAAACTGGCTGCACCACGGCATTTGCAGCAAGGAGCAGGTCATGGAGACCCTGCGCCGCATGGCTCGAGTCGTCGACGAACAAAATGCGGGTGACAGCGCCTATACGCCGATGGCAGGGAACCTTGAGCAAAGCCGCGCGTTCCAGGCAGCCTGCGATCTTGTCTTCAAGGGCGCGGAGCAACCGAACGGCTATACGGAACCGCTGCTGCACCACCACCGGCGCAGGTACAAGGCCGCGGATCGGTGACGGATGTAAGTTAGCGCCGCGACAGCACCTTGCCGGTCGGCCATGTCACCGTGTAGGTGTGCTCGATTCGCCACTCTTCACCGGGTGAGAGTGTCTTGCGCCACAGGATGACACCGGGTTCGTCATCGACATCGGTAACGGTCGGCGTCGTCGCGCTGCGCGGTACATCAACCGTAATGTCCTCGTTGCGGGAGACCGGATACAGGTCGAGGACCTCGACAACAGTGTCGGATCGGCGCCGGTTAGTGATCTCGAACAAATAGTCTGTCGTTTCGGTGTTCCTGCGGCTGATCAGGCCCTGCTGGCCGCGTGCGGCACCGCGGTCGACACGATTTACTTCAACGCGCCGGTCGTCCCCCATGGGTAGCGTGATCTCGGCATTCGGCAACACCGTCGGCATGGTTGTCATTCCGGCATAAGCGCCGTCAACGTAGACGCGGAGCGTACTCCCGAGCAATGGCACGTTGCGATCGTAGTCGAATCGTGCAGCGAGGTATGCCTGCTCACTGCGGCGCGGCATGATGCGTGTCACGAGGCCGACATCGAAATCAAACGAGTCAAGATCCAGCGCCTGGGCATCATCGGCGTTGTTGGCGACAGAGACGCGGCCCGGCACAGTATAGGTCACGGCATAGTTGCCTATTTGCGCAGGAACACCGCGCGCGCCGGTTACAGCAACCTCCTCAACACTGTCGGAGTTCGCCATTTGCAATTTGTTCATCGCCGCGCGCTGGGGCGCTTGCGGCATCGGGTCGCGCAGATCAAGAAACTCACTGGACAGCGTGCCGGGCTCTAATGCTCCGGAAGGATCGCTCGTCGACAGCGACAGTGACACGTCCTGCCAGGCTTCATCGGTGCGCTGGTAGACCATGGCCTGCTGTATCAGCGTAAGCTCCGCCGTATCGCTGTCGAGCCGTGCTTCGTATTGTGGCATCCAGCGCGCATTGTTCTGGAAGTAGTGCAGGCGCAATTCCGTCGTCAGGGCACGTGGCGCGCGCAATGACAGTTCAACCACGGACGTCGCCATCGAGCCGCCGCTCAATTCGGCCAGTTCGCGCTGCAGTACCGACAGGTCGCGTTCCGCTTCGGTGCGTGCTGCTTTCTGGTTCCGGATTTCCGCATAGGCATCCGCTGACGCCGTTTGCAGCAGTGACAACGCCTCGCGCCAGCTACCGACATCCGCTGTGCCCCGGGCGCCGCCCGCCCAGGCCTCTTTCGCATAGCCCTGCGTCAGGCCATCTAGAAACTTCAGCCGAAGTTCCGCGCTTTTCACCGCATCGTCTATCGCGCCGATGCGCGATTCGACCTCGCGAATTTCCGCGTTAAGCCGTTCGATATCCGCATTGAAAGCCTCTCGCTGTTGCTGGCGCGCAAACCGTACCTGGCCAATCGTCACGTCCCCGGACCCTGTTTCGACCCGGATGCGATTCGGATCCAGATTGTTGACGAGACCGGTCAGCCGCACTTTCGTCGTGCCGCCCGGGAGCGCAACGGACGCGATACGCGTGATAGCGGCACCGGACGGGTAGACTGTGACCGCATCAATCCTGGACGTGGCATCCACGGCAAAAGCGGGCGACGCAACGACGAGAATAGTGAGGCCAAGAAAGGTGTTGCAGGCTTTCGCTGTGCGCATGATGGTATGCCTTTTCCGGTTCCGGATTTTCCGGGATTTAACGGGGTTGCCTATTGTAAACGGCGAGGCGACCGGAATTGGGTTCACCGAAAATCTTTAGCTGATGAACTGCCCACGCGGGGTGCGCGGCCCTGTATATCTGCTGCCCGCAGGGGAGTGTGTATCATACCGGTCCCGAGGAGACCCGGAGACGGGTTATTGTCAATCCCCCTGGAGAATGCCATGCGATTCCAGAGCAAGCAGATTCATGCCGGCGTCACACCCGACCCAACGACCGGCGCGATACTGACACCGATTTACCAGTCCACGACATTCGTACAGGACTCGGTCGACAGTTACCTTGCGAAAGGCTATTCGTATTCTCGCAGCGGCAATCCCACCGTGCGCGCGCTCGAGAAAAAGCTTGCGGAACTCGAGGGCGGCGCGGACTGCACCTGTTTTACGACCGGCATGTCAGCCGTCCACGGCACGATGCTGGCGTTTCTCAGCGCCGGGGACCACGCGATCATTTCCGATGTCGCTTACGGCGGCACCTACCGGCTGTGCACCAAGGTTCTCAACCGCTTTGGTATCGAGTTTACGTTCGCTGATACGTCGAAGCCGGATGTTGTCCGCTCCGCGGTGCGCAAGAACACCCGGCTGTTCCTGACCGAAACACCGGCCAATCCGACGATGAAACTGTCCGATATCGCGGCAATCTCCGAGATTTCCCAAAAGGCCGGGGCGGTACATGTTGTCGATAACACCTTCCTGACACCCTATTACCAGCGCGCGCTCGATCTCGGCGCCGATCTGTCACTGCACAGCACGACCAAGTATTTCGATGGCCACAATGCGACAGTTGGCGGTGCGGTAATCGCTAAAACGGCGGCGCTTGACGAAAAACTGCGTTTCATCCAGAACAGTACCGGCTCAATCATGTCGCCGCAGGTAGCCTGGCTGACGATGCAGGGCTGCAGATGCTCCGTGCGCATGGATCAGCAATCGGCGAACGCGATGGCAATCGCACGCTTTCTGGAGGGCCATGCCAAGGTCAACCAGGTTGCCTATCCGGGGCTCGAGTCATTTCCGCAGCATGATCTCGCGAAAAAACAGGCAACCGGCTTCGGCGCGATGATGTGGTTCGAGGTCAAAGGCGGTCTGAAGGCCGGCAAGCAGTTGATGGACTCGATAGAACTATGGACGCTTGCTGAAAACCTCGGTTCGGTCGAATCCCTGATAACGCATCCGGTGACGATGACGCATGCGGCAGTCGAGAAAGCGGAGGCGGGATCGCGTCGGCATCATCGACGGCCTGGTGCGCCTGTCGGTAGGTCTCGAAGACGGTGACGACCTGATTGAGGCACTCGATAACGCACTGGCTGCTATCGACGTCTGATAGTGTGGCAACAGCCGGATCAGTGTGTCTCCCGCAGGTGCAACTCCTCGGATTCTTCTTCGTAGACCTGCGATGTCGTATGAGCGGCAAGAACTGATTCATTGTAATCGACGTGCATTTCGGCGGGAGCGCTGTGTCGCCGCGTGACGCGGAAGCCGATGTAGGCCGCGATCAACAAATGGATGAGGCCGGTGTAAATGAACAGTCCGACAAAGCCAACTCCCGTCATCAGCATC
Source organism: Woeseiaceae bacterium (assembly GCA_034521225.1). Classification (GTDB taxonomy): domain Bacteria; phylum Pseudomonadota; class Gammaproteobacteria; order Steroidobacterales; family Woeseiaceae; genus Woeseia. The sequence goes on from JAXHMR010000001.1 coordinate 12,088, forward strand.
GACGCGAGCAACGGTCCGGCAATTGCGCCGATTCCAAACAACATCAACAGACCGCTCGATACCATGACGTACTCGCCGGGCTCGGCAAAATCGTTGGCGTTGGCTACAGCGATCGAATACTGCGGAAAGGCAAACGCGCCCCATGCCGCGCCGAGCGCGAGTACCGTGACAAAGGACAGCGACTCGGCAAACGCAACGATCAGGAAAGCCGCGATACTGCTGCCGAGCGTGCATCCGATCAGAACGCCCCGCCGTCCGATTCGGTCCGACAGGTGGCCAACCGGCCACTGACACAATGCGCCGCCCAGCACCGCGGCGCTCATGAACCACGCAGCCAGTGACAGGTTGCCGGTAACGCCGACCGTAAAGTACGGTCCCAATGCCCAGAACGCGCCATTTGCGAGCCCGGTGCCGAGACTGGCAATTGTTCCGGCGGGTGAAATATAGAACAGCCGGCGCAGGTCGACGTCGACGCGATGTGGCTGTTCCGGCAACGGTGCCGTGGTCAGCGTAACCGGCACCACGGCAACCGATACCAGCACCGCCGCTACGGCGAACAGGTACAGGCTGCCCGGGTCCTCTATCAATAACAGCATCTGCCCGATCGCGAGTACCGACATTGAAATCACGACGTACGCGGAAAACACCGTACTGCGATTCTCATTGGTCGAAAGCTCATTCAGCCAGCTTTCGATGACCACGTACAGGACGGCGAAACAAAAACCGGTCAGGAACCTGAACCCGCTCCATACCATCGGTTCGACGATCATGCCGTGCAGCAACGGGACGGCGGACGCAAGCGCCGCCATCGCGGCAAACACCCGGACATGCCCGACACGCGAAACCAGTTCTCCGCCCTTCAGGCAGCCGAGCGTAAAACCGAGATAATAAGTTCCGCCGATGAAGCCCATCGACAATGCCGAAAAATTCTCGAGCGACGCGCGCACGGGAACCAGCGTGCCCTGCAAGCCCTGGCCGGTCAGTAACAGGGCTACACCGAACAGCAGCGCGGTAACTGGTATCAGCGCATTTTTCACGTTTGGTGTTCCGGCATGGGAGTAATCGATGTATGAACGGGCGTCGTGTGGCAATGCCCGTGGCGTTCGCGTAGCGTCGAATGTCAGACGCGCCGGAGCCCGTGGCAAAGATAAGAGTCGTAAAGAGCAGCATCGCGACGGCCTGGTGTGCGGCGCCAAGCATAATTGGCACCATCATCAGCAATGTCGCAATACCCAGCACAACCTGCAATGCGGCAGTGTGCAACAGTGCATTCGCCGCCCGGCCCAGGCGTCGCGGGAGGTCTGCACGTCGCATGTGCCACCACCAGCCGACAATGACCGCGAAGGTCGTCAGCGCCAGCACGCGATGATCAAACTGCACCGTCGCGATGTTATCGAAGAAGTTGCGCCACAGCGGCGCCAAAGAGAAAAGTCCGGGCGGGATCCAGTACTCACCCATCATCGGGAAGGTATTGTACAGCTTCCCGGCCTTGAGCCCGGCAACCAGGCCGCCGGCCGCAATCGTCAGTGAAATCAAAGCAGTCACGGCTACCGTCTTGCCGAATGCGGCATGGCGCTTGCCGCCTTTGGACGGATACAAAAGCGACAGCGCGACCCAGAACATGAAACCGTAGATCAGGAACGCCGCACCGAGGTGTGCCGTCAGCCGGTACTGGCTGACCGCCGGGTTGTCGACCAGGCCGCTCTTGACCATGTACCAGCCCAGCACACCCTGCAGGCCGCCGAGAACGAACATCAACGCGTACTTAGGCCACTCGCGCCGCAGGATATCCCCGCGCCAGACGAAATACAGAAATGGCACGAAGAAGACGATACCGATCAGGCGACCAAGCATGCGATGCAGGTATTCGAGCCAGAAGATGCCCTTGAAGTCGTCGACGTTCATGTGCGCATTGACTTTCTGGTACTGAGGTGTTGCCCGGTACTGGTCGAACGCCTGTTGCCAGTCATCGGCCGACAGCGGCGGCAGCAGGCCGGTAACCGGCCGCCAGTCCACCATTGAGAGGCCCGACCCGGTCAGGCGCGTCACACCACCCAGCACGACCATTGCAAAAACGAGCGCACAGCAAAGCAGTAGCCATCGGGCAACGCGGCGATTACGGTCGGGCAGGGGATGCGCTTCGGTCATGGTGTGCGATTCGGTTATAGTGGCGCGCCAGACGCGGGCAATGGTATCAGGCTTGTCCGGATGCCGGTATGGTCGGCGATGCTGATTGCCGCTCTGAAATCCTGGTACATCGGTGTGCACTGGAAACATCCGCCTGAACGCGAAAAGGAATGCCATGCGGCTTGAGAATTGTTACAAGACGTCTGATTTTCGCCAGCTCGCGAAAAGACGCCTGCCGTCCCCGATTTTTCATTACATCGATGGCGGCTCGGATGATGAAGTGACGATGGGCCGCAATACGGCGGCCTTCGATGCGGTGGACCTGGTACCCAACGTCCTGGCCGGGGTGGAGAGCGTCGACCTGACAACGAATGTGCTGGGCAAGCAGCTCAGGATGCCGCTGTTCATGTCGCCAACGGCCATGCAGCGGCTGTTCCATCACGACGGGGAACTGGCGCTTGCAGAGGCCGCGGCAAAGCTGGGGACGATGTTCGGCGTCTCGACCATCGGCACCCGCAGCATCGAGGAACTCGGCGAATACAGCGATGCGCCCAAACTGTTCCAGATCTATGTGCACAACGATCCCGGCCTGACCGATGACCTGATCGAACGTTGCAAGGCAGCGCGTTTCGATGCGCTCGCGCTCACGGTCGACACGATCGTGGCCGGCAACCGTGAGCGCGATTTCGCGACCGGCATGACGACGCCGCCGAAGCTGACCATTCGCAGCATGCTGAGTTTTCTGGCGCACCTGCGACTGGTTGTCGAACTACCTGTTCCGGCCGAAGTTCGACCTGCCCAATATTTCGAAGTACATCGACGTGGGGTCGAAGGTGCAATCATCCGTGATGGACTATATCGATCAGCAACTGAAGCGCTCCATCAGCTGGGATGATGCCGCGCGCATGATCGAAGCCTGGGGCGGACCGTTTGCGATCAAGGGTGTCATGTCCGTGGGCGATGCGCGTCGCGCGGTCGACGTTGGTGCCAGCGCAATCATGGTTTCCAATCACGGCGGGCGGCAGCTGGACGGTTCGCGAGCGCCGTTTGACCAGTTGCCGGCAATAGTCGATGCAGTCGGCGGCGACATCGAGATCATAGTCGACGGCGGTGTACGGCGCGGCTCACACGTGCTCAAGGCGCTGGCAATGGGTGCCACGGCGTGCTCGGGTGGCCGGCTCTACTTGTATGCACTGGCCGCTGCAGGTGCCGCCGGCGTAGAGCGGGCAATGACGCTGTTGCGGAATGAAATCGAGCGCGACATGCTGCTGATGGGTTGCCGCCGGATTGCCGATCTCGGAAACGTTCCATGGTGGCGGCACGGCCCTGACACATTACACTGATGACCGGCAAGGGGAACCAAGTGATTCGCGTTACTGACGGACTGTGGTGGGCCGGAATTGCAGTGGCAGTCGCCGTATCCATAGCGGCGGGATTCTCGGCGACCTGGGTCGGCGAGTCCGTACTGGGTTTTTCATCCAGCCCGGTCAGCGACATCATGATGGCGATTGTCATCGGCATGATCATCGCCAACGTCGTATCTTTTCCGGAACAATTGCCGGGACGGCCTGCGATTTTGCGCGAGCACGATCCTGCGTATCGGCATCATGCTGCTCGGCATACGGCTGAGCCTGCTCGGCGCGGGCCGCTTTACGCTGGTGGCGCTGCCGTTTGTCATTGCGGCCATTGCGATCGGGTTGATAACCGTGGCCGCCCTCGGCCGTAGACTCGGCCTGTCGCGCCAGCTCAGCGGACTGATCGCTATCGGTACGAGTATCTGCGGCTGTACCGCCATTGTCGCGACGGCACCGCTCATCCGCGCGAAGGAGGCAGAGGTCAGTTATGCGATTGCCTGCATTACGCTATTCGGGCTCGTCGCGATGTTCTGCTACCCGTTTATCGCTTACTGGCTGTTTCCCGACCAGCCGGCTCTGGCGGGGCTGCTGCTCGGCACCTCGATCCACGAAACCGCACAGGTGGCCGGCGCAGGGCTGATGTACGAGGCGCAATACAATGCGCCACTGGCGCTGGATATTGCGACGGTCACCAAGCTGGTGCGCAACCTGTGCATGATTGCGGTCATTCCGCTGGTCGGCATGATGTATGCCGCGGAAGGCACTGTACCTGCAACCGGCCGCATTCGCTGGTTGTCGATGGTGCCATGGTTCATTGTCGGGTTTGCCGGAATGTCCGCGTTGCGGACCGTGGGCGATCTAGGTGACCGCCCGTTCGCCGTGCTCGATCCCGCCACATGGGCGGCGATGGTCGCGTTCATACGCAGCGCCGCCGAGCATTTGCTGCTGGTGGCGATGGCCGCGATCGGGCTGACAACGATGTTTGCCGGTCTGCGCCAGATCGGCCTGCGGCCTTTCCTGCTGGGTCTGTTCGCGGCGGCGCTGGTCGGCGCTGTAAGCCTGACGTTGATCGTATTGTTTGCCGCCAAGTTGTTGACCGCCATCGGTTTGTAGCCGCTGCCGCTGCGCTGCTGCAACCGGATCGATACAATACGTCCATCGTCCCGCGGGAACTGCCGAGACGGAGAATTTCATGGCAACAACCGACAATCCGATGGGTACTGACGGCTTCGAGTTTGTCGAATACGCAGCACCTGATCCCGAACTACTGCGAGCGCTGTTCGAGCGCATGGGCCTGCCGGCCGTTGCGAGGCACCGGTCCAAGGATGTCACCCTGCACAAACAGCGTGACATCAATTTCGTTATTAATGCCGAACCGGAAAGCTTTGCACAGGGGTTCGCGCGTGAGCACGGACCCTGCGCCTGCGCCATGGCGTTTCGCGTTACCGACGCGCACAAGGCGCTCGAGCGCGCGGTGGAACTGGGCGCGACAGCGGTACCCGGCGAATCCGGGGCCGATGGAGCTGAACATACCGGCGATAGAGGGAATCGGCGGCAGTCGTCTCTACCTTGTCGATCGTTACGGCGACAGCTCAATCTACGACGTCGATTTCCGGTTCGAGCCCGGCTGGCGCGAACGCATGAGCGGTTGCGATACCGGGCTGACCTATATCGATCACCTGACGCACAACGTGCACCGCGGGCAAATGGCAGTCTGGGCGGATTTCTACGAGCGCCTGTTCAATTTCCGTGAGATCCGTTACTTCGATATCGCAGGTCAGCACACCGGCCTTTTTTCGAAAGCGATGACGAGTCCCTGTGGAAAGATTCGCATACCGCTGAACGAGAGCCAGGATGACCAGAGCCAGATCGAGGAATACCTGCGCGAGTATCGCGGCGAGGGTATCCAGCATATCGCGCTTGGTACGAATGACATTTATTCGACCGTTGATCGCCTCGCCGCAAACGATGTCGAATTGCAGGATACGAATGAGGCCTATTACGAGCTGGTCGACGAGCGCGTGCCCGGTCATGGTGAGCCGCTCGACGAGCTCAAAAAGCGCCGCATACTGGTCGACGGTGCCCCGCAGCAGGACCAGGGTCTGTTGCTGCAGATATTCACGCGCAATGTTATAGGCCCGATCTTTTTCGAAATCATCCAGCGTAAGGGAAACGAGGGTTTCGGGGAGGGCAATTTCAAGGCGTTGTTCGAGTCACTGGAGCTCGACCAGATACGGCGCGGCGTCGTGAAGGACACGGGCAAACGCGCTCGCTAGCAGATTTCCGGCCCAAAGCGCCGGGGAAGCTGTAAAAATACCGTCTCTGCGACCAATTACGGGTATCATCCGGGACACTGTGTTGGCAAACTGGCACGGTGGTTTTGCCGGCGCTGGCCGGTCTTTAATGTAATGAGGTTGTTATGGCAGGCGAAAGAGTGACCGGAACCGTCAAATGGTTCAACGATGACAAGGGCTTTGGTTTCATTGAACGTGAGGGCGGTCCGGACGTATTTGTGCATCACACGGCAATTACGATGGAAGGCTTCAAGTCGCTCAAGGAAGGCCAGAAGGTTTCCATGGAAGTGACCCAGGGCCAGAAAGGCCCACAGGCGGAAAACGTTATGGCCGAGTAGTGCCAGTGCGGCGCCGCAACGGCGCTTCGGGCCGGTTAGTGTGAAACTGCGCATACTTGACAATTCAGTCCGCTTGCGACTCAGCCGTGGTGAGGTCGCGCAGATGCAGGCCGAGGGCCGCGTGCGTGCGTCGGTGTCCTTTGCCGGCGGCGCCGGGCTTGACTATGTCTGCATAGCGAGCGAGACGGCGAGCGAACCGGCGGCTACCTTCGACGGCACGACGCTCGCCGTGCAGTTGCCGGCTGAAGCGGTCGCCCGCTGGGCTGCTTCCGAACAGGTTTCCATCAGCGGCGAGCAACAGCTCGGTGGCGACGACCGCCTGACGTTGCTCGTCGAGAAGGACTTTGCCTGCCTCGCACCGCGCGAGGGAGAGGACCAGTCGGACATGTTCGCGCATCCCGCAGAGGGTGATGGCCGCTGTTGAACCACCGGTCATTCCCCGGGCGGCTGCGGTGACCTTGCTGAGTACGGGTGCTAGAATCCGCGCCCCACAAGTCCTGCTACCGGTCTTCCGAACCGCCCCCATCCGCCACGAGGAGCACCATGGCTGCTTTCAGCAACCCCGCGTTTGATGAACATGAACGCATCATCTTCTGTCGCGACACAACTACCGGTCTGAAAGCGATTATTGCCATACATTCGACCGCGCTCGGGCCCGCGGCCGGTGGCTGTCGCCTGTGGGGTTACGAGTCTGACGATGCCGCCCTGTATGACGTACTGCGGCTGTCGCGCGGCATGAGTTACAAGAATGCAATGGCCGGGTTGCGCTTCGGCGGCGGCAAGGCTGTCATCATCAAGACGCCGGATTTTTTGCCTGGTGACACGCTGTTCGAGAAGTTCGGTGAATTCGTCGAAAAGCTGAACGGCGATTACGTGACGGCAGAGGACGTCGGCATGAGCGTTGCCGTTATGGAGACGATAGCGCGCACGACCCGATTCGTATCCGGACGCACGAAACGGGAAGGGTACGTGGGCGGCGATCCGTCACCGAAAACGGCATTCGGCATATTCAAGGGCATCGAAGCGGCCGTCCAGTTCCGGTTACAACGCGACTCCGTCGACGGACTGACGATTGCGATCCAGGGCGTCGGCAATGTCGGCTATTACCTGTCCGGCTATTTGTCCGATGCCGGCGCGAAACTCGTCGTCGCCGATATCGATTCGGCGCGCGTCGAGCGGGTCTGCACTGAATTTGGTGCGACGGCGGCCGGTCTTGATGACATCCTGTCGCAGGACGCCGATGTCGTGGCGCCATGTGCGCTCGGCGCTATATTGAATGAACGCAGTATTCCGGCGTTGCGCGCGCCGATCGTTGCCGGTGGTGCGAATAATCAGCTCGAGACAGACGAGGATGGCCGGCGGCTGAGTGAGGCTGGCATCCTGTATGCGCCGGACTACGTCATCAACGGCGGCGGCATCATCAACGTCGCCAGCGAATACTACGGCGACGTTGATGAAGATGAAGTCATGAACCGCGTCTCGGCCATCGGCCCCCGGCTGACCGGCATATTCAGGGAAGCCGCCGAATCCGGCCGGCCGACGAATGAAATTGCTGATTCCCAGGCGCGACGCATCATTGCGGGTGCGACTGGAGCCGCGCAGGCGAACACCGTCTGAAACTTATGGGGGCTGCGCACGTTAAGCTTCCTGACCCGGTAATCAGCACGATTTTTCCCATGTGTGCGCCGCTTTCCATCAACTGGTGCGCCTTGCGCACGTCCGCCAGCACAAAGGTTTCGTACACGACAGGCTTTATGCGGCCATTCCCGATCAGCGGCAGTACGCTCGCTTCGAGTTCCGCGGCGATTTTCGCCTTTTCCTCTACACTCTGCGGCCGCAGCGTCGAACCGGTAATCGTCAGCCGGTGAGTAACAATCCGGCGCAAATTCAGTTCGGCGTGCGGACCCAGCAGGAAAGCGATGATCGCGTACCGGCCGTCCCGCTTCAGGACGTCAATATTCTTTTGGGTGTAATTGCCGGCGACCATGTCGAGGACGACATCGACGCCACCGTCTGCGGTCAGTTCCATGACCACTTTTTGCCAGTCCTGGCGGTGATAGTTGATGGCGCGCGCGCCGAGCTTCTCACAATAGCGGCATTTCTCATCAGAGCCGGCTGTTGCAATGACTTCGGCCCCGCGCGCCACGGCCATTTGAATGGCCATCGTGCCGATGCCGCTGGAACCGCCGTGCACAAGCAATTTTTCACCGGCCAGCAGTGACGCCCGCATGAAGACGTTGTACCAGACGGTAAAGGCGGTCTCCGGGAAGGCGGCCGCCTCGACCAGGGTGAGGCCTTCCGGTACCGGCAGGCAATGCGAAGCATGTGCGAGGCAATACTCGGCGTAGCCGCCGCCGTGCGTCAGTGCCATGACGCGGTCACCCGTCCGCCAGCGCTCGACACCGGTGCCGCACGCGACAACTTCGCCGGCTACTTCCAGCCCCGGCAGCGGGCTCGCGTCCTCGGGTACCGGGTATTTGCCTTGCCGCTGCAGTATATCGGGGCGATTTACGCCGGCGGCTGCGACCCGTATCAGCACCTCACCGTCACGTACTGCAGGTATCGGCTGTTCAATCACGTCCAGCACGTCGGCGCTACCCGGCTTCGATATCGAAATTGCCCTCATTGTCGTGTTGCCGCTCATTGCATTGCACCTGTTCGCGTGGCCGTGTGCCTGTCGCCGAGTATGCCGTTACGACATTGCCGGGCTCAAGCACCGGGTGGGATGACCCGTGCAGTTGCTGCATAATGCGTCGACCATGACGACGAGCAAAGCAATGGCCAGTAATCCGGTGCTGTGGCGTCCGGACCGCAAACGCATCGCGGCGACCGCGATGCACGATTTCATGCAACAGCGCCGATGTACCGACTACTCGGCCCTGCACCGCTGGTCAGTTACCGAGCGTGCTGCTTTCTGGGAAACGCTTGCTGACTACTTCGATGTGCGTTTTCGGGCGCCCTTTGACGAAGTCCTCGCGCAGCCCGGCGGCATGACGACGGCGCGCTTTTTCCCGGGCAGCAAGCTTAATTATGCCGAGCACCTGCTGCGCCATGAAACGAATGATGCGGCTATTATCTTTCGCGGCGAGAATGGCGTGCGCCGCACGCTCGGGCATCGCAAACTGCGGCAGGAAGTCGCCGCCGTTGCCGGTGCGCTGCGAAATGCCGGTGTCGTTGAGGGCGACCGGGTGGCGGCATTCATGCCGAACTGCCCGGAAACGATTATTGCAATGCTCGCGACCAGCAGCATCGGGGCAATCTGGTCGTCCTGTTCCCCGGATTTCGGTGTCAACGGCGTCGTCGACCGCTTTGGCCAGATAGAACCCAAAGTGCTGTTCTGTGCCGATGGCTACTTTTACAATGGCAAGACCTTTGACTCGCTGGCTGCCGTCAGTGGCGTGCTCGAGCGGATACCCGGGATCAGGAAGACAGTAGTCGTACCGTTTTTGAGCGACGCACCGGCACTGCCTGCCGGCGGGCGCTATTGCCACTGGACGTCGTTCCGGGATGACCAGTACGAATTGTCATTCGCGCCAGTGCCGTTTGATCATCCGTTGTTCATCATGTATTCGTCCGGCACCACAGGCACACCCAAGTGCATCGTTCACGGGCACGGCGGCACGCTCCTGCAGCATCTCAAAGAACATGTGCTGCACTGTGATATCGGTGCCAGTGACCGGGTTTTCTATTTCACGACCTGCGGCTGGATGATGTGGAACTGGCTTGCAAGTGTGCTGGCGACCGGTGCCTCGCTCATCCTTTACGACGGCGCGCCGTTTTACGAAGACGGCCGTATTCTGTGGCGCATCGCCGATGAAGAGCGCATGACAGTATTTGGCACCAGCGCCAGGTATCTCGCCGCGCAGGAGAAGGCCGGCATCCGGCCGTGCGATGAATTCAGCCTGCCCGCGCTGAAATCCGTGTTGTCGACGGGTTCGCCACTCGCACCGGCCGGTTTCGACTACGTCTACGATGCCATCGCGGCCGATGTGCAGCTGTCATCAATTGCCGGCGGCACGGACATCATTTCGTGCTTCGCGGCTGGCAATCCGGTGCTGCCGGTACGGCGCGGCGAACTGCAGTGTCTTGCGCTCGGCATGGCGGTCGACGTCTTTGACGAAGAGGGCGAGTCCGTACGTGGCGAGAAGGGCGAGCTCGTGTGTACGGAGGCGTTTCCATCGATGCCGGTCGGATTCTGGAATGATCCGGACGACAAGCGCTACCACGCAGCGTACTTCGAACGATTCCCGGGCGTGTGGGCGCATGGCGACCATGCCGAGATCACCGCCAGCGGCGGCATGATTATCCACGGACGATCCGATGCCGTGCTCAATCCGGGCGGTGTGCGTATCGGTACGGCAGAGATCTATCGGCAGGTAGAAAAGCTCGACGAGGTAATCGAAAGCATCGCAATCGGCCAGCAATGGGACGACGACGTTCGTGTCGTGCTGTTCGTCGTTCTTCGCGACGGCGTGCAACTGGACGATGACCTTCGGATAAAAATAAGAAAGGTCATTCGGGACAACACGACGCCACGGCACGTTCCCGCCAAGATTATCGACGTACCCGAAATTCCGCGCACCATCAGCGGCAAGATTGTCGAGCTCGCAGTGCGTGCCGTTGTGCACGGTGAGCCGGTGAAAAACACCGATGCAATGGCCAATCCGCAGGCGCTGGAGCACTTCCGTGGTATTCCGGCATTGGCCGAAGAATGACCGGACGTGGCAAGACGTGGCAGGGGAACGCATGAGTCAGGATAAATGCATCGGACCAACAGTCACCGAGGGCGTCGTCCAACCGGAATGGATCGACGTCAACGGCCACATGAACGTGGCCTACTACGTGCTGGCATTCGACCGCGCAGTCGACGATCTGTGGGCGCGCCTCGGCATAACCGATGACTACATCCGGGAGACGGCCGGATCGACGTTCGCCGTCGAATGTCATGTGACGTGGCAGCGCGAGCTCAAGGAAGCCGAGCCGTATATCGTTACGAGCCAGATTGCCGCTTACGATGCGAAGCGCATTCACCAGTTCCAGCGCATGTACCATGCAGGCGAACACTATTTGGCGGCGACGGCTGAGTGGATGAACCTGCATGTTGACCTGAGAACGCGGCGGGTCAGTGCGTGGCCCGCCGAAACGCTGGAGGCGCTCGGCGAATTTGTCGGGGAGCAGGGGGATTTCCGGCGGCCGGACGAGTTCGGCAAGAAGATGCTGATCAAAAAACCGATTTTCCATGGCGGGGACTACTTTAATGAGTGACCACCTGCTGGCGATCGACCAGGGCACGAGCAGCAGCCGCAGTATCGTGTTCGATGACCGCGCGGCCGTCGTCAGTACCGCACAGCAGGAGTTTCCACAGCACTATCCGAAACCCGGTTGGGTGGAACACGATCCGGAAGCCATCTGGTCGTCCGTCGTGGACGTGACAAAAAAAGCACTCGATAGTGCGGGCGACGCCGCGGCCGGCATCATGGCCCTCGGCATCACCAACCAGCGCGAAACAACCCTGGTCTGGGACCGCGACACCGGCAAATGCATCCACAACGCCATCGTCTGGCAGGACCGCCGTACGGCGTCCCATTGCGCCACGCTGCGCAAAGACGGTGCCGAGGAGGCCGTGATCGCAAAGACCGGCCTGCGGCTCGACCCGTATTTCTCGGCAACGAAACTCGCCTGGCTGCTCGACAACGTCAGTGGTGCGCGGAAGCAGGCGGAAGCCGGCAAACTTGCCTTCGGCACCATCGACTGCTTCCTGCTGTGGCGCCTGACCGGCGGCAAGGTGCATGCGACTGATGCCAGCAACGCCTCACGCACGATGCTGTTCAACATCCACACGCAGGAATGGGATGATGAACTGTTGCGGCTGTTCAAGATCCCGAAGTCCCTGCTGCCCGAAGTACGGGATTGCGCCGCCGATTTCGGTAGCACGGACACTGAGGTCACAGGCCGGTCGATCCCCATTCGAGCCATGCTGGGTGACCAGCAGGCAGCACTGGCGGGGCAGGCAGGTTTTGCGCGCGGCATGATCAAGAGCACCTACGGCACCGGTTGCTTCGTCATTTCGAACACCGGCAGAGACGCACTGACATCGCAGCACCGGCTGCTGACAACGGTCGCTTGGCGCCTGCACGGCACGGTCACGCTATGCCCTCGAGGGCAGCCTGTTCGTCGCCGGTTCGGCCGTTCAATGGCTGCGCGATGAACTGCGACTGGTTGAATCGGCGCCAGCAACCGAGACGATCGCGGAGCGTACTGGCGTTATTGAAAACATCCACGTCGTGCCGGCGTTTGCCGGACTCGGGGCGCCTTACTGGGATGCCGATGCACGCGGCGCAATACTCGGCCTGTCACGCGACAGCACCGGCGATGAAATCGTCACAGCGACGCTGCAGGCGATTGCATACCAGACGCGCGACCTGATGGAGGCCATGGCGGCCGATGGAATCGAGCCCGCGATCCTGCGCGTTGACGGCGGCATGGTCGCGAACGACTGGTTTCTCCGCTTCCTCGCTGGAATACTCGGCATCACCGTCGAGCGCCCGGTCAATGTTGAGTCTACTGTGCTTGGCGCGGCGTATATCGCCGGACTGTCCGCCGGCCTCTATGACTCGTTCGATGCGATTGCGGCGCTGTGGCAGCGGGACGCGTTGTTCGAACCCGACATGCCGGCCACACAGAGGGAAGCGCTCTACCGCGGCTGGCTCGACGCCGTGTCACGGGTACGCACGACCGACTGAGCCGCGATCGGCCACGGCTTCCCGGGTTGGCGACAACTGCTCAAGAAATTCCTCCGCGGAGCTTCTCCAGCTGCGCGTTTCGGCGTAGCGCCGGCAGGTGGCAGGCTTCACGAAGAGCGCCGACCGGCATGCCTGTGCCAGGTCGTCTCGCATGACGCCGGTTATGCCCTGCTGGACTACGTCGATCGGCCCGGTGACCGGAAATGCCGCCACCGGCAGGCCGCATGCCATTGCCTCAAGCATGACAAGCCCGAATGTGTCGGTAAGGCTCGGGAAAACAAATACGTCGGCACCGGCAAGGTGGGCAGCGAGGTCGGCGCCGAAGCGGTAGCCCGCAAAGTAGCAGTCCGGATACTGTTGTTCGAGTTTTTCGCGATCCGGCCCGTCGCCGACGATAACCTTGCTGCCCGGCAGGTCGAGCGCGAGAAACGCAGCAATGTTTTTCTCGACCGACACCCGTCCGACGTTGATCCAGATCGGCCGTGGCAGGTCATAGTGGATGCGGTTTTCCGCGTTGAAAACGCGGGTGTCGACACCGCGGGTCCACAGGCAGACATTCCTGACACGTCGTTGCCCGAGTTCTTTTTTGACCGCGGCTGTCGGCACCAGTGTGCGTTCCGCGCCGCCGTGGAACCAGCGCAGGAATGCATAGGACCATGCCAGCGGGATTGGCGCCCGTGCCCTGACGTACTCGGCGAAACGCGTGTGATACGAAGTGGTAAACGGCACTTTCAGTCTGCGGCAGCATGCCCGCGTCGCCAATCCGAGCGGCCCCTCCGTTGCAATGTGAATGCAGTCCGGCCTGAATGCCGCAAGCTCGCGCGCGATCCGGCGGCGTTGAAAAAAGGCAAGGCGGATTTCCGGGTAAGTCGGGCACGGCACACTGCGACGGCCTTCCGGCGTGATCATCAGCACCTCATGGCCCATTCGCTCGAGCTCGTCCCGAATGTGCCCGAGTGTCGTTACGACGCCGTTGACCTGCGGCCGCCAGGCATCCGTGGCAATTGCGATTCGCATAGCGCGCTATGGTCGTCCCCGCTCATGTACGCGCTGTTACACAGCGATGACAGAACGATGATATCGGTCATCGTCATTTCACCCGATTGTCACGGCAGCGTCATTCGCCTGTAGCGCAACCTTGGCACTATCCCCGTATCGAATTGCCGTAACGTCGGGAGGCAGCGATGTCCGCCCTGATCAACTACTTCGATAACCATGAAATCAAGCTGTGTCTGCGCGTCAACCGGCTATCGAGGGCGCGCGGCGTCCGGCCGTTTTTCACCGCTGTCAGCAAGGCAGGCGACGGCGGCTGCTGGATCTTCCTCGCCGTCGCGTGTCTCCTTAGCGGTCGTGATGACGCTCCCCTTTTCGTCGCCAGGGCGCTGGCAACCGCTGTTGCCGGTATCGCGCTCTACCGGGTGCTGAAGAACCGCCTCGTCCGTGAGCGGCCTTACATCACCAATGCCGGCATCATATGCGGTACCGCACCGCTGGACCGATACAGCTTTCCTTCCGGGCATACGTTGCACGCGGTGAGTTTTACGATTCTTTTTACGGCGTTCGACCCCTGGCTGGCCTTTATCGTGGTGCCGCTGGCGCTGTTGATTGCGGTGTCGCGGGTGGTGCTCGGGTTGCACTATCCTTCTGACGTCATTGCAGGGGCTGTAATCGGGTCGATTCTTGCGACGACTGCATTGACGGTTTGACGGATCAGGTCCGGACGTCCTTTTCGGTTTGACGCAGCCACCATTCGATGACGGCCAGGTTTGCTTCTTTCGATTCACGGTCGTCCCAGTAGCGTGCCAGCAGTGCCGCACGTTCCTCCGCGAGCCGCAATGTGAACTCCGGTCCGTCGGGGCGTGGGTCTGCCTCAGGCAGCCAGTGCGTTGTCATCGTGCTGGTCCTCTATGTTCAGCAGTTATGCATGCGCGGCGCACGGTAAGCCGCGATCTTGACGGCCGTCTTACGTTTTGATGACCATCCTGTGTCTGCCACCGCCGGGAAACCACGCCTGCAGCGTTTGTTGCAGTACAGCATCCGGAGCGGGATTCGGCTACACTGCGCCTTTCAGAGCGCGGAGACGATGATGCTGACGGTGCCTAAGGACCAGCTGGCGAGCTACGTGGACAAGACGCTGACACCTTCTGGCTGGCTCCGGGTCGACCAGCAGCAGATCAACACCTTCGCCGATGCCACGCTTGATCACCAGTTCATTCATATCGACGAAGAACGCGCGGCAAAGACGCCGTTCGGTAGTACGATCGCGCACGGTTACCTGACGATGTCGCTCATTTCCCATTTTCTCGGGGAAGCAGGCATTGCGCCGGAGGGCGCAACGATGGTGATCAACTATGGCTCGGACAAGATGCGGTTCGTGCAGCCCGTCAAGGTCAACAGCGAATTGCGGGGCCGGGCCGTTCTTGCTGAAGTACGCGAGAAAAAACCCGGACAGATATTGATCAAGACCCGCGTTACCATCGATATCAAGGGCGAGGAAAACCCGGCATTGATCGCCGAAATACTGACGATGTTCATCTGCGAGTAAGGACAGTAAAAGGATACAGGCTGTGGCAATACGTTTTGACGATAAAGTGGTAATTGTAACCGGTGCCGGCAACGGCCTTGGCCGCTGTCATGCGCATGAGTTTGCGCGCCGTGGTGCCCGCGTCGTGGTCAATGACTTTGGTGGCGCCCGGGACGGGACCGGCGGTTCGAGCGAAGCGGCCGAACGTGTCGTCAGTGAAATCGAAGCCGAGGGCGGCGAGGCGATGGCGAACGGCGCGAATGTCGTGGACTTCACGCAGGTCGAAGCGATGGTGCGCGCTGCCGTCGACAAATGGGGCCGCGTCGACGTGCTCGTCAATAACGCCGGCATCCTGCGCGACAAGACGTTCGCCAAGATGGAACTGGACGACTTCCGCACCGTGGTCGACGTGCACCTGTACGGCTCGGTCAATTGCACCAAGGCCGTATGGGAACTGATGCGCGAGCAGCAGTACGGGCGCATCGTCATGACGTCGTCATCGAGCGGTATCTACGGTAATTTCGGCCAGACGAACTACGGTTCGGCCAAGATGGCGCTGGTCGGGTTCATGAATTCACTGGCGCTCGAGGGCCAGAAATATGGCATCCACGTCAATTCGCTGGCGCCAATCGCGGCGACGCGCATGACGGAAGACCTGATGACGGAGGATGTGCTGAAACTGCTGCAGCCGGAGTCGGTGACGCCGGCCGTCATATTCATGGCCAGCGACGAGGCACCGACGCGGCAGATCATCGGCGCCGGTGCCGGCGTCTTCGCGAAAGTCGTGATCCAGGAAACGCCCGGTGTGTTCCTGCACGAGGGCGAGCGCGATGCGGAGCACGTCGCCGCCGCCTGGAAGAAAATTGCCGATACCGACGGGCAGCAGGAGTTGCAGGCCGGCGGCGAGCAGACGATGAAGTTTGTCGCCAAGGCGGCCTCGGAACTCGGTATAAAGATCAGTGGATAATAATTGCAGGGCGATTGTTGGACAATCGCGGGCCTGCTGGAGAGAACAGTGAGAGAAGCGGTAATCGTTGCGACGGCGCGTACGCCGATCGGCCGCGCCTACAAGGGCGTATTCAACAACACGGAAGGAGCTACGCTTGCGTCGCATTCGATACGCGAAGCCGTGCGTCGCGCCGGCGTGGATCCGGCTCGCATCGAGGATGTCATCATGGGGTGCGCGATGCAGCAGGGCACCACCGGACAGAACGTAGCAAGACAGGCCGCGGTCGCGGCGGGCCTGCCGGTCACCGTGTCCGGCATGACTATTGATCGACAATGCTCGTCGGGCATGATGGCGATCGCAACCGCCGCGAAGCAGGTCGTGCTGGACGGCATGGACATCGTTGTCGGCGGCGGTCTCGAGTCGATCAGCCTCGTGCAGAACGAGCACTACAATCGCCATCGCATCCAGGACCAGAAGGCGATGCAGGCAGCGCCGCATATATACATGAGCATGCTGGAAACGGCCGAGGTAGTCGGCAAGCGTTACAGCATCGACCGGGACCGGCAGGATGAGTACGCGCTGCAGAGCCAGCAGCGGACGGCCGCTGCGCAGTCAGCCGGACGCTTCGACGACGAGATTGTTGCTGTAAGCGCGAAGCAGGGTGTGATGGACAAGGAGACCAAGGAGATCTCCTTCAAGGATGTGACGATCGAGCGTGACGAAGGCGACCGGCCGGAGACAACGCTTGAGGCGCTGAACGGGCTGAAGCCGGTGTTCGAAGGCGGGCGCATCACGGCCGGTAACGCCAGCCAACTGTCCGATGGATCGTCCGCCGCTGTCATCATGGACAGCCGGATCGCTGAAAAGCAGGGGCTCGAACCGCTGGGCATCTATCGCGGCATGGCCGTCGCCGGGACCAAGCCGGACGAAATGGGCATTGGCCCGGTTTTCGCCGTGCCGAAGCTGTTGAAAGCAGCGGGCCTGAGCATGGATGATATCGGCCTGTGGGAACTCAACGAAGCGTTTGCCGTGCAGGTTATCTACTGCCGTGACAAGCTGGGCATCCCGGACGAGATCCTGAACGTCAACGGCGGCTCGATTTCCATCGGCCATCCGTACGGCATGTCGGGTGCGCGCATGGTGGGACAGGCGTTGATCGAGGGAAAGCGGCGCAACGCGAAGTATGTCGTGTGTACGATGTGTGTTGGCGGTGGCATGGGTGCCGCGGGCCTGTTTGAAATCGCTTGACGCGGCAACCGGCGCGCAACCAGGGAACAGGACAACATTGCTAAGAGCCCGGCAGAAGCTCGGTAAGTACCGCATACTCGGCCGCATATCCTCCGGCCCGCTGGCGGATGTCTACAAGGCGTTCGACACGATTCACAAATCGCGTGTCGCGCTCAAGATCCCGCGGTCCGGCCGCGATATCAGTCATGAAGACTTCCTGCACGAGGTGCAGGTAGCGACGCGCCTCCAGCATCCGAATATTCTGAGCGTCCAGAACGCCAGTTATATCGATGACTACTTTGTCATCGCGATGGACCTCGGCGAGGAATCGCTGGCGGACCGCCTCGAGCGCCGTATTTCGACGGCACGTGCGCTGGCACTGGCCGAACAGGCGCTGGCAGCGCTCGCACATGCCCACGAGCACAACATCATCCACTGCGACATCAAGCCCGAGAACTACATACTGTTCCCGCACAATGTGCTGAAGCTGGCCGATTTCGGTTTCGCGAAAATCAGCCTGCGCACGCTGAAAGCATCCGGGTCAGGCACGATCGACTACATCGCGCCGGAGCAGGCCATGGGCCGGCCGAAGTTCCAGTCCGATGTGTTTTCGGTCGGGCTTGTGCCGTACCGCATGTGTTCGGGAAAACTGCCGGAATGGCCCTTCACGTGGCCGATGGTCGGTCACGATCGCCTGCAGGCGCGCTTTCGTCCGGAATTTGCAGAATTCCTGAAAAAGGCGATTCGCCTCGACCCGGAAGATCGCTACGACGACGCGATCCAGATGTACAACGCCTTCGATGAATTGCAAAGCCGCGCGCGCCGCCAGCGCAAAAGCGGTTCACGCGCGTCAACGACTTCCGGCGTATCGTGGCGGCGCGTGCGTTGGCGCGAGTTCCAGCGGCGCTTTCGCAATGCGCTCGATACACGGCACCAGTGCCGCCGCTGCGAGGGGCCGGTTGCCGAAAGCATGCAGGCCTGCCCATGGTGCGGTTTCGGCAATCCGGCACGCGGCGCCGAAACGCGCATGCCTGCGCACTGCCCGCGTTGCGAACGGGGTGTCAAGCTCGACTGGGATTACTGCGCCTGGTGCTATGGCCCGGGCTTCGAAGCCGAAACCAACCGCACTTATTCCGACAAGCGCTATACGAGCCACTGCGCCAACCGGCGTTGCCGCCAGCCGCTGATGCCGTTCATGCGTTATTGCCCGTGGTGCCGCGCGAAGGTCAAGCGGCCCTGGAAGATTCCGGGAAGCAAGGACAGCTGCTCTGCCTGCAAGTGGGGCATCGTCGGCGAATTCTGGAATTATTGCGCATGGTGCCGTGAACCGGTGCAGCACGAGTAGTCGAGTGGACGCCGACGGGAGCAGTTGAGTATGTCGAACGCAGAGATGGCAATACTGGATGGAGCATCCGCGCCCGACAGACTCACGTTGTCGCTCGCCGGCGGCACGATGATCGCCTATACGAGCCGCGCGCCGGACAAGGACACGGATAACGAGGACACCGTCGGCGCGATGGCCTACGGTGACGATGCCGCGGTCATGATGGTGGCCGACGGCGCCGGCGGATTGCCCGGGGGCAAGCGTGCGTCGGTAACCGCCGTGGCGGAACTGGAGCGGTCGCTTACGCGCTCACTGGACGACAATACGGCGCTGCGAACCGCGATACTTGATGGCATCGAAGCGGCCAACCAGGCCGTGCGCGACATCGGCAACGGCTCTGCGACCACACTGACCGTCGTTGCCGTAGAGGGAATGACGGCGCGTTCCTACCAGATTGGTGACTCCGAGGCGCTCGTTGTCGGGCAGCGCGGCCGTGTCCGGGCGCAGACGATGGCGCACTCGCCAACGGGCTTCGCCGTAGAGGCGGGGTTTCTCGACCAGCGCGAGGCCCTGCATCACGCTGAGCGGCATCTCGTGTCCAATTACCTCGGTTCCGCCGATATGCGTATCGACATGGGTGGAACGATCGACTTGCATGCGCGGGACACGATACTTCTGGCCACGGATGGACTGACAGATAATATTCATCTGCATGAAATCATCGAATTGATTCGCAAGGGTCCGCTCGGGAAATCGGTCGATGCACTGACCAACCTGGCCGCGCGGCGCATGACAAACGAGTCGAGGACGATGCCAAGCAAGCCGGACGACCTGTCGCTGATCCTGTTCCGCCGGCCGCCGCCAGCGAAGTCTGCGCAGTCCGCGGCACAGGCCTGATCGTGCGGATATCTTCCTGCTTCGCGGATGCCCGGGCAGCGGTATGCTGTGCGGGAATCTTGCCCACAGGGCACTGATTCCGGGCGCCTTTACCGAACTCCCGCTCGCCACGGGCGGCACCTGCAAACGCCTGTTGCGGGCGCCGTCTGTGCGTATTAAGGTCAGTCAGGACAGGTTTCGACCGTGCGATCGCGCAAGCGCGAATGGAACTTACCCGCCGCTGATGCGATCCAAACCCCCAAAGACTGCTGGCCGGGCGGTTTGCCCGCAAAATTTCGCCGGCGCAGGCCACACACACGACGTCACGTGAGGCGCGAACTCATGCACACCCGCAGACAAACAACGCTCATGCACATCGCAGCGATCGTGATGATCACCGCAATGGCGGTCGTCGCCGGTGGCTGTGCCGTTTCGGTTGGCTCTGGCGGCACCACCGTCGGCGGCGCCGGTGGCGGCACCAGCATTCCCGGCGGCGGAATGCCAGGCGGTGGCGGCGGTATGCCGGGCGGCTCTTCCGGCGGTGGCATGCCAGGCGGTTCTTCCGGCGGTGGCATGCCAGGTGGTTCTTCCGGCGGCGGCATGCCCGGAGGTTCGTCGGGCGGCGGCATGCCGGGCGGCTCTTCCGGTGGCGGAATGCCCGGGGGTTCGTCGGGCGGCGGGTCCGCCGGCGGATCATCGGGTGGCATGCCGGGTGGTTCGTCGGGCGGCGCGGCAGGCGGTTCGTCCGGTGGTGCTGCTGGTGGTGGTGCTGCCGGTGGTGGCGGCGGCGGTGGTGGTGCCGGCGGCGGCGGAGTGCGCGGCCTCGGCGGCCAGATGCCCGGTGGCGGTGGCGGTGCGGCCGGTGGCAGTGCAGGCGGTGACAGCAACTGCGGCGGCAGCAATCTGCCCGGCGGCGTCGGCGGCATGGAGCAGGACGGCAACTGCGAAGGCGGAGCCGGCGGTGTAGGCCAGTACCCTGGCGAAACCGAAGCAGAGCGCAAGGCGCGGCTGGAGGGCGAGCTGGAGGAGTCGGTAGGAGGCTTTGACGAAGTCCTGGCCGAGGAGCAGCGAGAAATTTCAACCGTCAGCCGGGATACGGAAGGCTTTGGCGGCGGACCGGGCGGCGGCGGTGGTGGCGCCACGGTCGGACTTGGGAAGCAGGAAGGAATGCGTGGAACCGGCGAGGTTGCGACGCCACCCGGTGCGGGTCAAAGCCGCACGCCGCCGTCGATGGAGGGTATGAGCGAAGAGGAAGTCGCGGCGCGGACACCGGACGATATTCCGGCACTCGTCAGTGAAGACATCGTCGCGAAGCAGTTGCGGGAGGCAGCACTGTCGGAAGACGACCCGAAACTGCGGGAGCGGCTCTGGGAGGAATACCGGCGCTATAATCAACTCTGATCGAATTGCATCGGGTACAAGGTGATATGACGATACGATCGACGCTTGGCGGCAACCCGTTATTGCTGCTTGCCGGCCTGCTGGCCTGTTCCGGCTGCACGGTATCGGAGGTCATCACGGCGGAGCAGACCGAGCTCGCGATGGCGGAGCAGGATATCGCTGAAAACCTGTTACTGGATGTCGGTATCATCAATTTCGATGCCGGGGTTCCGGACGATAACAACCCCGAGAAAACGGGTGTTTACGAAGAAGTACGCCGCGCCGAAGCGCGCTACCTGCCGTACCACATCAAGCAAACGCTGCAGGGCACCGGGTTCTGGGGTGCCGTACGCGTGATCCCGTCGCGTGACGTCGCGACCGACGTCATCCTGACGGGCGAGATCGAACGTTCCGACGGTGAATTCGTCGAGCTCTCGATCAGGGCCGAAGATGCAACCGGCCGCGAGTGGTTCACGCGCCGTTATGAAGCACAAACCGGATTCCGTTCCTATACCAGCGGCCGCGACCGCAGCACGGACCCGTACCAGAAGGTCTTCAATGACCTGGCTAATGACCTGCAAGCGTACATCGCGACGCTGACACCGAAAGATGTGCAGCGCATTCGCCAGGTATCCGAAATGACCTTTTTTGCCGACATGGCACCGGCCGCCTACGGCGATTATATCGAGACCGATGAAGACGGCAGGGTGTCGCTCGTTCGCCTGCCGGCACAAAACGACCCGATGGCCGACCGGCTGCGGCAGATTCGTGAACGCGACCGCCTGGTCATCGATACGCTGAATGAGCACTACGCCAATTTCTATTATGGTGTTGCGATTCCCTACGAGGGCTGGCGCAAAAAAGCCCGCGAAAATGCCGTCAATATCCGCCAGACCAAGCGCTCGGCGACAATGCGCGCACTGATGGGCGTCGTCGTCGTCGCCAGTTCCGTCAACATGAATACCAACAGTTCCAGCCGCGCCGGCCGCCGGACCAAGCGCATTATCCAGTCGGTGGGTATCGACCGCGGTATCGATACAATCATCAGCGCCTGGCAATTGCGCCAGTCAGCCGACATCTATCGCGAAGACATCCGCGAGTTGTCCGAATCCTTTATCGCCGAGGCGGCTCCGCTGACGGTGCAGGTTGAGGGCCAGTCCCGGCGCCTCACCGGCACCGCCGAAGCGCAATACGAAAGCTGGCGCAAACTGCTGAAGGACATCTACGAGCTTGAAACGGGTTTCTCGGAAGCAATTGATGTGGGTGTGCCTGCCAGGTCAGCGCCGACCGGCGACTGAGCGCCGCCTGCTCCATCATGCGGGTCCTGAATGAAGGTACGCGGCTGGCCGATCGATACACGCTGATTCGGCGGCTGGGCCGTGGTGGCATGTCGGAAACCTGGCTGGCGAATGACCGCCAGACCGGCGGCCGCGTTGTGCTGAAGTTCCTGCAGGCCGAGCTTGCTACGGATTCCCGCCGCCGGGATCAGTTCCACGCCGAGTGGCGCCTCGCAAGCCGCCTGATGCACGCGCATATCGTGCGGGTATTCGAATACCACGAAGATGAAGACGGCCCTTACTTCAGCCTGCAGTACCTGGACGGCCCGCCAATTTCCGACCTTACCGGCCAGCCGCTCGAGACACAGTTGCGGCCATTCGGCTTGATTGCCGATGCGCTTCGTTACGCCCATGGCAAGGGCATCGTTCACCGCGACGTCACGGCTGCCAATGTCATGTTCGACCGGCGCGGTGCGCCCTACCTGATCGACTTCGGCGTTGCACAGCGCACGGGTGCCGACGCCCCGCGCGGCGGCGGCACGCCGGCGGCGCAAAGTCCAGAGCAGCGGCGCGGTGAACCGGCACGTGCCGCCGATGACATTTTCGCGCTCGGCGTGCTGATGCACGAGGTCATTACCGGGATGCCACCGAGGGGCACCGCTCCGCCGATACCGGCGCCAATGGCGAGAAGCTGCCTGGCAGCCTGAGCCGGCTGATCAATGACATGCTGGCCGAAGAGGCGTCCGACCGTCCGGATGCAGAGACAGTGTCGCAGCGCCTCGCGGACGCGGGTTTTGCGCCCGGCGTTGCCGCGCTCCCAAAGTCATCGGCGGTGAACGAAACGCTGGACCCGGTTGCCGTCGAATCAATCCGTCCAGGGCGGATGACAGGCGCATCGGCGGCGGCGGCACCGGTGGCGAGCCGACCCACGCGCGGACTGTCGCCGTCCGTCGTCGGTGCCGGACTGGCCGTGCTGCTGCTGGCGGTATTCGGCGTGGTTTTCCTGCTGCCCGATGCCGTGGAACCACCGGCTACGGACGATGTGCCCACGGCCGCTGATGCGACGGACGGGACCGCTGCCGCAACAGCTGCAAGTGACGAACAAGGTAGCACAGGCGATGCCGGCGACGATGCGGCTTCGGCCCGGCCCGATGTGTCGTCAAACCAGTCGATCGCTCCGCTGCCCGGCGACGATGTTGCCGGGTTCAGCGAGAATATCGGTCCCGCCGGTGGCGCATCCGTCGGTGCGTTGAAAGCACGGACCGACAAGGCACTGGGTGACCTGCTGTCGCGGCTCGAACGACTGCGCTATCGCGGCATCGAACGCTGGGGCGGGCAGGAATACCTCGATGCCGTCGACCGCTACGCCGCCGGTGACGAAGCGTACCTCGCGAAGAATTATGAATCGGCTCATGATCGCTACAGTGCGGCCTCGCGCATGCTCGAACCGTTTTTCGACCGCATCGATGACGAATTCCGGCGCGCACTCGGCGAGGCCCGCGCGGCTTTTGAAGCGCGCGATTTTCGCGAGGCAATACGGCTGTACGACCTCGCAGTCACTATTACGCCTGGCAACGCGGCGGCAGAGCAGGGGCTTGAACGCGCACGAAATCTTGAAGACGTACTGGCGCTTACCGAGCGCGGACTGGAATTCGAAAAAGTCCTGGAACTCGCGGCCGCACGCCGCGCGTTTGAAAACGCACTTGAGCTCGACCCAGCCTGGCAACCGGCGGCTGATGCGCTCGATCGCGTTGAAGTGGCGATCGTCAATCTTCGCTTCGAGCAGTTGATGACGGAAGGTTTCGACGCATTGGCGAGCGGCGCACTCGACAGTGCACGCGCGGCGTTCAATGCCGCGAAGTCCCTCAAGTCCGGCTCGCAGCAGCCGGTCGATGGGCTGCTGCAGGTGGACCAGGAGGAACGGCTGGCACGCATACGTAGCCTGGAAGCGCGGGCGGCGTCGCAGGTCGACAACGAACAATGGGAAGCCGCGGTCGACACCTACCGTGAAGCGCTGGCGGTAGACCCGGATCTGCAATTTGCCAAGGAAGGTCTGCAATTGGCGAGCGAACGTGCGGCATTGCACAGCCGCCTGCAGCAGTTCATCGAAGAGCCGGATTCGCTGAGCCAGCCGCGGACGATGCAGGCGGCGACCGATCTGTTGCTGGCGATGTCGCGTATCACGCCGGCCGGTCCGCGCCTCGACGATCAGAAAGAGCAGCTTTCACGCCTGCTGAAACGTGCGGCGACGCCGCTGACGGTCGAGCTGGTGTCGGACAACAAGACGCACGTATCCATCTTCCAGGTCGGCAAACTCGGCACTTTCGAGAATCGGCAACTGGATCTTCGCCCCGGCACTTATGTCGCGGTCGGCAGCCGCCCGGGGTATCGTGATGTGCGACTTGAATTCCGGGTCGCGCCGGAGGTCGATATAGAACCGATTGTCGTGGAGTGCGAGGAACCCATTTGAAATTCAAGCAGGTCATCATCCATGACGCAGAGGGTGAACGCAGTCTGGCGCCGGCCGAATTGCCGCTTGGCATTGGCACCGGCAGCGAATCCGATTTGCGTCTCCCGGGTCCGGGCAGTGGAGTGGTTGCGTTCCTGGACGAACTCGACGGTGACCCGTTTGTCCAGCCGACCGGCCGCAACGGCACGATACAGATCAACGGCCAGCCGCTCAGGGCATCGCGCCGGCTGGCGGATGGCGATGTCCTCGAATTTTTCGGCACGCGTATCGAGATCGCCTTCGACGGCAACATCCTGCGCCTCGCTGTGCGCCTCGAGGACAGCGCCTACGTCACGCAGCCGCCCAGTTGCCCGGCGCGTCGCAATCCGGTGAGGACAGATTCGCACCGCAGGCATTCCGGCGTGCGGCCGACGTGCAGCCCGCGCCGCGGCCGGCCGTGGTCTGGCGCTGGCAAACTGCGGTGGTCGCTGCCCTGGTATTGCTGGCGGCAGGCTCGTGGCTGCTGTTTACGTCCAAGTCGATCCAGTTTGACGTCCAGCCGGGAGGCGCGGACGACGTATCGGTGTCCGGCGGCTGGTTCCGCCTGCCGCTCGGCGACCGGTTGTTGCTGCGCAAGGGCGAATGCACGGTGCATGCCAGGAAGCGCGGCTACTACGATGTCGACCAGACGTTCCGGGTCGGTGACGCACCGAGCCGCACGCTCAGAATCGAAATGCGACGGCAGCCCGGCCGCCTCACAGTCGTCACCGATCCGCCGCAGAATGCCCTCGTCACGGTCGACCAGACGCTCGTTGGGCAGGCGCCGTATGGCCCGCTGGAACTCGAACCCGGCACACACACCGTCACTGTTACGGCCGAAGGTTACCTGCCATACCGGCACAACCTGGCGGTGCCGGGCCTCGATCTTGCGCAACTGCTGGACGTGCAACTGGTGCCGCGCTGGGCGCCTGTCGAGATCGTCTCGGAGCCTGAGGGCGCCGCGATCTACCGGGGTGAGGAACGGCTCGGCGAAACGCCGGCAACATTGCGCCTGATGGAGGGCAGTCACGACCTGACCGTCGTGAAGGAAGGGTTCAGTGCCTCGGGACGGCGTCGTCGACGCGGTTGCAAACGAGCCGCAGGAACTGCCGGCGATCCGCCTGCAGCCGGCCAATGCGCAACTGCAGGTCAACTCAATCCCGCTGGGCGCAAACGTAACGGTGAACGGCCGGTATCGGGGCCAGTCGCCGGTGCGCCTGGCGCTGTCGCCGGATGTCGATTACCGCATCGGCCTGTCAAAAGCCGGTTACGGGTCGACGACGCGCCAGGTGCGGCTGGGGGCTGCCGCATCGGAAGCCATTACGGTCGACCTGTCGGCGCGGGTCGGTGCGGTCACGATTGATGTTGCGCCGGAAGACGCCATCATCTACGTCAATGGGCGTTCGCGCGGCAGCGGCACGATGACCTTGCAGCTACCGTCGTCGCCGCATGAACTCGAGGTGCGCAAGGACGGTTACCAGACGTTTGCCCGGGGCATTACGCCGCGGCCAGGCTATGCGCAGACCGTCCAGGTCCGGTTGCCGTCCGACGAGGAAGTCCGGCGGCGCAGCGTGCGACGACTGTGACCAATACACAGGAGCAGCAGATGCGCCGCGTTGAACCAGGAAGCTTCGTCATGGGCGCATCTCGCAGTGAGCAGGGCCGGCGCGCCAACGAAGTGTTGGTTCCCGTTGAGGTGACACAGCCTTTTTATATTGGTGTTCATGAAGTGACCAACACCGAGTTCCATCGCTTCAGGAGTGATCACAACTCGGGTGGCGATGTGCATGCATCGTTGTCCGGCAATCGCAACCCGGTGGCAAATGTCAGCTGGGCGGATGCCATCGAGTACTGCAATTGGCTGAGCGCGCAGGAGGGGTTGACGCCCGCCTATCGCAAACGCTTCGAACAGTGGGAACCGGTGAAGCCCGTGCCGAACGGATACCGGCTGCCGACCGAGGCAGAGTGGGCTTTGGCCATCCGGTTCCAGGGTCGCGCGGAAGCTACGGTATTCCCGTGGGGCAACCGCATGCCGCCAACACGCGACAGTGGCAACTACGCGGACCAGTCCGCGGCCGAGCTCGTGCCGACGGTGCTGCCCGGCTACAACGACGGCTATACGTCGACGGCGCCGGTGGGCAGTTTTCCGGCCAACGCGCTCGGCATTCACGACGGCGGCGGCAATGTCGCCGAATGGGTGCAGGACTACTATGCGGTCCCGACGCCCGGCCAGACCGACGCTGTCGTCGATCCAACCGGTCCGGCGCGTGGCGCGCACCACGTCATTCGTGGTTCGAGCTGGCGGCATGCCGGCGTTACCGAACTCAGGTTGAGCTATCGTGACTTCGGAACGACGCCCCGCATGGATGTCGGCTTCCGGATCGCCCGCAATGCGGAGTGAATGACAGGGATTTTTCCTGTCCTGCGTGGTCCAATACCCACAAGATATCTCCGGACACCAACATGACGAAGTACGCTGGATACAAATTGGCGCTGATCGCTGCCTTGATGCTGCATTGGCCTGTGCTGGCCCAGGACCAGGCCAGCGAGGAGCCGCCCGATACCGAAGGTGAAGTGGCCGGCGAGCTGCCGGAGCCCGGGGGCGACGAGGCGGCCGACAGTGCTGACGACGATGCCACGAACGATGACGGTGCAGCCGATGATGAGGTGATCGATGACTCTGATCTTGACGAGCAGGTCTATGAGGAAGACGAAGACGACTTTATTCCCTCCGAGGAGATTCCCGTTGATGAAGCGATTCCGTTTCCGATCGACATCTGACCCGCTTCGCGCAATAACCACCAGGACTCCCGCCGCATGAACAAGAAAAACATACCGGTAGAATTCGTATTCCAGCTGTTCGCGCTGATCATCGCGATTATCGTTGTGCACGCGATTTACGTCTCCGTGGTAAGGCCAAATGCCGCGCAAGTCATAGAGCAGCAGGCCATCGAGCTTGAGCAGAACCCGGACTATGTCCGGGAGCGATCCACGTGGGTGCTGATCAAGGACTTCGAGCAGGAAGCCTGTTTCATCCTGATGTTCTGGGCGCTCGCAATCATGGGTTACAAGGCGGTGGGCACGCTGCACGAGCGCCGCCTTCTCGATGTGGACCTTATCCCGGTTGCCGAAGGCATGCGCATCCTGCCCGAGGATACGCGCGAGTTCGCGCGGCAGGTGCAGGCGTTGCCGGACGACCAGCAGCGCATGGTGCTGCCGAGGGCGCTGTTGAATGCACTGCAGCGTTTTCGCGCGACGCGCAATATCCAGGATGTTGCAAGCAGCACGCATATCATCTTCGAATCGGAAGCCGAGAGGCTCGAGTCCGAGCTGTCGATGATTCGCTATATTTCATGGGCCATCCCATCGATCGGGTTTATCGGCACCGTGCGCGGTATCGGCGAAGCACTCGCGCAGGCCGACAAAGCCGTGCAAGGCGATATCGCCGGCGTCACGCAGAGTCTCGGTGTTGCCTTTAACTCGACCTTTATCGCCCTGCTGATCAGCATCTTCCTGATGTTTCTCGTGCATCAGCTGCAATTGCTGCAGGAGCGACTGGTGTTCGATAGCGAGAGCTACACCAATGACAAGCTGATCCGGCACATGAAATCGGACTGAGGAATAATACCGGATGTCCCGTGCAGCCCTGCACATCAACGATGCCGGCATCGTCCTGCTCGATGCGAAACAGATCCTGTACCGGCAGCCGGGAGTCGCGCTGCTGGGTGACGATGGCGTGGTAACAGGCAACCCAGCATTTGCCGCATCGCGTATCAACCCGCGGCGCGTACAGCATCGCTACTGGTCGGAACTGTCCGTCGAACCGCTCGCTGAGCAGCTTTTCAGCCGCTTGTCGGCGGCCGATCTTGTGAGCGCGCAACTCGAGCATCTCTGGCAAAGCGCAGCAACGGATATCGACGAACTCGTCATAGCCGTGCCGCCGAGCATGAATGCCGACACCCTCGGCCTGCTGCTCGGTATTGCGGCGGAACTGAAACTACCGGTCATGGCGCTCGTTGATTCGGCCGTGGCCGCGACGCGCCGCGAGTATCGAGACGCCGCGCTCGTGCACATCGATATCGGCCTGCACAGTACGACACTGACACGGCTTTCGCAGTCAGGGCAGGTGCAGGCAGAGCGTACCGAGGTGCTCGGGGATTTCGGTATTTATGCTCTGTTCGATACGTGGTTAACCGGGATTGCCGAAGCCTTCGTACAGCAATCGCGATTTGATCCCTTGCATACGGCAGAAACGGAACAGCAGTTGCTTGACCGTCTTGGCGGGTGGCTGGCCGCAGCGGGCCGCAGCGAAACGGTTGCGCTGTCGCTCGAGGCCGGATCAATGACGTATGACGCGGAGATTGAATCATTGAGCCTGATCGGCGCCGTTGCCCCGCGGTACCAGCAGATTGCGAACCGCCTGCGCGCCCTGTGCCGCGCCGACGAGACACCTGCGCTGCAGGTTACTGACCGTGTTGCGCGCTTGCCCGGTCTCACTGCGATGCTGAAGGCGAGAGTCGGCGGCGAGGTGTATGTCCTGGAGCCGGGTGCTACGGCACGTGGTGCTCTGGCGCGATGCCGCTGCCAGGCCACTTCATCGCAAGGCGTCAGCCTGCTGCGACAGCTGCCGTGGGATCAGTCCGCCATCCGCCTCGAACCGGATGCGTCCGAGGCGCAGCACGCGGGCGTGCCGACGCACGTACTGCACGGCGATATCGCCTACGGCATTAACGAGTCGCCGTTGCTGTTCGGTTCGCAGCCCGATGACTCGGGCAGAATTGTACCGCTGCAGGATGAGATGCCAGGCCTGTCCCGCCGCCACTGCACGGTGAGACTTGCGAATGGCCAGTGCATCGTCGAGGACCACAGCCGTTACGGCACGTTTTTGAACGGCCATCGAATTGACGGGTCTACTGTTCTTCAGGTCGGTGACTCCCTGCGGATCGGTACGCCGGGATTTGAATTTCGATTGATTACAACGGACGAGAGTCATGAGGCGTAAGCGTCGCGGCGCGGAAGTTATCAGCATGTCGTTTCTCGACATCATGAGCTGTGGTTTCGGCGCCGTCATCCTGTTTTTCATGATTATCAATTCGCAAGTGCCGCGCGATACCGATGCACCCCCCGAAGAGCTGATGGGCGAAACGACCCGACTTGACTACGAGATACTCGAAGCGCGCAAGGACCTGGTACTGGCCAGGAATACGATGGAGGACCTCGATGACGAACGCGTCCAGGCACAGAGCCAGATCGCGCAAATCACGGCATTGATCGAGAAACTGAAAATCGAGCTCGCCAAGCATGACCAGGAGACACTGGCCAAGATCGAGCGTGTCGAAAAGCTGCAGTCCGACATCGAGCGTCTCGAAGAGGAGCGAAAGCGACTGCTGGAGGAGGAACAGCGGCTCGAATCGGACATGCAGGTACGTTCATTCACGGGTGAGGGCGACCGGCAATACCTGACCGGCCTGAAGGTCGGGCGGTGAACACATACTCGTGCTGGTCGACAGCTCGGCGAGCATGCTGGACCGTCGCATTATTAATATCCTGCGCCGGCGAAACATGCCGGATGCCGACAAGTTGCGGTCCCTGAAATGGCGCCAGGCTGTGGCCAGTGTCGACTGGCTGTCGGCCCAGTTCCCGCCCGAGAGCAAGTTCCAGATCTACTCGTTCAATACCGAAGCAAAACCGGTGCTGGACGGCAGCGACGGCGTCTGGCTCGAAGTAGGCGACGGCAAGCAGCTCGATGAAGCCATCCGGATATTGCGGCGTACCGTACCGCAGGACGGCACAAATATGCTCGATGCTTACCAGGTGATCAACCGCCTTAATCCAAAGCCCGACAACATCATATTACTGGTCGACGGCCTGCCGACGATGAACACGAAGGAAGCCAAACTCGGTTTCGTTACCGGGCAGGAACGGCTGCGCCTGCACTACGAGGCGGAGGCCGAGGTACCGAGCGGCATTCCGGTGAATGTCCTGCTGTACCCCATGGAAGGCGACTACAACGCGTCGATCGCGTACTGGCTGCTGGCGTACCGGACCGGCGGTTCGTTCATGAGCATCAGCAAGGACTGGCCGTGAGGCTCAGGCGATGAGAAGGCGGCGCAGAGGCATCGAAGCGTTCAGCCTGTCGTTCCTTGACTGCATCAGCTGCGGTTTTGGCGCGATACTTTTGCTGCTGGTCCTTAGCAAGATCCACGAGCCTTCCGCTATCGACAAGACCGAGGTAGACCTCGAACAGCTTATTGCGATGTTGCAGAGGAGCTGTACGAAATTCGCGGCGACGCAACGGTTGTGACGCGTGAACTGAAATCGGTGCGTGAGGAGACGACCGACACAAAAATGACGCTCGCCCGCTTGCAGCGTGAACTCGACCGCGTGCAGGGGCAGTACCAGTTGCTGCAGGCGGAATCGCCCGAGCTCGATGTCGACGAGGGTCAACTCGAAGCTGCCCGCCAGCGGCTCACCGAGGAGATGCGGCGTCTGCGGCCGAATTTTCGCCGTGCGCCCGACGACGCGATTGGCGGCATTCCCGTCGACAGCGAGTACATTATTTTCGTTATCGATACTTCGGGCAGCATGCAATCGAAGTGGGGCCTTGTCGAGCGCAAGCTGGGCGAGG
This sequence comes from Woeseiaceae bacterium, assembly GCA_034521225.1. Lineage (GTDB taxonomy): Bacteria > Pseudomonadota > Gammaproteobacteria > Steroidobacterales > Woeseiaceae > Woeseia. Next base: position 43,618 of record JAXHMR010000001.1, read on the forward strand.
TGCTTGACGTCTACCCCACCGTCAAGGGCCTGCAAATCATGAATGACAACGGGCGATTCATGTTCGACCAGTACGGGCGATCCTGGATACCCGACACGCCGCGAATTCGCCAGCAGATCAAGAACACGATGCGCACCTGGGCACCATTCAGCGACTCTGACCCGTCCGACGGCATCGCTTATGCCATTGAGACATTCTGGTCGCCGGATAAAAAAATCAGCGTCTACGTCCTCGGCGACGAGTTCCAGGGCTCGTCCATGGAGGCCGTCCTTCGCGACATCGACAAGATCAATATCGAAAACGAGCAGGGCGACCGGCTTGTGCGCATACACGCCATTGGATTTCCGTATTCATTCGGTGGCAGATCCATTCCGCCCAGTTCACAGCGCTTTGCCGGTTTGATGCGGGTGCTATGCGAGCGGAATGGCGGGACGTTTGTGGCGCTGACGGACCGGGATACGATGAGGGCGCACATGATCGTCGTCAACAATCTGATCGGCGACATGCCACACCAGTGGCCCGTGCAGCGCCGCGCAGCGCGTTGTAATCAACTCCGAAAGCGGCCACAGCGGTGGCCCTCTAATTTCGGAGAAACAACCATGCGACGAACACTCATAGTTACGACTTCACTGGTCCTTTTGGCAAGCGGTGCGGCCCATGCCGGGAACAAGAGCTCCAAAGAGGAAGCGATTGGTGTCGGTCTCGGCGCCACTGTTGGTGCGCTGGCCGGCGGACCGGTCGGCGGCATACTCGGGGCTGCCATCGGTGCCAAGTTTGGCGACTCGTTTCATAACAAAAACGAGCGTGTTAACGAGCTTGAAGGGTCGCTTGCGCAGTCGTCCGCGCGTACGGCTGAGTTGCAGCGCACTGTTGCCGGGCTGAACAGCGAAATCGGCAGTCTCGACAGCGACCTGCAGCGATTGCGTGAAGTATCGCGGCCGGAGCTGGTCGCGCTGATGAACGCCGGCATTGAAATGGATCTTCTTTTCCGTACTGACGAGCGTGTCCTGACCGACAGCACGAACAAGCGCATCGCGGAACTGGCGGCGAGTATTGCGAACATGCCGGACATCAAGGTCGGGCTTGACGGCTATGCCGACGAACGCGGTGCCGACGCGTACAACAGCCAGTTGTCCGAAGACCGTGCCCGGCACGTCCGCGACGTGCTGATCGCAAACGGTGTTGACGAGTCGCGCATTGCCCTGACCGGTCACGGCGAAGCGCAGGCTCCTGATGCGACAGCCGACAGCTACGCCTTGCAGCGCAAGGTGACGATGACGCTGTTTTCCGATGACCCGCAATCGTTTGCCGCGCACGACTGAGTCCCCCTGTGACTCCCCTCGGGAGTTGCTGCCTTGCCAGCCCCGGGGAACGGTCTGCGTTGCATGACAGCACGACGCACGGACGCTGGCAGACTGCTCTTCGGCGGCGTGGCTCTTTTGTCGCCGCGAGGCGGAGACGCCGCATCGCACCGGAGCAGCACCGTCATCGCGAGGCGCGGAGCACCCCCGTCATCGCGAGGCGCGGAGCACCCCCGTCATCGCGAGGCGCGGAGCGCCGTGGCGATCTCGCACGGCAAATGACTCTGCCAACCGGCACGAGATTGCCACGCCCTGTCGGGCTCGCAATGACGACGCGTTACCAACGACGCAATCCCCGTAAACAGGTCTTATAGTAGCGCGCTACCTGCTCGTTAAAGGAAGCCGATCCGAATGGATGATCTCGTCGAACGTCGTTGCAAGCCGTGTGAAGGCGGAGTTGAGCCGCTCGACGCCGGGCAGGCGGCCGAACTGCTCGCTGCGCTGCACCCGGACTGGAGTCTCGCGCCGGATAAGAAGTCCATCGTTCGCGATTTCCGGTTTCCGGCATTCAGCCGCACGATTGCTTTCGTCAATGCGGTCGCCTGGATCGCAACGGTCGAGGGTCATCATCCCGAGATGCTCGTGAATTACGGCAACTGCACCGTGCGTTATACGACGACGGCAATTGGCGGCTTGTCCGATAATGATTTTATCTGCGCGGCAAAGGTTGACCGCATCTCCGCCGATTCCTGAGCCAGATCGCAGCAATTCATTGGACACGTCAATGCCGGAACACCGCGTAACATTACAGGATATCGAGTCGGCTGCACGCCAGTTGCAGGGGATCGCCGTCGAGACACCGCTGCTGCCATGTCCGGAACTTGATGGACTTGCCGGCGGCCATGTGCTGCTGAAGCCGGAATGCCTGCAGCGCACCGGGTCGTTCAAGATCCGCGGAGCCTACAACCTGATGAGCCGGCTCGGTGACGACGAAAAGGCGGCCGGCGTTGTCGCGTGGTCGTCCGGCAATCATGCGCAGGGCGTCGCGGCGGCCGGGCAACTGCTCGGCATAAAGACGGCAATAGTCATGCCTGAAGACGCGCCCCAGTCGAAAATTGAAAACACCCGCCGCCTGGGCGGCGAAACAATCCTCTACGACCGCTACACCGGCGACCGCGAGCAAATTGCACGTGAACTGGCAGCGGAGCGCGGCGCATCCCTCGTTCCATCCTACGACCACGTGCATATCATTGCCGGGCAGGGCACCGTCGGCCTGGAGATCATGCAGCAATGCGGCGACGCTGCGCCCGACCAGGTGCTCGTCTGCTGCAGCGGCGGCGGGCTCGTTGCCGGTTGCGCCGTTGCAATCCGCGCTCTTCACTCCGACACTGCCGTCTACGCCGTCGAACCCGCCGGATTTGACGATACAGCGCGCTCCCTGGCGGCCGGCGAGCGACAGACCAATGATCCTGCCGCACGTTCGATTTGCGACGCATTGCTCGCACCCACGCCCGGCAAACTGACCTTCGAAATCAACCGCGAGTTACTGGCCGGCAGCCTCGTTGTCACCGACGATGAAGTTCGCGATGCAATGCGCTTCGCGCTGCGCGAACTGAAGCTGGTCGTGGAACCGGGGGGCGCGGTTGCACTGGCCGCGGTGCTCGCCGGGCGCGTTGACTGCCGTGACCGGACCACGGTCGTTGTCATTAGCGGGGGCAACGTTGATGCCCGGCAGTTTGCTCGTATCCAGGAGGCGGGATAGGGGATATTCGCGATCTTCAGTGCCGATAGATCTGACTAGTTGCCGTCGCCGTGCACCCGGCGCAGTTCGGTAACGTTTGTCGCTCCGCGAATCTTCTGGTCAATGTCACGGCTGCGGCCGCGGTGCCGCCAGCTTTCCAGCCAGGTGACGATGCGCTGAACCTGTTCGGCGTCCTGTTGCGCACGATGACCCTTCAGTTCGCACACGCCGATGCCTTCCTCGGCCGCCTGCACGAAATTCTGGCTGTCCCGCATGATGCCGATAACGGGGATGCCCAGTGCGTCGAGGAATCGCATAAGGCTGCTGAAGCTGCGTGTGCTTTTGCGTGTCCGGTTGGCGACGACGGCGAGCTTGTTCTCGCTGCGGTCCACTTTGGCGACCAGCAACAGGTCGGCAATGCAGCGCGATGCCGCGTGCATGTCGATCGACGATGGCAGCACCGGTACGAGTATGCTGGTCGCGTCGCGGGTGACTTCGCGCAGGTCGTCATGCGACAGGCCGGCTGGTGAATCGACCAGCAGGGTTGTCGTTTCCTGCGGTATACGGAGCTGCCAGCTGCGCGTTGCCTGCATCGTGCGCTTGTACGCGGCGATGCCGTGTATCGGCGGCAGCGCGGCATCGCGTTTCTCAATCCAGCGCATTGTCGAGCCCTGCGGGTCACAGTCCATGACCGTGGGCATCGGGCCCTTGAGCGCATACGCAGAGGCGAGATTCGGTAACGAGTGTCGTCTTGCCGCAGCCCCCCTTCGGGTTCAGTACGACCACCTTGTTCAGATTGGCCCGGTTGGGAGTGATCAACATTGCGGCAATTCCCCGATATTGTCGTGTGCAAAAAGCACGGCTTTCACTCATCATGCGGACGCGGCGCGGCCGAATCCTTGCGGCGCATCACATAATAACGGATGTTACATAATTCACGCCGGTTTTACGCGAGCCAGCCGTTCGCGGCCGAGCCGTGCCAGCAGTATGCCGCCGAGTACCAGGCTACCCGCCAGCACGAGTCTCATGGTCAAGGGTTCGTGCAACAGCAGGACACCGCCCGCGGCGGCAATCGCGGGCACCGAGAGTTGCACCAGGGCTGCCTGTATCGAGCGCAGGTGACGTAACGCCGCGTACCAGAGCACGTAACCCAGACCCGACGTTAGCGCACCGGATGCAATCGCGAGCCATACGCCGCTCGACGTCCAGTGCGCACCGCCCATGAACGGTGCCAGCAGCACAACCAGGGGCACACTGAAGACGAAGTTCGCAAGCGTCGACTCGACCGGACGGCGCGAGCCGGCGCCGCGAAGAGAGTAGATGCCCCAGGCGATGCCGGCCCCGGCCATCAGCAACGCGCCGCCCGGTGCCGGCGCGTCAACGCCGGGCAGCAGCAGCCACAGCATGCCGGTCGTCGCCAGCAGCCAGCCTGCCCATTCAAACCACTGCGGGCGCTCGCCGCGCCACAGTGCAACGGCAATCATGGTCGCCTGCACGAACGCGAAAAGAATCAGCGCGCCACTCGCCGCACTGAGGGACACGTATGCGTAAGAGAAGGCCGCGGCGTAAACGAACAGCATCAGCGCCGAATACGGATTGCCATGGACTCGGAGTTCGGGTTTCCGGCCCCGCAGGTACACGACCAGCAGCAGGGTCAATGCGCCGGATGCGAGCCTTAGCGCGGTGAAACTGCCAGGATCGATGCTGTCCTCGCGCAACGCCAGCCGGCAAAGCAGCGAGTTGCCGGCAAACGCGAGCATGGCCGCGATTGTGCAGGCCGCGGCCCCTGCCGCCGGTTTGTCATCCGTCATACGCTGCCTGTCCGCGACAACCGCGGGCTTTTACCCGGCGGATTCGTCGCCCGCCGGTTTCCGGAACTTCAGCAGCAAGCGGTCGGTTTTGCCGCGCAGCCCCTCGCTGAACACTCCCTCTGTGTGATCGTCGTCCGGGTTCGCCAGCAAATCGCTGTCGCCCTCCACGACAAACCCGGCTGCCGCGGCGGTCTCAATCACTTTGGACTTTTCGATGCGGTGCAGCGACGCATTGTCGGCATCGGCCACGCCCGCGTGATCGATGATGCCCAGGACGCCGCCCGGTTCCAGCACGGAGTGGACCTTCCGCAGCACACTCACCGCGGCGTCCGGTCCCGAACCGTTGTAGATGTCGTGGAAGTTGAGCGCGGTAATGGCTGCATCAAACGGCCCGTCCGCGGCCGTCATTTCCTGGAAATCCTTGTTGAGCCGCCTGACATTGGGCAGCCGGTCGTCCGCGAGGCGCTGGCTCAGGGCCTTTTCGTTGGCGCCATTGCGAAACTCAAGCACGGCTTGCGGATTCTGCGCCACGACGCTGCCCTCAGGTCCGACCGCGAGCGACAACACTTCGGTGTAGTAGCCGCCGGCGGCAATGATGTCGATCACATCCATGCCGGGCTCAATGCCGAGGAATCTCATGACCTGCGCCGGTTTGCGCCCGGCATCCCGGTCCCTGTCGGCCTGTGGCCGCGCCGGGCCATCGAGTGCCTGCTTGAGGTCGGTCAACCACTGGCTGGTGGTATCCGCAGCGGCTGACGGTGCGGCAGTGTCCTGTTGCGGCGGAGCGGACGTCTGTCCCGTGTCCTGCACCGGCTCGCCACAGGCAGCGAGGGCGATGGCCGCCAGGAACGTCAACCCCATTTGGTACATTGCACGCATTTGTCGTCTCCCGTCGCATTCCATTATCGTTGGACTGAATGTTGAGGATACCGGTGCGGAAATATGTCAACAACAGGGACCGCACTGACCATCCCTTGCGGTGGGTCCTGCACGCCAGGGATTTATGCGCGCGACATGCATTGCACGCTACAATCCGACGACTTCCGCATCACAATGAGTTTCGGGCTCGCCGAAGTCGGCAGCGAATCGCAGCGCAGCGGCATCCTGAACGCTGCGGACAGCCGGCTTTACCAGGCAAAACGCGCGGGCCGCAACCGTATCGTCTCCGGCGTATAATAGCTGCCGCGTAGCGCCCGCGTGGTCGGGAAACAACGACTTACCGTAATAAAATTGGCGGAGTCACGGCCGGTCTGTGCCATTTTTGCAACAGTTTGCAACTAATTCCGATTTTCTGTTGCAAGAACGTTTACAAGCGGGCTTTCACAACGCATTATCCTCAGCCATGGTCGCCGGAACTATTCGTGCACCACTCGTATGAGGCCTTTAGAGCTTCAGCGACTCAAGAAAACAGCATAAGGGGAAGACAATGAAAGTCGACGAGATTCGTGCAACTCTGGCACGGCTCTTTGGTGTTTGCGCAGTCAGCTTCGCGTTCGCCATAGCAGCACCGTTGTCCCTCGCCCAGGATACGGGCGACGATGATGAAGACGCCGTGGATGAAGAAGAAACCTATGACGAGGTTACCGTCACCGGTTCGCGGTTGAAGCGCGACACTTACAGTAGTATTGCTCCGCTACAGGTTATAACCAGCCAGGTTTCCCGCGAAGTTGGCCTTATTGATGCGGCCGATATCCTGCAGGAATCATCGGCGGCATCCGGCCAGCAGATTGACCTGACCTTCCAGGGGTTCGTTCTGGACAATGGCCCGGGCTCGTCGACGATCAATCTGCGCGGTCTCGGTTCGCGCGCGGACACTGGTATTGATCAACGGTCGCCGTCTTGCCCCTGCCGGTGTTGAAGGTGCGCCTGTTGCGGCCGACCTGAACCTCATTCCCGCGTCGCTGGTGCAGCAGTACGACATTTTGCTGGACGGAGCGTCGTCGGTGTACGGTTCCGACGCTGTTGCGGGTGTGACGAACATCATCATGCGCAAAGACTTTGATGGGTTCGAGCTTGAAGGCTATACCAACATTCCGGACCAGGGTGCCGGGGTGAACACTACCTTGAGCGCCATTTGGGGAAAGAACTTCGACCGCGGTTTTATCGGCATCGGAGCGGAGTTTGAGGATAGCGAGCCGGTAACGCTTGATGACCGGCGCTGGACAGAGGGCTGTAACCGGAACGCCGAAATCGACGAGAATGGCATGGTTCGGACGCGGGACGTCTTCTATCAGAACGTCTACGGTATGGATATCGGCGAGTGTCGGCTAGGCGCATTAGCCGGTCGTATCTCATCGCCGGGGTCGGGGTACGGCAGCGTTTACTGGACTCCGGGCAACTCCAATTCCGGTATACCGAATTTCTCTGAGTCCAGCCTGTTCGGCTTCGGCGTTGACGCCGATGGCGACGGCCAGACAGACGTCAATTTCCGAAATCATGACCTGAACGGGCGCACCCAGGAAGCGCACCTGTTCCCGGATGTGCAGCGCACGAGCGTGATGGCCTATGGCGAGTACACGCTGTCCGGCGAGATGAACCTTACGCCGTTCTTTGAGGCCATGTACAATAAGCGTGAATTCTTCTCCGATGGCGGCACCTATCAGCTGTTTCCGTCCGTAGGCGCCAACAATCCCTACAATCCCTGCAATCCGAACGGTATTGATGGAGTAGATTGCGGCCTGGCTTTCGATTCACTGATGAACAACCCGAACTTTGTTAACCAGGTACTTGCTGCCTTCGGTTGTGATCCCAGTTCAGGCGGCAGCTGTGACCAGACGGGCGGTGCCATTGGCCCGAGTGCGGTGCAGCCGATTGCCGCAGTCGATGGTGATCGCACCAACACCGAAGCGGAAGTCGAGCAGACTCGTGTCGTTCTGGGCCTCCGCGGTGATATCCCGGCGTTAAACGTCGGCAGCTTCAGCAACTGGACTTTTGAAGTTGCGGGTTCGTTCACCGAATCCAGCGGCATTTCCAGCCGTATGGGTGTGCGAGGTGACAAACTGAATGCGTCCACCTCGACGTCGGAATTAGTGAATGGTGAGGTTGTGTGCGGCGACGATGCCGATAGCGATGGCATACCGGACGGTGTGTTCTCCGATCCCACGCGGACCATTCCCGTCGGCACACCCTGTGTCCCGATAAACATGTTTGCAGCATCGCTGTATGAGGGTGTCGTCGGTGATTTCGCCACGCAGGCGGAACGCGACTACGTTTTCGACAGCCGGGACTTTGATACGACCTACAAGCAGACGATTGTTTCCGGTTACATGACCGGCGAGGCATTTGAAATGCCAGCCGGCCCGGTCAGCATTGGATTGGGCTTCGAAAACCGTGATGACGAGATACAGTCGATTCCTGACGAGGTTGCACGCGACGGCCTGTTCTTCGGCTTTTTCTCTGACGGTGGTGCTACCGGCGAAAAGAACACGCGTGAGTTCTTTGGCGAGACGGAACTGCCCCTGCTGGCAAATGTTCCGTTGGCAACGGAGCTTAATCTGAACCTCTCCGGCCGGTATACGGATGACGAGTACTATGGCTCGGCAACTACGTATTCCGCTAAACTCGGATGGCGTCCTGTCGATTCGCTGTTATTGCGCGCCACACGCGGCACCTCGTACCGCGCGCCGAATCTCCGCGAGAACTTCCTTCAGAACCAGTCCGGCTTTGGCAACATTTTCGATCCCTGCGGTATTCCGGATGCTGCCCTTGATCCGTTGAGTGGTGGTTACAATCCTGCGCTGGATACACGTGAGGCGGAGGTACTGGCCAATTGCGTCGCCCAGGGCGTAGATCCGACTACTCTCGATTTCGGCGGATTCAATACTTACAGCGTTGAAATCGCTTCCGGCGGTGCACTGGACCTGAACGAAGAAACGTCAGACTCGACTTCGCTCGGTTTTGCATTCCAGCAGCCATGGTTCGATTCGTTCGATATGAACATCAGTGCTACGTATTACAAGATCAGTATCGAGAACGCGATTATTGAGCCGTCGGGTAGCTTTATCGTTTTTGACTGTTACAACGATCCGCAGTTCGATAGTTCGTTCTGCTCACGCATCGCACGTGATGCAGATGGGCGGCTCGACCTCATCGATGCCGGGTTCATTAACCGCGACAATGAAACAGTGAAAGGCGTCGATGTGAACATTGCGTTCGACAAGAATGTCACGATCTTCGATCGTCCGTTCGACCTCGGCGTGGACGTTGCACTGAATCGTTCCCTGCGACTGTCAGAGACATTCCTGAACGACGTGGGCGAGCCGGATTTCGACGATGATCAGGGCGAGTTCGGTGTTCCGGACTGGCGCGGACGGATTGGCCTGCGCGCCGACTGGGACAAGTGGCGCCTGACATGGTCGACCAACTACCTTGGTTCAGTGAAGCAGGACCCGGATGGTGTCGATCCTTTTGATAACGGCATTACCGGCCTGTCCGATACCTGCCTTGGCCCGCCAACCGACGTTCTGTGCGCGCGACATCGGCTTTGCCGGAAACTACTTCCTGCATTCCGCTTCGCTGTTTTTCTATGGCGATGTATGGACGTTTGGCGGCGGCGTGCGGAACCTGTTTGACGAAGAACCACCGTTCGTTGACGGTACCGAGATACTCTCGACCAACAATGCGCCGCTGGGCTACGGCTATGATCTGAATGGTCGTACATTCTTTGTCAACATCCGTGCCACATTCGATGTCGGACTCTGACCAGGCTCGATTGCCGTAACAAGAAGTTAAAGTCAGGGCCCGCGGCACCGGTCGCGGGCCCTTTTTAACGTTTACGGGGTGCCGGACAGAAAAACGGAGTCTTTTAATGAAACTGGTTTACGTAGTTCTTTTCCTTTTCCTGTCTCTGATCGCGTTGCCCGCGACTGCGGCTGATGACGAGCCCGTCGAGCCGTACCCACTGGAGTACTTTGCACTGCGCGACGTTATAAGCAATGTGCTCATATCACCAGACGGCAAGCGCCTTGCGCTGATGACGATACCGACGCGCGATGGCAATCCAATTATTGAAGTCTACGACGCATCGAATTTGGAGGCCGAACCATTCCGATTGAACGCTGACCCAATGGAAATAACCAGTTTTTACTGGGTAAGCAATACGAATATCGTTTTCACGTTACGCCAGAAAGTCCGTGATCGCATAAAGGGTTTTAATCAAGGCGTTTACGATACACGTCTCGCGTTACTGGATGTCGAATCAGAGAAAATCGAAACCTTTGACGAACTGAACGCCACTATCTCGCATTTGCTGCCCAACGAGCCTGACAAGATCATCCTGTCATTTAATCCGGGCAGTGAGGAAAGTTCCAAGATTGCCGAAGCATTCAGGCCCCGCGCCTACTATGAGTTTCGACCTCAAGCGAGGCAGCAAGAAACCGCTGATCCGCGGTAAGGTGGATGTGGCGCAGATCGAATTTGACGGTGAAGGCAATCCCTGGGTGGCGCGAGGCTTCGATCTCGGTAAGGGAGAGTTCATCTGGTATTACCGTCCGCCGGGTGGATCGGGATGGACCGAAATTCACCGCATGGATGAAAACAGTTTCGAACAGTTCAGCATTGTCGGGCTTGATGATGCGAAAGCCGGCAACATATTGGTAATCGCGAATAACGGAAACGATAAAGCCGGGTTATGGTCGTTCAATACGTCGACTAAACAATTCGAGGAGCTGATTTACCGCCGGTCCGATGTCGATGTTGCCGGAATTCGTATGCACAGCAACGACTGGACCGATCCGGACAAGGTCGCAGGTGTCGCCTACCAGAAAGATGCGACACATTTTGAATACTTCGACGAAATCGAGGCGGCAACGTACCAGCAGCTGGAAGGGCTCGTTCCCTATGCACATGGCGTGGTGTATTACCAGCCGCTCGCGGGACGGCCAGACGCTGACGGTTTACAACTCGGGCCCACGCGATCCCGGAACCTATTACCTGATAAAAGACGGCGAGTTTCTGAAAATTGGCAGCAGCGGCCTCTTATTGACGGCGAAAATCTGGCTGACGTCCGTTATATAACCTACAAGGCGCGTGACGGCGTTAATATTCCCGCGTTTATTACGGTTCCACACGGCGAACCGCCGTTCCCGACCGTCGTAATGCCCCACGGTGGACCGTTCGTCAGTGAGAGCAGTGGGCTATGACGAATGGGGCCAGGTCCTGGCCAACAACGGATACCTGGCGCCGCAGCCACAGTACCGTGGTTCGACCGGCTACGGCATGGACTTCTACACTGATGGCGTTCCGGGAAAACGGGCAGGGCGGCTACAAGATGCAAGATGACAAGGATGATGGTGTCCTTTACCTGATCGAGGAAGGGCTCGCGGACAAGGATCGGGTCGCCATGTATGGCTGGTCTTACGGCGGATACGCGGCACTAGTGGCGGCTTCACGCACACCGCAACTGTACCAGTGCGTAATTGCCGGAGCCGCGGTGTCCGATCCGCTGATGCAGGTCAATTACTACCGTGATCAGTTACGCGGCGCCTCGCGCGACGAACAGCTCAACATGTGGGATGACAGTATTTCTCCGCTCAAGGAGGCTGCCAAAGTCAACGTGCCGATGCTGTTGATTCATGGTGATGTCGACCAGCGGGTGCCGCCCGATCACCTCAAAAAGTATTTGAGGGAGCTTGATAAGCATGAGAAGGAATATCGGCACGTCTGGCTCGAAGGCGCCGATCACTTCTACAGCACGCTGTTCTTCGAGCACCAGATCACATTATTTGAAAACCTGATCGGTTTTCTTGAGAACGAATGCGGTCCGGGAGGCTTGTAATTTATTCCGAGATCGTGGCGGTCCGGCGCCGGCCGGGCCGCTAACAACGATCCGTTAAAACATTTCGCTCGGCCCCGGCAAGTCATCGTCCGGCGTCGACCGGCCCGTAATAAAATCACCGGTAATCATCTTGTCGTAACCCAGGCCGGGTCCGACCATGGGGTACACGCCAGCGTCCGGGTCGATAATGACTTCGAGTAATGCAGGCCCCGGGAAGTGTATGAACTCCTCGATAACCCGCGGCAGGTTTTCCATGCTGTCCAGGCGCCTGGCAAATTCAAAACCGTCAGCCTCCGCCGTTCTGACGAAGTCCTTGCGATGCAGCGACTTGTCGCTTGCCGACATGCGGCCCTTGTAATAGAGCTTTTGCCACTGCCGAACCATGCCATCGCCAAAGTTGTTGAGCACGACAACCTTGATCGGCAGCTTGTAGGTTGTCGCCGTTTCCAGCTCGCCGATATTCATCCGGATGCTGGCATCACCGTCGATATCGATGACCAGCCGCTCCGGTTCTGCAAACTGTGCGCCAATCGCGGCCGGCAGTCCGAAGCCCATCGTGCCCATACTGCCGGACGTTTACCAAAGCCGCGGCTCGCGGAAATCGAAATACTGGGCGGCCCACATCTGGTGCTGTCCGACGCCGGTGGAAATGATCGCCTCGCCGTTCGTGAGCCGATTGATTTCCTCGATCACCGCATACGGCTGGATCAGCTTGCTGTCCCGGTCGTAATTCATCCTGTGGCGCGACTTCAGTTCGGCAATATGCCCGTGCCATTGTGGATATCGCTTGCTGAAGCCGACGCGCTTGCCGTAAGCCAGCAGATCATCGAGGTCGCGTCGCAGCACGCCGATCTGGTGCCAGCTGACGCTCTTGACCTTGCCGATCTCGGCGACATCGACGTCAAAGTGCGCGATATGCCGGGCGTTCGGTGCAAACCGTGATGGGTCGCCGGCGACCCGATCATCGAAACGCGCCCCGACGGCAATCAAAAAGTCGCAGTCCTCGACAGCGTAGTTCGCAAACGCAGTACCGTGCATGCCAAGCATGTGCAGTGACAATGGGTGTGTCGTGTCACTCGCGCCGAGCGCCATCAGCGTTGTCGCTACTGGTATACCGTACTCATTCGCAAAGTGACGGAGTGCCTTCGTCGCATTCGCATTGATCACGCCGCCGCCTGCATAAATCAACGGGCGCTCGGATTCGGCTAGCATGCGGTAGAAGCGCTCGCAGGCCTCATCACTCAGGACGTTGTCTGTAACCGCCTGCAAGCGGTTTCGGTAGCCTGTCAACGGCAACGAGCCACCGCCGGAAAACTCGCCTTCCCAGTTTTGCACGTCCTTCGGTATATCTATGACCACCGGCCCGGGCCGCCCGGTGCGCGCCACGTCAAATGCCGTGCGCATCGTGGCTTCGAGCTTGGCCGGGTCGGTGACGAGAAAAACGTGTTTGGCGACCGCGCCCATGATGGCCGCGACCGGTGCCTCCTGGAATGCATCGGTTCCGATGGCGTGTGTCGGCACCTGGCCGCAAATCACGACGATAGGTACGGAGTCCGCCATGCAGTCGCGTACCGGTGTGACAGTGTTTGTCGCACCCGGGCCGGATGTCACCATGACAACACCGACCTTGCCGCTGGCGCGCGCGTAACCCGCCGCCATGAAACCGGCGCCCTGTTCATTAGCTGGCACAATCAGCGGTATGGCGGCGTTGCCATTCACGTCACGATGCTGGTCGTTGTAGCGGAATACGGCGTCATAGGTCGGCAGGATCGCGCCGCCGCTGTAGCCGAAGATCGTATCGACGCCTTCGTCAGCCAGCACCTGGACGACGATGTCCGATCCCGACATGCGCTGCCCGGCGAGAGGGTGGGCGGGCCGGGGCGATAGATTTTGCGTGCTGCTCATGTTGCGATCGTCGCGTATGCAAGTGCCGGATTCCGTTCGAGTGTTTACTAATTTTTATTGCATTGCAATACTCGATCCCGTACGACAACATTCATCTATCATTACAGCACGGATGGTTTCATCCGAATTCAAACCGGCTTCAGGAAACACGCGCCATGCGACACGTCATTTCGGTCCTGCTGCAGAACGAGGTCGGCGCGCTTACGCGCATGACAGGCCTGTTCTCAACACGCGGATACAACATCGATACGCTGAATGTCGCACCAACGGACGATGCCACGGTGTCGCGGGTAACACTGGTTGTCCGCGGCTCGGACTCCGCGATTGCGCAGCTCAATACACAGCTCGCGAAACTTGTCGATGTAGTCAACATTCATGACATGACGCTCGGCGAGCATTTCGAACGGGAGCTGGCGATCGTCAAGCTGAAGCTTGGCACCGGCGGCTTTGCGAAAGTGCTCGCGCTGGCAAAAAAGTACGGTGCGGAGATTCTTGATGACGCGCCGATAAGCTGCACCGTGCAACTGACCGGTCGCCTTGATGAGGTGGATGCATTTATCAAGGAGGCTGGAACGATTGGCAAGCTCGCCGCGGTGGCGCGGGGCGGCAGTGTCGCCGTGTCGAAAGGTGAGGTCACCCTGTCGTCCTACTCAAAACAGCACCGGCTGACCGGCTGACGCAGGCGCATGGGCAACCCGGCATTTGGGGTTTTGCGCCGGCTGGTCATCAAGATCGGGTCGGCGCTGCTGATCGACTCGCAGGGAGAGCTGAACCGCTCGTGGCTTGAAGGTCTGCTGCACGACGTTGCCGACCTGCAGGCCGACGGACGGCAGGTGCTGATTGTTTCGTCCGGCGCGGTTGCGCTGGGCTGCTCGCGCCTCAAACTGAACCGGCGGCGCGCACGGCTCGAAGAATTGCAGGCGGCCGCTGCGGTCGGGCAGGTTCGGCTTGCGCACGCGTACCAGGAGCTGCTCGCACAGTTTGACCTGAGTGGCGCGCAGGTATTACTGACGCCGGATGACACCGAGCTTCGGCGCCGCTTCCTGAATGCGCGTGGCACCCTGGAAAAACTGCTGGAGCTGTCGGTTGTACCGGTAATCAATGAGAACGATACCGTGGCGACCGACGAGATTCGGTACGGCGACAATGACCGGCTGGCCGCCCGCGTCGCGCAACTGGTCATGGCTGACGGTCTCGTGCTGCTGTCCGATGTCGATGGCCTGTATTCGGCGGACCCGCGCCGGGATGCCGGGGCCCGGCACATTCCGGTGGTCGATGACATCGACGACGACATCATTGCGCTGGCTGGCGACGCCGGCAGCAGCCACGGCAGTGGTGGTATGAAAACGAAGTTGCAGGCAGCACTGATTGCGGCCCGTGCGGGCTGTTCGACGTTCATTGCAAGCGGTGCGGTCGGCCACCCGCTGAAGGCGCTGGCGGACGGCGCGCGCTGCACTGTGTTTCGCGCGCCGGCAACCCCGGCTGCGGCGCGCAAGCAGTGGCTTGCCGGCATGCTGGAAGTACGCGGGGAGCTGCGCCTCGACAGCGGCGCGACGATTGCGCTGCAAAACGGCAAGAGCCTGTTGCCGGTCGGGGATTGCGGAAGTCGTCGGCATCTTCGGCCGCGGCGATGCCGTCATGCTGGTCGCGGCGAACGGCACTGAGCTCGGACGCGGGCTCGTCGCGTACAGCAGCGACGAAATCCGCATCATTCGCGGCAGTCGCTCCGAAGATATCGAGGTAAAACTCGGCTATCGCGGCCGCGCGGTCGCGGTGCACCGCGACGATCTGGTACTTTTCGTAGACGTCGGACAGGGCAACAGGCAGCCATGACAGCGCCGGATTATGACGACTGCATCGCGGAAACGATGCTTGCGCTGGGCAAGCGGGCACGCAAGGCTGCGGCCGGACTCGCCGTTTCAACAATGGATCGCCGCAACAGCGCGCTCATCGCCGCGGCGGCTGCCATTCGCGACCGCGCCGCTGAACTCCTTGCGGCAAACAAAAGGGACATGGCACGTGCCCGGGATCGCGCACTGAACGATGCGATGCTCGACAGGCTGATGCTCGATGACACCCGCATCGAGGCAATGGCCGCGGGACTCGAATCCATCGCGGCGCTGCCGGATCCACTGGGCCGGGTGCTCGACGCATGGGAGCGGCCGAACGGCCTCTGCATTGAGCGCATTGCCGTGCCGCTCGGCGTCATCGGGATTATCTACGAAAGCCGCCCCAATGTGACCGCCGATGCGGCCGGCCTGTGCCTGAAATCGGGCAATGCCGTCATCCTGCGCGGTGGTTCCGAAAGCCATGAATCAAGCCATGCGATACACGGCTGCCTGACCGAAGGCATCGAATCCGCGGGCATCGATCCGGGCGCAGTACAGATGGTGCCGACGACAGACCGCGCCGCCGTAGGCTTCCTGCTGTCATCGATGGCGCAGTATGTCGACGTCGTCGTACCGCGCGGCGGCAAGAGCCTCATCAAGCGTGTGCAGGACGAGGCGCGCGTCCCCGTCATCGGTCACCTTGAAGGGATCTGCCACGTCTACCTGCACCAGGCAGCGGACCCGGCCATGGCTTGCGATATTGCGTTGAATGCCAAGATGCGACGCACCGGAATCTGTGGCGCTGCCGAAACAATACTTGTCGATCGGGAGGCAGCTGATCTACTCGTGCCCGCTGTTGTCGATGCGCTGATGGCCGCCGGCTGCGAAGTGCGCGGCGATGAAAAAACCCGGCGGCTGTCACCGGCTGCGACCGCTGCGACCGAGGAGGACTGGTCCACGGAATACCTTGATGCGATCGTGTCGCTGCGCGTGGTCGATGATATCCGAGACGCGGTAGCGCACATCAGCCATTATGGCTCCGGCCACACGGAGTGCATTGTTACCAATGACGCTGCAGCCGCGCAATACTTTTTCACTAACGTCGACAGCGCCATCCTGCTGCACAATGCGTCCACGCAGTTTGCCGATGGCGGTGAGTTCGGCATGGGTGCAGAGATCGGCATTGCGACGGGCCGCATCCATGCCCGGGGCCCGGTGGGTGCCGAGCAGCTGACGAGCTACAAGTACCTCGTGCGAGGCACCGGGCAGCTGAGACCCTGATGCAGAGGGAGACGGCGACTGACGATGTCATTGTCATCGGCGGTGGCATCAATGGTGCCGGCATCGCGCGCGATGCAGCGATGCGCGGCCTCACAGTGCTGCTGCTCGAGGCACGCGACTTCGGCAGCGGCACGTCGAGCTGGTCCAGCCGGCTGATTCACGGCGGCCTCCGGTATCTCGAATATTTCGAAATTCCGCTGGTCTACGAGTCGCTGCACGAACGGCGGCGGCTGCGGCGCATCGCCTCGCATCTCGTCAAACCGCTGCAGATCACGATCCCGGTCTACCGTGGCGGCCGCCGTCCGAAGTGGCTGGTGCGGCTCGGAATGCTGGCGTATGACCTGCTGTCACTCGGCAAGTCGCTGCCGCGGCACCGTATGCTGTCCCGCGACGAACTTCTCGATATTGAGCCTGGCGTCAATCCGGACGGCTTGCGCGGTGCCGCGCAGTATTACGATGGCCAGGTCACCTTTGCCGAGCGCCTCGTCATTGAAAACATCATCGACGCGGCGGCGAACGGTGCCGATGTCCGCAATTACTCGCCCGTGACGTCGCTCGAGTTCGGCGAGAATGGCACGCACACTGTTATTTATAAACACAACGGCGACGCACTGCGCGCCACCAGCCGCTGCATCGTCAATGCGGCCGGCCCGTGGGTCGATCGTGTACTGGAGAAGGGCAACGCCCCGATGCCGCGGCTGATGGGCGGCACGAAAGGAAGCCATATCGTTACCGGTCTTTTCGACGGTGCGCAGGGCGACGCGTTTTACGTCGAGGCGACGAGCGACGGTCGGCCGATATTTATCCTGCCCTGGAATGACCAGTACCTGATCGGGACAACCGACATTCGCTACGACGGCGATCCGGCTGATGCGACAGCCAGCAGCGAAGAAATACGCTATCTCCTGGATGCGACCAACGCTGTTTTCCCAGGCGCCAGGCTGACAATTCAAGATATACACTACGCTTACGCGGGCGTGCGCCCGCTGCCGCACCAGACGGACGGACCTGAGTCCGCCATCACGCGCCGTCACATCATTCACCGGCATGACGGCCGCGCGCGCGGCATGCTGTCGGTCGTCGGCGGCAAACTGACGACCTACCGGCATCTCGCCGAACAGGTTGTAGACTGCGTCGAGAAGGCCGGTGGGCGCAACAAGTCTTCCTGCGAAACCGGCACCACGCTGCTGCCCGGTGCAGGAGCATGCAACGAAGCGCAACGCGCGCTGGCCTCACACGGAGAATTGTCCGATGCAGGGCGTGATCGCCTGCTGTCGGTCTACGGCGGCCGCAGCCTCAAGCTGCTCGAGTTGATGCGCGAGGACCCTGCGCTGGCAGCAACGCTTGATGCGAGCGGAACTTCGTACGCCGCGGAAGTCATCCTCGCCATACGCCACGAATATGCGCGGACGCTGGCCGATATCGTGCACCGGCGCATGATGATCGGATTGTCGCCGGACCTTGGCGAAGCGGCCTGGCCCGGGGTTGCAACGCTGGCCGCCCGTGAACTCGGCTGGAGCGACGAGACCGCGGCACATCAGATCCGCGACCTTGAAATGTACCGCAATCGCCTTCGGGCCAGCCTCGATACGCCCGTATAATCCGCACATTCGGGAAGCGCCAGGCGAAAGGGTGTCAATGAGGATCAGGAAATGGGCGAGCATGGCCGTGATCGGCGCGCTGCTGGCGGCCCCGGCGCTTGCGCAAGACGGAACAAGTGAACCGGCAAGGGATAGCGAACGCCCCAGGATTGGCCTCGTGCTTGGCGGCGGCGGCGCCCGCGGTGCTGCGCACATCGGTGTGCTGCGCGAGCTCGAGCGCATGCGGATACCGGTAGACGCCATCGCCGGCACCAGCATGGGCGCGATCGTTGGCGGGCTGTATGCCGCCGGCAAGACGCCAGCCGAGCTTGAGCAGATTGTCGCATCGATCGACTGGGACGATTCGTTCCAGGACGAGCCGAACCGGCGCGACCTGCCGTTTCGCCGCAAGCAGGACGATGCAGCATACCCGGTGCGCTTCGAGCTCGGTGTGCGCGACGGCGGGTTCCAGTTGCCGCGCGGCCTGGTCCAGGGGCAAAAGCTGGGGCATATACTGCGCGAACTGACGAGCGAGGCGGCCGGCATCCGCAATTTTGACGAATTGCCGATCCCGTTCCGGGCGGTTGCCTCGGATATTGAGACCGGCGAGCCCTATGTCATGACGTCCGGTGACCTGCCGTTGGCGTTGCGCGCCAGCATGTCGGCGCCGGGAATTTTTTCACCGGTGGTCGTTGACGGCCGCACGCTGGTTGACGGTGGCCTCGTTGGCAACGTGCCGGTCAATGCGATCAGGGCGATGAACGTTGATGTCATCATCGCTGTCGACGTCGAGTTCCCGCTTTACGAACCGGATCAACTGCAATCCGGGCTCGACATTACAGCGCAGATGCTGACGGTGCTGATCAACAAGGAGACACGGCGGCAGATTGCAACCCTCGACGACGACGATGTGCTGCTACGTCCCGCGCTCGGGCAGTTCGGTTCGACGAACTTCGGTGAGATCATGGATGCGATCGAGCCGGGTGCCATGGCCGCACGCGAGCACGAACGGAAACTGCGCCGATACTCGCTCACTGATGCGGCATGGCGCGCGCATCTTGCCGCGCGAACGCTGCCGCCGCGCCCGGAAGGGCGCATCGATTTCCTGCGCGTAAGCGACGACGGTCCGCTATCCGCGCGCGTGCTGCACGCACGCCTGGACACGAGCGTTGGCGACCCGCTGGATCCGCAGGCCCTCGCCAGTGACGCCGGCAGATTGTTCAATCTTCGATCTCTACGAATACGTCGATTACCGGATTGTGGAGGAGGGTGATGAGACGGGTGTTGAGTTCGTAACGCGGCCGAAGTCCTGGGGTCCAAACTACCTGCGCTTCGGCGTCGGTTTTGAAGATGACTTCGAGGGCCAGACGTCATTCAACGTCTCAACGCGATTGACGCGTGCGGGCGTCAATCGCCTTGGCGCCGAGTGGCGCACTGACCTTCGTGTTGGCACGGAGCCGCACCTCCAGTCCGAGTTCTACCAGCCGTTAAGCTTCGATGCGCGTTACTTCGTTGCGCCCCGCATCAATCTCGCGCAGCGCAACCTGCGCACGTTCGAAAACAATGTCAGCATTGCGCGCTACCGGGTCGGAGAGGCGGAAATCGGTCTGGACGCCGGCCGCGAACTCGGCCGCTGGGGAGAGCTGCGCGTCGGCGCCTACCGCGGCACCGGCAGTGCGCGGCTGAAAGTTGGTGACCCGTCGCTGCAGGATATCGAGTTCGAAAATGGCGGTGTGTTTGTCAATTTTGCTGTTGATACGCTCGATAACTCACAAATACCGCTGCACGGCATCCGGGCCGGCATGCGGTGGGACATGTCCCGCCCGGGACTGGGCGCCGACAATTCAACCGATACCGTAAGCACGGAGTTCACGGTCGTAGATACCTGGGGGCGGCACACGCTGCTGCTCGGGCTCGAATTCAGCTCGACGATCGAAACCGACAGCCAGGTACAGGACCACTTCTCGCTGGGCGGTTTCCTGCGCATGTCCGGCCTTGCGCGCGGTGAGCTGAGCGGCCCGCACGCGGGCGTAGGGCGCGTCGTCTGGTACCGCCGTTCGGGCGAAACCGGCGGCGGTGTGTTCGATGTCCCACTTTACTTTGGCGCGTCACTCGAGACCGGCAACGTCTGGCAGCAACGCTCGGATATCGGCGGCGGCGACCTGATCGTCAACGGCAGCTTGTTCGCCGCGCTCGATACCTATTTTGGTCCGGTGTTTCTTGCCGCGGGATTTGCAGAAGGCGGACAATCCAATTTTTACCTGTCGCTGGGCCGGCCGGATCCGTGAGCAGCCGCGAAGACAGCAGCTCGATCCGGAGACAGGGTAGCAAGGAGTCTTTCGGGTTACTGCCGTGATGGACTGGCGAAATTTCGCCGGTTACCGCATCACTTTCTGCAGCAACTGCGTCGGCGTGTCGGTCTTGCGGTAGTAACCGTGCCGCTTCGCCACTTCATCGAACGCGCGATCGCGCTCCTGCTCGGTGGCGTACCAGCGCACCCGCTCCCAGTTGTCGCCCAGCAGGCGCTGGAACGTATCGCCGGCCGGCAGCGTGACACGAACGCCATACCTTTTCGACGCCGGCTTTCTCCGGCTGCACGAGATTGTGCGAGTGGTAGTATTTCACGCAGGCTTCCTGCTGTTGTCGACGATGCGCCATTCGCAATTGTAGCGCAGTCGGCAGGTGGTTAACGAGTCCCCGATATTACCGCGTGCGATCCCCGGCGCCTTCGCGATCGGCCCAGCCGAGCAGCCGTCGTGTAATGAAGAGGTAGACGGGTTTGCCAGTCGCCATCCACGACCGGGAAAGCGCTGAGGGCTTTGCCAGGATGCGATGCTCACGCGCGGTCAGCGCCTCGCGGCAGTACGTACGCTTGTGTTTCAACAGATGCCGCAGATCCTCGCGGGCGAGGATGCGAAATAGCCGGCCGCGCCTCAGGCTGACGCCCGCAAGCTGGAAATCTATGAAGGCCGGCGAGCCATCCGGCCGCACCAGCAGGTTGGGTTCCTTCGCCAGGTCGTTGTGCACGATGCCGGCGCGGTGCAGCCGGCACAGTAACCGGAAGGCGGCCCGAAAGTACGTCCGGCTGTACGGGCGCGCCTCCTGCATTGGCAAGCCGTCGATATGGCCGCGCTCGAGTACATCCCGACGGTACTGGTACAACTCCGGCACACCATCGATACCGTCCGCGGCCGACAGCGCGCGGGCCTCGTTGGCGAGGAGCCGGCGTGCCAGCCAGCGGATCCAGACCGGGGCGCCGCGGGTGTC
Source organism: Woeseiaceae bacterium (assembly GCA_034521225.1). Lineage (GTDB taxonomy): Bacteria > Pseudomonadota > Gammaproteobacteria > Steroidobacterales > Woeseiaceae > Woeseia. Next base: position 65,108 of record JAXHMR010000001.1, read on the forward strand.
CCGCACGATGAGTGTGCCTTCGGAAGCGTCATGCCTGCGGACCTCGCCGAACAGGTCCCTTTCAGGACCGTCGCGGCGGCGCCGGCATGGCGCTCGCTATCACTGTCCGGCTGTCTCATCGCCGCCATCCGGCCGGATACCGCAGGCGCGACACACGTCGCTGGCGGTGCGGCGGCAAAATACGCAGAATACACGAGCCTGCCGGCATCGACAGCCGGGCGGTGCTACCTGTGACAGGCGACGGCAACGGATGCGCACATGAAAGGCATGAGCGACGACAGGAAGGGCGGTTCGGGCGGCCCGGACTCCGACTTCTTCACCGTCGGGCCGCCGCTGCACCCGGTGCGCGGCGGCTACGTGCGCCGGCCGGCGGATGACGCGCTGTATCGTACGGTCGTCGCCGGCAAACACGCGCACGTCATCGCGCCGGCGCGCACCGGCAAAACCAGCTTGATTGCGGCGACGACAGCACGCCTGCAAAACAACGGCTTCAAGGTCGCCAAGCTCGACCTTGCGCAGATCACCGAACGCGACGGCGGCACCGATGCCGGCCGCTGGTACTACAGCATCGCCTACCGGCTGATGCGGCAACTGCGGCTGAAGATCGACCTGCAGGAGTGGTGGCAGGACAAGGCGATCCTCAGCAACCGCCAGCGCCTCGTCGAGTTTTATATCGAGGTAATACTGCAGAACATCCGCGAATCCATCGTCGTCTTTATCGACGAGATCCAGTCCATCGAAAAACTGCCGTTTTCCGAACACCTGCTGCCGAGCGTGCGGGCGGCGCACAATGCGCGCGCGACGGACCCGGACTTCCAGCGCCTGATCTTCGTGCTTGCCGGCGAGGTGGACACGGCATCGCTCATCAGTGATCCGGGCCTTTCACCGTTCAGCGTGTCGGCAGAATATTCCGCTGGGTGACTTCACGCGCCGCGACATCGACCTGTTTGCGGCCGAACTGAACCTGCCCGCGCCCGATGCGGCCACGGCGCTGGACCGCATCTATCACTGGACCGGCGGCCAGCCGTACCTGACGCAGAAACTGGCGCGCGCGACGGCCCGCGAACGGCCAGGCGGGGACATAAACGGGCACATTGACCGCATCGCGATAAAGCAACTTGCCGGGCGGGCCGCGTTGCACAGCGAGCCGCACATGAGCCACATTCACCAGCGGATCATTAATGACCGCAAGGATAATGAGGCGCTGCTGAACGTCTATGGACGGCTGCGCAAGGGGATTCCGGTACCGCACGACCCGGAGTCCCGGTTGCACCGCAAGCTCCAGGTGATCGGCCTTGTGGTTGTCGACCCGGACGGACAGCTTGCGGTACGCAATGAATTATACGAGGTGGTATTTACTGCACGCTGGGCCAACACCTACCTGCCATTGCACTGGCGCGGCCCGGCGATCGCGGCAGCGTTGATCGTCCTGCTGATGGCGATACCGTTCTGGTACACGCAATTGCCGCCGAAGCCTTACATGCGTGCGCTGGTGTCGCCGACGCTGGCACTCGAGTCCGTGCACGATGCGTGGCGAAACCTGCGATCGTTCCCGGGGCACGTCGAAACCGCGGACCGCTTGTACCAGAACCTGCTCAGGAATCGTGCGTCACTCGCCCGCGAGCGTGCGGTAATCACCGAAATTACGACCTATGCGCGCGACTTGCCCGGTTCGGAAGGATTCGCCGACGATCTCATCGCCGGGTTCTGGGATCGCCGTGCGCAAGATGCGATGCGTGTTGAGGATCGGGATGCGGCATTGATGGCGGCACTGCAATCGCTGATCGTGTCGACAACCGAACGGCGCCGCATCGCTGCATCACTGGTTGGCGACGATTATCCGCAACTGATCGCGACGTTGCCGCCAAAGCCTGCCGACCAGATCTATTTCAATTCGCGAGACATGCTGCTGAGCCTGGTCAACAAGGCCGTGGTCTCGCAATGGTCGCTGGTCAATGAGCAATTGCAGGCGCGTGAGCCGTGGACGGTATCGGCACTCGAAGTCACACCGCTGGTGCGCCGCGTGGTTGTCGACCGCAACGCGACGGTGACGCGCATTGGCCTGAGCGTCAACGTAAGTCATGCGCGCCTGGACGATCTCCGGCTGAAGCTGATTGCACCGTCGGGCCGGACTGTCGAGCTGCTGCCGGAGGGCAAAAGTCCATCCGTCAATGACGTCAATAATTTCAGCCAGGCGCAGCTCGCGCCACTCAAAGGTGAACCGATCAGCGGCACGTGGACTATCAGCGTGCGCGACGAGGCAACGGGCATCAACGGGCACCTGCACGGCTGGAACCTCAACCTGAATTCGCAGGTCGTCGTCGAAACCTTTGATCGCGGCCTGGACATACCGGCACCGTTCGAGCGCGAATCCGACAACATCTGGTTCAGCGACGATGGCCGTTACGCGATCGCCCGCGCCCAACAAAGTGACAACGCCCGCCTGTGGGACCTGGCCAGCGCGCGGCCCGCACGCAGCATTGCGGTGCCGGCCAGCGAGCGCGTGCTCGGCCTGGCCGTCGACGCGCGCTTCCTCGTGACGGTGGCCCAGGATGCCGTGCACATGTGGAGCACCGGCACCGGTCGCCGCGAGGCGGTACTCGATGCGGCGGTCGGCGGCGCCGATGTCCAGTTGAGCAGCGATGGCCGCCACGTACTGGTCAGCCGCCGCGGCGCGACGGAGACGTCGTTTGGCCTTTGGTCGCTCGAGGAACGCAAGCGTGTCGCCACTATGAGTGTGGCAGGCGCACCGGCGATGGTTGCAATCGACGGCAGCGTCACGCTGATTGCCATTGCCGACTACGATCGAGCCGTGCGCATCTGGAACATGCGTACGGGGCAGCAGGAAGCGCAGCTGGACCTGCACGCGCTGGCAACCGGCATACGGTTGTCACCGGATGGCGACGCGCTGGCAGTCGTGCACGCAGAGCGGGGTATTTCGTTATGGCGTACGGAGCAGCCGTCGACGCCGCTCCTGGTCGAGCAAGGCGACGACCGCTGGCAGCTCAGCTTCTCGCCGAGTGGCGACCTGCTGGTAGCCGGCAGCAGCCGCCGCGGCTACCAGCTTTACCGGGTTAGCGACGGCGCGATAGCCGGTCCGCCGCTGCATGCGGGACTTGCGGCGACAAGCAACCCGCTATTGGCGTTCAGTGTTGATGAACAAACATTGTTGTCGGCGGCGGCCGGCGAGCGCGCACGCTTCTGGGAGCTGCCGGCGACGACGCCGGGCACGGATTCGTCGGAGGCTGGCAGCAGTCCGGCCCACCGCATCTGGCGCAAGTCCGGCGACTCGCTGGTGGCCATAGCGCCGGGTGGTGGGCGGCTTGCGATTGGCGACAGCGACGGCCACGTCCATGTGCTGAATGCCGATGCGAGTGAGGCCGAAATTGCCGCGGCCAGTGACGATGTCAACTACATGGGTCACCAGGGTGCCGTCATCGAGTTGATATTCAATGACGACGGCACCCGAATCGCAAGCGCGGGTGCCGACGGCACAATACGGATCTGGGACGCGGAAAGCGGCCGGCCGCAACCCGGCTACACCAATATCGGCAACAGTAACGTCACGGAAATGCAGTTCTCGCCGGCAGGCCTTAGTCTTGCCGTTCTGGGCAGCCAGCGCGTCTGGCTGATCGATGCGGCGGGAGGCGCGATCGTAGCCGACCGTGACCTTGGCGAGCCGCATGCGGCAATGGCCTTCGGCAACGACCAGCAACTCTATCTCGGTGCTGAAAGTGGCACGCTGCGGAGCCTGGCAGCGGACCGTGTCGGCACCTGGAACCTGCGCAGCGTCTGGCAGGACGAGCACCCGTTGCGACGCATTGACACGGCGGCCGCACGGCCGCTGCTGGTCGTCGTCAACGCGGCGAACACAGCAAAGATACTGGATATGCAGAATGGCCGGATGGGACCTGCGACGCTGCAGTTAGCCGATGCGGTGAGCGAAGTGCTGTTTACCGAAAGCGGCACGCGCGTGCTGATCCGCACAGCACGCTGGATCCATCGCGCGGCGGCCTCGTCCGCCGGCCTGTCGTGGATGGACGCGATTCGCGCACCGACGCCACTGACCGGTTCGCAAATGGCGTTCGACCGGGTGGACCAAACAGGCGACGGTGGAGGGCGCCTCGACACCACCGGCGATCGTGTCCTGATGCTGACGCGCGATGCAGGATTTGCCGAAATTGCCAGGCTGAGCTTTAAATATGACGCGGGTCCGTTGTTGTTTGGCGGGCAGGACGAGCTGCTGGCCACATGGCGCCGCCGACTGGCAATGCCGGAGGTGCCTGCGGAACCGGGTTTGGCGGAAGTGGTCACCCGATAGACCCGTTAGTCTGGCAGAAGGGGTGAGCCGCTTGCGGTTGTCAGGTTTCGGGCCGTCGAATTGATCTGAAGGTCAGGTTGACCCGTGGTCCGCAGGACTTCGATTCCTTGGGAATCCCGTGCTTCCAATTTGCTTGAGTCGGCCCCGCCATCAGCAGCACGCTGCCGGAAGGAAGCGGCAGTTTGATGTCGGCAATGTCTTTATTGTGACGATGTTTGAGCACAAAGCGACGGGCCTCGCCAAGTGATACCGAGGCAATCGTTGGCGAAGGGCCCAACTCGGGCTTGTCATCGGCATGAAACCCCATGCCATCACGATGGTCGCGATAGTAGTTAAGCAAAACGCTGTTAAAGGAAGCACCGCACATCGCTTCGACGCGCCGGCGAATGTCTTGCAGTGTTTTTGTCAGGGGCAGCGGATCGAGGGCGAGTCCGGAGTAAGTGTACGTATCCTCGCCATACCAGGCGATCAGGCGTGGTTGCGGGTGGATCTTGCCCCAGACAGTGATTTCTTCCTGTCGCCATGGTGTTTCAGCGATTAGTGCTCCGAGCAGTAGCTGATCGTCTGTGCCCAGGTCGGCATTACGCCATAGCCTGATATCCGCGTCCGCGACGGACAAATGCTCAGGCTGTTCAAATTGCAATTGACCATTCACGCAAATGGTGCCTTTTCGATCAATGTCTTATCTTTCTGTCAGGCACGCGTTGCATAAATTGCAATGGCGCCGATTGCCAGGTTTCGTTCCATCGATATTGCTGACGGGTGGCAACTTGCAGGCTGCTCCAGCGGAGCCCGGCTGCAAACGTCGTCTGACCAGATGATTAACCGTCACCGTCGCCCAGCCCGGCGCAAGTTTCAGCGTCCATCGCCGCGCAGCGTCCGCACCAGCAACTCCAGCGTTCCGGCCGTCACGTCCACCGGTCGCACCGGAGCGCCGATTCGCAGATCAACCCCCGCCAGCAGTTTTCCCGGCACGCGGCGTAACCCGCCGCTCCGTTTCCGGCTGAACCAGCTGCCCCACAGTCCGCAGAGCGCCATCGGTATCACGGGTACCGGGCGCCGTTCTATGATGCGCTCGACGCCGGAGCGGAACGGGTGCACGCGGCCATCACGCGTAATCGCACCTTCCGGGAAGATGCAAACGAGTTGCCCGTCTGCCAGTTCCTCATCGATGCGGTCGTAGCTTTCCTCCAGCAGCTCTGCATCTTCGCGCGCCGAGGCAATTGGGATCGCCTTTGCTGTCGTGAAGATAAAGCGAAGCACCGGAATGCGAGAACGCGGTACCACATGACAAAGCGTACCGGCCGCGGGATGCAGGCACCAATGACCAGTGCATCGACAAAACTGATGTGATTGCAGACGAGTACCGCCGGGCCGGCCCGTGGAATATGGTCGAGTCCATGCACGCGAATGCGATACAGCGTACTGATCAGTATCCACACCACGAAACGCATCAGGAATTCCGGCAGCAGCGAGTAGATGTAAATCGCTACTACCGCGTTAAGAACAGCAAGAATAAGGAAAAGCTGCGGAATCGACATGCCGGAGCGGAGTACGGCCAGAGCCACGAAGGCCGCCGCGACCATGAAGATCGCATTGATAATGTTGTTCGCGGCGATGATTCGGGACAGTTGCCGGCGTTCGGCGCGGTCCTGGATCATTGCGTACAGCGGTACGCTGTAGAAACCGCCGAACGCGCCGAGCAGCGCCAGGTCCGCCAGCACGCGCCAGCTGCCGGGCCGTGCCAGGGATTCACCAACCGTACTGACGCTGACCACACTCACTGCCGGTTGCGCGAAGTACAGGTCGATAGCAAACACACTCAGCCCGATTGACCCGAAAGGAACAAGGCCAAGTTCTATGCGGCGCCCCGACATCTTTTCGCACAACAGCGAGCCGATGCCGACACCCACCGAGAAAGCTACCAGCAGTATCGTCGTGGTCTCTTCGTTCGCATTCAGGATCGACAGAGAGTATGCGGGTATCTGCAGTGTCAGGGCGGAGCCGAAAAACCAGAACCACGAAATGCCCGAGCACGGAAAGGAAGACACTGCGATCGCGCCGCGCATAGGACACGATGCGCCACGTTTCGGTCCATGCGTTCCAGTTGACGGTGAGTTCGGGGTCAACGGCGCGCGTCACCGGAATGCCGCGGCTCGCCATGTAGCCCAGCAACGCCACGGCAATGAGGCACGAGGCCAGCAGCACTTGCGTGTCGGGATCGATCGCAACCGACAGGCCTCCCACGATGAGGCCGAAGATAATGGCCATGTACGTGCCGGATCCGACCAGTGCATTGCCGCCGACCAGTTCCTCCGTCGCAAGCTGCTGCGGCAGGTACGCATACTTGACGGGGCCGAACAACGTTGACTGGCAGCCCATCAGGAACAGCACGAGCAGCAATGTGTTGTAGCTGCCGCTGACGAATGCGTAGGCAGCCAGCGCCATTAGCACGACTTCAAACAGTTTGATTGCGCGTATCAGGCGTGATTTCTCGAACTTGTCGGCGAGTTGGCCGGCGGAGGCCGAGAACAGGAAGAACGGCAGGATGAACAGGGCTCCAGCGACATTCGCGAGCTCGCTGGCATTCAGGCCGGCCACCTGCGTGCTCTGGAACGTGACCAGGATGACCAGGCCGTTGCGAAATATGTTGTCGTTGAACGCACCTAAGAACTGCGTTGCGAAGAACGGGGCAAACCGGCGCTGCCGCAGCAGTGAAAACTGGCTCGTTGTGGACACCTGCGGGTAGGCTCCCGGCTGGAACAGCGGCGTCACTATAGCAAGACCGGGTGCCGTGTGCCGCAAACAGCGGGAGCGGTGTTATCATCGCGGCATCGTTCACCGCCGTTGGGCGCAGACCATGAACAAGACGGCAATGCTGACAACGCGCACAGGCTGGTTCTTGGCCGGTGCTGCCCTTATCGTCATCGCCGGCTGTGGCAAGGAGCCGCCGCCGCCTACCGTCAGCGAGTTCGTCGACAATCCGATCCTGCTCGAGGCTACCATCGTGCGTTGCCGCGAAAATCGCGTGGAGAGTCGATACGAGGCCGAATGCGTCAATGCCCGCGAGGCAGCCAATCGTGTCGAGGCAGCACAGACCGAGGCCCGCCGTGCCGAGCTTGAGGCGCAATCCGAACAGAAACGGCAGGCATTACGCCGCGCCCAGGAAGCGGCCGCCGAGGCGCGCCGGCGTGCGGCGGAAGCGGAGCGCCTGCTGCGTGAGGCGGAGTTGCTCGGGCAGTATGAGACGGTAGGGGAGGGTGATGGTGCCGCGCCGCCGGAGGGTTCGGGCGTGAGCCAGCCGGAGTCCGCGGAGCCGGTGCCGGATGGAGTGCGGCTGAATTGCCTCCGCCCGTTGAGGGTGAGGCAAGCGATCTTGACTCAGTACGTGAAGAACTGCGCCGGCGCCAGGAGCAGTAGTCTGTCGTCATCGCGCCGGCGCCAGGAGCAGTAGTCTGTCGTCATCACGAGGCGCGCAGCGCCGTGGCGATCTCGGCAGCTTGGCAGAGTCATTACCAGGTGCGAGATCGCCACGGCGCTGCGCGCCTCGCGATGACGACGGTGCTGCGCACCTCGCGATGACGGTGGAACTCGAGGACTCCTCGTACAACTCATCGTCCGGTGGCGGCTCTTCGGGCTCACCGATGCCGAAAGTCCTGACGGACGTCCCCTGTTGGCGTTCGACACCGCGATCGTTCCCGTTACGCGCGGTGCCGGCGGTTTCCATGCCCGGCTGCTGTGGCAAGCTCCGCGTCTGCGCGCTCAACACCTGCACGAAGTTATTGGCAACATCAGGCGCCATGTTACCCGAGCTGTCAAAAATCTGTTGCGGCGTCATCGACGCGGAGCCGTAGAATGCGGCGTTGGCCTTCCTGTCCATCGTCAGGCCCGCGCCCTGCAGTGCGACACCGGCAAACAGGCCGCGGCTGCGAGAGTATGAATAGACTTCAGCCTCGAACTGGATGTCCGTTGCCACTTCGGTTTGCCGGCCGATCGGTCCCGCCGCAATCGATGCGTCCGCACCCAGCGTAAATTTGCCCTGTGAGATGCCCTCAACACCCTTGCGTGTCTTGAACACCAGCACGATGTCCGATGATTGCGCGCCGATCTGCCAGCCAATACTGCCACCGGTTAACGTGATGAACGCCGGGTTGCTCCACGTGTTGTCGTCCTTGCGCACGACGACAACGCCCTTGCCGCGACGCGCGCCTAAACCGAAACCAACGCGCACGACATCCGGAATGACAGCGACAGCGTAGGCACGCGCAAGTAGTGTCGGCGGTACGCCGGACTCCGGGATGCGCCGCAGCTGGTCGATAACGTCGGTGGCATCGGCGATGCGCTCTTCTTCGCGGGTCGCCGCGGCGGCGGGTAGCGCCAGCAGCAGAGCCATTACAACTAAAAGTATTCGGGTAATTCTGTACATGAATGCGCACCAGTGTCTGTCGAGTGCCGGGGCATGGCGATTTGCCGACCCGTGCCGAATAACCATGCAGAACCTGCATGCGGCAAGAAGTTCCATCGCGGTCAATGATACGCGAAATCGGAGCGCCCGGCCTCTGGCAGCCCATCGGGCTCAGGGCATTGTCGCGATTCCCATCCGCTGCAGCGGATGAGCCTAAGTCCGAAGGGCTGCCAGCGGAGGTAACGGACAGTTAAGCGAGGCGCAGACGGCGCGCAGCAATTCTGCTTCGGCCGTCGCGAGCCGTCCGTCCGCGCTGACGGCGGCGGCGATCGCATCGATCAGCGTGCGCGTCCCCTTGCTACCCAGGCGTTCGAGAACGGCGAGGCTTTTCGCGAGTGCCTCGGCACCGGGCCGGCCGCCGTCGTACTGCTCCGGCCCGCTATCGCCGGCCCAGTCGCCAAATACCGACACGCCGTGCTTGTATGCGCGTTGCCGGTCCTCGTCGGTGTGATTGCCACGATCCGCAACGATCCGCAGCAGCATCAGTGCGGAATTACGAATCTCTTGCTTTGAGCCGCGCCGCCCGCGGCTGACGGTTGACGGCGCCAGTGCCTCGTCCAGGCTACGTTCGAGAATGCGCAGCAGGCAGAACTCGTGCAACTCGACAACGCCATCGAGTTCGACGAGCCGCCGGCACAGCTGCACGAGGAACTCGAGTTGCGGTGTAGGTGTATGGCGCAATGCGGGGAATGCGATCTCGAGCAGCGGCAGGCGCACGACCGCGCCGCGTTCGGCGATCACAGTCCAGTACTCGCGAACCTGGCTGCTGCGCGCCGGTCCCAGTTGTTGTGTCAGGACATCGAAACTGCGTTCCGCTGCATCCGGCTGCTGCTGCACGAAGAGCGCGACGGTCAGTAGATAACGCGTCGCCGGGCGCATGCGCGGCATCATAAAGTGTCGCCGGCAGGTCGCTGCGCAGGCCGGCGGCGAACACGACGTGTTCCGGCGCAGGATTGCCGACACTGTCCTGGATCGACGACAACGGCGCGTGGTCTGATGCACCCGCGAAGCCCGACGCGACCGCCGCTGCATCCTCGTCCGTCACAGTCTGGCCCGCCGCATAGTCGATCTGCGGCAGGTCCTCTTCGCGAAAGTTCGGTTCGAGTGTCTGAATGCGTTTAATGAGCGGAGGATGCGTCGCGAACAATGACGACAGCCGGCTGCCGCGTGCAAAAAGCATGTGACTGACTTCTTCCGGATCGGTCTCTTTCAGGAACGAGTGTGCCTCGTAGCCGCCGATTTTCTTCAGCGCATTTGCAAGCCCCTGCGTCTGTCGCGTGAACTGCACGGCCGAGGCATCGGCAAGGTACTCACGCTGGCGCGAGATCGCTGCCTTGACGATGCGCGCGAAGAACACACCGATCCAGCCGAGTACCAGCAACCCAACCCCGAGCAGGATGATGCCGCCGGCTCCTTTGCCACGCCGGCTCGAGGCAAGCCGGCTAAAGCGGCCGCCGCGCACGATTACCCGGCCGATCAGCCCGAGGACCATGATGCCGAACAGCACGCCCATGATGCGCATGCTAAGGCGCATGTCGCCGTTCAGGACGTGGCTGAATTCGTGCGCGATGACGCCTTGCAACTCATCGCGGTCCAGCAGTTCGAGAGTGCCGCGCGTGACGGCGATGGCGGCATCGCCCGGTGCGAAGCCGGCCGCAAACGCGTTGATGCCGGCTTCGCGTTCGAGGACATAGATCTCGGGGACCGGCACGCTGGAGGCAATCGACATTTCTTCAACCACATTGCGCAGCCGGCGCCGGAGAGGGTCCTGCACGTCCGGCGGCACCTGCACGCCGCCCATCGCCTGTGCGACGCTACTGCCGCCGCCCGCTGACAGGCGGGCGACCTTGAAGAGTGTCGACAGCACGATCAGCGACAGTGCCGCCGCCGCGGTAACCCATGGCACCGTGCGGTCCGGCTGCACGCTGTTGCTGTAAAAAATGACTGCCACGACGGCCGTCACGCCTGCGACGATCAGCGCCGTGGCGAGCATGTAGACGAACACCAGCCACCGGGTCGCCTTGCGTGCGTTGTCCTGTGCCTCGAAGAAGTTCACGAGCTAGTGCACCCCGTCCCGGCTGCCCATACCCCCTGTCAGGTAAAGGCGACCTTCGGCACGTCGCGCTTTTCCTCTGATTCGATCTCGAGGAAGCTGGCCGGCTCGAAGTTGAACATGCCGGCGACGATGCTGTTCGGGAAGTTCTCGACCGCGTTGTTGTAGGCCATGACGCTGTCGTTGAAGGCCTGGCGTGCGAATGACACCTTGTTTTCGGTGCTGGAGAGCTCCTCCTGGAACTGCATCATATTTTGATTCGCTTTCAGATCGGGATAAGCTTCGGCCAGGGCAAACAGGCGGCCGAGCGCACTGCCGAGAGCGCCTTCCGATGCGCCCAGTTTTTGCACCGCCTCGGCGTTGGCCGGGTCCGCTTTGGCCGCCTCGAGGTTCGACACGGCGGTATTGCGTGCATTGATGACTTCATTGAGGGTCTCTCGCTCATGCTTCATGTAGCCCTTGACGGCCTCGACGAGATTCGGGATCAGGTCGTGGCGCCGGGTCAGCTGGACATCAATCTGCGCGAAGCCGTTCTTGACGCGGTTGCGGGAATTGACGAGGTTGTTGTAGATGCCTATCGCATAAACAACGACAACCACGATGATTGCGAGGAATATCAGGAATGAGGTCACTGTCTGCCTCCCGGTCACTAGTGCCAGCGGCGAAGCATAACCTCCGGCCCGCGGTAACGCTAGCTGTTGTTTTGTTTGCCTTTTCCGCACTCGCGGAACCCCTCCAGGCGGCCTGGGTCGGCGACACTCAGGCTCATATGGGCACCGAGGTGCGCGTGCTGCTGTGGCACGACGATGCGGCTGCCGGCGAGGACGCTGTGGCCGCGGTTTTCAGCGAGGTCGAGCGCATCGAGGCGATGATGAGTACCTACATCGAGGACAGCCTCATTTCCGTCGTCAATCGCGAGGCCGCGCTGCGGCCGGTCCCGGCCGGCCCCGAACTGTTCGACCTCGTCGTACGCGCGCTCGATGTGTCGGTGCTGACACACGGTGCATTTGATATCACGTACGACAGCGTCGGCCAGCACTATGATTTCCGAAGCGGCGAGCGGCCCGATGACGAAACAATTCTGGAAGAATTGCCTCGTTCGGATTACCGGCTCGTCCAGACCAATACGGGCGAGGGCACGATTCGCTTCCTCGCGGAAGGGGTGCGCATCAATCTGGGCGGCATCGCCAAGGGTTACACGGTCGAGCGGGGCATAGAGATTCTGCGCCAGCGCGGAGTCCGGCATGCCATCGTCTCAGCCGGCGGCGACTCGCGGTTGCTCGGCGACCGGCGCGGGCAGCCGTGGATCGTCGGGGTGCGCGATCCGCGCGAGGAAGGCAAGGTCGCGGTGCGGATACCGCTCGAGGACGAAGCTGTATCGACGTCCGGCGACTACGAACGTTTCTTTGTCGACGAGGGCACGCGCTATCACCACATTTTGCAGCCGTCGACCGGCACGCCGGCCAACGATGTGCGGAGCGCGACGATCGTCGGTCCCGACGCGGTGCTGACTGATGCACTGTCGACATCGGTATTTGTCATGGGCGTCGATTCCGGTCTGCGCCTGATCGCCACGTTGCCGGATTACGAGGCGCTCGTCATCGACGCTGACGGCAAGCTCTGGTATTCGGACGGGTTGCAGCCGCCGGAATAAAGCGCCCTGCTCGCAATACAGCTGATCGAAGCAGCTACCGTCCTCCCGCTGTCGCCATTCAGCGACAGCTTTATCATGAAATTCAGAGCGATACGCTGCTGGCTCGCATAGCCACCCAGGCTTTTGTCACGTTGCAACCGGCCATTTGTGACGATCATCACGGCCCCCGATGTGCCGTGGCTGTCACTATTCCGCATCGAAGGCACGCCGCGTGATAAAAGTGCGCCGAACGGATCTCCGAAACACTCAAGCGGGGAGAGTCAGGTGCACGGAACGCTGCGTGCAGATACGCCCGGCCGGGAGTGCCGGGCGGCTTCTCAAGGGAACGAGACTATGAACGGACTGAAATCGGCAGTACTGGGTGCGCTCCTCTGCGTCTTCGCTGTGAGCACGCTCGCGTCGTCGGGCCTGGCGGGTCAGCCCGCACCGGACTTTGCGTTGAAAAGCGCAAGCGGGGAAAACCTGAGGCTCAGCGAGTATCGGGGCGATGTCGTCATGATCAATTTCTGGGCGACCTGGTGCGGTCCGTGCCGCCAGGAAATGCCGTTGCTCGACGATCTGTACAGCCGTTACCAGCGCGTCGGTTTCCAGCTGCTGGGCGTCAATATCGACGACGACTCGCGCCGCGCGATGCAGATGATCGAGGATCTCGGCGTCAATTTCCCGGTGCTGTTCGACGAGTCCAAGGAAGTAAGCCGCCTGTACCAGGTTGAGGCGATGCCGGTGACGCTGATTCTCGATCGCAGCGGCACAGTCCGGCATGTGCACCTGGGCTACAAGCCCGGTTACGAGCAGAAGTACCTGACCGAGATTCGCGCGCTGTTGCGCGAGTAAGCGGCAGTTGATGCAGCACGCAGGAGATCACAGGTGACAATCAGAGGTGGATGGACGGCCGTCATTGCGGGGATCACCCTGTTCATGGCCAGCGGCGTGCTGCAGGCAGACGATACGGATAGTGCGCTGCGGACGGCAAGTCTTGACCAGGAGGTGCAGTCACTGAAAGACGAGGTGCTGGATCTCAACCGCGACCTGTTCCTGCTGGAAGAAGAACTGCTGTTCCCGGCGAACTCGCAGGTAGCGTTCTTCATCTCGGTCGACGTCGGAGAGTACTTTGCGCTCGATTCCGTCAATCTGAAAATCGACGGCAAGGAAGTCGCCAACTACCTTTATACGCAGCGCGAGATTGACGCGCTGTTGCGTGGCGGCGTGCATCGTCTGCACATGGAAAACCTGAAAGTGGGCGATCACGAACTGGTCGCCGTGTTCACCGGCAAGGGTCCGCACGACAGGGAGTACCGTCGCGGCGCGACCCTCAACCTGAACAAGGGCATAGGTGCGAAGTACGTCGAACTCGCGATTACCGACGCGGCGGTGAAACAGCAGCCAGAGTTTGATATCCGGGAATGGGAGTAGTCCTTGTTCATCCGCTTTCCCTGCGTCGCGTTGCTGTCGGCACTGCTGCTGGCGGCGGCACCAGCACCGGCCTCATCCGACGGCAGTGACGGCGGCACCATCCCGACGGTCGTCAGGGAACCGCACTATGGCGAGATCCTGTATTACTTCTACCAGCAGGACTATTTTCCGGCGATTGTGAGATTGCTTGCGGCGCGCGATCAGTCACAGCTTGACGATCACGGCGCTGAAGCGGAGTTATTGCTCGGCGGACTCTACCTTTCCTACGGCCAGCACCAGCACGCCGCGCAAATCTTCGAGCGCCTGCTGGCCGATCACACGGATAGTTCCGTTCGCGACCGCACCTGGTTTTTCCTTGCGCGCATCTGGCACCAGCGTGGCTACCTGGATGAAGCACAGCAGGCACTGGCGAATATCGGCGATGAATTGCCCGGCTCGATGGAAGCGGAAAAGGTCAACCTGCTCGCGCAGTTGCTGATCGAAAGCGGCGACCATAGCGGTGCCATCGAACTGCTGGCACGCTGGGAAGACAAGACCGAGTGGGCAAGGTATGCGCGTTTCAACCTTGGCGTCGCCCTGGCGCGCAGCGGCCAGGTCGATGCGGCCAAGGCGCTGCTTGACGAACTGGGGCAGCTTGATCCGTGGAACGACGAACTCAGCGCACTGCGTGACAAAGCCAATCTAGCGCTGGGCTATGCCTTATTGCAGGACGGACAGCCGGCCGCCGCGAAGCGGCCGCTGCAGCGTGTGCGCCTCGAAGGGCCGTTTTCGAGCAAAGCCTTGCTCGGTGCCGGCTGGGCCGATGCTGAGGACGAGCGTTACGAGCGGGCGCTGGTGCCGTGGATGGAACTGCGCGGGCGCAGTTTGCTCGATCCGGCGGTACAGGAGTCGATGCTCGCGGTGCCGTATGCGATGGCCAAGCTCGAATCGATCAGCCAGGCGGCGGATTTCTACCTCGATGCGATCGAGGCGTTTTACGAGGAAGGCAGCCGCATCGATCTCGCTATCGGCGAACTGCAATCCGGCAAGCTGCTCGAGGAGTTTCTCTACCAGGACGCCAGTGCGTCCACCGGTTGGCATTGGTCGCTCGCCAACTTGCCGCGTGGCACTGAATCGCAATACCTGTACCACCTGCTCGCAACCCACGAGTTCCAGGAAGGCCTGAAGAACTACCGCGACCTCGACTACCTGGCGCGAAACCTCGAGACCTGGCAGGACAATCTCGATGTCTACGGCAACATGCTCGCGACACGCATGGCCGCCTACGACACGCGTCTGCCACAGGTTCAGGACAGTCTTGCACGAGCCGACCTCGAGCGCATGGTGGACGAAAAACTCGATTTTGACGCGCGGGTAGCGCGTATCGCAAAAGAGCGCGACACGCTGGCGCTGGCGACCGATGAGGAGTTTGCGCTGTGGGGCGAAATTGCGAGCGTCGAACAGACGCCGGCGCTGCAGGCGGATATCCCGGAAGCAGTCGATGCGCGGCGCCGCGTGCGCCTGATGAAAGGTGTGCTGATCTGGGAACTCGACAAGGAATTTCGCGAGCGCCTGTGGCGGGTCGAGCGTAACCTCAACCAGACCGGCGCAGCGCTGGTCGAAGCGCAGCGCGCGCGCAGGCAGATCGACCGTTCGATGCGCACAGAGCCTGGAAATTTTCGGTGATTTTGGCAAGCGGATCGACAGCCTGAATCCGCGTATCGACTCTTTGCTCGCACGTGTCGATGACGCGCGCGCACGGCAGCATGTATATCTGCAAAATATCGCCATTGGCGAAATGCGGGCGCAAAAAGAACGGCTGAACACCTACACGGTGCAGGCCCGGTTTGCCCTGGCGGCCATCTACGACCTGTCGTCGACGGTCGGGAGCACGGCGCAATGAACGGCGTTACCCGCCGTTCGTTGCTGACGCTGCTGGCGGTACTGTGCGCGGCGGGGCCGCTTGTGGCCAAAGAGCCGGAAACAATCCGCAGTCTCGAGAAACAGAAAGTGGAGCTGCGTCCGGGGCGCACAATAGCCGGCAGCAACGACAAGGCGCGCGATAACTATCGTGCGTTCCTGGACCTCGTGTCCGATGATCCCGAGCTACGGGCCGAAGCCATGCGCCGCCTTGGTGATCTCGAGCTCGAATCGCTCGAGGCCGAGCAGTTGACGCAGAACATCGACAGCATCGGCGGCTACGACAGTGCCGTCGGCCTGTTCCAGCAGTTGCTCGAGGCATACCCGGACTACCGCCGCAATGACACGGTGCTCTACCAGCTTGCGCGCGCCTATGAAATCGCCGGGCAAACGGATGACGCGCTGGCCACGCTCAATGAACTGGTCGATCGCTATCCGGAAACGGCGCGCCGTGGCGAGGTCGAGTTTCGCCGCGGCGAGATGCTGTTCCTGCGCAAGGATTACGATGCGGCTAAAGCTGCCTACGAATATGTCGTCGGCCAGGGCGAAACGTCGCGGTATTACGAACAGTCGCTGTACAAGCTCGGCTGGTCGCAGTTCAAGCTGGCGAGTCACGAGGAAAGCCTGGATCCGTTTTTCACGCTGCTCGATCGCAAGGTGGCGTCAATCGAACTGGCGAACGCCGACGATGACCTCGAATCGCTCGGCCGCGCCGACCGTGAACTGGTCGAGGACACCTTCCGCGTCTTAAGCATCAGTTTTTCGTACATGGACGGCGCTGAGACGATCGGCAGCTACTTCGCGTCGCGCGGATTTCCCTCGTATACGCACGTCGTCTACCGGAATCTCGGTGACCTGTACCTGGAAAAAGAACGCTACGTGGATGCCGCGGGTGCTTACGCAGCATTTGTTGAAGTCGAGCCGTGGCATCCGCAAGCCCCGTTGCTGCAGGCGGAGGTCATTGAGGCATACAAGAAAGGCGGCTTCGCATCGCTGGTGCTGGAGGCCAAGGAAGCATTCGTCGAGCGCTACGGCATGGACGGCGAATTCTGGGTGTTCAACCCGCCGGAGGAGCACCCGGCCGTCATTGCGCAACTGAAATCCAACCTGACCGATCTCGCGCAGTTCTACCACGCCGAAGCACAGCGTGACGGCGAGCGCAGCGACTATAGGGAAGCCGCGCGCTGGTACCGCAAGTTCCTCGCCTATTTTCCGGACGAGCCGGACAGCGCCCGCACCAATTTCCTGCTGGCTGAAATCCTCTATGAAAGCGAGGACTACGCGGCCGCGATGGCGGAGTACGAACGCACGGCCTACGAGTATCCGCGTCACGATCAGTCCGCCGAAGCCGGTTATGCATCCCTTTTGTCGTACCGCCGTCACGAGGAAAGCCTCGCTGGCGATAGCGCGACGGCCTGGCACCAGGACTATCTCGACAGCGGTCTGCGTTTTGCCGATACCTACCCGGAGCATCCGGAGTCCGGCGCGGTCCTGACGACGGTTGCCGAAGACCTGTTCGGGCAGAACCAGTTTGACCTGGCCATCGCGGTCGCCCAGAACGCGGTCGGCCGTGAACCGCCGATTGAAGCGCCGCTGGCGCGCACCGCCTGGACTGTCATCGCGCATTCGTTCTTTGACCTCGGGCGTTTTGCCGATGCCGAAAGCGCCTACTATCAGCTGCGTCCGTTGACACCAAACGATGACCCGGACGCGCGACGCGAGATCGATGACCGTATTGCCTCGTCCATCTACAAGCAGGGCGAAGCGTCGCGCAGCGCCGGCGATCTCGAAGGCGCGGTCGCGCATTTCCTGCGCGTCGGTAGCGCCGTGCCGTCATCCGCCATACGCGAGACCGCCGAGTACGATGCGGCTGCGGCGCTGATCAGTCTGGGCGCATTCGAGCGCGCGACCGGCGTTCTCGAGGAGTTCCGCCGCGATTTTCCGGACAGCGAGTACGCAGACGACGTAACGCAAAAGCTCGCCGTGACCTACCAGGAGTCCGGCCGCTCGGCTGCGGCGGCCGGCGAATTCGAGCGCATTGCTGCTGCGCCTGACGCAAGCTCTGATGTGCGCCGCGAAGCGCTGTGGAAGGCCGCCGAACTCTACGAGACCAGCGGCGACGGCGGGCTTGAGGAGCAGGTGCTGCAGCGCATCGTCAGCCAGTTCCCGTCACCGCTTTCTGAATCAATTGAAGCGCGTCACCGCCTGCTGCTGCTCGCGGAAGTGCGCGGTGATGACAATACCCGCCGCAAGCGCCTCGAGGATCTCGTCCGTGCCGACGCGACCGCTGGCGCCGAGCGCTCGGACCGCACCCGCTACCTCGCCGCGCGCGCGTCTCTCGAACTCGCCGAACCATTGCGTGAGCGCTTTGAGGCGGCGCGGTTCACGCAGCCGCTCGATGCCAGCCTGAAGCGCAAGAAGACATTGATGGAGGAGCTCGTCGCTGCCTACGGCGACGCTGCCGACTACGGCATCGCCGAAGTGACAACAGCCGCGACGTTCCGGCTCGGCCAGGTCTACCAGACCTTTGGCCGCGACCTGATGGATTCAGAGCGCCCCGGCGATCTCGACGAACTGGCGCTGGAGCAATACGAACTGTTGCTCGAGGAGCAGGCATTTCCGTTCGAGGAACAGGCGATCGAGCTGTTCCAGGCGAACACGGTACGCGCCGCCGACGGTGTGTATGACGAATGGGTCAAGCGCAGTTTCGACGCACTGTCGACGCTGATGCCGGCCCGCTACGCAAAACTGGAGCGCAGCGAAGATGTCATTACCGCACTGTACTGACTGGCAGCGCTTACGCGTGCCTTTGCGGTGTACCGGCTGGCTCGCCACCGTCCTGCTGTTCGCCGGTTGCGCCACCGGACCGGGCGTCGAGCGCACTGACGACGCCGTCACTGATGGTGAAGTGCGCGTTGTGCCGCCGCGCGCGCAGACGCTGTATGAACAGGCGGTTGCCGCGATGGCAGCCGGCGATCACACCGATGCCGAGCTGCGCTTTCGCGAATTCCTGCTGCAGTACCCGGATTACTCCGGCGCGCACGTCAATCTCGCCATTATTTACGCCGAGGCCGGCAATGACGCCGAAGCCGAAGCCGCCATAGAGACAGCGCTCGGCATCGACGCCGACCATGCCCCGGCGCTGAACCAGCTCGGCATGCTGCGGCGGCGCCAGGGACGCTTCGAAGAAGCCGAGGCTGCTTATTTGAAAGCCGTCACAGTGGCGCCTGACTACGCGCTGGCACACTACAACCTCGGCGTCCTTAATGAACTTTACCTGCAGCGGCTGGAACCGGCGCTGCAACATTACGAGAACTACCAGTCGCTGACGGCGGCTGACGACGACGAGGTATCGCGCTGGATCGCGGACCTGAAACGTCGCCTCGGCGTGAATCAGCGCACCGCAAATGTGACGGAGTGACCAGCATGAAAGGGCAAATGGCGGGATTATTCGTGCTGGCACTGGCTGTGTCGTTGCCACTCGCCGCGCAGGACAGTGACGGCGCCGCGGACGAGGCTGACGCGCAGGAAGAAGCACGGGAACAGGAACGCGATGAGCTGGAGCCGGGCGTGCCGTCGGCGGTACTTGCCGCGGACGTGGAACGCCGCAGCAGCGGCGGACAGGTGATGGACGAACTCGATCTCGGCCTTTCCGAGATCACCGGCAACCAGGAGCTGCCGAAAGTGCTCTACATCGTGCCATGGCAGAAGTCGGACCCGGGCGAACTGATGGGCAAGCCCGTCAACACCCTGCTGGACGAAGTACTGGCACCGCTCGACCGCAGTGAATTCATACGGCAGATCGATTACTACGACGATCTGCACGGAACAGACGACGAGTAGACCGCATTACTGTTTGATTGAAAGAGGAGTCATCAAATGGACGTTTTCAGCGCCATAGTGCGTTTTTTCCAGCAGGGCGGGGAGTTCATGTTCCCGATCCTGATTGTATTCGGGCTAGGCCTCGCCATAGCGGTCGAGCGCTGGATGTACCTGACAATGTCGGGCGCCAGCAATCGCGCGCTCTGGAAGAAGATTGTGCCGTACCTGAAGGCCGGTAACTTCCAGGAAGCCGCACAGGTAACCAACAAGTCGAAAGCGGCTATTGCGTCGATCCTGACGTACGGCCTCTACCGGGTGAAGTCGGCGCGCCGCCGCGACGACGTCGAGAAGGCGATGGAAGAGAGCCTGATGGAAGTGTTGCCGCGGCTCGAGAAGCGCACGCACTATCTCGCGACACTCGCGAATATCGCGACGCTGCTCGGCCTGCTGGGCACGATCATCGGCCTGATCCGCGCGTTCACGGCCGTGTCGAACGCGAATCCGGCGGACAAGGCGGACTTGCTGTCGGCAAGTATTTCGGTCGCGATGAACACGACGGCCTTCGGCCTGATGGTGGCCATTCCGTTGCTGCTGCTGCACGCGTTGCTGCAGACCAAGACGAACCAGATCGTCGACAGCCTCGAGATGGCAAGCGTCAAGTTCCTGAATGCCGTGACCGAGCGCCAGCTGAAGCCGGCCGGAGCCGCCGCATGAGATCCGGCCGCCGGGGAGGCCGTCGCAACAGCGAGACGGTCGAACTGAACATTACGGCGTTTATGAACCTGATGGTCATCCTGGTGCCGTTCCTGCTGATCACGGCCGTGTTCTCGCGACTGGCGATTCTCGAGTTGAATCTGCCGGGCTCCTCAAGCGAGCCGGCCGATGAGCAGGAGCAGGTTTTCCAGCTAGAGATCATCGTGCGCAATGAAAAGATCGAAGTGGGCGACCGCAACATCGGTGCGCTCGGCGTGTATCCAAACGAAGACGACGGCTACGATTTCGCGGCGCTGAGCGAGAAGCTCGGTGAAATCAAGCGCGATTATCCTGATAAGACCGATGCGGCGATTCTGCTCGAGTCCGACATCCCGTACGACACGCTCGTGCAGGTCATGGACCGGGTGCGCGTTGCCGAGGCCATCGTGGACGACTCCATTGTCCGTACAGAGCTGTTCCCGGATATCTCGATCGGCGATGCACCGGTCACGGAAGGAGGCGCCTGATCGTGAAGATGTCGGCCCGCGCAAAACGCATGGATCGCCGCCACGAGCGCGCCAAGAAGGGCGGCTCGCTGAATCTCGTGTCGCTGATGGACATCTTCACGATCCTGGTGTTCTTCCTGCTCGTCAATTCATCCGACGTCGAGGTTCTGCCGAACGCGAAGGATATCCAGTTGCCGCAATCGATTGCCGAGGAAAAGGCGAAGGAGTCCGTCGTCATACTGATAGGCTGACGACGACATTCTCGTGCAAGGCACCCCGGTGGCCAAAGTTGCCGATGTCATGGCCCAGCAGGCCAACCTGATTCCGGCGCTGCGCGACGCGCTGTTGTCGCAGAACGATCGCGTGTTGCAGCGCGAAGCGCAGGAAGATATCGCCGGCCGCGAAGTGACGATCATGGGCGACAAGGATATTCCCTATCGCTTGTTGAAGAAGGTCATGGCGACCTGCACCGAGTCTGACTACGGCAGGATTTCGTTGGCTGTGTTGCAAAAAAGCTCGGACCAGCTCGAGCAGATTTCGGCGGCTGCCCGCTAGCGGGCGGCAGGGTGCAGGCCAGGAGTTACGGATTGGACATCCCGTATTACAGAGAATATGACTTGCCATGGACGGCGGGCTCCGAGCAGGAACAAAAGTTCCGCAAGTTGCTGGCCTGGATCATGGCCGTGCTGCTGTTCCTCGGCGCCGTCTGGCCGTTCATTCCAACTCCGGCCCCCGATCCCACGCAGGTCGAGGAAGTGCCGCCGCGCATTGCGAAGCTGCTGCTGGAGCGCAAGCCGCCACCACCCCCACCCCCGCAGGTCCGTGAGCCGGAGCCGGAACCCGTCCCCGAAACCGAACCGGAACCGCAGCAGGTCGTAGAACAGGCGCCCGAGCCAGAGCCCGTTCCGGAACCCGAGCCTGCGCCGGTCGACCAGCGGCAGGTTGCGCGCGAGCGGGCACAGGCGGCACTGATGCCGTTCGCCCAGGATCTCGCGCAGCTCCGGGACAGTGATGTTGTCGACCGGGTCGCGGACAACCGGCCATTGACGGCCTCGGTCGGCAGCGCCGAGCGAAACGAACGTTCGATGATCACATCGCGGGCCGGCGCCGCGAGCAGCGGCATCAATACCGCGGCGATGAGCCGCAACACCGGTGGCACCGGACTCGGCAGCCGTGAAACGACACAGGTCGAAAGCAACGTCGCCAGTCTCGCCGACAATGCGGCCGGCGCACGCCGCACCGGCACGAGCGGCAAGGCCTCGCGCAGCCGCGAAGAGATCGAACTCGTCTTTGACCGCAACAAGGGGGCGATCTTCGCGCTCTACAACCGCGCACTCCGTGCCGACCCGACGCTGGAAGGCAAGCTCGTGCTGCGACTGACGATCGCTCCTGAGCGGTGAAGCGACAGCCTGCGAAGTGGTCTCAAGCGAGCTCGGTGACGATGGATGGAACGCAAGCTGGTGCAGCGGGTGATGCTGTTCCGCTTCGAAGCGAAAGACGTCGAACCGATTACTACGACAAAGCCGATCGACTTCTTCCCGGCTTAGCTCTAAAGGCATTCACTCAAGGCCCGCTGGCATCCCTTGCGGGGGCTCTTTTGACGGAATGGCTCCTTTCTGGTGAGTTTTATTTGCACCAGTGCCACGCTTCCGCCCCGGTACCCCCTGCCGGGAGCCCTTTGAAGGAATGGCTCCCTTCGGTCCGCTTTATTTCCATCAAAGGGCTCCCGACAGGGGGTACCGGTGCTCCTCAATGCTTAACGGACACTCCGGTAAGTGCCAATGGCGCGATGGAGGATTATTCATGAACGGCACATTGATCGGGGCGGAGGTGTGCCCCGGCCCGTGCCTCGTCCAACAGTTTGTCGCGGATATCGTCGATATGTGGCTGGCGCTTTGGTGTGATCTTGCCGAGGCAATGCCGCTCGCGGGGGCAGTTCGTGCTGCGCGGGCAGATGATGCTGGCCGGCTTGGCTGCACCGTCGGCGACCCAGCCGATATTCAGGATCTTGCTGACACTCTCGAGTTGCCGGCGTGCCGCGTCCGGAATGGTGGCGACACCGCCGTTCGAGTTGCAGCTTGCTTCGATTGCATCAATCGTAGCCGCCGCGTCGAACCCCTGTGCATTGAGGGCCGGTGACAGGTCGATGCCGGAACACATGACGTGCGTGTTGCCGGCCGCGTCGCGCGTGCGCACTGACTGGCAGCAATAGAGACGCTTGTCGTCGCCGGTGCGTAGTACCGAGATCTGTGCTGAGGGCTTGGTCGAACGCACATTCAGCATCTTGAACACGGCCCAGTGCTGGCACGGGTCCGGCACGGCGCGCATGTTGCCCCACGGCAGCGGTATGCCATTGCCGCGGTAGACGGCGCGCAGGTTGCCGGGCGGGTAGGCGTCGAAATAATGCCAGTGCGGGTAGGGAGACACGCTCGACATGCGGCGCATGACAAGGCCGGTCGACAGCTCGACGTGGCGGCCGGTGTCGACGGCATAGGCATGACGGGCCAGCAGCTGCCGGAATGGTGTTTTCGGCGCAAGCAGCGCACCGGCAAAGTAACTGCATTCGAAATCGCGCCACGCATACAGTATGTCTTTCGCATCCATGTGTGGTGATTCGGTCTCGTAGCGGCGATTCGAGCTGCGGTCGCCGGAGACCTGCGCGGCGCGTGCACCGTCGCCATCGTGCAGGACGACGTGGCCGATATGGCTTGCCAGATCGTATTTCAGGCGCTGCGGCGCCGACTCGAGTTGCCGGTTGATCCACAGGGTATTCGGCGGCTCGTAGAATGATCGCAACAACGTCTTGAGCGACGCCTTGCCATCCGTGCCTATGCGGCCGGGACTGCGCTCGAACCAGCGTATACGCAGCCCGACTTTTTTTGTCAGCGCCAGTGCATCGTCGAAACGCAACGGAAACTGCTTGCCGCCGACACTCTCCGCGGCGCGTTCGAGATCCGGGAATCGGTTCTGCTGCATTTCCTGGTGGGCACGAATCAGCAGGTGGGCGAACTGCGTGCCGGTCGTGCCGGTCTGCGACAGCAGTTCCGGGATGGCCGTCTGCAGCAGGTCGGACGAGAACAGGAAGCCGGGCTCCAGCGGCATGCCGTCGATACCGCCGGCGCGCGGAGCGGCCTGTATCGTCTGTTCACTTAAGGTCTCGTCGAAAAACCAGCTCAGGTCCTTCTGGAAGATGCTGGCGATGACCTTCATCAGCGATTCGGAGGGCACGCGTTTGCCGTTCTCGATCATCGACAGGTAGGACACGGACGGCGAGTTGTCGCGGTCAACCTGCATACAGCGCACAGACAGGTCCTCGAGCGTCAGGTTATTACGCTTCCGGAGTGCGCGAATCTTTGTGCCGAGGAAATGGGCCTTGCGGTACAGGCCGTGTGAAGTGCTCATGACATAACCCGATTGTGAAATTAACACTGTGAAATTTCTAATGTGAAATTATAGCGCCAATGGGCCTAGTATGGCTACCAGCTGTTAACGAGGCAGCGAATCAGGAATTTATGTACGGCAGGAGGACACCATGCAGCGACAGGATCAGATAAGGAAGCTCGAGAAGGACTGGGCCGGAAACCCGCGCTGGAGCAGCGTGCGCCGCGATTATTCGGCGGCGGATGTCGTCAAACTGCGTGGCACGGTGCTGGTGGAGCACACGCTGGCACGGCTCGGGGCCGAGAAATTATGGCGCCTGATTAACAAGGACGAGCCGCTTTGCGCCCTTGGCGCGCTGACCGGCAACCAGGCCATCCAGGAGATCCAGGCCGGACTTCGCGGCATTTACTGCTCGGGCTGGCAGGTTGCCGGCGACGGCAACAGCGCTGGTGAAATGTACCGGACCAGAGCCTCTACCCGGTCGACTCGGTGCCGAAGATGGTGGAGCGCATCAACAACGCGCTGCTCCGCACCGACGAAATACATGCGCTGAACGGCGATGACAGCATCGACTGGCTGGCGCCGATCGTCGCCGACGCCGAAGCCGGTTTCGGCGGCAACCTCAACGCGTTCGAACTGATGAAACACATGATTCGCGCCGGTGCATCCGGCGTTCACTTCGAGGACCAGCTGTCGTCCGCCAAGAAGTGCGGTCACATGGGCGGCAAGGTACTGGTTCCGACACACGAGGCGGTCGGGAAACTGAGTGCCGCACGGCTCGCCGCGGACGTCATGGACGTACCGACGGTATTGCTTGCGCGCACCGACGCCGATGCTGCCAACCTGATTACGTCGGACTCCGATGAGCGCGATCACGAATTCATCACGGGCGAGCGCACGGCCGAAGGGTTCTACCGGACCAAGCCGGGCCTGGACCAGGCTATCGCGCGCGGCCTTGCCTACGCGCCGTATGCCGACCTGATCTGGTGCGAAACGTCAAAACCCGATCTTGCGCAGGCGAAGCGCTTTGCCGATGCCATACACAAGGAGTACCCGGAGCAGCTGCTGGCCTACAACTGTTCGCCGTCCTTCAACTGGCAGGCGAACCTTGACGAGGCGACGATGCGCACGTTCCGCGAGGAGCTTGGCAAGATGGGCTACAAGTTCCAGTTCATCACGCTGGCCGGCTGGCACGCACTGAACCTGAGCATGTTCCAGTTGAGCACCGCTTACAAAGCCGAGGGCATGTACGCGTACTCGCAGCTGCAGCAGCAGGAATTCGCGGACGAGAAGCGCGGCTTCCGCGCGGCGAAGCACCAGTCGTTCGTCGGTGCCGGCTATTTCGATGCCGTGCAGAACACGATCATGGCCGGCCAGTCATCGACGACAGCCCTGTCAGGCAGCACCGAAGAGGAACAGTTCGCGGCCGCCTGACGGCGCACGGTAACGGGACGTTGCGTCACGCGCGAAGTGGTTGATTCGGATTATTCATGAACGGTATGATGGTGCGGAGGCAGGCGGTAGTGCCCCGGAGAGGCTGTTCAGGGCTACGCTGGACAGATACGTCCCTGTACGCATCTGTGCCGGGACGTCCCTGTCCGGCACAGCCCTGAACAGCCCTCCCCGGGGCGCGCCTCCGCCCGTACCTCCGTGAACCTTTCATGAATAATCCGGGTCAGGCCCGCGGCTTGACAAGAACGCCGGCGCGGCCGTAGGAAATCGGGTCGACCCTCCGTACAATCCCCCGCATCCAGAGGCCGCTACCGACGGCGAGGTAGCTATGACCGGTCCGGGACCGGCTCGATCAGGGGGACGATCAATTGAGCGCAGCACGTGGTGAGTTCAGCTCGCGGCTCGGGTTTATACTTGCCGCGGCCGGCTCGGCGGTTGGCCTTGGCAATATCTGGGGGTTTCCGACGCAGGCAGCGAGTAACGGCGGTGCCGCGTTCCTGCTGGTCTACCTGGTGCTGGCGTTTTGCCTCGCCTACCCGGTGCTGATGGCCGAACTGATTATCGGGCGGCATGCGAAATCAAATGCCGTTAACGCGCTTAGCAGCATTGCGGGCAACCGGTTCGCGGCCGGCGTCGGCGCGGCGACCGGATTCGCAGGCATCGCCACGGCGAGCCTTATCTTGAGTTTTTACGCCATCGTTGCAGGCTGGATGCTGGCTTACTCCCTGGCGGCTGTCGCCGATATGGCGGGAATGGCGGGGGCGTCATTCTGGCTGACGGATTTCACGCTGGGGCGAAACCTCGTGTTCACCGGTATTTTTATGGCGCTGACGGTGGCGATCATCTGCGGCGGTGTCAGAAACGGCATCGAGAAATGGTCGACGCGCCTGATGCCGGCGTTGATTGTCATCCTGCTGCTGTTGATCGGCTACGTACTGACGCTGGACGGCGCTGGTGAGGGCGTCAAGGCCTATCTCGTGCCGGATTTCAGCCGCGTGACGGACCCGGCCCTGATAGTCAGCGCCATGGGGCAGGCATTTTTCTCCTTGTCGCTCGGTGTCGGCACGATGCTGATTTACGGGTCATACGTCAGCGACCGCGAAGACCTGGTCGTGCTGGGCCGTTCGGTGACCTTTGTCGATATCGGTATCGCCGTGCTGGCCGGCCTGCTGATCATTCCGGCGATGTACGTTGCGCAAGCGAACGGCGTTGTCATTTATGACGCCGCTGGGAGCCTGATCGCCGAGGACACGCTGATCTTCACCGTGCTGCCGGATCTGTTCAGTTCCATGGGACAGGCGGGACTGTTTGTTGCGCTCGCCTTTTTCATCCTGATGTCGGTGGCGGCACTGACATCATCGATCTCGATGCTCGAGGTTCCGGTTGCCTACGCGGTAGAAAATCATGGCATGGGCCGAACAGGAGCAACGGTGATGATCGGCGGCCTTGTTTCGCTGGTCAGCGTCGTACTGATCCTGAATTTCAATACGCTCTTCGGCCTGGCTGTCTCCGTCGCCACCCGCTATAGCCAGCCCCTGCTGGGCCTGATGATTTGCATCTTTGCGGGCTGGATCTGGCATCGCAATACCGTGATTGCGGAGATCCGGAAAGGCAGCGGTGCCGAGGACCATAGCCTGTTCTGGAAGATCTGGCCGGGCTATGTGCGTTTTGTCTGCCCGGCGGCGATACTCGTGATATTCATCCAGCGGCTGGTGTAACGGCAGAGCCGCGGATTCTCGCTGGCGTAAACCGGCCATATAGCATGCCGGGTGCACGGCTGCTAAGGTTCGGATACCCGGGGCCCGCCAACGTCGGGCCTTGCCGCGTACAGTAAAGAGGACCCGAAACCGTGAAACTCGCCAGCATCAAATCCGGCGGCCGGGATGGCACGCTGGTCGTCGTCAGCCGCGATCTCAAGCGCGCAGTGCCGGTGCCGGGTATTGCCGCGACGTTGCAGGCGGCGCTCGATGACTGGGACCGCGTTGCCAGCGAACTCGAGGCAGTTGCGACGAAACTCGAAGCGGGCCGCGTCGATGACGAGCAGGCATTCGATCCCGCCACTGCCGCATCGCCGTTGCCGCGTGCGTATCACTGGGCGGACGGCAGCGCCTATGTCAATCACGTAGAGCTCGTGCGCAAGGCGCGCGGCGCGAAGATGCCCGACACCTTCTGGGAAGACCCGCTCGTTTACCAGGGCGGCTCCGACACCTTTCTCGGACCCCGCGACGACATCCCTGCGACCAGCGAGGACTTCGGCATCGACATGGAGGCCGAGACAGCCATCATTACTGATGACGTGCCGATGGGCTGCACCGCGGCCGAAGCCGCCGGGCACATCAAACTGGTGATGCTGGTCAACGATGTCAGCCTGCGCAACCTGATTCCCGGCGAACTCGCGAAAGGCTTCGGCTTTTACCAGTCGAAGCCATCGTCGGCATTCTCGCCGGTGGCCGTCACGCCGGATGAACTGGGCGATATGTTCCGGGACGGTGTCATCCACGGGCCCTTGCGTACGCACCTGAACGGCCAGCTGTTCGGCGAGCCGGAATGCGGCGTCGACATGACGTTCAGTTTTCACCAGTTGATTGCCCACGTGAGCAAGACGCGGCGGCTTGGTGCAGGGACGATCATCGGTTCCGGTACCGTGTCCAACTATGACCGCTCGCGCGGGTCGTCGTGCATTGCGGAAAAGCGCATGCTCGAGACAATTGATACCGGCAAACCGGTTACGCCATTCATGGCATTCGGCGACGCCGTGCGTATCGAGATGCTCGATGCACACGGCGACAGTATCTTCGGGGCGATTGAGCAACGAGTCGTCCAGGCGTAAGGCGCGTAAACGGGTAACGGCCATGCCGCAGCAGGACTATTTGACGGGATTCGGCAACGACTTTGCGACGGAGGCGGTTGCCGGTGCACTGCCGGTCGGACGGAACTCGCCGCAGAATCCGCCCCATGGCCTGTATGCCGAGAAGTTCAGCGCGGCCGCTTTCACTGCACCGCGTGCGCAGAATGCGCGCAGCTGGCTCTACCGTATCCGGCCGTCGGTCGTGCACGGTGATTTCCGGGAGATCGGCCTGGGTGAGATACGCACGGCACCGTGCGCCGAAACCATCACGACCCCGACGCCGCTGCGCTGGAGCGCGTTTCCCGTTCCGGATGCGCCGGCAGATTTCGTGACCGGCCTGAAGACAATAGCGACGAACGGCAACGCAGCAATGCAATTCGGCATAGCCGTGCACCTCTATTGCGCGAACCGCTCGATGGAGACCGACTTTTTCTACAATGCCGATGGCGAAATGCTGCTCGTGCCGCAACTTGGCAGCCTGCGCTTGCTGACCGAAATGGGCATCGTGGACGCCGCGCCAGGCACGATTGCTGTCGTGCCCCGCGGCATTAAGTTTCGTGTCGAGCTGCCGGATGGACCGGCGCGAGGTTATGTCTGCGAGAACTATGGTGCGCGACTCACGTTGCCGGAGCGCGGTCCGATCGGTACCGACGGGCTCGCGAACAGTCGTGATTTCGAAACACCGGTTGCGGCCTTTGAAGAAACCGAAGGTGAATTCCGGCTGCTCGCAAAATTCGGCGGCCGGCTGTTTGCCTGCGATATTCGTCATTCGCCGCTCGACGTCGTCGCCTGGCACGGGAATCTCGCGCCGTACCGCTACGACCTGCGCCGGTTCAACACAATAGGGTCGATCAGTTACGACCACCCGGATCCGTCAATCTTTACCGTGCTGACGTCGGCGTCGGATACGCCCGGTACTGCCAATGTCGACTTCGTCGTGTTTCCGCCGCGCTGGCTGGTTGCCGAAGATACATTCCGGCCACCCTGGTTTCACCGCAATGTGATGTCCGAGTACATGGGCCTTGTTTACGGCGATTACGATGCCAAGACCGGCGGCGGCTTCGAGCCGGGCGGCGGCAGCCTCCACAATTGCATGTCGTCGCACGGGCCGGACGCGGCAACCGTGTCAGCGGCGAGCAGCGCCGGTCTGGACCCGGTGAAGCTCGCCGACACAATGGCGTTCATGTTCGAGTCGCGCTACGTGCTGCAGCCAACCACGCTTGCGATGCAAAGCGAGGCATTGCAACACGACTACACTGATTGCTGGCAGGGTATCGGCAGCCGGTTTCGTACGCCGTAGGAATCTGCGCGGCGTATTCTGACCGCCGCATCATGCGGCACCCGATGGAGGCATGACAAGATCGTGGACCTTAAACTTCTGGTGATGGTGTTCGGTACCGTATTCCTGGCCGAGCTTGGCGACAAGACGCAACTGGCAACGATGCTGTTTTCGACGCGCGAGGGGGCAAGCCTCTGGACCGTGTTTATCGGCGCATCGCTGGCGCTGACAGCGGCATCCGGGATGGCCGTCGTTGCAGGCAGCCTGCTGTCGAGCATGGTCGATCCGCGCTATCTGTCATATGCAGCGGGAATCGGCTTCATCATCATCGGCATCTGGACGGTGTGGCAGGCATGAGCGCGCCGGGTAAAATCAAGGACGGCCCGGGCGAGGGTGCTGCGCTGTTGCTGATCGATGTGCAGCAAGGCCTGAAAGAGGTGTCGTGGGGCCAGCGGAACAACCCGGACGTCAACGCCGATACCGCGCTCCTGCGCGCCGAACCGTTGCCACGGGATGTTGTCGAAGCCAGTCAATGAACAAGCTCCCCCTGTCCTGGACACTGCTGTCAGTGATCGTCGCCATCGTGCTCTGGTACGTGGCAACGCTGCTCGAGGGCGAGAGCGAATGGCTGAAGCAGTCTGACACGGCCGAGATGCCGTCGCCGTTCGTGAGCAGCCGCGGGGATACCGCGGTACTGGGGGGTGCCGCGGCGCTGCGGTGCCAGAAAGCGGAACGTGACATGCAGGCGCTGGTTGACGAGGCGCGTCACTGCGAGACGGACGACGACTGCACGATTTTCGACTATGGCTATCCGATACAGTGCCTGACGTCAGTCGCCAAGTCCGGGATTACCGCGCTGCGGGTTGAATACCGTGACTATGAAGCGAGTTGCGAGCACCGCGTCTACTACGACTGCCCGTCGGAGCCGCTCAGGCGTGAGCCGGTTTGCCGCAACAACCGTTGCGAGGTCGAGCTGCGCCAGCCTGATTTCCTGAAAGACGAGACGTTGCAGCACATCGGTGTTGAGGGCACAACGCCGGCTACCCGGGACGATCGTGACAGGCCGCAAAGTTGACCTGATGGCGCGCGGCTTCCCGCCTATCGCCGCTGCCAGCGCGCGCGTCCTGATACTTGGCAGCCTGCCCGGCCAGCGCTCGATTAATGCCGGCGAGTATTACGCCCATCCCCGAAACGCGTTCTGGCCGGTCATCGAGCAACTGTTCGGCATCCCGGCGGCCGCCCCGTACGCTCTGCGTGTCAACGGCTTGAAGGAATGCGGTGTCGCCCTCTGGGATGTGCTGCACGCGTCGCAACGGCGCGGCAGCCTGGATTCAGCCATCGATACCGCCGCGGCTGAGGCGAACGGTATTGCGGCGTTCCTCGATGCGCACCGTCAGGTGTGCCTGGTCTGTTTCAACGGCCAGAAAGCCGCGCAACTGTACCGGAAGCTTGTCGTGCCGGAGTTGCGTGACCCGCAACCCGCCACCGTGACCTTGCCATCGACCAGCCCGGCGCACGCGGCAATGCCGTTCGCGAAAAAGCTGGATCACTGGCGTATTGTGCAGACCAACGCCGCGAGAAAGCGGACCGAAGGGAGCCATTCCCCCAAAGGGCCCGCCGCAGGGGTTACCGGGGCTCCTCGCGGTCCGCTACATACTTGAGTAAGCGCCAGGGGGGCTCGAGCGCGCTGTCGCCGGTCTCGCCGGTGCGGATGCGCCAGACCTGCTCGAGGTTGGTCACGAAAATCTTGCCGTCGCCGACCTTGCCGGTTTTTGCCGCGTTGATGATGGCTTCGATGACTTCCTCGACTCGGTCGTCGGCAACAGCGACTTCGATCTTCGCTTTCGGCAGGAAGTCCACGACGTATTCGGCGCCGCGATAGAGCTCGGTGTGGCCGCGCTGCCGGCCGAATCCCTTGACCTCGCTGACGGTCATGCCCTGGATACCGACCTCGCTCAGGGTGTTGCGGACGTCGTCCAGGCGAAATGGCTTAACAATGGCGGTCACAAGCTTCATGCAGTCAATCCCTTGCTGTTCGGTGGTGGCGGTCATTCTATACGATCCGGGCGATTCGTTTCCCGTCCGGGTCCGTGACCGGTTCAGGTGGTGCCGCGCGGCTTGCCAGCCCGCAATACCGACGTTATCGTTGCCGGCGCGATACAACGCGTCTCTGTGGGGCGGCGGGCCGGGTCTGTCCGCTTATGTCATATGAAGTCACTGGTCAATCTGCTGCGGGAACCCGAAGGACTCCGGTATAACGGGGCGGCGTTCCTGTATGCGGTGGGCGGTTACCTGCTCGGATTCGCCGGCCTGTTTCACGCGAGTCCTGCGGTCAACGCAGTTGCGACACTGCTGCTCGCGCATGCCATGGTCATTTCGGCCTACCTGGTCCATGAATGCGGCCATAACCTGGTGTTCCGGCGCGCGGGCCACAACGCCCGGCTCGGCCGATTCCTGTCCTGGCTGTGCGGCGCCTCGTACGGTACTTACGAGGATATTCGCTACAAGCATTTCCGCCATCATGTCGATAATGACGACGTTGTCTGGTTCGATTACGAGCGATTTTTTCACGAACACCCTGTTACGTTGCGGATTACCCGTGTACTGGAATGGTTCTACATCCCGGCGCACGACCTGGTCATGCACTTCATCATGGTCTTCACGTCGTTCATCATTCCAGAGCGACGCTCGCAGCGGATAAGGAACGTAGCCGTTATTGTCATTCGCGGCAGTATCTTTGTCGCGCTGCTGGTGTACTTTCCGAAGGTTGCATTGCTGTACGTCGTCGCCTACCTGCTTATGATCACCGTGCTGCGCTTTATGGACAGCCTGCAGCATGATTACAGCTATAACCTGACGTTGTTCGACACAGCACGTTCGCCGCGCAGGGGTAACGTGACGTGGGAGCAGGAGCACACGTTCAGCAACCCGCACTCGTTGCGTTACGAATGGCCCAACTGGTTGACACTCAATTTCGGGTTTCATAATGCGCATCACAACGACATGATGCTGCCCTGGTACCGGCTGCCGGCACGCCATCGCGCCATGTATGACGACCCGGACGCGCACGTTATACCGCTCCGCTCGCAGCTGGCTATTTTCCATCGCCAGCGCGTGCGGCGGATCGTCGACAACCATGACGCGTCGGCGCCAACCGGCCGGGACTACCTGCAAGCGGCGCAGCGCGCGGAGGTCTACGGCGGCAATGCCGCATCGTTTCTCACCTCTTTCTAAGCGCCGGGCCGGTCCCAGCCGTGCCAGCACACGGGTATAACCCATGCCGGGAGAGTTCGACAGCGGGCGATGGCACGCGACGATGGCTCGCATCATCGGTGC
The DNA here is from genome assembly GCA_034521225.1 of Woeseiaceae bacterium. Lineage (GTDB taxonomy): Bacteria > Pseudomonadota > Gammaproteobacteria > Steroidobacterales > Woeseiaceae > Woeseia. The sequence continues at coordinate 98,230 of JAXHMR010000001.1, forward strand.
CGGGGATGTTGAGACTCTGGCCGCGTCGCTTATTGATGCCATCGGCCTCGTGGTCAATCATGAAGGTACGTGCCTGATCGCATTTCACAATGATGCGGGACCGGAAGTGCTGCATCACACGCTCGAGCCGGCCGGCGAAGAACACTATCTTGCACGTTACCTGGCCGGCCCGTACCTGCTCGATCCCCTCTACCAGCTCGCGATACGGCGCGATAAGCCTGCATTGTGCCGATTTCGCGACCAATTGCCCGATCGATTCCGTTCCAGCGAATACTACCGGCAGTACTGTGAACGGACGCACCTGCTCGATGAAATGGATTTCCTGCTGGATATCAGCCCGCGCTCGACGCTGGTGCTCGTGGTCGGCCGGCGTGACCGCATGTTCACCCGCGCCGAACTCGGGCGGCTCGAACTGATCGAACCGGTGGTGCGTGCCGCGATGCGGCGGCTGTGGGACCTGCATGACGAAAGCACCGGGAATGGCAGTGATGACGATTTCCACCAGCGCCTGACACGCTGTTTCGAGGGCCTCGGCGCGGACGTCCTCACCGAACGCGAGCGGCAGGTCAGCCAGCTCCTGCTGCGCGGTCACTCTTCGAAGTCGATCGCCCGCGAACTCGGCATCGCGCCCGGAACCGTCATGGTGCACAAGCGCAACCTGTTCTCGAAGCTCGGCATCAGCTCCCAGTTCGAGCTGTTTTCGCTGCTGATCGACGCCCTCGGGCGCTGACCGCGGCCGTGACGCTACATGATAATGCATACCGCTGAAATGGTATTCAGCCACGGCTGACCGGGGGTGAAGATGGTACCTGCGGTGGCGGGCCCGCCATCGCCGTTCCCGATTGCCAGGTAGCAATGTCATGTTTGATTTCGATTTCGGTCTGGGCGAGGACATCGATTTGTTGCGCCAAACTGTTGCAGGTTTCGCAAAAGATACGATAAGCCCCCGCGCACAGGACATCGACCAGTCCAATGAATTTCCACGCGACTTGTGGCCGCAACTTGGCGAGCTGGGCCTGGCACGGCATCACCGTGCCGGAGTCTCTTGGCGGCACCGGTCTCGGCTACCTTGCACACGTCGTGGCAATGGAGGAGATCAGCCGCGCATCGGCGTCGGTCGGGCTTTCCTTTGGCGCGCACTCCAATTTGTGTGTCAACCAACTCAGGCGCTGGGGCACCGATGAACAGCACGCGAAATACCTGCCCGCGTTGATGTCCGGCGAGCACGTCGGCGCGCTGGCGATGAGCGAGACCGGTGCCGGTTCCGATGTCATGGGCATGCGCACGCGCGCCGTCCGGGATGGCGACAGCTGGGTGCTGAATGGCAACAAGATGTGGATTACAAATGCACCGGAGGCGGACGTGACGATCGTCTACGCCGTAACGGACAGCAGCGATGACCAGAACAAGTTGAGTGCGTTCATCGTCGAGCGCAGCACCGAGGGATTCTCGACGGCGCAGAAGCTCGACAAGCTTGGCATGCGCGGCAGCGACACGGGTGAAATGGTGTTCGAGGACTGCCGCGTTCCGGCCGACAACCTGCTGGGCGGGGAAGGCCGCGGCGCCGCGATACTGATGTCGGGACTTGACTACGAACGTCTTGTGCTGGCGGCCGGGCCGCTGGGTATCATGCGCGCGTGTTTTGATCTCGTCATGCCGTACGTCCATGAGCGCAAGCAGTTCGGCCGGCCCATCGGCACATTCCAGCTGATGCAGGGCAAGATTGCGGACATGTACACTGCGATGAACTCCTCGCGGGCGTATGTTTATGCGGTCGCGAAGGCGGCCGACCGTGACGAGGCGACGCGCTTCGATGCCGCGGGCTGTATCCTGCTGGCGGCCGAGAAGGCCACGTGGATGGCCGGCGAAACGATACAGGCGCTGGGCGGGAACGGGTATATTAATGAGTACCCGGCCGGACGACTGTGGCGGGACGCAAAATTGTATGAGATCGGTGCCGGTACGAGCGAGATCCGGCGCATGCTGATCGGCCGCGAGTTATACAACGCGGTTTCCTGAACAGGTCCCGGACGAGCAACTATTTACATGCCAGTCATCAAGAGCAAGGTTAAGCCCGAATCAGAATCGTTCCAGAAGAACGATGCAGCCAATCGTGAGCTGGCCAAACAGTTGCGCGACGATCTCGCGACCATCGCCCACGGCGGCAGTGACCGTGCACGGGAAAAACACCTGGGCCGCGGCAAGTTGCTGCCGCGCGACCGCATTCGAACGGTTGTCGATCGTGGCGCGCCGTTCCTCGAAGTCGGCCAGCTCGCGGCGTACGGCATGTACGGCGACGAAGTGCCGGCCGCCGGCATTATTGCCGGCATCGGCCAGATACATGATGTCGAGTGCATGATTGTCGCCAATGACGCGACGGTTAAGGGCGGCACCTACTACCCGATGACGGTTCGCAAACACCTGCGGGCGCAGGAAATTGCCGAGCAGAACGGCTTGCCTTGCGTCTATCTCGTCGACTCCGGCGGCGCGTTCCTGCCGATGCAGGACGAGGTGTTTCCGGACCGCGACCATTTCGGCCGTATCTTCTACAACCAGGCGCGGATGTCGGCGCGCGGCATACCGCAGATTGCCGCCGTGCTCGGGTCTTGCACGGCGGGCGGTGCGTATGTGCCGGCGATGTGCGATGAGGCCATCATCGTCCGCAACCAGGGCACAATCTTTCTCGGCGGCCCGCCGCTCGTCAAGGCGGCGACCGGCGAAGTCGTCGATGCGGAAACGCTGGGCGGCGGCGATGTTCATTCACGCATTTCCGGTGTAACTGACTACCTCGCGGCCAATGACACCGAAGCGCTCGAAACGGTCCGCGAGATCGTATCCAACCTGAACTGGCGGAAGAGGCCGCCGCTCAACCTGCGTGAGCCGCAGGAGCCGGCCTACCCGCCGGAAGAGATGTACGGCATTGTGTCGCGGGATTTCCGTTTCCCGTATGACATCCGTGAGGTCATAGCCCGGCTCGTGGATGCCTCCGAATTCCAGGAGTTCAAGGCGCTGTACGGCGCGTCACTGGTCTGCGGCTTTGCGCATTTGTACGGCTACCCGGTCGGCCTCGTCGCAAACAACGGCATCCTGTTTTCCGAGTCAGCGCAAAAGGGCGCGCACTTCATCCAGCTGTGCAATCGGCGCGGCATCCCGATTATCTTCCTGCAAAACATCACCGGCTTCATGGTCGGCAAAAAATACGAGCATGCCGGTATCGCAAAGGATGGCGCCAAGATGGTCAATGCCGTTGCGACTTCAACCGTGCCGAAGTTTACCGTCATCATCGGCGGCTCGTTCGGCGCCGGCAACTACGCGATGTGCGGCCGTGCGTACGGTCCGCGGATGCTGTGGATGTGGCCCAATGCCCGCATTTCCGTCATGGGCGGCGAACAGGCAGCGATAGTGCTGTCGACGGTGCGCCGCGACGGGCTTGCGGCGCGCAAGGAAGAATGGTCAGCCGACGAGCAGAAAAAGTTCGAAGACAGCATCCGCGACCAGTACGAAGCCCAGGGGCACCCGTACTACGCGAGCGCAAGGCTCTGGGACGACGGCGTCATCGACCCGGCCGATACGCGCCGCGTGCTCGGGCAGGCCGTCTCCGCATCAATGAACCGGCCGCGCGATGGCGAAACGCCGTACGGAATTTTCCGTATGAAACGTGCTCCGCGACGTGGCGGCGGCCGACGCATGATCGTGTATCATGACCGCCACTTCTTACTGCAAAGGGCGCGGCGGCAAATGGCGGATTTAGACGGCAAGACCCTGTTCATCACCGGCGCCAGCCGCGGCATCGGCCTGGCGATCGCCATACGTGCCGCGCAGGATGGTGCCAACATCATTGTTGCCGCCAAGACCGACAAGCCGCACCCCAAATTGCCCGGTACGATTCATACGGCCGCGGAGGATATTGAAGCCGCCGGTGGCAAGGCGCTGCCTATCGTCTGCGATATCCGCGACGAAAGCCAGGTCGCAGGCCGCCGTTGAAGCCGGTGCTGAGCGCTTCGGCGGTATCGACATCTGCATCAACAACGCCAGCGCAATCTCATCTGACCGGCACGGCGGATACACCGATGACGCCGCTACGATCTCATGCACCAGGTCAACGCGCGCGGCACGTTCCTGGTATCGAAAACCTGCCTGCCTTACCTGCAGAAATCCGACAACCCTCACGTAATGATGCTGTCGCCGCCGCTCAACATGGACGAGAAATGGTTTGCCGGCCACGTTGCGTATTCGATGGCGAAGTACGGCATGAGCATGTGCGTGCTGGGCATGGCGGGCGAGTTCCGGCGCCAGGGCATTGCCGTCAACGCACTGTGGCCGCGCACCAGCATCGCGACGTCGGCGGTGCAGAACCTGCTGGGCGGCGACGAGATGACGCGCCGCTCGAGAAAGCCCGAGATCATGGCGGACGCCGCCCACGTAATCCTGACGAAGCCGAGCCGTGAATTTACCGGCAACTTCTGCATCGATGACGAAACGCTGGAAAGCGCCGGTATCACCGACCTGAGCGGGTACGCGATGGACCCGTCGGCTGAACTGATGCCCGATTTCTTCGTCGAGCCGCGCGGCTGACGGCGTACGAGGGCCAGGATGACGTCACGCCAGGAACAGTTGTCCGGCACGCGGCCGGTTAGTGATGCGCACAGCATCGATGAAGAGCACCTGCACAACTACCTGGTCGATCACCTCGAAGGATACAGCGGCCCGCTGTCGCTGAAGCAGTTCAAGGGTGGGCAGTCGAACCCGACGTACCTGGTGGAAACGTCTGCCGCTAGTTACGTGCTGCGCCGCAAGCCGCCCGGCAAGCTGCTGAAGTCGGCGCATGCGGTTGATCGCGAGTACCGCGTTATCAGCGCGCTTTACGACGCCGGTTTCCCGGTACCGCGGCCATACTTGCTGTGCGAGGACGAAAGCGTTACCGGCACGGTCTTCTACATCATGGAGTTCGTACAGGGGCGCATATTCTGGGAGCTGGATTTGCCGGGTCTCCGTCGTGACGAGCGCGCCGCGATCTACGACGACATCAATGCGACGATCGCCAAACTGCACAGTTTTGATCCCGAGCGCATTGGCCTCGCCGACTTCGGCAAACCCGGTAACTATTTTGCGCGCCAGATCTCGCGCTGGTCGAAACAATACGAGGCCTCGGAAACCGCTGATATTCCGGCGATGAACCGCCTGATGGCCTGGCTGCCGGAGCATATTCCCGAAGATGATTCGAGCAGCATCGTGCACGGTGATTTCCGTCTCGACAATCTCGTTATCCACCCGACCGAGCCGCGCGTCATCGCGGTACTCGACTGGGAGCTGTCGACAATAGGCCATCCGCTGGCGGACTTTACTTACCACCTGATGGCGTGGCAGATGACCCGCGTTGCGTTCGGTTCCGAGGGACTGTATGGCAAGGATCTTCGGGCCCTCGGTATTCCTGATGAAGAGGAATACGTGCGGCGCTATTGCGAGCGTGTCGGGCGCGACCCGGAGGTCGCCAATCGCGATTTCTGCGCGGCCTACAATTTTTTCCGTCTCGCGGCGATACTGCAGGGGATCGCCGGGCGGGTGCGCGATGGCACGGCCGCCAGCGTGCACGCGCAAGCTGCCGCCGACGCGGTTGCACCGCTCGCCGATATCGGCTGGGCGTACGCGGAGCGTGTTGCATCCGGTTGACCAATACCACAGCCGGCTGATGCCGGAATTTGCGTGAATTTGCCGCAAGAAATTCATAGAATGCGGCGTGGGCCTGGCAGTTCAGCTATCGCCCGCCTCCAGGAGTCAAATGGCGATCGACTACGATGTACTGATGGCAGCATCCGTCAGTGATGAACCGTGCTGTTACAAAGACGGCGACACCATGCTGTACGCGCTTGCCATAGGCTTCGGCCAGGGACCGGAAGCGTCACGTGAAATCGACTACGTTTTCGAGGGCCGCGCACTGCGTACCGTGCCGACGATGGCCGGCAACCTGCTCGATACGGGCTTTCTCGCCGACAGCGGCTGGGACTCAAATCTTGCCGTGCACACCGAGCAGCGGCTGCAACTCTATCGGCCATTGCCGACCGACGCGGACCTGCGGGCGGACCGGCGCGTTGTTGGGGCATTTGATCGCGGCAACAGCGAGGGTGTCACCGTGCTGATTGAGTCCGAGGTACGCATGGCCAAGGACGATACCGTGCTCTTTACGCTGAGCAATGCGCTGACGGCACCGGATCATGGCGGCCCGGATGGCAGCATGCCGCTGCCGCACCGGATGCCGTCACGCGAACCGGACCTGGTCTGTGAACTGCCGGTCCGCACGGACCAGAACCTGCTGTTCCGGCTGACCGGCGATCGCAATCCGCGCTATGTCGATGAAAAGGAGGCCCGGCGGCAGGGCTACAGCCAGCCGCCGGTGCATGAACAATGCGCCGCCGGTCTCGCCTGCCGCGCGATTCTGAAGACGATCTGTGAGTACGATTTCACGCTGATCGCCGGCTTTGACTGTACGTTTCCGTCCCCTCTCTACCCGGGGGAGACGCTCGCGACCGAAATGTGGCAGGACCGGAACATTGTGTCGTTCCGTTGCATCGCGAAATCCCGCAATACGGTAGTCATCGATGGTGGCAAGTGCACGCTGGCGGCTTAATCGGGTGATGATGACGACTGATCGTCGGCGCGGACTGCGACGATTTCATACCGGAACGTCAACTCGTTCCTGACGCGCAACGTGCCCATTGCCGCGGTGAACGGCCGCAGTCCCAGCTCTTTGTGAGTGACAGCAAGCTCGCCGGTCGCATGCAGCTTGTCGTCCGTCATGCGCACAGTTACCGGGAACGTCAATTCCCTGGCAACGCCCAGCACGCTGACGTCGGCGGTGATTTCCAGGTCCGGGTACTCGCCCGTGACGCGCGTGGCGTCGACCCGAATTTCATTTGAGCGGGATGCATCGAGCAGATCCGGGCCCAGCATGTTGCGTCGCGTTGCGGCGATGTCGTCCGTGGATACGGTGTTCGCAAACTTCTTGCCCTCGGCTTTTCGTACGGCGGGATCATCCACGATGAGGCTCTCTTTAAGCAGCTCCAGGTGGACGCGTGAATCGGCGGGAGCCTTGGCGACATCAATGAAACCGTTGATGCCGTTGCTCGAAACCACATGGTTGTGCCCAAAGCCGCCCAGCAGCCCTCCACGGTAAACAAGCACCCGGAACTCGCTGGCCGCCGTGTCGATGCTGTACCGTCCGGTGGCCGGAGCGGCACCTGGCTGGCGGCGTGCAGCGAAGACAACAGCAGGGCCGCGACGCCCACGATCCCGGTAAGGCGAACGGTTCGATACATTGGCCTGGCCTCCAGAAACATGCGCGTCCCCTGATATCACGTTGCAAGCGTGCCTGCTAGACTTTAGCTTGAAGTCGGCCCCCCACTTCAAGGAATTCAAATGACTGCAGTTGTAACACTGGACTCGGACGCGCATGTTGCCGTCGTGACCTTGAATCGCCCGGAGAAGCACAATGCTGTCAACCTGGAGATGTTTGACGCGTTGATCGATGTGGGTCGCGACCTCGCTACCCGCACAGGTATCCGCGCCGTCGTGCTGCGCGGCGCAGGCGAGAATTTCTGCGCCGGCATCGATACATCGGTGTTTGCGGGCGAGGGCATAGGCGCCGCGGGCGAGGGCAGGATGGAGCCGATGGCCGATTCGCCCGCAAATTTCTTCCAGCGCGTGGCCTGCATCTGGCACGAGTTGCCGATGCCGGTCATCGCCGCGGTCCACGGTGTTGCGTTCGGCGCCGGACTGCAGATTGCACTGGGCGCCGACATCCGGATCGCATCGGAAACCGCGCGTTTTTCCGTCATGGAGATTCGCTGGGGCATCATCCCGGACATGGGACTGAGCCTGACGGCACGGCATGTGGTCCGGCTCGACAGGCTGAAGGAACTCGTTTACACGGGACGCATCGTGGATGCGCGGGAGGCCGAGTCGCTCGGGCTCGTCACAGCCCTGTCGGCGGAGCCGTTAATCGAAGCACACCGGTTGGCGGCAGACATTGCCGCGAAATCCCCGGATGCCGTGCGCGCCGGCAAGTCATTTGCTGGAGACGACGATTCGACCTGCCGCCCGCGGATGCGCTGGCTGCGGAGGCGCGTTTGCAACAACGCCTGATGGGCGCGCCGAACCAGGTCGAGGCGGTCATGGCCAACAGCGAAAAGCGGGCGCCGGAATTTGCCGACGAACCGCTACCGCCCCTTTCGCCGCGCCGTTAGAGAACCAGCCTAACTCAAGGCGGATCCAGCCTACCTTGCGCGCCTGTCCAGCATCCAAAGGACCGACATGAGTAAGACGACGACAGGCAAGGTCATCCCCAACGAAATAGTGATCGCCTCCCAAGTCTCATAGCCGCGCAGGGTCATCTCGCCGGCAAGCCTGGGCACGGCGAAAATCGGCAGCAAAGCACAAATAGCGAGAATGATCCTGAACGCTTTCATGACTAGTTGATTGTAACCTCCATAGGTCGCACCACCGTCGCCGTCATCGCACGTGAGTGCCCACGTGACGTATCCCCTGCCGTAAAGGGCAGCTTCACCAACAAAGCTGAATGCTCATGGTTGGCCGAGGTCGGGGCGGAGGTGTGCCGGGGAGGCTTTTCAGGGCTGTGCCGGACAGGGACGTCAGTCGCAGAGCGTACGGGACGTATTTACAGCGTCCCTGAAAAGCCCTGCCCGTACGCCTCGCCAACACGCAGCCGGAACGTTCATGAATGATCCGGCCCGGCAGTCAGCGGGCCCGGCCGGAGTCCCGCGTCAGGATATCCGGGAAGCCGCGACTGATCTGCTCCGCCATGTCGGCATCGCCATGGAACCATTTCGGGATCCAGTTGATCGCGCCCATGATCGCGTTGCCGGTCATGCGCACATCGCATGGCGCGATGCTGCCGTCATCGATGCCGCGGCTCAGTATCGCTTCGAAGTCGCGGCTGTGACGACGCGATATCGCGAGCACTTCATTCCGATGTTCCGTCTGCCAGTGACGGGATCTCGCTCATGATCGCCACCGGGCCCCGAACGCTTGCCATGATCTCGACGTGGTAGCGGATGTAGAGGTAGGCCTGCTCGAAGCCGGTCGTGCCGTCGGCGAGGGCGCGGTCCAGCGCTTCCCGGCCTAGTTCTGCCGCGCGCAGGTAGCACTGGTAGACCAGCTGCTCCTTGTTGCGGACGTAGTAATAAATGGCGGCATCGGTCAGGCCCAGGTGGTTGGCGACGTCCTTCAGTGACGTCCCGCTGTATCCCTTCTCGTTGAAGCAGCGTGCGGCCGCTTTCAGCAGGCGGTCCCGCTGCGTGGCAAAGCGGGTATCTTCGGCGGTCTGTGCCATCGGCTAAGTCCCTGTCTGGCGGCCGTGGGCCGGCATGGTCCCTGGCCGGGTGGCGGCCTGCCCGGCCCTTGAGTTATTCTGCGCGCTGCATTATTTTAATCAGGATTAAAATTTATGCAACGCCGGAACCGCCTGATTTTCAATATGAAAGTCGACCACAGGCGGCGCGCTCCGGCGTGCGTCTGGCGGAGAATCGAGTGCTATGAGCCTGGCAACGACCGATTTGCCCCGTGTTTCCGGTGACACCAGCGACACGCCGCTCAGGTTTGTGACGGCGGCCTCGCTGTTCGACGGGCACGATGCGGCCATCAACATCATGCGGCGCCTGATCCAGGCGCTCGGCGCCGAAGTCATTCATTTAGGGCACAACCGCAGTGTCGACGACATCGTGCGCGCCGCGATCCAGGAAGATGCCGACGGCATCGCCATCAGTTCCTACCAGGGCGGCCACATGGAGTTCTTTCGCTACATGATCGACCGGCTCGCTGAACTCGGCGCCTCGCACATTCGTGTCTTCGGCGGCGGCGGCGGCACCATTACGCCGGAGGAAATCGACGAGTTGATGGCCTACGGCGTCGAGCGGATCTATCACCCGAACGACGGCATGTCGATGGGCCTGAGCGAAATGATCGAGGACCTGTACAAGCGCACGCTGGCGGCACGCAAGCCGACGTCGCCGCCTGACGACGCGCGTTTCGACCAGACCGTCGACATCGCCAGCATGATGTCCGCCCTCGAGGAAGACGTCTACGACGACGCGGCACTCGAGACAATGCGTAAGGAATGGCACGTCAAGGCGGGTCGCGTGCCGGTCGTCGGCATCACCGGCACCGGCGGCGCCGGCAAGAGCAGCGTCACCGACGAAATCCTGCAACCGCTTCTCGAGCTGTCTTCCGGACATGCGCATCGCCGTGCTGGCGGTCGACCCCACCCGGCGCAAATCCGGCGGTGCGCTGCTGGGTGACCGCATCCGCATGAACTCGTTGCGATCCGAGCGCATCTACATGCGTTCGATGGCCACGCGCCGCGCAGCATGCTCGCGACCAGCACGATGCTCGCAGGACGCCGATCCAGTTCCTGCGTCGCTGCGGCTTCGACCTGCGTCCTCGTCGAGACCGCCGGCATCGGCCAGAGCGATTCCGAGATCGTCGATCTGGTCGACTTCCCGATGTATGTCATGACCAGCGACTTCGGCGCCGCCAGCCAGCTCGAGAAGATCGACATGCTCGACTTCGCCGAGCTGGTCGTGCTCAACAAGTACGACAAGCGCGGCGCCGAGGATGCGCTGCGGGATATCCGCAAGCAGTGGAAACGCAATCACGCTGCGCCTTCGATCGCTCGAGCGACGACAGTTCCGGTGTACCCAACCATCGCCAGCCAGTTCAACGATCCCGGCATCAGCTGCATGTTCAGCGAACTTGTGCCGGCTGCATGATCGGCGAAGCTGGTGGCGGCTCGCTGAACGAGAGTGGAGCGCCCGGAAGTCGATGTCGACACCGGGAGCCGCGTTCAACGGCATCGTCCGCGGCGCAGCGTTATCTGGCAGAGATCGCCGAAGCCGGGCGCGGCGTCAACGAGCACGCGTCGATAGAGCAGGCGGAGTCCGCCGTGCACGCGCAGCATGCCTGTACGAAGCGCTGAAGGCGCTGGAAGACCCGGAGCTGCCGGATACCCTGGCAGCCTACGCCACGCGATGCCCTGACCGGGAGAGGCGACCGCAGCGCTGCTGCACGCTGCGGCAGCGCTACCAGCGGACGCCTCGACGAGCTGTCGCAGGACGCGCTACAGTTGCTGCGCGACTGGCCGGAGCGCCGCGATGCCGTCCGCGCCGACGAATACAGCTACCAGGTGCGCGGCCAGGAAATTCACGGGTCGAGAACTACCGCGAATCGCCTGGTCGCACCAGAAGATTCCGAAGATTGCGCGCACCGTCAGTACCGCGGACTGGGGCGAGTTGCTCCGGTTCCTGATGAAAGAAAACCTGCCGGGCGGCTACCCGTATACCGGCGGCGTCTACCCGTACCGGCGCCTCGGCGAAGACCCGACCCGCATGTTCGCCGGCGAAGGCACGCCCGAGAAAACCAACCGGCGCTTCCATTACCTGTCGCACGGGCAGGAAGCCGCGAGGCTGTCGACGGCGTTTGATTCCGTCACCCTGTACGGCGAGGATCCGCACGAGCGGCCGGACATCTTCGGCAAGGTCGGCAATTCAGGTGTGTCGATCGCCACTGTCGACGATATGAAGAAACTGTACTCCGGGTTCAATCTCTGCGATCCGGCGACGTCGGTGTCAATGACGATAAACGGTCCGGCGCCGATGATCCTCGCATTCTTCATGAATACGGCAATTGACCAGCAGGTGGAGCAGCACCTGCGCGAGGACGGTGCGCTGGGACGAGGCTGCGAAAAAGAAGATCAAGCCGCGTGGTCTACGAGGATCAGCCCGCGCGTCCGGTACCGCGGCGACCTGCCGCCAGGCAACGACGGCGCTCGGGCTCGGCCTGCTCGGTGTGTCTGGCGACAAGCTGGTGGAACCGGACGTCTACGAAGAGATCCGGGCTCGTACGCTGGCGTCGGTACGCGGCACAGTCCAGGCGGATATCCTGAAAGAGGACCAGGCGCAGAACACCTGCATCTTCTCGACCGAATTCGCGCTGACGCATGATGGGCGACGTGCAGGCAGTACTTCATCGAGAACGTGGTGCGCAACTTCTACACGCGTATCGATCAGCGGCTATCACATCGCTGAAGCGGGCGCGAACCCGATCAGCCAGCTCGCCTTTACGCTGTCGAACGGCTTCACGATCGTCGAGTACTACCTCGCGCGCGGCATGGACATCGACGACTTCGCGCCTAACCTGAGCTTCTTCTTCTCGAACGGCATGGATCCGGAGTACTCGGTGATCGGCCGTGTCGCGCGTCGCATCTGGGCGCGCGCGATGAAGGAGCGCTACGGCGGCTCGGCGCGCAGCCAGATGCTGAAGTACCACATCCAGACCTCCGGGCCGCTCGCCTGCACGCCCAGGAAATCCAGTTCAACGACATCCGCACGACGCTGCAGGCACTGTATGCGCTGTTCGACAACTGCAACAGCCTGCACACCAACGCCTACGACGAGGCGATCACGACGCCGACCGAGGAGTCGGTGCGCCGTGCGATGGCTATCCAGCTCATCATTTCACGCGAACTGGGCCTGAACTTCTGCGAGAACCCGATGGCAGGGCTGCGTTCGTCATCGACGAGCTGACCGATCTCGTCGAGGAGGCCGTCTGCGAGGAGTTCGACCGCATCTCCGAGCGTGGCGGCGTGCTCGGCGCGATGGATACCATGTACCAGCGCGGCAAGATCCAGGACGAAAGCCTGTACTACGAAAGCAAGAAGCACGACGGCACGTTTCCGATCATCGGCGTAAACACGTTCCTGCCGAAAGCCGGGCAGGAGGACATGGTGCGCGACCAGCAATTGATCCGGTCGACCGACGAGGAGAAGCAGGAGCAGATCCGCCAGGTCAGGGCCTTCCAGGAGGCGCACCGGGAGGATGCAGAGGAGTCGTTGGCCGCCTTGCAGCGGGTCGCCCGCGCACGCGACAATGTCTTCGCGGAACTCATGCATACCGTCAAGTCCAACTCGCTGGGCCAGATTTCCGCGGCCCTGTACGAAGTTGGCGGTGAGTATCGCCGCAATATGTAACGACGTTGTCGCAAAGCGCACTGTGCTTTGCTGTCCCGGTTTCCCGAAAGGTCTGTACTTTGCTGGTAACACGAAAAATCAAGTCACTGTTCCTGCTCCCTGCCATTGTTGTCTGCGGCCTGCTGGGTATTGCCTCGCTGGTTATGGCACTGCGCGGTGAAACCGATGCGCTGGCATGGTGGAGTGCGCTGATTGCGGCTCTGCCGCTGCCGCTCGTCATTGCGCGCATCACATGGACGGAAGCTCCACGCACGCCCGAGAACGAGCCGCTGGCATTGCTGGTTGCATCAGCTGGCACACTGGTCGCTGCCTGGGAGTACCTGATCGACGGCAGCAGCGGCTGGCTGCCACTGGCCGCTGCCGCGCTTGGCTTGTTGCTGCTCGTGCTCTACGTCTTCTGGTACTCACGCTTCGGCCGCATTGCGAGCGGCAAGCTCGACGTCGGTAGCAAGCTGCCCGAATTCTCGCTGACGGATGTTGATGGCAATCCGGTCAGCAGCACGGACCTGGCCGGTACCCCGGCCGTGCTGATCTTTTTCCGTGGCAACTGGTCAGCAGTGTGCCGCGGCCAGGTTGCGGAAGTCGCGGCATACAGCGAGCGGTTGGCGGCGCTCGGCGCGCGCGTCACGCTGATCAGTCCGCAACCGGCCAGCGCGAGCCGTGAGCTTGCCGAAAAGTATGGAGTGCCCTACCAGTTCTGGGTGGACGAGGGCAATCGCGTGGCGGCCGCACTGGATATCGCGGCAGCCTTCGGCGTTCCGGCCGGAGTGCGCGGCGACTATGCGCCTGATACAGTCATGCCGACCGTTGTGGCTACCAATGCGCGCGGCACCATTTTGTATTCCGACCAAACCGACAACTATCGCCTCAGGCCGGAGCCCGACCTGTTCATTGCCGTACTGAGGCGGGCAGGAGCCATTGCATCATGAGCGACGATTCCGGCAGGAACCACCTGGAAAACCCGTCACTGTACGAAGGTACTTACCTCGAATTCCTGGGGTTCAGGCTGACGACCTGGAAAGAGGGCTTCAGCCGCATAGAAATGCCGGTCCGCCAGGATCACCGCAATACCGTCGGCTTTCTGCATGGCGGCGTTGTCGCATCGCTGCTCGATATCGCTGGTGCGTTCTCGGGCAGCTTCGGGATTACCGGTGAGAACGTCCTGATTACGATCAACCTCAATTGCAGTTTCATGGCGCCGCACGAGGGAGCAACCGTAATCGCCGAAGGCGAACTGATACGCACGACGAATACGTTGATATTCGCGCAGTCAAAACTGATCGATCCCGATAACAAGCGCTTGTGCGCCACGGCAACCGGGACCTTCAAGCGGCGCAAGCGTGCCGCGGCGACGGCGAACACGGCGTGAACGTGATGCCGGAACGATTTCGGCTGGACAACCGCACGGCGCTGGTCACCGGTGCCGGCAGTGGCCTCGGACGCCGGTTTGCGGAAACGCTTA
>JAXHMR010000002.1:0-413166 GCA_034521225.1 Woeseiaceae bacterium
AGTATCAGGCGGCGTTTTTTCAGGCGGCGGATACGCAACTGGTCGACCAGCGGGTCGTGCGACAGGCGGTCGATCAGGTCGTCGAGGTCGCGATGGCTGATGCGCAGCTCACGCAGCCTGGCGTAATTGCGAAAGCATTCAGTATCGACCTTGTCGTCCATTGTTAGGTATAAATGGGTTGGGCTTGATGGGTGTCGCTGATAGTAGCTCAATGATAGCTCAGGCCGTGCCACCCTGCGCCCTGGCCGCCATGCCGGTCCAGTCGCGGTCGGCCGGACCGAAGACCAGAAAGTGCCCGTTCAGTATGTCGTCCTTCGAATTGTACTGCAACGGGGTGCCGTCCAGCGTCACGACCTTGCCGCCGGCCTGTTCGACGACGGCCTGGGCCGCGCCGGTATCCCATTCCGAGGTCGGGCCGAAGCGCGGGTAAAGGTCGGCCGCGCCTTCGGCAATCCGGCAAAACTTGAGTGAGCTGCCCATCGGCAGCAGCACGTGTTCGCCCAGCTCGTCGAGGAAGGCATCGGCTGTGGCCGCGGTGGGAGCGGCTGCCAACGACCCGCGGCGGCGCGGCGGTCGACGCGGCTACCTGTATCGGTTCGGGTTGTCCGCCGTTGCGGCGCAGTGCCGCGCCGGCCCCCTCGCAGCCCGTGTAGGTCAGTGCCAGCACCGGCACGTGCACGACACCGAGGATCGGGCGATGGTTGTCTATCAGTGCAATATTAACCGTGAACTCGTCGTTGCGGTTGACGAATTCCTTGGTGCCGTCGAGCGGGTCAGTGAGCCAGTAACGCGTCCATTGCTGGCGCTCGTGGAAATCGGGCAGGCCGCTTTCCTCTGAAATTATCGGCAGGTCCGGCGTCAGCGCGCGCAGGCCATCGGTAATGATGCGGTGCGCGGCGAGATCCGCCTTTGTCAGCGGCGAATCGTCGCCTTTGTGACTGACCGCGAAGTCGGTTCGGTACACTTTCAGGATGGCTTCGCCCGCGCGTTGCGCGAGTTCGGTGACGGGTTCGACGAGATTTTCAGGGTTCATCAGGACTGGAGACCGTTTGCGAGTTACGAGGGGCGGCAGTATAAAGCAAGCTCGTGAATCATGAAGTGCGACCGGTAACAATGGCCAAACTGCAAGTCGACAGGCTGCTGGACCAGTGTGACACATTGATGTTCGATATGGACGGGACGCTGCTCGATCTCGCCTTCGACAATTACATGTGGCTGCACCACATCCCGAGCGCGTATGCCATAAACCGGGGCATAGCCCACAGCGCTGCGCGGGACGAACTGTACGGGCACTACCGCCGCCTGCAGGGACAGCTGGACTGGTACTGCCTCGACCACTGGAGCGAGCATCTCGGCATCGACGTCCTTGCACTGCATCGCGATGAGCATCACCGCATCGATTGGCTGCCCGGCGCGCGCGAGCTGCTGGAGGCGCTGTCCGGCAGCGGGGTGCGGTTGCTGCTGGTCACGAATTCGCATCCGGATACGCTGGACGTGAAAAGCGAGGTAACCGGGATCACGCGCTACTTCGATTGCATCTACAGCTCCCACGATTTCGGCTACGCAAAGGAACACCAGGGGTTCTGGCAGGCGTTGCAGCAACGGGAATCGTTTGATCCGGCGAGCACGCTGTTTGTCGATGATTCGGAGCCGGTGCTTGCCAGTGCCGCGCGCTTCGGGCTCGACAAGCTCCTCGCGGTAACGCGGCCGGACTCGACCCGGCCGGTCCGTTCGAGCGAGCGGTTTACCGGTATTGAGCGCGTTGCCGACCTGAAGCCGGGGCTAATCGTCCGCACCGGCGCCTGAACACCGCCGGATGGCGCGGTGGGCCTTCAGCGATTGCTTGAGCGTCCCCCGGCACGGCGCGGCGGGCGCCCGCCCTGCGTCTTCTTGCGCGGCCGGGGCGCCGGTTTTTTCAGATCCGGCAGCAGCGCCGGATCAAATTCGGCCACCGGGATCTTGTGGCCGATGAAACCTTCAATGTCCGGCAGTCCCATAACGTAAGTTTCGCAGCCGAAACTGATTGCATCGCCGGCAGCGCCGGCGCGCGCGGTTCTGCCGATGCGGTGCACATAGTCTTCGCGGTCGTTCGGCAGGTCGTAGTTGATGACGTACTGCACATCGGGAATGTGCAGGCCGCGCGACGCGACATCGGTGCCGATCAGGACCGGCAATTCGCCGGACTGGAATTGCAGCAGCATTTTGAGCCGCTGCTTCTGCGGTACGTCACCGGAGATGGCGCGCGCATCAATGCCGTTTGCCTGCAGCCAGGCCTGCACACGTTCGGCCTCGCGCTTTGTATTGACGAACACCATGATGCGGCCTGCGCCCATTTCCTGAATCAGGCCGACGAGCAGCCGGATTTTTTCCTTGTTGGACGGGAAAAAGATCGCCTGGCGCACGCGGTCCGCCGTGATCTTGTCCGGTTCGATACGTATCAGGTCCGGCTCGTTCATGTGTTCGTAGGCGAGTTCCATCACGCGACTGCGACAGCGTCGCCGAAGAACAGCGTGTTGCGCCGCTGGTCCGGTGCCGGCAGGCGGCGGCAAGGATGCATCGGATGTCCTTGATGAAGCCGAGGTCGAACATGCGATCGGCCTCGTCGAGCACCGCCACCTCGATTTGCCTGAGTCGAGCTTGAACGCGCCTGTTTAAGGTAGTCGATGATGACGGCCCTGGGGTGCCGATGAGTACGTCGGTGCCCGTTCTGGCAATGTGGGCGCGCTGCTTTGTCGTAGTCGGTGCCGCCGCTCAGGCGAGCCGGTCGACGGCCGGAATGTCTTGCCGAGGGCAGGGCGTGCCATCGTTCGATGATCCCGGCAGCGCGAGTTCGCGGGTCGGCGGCGAGGATCACAGGCGGGCCGGCTGCCCCCGGCCGTCCCGGTTCGCCGGCCGCGTTTACTGCCGGCATCAACGCTGGTTGACAGGCCGCCAGCAGGAAGGCCGCGGTCTTGCCGGTGCCGGTCTCGCGCCTGGCCCTGGCGACGTTCGCCGCGCAGCGCCAGCGGGGAGCGCTGCTGGCCTGGATGGGCGTGCAGTGACTTCGAAGCCGGCTTCCCGCAGGCCCGGCGCGCAGGGTTTCGGGCAGAGCGGGCGATCCTCTGAACTCTGAGGTCGCTGAGATGGGTATCAGTTTCATTAGGGTATGCATGACTCGAATGCGGTTGTTGGGGCTGTCATTGTGGGGCCGCGGCCCGGCGCGAATGCCAGCGTTGCTCGACGCGACGGCGCGGTCAGCCACCCGTGGTCCGGTTTGGCCTTCAACGGATCCATGAGAAGCCGTCGGCTAAGCGTGCGGCATATTGCCTGGTCGAACAGGCAGCGTCATGCCCGTTGCAGAGTTCGTTTCGGGCCGCCTTGGCACCCGTGGACACTGCCGGACGGCTGAATCGTACTCAGCAATTCGGGAGGTATATGCCGGTGAGCGACAACATTGTGCACACCAGCGACGACAACTTTCGATAGAGAACGTCCTGCAGTCCGACGAAGCCGGTTCCTGCTCGACATGGTGGGCCGATGGCGCGGTGCCGTGCAAGATGATCGCGCCGCTCCTCGCAGTCGCTACCGGAGCATACGCGGACCGCTTATCATCGCCAAACTGAATATCAGACGAGAATCCCGACACACCGCCGAAGTTCGGTATTCGCAGTATTCCAACGCTGATGCTGTTCAAGGACGGCTCGGTGCATGCCCAGAGACTCGAGCGCCATGTCCAAGTCACAATTGACAGATTCATTGAAACGAATCCTGTGAGAGGGTACTTGGTAATCATAGCGCGAAGCCGTCCAAAACAGCCGGCAAAATCAAAAAACTCGGGTGGACCGCCAAATCGTCGCCGACGCAACAAGCGCCGGGACTCGTCGGATGAATTTCCGGAAGACGATGGCAGCAACCTGGAGGTAATTTCTCCGGACCAGCTCGAGCTCAGCAAGAATGCGATGAATCTGACGGATCTCAAGAACCGTGCAGCATCGGAACTTGTTGAACTGGGTATATCACTGGGTATCGAAAACCTGGCGCGGTCGCGCAAGCAGGACATGATCTTTGCGATCCTCAAGGCGCACGCCAAGAACGGCGAAGACATCTACGGCGACGGCGTACTCGAAATCCTGCAGGACGGCTTCGGCTTCCTGCGGTCGTCGGACAGTTCCTATCTGCGCCGGGCCCGGATGACATCTATGTCTCGCCGAGCCAGATACGGCGCTTTAACCTGCGCACCGGCGACACGGTCTGCCGGCCTGATCCGCCCGCCCAAGGATGGCGAGCGCTATTTTGCGCTGCTCAAGGTCGGCGAAATCAATCACGATGCGCCGGAAAACGCCCGCAACAAGGTACTGTTTGAGAACCTGACGCCGCTGTTCCCGCGCGAGCGGCTCGTGCTCGAGCAGGGCAACGGCAGCACCGAGGACCTGACGGCCCGCATCATCGATATGGTCGCGCCCATCGGCAAAGGGCAACGCGGCCTCATCGTGTCGCCGCCAAAAGCCGGCAAGACAATGCTGCTGCAGAATATCGCGTCGGCAATTTCGGCCAACAACCCGGATTGCGACATGATCGTGCTGCTGATCGACGAGCGGCCGGAGGAAGTTACCGAGATGGCGCGCACGGTCCGCGGTGAAGTCGTGTCATCGACATTTGACGAACCCGCCAGCCGGCACGTCCAGGTGGCCGAGATGGTCATCGAAAAAGCAAAGCGGCTGACGGAGCACAAGAAGGACGTGGTGATCCTGCTGGATTCGATCACCCGTCTGGCGCGCGCGTACAACACGGTCGTGCCGTCATCCGGCAAGGTCCTGACCGGTGGTGTGGATGCGAACGCGCTGCACCGTCCCAAGCGTTTCTTCGGCGCGGCGCGCAATATCGAAGAGGGTGGCAGCCTGACGATCCTGGCAACGGCGCTGGTCGATACCGGGTCGAAGATGGACGAGGTGATCTACGAGGAATTCAAGGGCACCGGCAACATGGAAATTCACCTGGACCGGCGCATTGCTGAAAAGCGTGTATTCCCGGCCATCAACATCAACCGCTCCGGCACGCGCAAGGAAGAGCTGCTGACGCAGCCCGAGGAATTGCAGAAGATGTGGGTCCTGCGCAAGGTGCTGCACCCGATGGACGAACTGGCGGCAATCGAATTCCTGCTGAACAAGCTGCAGGACACGAAGACGAATACGCAGTTCTTTGAGGCGATGAAGCGCTAGGAGTCTGCGCCGGAGACGCCGTCCTGCGCGACCGGCTACCACCGGCCGGCGCGGTCCTGACCGGCCTCAGATCTTGAGCCAGCGATAGAGTGGCTGCAGGCTTCCGCGCGGGAATTCCGTGTCACCGCGCGCGAGTTCGACGTAGCCGTCGGTGTCCGACAGTGCGGTGAAGTCGCCCGATGTATTCGTCGGTACCGGTTCCGCCACGGGTTCGCTGTCGTGCGCGACCTCAAGCCGCACCGGCAGCAGGCAGGTCAGGTCCGCCGCAAACGTAAAATCACTGCCGAGGCGTATCGGCACAGGCGGGCGCGGCGTGGCACCGCTGG
This sequence comes from Woeseiaceae bacterium, assembly GCA_034521225.1. Classification (GTDB taxonomy): domain Bacteria; phylum Pseudomonadota; class Gammaproteobacteria; order Steroidobacterales; family Woeseiaceae; genus Woeseia. The sequence goes on from JAXHMR010000002.1 coordinate 5,525, forward strand.
CGTGCAGCAGCGCGGGCAGTACATAGTGCCGGCAGCAAACGAGTGTCGATACCGGGTTGCCGGGCAACGCAAAGACCGCCTGTCCCGACGGGCCGGTACCGAACCACATCGGCTTGCCCGGCCGCTGCGCGACGCCGTGGAAGACGACATTGACGCCCAACTCCTGCAGCACGCCGGGCACGAAATCCGCCTTGCCCATGGACACGCCGCCGCTCAAGACCAGCACGTCACGTGCCGGCCAGCAGCTCGGCGAGCCGCTGCCGCATGCGCTCCGGGTCGTCGCGCAGGTGTTCATGCTGGCACCGCCGATAGCCTTCTGCCGTCAGCATCGCCATCAATGCGGGACCGTTCGATAGCCGAACCTGGTGCGGTGCTATGGGCGCGCCGGCGGCGACCAGCTCGTTGCCGGTCGATATGACGCTGACCCTGGGTTGGCGCGCGACGGCGACATCCGCGAGGCCGGCCGAAGCGATCAGGGCGATATCGACCGGGGCAATCCGGTGGCCGACGGCAAGCATCCGGTATCCCTCGCGGTGGTCCGAGCCCTGCGGATGAATAAACTTTCCGGGTGATGCATCAACGTTGTCGTCGGCGCGTGCGATGCCGCCGCTGACTTCGATGCGCTCGACCGGGATCACGCAATCGGCACCCGGCGGCATGACGCTGCCGGTCATTACTTCTATGCACTCATCAAGCGCGCCCAGCGTCTGTACATCGTCGCCCGCGTGCTGCGTGCCGGCGATACGGAATTCGCGCCGTCCCGACGCCAGCGCGGCATGGCGGACGGCGATGCCGTCCATCGTGACACGATCAAAGGGTGGCTGGTCACGTTCCGCGGTGACTGACTGGTGCAGCACCCGGCCGCAGGCATCGGCCAGCGGGACGCGTTCGTCCTGAAAGCTAGCTGCCGATGAAAAAATCAAGTCGCGCGCTTCGTTGCAGTTCAGCATGAACCTGTTACCTGGATTGGTGTGCGATGGCCCGATGCCCGATGTCGTGGCGGCAGTATGCACCGTCCCAGTCAATGTCCTGTACCCCGGCATAGGCAACATCGCGGGCGTCCTGAACGGTATCGCCGAGGCCTACGACGCACAACACACGTCCGCCGTCGGTAACGACGCGCCCGCCTTCCTCGCGCGTGCCGGCATGGAACACCAGCCGGTTTTCGGCATGAACGTCCGGCAGGCCGCTGATCGGCATACCTTTTGCGTAATCGCCGGGGTAGCCCCCGGCGGCCATGACGACGCCGAGTGCCGCGCGTGGATCCCATAGCGCTTTCTGTTCGGCGAGCCGCCCTTCGATGGCGGCTACACACAGAACGACGAGATCCGAGTAAAGGCGTGCGAGGATCGGCTGCGTTTCCGGGTCGCCGAAGCGGCAATTGAATTCGAGTACTTGCGGGTTACCGGCGCTGGTCGATCATCAGTCCGGCATACAGGAAGCCGAGGTAGTCAATGCCGTCCTTGCGCAGGCCCGCAAGCGTCGGTTCCATGATCTCGTCCATGATGCGGCGCTCGAGATCGGCTGTGATCAGCGGTGCCGGTGAGCACGCGCCCATGCCACCAGTGTTCGGGCCCTTGTCGCCGTCGTCGCGAGCCTTGTGATCCTGTGACGTCGCAAGCGGCAGAATGCTGTTGCCATCGCTCATGACGATGAAGCTGGCTTCCTCGCCATCGAGAAACTCTTCGACAACGATGCGCCGGCCGGCGTCACCGAAGCGCCCATCACCCAGCATGTCCGACGCTGCCTGTTCGGCTTCGTCGACGGTCGTTGCGACGACCACGCCCTTGCCGGCGGCCAGTCCGTCAGCCTTGATGACGATCGGCGCGCCTTGCTCGCGAATATAAGTGATCGCCGGTGCCAGTTCTGTAAACGAGCGGTACGTCGCGGTTGGGATGTTGTGCCGCGCAAGGAACGCTTTCGAGAAGGACTTGGAGCCTTCGAGTTGTGCAGCGGCGGCTGTCGGTCCGAAGCAGGGCAGGCCGCGTTCGCGGAAGGTATCGACGATACCGGCAACGAGCGGCACCTCCGGGCCGATGATCGTCAGGCCGATGTGTTCCGTTGCTGCACAATCCGCCAATGATTCGATGTCGTCAGCAGCAATGGCAACGTTACGGACGCGCGCTTCGCGTGCGGTACCTGCGTTGCCGGGTGCAACCAGCACCTCGGTGACCCGATCCGATTGCGCGCACTTCCATGCCAGCGCGTGCTCGCGGCCGCCGCCGCCGACAATCAGTACTTTCATCAGTGCCGGAAGTGCCGCATGCCGGTGAATACCATCGCGATGCCGTGTTCATTTGCCGCGGCAATGACTTCGTCGTCGCGCATGGAGCCGCCCGGCTGGATTATTGCGCTGATGCCGTACTCCGCCGCCGCATCGATGCCGTCGCGAAACGGGAAGAAGGCGTCCGATGCCAGCACGGAGCCGCTTACGTCCAGGTTTTCGTCAGTCGCCTTGATGGCGGCAATGCGCGTGCTGTATACGCGGCTCATTTGCCCGGCGCCGACACCAATGGTCATGCGATCCTTGCAAAACACAATCGCATTCGACTTGACGAATTTGGCCACACGCCATGCAAACAGCAGATCGTCTGTCATTGCCTGGTCCGGCTGGCGTTCGGTCACGACCTTGAAGTCAGATGCCTTGATCATGCCGTCGTCACTGGTCTGCACGAGCAGGCCGCCGGAGACTTTTTTGAAATCGACTGTGCTGTGCATGGCCGGGCGTTCGCCGGTTTCGAGTACACGCACATTCTCCTTTTGCGCGAGCGCGTCCCGGGCACCGCTGCTGACCGAAGGCGCGACGATAACCTCGACGAACTGCCGGTCGATGATCGCCTTTGCCGTACCGGCATCCAGTTCACGGTTGAACGCGATGATGCCGCCGAATGCAGATGTCGGGTCTGTTGCAAAAGCGCGTTCGTACGCGTGTTGCAGGTTGTCCGCCAGTGCGACACCGCAGGGATTGGCGTGCTTGACGATGACACAGGCCGGTTCTGTGAACTGGCTGGCGCACTCGAGTGCGGCATCACTGTCGGCGATATTGTTGTACGACAGTGCTTTGCCCTGCAGCTGCGTCGCACGGGCAAGCGTGCCGGGTGCGGCAGCCTGGTCGCAGTAAAACGCTGCCGCCTGGTGCGGGTTCTCGCCGTAACGCAATGTCTGAATGCGCCTGCCTGCGTACAGTGCGCGCTCACCGAGCGGGCCGTCACCCAGTACGGACTGGAGATAGCGCGTTATGGCTGTATCGTAGCTTGCGGTGTGAGCATAGGCTTTCGCCGCGAGCCGGCGTCGCATCGCGGCATCAAGCTTGTCGTCGGCCAGTGCTTGCAGTACCGCGTCGTAGTCGTCCGGATCGACGATGACGATTACGCTGGCATGGTTCTTTGCAGCAGCGCGAATCATCGCGGGACCGCCGATGTCGATGTTTTCGATAGCGTCTTCAAATGTTGCGTCAGGGCGCGCTACGGTCTGCTCGAACGGGTACAGGTTGACGGCAAGGAGATCGATGCCCTCGATGCCGTGTGCCGCCATGACGGCGTCATCGGTGCCGCGACGTCCGAGCAGGCCGCCGTGGATTGCCGGATGCAGGGTCTTTACGCGGCCATCCATGATTTCAGGGAATCCGGTCACGTCGGAGACTTCAATAGCGTCGACCAATGCTTCGCGCAGCGTGCGGCAGGTCCCACCGGTCGAAATGATCTGCGCACCAAGCCTGGCAAGGCCTTCGGCAAATGATGTCAGGCCGCGCTTGTCCGAAACGCTCAGCAGCGCACGCTTTATAGCCGGCACGTCCTGCGGACCTTACTGCAGCAGCGAGTAGGTCTTGAGTTTCTTGCGCAACGTGCCCCGGTTGATGCCGAGTATCCCCGCCGCCTGGCTCTGGTTGCCCTGCGTATAGTCAAGCACCGCCTTGAACAGCGGCTCTTCAACTTCGCCGAGCACGAGTTCGTAGAGGTCTCCAGGACGATCGCCGTTCAGCGTCGCGAAGTACTGCCTCAATGCGTCTTCGGTGTGTGCCCGCAAGGGCTTCTTGTTCTTCAAGGGTGTAAGTTCTTTTTGAGGTTTTGCAGTCTTTCTGGCCACGTCGTGAAGTATCCTGATGAAGCGTTTTTATCCCAGGCCTTGAGCCTCCCCCCGCGTCAACCGTCATTCAGGCGGCGAGCAGAACATCCTCGCCCTGATGGCGAAAATACTGCAGTGTCGATCGAATTTGCTCCGCCGCACTGTTAACGCGCACCACCTGCGACCGGAACTCCTGTGCGTTCTTTAGTCCGCTGCAATACCAAGTCAGGTGTTTGCGAGCGATTCGCACGCCGGCTTCGTCCCCGTAAAACCGGTACAGGTCGCTAAAGTGGTCGAGCATGATAGCACGCACATCTTTTTTTCTAGCGGCGGCGGCGCTTTTCCGGTCGCAAAAAAATAATTCAGGTCACGAAAGATCCAGGGCCGTCCCTGTGCGCCGCGCCCGATCATGACGGCGTCGGCTGAGGTTATACGCAATACCTCAAGCGACTTCTCTGAAGTGCTTATATCTCCATTGGCAATGACAGGAATTCGCACCGCGTTTTTTATTTCGGCGATCGTGTCGTATTCGGCATGGCCCTTGAATCGGCACGCGCGCGTACGGCCATGCACCGCAAGCGCACTGATGCCGGCCGCTTCAGCGATTTGCGCAATGCGTGCGCCATTCCTGTGCGCCGGCGCAGGGCCGGTGCGTATCTTCAATGTCACCGGGACATTTACTGCCGCTGTCACTGCATCCAGTATGCGCCGCACCAGGTCTTCATCGCCGAGCAATGCCGAGCCAGCCAGGCGGCTGCAGACCTTCTTGGCGGGACAACCCATATTGATGTCAATGATATCGGCGCCGCGCGCCGCGCACCGGCGGGCGGCTTCAGCCATCTGCAACGGCTCGGCCCCGGCTATTTGCACGACGCGCGGTGCGTCATCGGCATCCATATCAAGGCGGTGCCTCGATTTCGCCGTGTGCCACAGCCTTGTATCAGCCGTTGTCATCTCCGAGGTCGCCATAGCTGCGCCAAACCGCCGGCACAGGCGGCGAAACGGCGCGTCCGTGATGCCGGCCATGGGCGCGAGTACGAAACGGCCGGGAAGGTTATGTGGACCGATATGCAATGTCTTGGGACCTGGGGCAGGACAGGGGCGCATTGTATGCGAGATGTCCGGGTTAATCAGTCGCGGAATGCCTCGATTGCGCAACGCAATTGTTCGCCGGCGAACGGGTAGCAGACATTGAGCTTGAAACCGGTCGCGGCCGCGGACGGCGATGCAACGGTGATCACCGCCGTGAAGGCGTCGCCCGGTGCAACAGGCCCGTTCGTCCCGCTACTTTCCGGAAGGTAGTCCGCCGGTTCAAGGACGCGGCTGCCGATGATTTCCTCGTAACGATCGGTGAGCGATACGTGTACCAGCGGCAATGGCAATGGCTGCGCGGAGCTATTGGCGATGCGCGAGCGGATCGTGAGTATTTCGTCGGCCGCATCGGCACTGCCACTTGTTGATTCAAACTGCCAGCCGCGGACGTTCCACTCAGGCATCACTGCTTTGCCGAGCGCGCGGTAGAGCGGGCCGATCACCTGGTCAAACGATTGCCAGGTGGCCAGCGTCGCGCGATTGGCATGCACCAGTTGCAGCCCAAGCAGGAGGCCCAGCACGACAACAGCGGCCACGCGCGGCCACATGCTGGCGGGCTCCGTTGGCTCATCACCACCAGCACTTTCCGTGGATGTTACGGAGCCGCTTTCCAGCGACGCGACAGCGATGGCGCCCGCATCCGACGCCCTGCTGTCGTCCTCGTCCTCGTCGTCGTCTTCTGTGTCGCGGATCGAATCGCCTTCCATGACGATCGTTTCGAACAGGCCGCTGGCGCCGGAATCCGGCTGGCGATACCGGCCGCTCTGCGATTCACTGCCTTCGGCTACTGCGCGCAACAGGTCCTGGTCGATCTGCAAATTGATCGACGCCTGCTCGTCATCGTCGCCGTGATCAGTACCTGAGGCTGCTTCCGCAAGTGCGGCGTCGAGTTGTTGTTCGGCAGCGGCTTCAAACGATGCGTCGCCCGGCTGCACGGTATCCGGGCTGGTATCGTCTACCAGCATCCAGTTGCCCGTGCGTTGCGCCTCTGCGGCCGCCGTATCCGGGTCCGCCGTGCCGCTGTCCGTCGCGGCAGCCGCTGTCAGATCGTCTTCACCGGCCTCGCCGGCAATTGCCGGGCCATCCCCCTCCCCCTCCCTGGCGCCGCCGCCAGCGGAATTGTCAGGGCGGTCTGTGGCGACTTCCTCGAGCAGCGCCTGCCAGTCGTCCGGTTCGCCGAGGGCCAGGTCCACCTGCAGGTCGTCCGCCACCGGTGGCGGCTGCCAGTCTTCCTCCCGGCGCCCGGGCGTCGCGTCTGCCGCGTCGCTGCCGCTCTGCTCCGCCTCGTCGTCGGGCAGCGGCGTGTTGTCGTCGTAACGGATTTCCCCGGCGGACCGATGGGCGCGCTGTTCGTCCGGATCGCCATCCTGTTCGAGTTCCAGGTGGGCCTGTGCCTGCCTGTCGTCGTCCTCAGGTGCCGGCGTTTCTTCGCCGGCTTCTTCTCGCATGTCGAAATTGCGTGTGTCGCCAGCCTCGTCGTCCGGGTTGTCGGCGTTGTCATCGTCACCGGCGGCGAAATGCCAGCGTACCGACCCGGTGGCGTCAGGGTCTGGCGCAGGAGCGTCATCATCCGTGCCGACGTCATCCCCTGGCTCATCGTCGGCATCGAACACGCGCCACTCGACGCCGGTGTCCTCGATGCGTATCTCATCCGGGCCAGCGAGTTCGTCCAGTGATTTCAGCAGCTCTTCGCTTTGCTCGACAAAACGCTGCCGCACGCCGGTCGCGCCGATTTCCGGCTCGTCACCGGTGGCTTCGTCGTGCAGATGCTCGATCGCGTCAAATACATGGGAGCAGCCGCCACAGCGCACGCGCCCGTGGGCCTTGCGCAGCACCGTGACGGTGACGCGAAAAGCAGTACGGCATTCGGGGCACTTTGTATACACGCTTTCCTAGTCCCGCAGTCTTCGGCCGCTTAGCCGGACCCACCCATCCTTGTTTGCCGGCGGCTCAAATTCAATGTGGCGGCGGTAGGCCTCAGCCACGGCGCTCGCCTGCGCTGCTAGGATACCGGAAAGCGCGAGCCGACCGTCACAAGTGAGGCGTGCACTGAGCCAGCCGGCACTGTCCCTGAGCGGTGCCGCCAGGATATTCGCGAGAACGACGTCAAACTGATCATCAATGCCCTCCGGACGCATTGCAAGTTGCAGGCCGACGCCATTGCGCCGCGCGTTGCTGGCAGTCGCCGTCAATGCCTGCGGATCTATGTCGATGCCAACGGCACTGCGGGCGCCCAGCTTGAGCGCGGCGATGGCGAGGATCCCTGAGCCGCAGCCGAAATCAAGCACCCGCTTGCCCGCGAGATCGAGCCCTTCCAGCCACTCTAGGCACAGCGCCGTTGTCGGGTGCGTGCCGGTACCGAATGCGAGGCCCGGGTCGAGTTCCACAATGACGGCATCACCGGAATCGGGCCGCATGCCGGCCGGGCAAACCCACAACCGCTCACCAAACTGCATCGGGCCGAAGTCCTTCAGCCATTCGCGCTCCCAGGGACGGTCGGCCAGCACTTCGACGCGGTGTGCGGGCATTTCCTCCAGCGCGAAGGTGCTGACCAGGTCAGCGCGTAAAGCGTCGAAGTCAGTATCCGGCGCGAACAGGCCGGCAATGCGTGTCGCCGGCCACAGCGGTGTTTCACCGCGGCCCGGCTCGAGTACCGGGTCATCGCCGGCATCGCTCAGCGTGACCGCCTGCGCGCCGTGCCGCTCGAGCACTACCTCAACCGGTTCGGCGGGGAGTTGTCCGAGTTCCATGATGAATTGGCGCCAGTCCATGTTGGTTGGTTGTGTCCCTGCTTTGGCTTCTTGTTAGCAATGGACCGCGGTTTATCAATGGACCGCTTCCGCCGCACCGGTACCCCCTGCGGGGAAGGTCCTCGGGGGAATGGCTCCCTTCGGTCCGCTTTGTCTCCGCAAAGACCTCCCCACAGGGGGTACCGGCGCTCCTCTGAGGCGGCTGGAAACAACGGTTGGTGCCACTGGCACAATCGAGGGATTATTCATGAACGGCACATTGATCGGGGCGGAGGCGCGCCCCGGGGAGGGCTTTTCAGGGCTCGTGCCGGACAGGGACGTCCGGCACAGTAGGCGTACAGGGACGCATGTCACAGCGTCCCTGAAAAGCCCTCCCGGGGTGCGCTCCTGGCTTACCACCACAGCAAAACGTTCATGATTAATGCGGGCCGCCCAACCCCGGGCTGCGCCTCCGCTGACCGCCGCACTAAAACGTTCATGAATAATCCGGGCTAGATTCCCAGCCTTTTTTCCAGGTAGTGAATGTCGGTGCCGCCTTTCTGGAAGGCGGCGTGCTGGAAGATTTCCTGGTGCAGCGGGATGTTGGTCTTGATGCCTTCGATGACTGCTTCGGTCAATGCGTTGCGCATGCGTGCGATGGCCGTCGGGCGGTCGTTGCCGTGCGTGATGATCTTGCCGATCATCGAGTCGTAGTTGGGCGGTACGCGGTAGCCGCTGTAGATATGGCTGTCGACGCGCACGCCGGGACCGCCCGGCGCGTGCGACAGGTCGGATGACGCCGGGCGAGGGCATGAAGGTTTTCGGGTCCTCGGCATTGATGCGGCATTCGACGGCATGGCCGCGAACGACGATGTCGCTCTGGCTGACGCTCAGTTTTTCGCCGCTGGCGATGCGAATCTGCTCCCTGACGATATCTACCCCGGTGACAAGCTCCGTGACCGGATGCTCGACCTGCAGTCGCGTGTTCATTTCAATGAAGTAGAACTCATCGTTTTCGTACAGGAACTCGAACGTGCCGGCATTGCGATAGCCCATTTCAAGGCAGGCCTTGGCGCAGCGTTCGCCGATACGATTGCGTTGTTCGTCAGTAATGCCCGGTGCCGGAGCCTCTTCGACGACTTTCTGGTGACGCCTCTGCATCGAGCAGTCGCGTTCGCCAAGGTGCACGGCGTTGCCGTGGTTGTCAGCCAGGACCTGGATCTCGATATGCCGCGGCTTTTCGAGAAACTTCTCCATGTATACCGTTTCAACGCCGAAGGCGGCACGCGCCTCGGACTGCGTAACGTTAATCGCATTGACCAGCGACGCTTCAGAGTGCACGACGCGCATGCCGCGGCCACCACCGCCGGCCGCGGCCTTGATGATGATCGGGTAGCCGATGTTCCGGGCAAGGCGCAGGTTCTCATCGGCATCGTCGCCCAGTGGCCCGTCCGATCCCGGCACGCACGGCACGCCGGCGGCCTTCATCGCGCGAATGGCCGATACCTTGTCACCCATCAGCCGTATCGAATCGGCTGGCGGGCCAATGAAAATGAATCCGCTGGATTCGACGCGCTCGGCAAAGTCTGCGTTCTCCGACAGGAAGCCGTAACCGGGGTGAATGGCGACCGAGTCCGTGACTTCGGCGGCGCTGATTATGGCTGGCATATTCAGGTAGCTTTCGGACGACGGAGGCGGTCCGATACAAACCGTTTCGTCGGCCAGCAATACGTGCTTTAAGTTGTTGTCGGCGGTCGAATGCACGGCGACCGTTTTGATGCCCATTTCGCGGCACGCGCGCAGAATACGGAGCGCGATCTCGCCGCGATTGGCGATAACTATTTTGCCTATGATCATCAGTGTGCCCGCTTACTCGCCGCCACGCTGGTCGATGACGAACAGCACCTGGCCGTACTCGACCGGGTCGCCGTTCTGCACCCGAACGGACTTGATGACGCCGGAGACTTCCGATTCGATCTGGTTCATCATTTTCATCGCTTCAACGATACACAGCGTGTCGCCGGCCTTGATACTGTCGCCGACCTGTACGAACGGCGGCGAACCGGGGATGAAGACGAGTAAAACGTGCCGACCATCGGCGCCTTCACCTTGTGCCCCGTTTCTTCGGCTCGGCGGGTGCGGCCGGTGCTGCTGACGGCGCCGGGCTCCCGGCGTGTGCCGGCTGAGGCGCCTGCATCGCAGGTTGCGGTGCCATGCTGAGGGCCGGAGCGGCGCCTTGCGCATAGCGTGAGATGCGCACCGATTCCTCGCCTTCCTTGATCTCGATTTCTGCGATTCCGGATTCATCGAGCAGTTCGATGAGTTTCTTGACCTTGCGTATATCCATTATTTTCCCCCGGCGCTGCCGATCTGATCTTGATGCAGCCAACAGCGCCAGTTCGTACCCTAAAGCGCCGAGACCGAACAGGCAGCCCGCGGCAATGTCACTGAAATAACTGTGATGGCGAAAAGTCTCGCGACTGAAAATGTTGCTCAGGTGGATCTCTATAAATGGCACTGATACGGACAGCAACGCGTCGCGCATGGCAATACTGCTGTGCGTAAAAGCTGCTGGATTCAGTAATATAAAACTGACGCCGTCGTCCGGGCAGTGCTGAATACGGTCGACGAGCTCGTGCTCGGCATTGCTCTGGAAGCACAGCAAGTCATGTCCCAGTGATCGTGCCTGCTCCGTAAGGCGTGACTCGATGCCGGCCAGATTCGCGCGGCCGTAGACGTCGACTTCGCGGCTGCCCAGCAGGTTCAGGTTGGGGCCGTTTAAGAGCAAAATCGTCGCCATCGTCGTGATTGCCTGCCAGATTGCCGAAGATGGCGGCAATTCTAACCTTTTTCAGGGTAGATAAAGCAAATCGAAATGACAGGCAGGGCCGGCCAGAACGCTGTCACAGCATCCGGAGTGCTTCGCGCGCGCCGGCTATGTTGGTGTCGCCGCGCTCGAGGCGCGCCAGTTCCGCGATGATTGTGTCGATGTGCTCGGCAACGATTTCGCCCATGTGCGCCGCGAGCATCGTGCCGTCGGGGGCTACGACCAGCGTGAACGGCAGCCCGACAAAGCTGACGCCGGAGGATTCCGCCACGGCCATCGCATCCTCCTGGCCGACCAGTATCGGGTAGTTGAAATCCGCTTCCGCCGCATAAGCGCGCACGTCTTCCTCGAAATCGACGGCGATGCCAATGACTTGCAGATTGTCGGCCCCATACTCCGCCTGCGTTGCTTTCAGCAGCGGAATTTCGCGCCGGCATGGCGCACACCACGTGGCCCAGAAGTTGACCAGCCGCGCCTTGCCGGCCCATTCGTCCGCGGAGCGTTCATTGCCATCGAGGTCGGACAATGTGAATTGCAATGTCTGGCTGGCACTCGCTGGCATTGCGGGTGCCGCCGGGGGCGCCGGTTGCAGTGTCGTGCGCACCAGATAGCCCGCCGCCAGCGCCGCAATCAGCAGCACTGCAATCAAGTATGTCCGTTTCATTTCGGTTCCGCAGGATCAGTTGTATTGGCAATAAGCTTATCGCGGGAATCAAGCGCGCGCTCTACATGTTCCGCGAAATCAGCCGCCTTCATGTAACCAACGATCTCATAACCATCCAGCTGGCGGCCGTCCCTGCCGAAAAACACGATCGTTGGCGGGCCGTATATGCCGAAGCGCTGCAGCAGCGCCTGGTCGTCGCCGTCATTGGCCGTGACATCGGCCTGCAGCAGTACTGCATCGGCCAGCGCGGCCTGCACTGCCGGGTCGGTAAATGTGTACTCCTCCATTTCGATGCACGATACGCACCAGTCGGCGTAGAAATCGAGCATCGCCGGCCTGTTCTGTGCGCTGGCCGCCGCGAGCGCGCGATCGAGATCATCGACCGTCTTGACACGCATGAAATCGAGGCCACGGTGCACTTCGGCGCTGCCACCGGGCACGGTGTTCAGGCCGGCGAGCGGTTGCAGCGGGTTGTGTCCGCCCGCGAGTGCGCCGAGGAACAGCGCGGCGCCGTAGATTACCGCGAGCAGGCCGGTGCCTTCGGCCAGCTTGCGCGGGCCGCTGGCGTCGTCGCTCAAGGTCGTCAGGCCGCCGAGCCAGACGCCGGCCATGAACACGAGGACGCCCCACATCGCGAGGACGATACCGTCGGCCAATATGCGCGACAGCATCCAGATCGCGAGTCCGAGCATCAAGAAGCCGAAGGCCTGCTTGACGGCGACTGTCCACGGGCCGGCTTTCGGCAGCAGCCGCCCGGCGGACGCGCCCACTGCGAGCAGCGGGGCACCCATGCCAAGGCTCAACGCGAACAGTGCCGCGCCGCCGCGCGCTACGTCGCCGGCCTGGCCGATGACCGTCAGCGTCGCAACGAGCGGCGGCGCGACGCAGGCAGTGACGATCAGAGAGGACAGCGCGCCCATCACGAACGCACCGATCATCGTGCCACTCTTTTGCTGCCCGCTGACCGCGGCGAGGCGGCTTTGAATGGCCGAGGGCATTTGCAGGTCATAGAGGCCGAACATGCTGAGCGCCAGCGCGACGAACAGGCCGGAGAACAGGATCAGGACCCACGGTGCATTGAAGACGGCTTGCATCTGCACGCCGATTGCCGCGGCCGCAATACCGGCCGCCGTGTAAATGATGGCCATGCCCATGACGTAGGACAGCGCCAGCGAAAAGCCGCGCATCGGACTGACGTCGTCGCCGTCGCCGGCAATGATGCCGGACAGAATGGGGATCATCGGCAGCACGCAAGGAGTGAATGCCAGCAGCAGGCCGGCGCCGAAGAACGTTGCGATTACCGCCAGCATGCTGGCATCGCCAATCAGCTCTGCGAGTCGTGCCTGCTCGGAGACCGGTGCGCTTCGTCCGGCGGCAAACGCACTGGCATCCGCGACAGCGGTCGCCTGCGGCAGTTCGACATCGAGCGTACGCGTGACGGGCGGATAGCAGATGCCGCCATCGGCGCAGCCCTGGAAGCCTATTTCGAGCGCCAACGGCATTGCGTCCGGCGTCGCCCGGGCGAGTGGCAGCGTGGCGAATACTTCGTCGTAATAGACCTCCATTTTGCCGAAGTATTCGTCGGTCTTCGTGCGGCCGTCCGGCAAGCGCAATGAACCGAGCTGCACTTGCCCGGCGCGGGCAGTCACGGTGATCTTGTCCTTGTACAGGTAGTAGCCGGGAGCGATCTGGAAGGACACCTCTACCGTGTTGCCATCGATGGCCAGAAGCATCGGGCGAAACGCGTCATCTACCGGCAGGAAGTCGTTGCCGGCACCACTGAAACCGCCGAAGGAGGGCGCGGCAGTCGTCGTGCCGAGCGCCGGGGAATTACTGCCCGCCAGTGGCACCGCGGTCGGCCAGCGCAGCGGTGGGTAGCAGATGCCGATATCGGCGCAGCCCTGCAGGCGTGTGACCAGCTTGAGTTCCGGCGGCCGTTCGCCGTCAACCTCATAGGGAACGGTGACGAAAAACCGGTCGCGGTAAACCTGCTGCACGCCGAAGAACTCGTCCTCGTGGTGGAGCCCCTGCGGCAGGTTGACCGTTTCGAGCGTGATGCCCGGTGTTTCCGTCTCGAAAGCCAGCTTGTCGCGATACAGGTAGTAGCCGTCCTCGATGGCCCAGTCGATCTCCAGCGCATCACCGGTGTCGTTGACGACGTAACGGAAGGCTTCCTGCGGCGGCAGCGGGCGCTCGTCCTGTGCGTGAGCCAGGGGCGCGAGCAGCAATACCGCGATGAGCGGCAGCCCGCAAAGTCGGACAAAGGCTGGGTGCAGGGTCATGTCGGGATCCAGGTCACTCCGGGTCATACGTTTGGTGGGTCACTTGTTGGACCGCGCCGGCGGGCCGATTGTTACGGCCAAAGTGCCACTGCCGATGCGGGGCACGCAGAATACCCGCCGCGAGCAGTGCTGTCATGGTAGCGGCTCCCATTTTGCGGCCTGCCCGAACGAGGCCCCGATCGCGGCCGCCGGCCGCCCGGCGGGTGCGGATTTGCGGCGGGGCCCTTGAATTTCGCCCGGCCGTCCTTATCATTAGCACTCCTTCGGGCCGAGTGCTAACGGCGCCCGGCCGGAACTGCCGCTAAAATTAGCGGAAAATCAATAATTTACAGGAGAGTACATAGATGAAAATTCGTCCGCTTCATGATCGAGTCATCGTAAAGCGCATGGAAGAGGAGCGCACGTCACCGGGTGGCATCGTCATTCCGGACGCAGCGGCCGAAAAACCCATCCGGGGTGAAGTCATTGCCGTCGGCAACGGCAAGATCCTCGAAAACGGTGAAGTCCGGGCTCTCGACATCAAGGCTGGCGACAAGGTGCTGTTCGGCAAGTACAGCGGTACCGAGGTCAAGGTCGATGGTGAAGAGCTGCTGGTAATGAAGGAAGACGACATCATGGCCGTGATCGAGGGCTAATGTCGCCATTCTCCGGGATTACACGCTTTACGAAATCAAATTTGCAGGACCGCGCGACGCGCACTGCCTGCAGGAATCAACAGAGGAATAGGTAAATGGCTGCTAAAGAAGTTCGTTTCAGCGACGACGCGCGCCAGAAGATGTTTGCGGGTGTCAACATCCTGGCGAATGCGGTGAAAGTCACCCTTGGCCCGAAAGGCCGGAACGTGGTTCTCGACAAGAGCTTTGGCGCACCGACCGTCACCAAGGACGGCGTATCGGTTGCCAAGGAAATCGAGCTCGAGAACAAGTTCGAGAACATGGGCGCACAGATGGTCAAGGAAGTGGCATCGCAGACGTCCGATATCGCCGGCGACGGCACAACGACCGCAACGGTACTCGCCCAGTCAATTCTGCGCGAAGGCCTGAAGTCAGTGACGGCCGGCATGAACCCGATGGATCTGAAGCGTGGTATCGACAAAGCGACGATCGCGATGGTCAAGGAGCTCGAGAAGCTCTCCAAGCCATGTGACGATGACAAGGCGATCGCGCAGGTCGGTGCAATCTCTGCCAACTCCGACAAGGAAATCGGCACGCTCATTTCCGAAGCCATGAAGAAAGTTGGCAAGGAAGGCGTGATCACGGTTGAGGAGGGATCCGGTCTCGAAAACGAGCTGGATGTTGTCGAAGGCATGCAGTTCGACCGCGGCTACCTGTCGCCGTACTTCATCAACAACCAGCAGAGCCAGAGCTCCGAGCATGAGAATCCGCTGATTCTCCTGTACGACAAGAAGATCTCGAACATCCGCGACATGCTGCCGGTCCTCGAGGCTGTTGCCAAGGCGGGCCGACCGCTTGTCATCGTGGCAGAAGACGTCGAAGGCGAAGCGCTCGCTACGCTGGTGGTCAACAACATCCGTGGCATCGTCAAGGTTGCTGCCGTCAAGGCACCAGGCTTCGGCGACCGCCGCAAGGCCATGCTGCAGGATATCGCTGTCCTGACAGGCGGCCAGGTGATTTCCGAGGAAGTGGGCCTGACGCTCGAGAAGGCGACGCTGGATGATCTTGGCGAAGCCAAGAAGGTCCAGATCACGAAGGAAAACACGACGATTATCGACGGTGCAGGACGTGCCGCCGACATCGAAGGCCGTGTCGAGCAGATCAACGCCGAAATCGAAGAGTCGAGTTCCGACTACGACAAGGAAAAGCTGCAGGAACGTGTTGCCAAGCTGTCGGGCGGTGTTGCCGTCATCAAGGTTGGTGCTGCAACTGAAGTCGAGATGAAGGAAAAGAAGGCTCGTGTTGAAGACGCGCTGCACGCTACGCGTGCCGCCGTCGAGGAAGGTGTTGTTGCCGGTGGTGGCGTTGCCTACATCCGGGCCGTTGCCAAGCTCAAGGACCTGAAGGGCGACAACGACGACCAGAACGTTGGCATCGCCATTCTCCGCCGTGCTGTCGAGGAACCGTTGCGCTTGATCGTCAGGAATGCTGGCGGTGATTCGAGTGTGGTGCTGAACGCCGTTGCCGCAGGCAAGGGCAATTACGGCTACAACGCGGCAACCGGTGAGTACGGTGACATGATCGAGGCCGGTATCCTGGATCCGACCAAGGTGACCCGTTTTGCACTGCAGAACGCCGCATCGGTCTCCGGACTGCTTTTGACGACAGAAGCGATGATCGCTGAAGCACCGAAGGACGACGACGGCCCGGCAATGCCTGATATGGGCGGCATGGGCGGCATGGGTGGCATGGGCGGCATGATGTAAGTAAGCATCGGCCCTTTACCCCAAGGCCAGTAGTACGATCGAGGCCCCGCGCAAGCGGGGCCTTTTTTGTCCGTCAGGATCAGTCCTGCATCAGGGTCTTTAGAGCAATAACGGTTGATTCCACGCCTGCGCGGACGGCGGGTTCCGGTGAAATTTTGAACAGGGGTGAGTGGTGGCTGGGTACGGGTGGGCCGCCCGCTTTGGCGCGCTCGAAATCCTCGGCGGGTGTGCCGCCGATGGCCCAGTAGACACTCTGGATGGACGGGTCCACGGTGAAGAAGGGGAAGTCCTCGGCACCCATGCCCCGGGTCGGATTGTCGACGACGGCGTTGTCGCCCATCTGCTCCGACCACGCGATTTTCAGGCGACGGGCCAGCGCGGCGTCATTGGTCGTCGGCGGGACGCTTTCTTCGGATACCGTCACCTCCGGCAGTTTGTCTTCGGGCAGGCCGGCGACCCGTCCCATGTTGACGGCGATGCGTTCGATGCCGTCGAGGAGCAGGGTGCGTGTTTCCTCATTGGTGCTGCGAACGGTCAGCTGCAAATGCGCCTGGTCCGAAATAATGTTGTGCTTGGTGCCGGCGTGAAACGATCCGACGGTTACCACGCCGGGTTCGCGTGGCGCCAGTTCACGGGATACGAGCGTCTGGAGCGCGAGTACGATCTGCGAGCCGAGCACGATCGGGTCCTTGCCCGCGTGTGGATGTGCGCCGTGCGCGCCGACGCCATGAATGACAATGTCCACCGTATCCGCGCCCGCGTATGGGCTGCCCTCGGAGACGTTGATGACGCCGGCGACATCCTGTGATGAGACATGAAATGCCAGCGCGTAATCCGGGGTACCAAAGCGTTGCCAGATCGCGTCGTCCTTCATTGCGCGCGCACCGATCACGCGCTCTTCGGCGGGCTGGACCACAAGCATCAGCGTGCCGCTCCACTCGTCCTTGCGCGCGGCCATTTGCCGCGCGGTGCCGACCAGGCTAGTGATGTGCACATCGTGACCGCACGCGTGCATGACCGGAACGACATTGCCGGTGATCGGGTCTTCCTGGGTGGCTTCTGACGCATAATCGAGACCGGATTTTTCCTCGACCGGCAGGCCGTCCATGTCGGCGCGCATCATGACGAGCGGGCCGGCACCGTTTTCCATGATGGCGACGACACCGGTGCCACCGACGTTCTCCGTCACTTCGAATCCGGCGGACCGCAGTTCCCTGGCCATGCGTGCTGCCGTCTGGTGCTCGACCAGCGACAGTTCCGGATTCCTGTGGAAGTGCACGAAGAGATCCGCGAGGTGGCTGTCGTAGTCGGATTTGATGTCGTCGTTAAGATCGTCAGCCATCGACAGTGGCGACAGGGCAAGAGTCATTGCAAGCGCAAGGATGAATTTCATGGGGATCCCCGAAACAGTTCAGCGGTAGGACAGCGTCGAATTAGAGCATAAAGACCCGACAGGGCGCAGTCACTTGACCGGGGGCAGTGCAGCGAGAGGCCCGAGCCAGTTGGTATAATGTCGCCAATGGTCGATTGAATCGGTGTAAATCGGCCGGCGCACCTCGGCGTGGCTCGCCGTCAGGATCGGGCGGTTGTGGCGATAGAACTCGAAGCAGGCCGGCATCGAACGGGAGTCCAATGGCCTCGAGCAGCGCCGGGATTCGCGCATCAGGGCTGAGCACCAGTTCCTCGTACGCGACTTCCAGAAACGGTGCGGTGAGTGCCTTCGCCCAGTGCGCCATCAACCGCCGGTACTGACCGTAATAATGTGCCATGTGCACCAGATCGTGATACCAGGGTTCGTGGGCCCCAAAGTTCGCTTTGTACAGGGAGAAACAGGTCGCATGCGGGGTCGCGTACACAGTGAATGACGGGAGCATGCGGAAAAATCGATCGCAGGAAACCCGCGATCTCGAAGTTTGCCGGGCAGTTTGTCGATGATCCATGGACCATCCAGCCCGCGCTCAAACAATGCATCCAGGTAACGCTCGCGTGCGGACTCCAGCAACTCAGCGTCTACGGGATCGGCGGGGTTGACGGGGCCGTCGCGCCCGGCAGTGACCCGGCTTACCCGAAACCGGTACTCACAATCGCGGGCAAACGGCAACTCGCCGCCCGCTTGCACGTCGGGGTGGCTGGCAAGGATTTGCTCCACCAGGGTCGTACCAGAGCGGGGCAGCCCGACGACGAAGACAGGCGTGACGCCGACAGGTAGCGGGATCCAGCGTGAGACGAAAGGTCTGCTCCGGATATTCGGTCATGGTACGTCCGAAACGCGCCTCGACTCCGGGCGGATGGTAGACGATACCCTGGTGTGCAAGAACATCACGCGCGAGGTCATTGGCACGCCGCAGCTCATGGAACGAGTCGGAATAGCGTGCAGCACGATCCAATATCCGGGCGTACGCGAAGCCGGCATTGATGCGATCCGCAGCCGCAAGGTCGACGCGTGACGCCAGCACTGCGGCATGTGCAGCCAAGGGGTTGTCCACGTCTGGTGGAGCCAGGTCGACCAGGTTGTAGAGCGCTTCGCCGAGGTCCGGGTTTCGCTCCAGCGCTCGCGCATAACATTCGGTGGCGGCAGGCGTGTCTCCCAGCGCTTTCAGCATGTGTCCTGCGATCAAGTGTGTGAAGGCGAGCTCGGGGAACCGGCGCTGAAGTTCGGTCACGCTCTGCTGAACGCCGTCGAGGTCCTGCAACGCAAAACGCATCCGCGCAAGTCCTTCGTGCGCAGGGAGAAATCCGGGCTGCGCCGCTACGGCGTGCTCGTAATGATGCAGAGATTCCTGCAAATAGCCCAGCCGCGCTCGAAGTACGGCGAGTCGTGTCCAGAGTTGCGCGGTGTCGTCGGAAGTTTCGGCTTCGCACATGGCGAGTGCCTGTCCAAGTGCGCGCGCCTCCCGTTCCGGCCGGGCCAGGGCTTTTTCGATGCTTGCAAGCAGCCTGTAGGCTGTGGCCGGCTCCGCAGATTTTGCCAAAGCACTGAGCACCGCGCTCTCGGCGTCGACGTGCCGGCCATTGCCGTGCAAAAGTCTCGCACGTGCGAGCAAATCCGCTCCTGCCGCTGCGTTGTCCGCACTCATGGCTCTTCCATCGCGCCCCGCAGTTCGTCGGCGCTCACGTCGATCTCCTCGATCTCGCACTGTGCCAGCAGGAAGCGGACGACGCGCTCTTCGAACAGCGGCGATTGCAACTCTGCCAGCGCCGTCGGGTGATCGAGGTAGTAGTCAGATAATCTCTGGCCTCGGTGAGCCGGGTCGCGTTCAGCCACCCGTTCGACCAGCGCTTCGACTTCGACCCGCGGCACGTGAATATCGTGGACACGGCCGATTTCCGTGAGCAAAAGCGCAAGCCGGATGCGGCGTTCGGCGATGCCACGCAGCTTCGGTTCGAGCTCTGTGTCCACGGCGTCGCCGACTTCCGCCTCAAAGCCGGCGGCGATCCGGCGGTACTTCGCTCTCCACCATGTCGTCGGGAACCGCGAACGTGTGGCATGCCATCAGAGGCATCGAAGAGCTGGCGCCGCAAACAGGTTGCGGACGAATCGGCAAGCGACGGATATCCCCGGCGGTGGTCGCAGGCGCTTAAGCCGGATGCCGGTAAACGGCATGATTTCAATTTGCGGGAAGACCTCGGAGCAGGATACTGAATTCGACTGTTGCGGAAGAGCCGCTGCGTCTTCGTCAATATGGATCGTCGGCCTTCCGATCGGCTCGAGGCGTTGCTCATTGATCAGTCTGCGCGCGACGTCGATTGCCATTCGGTCAACCACGACACCACGCACCCTTTGGCCGTGGCGGCCACGCAGTACCGCCAATGGCGCACGGCCGGGCCGAAACCCGGGTACGGGACCGAGCGTCCCATTTCCAGCAACCGTGCATCGACCGCGGCAGCAACCCGCTCCGCAGGGATGCCGACGCGGAATGTGTGGCGAAGACCGTCAATGCGTCTATCGAGAATACGGGCGTCAGTCACTGGCGGGCGCTCATCCGTTGTCCAGGCATGTGCTTGTCCCAGAATGCATTGAGTGGAGCAGTTTATACGAGTGCGTGCGACAGTGACGACCCTCTCATCTGCCACCATTCGATGGCAGAGTAATGAACATCTCGCCGCATTGCGGCGTATCCGGGATAGTTTACGTCGTAAACGGAATAATCGTTGCTGAGCGCCGGGGCTACTATACTGCGGCACCCGAGTCGGAACCTTAGGTTGCAATTCATGCGTCGCTGCGTGGCTGGAAAGTGAGTGACGGGATGGGTACTCATGCACGCGCCGGCGCAATTCTTGATAACAAGAAATCAGGGGGAACGACAATGAAGGGTCCGTTATCAAGCTCTCGATCCCGTTACCTGCACACGTTACTAGCATCCACCGCACTCGTATCCGCAGGGACCGTCCAGGCACAAACGGACTCGGAACGCAGTGAATCCCGAATCCAATGTCATCGAGGAAATCGTGGTCCGTGGGGTCGCACGTCGATTCCGGCCCGATGAACAGTCGAGCGCCACCGGCCTGAACCTGTCGCTCGTGGAAACGCCTCAATCGGTGACCATTATTACACCCGAAATGATGAACACGATCGGGGCAGGTTCGGCGTACGAGGCCACCGACCTCGTGCCGAACGTGCAGCGCTCCGGTTACGGTTTCGGCTTGCAGCAGGTCGTCATGCGCGGTGTGTTTAATCTCAGCCGTCGTGTCAATGGCCTCGAACTCGACAACGCATTGACGTCAATCAGGGGCTATGCCGTCGATCGGCTGGAAATCGTGCGGGGACCGGCGACGGCAATATACGGGGTGACGGGCGCTTTCGGTGGCGAAATTCAGTTCTTCTCAAAGCACCGCGGCGCCAATTCGGTCTCGAAGCCGGCGTTGAATTCGGTAGCTACGATTCGAGTCAGTACACAATTGACGTTACCGGCCCGATCGCGGGCAGCGATACCGTTGCCGGCCGCTTTGTCGGCCTGTACGAGGAATACGATTTGCCGCTCGACATCAAAGGGCAAACCTTTCCCAATTATCGAAGCATGGGCCTGGCTTCCGTGAGCTGGGACCTGTCCGATCAAACCATGCTGCGTGCGTCCCTTTTATCACCAGGAACGAAACGTGGATCCCTGGGACGGTGGGGCCCTGATTGACGACGGAGATGGCACGTTGTCGCTGCCCAATGTCGATCCCGAAACGTGGTACTTCTCGCATCCCGATCAATCGAAGGAAAAGACAGAGTGGGACATTGCCATTGTCGAACTGGAGCACACGTTCAACAATGGAATGTATGCCACAACCAAGGTCATGTGGGACAAGTTCAACCATGATCTCGAGTATTTCTATCCGTTCGGGTCGTTCGGCGCGTACTCCCTTGCCGACGATCAAGTGTACATTTACTCCTATGACATCGAAGAAAGCGGTGAAAGACTTACCTTCAGCCAGTCGCTGGGTGGCACATTCGACCTGGGTGGACGTGAGCATGAATTCTTTGCCGCCCTGGAATACAACGATGACCAGGAACCGAACCGCTTCGAGCTGCTGAATTCCTTTTCCAGGGCTTTGCCACGATCGACTGGTATACGGACAGCGTCTTCGACGGTGAGACGCCACGGTTTGCCGACGGTTCGCCGTTTTTGCCGATTCAGGGTGATCGTGAGACGTTGTTTGGTGTGGCCAGACTTGAACAGCAAGAGGCCGAAGATCTCAAATTGAGCCTGCAGGTGCTGCTCAAGCCCACCGATCGATTGCAGTTGTTACTGGGTGTTCTCTATCACGACAATTCAACCGTCGATACGGTTCCGGTTGTGTCGGGTGCAGCGATCGACCCGCCAAGAGTGACCAAAACCGACTTCCAGGAAACCGTTTTTCGTGTTGGCGCCACGTACCAGCTGGCTGAGAATCGGGGCGGCGATCGGTGACGCCCGTATCTACTACAGCTTCTCCGAGGGCTTTGAACCGCAGATTCTCATCGACGCAGATGGTGTCGGGCTGAGCGCACCGCAAAACATGGAGCAGCATGAAATCGGCGTCAAGGCGGAACTTTTCGACGGAGCCGTCGGTGCGGCGGTGGCCATTTTTGATTACGAAATCGAGAATATGGCAGTTTTTAATTCGTTTCTTGGCGGTTTTGGCGGATTCGGTCGCTTCGTTCTCGCTGGAACGCAGAGCGCCACGGGTGCCGAGGTCGAGGTCATAGGAGAGATCCTGCCGGGCTGGAACGTCTCGGCCAATTACGCCTACATGGACGCGGAGATCACCGACCCGAACAATGTGCGCCCCACACCGCCACGTACCACGCCGCGGCGTTCCGGCGCCGTTACGACGACTTACCAGTTTTCTCCAGGGTCCCCTGGAAGGCCTGCGTATTGGCGGGTTGCTGAAGCTTCAGTGGAGCTGTTCGTTTGCCACTGCGCGAAACCAGGGAAGACTCGGACTGGCGCCGAAAGACGGTGGTCATGCACGCTTCGATATCAACGCATCGTACGCGCCGGTATCGGGACCGCTACAGAGTTTTGATTTCTATTTCAACTGGGTCAATGTGTTCGACGAGGACATCATCGTTTCAAAGCAGGGCCATCCCGGGTTCGGCATCATGTTTCTTGATCAGCAAAAGCTGACCCTCGGTCTTCGCTACAGGTTCGAGGTAATCGTTGGGTTTGGCGAGAGAAAAACCGCCGAGGGTTCGTTTGTCGAACTCGTCCCGTGCCGTCGTGATACCTTGACGTGGACGCACAGGCCGAACCGACAGGAGACTCCGTCTTGCGAGACGATGCGACGATTCGGGAAGGGATTGCCCGGCAGCGCCGTGGCGAATTCGACGCTGCCGCGGCCATCTATACGGGCATGCTCGAGCAGGAGCCGGATCACGCAATAGCGCTGCACTATCTCGGTTTGCTGAGGTTCCAGCAGGACCGGCTCGAGGAGGCCGAGCGACTGCTGGACCGGTCGTTGCGGCAGGACCCCGGGAACGCGAATACCTGGAGCGATCTCGGCATGGTCCGCGTTCGGGCCGGCACGCCGGACCAGGCACTCGAGTGCTTTTCAAAAGCGCTTGGCATCGCTCCAAACCATCCCGATGCGCTCAACAACATGGCGCAGGCACTATGCAAACTCGGCCGTTTCGATCAGGCACGGCCGCCGCTCGAGCGGCTGGTGACCCTGCAGCCTACCTCCGCTGCAGCACGCTACAGCCTTGCCGACGCACAGTACAAAAGCAACGAAATTACTGCCGCCATCGCGAATTTCCAGAAAGCGATCCGGCTGGCTCCGGACGATCGGCGCATCAGGCTCGGACTGGGCGAAGCCTGCGAGTCCGCTGGCCGTTTCAAGCAGGCAAAGATGCAGTACTTGAGCGTATTGCGTCGTGACCCGAAAAGCCCGCTGGCGCTCGCCAGGCTGTTGCAGTTGCGTGCGGGGGAAACCGATGCCGCGTGGGTCGAGCGCGCACGGTCACTCGCGGACGATCCGGACACGCCGGAGGAGGGCCGGATCCGCCTGAACATTGCCCTCGGTTACTACCACGATCGCCACCAGGAACATGCGGAAGCGTTTCGCCGACTGCGCCTCGGATACGATGCCCAGGCGGTTCGCGAACCGTTCGATGCCGATGGCTATACGCGCGCCATCGACAGCCTTATCGAGGTGCTTGACGGCGAGTTTTACCAGTCGGCGCCCACATCTGGAAATCGACTCCGAACGGCCGATTTTTGTCGTTGGCATGCCGCGCTCCGGAACGACTCTCACGGAGCAGGTTCTGGCGAGCCGTTCCGCGTTGCGGCGGGTGGTGAGCTGTTCGCCGTGCTGAACGTCAGTTACCAGATTCGCGAGCTGTCCGCATACCCGGGAACCCTACCCGCATGGCCTGCGCAAGATCGGCCGGATAGGACTTCGTCGGATGGCGCGGCGCTACCTCGCGCAGCTGGAACGTATATCCGCCAGTGCAGACAGGGTAACCGACAAGCTGCCGTTCAATTTCATGCACATCGGCGTGATCGCACTGCTGTTTCCGAACGCGCGCATCGTGCATTGCCGAAGCGCACCCGCTGGACAACTGCCTGTCCTGTTACTTTACGAGTTTCGCCGACCAGATCAGGTTTGCAAATCGACTGGATACGCTGGGCCGCTACTATCTCGACTACCATCGCCTGATGAGCCACTGGCACGCGGTCCTGCCGGTGAAAATCTTCGACCTGCAGTACGAGGCAATGGTTGACGATACAGCCGGCCAAATCCGGGCATTGCTTGATTACTGCGGTCTCGAATGGGAGGATGCATGCCTGTCATTCCATAAGACCGAACGCGGGGTCCGCACGCCAAGCCGCTGGCAGGTGCGGCAACCCATCTACACCGGCTCGGTACAGCGCTGGCGGAACTATGCCGCGGAACTGGCGCCGCTCAAAAAATCCTCGCGCCGCTGCTCGAAGGCGCCGCAGAATGAAGACACCAGATCATCCGCCCGGGCGATCCGGGTCGCCGCCGACCGAGCAGATCTACTGAAATTCCGCCGGCGTTGATGTCTCCGCTCCGGGGTGCGGACGGAATGCCGTGCCGCGCCCTGATCTCGGCCTCGGCCCCGCCAACGAGGCCGCGCCCAAGGTCCAGTGCCCTCCCGCGCGCGCGCTGATGACTGTATAGCGTAAGCAGCTCGCGCCCAAGCGCCGGATCTGCGTCGTAAAGCAGCGCGGCGATTTTTTCGATGCGCGGCTGCTGACCGAGCAAGCCGGCCTCGAACGCTGTCAGGGTGGCTTGCACCCGCTCCAGCTGCTCTTCGGGAAAGGCACACGTGTAGTACATCAGCCGCTTGAAGAGACGGCCGGCAAATTCCGTGGCCTCGCGCAACTGGAAATCCGGATTGATGAATGTGGCCGCTGCATTTTCGGTGAGATAGCGGTGCTGACCGTATTCGGGGAGTACCTCCGTTACCCCGATCCACCAGGGCAGGAAAGGCGCCGTCACCGAGCCGGTTGGCGCGACCCACAGCAACGCGAGGTCCGCGTGTGGCAGGTCGCGCCGCAAATGGGCGACCTGGCCATACCCGGCATGATCGTCCGCAATGCGCGGGTCGCGCACCAGCGCCATCATGTCCGCGACGCTCACCGGTGCCATGGCGCGGAGTTCTGCTTCGAGCGTGGCCGGCGACACGTACTTGGTACCCGGCGAGCGCATAATGCCGCCAAGGCCGTAGATTTTGTCGACGTTAAAGGGCTGTCCGGCATCCGGGTTGTACCAACCCTGCTCAACGGCAAAAGAGATCAGGTTCTCTGATCCCATGAAATCGGGGCTCGTCGCGTAGTCGTGCGGCACGTCGCCGATGTAGCCGGGATAGTTGACGCGCACCTCGTCCGGCCCCAGGCGCTCAGCAGCCCACAAGCCCTGACCGCCCGCGAACTGGATTACGACCCAGCCTTCGAGTGGATCAGCAATCAGATGGGAGTTGCCACCGTATGTCGTATAGCCGTACGTGTCGATCAATTCGCCCAGAATCTCGACGGCGTGGCGGGCAGTACGCGCGCGCTCAAGCGCAATGCGCGCCAGATCACTGTAATTGGGGCCGGTCTGGTCCGGCGGAGTCATGTCTACCAGTTCTTCGCGCGAAGGAGAGCCGCACGTCGCGCACCGCTACCTGGTGCTCGTTGAGCCCGCCATTCGTCAGCGGCGCGGGAAAACCCGCGTAGCTACTGTAATTCATCGTTATATAGCGCAGCGTCTCAGCGCTCTGCGGTATCGTCGACAGCCGCGCCGGCAGTCGCGCTTGTTCGGTTGCACCCACGGTAATTTGCGATCCGGGTGCATGGCTGCGACGGGGGACGATTTCGAGCCAGTGGCTCGATGGTTCCTCTCCTGTGCCGCCCAACAGGACGCTGCCGTCGGCCGTGAGATTTCGTCCCACATAGTGAGCGTCAGCTTCGCTGCTGCGGTGGTCGACAGCAACGACAGGGCAACAGCCGTTAAGACGGCGCAGTCGCACGCCAGATTCCTGCGGGTCATATCACTCTCCAGTAGAGTCAGACCCAAGTTTAACCGATCGAGGTTGATACTGCGGCCAGGCTAATATCGGTTCGACCCTTAAAAGACGTTTTCGCAGTGGCAGATTTTGTCACTGTCAGAATCACCGAGCCGCGACGGTTTGCGGTCGTAGCAAACCAGCACTTCCTGCATCACGCAGCGTGGAATTTCGTTCGCGGGCGGTGTGCCGGCGGAACTGGCGCAGCCGGCCAGCAGCAGGGCGGCTGGGACGCTGACACATCGTCGGATTGTACGCATCATGATCATTGTGACTCTCCTGCATCAGGCCGCCGGTTGTTACAGCCTTCGCTACGGGTTTGGACAGTGCCGGAGCCGGAACTGTTCCGTATCGCTACGGGGTACCGCCGGCCCGCGCCGCCTGCCGGGTGACTGTCCTTGAGACCTTGCGGCGTGAATGCCAGACGCGGTAGCCAAGGAGGACGCCGAGTATCACTGCATATATAAGTGGTTCGCGAATGTCGAGCTTGACCTGCCACCAGTAGTGCCAGACGCCCAGTATGCCGACGATATAGACGCTGTAGTGCAGTTGCTGCCAGCGCCGGCCCAGGCGGCGGCGCATCGCCGCGGTTGAGGTTGCCGCCATTGCGGTGAGGAGCAGCAGCGCGGCGAAACCGATCGTGATGAACGGCCGTTCGACAATATCCTCCGTAATGGCTGACCATCGCAGCGACTGGTCCAGCAGCAGCCAGACCAGGAAGTGCATGAAC
The DNA here is from genome assembly GCA_034521225.1 of Woeseiaceae bacterium. Taxonomy (GTDB): domain Bacteria; phylum Pseudomonadota; class Gammaproteobacteria; order Steroidobacterales; family Woeseiaceae; genus Woeseia. The sequence goes on from JAXHMR010000002.1 coordinate 32,276, forward strand.
ACGTAAAAGAAAGCGAACAGCCCCAGCATGCGCCGGAATCGCGCGAGCGGGTTCCAGCCGGTGATTCTCCGCAGCGGCGTTACGGCGAGCGCAACCAGGATAAAGCGCAGCGCCCAGTTGCCGAAACGATCCTGGATTTCCTCAACCGGGTTTGCGCCGAGGCTGCCGGTTACGCCCAGCGTATCGCCGGCAATCAGTAATGCCGGTATCAAACACGCCAGAAAGACGACGGGTTTCCAAATGAGGCGAATCTGCGTTGTGACCGTCACTCGATTCTGCTGCGTCAGAAATTTCGCTGCAGGTCGAGGCCCTGGTACAACTGCGCCACCTCCTCGCCGTAGCCGTTGAACATCAGTGTCTCCTGCTTCCCGGCAAACAGGCCCGCGCCAATACGCCGTTCACGCGCCTGGCTCCAGCGAGGATGATCGACGTTCGGATTGACGTTGGCGTAGAACCCGTATTCGTAAGGGGCGGCAAGATTCCAGCTCGTGGCCGGCATCGTCTCGGTGAATTCGATGCGGACGATACTCTTGATACTTTTGAAGCCGTATTTCCACGGCACGACGAGCCGCAACGGCGCACCGTTCTGGTTGGGCAGCACTTCGCCGTACAGTCCGACGGCCAGCAGGGACAGCGGGTGCATTGCCTCGGCAATTGTCAGGCCTTCCTCGTAGGGCCACTGCAGTACCCTCGCGCGCTGGCCGGGCATGCGCGACGGGTCGTAGAGCGTTACGAAGCGCACAAACTTTGCGTTGGACGTCGGCGCGAACTGCAGCAGCACATCCTTAAGCGGGATGCCGACCCAGGGAATGACCATTGACCAGGCTTCGACACAGCGTAAACGATAGATGCGCTCCTCGAGCGAATAAGGCCGGACGAAGTCCTCAAGCAGGAATGTGCCGGTCTTCTCCGCGTGCCCGGCAACCTCGATCGTCCAGGGTCGCGGCTCGAAGTCCCGGGCATTTTCCGACGGATCCGTCTTGCCGGTACCGAATTCATAGAAATTGTTGTACGTCGTGACGTCTTCGTAGCTGTTGGGTGTTTCTGTTGTGCTGAAGGGACTCTTTGCGACGTCGTCAAATTTCCTGTCCGCCCCAAGCGGAATGGTCGCCGCCATCGCCGGCCCTGCCAGCAGCGCGCCACCGGCCAGCAGGCTCCGCTGCATGAAGGCACGGCGGTCCAGGTAATGATCGCGGCTCGTAATTTCAGATGGGCGTATGTTGGTGGCGCGGCGTATCAGCACGTTGTGTCCCCTGTAATGGCAGTAACCGTTCAGTAGACCGTAGGCTCGCTGCATTATTACCGGAGAATTGTATTGATATGTTTCGGCCCGGTGCAATTGCCAGCGAAGCGCCGATTCTGTCGCCAAAAACACGCAAAGTCCGGAAAATTCGGCGAAAAGTCCGCTCTCTCGTTGCGCTGTTTCGCCCGCTGGTGTGCAACCTTTTGCCTCGCCTCCCGGTCCAACCTTCAACACGCGGCACGGAACGGGAGATTGAATTGCCCTCCGCCGCCCTCATTTCTGTTTCATGGATTGTTCCGGAGGACAACAGAACGCGATGATCAGTCATGACGTAACCAGCCTGTCGGAGGGCAACGATGCCGTTGCAGCGGCGACGCTGCGCGTCAATGTTATAGCCGACCTTGTTTGCCCGTGGTCGTACGTCGGCAAGCGCCGCCTCGAAAAGGCGCTCGCGGCCGTACGCGGACCCAGTATCGTCAACTGGACGCCGTTCCAGTTGAATCCCGACATGCCGCTCGCCGGGATGGGCATGGAAGAGTACCTGTCGAGCCGATTCGGTACCGTTGACGCGATCCGGCCCGGCCTTGACGAACTGACGCGCGTTGGTGCCGGTGAAGGCGTCAATTTCCGATTTGATCGCGTATCGCGCGTCCCGAATACGCTCAATGCGCACCGCATGGTTATGTACGCGGAGTCGCAGGGCGTTGCCACGACGGAAATCACCGAGAGCCTGATGAAGGGCTTTTTTACCGACGGGCTCGATATCTCGGATCGCGATGTGCTGCTCGGCGTCGGCCGCTCGCACGCGCTCGAGCAGAAGGACCTGATCCGCATGCTGGACGACGATGAATCGCTGAACCGGGTGCGCGCCAGTGAAGCCCGCGTGCGCCGCAGCGGTGTCACCGGCGTGCCTGACTTTCTGGTCAACGACCGCTTGTTTGTCGTCGGCGCCCAGCCGTCGGATGCACTGGTCGACGTGTTTGACCGTGCAATGTTCGGTGCCGAGAGTGATTTGCCGCTTGAGGGTTCCGTGCATTGACGGGTTGATGGCCGGGTGTGCGAGGTCGCCACCGTCGTTGCGAGCCGCGGAGCGGCGTGGCAATCTCGCACCGTTTGGCAGAGTCATTATCCGTGCGAGGTCGCCACGTCGCTGCGCTCCTCGTTGCGAGGCCGCCGCAGGCGGTCGTCGGCGATCTCGCACCGTTTGGCAGAGTCATTATCTGTGCGAGGTCGCCACGTCGCTGCGCTCCTCGCGATGACGGGGGGGGCGAGGTCGCCACGTCGCTGCGCTCCTCGCGATGACGGGGGGGCGAGGGTGCCGCATCGCTCTGCTCCTAGCGATGAATGCGTGACAACCATGCCAGCATCAGCCGGTTGGTCGTATCGGGCTGTTCCTGTTGGGTCCAGTGGCCGCAGCCATCGATCATGTGCACTTCGAGGTCGGGTACATGCGGCCGCATTGCCTCGATTTGCTGCTCTGACACGACGACGTCATCGGTCGCCCCGATAAACAGGCTTGGCACGCGTACCTCCTGCTCAATACCTGCACTGTCGCGCCAGTTGTCGCTCCAGTTGCGGTACCAGTTGATCGGGCCGGTAAATCCTCCGGCCGCGAACGCGTCCGCGTAGTAATCAAGTTCCGTGCTGTCGAGCAATGGCTCGCCGCCCGGGTCATCGCGAGCCATCGTTGCCAGCAAACTGATGACACGGCGTTCTGGTGGCAGATGGTTGAACTGCGACCGCGTAACCTGGCCGCGGCGCATCATGTTGTTGATGAATCGCCGCGGATCGCTGGCGAAGCACTTGTCGGCTTCATCAGAGTCCTGGAAATTGACGATATAGAAATCGTTCCCCAGCCGTTCGCGCATCAGGCTGACCGGCTCCCGTGCACCGCGAGGCAGGAACGGAATATTCAGGCAGATCACGCCGTGAACGCGGTCCGGGTGTACCAGCGCGAGCTGCCAGGCCAGCAAGGCGCCCCAGTCGTGGCCGACGAACACTGCCTGGCTGATGCCGAACGCGTCGAGCAGGCCGGTGATGTCGCCCAGCAGCCGATCCATGCGGTAATCGCCAACGGCAGACGGTTTGTCGGTCGCGCCATAACCGCGCAGGTCCGGGGCGATGGCCCAATAGCCGGCCGCTGAAAGTGCAGGCAGCTGGTGGCGCCATGAAAAGGCCAGTTCAGGGAAACCGTGCAGCAGCACGACGGGCGGGCCCTTGCCTGCCTGGTAGACGGCCATGCGGAGGTTATTGCTCTGTATGTACCCCGGTTTTGGAAAAGAGTGCGGCATAAGACCTCGGCATGTTCGCGAACAAGTGCTTGAATTTTTCTCAATTGACCGATAGTTTCCCAAGGAAGACGCTGATGGGGAAGAGTAGGCGGCAGGAGCAGGTGCGAGCGACCGGGGGACGGTGGAAGCCCCGGACCGGCCACCGCTGAAAATCACCCCGGAGTCGCTGCCCGAAACGCGCTGTGCGCGAAGTAGATGCAGCCGGCCGGCCCCCGAAACCGGGCACAACGAGGCGAGGGCGGCTGCCCTCGCGAACCGGGTGGTACCGCGATGGTTTTCTGATCGCCCCGGACGCACATTGCGTCCGGGGCGTTTTTGTATTGAGTAGCGAGATTATGGGATTCAACGAAGTTACCGGCCGATACGATGGTCCGGCGCTCGAGCAGGAAGTGCTCGAGTTCTGGCGCAGCAATAAAGTGTTCGAGCAAACGCTGTCGATGTCGGCAAGCCGGCCGCAGTTCACGTTCAATGAAGGCCCGCCGACAGCAAATGGCAAGCCTGGCATTCACCACGTGCTGGCGCGCAGCTTCAAGGATGCGTTTCCGCGTTACAAGACGATGCGCGGCTATCACGTGCCGCGCAAGGCGGGCTGGGATACGCATGGCCTGCCGGTCGAGCACGAGGTCGAGAAGCAACTTGGCATATTCGACAAAAAGGAGATCGAGGCGCAGGTAGGCATTGCCGAGTTCACGCGCCGCTGCCGCGAATCCGTCATGCGCTACATCGGGGACTGGGAGCGCATGACCGAGCGCATGGGCTTCTGGGTCAATCTCGATGAAGCCTATTACACGCTGAACAACGACTACATCGAAAGCGTCTGGAACCTGCTGCAGCGCATCTGGGACAAGGACCTGATTTATCGCGGCTACAAGGTCGTGCCCTACGATCCGCGCATCGGTGCGACGCTGTCGTCGCACGAGCTGGCGCTCGGCTATCGCGAGGTAGAGGATCCGTCAGTCTTCGTGCGCTTCCGGCTGGAAGATGACCCCGACACGTCGATACTGGTCTGGACGACCACCCCGTGGACGCTGCCCGCCAACCTGCTGCTGGCGGTGCACCGCGATATCGACTACGACTGCGTTTCGCATGAAGATGAAACGCTGATCGTTGCGTCCGCCTTACGCGAGGCGGTATTTCGCGAGCGGCCGCACAAAGTGCTTCGCACCTTCAAGGGCAGCGAGCTGATCGGCAAGCGCTACGAGCGGCTGTTTGATGACCTTGCGATCGACGGCGATGCCTTCCGTATCGTACACGCCGATTTTGTCAGCACGGAAGACGGCACAGGAATCGTGCACACAGCCCCGGCCTACGGCATCGATGACCTGGCGCTTGGGCAGGAGCACGACCTTCCGGTAGTGCACGCGGTCGGTCAGGACGGCCATTTTCTGCCTGACGTCAAGGCAGTTGCCGGCCTTTTCTTCAAGGATGCCGACAAACCGCTGATCCGGATCCTGAAGGACCGCGGCCTGATGTTCCGCGCGGAGACATATCTTCACAACTACCCGTTCGGCTGGCGCACCGGCGACCCGATCATCTACTACGCGAAAAACGCCTGGTACATCAGGACATCACAGTTTCGCGATCGCATGGTCGAGCTGAACAAGACAATCAAATGGGTGCCCGAGACGATCCGTGACGGGCGCTTCGGCAACTGGCTCGAGAACAATATCGACTGGGCGTTGTCACGCGAGCGTTTCTGGGGCACGCCGCTGCCGGTTTGGACTGACGGAGACGATAATTACCGCTGTATTGGATCCGTCGCCGAACTCGAGGAGTTGTGCGGCCGCAAACTGACGGATCTCGATCTGCACCGGCCCGCGGTCGATGACGTGGTATTCGAGAAGGACGGCAAGGAGTGGCGCCGGGTACCAGAGGTCATCGACTGCTGGTTTGATTCCGGCGCGATGTCCTACGCACAGTGGCATTACCCGTTCGAGAACCGCGAGGTCTTCGATCAGCACTTTCCAGCCGATTTCATCTGCGAGGCGATCGACCAGACGCGCGGCTGGTTCTACACATTGCATGCGATCGCAACGCTTGTATCGGACAGTGTTGCGTACCGGAACTGTATCTGCCTGAGCCACATTGTCGACAAGGACGGCAAGAAAATGTCGAAGTCGCTCGGCAACATCGTGAATCCTTACGATGTTTTCGATACCGTTGGTGCCGACGCATTGCGCTGGTACTTCCTCGCACGCCTGTCGCCGGAGGTGCAGAAGCGCATTTCGGTTGAGATCGTCGCGGACGTGGCGAGCTCGTTCATCAATACGTTCTGGAATACCTACAGCTTTTTCGTGCTGTATGCCCGGCTCGATGACGTCGACCTGGACGATGACATTCCCGTTATAGAGCGCCCTGAGATCGACCGTTGGGCCATCGCGCTGATGCATCGGACGATCCGCACGTGCACCGGGGCGATGGATGATTTCGACGCAAAGACGGCCGGAGACGCGATCGAGACCTTCGTGGATCAGCTCAGCAACTGGTACGTGCGCCGTAACCGGCGCCGCTTCTGGAAATCGACGGACAAGGCCGACACACACGCGGCCTACCTGACGCTTTATGAATGCCTGCACGTCGCGCATCGCCTGATGGCGCCGTTCCTGCCGTTTCTCGCCGAAAACGTCTACCAGAACCTCGTGCGTGGCATCCGGCCGGACGCGCCGCTTAGCGTGCACATGACGGATTGGCCGGAGGCCGAAGCCGCACTCGAAGACGAGCAGCTGCTGTTCGACATCGGTGTCGTGCAGAAAGTGGTCGGATTGGGGCGCGCGGCACGCGGCCTGTCCGGCGTGCGCACCCGCCAGCCGCTGTCGCGCCTGCTGGTCCGGGCGCCGGACGATGCGGCCGCCCGGGCGCTGTCGGATCACCAGGAGCAGATACTCGAAGAACTGAACGTCAAGGCTATTGAGTTCATCGCCCGCGATGCCGGCCTTGTCAGCTACCGCATCAAGCCGAACCTGCCGCGGATCGGCAAGCAGTTCGGCAAGCGCATTCCGCTGCTGAAGGAGGCACTCGCCCATGCCGATGGTGCGGCGATCGCAGGCTCGGTGGCCCGCGGTGACTCATTTGACCTGAAGCTTGCGGATGAAACCGTTACGCTGGGCCCCGACGACGTACTGATCGAGACCAGTTCGGCCGAGGGTTACGCCTGTGCCGAGGATGCCGGTTATCTCGCTGCCCTCGATACGTCGCTGGACGATGCCTTGCGGCGTGAGGGCATCGCGCGTGAACTGGTACGTACGGTGCAGGATGCCCGCAAGCAGGCGGGACTGGACGTATCCGACCGCATTGTGCTCGGCATCAGCGGCTCGCCGGCGGTAGTCGAAGCACTCGACGAGCACCGCGAGTTCCTGATGCACGAGACACTGGCCGTGCGTTTTGCCACAGACCAGGCAAACCCGTTGTACCGCGGTGAGCGCGAGCTTGACGAGCATCGGTGGCTTATCGAGATCACCCGGTCGACCTGATTGCGCCAAACTACAGGCCTCCGGCGACGACAAAGTACCGCCTGGTTGATCAGTACTTGCGGATGGTTCGGGTCATTTGTTATAAGAATTGGGCGCAGGTACCTGATTGACCGAGTGTGCAGACGGAACTGGCCCGGCATGGCCGCGGACCGCATGAGGCGGTCGACTCGCAAGCGTAAAAAGCCGCAGTGCGGAAAAGATCAAGCGGCAATTTGATAATAATAGCGCTGGAGTGCAGATGTCCCATGTTAAGAGTTTTTCGGCCGCACTTTCAGTGCTGGCCCGGCACGGCCATATAAAACAACGACTTGTAGAGGCCTTTGAGAACCATCTGAGCGATATTGACGAAGACGAGCTGCCCATTCCAATGAAGCAGCCGTTCGCCGACTTGAAGCGCCTGATGCACAACGTCGCGCCGCTGAACGGCGAGGGGCCAATCTATGCCTCCGTGCGCAAGATGTCAGTCGACGAAGCCGACCGCTGTGCGCAGCTGATGGTCGACCTGTTCGGTGCCATCATGCAGCACGGCGACAGCGGGCAGGCGCCGCTGCCGCTGGACAACGCCGACCAGGTACAGGTGCCGCCGTTTCTGGTCAAGTCGGGGTAAGTCTCGGGCGGCCGGTGCATGGGCACCGGCATCCGGCCAGCACTTGCCGCGCTGTCGCAGGATACGTGGCAGCCAGCTGCTGCTGAACATAGCGCGTCCACTGTCCCGGCGGGTCCATGACAGAAGTCCAGCAGAGCCGGCCGATCGGGATTTTTGATTCCGGCGTCGGTGGCCTTACCGTTCTCAAATCTATACGTGATCGCCTGCCCGGAGAGCACCTGCTCTACCTGGGCGACACGGCGCGCCTGCCTTACGGCACCAAAAGCCCGGCTTCCGTGCTTCGCTATGCCAGCCAGGCGGCGGCGCACCTCGCCCGTCGCGACATCAAGCTGCTCGTCGTCGCCTGCAATACGGCATCTGCTGTCGCCATCGACGAACTTACCGAAGCGCTCCGGCCGCTGCCGGTTGTCGGCGTCGTGGGGCCCGGTGCGCGTGCCGCCGTGCAAACGGCGCCGGCTGGCCGCCACCTCGTGCTGGCTACCGAGGCGACCGTGCGTCTTGGCGCATACCGTCGTGCCATCGCCGCGATCGATCCCGACGCAGAAGTCCGCGAGCTGGCCTGTGAATTGCTCGTCGCGCTGGCAGAGGAAGGGTGGACACGCGGTGACATTCCCGACGCCGTGGTGCGGCGCTACCTCGCAATGCTGGATGACGACGCGGTTCGCTTTGAGCCGCAGTCTGTCATTCTCGGCTGCACGCACTTTCCCCTGCTTCGTGATGCCTTGCAAAATGCCATCGGGCCCGGCATTCCCATCGTTGATTCCGCCGGTACAACCGCCGACGTTGTCGCGGCGCTGCTGAGCGAGCGTGACTTGCTCGTGCCCGCCGGCAGTGACGGCACGATGAAATTGCTGGCGACGGATGGGGCACGGCGTTTTGCGCGTGTGGGCCGCACGTTCCTCGGACAACCGCTGTCGGCGGATGACATCGAAATTACGGATTTGTAGCCCGTTCGGCTTCTGCCGCGCAGACTCCCATGTGCGATAATCTGCGTCATGTTGTGGCAGTCGTGGCGCCGGCACCAATGGCGCTCGATGAACCAGGAGCCTGAAAATTGAACGTTGAAATGCGTGTGCGCCAAACCGGCGCGTTGCTTGTCGCGATGTTGCTGATCATTGGTTGCAGTGAGTCGGGTACCGATGCGGGTGTCGATGAGGGGGTCGAGCCAGTCGCAACATCGGACTCACGCCCGGACGAGCCCGCGGCCGCCGTGCCGCCACGGCCGGAGATCTATGCGAATTACCGGCTGGCCGCCGACATCAGTCATCTCGGGGACCGCCAGCGGCGGATGATCGTCAAGCTGATTGAGGCCTCCGAGAGAATGGACGATCTGTTCTGGCGGCAGTCCTTTCATGATGACTGGCGCGAATGGCTCGACTCGATCGACAGCGAGCAAGTACGGAAGTTTGCCGCGATCAACTACGGGCCGTGGGACCGGCTCGCGAATGAGCAGTCGTTCATGGAGGGGTACGGCGACAAGCCGCTCGGCGCAAATTTCTACCCGCCGGATATGACACGCGAAGAGTTCGAGGCGTGGGACGAGCCCGCCAAGGCCGGGCTGTATTCCCTGGTACGGAGGGATGCCGCTGGCAAACTCATGCTCGTTCCATATCACGTTGCTTATGCGCCGGAGCTGGCACGTGCGGCGCTGCTGCTGACACAGGCGGCCGAGCTAGCCGAGGATCCGGGCTTTGCCAATTACCTGAGGCTTCGGGCCGATGCGCTGACGACCGACAGGTACCAGGAAAGCGATCTCGCCTGGATGGACGTCAAGAACAATCCGGTGGAGGTCGTCATCGGTCCTATCGAGACCTATGAGGACAGGCTGTTTGGCTACCGGGCGGCGTACGAATCCTACGTCCTGATCAAGGATAGGGACTGGAGTGAGCGGCTCGCGCGGTTTGCCGATTTCCTGCCGGACCTGCAGCGCGGGTTACCGGTTCCGGATGCCTACAAGGCAGAGGCACCGGGCACCGATTCCGACCTGAATGCATACGATGTCGTTTATTACGCAGGCGACAGCAATGCCGGTTCAAAGACCATCGCGATCAACCTGCCGAATGACGAAGAAGTGCAGCTACAGAAGGGTACGCGGCGACTGCAGCTCAAGAACGCGATGGAGGCCAAGTTCGAAAAGATCCTGCGGCCGATTGCAGACTTATTGATCGATGAATCCCAGCGTCGGCATATCAGTTTCGATGCATTTTTTGCCAATACGATGTTCCACGAAGTTGCTCACGGGCTGGGCATCAAGAACACCGTCAGCGGCGAGGGCACGGTTCGCGAAGCGTTGCAGGATACAGCCTCCAGCATGGAGGAGGGCAAGGCGGACATTCTCGGTCTGTACATGATCACAAAGTTGCACGAAGACGGCGAGCTCGGCGAGATAGACCTGCGCGACAACTATGTCACGTTCATGGCTGGCATCTTCCGCTCGGTGCGTTTCGGCGCCAGTAGTGCGCATGGCCAGGCAAACATGGTGCGCTTCAACTTCTTCGCCGAACAGGGCGCGTTTGTGCGTGATGACGAAACCGGTACTTACCGCGTTGACTTTGACCGCATGCAGGAAGCCATGGCGTCGCTGTCTGAATTGCTGCTGACGCTGCAGGGTGACGGCGATTACAAGGGAGCAAAGAAGCTGATAGCCGAAAAGGGCGTTATTAACGAACAATTACAACAGGATCTCGATCGGCTTACGGCCGCCAGCATTCCCGTTGATATTGTGTTCGAGCAGGGTGTGTCGGTACTCGGTCTGAACTGAAAGCGGAGGCACTTGCTTTAACTTCGCACCGGAAACCCCTGCGGGGGGTCCTTTGAGGGAATGGCTCCCTTCGGTCCGCTTTATTTCCCCCAAAGGACCCCCCGCCGGGGGTTCCGGTGCTCCTCAGAGTCCTTTGACTTGCGCGATCATGTTCAGGAATTCCGACCGGGTGCGCGCATCCTTGCGAAACAGTCCGAGCATCTGGCTCGTGACCATCGTTACGTCGTCCTTGTGCACGCCGCGCGTTGTCATACACTGGTGTGACGCATTGATGACGACACCGACGCCCTTGGGTTTCAGTACGTCCTGAATGCAGTTGGCGATCTGGGCGGTCATTTTTTCCTGCACCTGGAAGCGGCGCGCAAAGGTCTCGACGACGCGCGCCAGCTTGCTGATGCCAACCACCTTGCTATTCGGCAGGTAGCCGACGTGTGCCTTGCCGATGATGGGCGCCATGTGATGTTCGCAATGTGACTCAAACGAAATGTCGCGCAAGACGATCATCTCGTCGTAGCCTTCGACTTCCTCGAAAGTGCGCTTCAGGTAACGTACCGGGTCGATCTTGTAGCCGCCAAACCAGTCTTCATACGCGCGTGCCACGCGCGCCGGCGTGTCGATCAGGCCTTCCCGGGACGGGTCTTCACCGGCCCACTGGAGCAGCGTTCGGACGGCTTCCTCGGCCTCAGTGCGGCTGGGCCGTCGCGGCTTTTTGACGGCGGTTTTTCTCGTGGCCAAAGGTTGTCACCTGTAATTTCGGAACGGGAGGGAGCATGGTACCTGCATCCGCGCATCGACGCAGCGGCCGACCCCGGACACTGTCACTGATGAAGCCGGATGCAATCAGCCGGCGGCAGACTGCTGCGTAACACCGGTACCGATCGGGCAGCTGACACCCGTGCCGCCGATGCCACAATATCCGCCGGGGTTCTTTGCCAGGTATTGCTGGTGATAATCCTCGGCATAATAAAAGACCTGCAGAGGTTCGATCTGCGTCGTTATCGGGCCGAACCGCGCGGCATTGAGTTCCTGCTGGTAGGCGTCTCTGGATGCCATCGCTGCTTCAGCCTGGCCGCTGCCGCAGGTATAGATGGCGGACCGGTATTGCGAACCGATATCGTTTCCCTGTCGCATCCCCTGCGTCGGATCGTGCGACTCCCAGAACAGCGCCAGTAATTTCTCGTAGCTGACCAGGGCAGGATCGAAAACCACCAGCACGACTTCGGCGTGTCCGGTATGGCCGCTGCAGACTTCCCGGTAATCCGGATTTGGCGTGAATCCGCCGGCATAGCCCACGGCCGTTGTGACTACGCCGGGCGTTTCCCAAATACGTCGCTCAGCGCCCCAGAAACAGCCGAGGCCAAACACGGCCTGCTCGAGGCGCTCGTCAAAGGTCCGCAGTGCGTGTCCGTTCACATAATGAGTTTCCGGTACCGGCATTGGCTGTTCGCGGCCAGGCAACGCGTCCTGTTTTGAAATCAAGGTGGTTTTCGTGAGTTTATTTGTAATCATTGATGCGGTTCCCTGCAAAAAAGCAGTGTTGGGGCAGTCGCCATCAAAACACAGGGGGACACGCCTGCGCCCTGTGTTCCTGCGGTAAGAGTGCGGTTGTCAGTTTTGGGTATTGCCGGCCAGTGATTCGCCCTCACCGGGTTGTATCGGGCAGGTCGTCTGGCCGGTAGTAGAAGCTGTGTGTATACGTCAGGTTATTTGTCTGGACCATGTCGCCATCCACCAGGCGCGGACGTTGGATCAGGTGGCGTAGCTCGCGTCCGACCGACGTCTCCATGTCAGACAGCCCGGCAGGCTGCATTTCTACCAACTCGATATCCGTGGCCGTACCGCGGGTCGACACGGCGTACTGATAGACAACGGTGCCGGTTTCGAACCCTTCCGGGCGACGGGCCGGGACCGTGGTGGAATCGACCCCGTAAAACTTTGGCGGCCGAATGGCCTGCAGCACCTGCAGTGTTTGCAGCGCTTCGTAGCGGGCACGCTGCCGTTCCTCGTCACCTGACATCAGCTCCCAGGCGTCGCGGTACATCCGTTCGGCCCGATTGGAGCGATCCGTAAGAATATAGTAGTCCGCCAGTTCGATTATTGCGTCCGATTTTACCCGCCAGTTGGTGTCCGGATGGTCTTCCGCGATGCGCAACGCCCGCTTCAGGTATATCTCACCGGTTGCCGTCGACGCCGGCTGCTGGTAGCCGATGTCAACCGGCGAGATATACAGATAGGACTGACCAAGTTCCGTGAGCGGTGCAATCAGGCTCAGGTCATCACGGCCGTGATGGTCCTCCAGTAAGCTGATCACTCGCCGCCATGTGTAACGTTCCTTGTCGTACAGTTCCAGCCGGCGCTGCCACTGGGCCTGCCGGTACAGGGCCGGCAGTATTTCTACGGAATCCGGATCAATATTGCGGGCCTGCAGGATGTAAATGCGTTCCTGCATGTCCTTCGTCAGATCAGCTTCACCGCCGGCGAGGTAAGTCTCGGCCAGTGACTCGAGCAGTTCCAACTGTTCGAGGTTATGCGGACCGTCGTTCGACATGGCTGACATGCACTGCCCGCTCAAATGACTCCGATGCAAGGTCCGGCCGTCCCGCGGCCAGCTGCGATGCGCCCAGTCCCCGCAGCGGGTTGATCAGCGCGGGATCCAGGCGATTCCTGACGGTTTCGATAATGTCGATTGATGCAGAAAAATTGAGCTGTGCCGATTCGTAATCACCCATTCCGTGCTGTGCAATGGCGAGGTTGGTCAATGCACGTGCGGATTCTTCGCTGTTGCGGCCGTTGGTCTCTATGGCCAGTTCGACGATTTGCTTGCCGAGAGTATCGGCCTCTTCAAAACTCGATTCGGCAATGGCATTGCGGTACAGGGTGAACAGCCGCCGCAGACGCTCCGCATCGGTTTCCGGCGGCGGTGGCGGTTCCTCGATCGTTTCGGGGATATCCCCGCTGAACACGGGGTCTGCGATGTGCCGCGAGTTCTCGACTGAAACGGGCTGCACCTCGCTGTCGTCAGCCCCGACCGCTACCCCCGTCGTTTCCGGAACCTCCTCTGCGCCTGCGGTCAGCGCGGCGGACAGAACCGCAAATGCCAGCAACATTGGATGTAAGATCCTGAATTTACTGATTAATCCCATTGCACGCGATACTTGCCAATTGCCTGTGTATTCAGACTGCCAGGAAAAACATAAGTTCTGGCCGGCCGGCCGGCCAGTCCGTCCGACTATACAATTTCACTGTGACGGGCGATAGCGGTTGCGCCATAGCTGTCATCGTGATGGTCCCAATGGGGCGGCGGCGCGCCGGTAACGGGTCAGCGCCAGCCAGTTTCCCACCATTGTTAGGGCTACGCCCGCGACTGCTACCCCTGACCAGCGGTAACCCTCGAGCAGTGTCGACAGCGTCAGTGCTACGACCGGGAACAGCACGGATGCGTATGCCGCACGCGCCGAGCCTATGCGCCGGATCAGCGTCAGGTAGGCGCCGAATGCAACCGACGAGCCCAGAATCGCGAGATACAGCAGCGATAGGATGTAACCCGGTTCCGCTGAGAATGCGAATTTCCTGCCCATCAGCAGTGCGAGTAGCATTGACGTGACGGCACCCCAGGCCATCGCGTGTGCATTGACAGTGACCACCGGCTGCACGCGCCGTGTGTTGATCACGGCCGCCATGTTGCCGAGTGATGCTGTCACGATGCCGGCCAGGGCCCATGCCAGTCCGAGGACCGTATCGTCGGCGAGGCTCAGCTCGGAGACCTCCGGCCAGAACATCAACGCGATTCCCGCCATGCCGATCAACGCGGCGATGACCAGCCGGGGTTCAAGCGGCGTCTTGAAGAAAAGCCGCTCGAAAAAGGCATTGGACATGACGATGAGGCTGAACAGGACGGCAATCAGGCCGCTGGTTACGTAGCCGGTCGCGTAGTACACGAAGAAGTAATTGGCGGAAAACAGGATCGAGCCCTGCATCACGACCATCGGGTAGTGCGACCGTTCGAGTGTCAGGCGACGACCGGTCATACGGGCAAACAGGAACAGTGCGACGGATGCAATCGCGAACCGGTACGCTACCGAGACTTCGGGCGATACGTCGCCAAGCTGGTACGGAATGGCCGCCCATGTTGAACCCCAGATCAAAACGACAAGGGTGTAAAGCACAGCCACTGGCATGAATCGGCCCGTCCGGAAAAAAGCGAAGGTTATCGGAGCGCTGGCCGGGTTGCACAGGCTTTGTCGGCGGCGCTTGCGTTTGCGATGAGTTAGCTATAGCTGGCCAGCGCAATCGCCCAGGCACCGGCGATCAATGCCAGGGCGGCAATTCCACTGGCGCGTTGCAGCAGCGTGTTACTGAACGCGCCCGACAGCCGGGTCAGCGGGATACCTGCGATAAATCCGCACACGAAGCCTGCGAGGTGTGCGCCGATATCGGTGTTCTCATCGCCGGTGCCGGTATAGGCAAGCAACGCGATACCGCCAACGATCGGCCCGAGCCTGTAAGGCCAGCGGTCCTGTGCCATCAGCTTGCCGCGCCAGACAAATCCCGCGACGAAACCGAGCGCCGCGAATACGGCAGTTGAGGCGCCGACCGAACGATGGCTTGATTCGAGCAAAACGGTGTTCAGTGTATTGGCCATACCGCTGGCGACAATTATCGCAAGCCAGGCGACGCCGGATCCGACGACGCGTCCGGCCAGCAAACCAAACAGGACGCCAAAACCGATATTGCCCATCAGGTGGCGCAGGCCGCCGTGCAGTGTCAGCGCCGTAAGGGTGCGCCACCACTCACCATCGCGAATCCGTTCGCCGTCAACGCGGCCGGCACCATACCAGTCCATGCTGAACGTGCCGCGGCCGGCCAGCCAGGCGACAACGCAGATGACCAGAACATACCCGACGACTCCGGGCAGCGCGTTGTGCTGCGGGACCGCAACCGAGGCGGGCGGCGGGCGGCGCGGCGGCTCATTTTCCTTGTCGTACTGCCACAGTTCGAAGCGTGCGAGCTCGGCATCGGCTTCGAGTGTCACTATCGCATAACGGTTTCCGGTTTCGACGAGTTCGTGCGGAATCGACAGCGATGTCAGCACCAGCATGCGATCCGCGCAGGATCGGCGGTTGTCGCTCTCGAACACAACGCTGAAGCCATCGGGCATCAGGCGCTGACCCGGGAGTTGCGGTTAGTGATGCCATCATTTTGCAGTGCGCGCGTCACACCCTCGAGAACGGCACAGCAGTCTTCCCGCAGGCGCAACGTTGCGAGATCGTCGGCGCGCGTCACTCCGCGATTGAGTATCGCGACAGGTTTGCGCAGCGCGTGTGCCTGCCGTACGAATCGAAAGCCTGAAAAAACCTGCAACGAGGAGCCGACAACCAGCAGCGCATCTGCGTTATTGACGGCATCGCTGGCAGCGGCAACCCTGTCTTTGGGCACGGCCTCCCCGAAAAACACAACATCCGGTTTGATCATGCCTCCGCATTGGGTGCAGGGCGGCACTGTAAACCGGTCGATATCACCGGACACCAGGTTCGCATCACCGTCCGGCGCGATGCCCTCGATGGCGGCGCAAAAATCCGGATTGGCCGCCTGCAGCATGGCCTGGTAGGAACTGCGATCACCTTCGATGCCGCAATCAAGGCAGCGGACGCGGCCAAGTACACCGTGCAGATCGATGACGCTGGCACTGCCGGCAAGCCGATGCAGGTTATCGACATTCTGTGTAATGAGGCAATCAATGCGGCCGGCCTGTTCGAGCGCTGCCAGAGCGCGGTGCGCGGCATTGGGCCGGGCGGACCGGATCCGCTCCCAGCCGGCGAAGCTGCGCGCCCAGTACCGTCGCCGTATCGCGCTGTTATCGACAAAGTCCCGAAACTGCACCGGCCGCGCGTGCTTCCAGCTGCCGTCATCGGCCCGATAGTCCGGGATGCCGGACGCCGTGCTGCAGCCGGCACCGCTCAGTACGGCGAGCTTTTCGTGACAATTCAGGAAGTCAAGCAGTTGCAGGTTCAAGGGCACAGCCAGGCTTTCAGATTACGTTCAGTCAGGATGACACAAACTGCCGGGAAATGGTTTTAAGCCGGGATGATGTATGGGCATCTGGAAGAAAATCTACTTTATCGCCGCCTTTTTGGCGCTCGCATTCCTCGTGCAGTGCTTCTGGCCGCTGCCGTAGTGACGGTCCGGTGCTTCCCCTCCGGCCCGGCGTGACGGCCAGCCGGCGGCCGGGTACACTCTGGCCCGCATCTGAGGCCAATGTTTCGTCCAGGGACCATGCACAAAATCACCGTTGCACTCGTATTGCTCACAGCACTCGTTGTTCCGGCCACGCCTGCGTCCGCGGACGTGCGCGACGCCGCCGACGGGGGCTTTTCCATTGTGCACAAACTCACCATCGCGGCGCCGCGCGCGACGGTCTACGGCATGGTTGTCGACAATGTCGGTGACTGGTGGAGCAGCGACCACACCTTTTCCGGCGACGCCGCCAATCTCTACATGACTGCAGAGCCTAACGGTTGTTTTTGCGAGCGGCTCGGCAGCGACGGCGGCCTGGTGCACATGACGGTCACGTTCGTGAGCCCCGGCGCAATGCTGCGCCTGACCGGCGGCCTGGGTCCTCTCGGGTTGCTGGGCGTCAACGGCAACATGACCCTCGAGTTCGATGCGAACGACAGCCGCGACGATGTTACCGACCTGACATTGACGTACGTTGTTGGCGGCTACCGGCCCGGCGGTCTGGAGGAGCTTGCGCCTGCCGTCGATTACGTGCTGCGGGAGCAATTTAATCGTTTGCGGGATTACGCCGAAGGGGTCAACCTGGATGTTGCAGACTCGTCCCGGTGATACTGTGAAGTATGCTCGTGTTCGCTCCTCCTGTGCCCGTTCGGCCTCTACCGCGCAGACTGCTGGCTGCCCCGAGGTGGCGTTGCAACTGTCATGAGCGCTGCCGCAACAAAGGGAGCGGTTCCGCTGCCGTCGGCCACGGTTGTACTGGCTCGCGAGGCGCCGTCCGCGCCCGAGATCCTGCTGGTGCAGCGGCATGCGGACACGTCATTCGGTGCAACGCATGTTTTTCCCGGGGGCCTGCTCGAGCCGTGTGATCGTGTCAGCCACGGCCACTGTATCGGTGAGCGCGCAGGCCGTGCCGATACCTGCCTCGGCGTCGACAGCGGCGCGCTCGACTACTACAGTGCCGCCGTGCGCGAACTGTTCGAGGAAACCGGCGTGTTGCTGGCGCGCGGGCCCGGTGGTGACTGGGCCTGGACGGCTACCTGCGGACGCGCAGATGAATTTGACGCCGTGCGCAAGCAGCTCAACGCCGGAGACCTGTCGTGGCCCGAGATCCTGCGCGACTACCGGCTGCAAATAGATTGCGATGCGCTGCATTACTTCGCGCACTGGATCACCCCGGTGCGCCGGCCGAAACGCTTCACAACGCGGTTCTTTGCGGCGGTATTACCTGGCGATCAGTGCGCAACGCATGACGGCGGTGAATTGACCGACAGTTGCTGGATGACGGCACAGCAGGCACTGGAGGCCGACCGGTCAGGCCATATCGCACTGCCGCCCCCGACACGTGCAACGCTGCACGAGCTGACGGCGATGACCGACGCCGGCGAATTGCTGCGATGGGCGGCGCGTCGCGAAGCAGAGGGTGTGCAAAGCGTGTTACCGGTGATTGTCAGCGACAAGGGACGGGAACGCATCGTCATGCCGGGCAGTCCCGATTACCCGGCAGGCAGCCCCGAACCGGGCAGCGAGGCAAATCGATGAGTACCGGGCTTGAACCCGGCACCGTTACAGTGCTGTCGTCGCGCGTACGTCGCCTGGTAGCACCCAATCCCGGCATGATGACGGGCCCGGCACTAATACCTACCTGGTTGGTGAGCCGGAGATTGCCGTTATCGACCCTGGACCCGCCATGCAGCAACATGTCGATGCTATTCTCGCGGCCGCAGGCGACCGGCTGCGGTTTATCCTGGTCACCCACACGCACACGGATCATTCACCGGCAACGGCAGCACTTGCAAAAAAAAGCGGCGCCGAAATCATCGGCCGGCCGGCACCGCAGGGCGAGCATCAGGATGCCGGTTTCTCACCGGATCGAGTTCCTGAAGATGGCGATACGGTTAATGGAGACGGATTCGCGTTACGTGCGCTGCATACTCCCGGCCATGCATCCAACCACGTGTGCTACCTGCTGGACGATGAAGATCTCTTGTTTACCGGCGATCACATCATCAATGGCTCGACGGTAGTCATCGACCCACCGGACGGTGACATGAGCGAGTACCTGTCATCACTTGCGCGCCTCAAGCGGGAAACGCTGACTGCAATCGCTCCGGGGCATGGCGAGCTGATTCAAGATCCGTATGAGGCGATCAGCAAGCTGATCGCGCATCGACTGAACCGGGAATCGATCGTTGTCGATGCGCTGCGCGCGCATCCCCGCTCGACAGTCCGTCAGTTATTGCCGCACGTTTATACGGAAATTGATGCATCACTCTACCCGATTGCCGAACGCTCCCTGCTGGCACATCTGCTGAAGCTCGAGGGTGACCAATACGCTGAATGCACCAATGATCGCTGGCGACTTCGCGCGGGATAGCAGCGCCCCCGTCATCGCGAGGTCGCAGGGCGTGGCGATCTCGCGCGGGATAGCAGCACCCCCGTCATCGCGAGCCCGCAGGGCGTGGCGACCTCGCGCGGGATAGCAGCACCCGTCATCGCGAGCCCGCAGGGCGTGGCGACCTCGCACCGCCTGGCAGAGTCATTATCGGGGCGAGGTGCGCGCACGCCTCGCTACGCTACCTCGGCGATGACGGGCGCTACGCGCCTCGCGATGACCGCGCTATGCAGCGCCGCCTGTGCGATTCAGGTCAGCGAAATTGCGTTTGTCGCGCGCAAGTTCTTTCAGCAGTGCCGGCGGCGACCAGTACTGGTCGCCGAACCGGTCCTGCAACCGGCATACCGCATCGTAAACCTGGTCCAGGCCGATGCTGTCGGCATAGTGCATGGGCCCGCCGCGGTGCCTTGGGAAGCCGTACCCGTTGATCCAGATGACATCGATATCGGAAGGGCGGGCGGCAATGCCTTCTTCGAGCAGGCGGGCGCCTTCGGTGATCAGGCCGTAGATGCAGCGTTCGATGATCTCGTCCGCGCCGATATCCCGCTGCGTGATGCCGAGCCGCCTGGCCTCGTCGCGAATCAGCTTGTGGACTTCGGCGTCCGGTTCCGGTTTGCGGGAGCCGTCCGGGTAGTGGTAGATCCCGCTGCCGGTCTTCTGGCCGAGGCGGCCCTGTTCGACCAGCAGGTCCGCAATCCGGTAGAAGCGCGGGTCGTCCGGCAGGTCGGTACGCTCGCGCCGTATCCGGTAGCCGACGTCGAGGCCGGCGAGGTCACCCACGGCATTCGGCCCCATGGCCATGCCCCAGTCGTGAAGGACCTGGTCGATATATTCAGGTGCGGCGCCTTCGAGCAGCAGGAACTGGTTTTCCCTGCCGTAGCTGTAGAGCATCCGGTTGCCGACGAAGCCGAAGCAATTGCCGACCACGACGCCGATCTTGCCCAGTTTCCTTGCCAGCGCCAGGGACGATGCGATGACATCGTCGGCAGTCTTTTCGCCCCGCACAATCTCGAGCAGCCGCATGATGTGCGCCGGGCTGAAGAAATGCAGGCCGATGACGTCGGCAGGGCGCCCGCTGGCGGCGGCAATGGCATCGACATCGAGCGTTGAAGTATTTGTCGCCAGAATCACGCCGGGCTTGCAGATGTCGCCGAGTCGCGTGAATACATCTTTCTTGACATCCATACTTTCAAAAACGGCTTCGATGACCAGGTCGGCATCACCGAGATCGGTGAAGTCGGTCCCGGTACTGAGACGCGCAGATCGTGTTTCCGCTTCGGCGGCCGTTGACTTGCCGCGCTCGACACCGCTTTCAAACAATTTGCCGATTGTGGCTTTGCCGCGTTCGAGTGCCGACTCCTCGTTGTCTAGCAAATGCACGTCGAAGTCTGCGGCCAATGCGCTATAGGCAATACCGGCGCCCATTGTTCCGGCACCAAGCACCGCCAGCTTTTGTATTTGGCGCGGCTGCGTTTCCTTATCCAGTCCGGGTACTTTCAGTACAGCACGCTCGGCAAAAAATGCATGCCGCAATCCACTGGACTGCGGTGACTCGAGGCATTCCAGGAACGCTTCGCGTTCGATACGCCGGCCTTCTGCAAAAGGTCGAGTGGCGGCAGCTTCAACGCAATCGATGATCTTTTGCGGTGACATCAGTCCGCGTGTCTTCTGCTCCGTCTTGCGGCGCCATTCGTCGAACAGTTCCGGGCTGGCACCCGCTACCTCGAGTTCGCTGGTGCGTCGCGGTCCTTTGGCAACGGCACGGCCCGCGAAGCGCCTGGCGGCGTCCATTAGTGCATCGTCTTCGGCGAGTTCATCAACAATCCCGAGGCGGAGCGCCTCGGTGGCCGGTACCGGCTTGCCGGACAGCATGATTTCAAGTGCTGCAGCGGCACCCGCGAGCCGTGGCAGCTGCTGCGTGCCGCCTGCGCCCGGTAGCAACCCGAGATTGACTTCCGGCAGGCCGACTCGCGCAGATTTGGACGCGACCCGGTAATGGCACCCCATCGCGACCTCGAGGCCACCGCCGAGCGCCGTTCCGTGCAGCGCCGCGACGACAGGCTTCCGAACGGCCTCGATGTGCTGGACCAGGTCCGGCAGCAACGGGGCCGCAGGTGGCTTGCCGAACTCGCGAATATCGGCGCCGGCAATAAACGTGCGCCCCTCACAGCGGATGACGATGGCCTTGACGCTGTCGTCGCCGGCGGCCGTATCGATGTCTCTCTCCAGGCCGGCACGTACTGCCTGTGACAACGCATTGACCGGCGGATGGTCAATCGTTATTACGGCGATCGGGCCCTGGCGGTCCAGGCTGACGATGCTCATACAGGCTTGCCTCCGGTGCTTTCGGTTCTGGGTGCGGCATTGTCGCAAATTTAAGGCAGCGATTGTGCGCAATGCGGGCTTGATCTGCCTATGCAGTTCGCATAGCGTAAGGCCCCTTGTTTTCAGTGCAGGACTCCAGGCATGACCTTCGTAGTGACCGAAAGCTGTATCAAGTGCAAATTGACGGATTGCGTCGAGGTCTGCCCGGTTGACTGTTTCCACGAAGGCCCGAACATGCTGGTTATCGATCCGGATGAGTGCATAGACTGCACATTGTGCGAACCGGAGTGCCCGGTCGAGGCCATCTATTCCGAAGACGAGCTGCCGGCGGGGCAGGAACACTTTCTTGAGTTGAACAAGGACTTATCGCAGGACTGGCCCGTCATTACCGAGATAAAGGATCCGCCCGACGATGCCGACGACTGGCGGGACGTCAAGGACAAGCTCCAGTACCTGGAGCGCTAGTGTCCCCGGACTGCCTGAACCCGCAATTATGATCAGCCTGCGGGCGAGGCTGGTCCGCTTCCTTGCAAAGCAGTATTTCCGGCGCGTCAGGCCGGATGTCGACCCACAGGTCCTGCGTCAATCCTTCGAGAAAATTGCGACGCGGCTGCCGCCGGCCAGGCGCGTCCGCGTCATTCCGGCGAGCATTGCCGGTATTGATTGCGAGTGGCTCGTGCCGCGCGGCTCTGAGGATGCGCCGGTTCTTTATTACCTGCATGGCGGTGCGTATGTCATGGGCAGCAGCCGCACGCACCGGCGCCTCGTCAGCTTTATCGCCCGGGCAGCGCGTGTGCGGGCGTTGATGCCGAACTATCGGCTGGCACCGGAGCACCGTTTCCCTGCCGGGCTGACGGACGCGTGCACCGTCTACCGCCGGCTGCTGGCGCAGGGGCTCGATCCCGCACAGATTGCGATCGGCGGCGATTCCGCTGGCGGTGGCCTGGCAATGGCAACGATCCTGAAACTTCGTGACGACGGTGCACGACTGCCCGCCTGCGCGGTACTGCTGTCACCGTGGCTCGATCTCACCGGCAGCGGCGAATCAATGCAGACACGAGCCGGGCTCGATCCGCTGTTTCGGGCCGCCGACATGCCAGCGACTGCCGATCATTACTGCAATACAAATGAACTGCGCAATCCGCTTGTTTCCCCACTCTATGCTGACGTTCACAACCTGCCCCCTGTTTTTATCCAGGTCGGCGACCACGAAATCCTGCTGAGCGATTCCACCCGCTTCAGCGACCGCTTATCGGCGGCAGGCTCCGGCATCACGCTGCAAACCTGGCCGGACATGTGGCACGTCTTCCAGTTCTTTATCGGACAGATGCCGGAAAGCGGCCGCGCCGTTCGCGAGATAGCACGGTTCCTGCAACACAAGACGCACTGAGCCCGGACATCTCACCGATTCGTGGGATTCTCGGGCAGCAATTTGTCCGCACCTAGAACCCGGTCTGACGCTGACTGTCGTCGTACATGCGGGTCAGGAAGTTGCGTATGGCAGGCAGGGCCTCCGCGCGTGTCATCAGTTGCTGCTGTTCGAGAACTTTGGCCATGTCCGTAATGGACCGCTTGCCGTCGATGAGTGACATGATGAATGAATAGATTTTCGTCGACATCGCTTGCGTCTGGAAAGAAGGCAGCAGCGGCACGGGCTCACGTCCGGTAACGAGCCAGTCGGGCAGGGCTTTGTGGCGTGCCGGGTTTGTCGTGTCGTGCAGCTTTTCCGCACAGAATGTGAAAACCGTTTCGCGACGGCCGTGACGGCTCGCCGGCGAGCACATATAAGGTATTGTCGCTTCACGGACTTCGGGTGGACCGAAGCCGGCTTGCTCCGACCAGTGCCAGGACTTCTTCGCTGCTGTAGCGTCGCCGCCGGTCCGTTTGCTGTTCAAATGACAATGAGCCGAAGTTCAGCCAGCGGCCGCCCGGTTTCAGAAGGCGGTTCACGCGCGCGGCGAAGGAAGGTAAGTCTTCGGTGATAATGTCGATGAGCCACGGTGTGACGACAGTGTCGAAGGAGGCTGCCGCGAATGGCGGCCGAAGCACGTCGCCGAATACCAGGAAGAAATCGTCGCGGACCGGTTCCGGCGCACTGAGTGTTCGCAGGACGGCGGAATCATCGAGCGAGCGGGGCGCGATTGGAAATTCGTACAGGTCAATCCTGTCACCGCGTGTGATGCTCTGCGCAATGATCAACAGCAGCGGGTTGAAGTCAACGGCTACGGTTTTCGCTGTGCCGGGCAGCTGGTGCAGGTCGTAGGCGAGGCGGCCGGCACCGGCGCCAAGCACGACGGTATCGCCAAGCACGGCGTCGCGCGACTCAGACGCGCCAAGGACGTCGAGGATCTGTTCGACGGAGGCGGAATTTTCAGCTTCACCCCAGCACCAGTCGCGGTGAACGTTGTTGTAGTAAGTATTAAGTCCCTGGTCACCCGGAAGCCGCGTACGCAATGCGAGGTGCGTAGTGTATTCCGCCTGCAGGGACTGGATGCCGATAGGCGCAAGTAATTCCCGCACCTGCTTGCGATGCTGCTCCGTCGCCGACATCAGCAACTCCAGACGGCGGCGTGCCAGCGGAGGCAGGTCCTTGTCGCCGAGGGCGTTCTTCAGACGTTGCACTTCATGGGCCAGGGTCTGCAACGCGAGGTGCAAGCGGTTCTGCCATTCACCGAGGCTCGCTTCGGGCTCGGCGAACAGCCAGGGCATGCCGGCAATACGCGGGAATTCGGTTTTGCAGCCACCGCACTTGAGAGAGCTGCTGTTTCGATCAAGCGGTGCTTTGTCACAACGCGGACAAGCGAGCATCGCGTCCAGTCGGGCGTCGTCAGCCATCCATAATCTCGTTACGCCAGGATACTGACGGCATTATGGCCGCTGCCCGCCGCGGTTGCGAGCGCGCACGCGGCAGAAGACCGGCTGTCAGGATGCCGTGATGGCTTTCGCCTTGCGCAGCTCATCGGCGAGTCGCTGGGACTGTTCGACGCGTGCGCTCGAGAAGCGCGCCAGCAGCAGGTAAAGAACCGGCGTCAGGTACAGCGTGAAGATCGCGGCTATGCCGAGGCCGCCGAAGATGACCCAGCCGATCGATGAACGGGCCTCGGCACCGGCGCCGCTGCCGAGGATCAGCGGCAGGCCGCCGAGTGCTGTCGAAATCAGAGTCATTGCAACAGGCCGCAGGCGGATGCTGGCGCCGGATTCAATTGCTTCCCGCACCATCAGGCCGCGATCCCGCAGCTGGTCGGCAAATTCGACCAGCAACACGCTGTTTTTCGCCATCAGGCCGATCAGGAGTATCAAGCCTATCTGCGAGTAGACGTTCAGTGATGTCCCCGTCAGGAACAGGGCAAATATCGCCGCCGCGACACCCGTTGGTACGATCAGCGTCACGACCACCGCGCTGATAAAGCCCTCGAATTGCGCGCACAACACCAGGAAAATCACGGCGAGCGCAATCAGGTAAGTGATGGCGACCTCGCGGGAGGTTTCCTGCAACGTCGCGGCTTCGCCCATCAGGACCATCGAGACATTGCCGGGCAGGCTGTCGTCTGCGATGGACTGGATACTGTCGACCGCGTCCTGTAGCGGGTACCCGCCGGCCAGGTCGATATCGATCTCGATGGCGCGCCGTTGCGATATGCGATCAAGCTGGGCCGCGACACCCTGTTCCCGCAAGGTCACGATACTGGACAGCGGTACCAAACGGCCCGTATCCGTGGTGACGTACAAATTGACGAGATCGGTGGGGTCGTTGATTTCCCCGCTGGATGACTCCAGCAGGATCGGAATCGCTTCGTCCTCGATATTCAGGTCGACGAGTTCATCGCCATCGATCATTGCCCGCAGCGTTGCGGCGAGACTTTCGAGGTCGACGCCGAGGTCCGATGCCCGCCGGCGATCAATCTCGACAAACAGTTGTGGCTGCGTCGGGTCGTAGGAAATCTCCACACTGGACAGGTTCGGCATGCGTTCCTCGAGGTCGCGCACGAGATTCTTGGCGGCCTCGAAAATAGTTGCGTAGTCGTTACCGATCAGCGCCACTTCAAGCTCACCGGCGGAGCGTCGGAGATTCAGGCTGTTGCTGCTCGATACCGTGACGCGGGCACCGGGAATTTCGGACAATGGTCCTTCGATGCTATCGCTGATTTCCTGCTGGCTGCGCGTGCGGTCATCCCAGTCAACCAGTGGCACATTGACGCGGCTGCGATTGGGGTCCCAGGTGCCAACAATCGTAAACAGGGACGTGGCTTCTCCGTTGACGACGAGCGGTTCAAGTATTTCCTCGATTTTCCGTGTCTGGCGGTCCATGTAACCGATGCCGACGCCGTCGGGACCCGCTGCATTGATGTTCAGCATGCCACGATCCTCGGGCGGGATCAGTTCCCGGTCGAGTGACTGGAACAGTGCTGCTGCGCCGCCGATAAACAGGATGGCGACGACGAGCGCAATATACGGCCGGTCGAGCATCACATGCAGCGACGCCTTGTAAAAGGCGCCAATCCGCGTGCCGATGCGACGCAGGAACTCGACAAAGCGGTTGCCTGTCGTGGTGTCCGGCAAATGTGAGGCGGCCGCCGGCACCAGCGACAGCGACACGAAACTGGAGATCGCTACGGCGACGGCCAGTACGATGCCGAATTCCCGAAACAGCCGGCCCGCCGTACTTGGCAGGAAAGCGATCGGGATAAACACCGATATCAGCACGGCTGACGTCGTTACGACGGCAAAGAACACCTGCCGTGTACCCAGCACCGCGGCGGCACGGGCTCCGAGGCCCTGGCCCCGTCGCCGCTGTATATTTTCGAGCACGACGATCGCATCATCCACAACCAGCCCGGTCGCGAGAACCAGGGCGAGCAGTGTCAGGATATTGATCGAGAACCCGAGTATCCAGATCGCCGCCACAGTGCCGATCAGGGCGACCGGAATGGCGATACTCGGCACCAGCGTCGCACGCAGCGAGCCCATGAACAGCCAGATTGTTGAGATAACAATAGCGATCGTAAACGACAGCGTAATCAGCACTTCCTTGATCGAGCTGCGGATAAACACGGCCTGGTCATCGGTTACGACCAGCCGGAGATCACCGAATCGATTGTTGATCCGGTCAACCGCTTCGCGGACACCGTTGGAAATGCGAACAGTATTGGACTTGGCCTGGCGTACGACGCCCAGCCCGATGATGGGCTGGCCATTGAGTCGCGTATAGGCTCGCGCATCTTCCGGCCCGAAGAATACATTGGCAATATCGCCAATACGTATGGACCGCTCGATAACGATGTCGGCAACCTGCGCTGCCGTGGTTACCGAGGCGTCGGCGCGGACAATCAGCTCCTGGTCCTCAGAGCGAAAACTGCCTGCCGGAACGTCGAACGGTGCCTGCCGCAGTGCGTCTGCAACACTGGTGACCGACAGGCCGTAACTCGTCATCCGCAGCGGATCGACGACGACATGCAGCATGCGCTGGCGCGCACCGAACAGCTGGACATCTGCCACGCCATCAATCGATATCAATTCGGGAATGATGTCTTTCTCGACGATGCGCGTGACTTCTTCCTCGAGCAGCGTATCGCTGATCACGGCCAGGTTGACGATGGAGTCGGAATCACTGTCCGCCTTGACAACAACAACCTGCTCCAGGCGATCCGGAAGTTCGCGCGTGACGCGGCTGACCGCTTCACGTACGTCGGACGCTGCACTGTCCAGGTCTATATCCGGCCGAAACTCGATTCGTATGCGGCCGCTGTTCTCCTCGGACGCCGATTCAATGCTCTGGATACCGGACACACGCGATACAGCACCCTCGATGATGCTGATGACCTCGGCGTCCATGGTTTCCGGCGATGCGCCCGGGAATTCCGCACGTACGCCGACAATCGGCCGGTCGACGTCCGGCAATTCGCGTGTTTCTACGGCCAGGATGGCGCTTATGCCTGCCAGCAGAATCAGAAGGTTCAGTACGAGTACCAGCACCGGCCGGCGGATGCTCAGGCTGGGGAGGTCGTTAATCTCTGCCTCGGGCGAATCATCACGCTCGCCGGAAAGCTCGCGCTGGTCGTCGTTATTCATTGTTGCCGCGGCTGGCCGGTGGGTCCGGCCGGCCCATTGACTGCTTCCATGCCGCGGTCAGCGACGCCGAGGGGTTCGTGGGTCACGTCGACGCCGTTACGCATACGCTGGATGCCTTCAACGACTACCAGGTCGCCTTCGGCGAGGTCGGCATCGACAAGGATGACTCCCTGCTGGCGCTGCACGATTTGCACGATCTTTCGCTGTGCCTGGCCGTTGCTGACCGTCCAGATGTAAGCGCCATCAGCGCCCCATTGCACCGATGTTTCGGCGATGGCCGGGTACAGCTTGCCCGGCACGTCCACGGATACCCTGAAACTCATGCCGGGCCTGAGCGTATCGGTGTCGTTCCCGACCCGGGCCCGGGCAACAAACGTGCGGGTTGCGGGATCGATGCGGCTGCCAATATCGACGATTTCGCCGACTGCATTCGGGGAACGGCTGTTCCATGTAGCTACCGACACTTCATTGCCAACCTGGATGTCGCCGATCAGTGCCTCCGGTACCTCGAACGATACGAGCAGCGCACTTCGGTCGTCGAGCGTTGTAATCAGTGTGTCGGGATTGATCCGGTCGCCCGGATCGACTTCGGTGATGCCGACAAAACCGCCAAATGGTGCTTCGATCGTGCGGTAGTCCAAATTCACTCGGGCACGGTCAAGTTCGATCCGCGCGGCTTCAACGGCGGTACGTGCCGCATCAATGGCGGTTGGCAGTACGGCGCCGCTGTCCCCGGTACGCTGATAACGGTCGTACAAACGGGTTGCATCCTCGAGGCGGACTTCCGCGAGTGCTACCGCGAGTTCCTGCTCGCGGCTGTCGAGCCTGACCAGTGCATCTCCACTGCTGACGCGCTGGCCCGGCTGGAAATTCACAGCGATCACTTCACCGGATGTTTCCGGCTGGAGCACGATGGAGCGCAATGCGCGCGACGTGCCGACCGCTTCCAGCCGGGTACCGGCGCGCTGGAATTGCAGCGGCTCGACGATGACGCGAACGGCTGAGTCCACCTGTGGCGCCTGTTGCGGCGCGTCGTTTCCGCACGCCGCTGTCACAAGGGCGACGCCGTACAGGGAAAGTACTATCAAAAATCTCTTCATAGAGTCCGTTCGCGCGCTCCGTACGCGGTAGATGAACCCGCTGAACGCGGGTAGCCAAACTACTGGAAAACTAAAATCCAACCCCGAATGTTGACCCATTCCGGAGTGCAATTGCTGCAACAAGTTGTAAGGATATGTAAATTCCCGTCGCCGCGTGTGTTGGCAGCAAACGGTTTGTTACTTTGCAACGAATTGCGTACCAACCGTCCAGTATAGTGGCAGCTTGGGGAGATTTCAGGAACGGCTCGGCATTTGAGTCGCCGGTACAGCCTGATCCGGCCTTCCAGGTGGCACGGGCGCGCCAAAAAAAAGCCGGCGGAAGGCGCTCCGCCGGCCGAGTCCTGACGGTCAGGGGAGCGTCAGGCAGGGAGCAAAGGGTTTATCGTGCCGCTAACGATTTGTTCGAACGCTGTCATGCTGTCCCGGAGGGACGAGTCGCCGAGGCCGTGATTCGGAAACAGGGTCCCGAACTGGCCTTCGTCGCCGTGCAGGGCCATGTAATTGAGCACGACCGCGTTGACCAGCAAGTTCGGGTTATTGGCCGCCGGCGTTGACGCACGTTGCACCGAACCACCGGAATCAAAGTATCCGATCTGCTGGTGGCGGGCCTGGATGTCGGGTGTGCCACCCCTCAATGTCGCGCGGCCATAGGGATTGTAGACCATGAAGAAGCCGGCCGCGGTCGACGAGTTGTCGCTGACCCACTCGCCCTTGCCGCGACCCTCGATCGAGTTGTCGATCGCGCCGTTGCTGGACAAGGATCCATCGCTGAAGACATACAGCATCAACGGCACGCCAATGCGTGCGGCATATTCTATGCAGGCGCCCATGCAGCGACCGGCGCGCTCGTCCTTGACTTCGCCTTCGGCGCGCCGGCCGCCATGGTAGTCGTAGCCGCCCATTTCAATGCAGGCGGCGCCGGCGAAACCGTTCATCACCAGTTTCATAACGGACGCGGTCTTGCGGAACTCACTGCCGTCACGGCCGTTGGCATTGAATTCGGCCTCGGAGAATATGCCGCTGGGCCCGACGATCAGCGGATCCTCGGCCGGGTTCAGCGGCGTGTCGCCGAAGCGCTCGGCGATATCCGCCGCCTTCAGGTAGCCGCAGCGGACCATGTCCTTGATGACTGCATCGGCTGACACCGTCTGGCCGGCATCGGCAACGCTCATTTTGCTGTCACTGATGCGGTAGATGGATTCCATGACGGCGGTCGCGTCGTCTGGACCGAGGATGCCGACCAGCTGGCCGGTATCGACCAGTGCGGTCACGTCACTCGGCCGGTCGACTTTCGTGGGCCGCAGTTCGGGATCCATCAGTGCCGAGGGCACCATCGAATTGCCGCCGGAGTCGGTGTTCTCGGTACCGGCGAGTGTCAGTATTGAACCGTCGGCACCGGCGCGCGCAATGCCATACAGCGGATTGAGCGGATTGTTGCCGGTGTCGTTCTCCGAGCGCGACGGAATGATTGCACCGTTCAAGTTCATTGCGCGCGCCGGCGACATGCTGCGCTCCATGCCGCGCTTGAATGCGCTGTCGGAATGAAAGGCGAGACCAAGGTCCTGGTTTGCATACGGCAGGCCGGTCAACGGGTCGTTTAAGCCAGGCACCATGTCGCCGGGCAGGCCGAGCCTTTCGTAACCTGCGGTACCAAGAAAGTCCAGCTGGCCGCCTTCCTTGCCGACGAGTACGTTCGAGCCGGCGATATTGGCGCCGCCGGCCAGGTCGAAGCAGATGAACGGGATTTTACCTGCGCCCTCTGTTGCGATGTCGCACGGGTTGTTGAGCAGCGGCTGCAAGTCGCCGGACAGCTGCGCGTAGGCCTGCCGCGGATTCGAGAACAGGCTCAAGATCCCGCCGCCGAGCGCGAACGCCGAGCCGCCGAGAAATCCCTGCGCCACGAAGTCGCGGCGGGTGATGGGCCGCCGGTGATCGGGGTGGCGCTGCGGCTCATCCAGATGCCGGACATTGCGTTTCCTCGCCATAACTATTGCCTCGTATCCTTGAAGTCTTGAGTTTTCTACTGAACCAGTGTCACGGCACTGCCGAGTACGGCAGCACATACGCCCTTGGCGATCGCACGGGTATTCGGGTTGTCCGGGCTGACCAGCAGCCGGTCGATCAGGTTGTCCGGCCGTGCACCATCGCTGCTTACATAGCCGAGTTCATCCCGAACAACCGTGAAGTCGGGCTGCGTCTGAATCGCAATACCCATAACACGATCAATCAGCGGATCGATGACCTGGTTCCGGTTGGTTCCCGAGTACGCGGTGGCAGGGTCCTGGTCGAAGTTGAAGTTGCTGAAGTACGTTGCAGCGTCCGGTCCTTCAACCAGCGCGTTGCAATACTCGATCGCAAGCTGCGCAACGGCGACCTGGTGCGAAGACAGGAATGTCTGGATGTTTTCGACTGCCGGCAAAGACTGGCGCAGGCTCTGGAACGTCATGTCGACCGCCGTGGTTTCCGGGTCGACGCCGGTCACCGTTGCCATCGTCGCGTTGATCTCGTCGAATGTGCGAATGCCGATTCGCTGCGCGGGCGGCAGATCCTCGGGTGTCACGACCAGCGCCGGATCACCGGTGCGCACATAGCTCTGCGTGCCGAGCAGGTCGAAAGTCAGGAAGAACTCGTCGTCCTCCGGTCCCTTCTCGAGTGGCATGACCGCGCCCAGCGCCGACAGCGGCTGGCCAAGTTCACCAAAGGCCGCCGTATCGAGGACGGCATCGAGGTTTGCGTAGCTTTGTCCCACGCTGACCTCATCGCCGTTGATGCCAATTCGCAGGCCCTGGATGGGTATGCCCTGAACCTGCTGCGACTCATCAAGCGTAATGAAGCGCGGCTCGTTGAACAGGTAACCGTAGGTATCGTATTGCGATACTTCAAACAGGATATAGGCAGTCGGCACATTAATGATGTCTTCAATGCTGAAGAGCAGGAAGAATTTTTCGCCGACGCCGACATCGAAATTCTGCACCACCTGTTCCGGCGTCAATGCGCGATTGTGGACCGCGACCAGCCGTATCGTGCCTTGCCACAGGCCGCTGTTGGACACCTCGTTACCCAGCACAAAGGCAAAGGTATCCTGCCAGTCGACCAGCGACCCGCCAGGCACCGGGTCCTGTCCTGTTCGCAATTCGCCGTTTACGAATGTGCGGCGGCCGTTGACCGGGCTGAATGTTGCGACTACGTGCTGCAGCGAGGCCTGCAGGACTTCCTCCGCCGAGGGAGTCGAGAGTGCCGGATCACCATTCAGGCTGGTCTCGGTACTCCGTAACAGGTGCTGGTAGTCGTACAATGTCTGCTGCAGCGTGAAGTTTCGTGCGTCGTCGCCGGCCGAGTAACTGACGATGCGCGCCATTTCCTGCGTGACATTCGCCGGCACCACCCACGCCTCGATTGAATACTCGCCCGTGCCCCGAATCAGGTCATGCAGTTTCTTGCTGGCCGATGTCGAGCCCTGTGCCTTGCCGTCGTTGACGGTAATGCCCCAGCCGCCGAACCAGGCGACATCGCCCGACAGCGTCAGGTCGATGGCCGGATCAACGCCGCTCGTGTCATAAGCGGTCGTGCCGCTGCCGGTCTTGAACTCCCACAGGGCAATCTGGTCGTTCTCGAAGCGGTTGCCGCCGGAGGCAATCGTGCCGTCGACGATGCGCAGTGCAAGACTGTTTATCAGGGCCGGATCGATTTCCGTCAGCGGTACTGTGTCAGCGAATGCCTGGATCGCGGCCTGCATCTCCGCCGCGGATGCAGCACAGCCCACGTCCCAGCAATTGTGGAATTCGTTACCGAGCCGCAGCACGAACCGGGAATTGGCCGGGTCATCAAGGTCCATGCGCTGCTTCGCGGCTTCGAATGCTGCTTCGGCGTCCGCCTCGGCGAAGTACGGCTGCTGCGACGTCGGGGCCGACGACGTATGGCAGCCGGCGCAATATTCTTCAAGCAAGGGCTCGTGCACGAGCGTTGCAAAGTTCTGCACAGTAGCGTTCGCGTAGTTTTTGCTGGCGCCCGGCGCCGTGCTGACCGGCGCCTCGAGGACGATCTGCCGGCCACCCGTGGCGATCTCGCCGGCCCAGCCCTCAATCCATGTCGTCATGATGTCGGCACAGGCCTGTGCGCTCGACAGCCAGCAGTTGTGGCCGGTGCCGACTTTTTCCACGAGCCGCGAGTTGCCTGGCTGGGTCAGGCTCACAACTGTGTTTGCCGCTTCATAGGCAAGATTGACGTCATCGTTGCGTGCAAAAAGCGGTGTCTGGTTGACGGACTCGTTGTGGCAGGCGCCGCAGCGATTGCTCATGTGCACGTTGTCCCAGACATTCAATTTGAATGACTGCACATCGGCCGTGGCGGGTGGCGGGCCCTGGTAACCGACTGGCGGTGTCTCGCTCGTAACCGGGTTTTCCGTGGTCGGCGCGCCGCCGCCGCAAGCCGCCAGCAAAACGGCTGCCAATGCGGCCGTCGCCGATGCACGTAACGGGCGCTTCGTAAGAGCGGGAGTCGTCATTGAACGTACCTGTACCTGATCCATGGTCAAACCCCTACTGGCCCATGCAGTAAACGGCCGCTTCCGCGAACGTTTGCTTCATGCGGTAGCCTGCCTTGAATGACGTTACCATTTGGTCGACCTGGGACCGGTCAGTGGCATCCTCCGGCGCGCGCAGGCACACGGCGCGAAAAACCTTCTTGACCTGGCAGCTCGCAAACGCGTCGCTGTTGGCCAGCTCCTCGCCCATGGACTTGGCGCCCGCGCCGCTGCCTGGCAGGGACGGATCCCAGCCGAGAAACTGGTTCTGTCCGGCGCGCCAGTAATTGTCCCAGCTGTCGTCGGGGGTACGGAATCCGAACGGGAAGTTGTCTTCGTTATTAAAGTACTTGGGCTGCACCTGGCCCGGCGTGTATTCAATGCTGCCGGTATCCGGATTGAAATTGTAATAGGCGAACGCCTGTGCCATCGGATCCATGCCGTTGTGACACCCGATGCAATTGTTCAGGAACAGGCGGCTATCGCCACCAGGACTGCGGCTGACATCCTGGCGAATCCGGTCCGGCGGCAGTTTCGTGTCATGGACCTGTTCCATGTCGTTGCACATGTGGTTCATCATCGTGAATCGGAACATTGCACGGTTCGTTCCCGCAACAAAGAAAGCTTCAGCCGCGGCACGAGTCGTCATCACGCCGGCCGTGGCTGAGGGCGGCAGGCCCGTCAGGGATGACTGAGTCGTCCTTATTAGCCCGGACTGCATGTCATGGTTGTTGTTCTCGAACGCTTCGTAATGGCTATTATTTGAGTTGGAATAGGGCGGCAAACCGAGCGACGGGTTGCCAATGTAAAGAAGGTCTGCCGACAGCAGCTGGTTGAACGGCACATCATCATCGCGAATCATACCGACGACCGTGGCGATGTAATCATTGAGTGGAACAAATGCGTCGCCTTCGCGGTTCGTCCAGGGCGCTGCAAAGTTTTTCAACGTAACGTTGTAGAAATTGGGGTTCGACATCGCGGTGTAGGCAGCGTTAATCGCGCCTGCATTACCGGCCTGCACGTCCGCTTCCATTTGCACCAGCACTGCCTCGGTCGGCGGTACGCCGGCAAGGCGGTCATGTATGCGCTTCGCCTGCTCACGCGGGCCGGCGTCGGCTACCGAGAGCAGGCCAGTCGATGCCAAAACGATAATCGCTGCAAGGCATCGCATAGCCAGGTTTGTCCAGGGTGCTGCGAAATGCTGGTATGCTGTCGTCCTGTTATTCATATTCATTCCATTAATTTTGCAATCCAACATCAACTGCGTGCGTATTCCATGCGCCAACTGCTTTCGAGACTATGTCGGAAGATGAACCCCGCCACCGTGAATGCACTCACAATCCCGGCAGGAAGCGTCTTTCTCCCCGCGCTCACCCACCTGACCTGTACCCAATGAAGCAAGTGCTGTGCCATGAATTGGACACCGACCCCGTCAGGCGGTAATCGCTATATAAATCAATAAGTAACGCATGAGAGTGCGGGTTGGCGCAGCACCGTGATATGTCAAGCGCTTGTCGTCGCATGCGCACAAGCATTGCGGGCGCATTCGCTAATTGATTGATTTCGCAGACGTGAGACGCTGTCGCCGTATGCAGACAGCTTGTCACAACGCGACACTGGAATTGTCAATGGAATGCCGTGTTGCCAACGCAGATCGGGGTGCATTCTGAGCAGCGTCGCTACGAACGTCGCCGCAAGTTGCGCTCATTGAGGAATCCAGTTGCATAGCCTGAAGTGCTGCCGGATCCGAACAGGGTGCGCGTGCGCAGCCCATTCGTGCAGACGCGTTCTGAATTTAACTTTGCGCACTGTCGTACATTCGAGACATTACAGCGCGCAAATGCCATCTCTTATACTGCCGTGCGATTCGCCACGGTTGCAAATGCGTGACATGCGCTCTGTCCTGGCTCGAGCGGGGTCTTTTGTGATCTCGTTAACGGTACAAACGCCTGTGCGCGTCCACTATTACCCGTTACTTAAACAGCGAATCAGCGGGCACGCAGGCATGGACATCCGGGACGACGGTACATTGCCCGTTACTCTACACGCGGATCATTACGAATCGCGTGCGACGATTCGCGTTTAAGGCCGAGGTAATCGACATGAATACAGTCAAACGACCGGGTAGTGACGCAAGCGCTGGTGCTTTCAGGATACCGCTCTGTGTATTCGTGGCATTGTTGCTCGGGGCGTGCGGTGGCGGCGACGGTGTCAGTGTCGGCAGTGGTCAGGATCAGGACCCGGTTATTGTTGATTTTCCCATTGCGTACATCAAGGTTCCGCTGCCGGTGGATGACCAGGGTGTGTTCGTCGAATCCGATGCACGTGAATTGATCACCTTCAATTTCGGTGCTGACCTGTATTTCAGGGACCGCGCTTCACCCAGCGCCCTCGATATTAATATTACCGGGAATGAGACGAACGGCCTGGGCGCGGTTCGCGATATCGACATTTCCTGGGATGGCACTCGACTGCTGTTTGCCATGCGTGGGCCCGTGGATCTGGATCTCGACCTCGATGACGAAGACCAGCCGACCTGGAATATCTGGGAGTACGATATTCCCGGTGCATCGCTGCGGCGTGTTATCGCGTCGGACCTGACGGCCGGGATCGGTCATGATGTTGGTCCGAAGTACCTGCCTGACGGACGCATACTGTTTGGCTCGACACGGCAACTGCGCTCCAATGCCGTTCTTCTGGATGAAGGCAAGCCGCAGTTTGCGGCGCAGGACGAGGATCGCAACGAAGATGCATTCCTCCTGCACGTGATGAACGAAGACGGCACCGGCATTGAGCAGGTCAGTTTCAACCAGAGTCATGACATGGATGCGTCAGTCCTCGTGAACGGCCAGATCGTGTTCAGCCGATGGGACAATGCCGGCACCAATAATGTGATAAACCTGTACCGGATGAACCCCGATGGTTCGCAACTGGAATTACTGTATGGCCAGAACAGTCATGCAACAGGCACCAACGGCGAGGTCATTCAGTTTCTGCAACCGCACCAGCTTGAAGATGGCCGCATCATGTCACTGGTGCGCCCGTTTACCGATACGGATGATGGCGGCGACATCGTAACGATCGATACCGACGTTTATGTCGAAAATACACAGCCGAACCGGGATAACACCGGTCTTACGGGCCCCGCGCAGCAGGCAGCGACAATCAACGAGGTGTCGACGCTGGCTGGCTCACCGTCGCCGGGTGGGCGCTTTCGCTCAATCTACCCGGTGCAGGACGGAACCGGGCGAATACTGACCAGCTGGAGCCAGTGCCGCCTCACCGATATTGCACCACCCGCGGCCGGAGAGGTACGCCAGTTTTATCCGTGTACGGCCGCGAACCTCAGCTGATCCGAATCTGGAAGAGGCGGAGCCTGTGTACGGTATCTGGATGTACGATCCGCGAGACGATACGCAGTTGCCGGTCGTGCCACCCGAGGCTGGTTTCATGATGACCGAGGTTGTGGCTGCGGACCCACGGTCTGTACCGCCAGTGATACTTGACAGTGAGAGCACGTTTGCCCCTGATCCGGACCTTGCCGCCGAGGGTGGGGCGTCATCAATATTCGCAGCGTTTACGATTTTGACGGTGGTGCAGTCGCTCAACATACCAGCGAGCCGCCGATCCGGGCAAACGACGGCTGCCGGGAGACCGGCCAGGTTCCTGCGCATCGTCAAAGCTGTGTCACTGCCGGATGATGAAGTACTCGATTTCGACAATACGGCTTTCGGACGCAGCGCACAGCAGGGCATGAAGGAAATCGTCGGGTACGCGCCGATCGAGCCGGACGGTTCGGTGATGGTGAAGGTGCCCGCGAACGTCGCTTTCGGTATCAGCGTGCTGGATGAAGACGGACGCCGCATAACCGCACGGCACCAGAACTGGCTGCAGGTCCGTCCCGGCCAGATACTCGAATGCAACGGTTGCCATGTGGCACAAAGCGGAATCTCGCACGGGCGCAGTGATGCATTTGCAGCCGCGTGGGCAGGTGCGCAGACCGTCGGGTCGCCGTACCCGAATACGCGCGCTGAATTCTTTGTGGGCGAGATCGGCGAGACCATGGCTGAAATTCGTGCCCGTGTAAGCTGTGCGACAACAGGCTGTTCGTCACTTGAGCCTTCGATGGACATCGAGTACGAGGACGTCTGGACCGACGAAATGTGGCCGGGCGTGCGCCTGATGAAACCTTTACGTATTCGCATCTGGACCTGACAACATCACCACCGACAAGCCTGAATTGCCTGACGCAGCCGTGGGCGGCCAATTGCCGCATCGTGATCAACTATGAGACGCATATTCACCCGTTGTGGGTCGCCTCGCGTCCGGTGCTGGATGATATGGGCAACCCGGTGCTCGACGGT
Organism: Woeseiaceae bacterium; assembly: GCA_034521225.1. GTDB lineage: Bacteria > Pseudomonadota > Gammaproteobacteria > Steroidobacterales > Woeseiaceae > Woeseia. Next base: position 69,654 of record JAXHMR010000002.1, read on the forward strand.
GCCGGCAATCCGGTGACGAACGACTGTGTGAACTGCCATTCGCCTGTTGACGACCAGGGCGCCGTGCGGCTGCCGGCCGCACAGCTTGATCTCTCGGATGGAATTTCGGCGGACGAGCCGGATCATTTCAATTCTTACCGGGAATTACTGTTTCCTGATAACGAACAAGAGCTTAATATGGGCGCGCTGCAGGATGTCCTGGTTGAAAATGGTGTCGATGAAGACGGCAACCCCATCTTCGTCACCGTAACGGTCAATCCGTCCATGAGTGTGGCAGGCGCCAATGCGTCGAACCGGTTTTTCAGCCGTTTTGAAGCAGGGCAGAGTCACGACGGGTATCTTACTGACGCTGAGCAACGCTTGATTTCGGAATGGCTGGATGTCGGAGCACAGTATTACAACAATCCCTTCGACGCTCCGGTTAACTAGGAGTCTGCGCGGTAGAAACGAATGAGGCGAGGGTGTCCCAGTTCGAGTCCGGTTTTTCGATCGTCTGAGGAGCATAGTGGTGACTATGTGACGAAGAGGATGAAACCGGGCCGATGGGGCAGCCGCAGCCCGTTCGGCTTCTACCGCGCAGACTGCTGGCGGGCTTTCGGACTTCGGGCGCAGGTTTGCAGCCCTGCTCATAGTCCTGAGCCAGGTCGCCGCCGTCACGTTAGTCGAGGCTGCCGGCGATATCGCGACCGTTTCGGTCGCGGATCCCTTCCTGGAGTTGCATACCGGCCCCGGGCATGGCTATCCCGTGTTCCATGTCGTGGACCGTGGCGAATCGATCGGTATCGTCAAGCGCCGCACGGACTGGTTTTTGGTGCACCATGAAGGACGTGAGGGATGGACGCATCGTGGCCAGATGGAACGTACCCTGCAGCCGTCCGGCGCGAACATCGAGTTTTCCGAGGCCGGCCAGCAGGATTTCACGGACTCACGCTGGGAGGCCGGGCTTTTGGCCGGAGACTTCGGCGGCGCGAACATCATCTCCGTCTACGGTGGGTATTCGCTCAACCCCCACGTAGGCGTGGAAGTATGGGGTTCACAGATTCTGGGAAATTTTTCGAACGGCTGGATGGGCAGTGTTAATGTTATCCACGAAACCTGGCCCGACTGGCGAATATCGCCATTCTTCACACTGGGTGCAGGCGTCATTCAAACAAAGCCGAAATCGACCATTATCCAGGCCGAGGACAGGACGGACCAGATTGGTCATGCGGGTGCGGGGTTCCGGATTTATGCGACACGGCGCTTCATTCTCAGGCTGGAATACAAAAGCTATGTCGTTTTTACCAGTCGCGATGACAACGAGGAAGTAGAGGAATGGAAAGCCGGTTTCGCGTTCTTTTTCTAATCTGGGTCCTGCTCGCATCAAACCTGTCGGGCTGTGCGGCGACGCGCGACCTGTTCGGCTTTGGCGGGCAGGAATCGGCGCCGCCGCCCGCCGAAGACCCGGGTCAGGTTATCGAGCCTGAAGTCGAACGCCGCGAGATCCGTGAAGCCGATATAGACACCGAGGACTTCGAGGTTGGCGCCTTTGTCGGCATCATGAGCGTCGAGGATTTCGAAACTAATATTGTCTATGGCGCGCGGTTCGCCTACCACGTTACCGAGGGGTTCTTTGTCGAGGGCACGCTAGGCCAGACCGACGCCGGATTGACCAGTTTCGAGCGCCTGAGCGGCGGCGCACCATTGCTGTCGGACAGCGAGCGGCAATTCACGTATTACAACCTGAATCTGGGTTACAACATCCTTCCGGGAGAGGTGTTTATCGGTGAACGACGCGCCTACAACACCAACCTGTACCTGATTGCCGGGCTCGGTTCGACCCGTTTTGCGGACGACGACCGTTTCACGGTCAATTTCGGTGCCGGCTACCGGTTCCTGCTGACAGACGCGATCGCGATTCATCTCGATGTACGCGATCGCCTGTTCGACATCGACCTGCTCGGCGAGGAGAAAACGGTCCACAATCTCGAGACCCATTTTGGCCTGACGGTGTTCTTCTGAGGCAGGGTTCACGGTTTTGCCGCCCTGCGCGGCGATATGCTGTGTCTATGAAACTTAATCCTGTCTGCCGGTTGCTTGCCACAGCGCTGATGATTGTTGCCCTGTCGGGTTGCGGCAGCATCGAGCCGTGGGTGAAACCCTATGAGCGGGACCGACTCGCGGACCCGATCATGTTCCTTGATGGCGATCCGGTGTCGAGCGCGTATATCAAGCACGTCTACGAAGCTCGCGAAGGCGCACGGGGCGGCGAGGGCAGTGCGGGCGGCGGCTGCGGCTGCAACTGAGTGCTGATTGCATGATCCGGTCAGTTAAAATCTCCGGCATCCTGCTGCTGGCGCTGGCCACCGGATATCCGGCGATTGCCGGCGTGTTGCCGGATGATCGCACCGATATTCTTTACCACTTGTATGACGGCGGGGGGGTCGAGATCGACGGCCCGAGCGTCCTGGTGCGCAAGCAGGTCGGCAAGAACCTGTCGGTGGTCGGCAACTACTATGTCGACATGGTGACGTCTGCGTCGATTGATGTTGTCACGACGGCGAGCCCCTACACCGAGGAGCGCAAACAGTGGTCGCTGGGCATGGATTACCTGCGCGGCAATACAACGTTGACCGCGGGCTTCACGAGCAGCGTCGAGAGTGATTTCGATGCGTCGACCTGGAACTTTTCCGTCAGCCAGGACATGTTCGGCGACATGACAACCTTGACGCTGAGCTACGGACTCGGCGACGACATTGTCGGACGGTCCGACGACGAGACCTTCAGCCGCGACAACACCCGCCAGCATTACGGCGTCGGGTTGACGCAGATACTGACACGTAACCTGATCACCAGTCTTAATTTTGAAACGATCACGGATGAAGGTTTTCTGAATAACCCTTACCGATCCGTGCGCTATGCGGATTCGTCCAGTGGCACAGGCTACAGTTTTGAACCCGAGCTGTACCCGGCGACACGCACCAGCAACGCCGTCGGGGTGCGTGCCCGTTACTTCCTGCCGTATCGCGCCGCTTTGCAGGGTGAGTACCGGTTTTTTTCCGATACCTGGGATATTACATCGCACACGGCGTCAGTGACCTATGTGCACCCGATGGATCCGTGGACGTTCCAGGTCAAGTATCGCTGGCACGACCAGACCGGCGCGGCATTCTACAATGATCTGTTTTCCCGTTCGGAGGCGACCAACTTCCGCGCGAGGGACAAGGAACTTAGCCCGATGACCAGCCAGACCGTGACGCTGTCAGCGAGTTACGAATTCCTCGAGAACGGATGGAAGTTTATCGACAAGGGTTCCATCAATGTCGCGTTCGACCTGCTGACCGTGGATTACCACGACTTCTCTGACCTGACCGCGGGCGCACCGCCCGGGTCTGAGCCGCTCTATTCACTGGATGCGAATATCTTCCAGCTGTTCTTCTCGTTCTGGTACTGATCGCTCCTTTTCAACAGCGATTCCCGTACAATGCCGGCAATCGGGGCTGGGCAAATCCTAAAAAATGGTGGGGGTGATGGGCCGATTGACAGGTATAGCACGCCGTGACAAGAAGCGTGCGCCAATGGAAACGCTGGAAGCAGCGAGCGTCACGCGGTCGGCCGGCGTGCAGAATGATTTTCGCGGCAAGCCCGGCAAGCGCCAGGTCACGGTTATTTCACAGCGCGCATGGCGTGCCGCCTGCGACGAGCTTAAGCTCGAACTGCCCTGGACGACCCGCCGCGCCAACCTGCTTGTTGATGACATGGATCTGCCCACCTGCGCCGGCGGCGTGCTGCATATCGGCAGCGTCAGGCTCGTGATCAATGGCGAAACCGATCCCTGTTCGCGCATGGACGAGTACAGCGATGGCCTCAAGGCGGCGCTCACCCCGGACTGGCGCGGCGGTGTTTTATGCACCGTGCTCGAGGAAGGCACGATCGTACTCGGCGATACCGTGACACTGCATGGCAGGCCGGACTGACGGGCAGCACGGGTGGAGCAAGCACCATGACCCTGTGGCTGACCGCGGCACTGATTGCGTTATTCGTCCTCGTTGTCGTTCTGTACAACCGCCTGGTCCGCGACCGTAACCGGGTTAATGCCGCCTGGAGCGATATCGACGTACAGCTCCAGCGTCGCCACGATCTCGTTCCGCAACTCGTCAGCGCCGTTTCGCAGTACGCGGCGTGGGAGCGCGCAACGCTCGAAGCCGTGACTGCACTGCGGGACCAGGCGCACCGCGAATCCGCTGTCGCGAAACGGGGCGAACTCGAGCAACAGCTGGGTGAGGGTGTGCAGCGGCTGATCGCGCTTGCCGAGAATTATCCGGATCTAAAGGCCAATGAAAACTTCCTGAGTCTGCAGAACGAGCTCGTCGAGACCGAGAACTATTTGCAGTTTGCCAGACGTTTTTATAACGGATCAGTACGAGCACTGAACACGCGCATCGAGTCTGTGCCGCACAATATCGTGGCGTCGGCATTCGGTTTCCAGCAGCGCGACTTCTTCCAGAAGGCGTCAGATGACGTAGCGGCCGTGCCACTCGTTGACCTGGCAGGGGTAGAGTGAAACGGCTTTTCGGCCTCGGCTGGTTGCTGCTGCCATTGCTGGCGGTGGCTGATGAACGCATCCTGTCCTATCACAGCGACATTACCGTCGATACTGATGGCTGGCTGAACGTTACCGAGACGATACGCGTGCGGGCCGAGGGGGACCGGATTCGCCGCGGCATCTACCGTGATTATCCGACGACCTACAAGGATCGGTCCGGCAATACGGTCGAGGTTCACTACCAGCCGTTAACGGTGATGCGTGACGATCGCATCGAGAAATTTCACACTGAGCGGCGCTCAAACGGTGTGCGCACCTACTTCGGCAGCTCTGACACCATTCTGCAGCCCGGGGAATACACCTACCAGTTTCGATACCGGGCCGGGCGCATGCTGGGATTCTTCGAAAATTACGATGAACTGTACTGGAACGTCACCGGGCTGGGATGGGACTTCCCCATTGATCGCGCCAGCGCCACGGTATATTTCGGGTTTGCGGTGGACGAGAAAGATATAGGCGTTGATGCATACACCGGCGGTTCCGGTGCCAAAGGAAAAGATTACCGTGCGGCGACCGGCGACCGTCGTGCCGACTTCGAGACCAGTGGCGCATTGGGCGCCGGTGAAGGACTTACGATCGCCGTCAACTGGCCGAAGGGTTACGTAGAAGAACCGGGCGGGGTGCAGCGGCTTTCATGGTTACTGATTGACAACACAAACCTGTTGGTGGCACTCGCCGGTCTCTTTGCGCTACTGGCTTACTATATTCCCGTGTGGCGCCATTTCGGTCGCGATCCGGAACCCGGCGTGACGGTAACGCGCTACGAACCTCCGAAAAACCTGTCGCCGGCGGCACTTCGCTACATCCGTCGCATGGGCTACGACAACAAGGTAATGACGGCTGCAGTCGTCAACCTTGCGGTAAAGGGTTATTTGAGGATCGGGAAGGATGACGATACACACACGTTGCACCGATTGAGGCCGGCCGATCCGGCGCCGCCGCTGACCACCGCTGAACGTGATTTGCTGGCGGCGCTGTTTTCCGGCGGGGATACGCTGGTTCTGGAGGATGAGAACCACCGTCAGCTTTCCGGGGCCCAGAGCGCCCACCGGCGCGCACTTCGCAAGGAGTACCGGAACCGCTACTTCAAGGTCAATGGCCTGATGAACCTGCCGGCATTCCTGATCATGATTGTGTCGTCGATTGTCGCGCTCAATGTCGGTGCCGGTCCATCGCCGCTGGTCCTGGTCACCATTGGCATCATGCTGGCCGTCACTGTGCTGTTCGTCGTGCTGATGAAGCGGCCCACCGGCATCGGCCGGCGCATACTGGACGAAGTCGACGGATTCCGTGAATACCTCGAAATTGCTGAAAAGGATGAACTGAACCTGCGCAATCCGCCAGAGAAGACGCCTGAACTCTACGCAGAAGTACCTGCCATTTGCGCTGGCGCTCGGTGTCGAGCAAGCATGGGCGGAGCGCTTCAGTGATGTATTCGCGCGCTTGCAGGGGGCGGACGGTCGCTCGTATCATCCAGCCTGGTATGACGGTGCCTGGAACAACCTGAATATGGGCTCCAACACCAGCGCACTGACCGGTGGCCTCAATTCAGCCATCAGTTCATCGATGACGGCACCGGGATCTTCGTCCGGCAGCGGCGGCGGCGGATCGTCGGGTGGCGGCGGCGGTGGCGGCGGCGGCGGAGGCTGGTAGCCGTCAACGAATGAACCACCGTGGATTAGCCCGGTCGTAACGGAACATCACTCACGCATTTCGCCGCAAGACCCGGCGAGGCGCATCGACCTGACAGGACATAACAGGATCTTGAACCAGTTTGCCTCCCAGCGCCGGCCGGTGCGCGACGACAGCGCCATCCCGAACGTTATTTTCGTGCTGCTCGTTTTGAACGGGCTCGTCTACGCCGCGCAGCAATTCGTACCCAACCTGCTGCTTTACTATTTTGCGCTGTGGCCGATTAATTCAGTAACCGGCCCCGACTTCCAGCCATGGCAGCTCCTGAGCTACGGGTTTATGCACGATACCCGCAGCCTGATGCACATTCTTTTCAATATGTTTGCTCTGTGGATGTTCGGCCGGGATATCGAACGCTTGCTGGGCAGCAAAAGCTTTCTTATCTATTACCTGACCTGTGTCGTCGGCGCCGGCATCGTGCAGCTGATCGTGGCCGCGTTGCAGGGTGGCGACTACCCGCCCACACTGGGTGCGTCAGGTGGCGTCTTCGGCCTGTTGCTCGCGTTTGCGATGTTTTTTCCGAACCGCACGATCATGCTGTTGTTTCCGCCGATTCCGCTGCCCGCCAAGTATTTTGTCGTCCTGTTCGGCTTGTTTGAACTGTATCTCGGTGTCAGCGGGCGCGGCGTCGGTGTTGCCAATTTTGCGCACCTCGGCGGCATGTTGTTCGGCTTCCTGTTGTTGCAGTACTGGCGCACGCAGCGCCGCCGCTGACGCGCCGGAGACTGTCGTATGGAAGCCGTTCTGGCACGTGTCGCTGTCAGGTCACCGGGATGACGGTGCGCCGGCGAGACTTTCTCGGGCACCTCGCCGCGGGCAGCGCCGTCGTTTCAATACCGGCGTTCCTGCAGGGTTGCGGTTCGCTTGCCGTCAATGACCCTGCCGGGAAGCCGCCCGCCAATCCGTTTCTCGAGTGGTTCGGCATCGATGACGCGATGGCGTCGCGGGTGCTGTCGGCGCTTGCAAAAGACGGTGCCGACTCGGCGGAACTCTATTTCCAATACCGGCAGTCCAGCGATCTCGTGATGGAAGAGGGCGTCATTACCCATTCGGCCACCGATGTCATCCAGGGGGTCGGCTTGCGCGTGGTCATGGGCGGACAGATTGGCTTCGCGTTTACCGACGACCTGACGCTGCCCGGCATGCTGGCTGCCGCGAGCAGGGCGGCAATAATGGCCGGGGGCAGCGAGCGGATCGCGCCGCAGGTGTTCGCCCAAGCCCTGCCGGTACCCTGTACCGCACAGAAGTATCCTGGGCAGACGTGCAGCTGGATCGCAAACTGCCCCTGTTGCAGCGGGCAGAGCGTGCGGCGCGGGCAGCGGATCCGGCCGTCGCGCGCGTGACCGTCAACTGGCATGACAGCGACGAACGGGTGCTGATCATGACACTCGACGGTCGCATGATTACGGACACACGGCCGATGACCCGGCTGAGCGTGCAGCCGGTGGCAAAGCGGGGCACTGCCACGTACTCCGGTTTTGCGAGCATTGCAGCCCGCGAGGAAATCGCCTGGTACACGGATCATCGCATTGACAGCGTGGCGCAGACGGCGGTGGATCGCACGCTGCTGCTGTTTGACGCGCGGCGGCCCCCGTCCGGCGAGATGCCGGTGATACTGGCCGCCGGCACCGGCGGCATCCTGCTGCACGAGGCGATGGGCCACGCATTCGAGGCCGATTTCAATCGCGACGGAATTAGCCCGTATGACGGCGCAACGGGCCAGAAGGTGGCCGAACCGATCATCACGATTGTCGACGACGCCACGATTCCCGGCGCGCGGGGCGCACTCAATTATGACGACGAAGGCACCGCGGGCAGCCGCACGGTGGTGGTTGAGAGCGGCATCCTGCGTACCTGCCTGCACGATGCCATGACGGCAAAACACTATGGCACGGGAACCACCGGTTCAGCGCGCCGCGAGTCCTACCGGTTTGCGCCCATGCCGCGGATGACGTGCACATTTATCGAGGACGGACCGCACGAGCGCGACGAAGTCATTGGCGCGGTCAGTCGCGGCATCATCGCCGAGACATTCACCGATGTGCGCGTATCGCCCGGCGGCGGGGATTTCATGCTGCACGTAAGGAACGGCTGGATGGTCGAGAACGGCAAGGTGACCGCGCCGATTCGCGATGTCGATATCTCCGGCAATGGACCGGAAACACTGCGGCGAATGACCATGGCTGCGAACGACTCGGCACTCGATAACGGCGGATGGATGTGCGGCAAGAAAGGCCAGCAGGTACCGGTGTCGCAGGGCATGCCGACCGTGCTGGTATCCGGCATGATGGTTAATGTCCGGGGCTGACGGCCGGACGGCGACTGTATCAGCCATTCCTGTATAGGTAACTGTAGGCGTTAATCGCCGGCACACCGCCCAGGTGAGCATAAAGAACACGCGAGCCAGCGGGGAAGTAGCCCTTTTTGACCAGGTCGATCAGGCCCTGCATGGATTTTCCCTCGTACACCGGGTCGGTCATCATGCCTTCGAGGCGCGCGCACAGGCGGATTGCGTCATTCGTTTCCTCTGACGGCACACCGTAGACGGGGTATGCGTACTCGAGGAGCAGGACGACGTCTTCAGCGGTGAGTTCGTGACCGAGTTCGACGAGATCAGCTGTCTTCCGGGCAATATCGAGCACCTGCGCATGTGTTTGCTCGGGTGTGCAAGAGGCATCGATGCCAATGACGTTGCGCGCGCGCCCGTCTTTCGCGAAGCCGACAATCATGCCGGCATGCGTCGAGCCCGTAACGGTGCAGACGACGATGTAGTCAAACTTCAGGCCCATCTCTGCTTCCTGGGCGCGCACTTCCTCGGCAAAACCGACGAATCCCAGGCCGCCATACTTGTGAACAGAAGCGCCGGCCGGAATCGGGTAGGGAACGCCGCCGCGGTCTTGCACATCCTGCAGCGCGCGCTCCCAACTTGCGCGTATGCCGATGTCGAACCCTTCGTCGACCAGTTCAACTTCCGCGCCCATGACGCGCGACAACAGGATATTGCCTACGCGGTCATATACGGCGTCCTGGAACGGCACCCAGCTTTCCTGTACCAGCCGGCATTTCATGCCGATCTTCGCCGCAACCGCCGCCACCTGCCGGGTATGGTTGGACTGGACACCGCCGATCGTGACCAGCGTATCGGCACCCGCCGCGATCGCGTCGGGGACGATGTATTCGAGCTTCCTTAGCTTGTTGCCGCCGAAGGCGAGGCCGGAATTGCAGTCCTCGCGTTTCGCGAAAATCTCGACTGCACCGCCGAGATGCTGCGAAAGCCGCTCAAGCTTCTCGATTGGCGTCGGACCGAACGTCAGCGGGTAGCGTTCGAATTTGGTCAGCATATTGTTGCCTTCACGCTTCGGCTGCTGCTGGTGAAGCCGTGGCAGTCTTGACGGCGTAGCCGCCGATGACGACCTCGATGTCGGGCTGGCGCTCCCGGGCGAGATCCGCCAGGTTTCGAGCTGCCTCACATTGGGATGGCAAAGCGACCGAAATCCCGAGGCGGCGGTAACCACCTGACTCCAGGCGAGCCAGGACCTGTTCCGGTGCAGCGGCGAGCATGATGTCGCAGTCTTCGCCCTTCTCCGCTTCCTGCGCGGCGTAGATTCGGGGACCGATCGTGTGCGTGTTGCCGGGCGCGCTCACGAGCAGCATGCACGGCTGACTTGGTTCTGACGCGGCGGCGTCGTCCAGTGCCTGGAGGATCGATTCAGTCAACGCCGATATCTTGTGTTCGAGTTCGACACTGATCCTGCCGGATACGAAGCGCCGGCCGACTTCGCAAAGAACGGGTTGGAGCAGGCCTACCAGCAAATCGACATCGCGAATCCCCAGGGCTCGCGACTCGGCCAGCAGACGATCCTCGGACGGCAGCCTGCGTTCGAAGAGGTCAGCCATCGTCGCTTCCAGAAAATCGCGCACCCGTGCCCCTTTCTCGACTCGCTCGTCGATATCCTCCAGGCTCGAGCTGCAGCTGTCGCAGAGCGCATGGGACACGCTGAGGTCCTCGAAAGGAGCCTCTTCCCGCATGAAGCGCTGGCAGTAACTGCACCAGAAGATCACGGTTCACACCGGCTTCGCGCTTCTTCGATGAAGGCGACCACAGCCGCCGGCTCTGTCGGACCAGGAGCAGAGGTCGACCGGGCCCACTCCACTATGCTGGTGGCGCAGGGTGCGATGCCTTCCCGCTCATCGAGTACCGCACCGACAAGCAACTCCGCCCCGCGGGGATCCAGCCCCGGCATTCGCCTGTCGACGAGGATCCGGGTTGCGTCCTGGTTCCGGGGCCCCCGCAGTCCGCCCACGTGCCCGGACAGGCGGGCCAGCTGGGCGATGTTCGGCGGGGCCATCACGGCGCAGCTTGCGTAGGCGTCATGCAGCGCCATGAGGTGATGTTCCAGACACACCGAAGGCACGCCACGGGCTGACAGAAGTCTCGCCAGCCACTCGAGCTGGCGGCGGGCCACCTCTTCCGGCAACGAACACATGGTTGCGAGCCAGGCCCCGTCACTGCGGGCGTAGCGTTCGCCACGTTCGCCAAAACGACACTGGAGATAACCCCACGCCGCATGGCAACGGCTCCCCACTTCGATCGCGACCTGCAGCAGGTCGGGATCTTCGATAATCGGATGATTCCCGGCCTCGGGATTGATCGCAGTGACGCGTGCAGCACTCGCGGCAATGCTCGACAGGGCGGTGAAGATCTTCTGAAAAAATTCGAAGGTGTCCTGTGCACCTCGAACCGCGGAGGAGAGCGCCTCCTGGCCACTGACCAGCCCGTCCAACAGGGACCTGTATTGCCCCCAGAAAGATCTATCGACCTCGGTGGCGCGTAAATAATGAGTTCCCCGGTCGCCCGGCAACTCCAGACCCTGACTGATGGCGTCGGCGACCAGCCGGTTACCGAGGTGGGAGCCGCAGAGAACGTAGGCCATTCCGAAAATCCAGGGAGGGCAGGTGTGGACGTGCAGGCGAATGGCGCCGGCAGCGGCGAGAGCGGCATCATGGGCAGCGGGGTTGGCAGCCGCCGGCGGCGGCGCAAGATATCCCAGGTCTTCCGCCAGCAGACGCACCCAGTCATCGAGCGGTTTCAACAGCTCCCTTTCCCCGGCCGAACCGTGTCGCCGGAGCTGGGTGCGCAGGGTGGCCAGGACGATCCAGATGCAACGCAGGTATTCGGCGTAGGCCTCCCGTTCGACCGTTCCCCGCGCAAGCAGTCGGGCGAAGTCACTGGCCTCGAGGGCCGCGTGTTGTTCCGCGGTCTGCTTGCGAAGTTCGGACGAGGCGGTCATAAAATTCGGGGCAAACCTGCCTTGCGGCGCCGGGCTACGAAATCCGCGCGGCTCGGTTTCACGTTTCGACAACGCCCAGAGACTGCCGGACTGCTTCGAGCAGTTGGCTGGACGTAAAGGGTTTCCTGAGGAAACGGGTCCGTTCGTCGAGCTCTTGCAGAAAGTCTTCTGCTGAGTACCCGCTGATCAGCAGCACCGGCAGATCGGGACAAAATGCACGCAGTGCCTTCATGGTATCGACACCACGACGAAGCGGCATCACGGCATCCAGCACTGCCAACACCAGGCACTCGCGATTTTCGTAGCCCAGGTCGACGGCCTCGTCGCCGTCAGAAGCAACTACCAGGTCATAACCCGCCGGGGCCAGAATGGCCTTGATCAGCTTCCGCAGACCTTGATCGTCTTCGGCGACCAGGATTGTTGCTCCTTTGGTACTCAACGCTTCACTCTTCGAACCTGCCGACCCGCGGCCACTCTGCAAGATTACCACCGTCACCTCGCCGGTGACGAAAGTCAGACGCATGCCGGTCTGGTTCGAGATCCCCGAGCCGGTCGCGTACCCGGAAAACCGGAGGTGCCGCGTGACATCGACGTACCGCGCGGCTCTGCCCTACGTACCACTAGAAGCGCGTTCGGCGCCGCGGTTGCTATCGATGGCAGTACCTCGCTGATTGGTGCTCGCGACGACGATACGTTTCATAGCGGTTCGATCGGCGTGCCTCCGAACGTCAGTGGGTAGCGTTCGAACTTGCTCAGCATGCTGTTGGCCGATACACGAATATCCTGAACTGTGCGCGTCGTGATTGAGATGGTGGGCCCGCCAGGACTCGAACCTGGGACCAAGGGATTATGAGTCCCCTGCTCTAACCAACTGAGCTACAGGCCCGTAACCGGGGGCGAAATTCTAGCAGATAACGCTGCACGGACGGCACAAAAAAGCCGGGCAGGGCCCGGCTTTTGTTTAAGTGCTGAATTTCGTTCAGTCCTCCAGCAGGAAACTCCGCAGCTGGTCCGAGCGGGTCGGGTGACGCAGCTTGCGCAGTGCCTTGGCCTCTATCTGGCGAATGCGCTCGCGGGTGACGTCGAACTGCTTGCCGACTTCCTCCAGCGTGTGATCGGTATTCATATCGATACCGAAACGCATGCGCAGAACCTTGGCTTCGCGCGGTGTCAGGCCTGCGAGTACCGAGTGCGTGGTTTCCTTGAGCCCCTCGGAGGTAGCTGAATCAATCGGCGAATGCACCGTCTGGTCCTCGATGAAATCGCCGAGGTGCGAATCCTCGTCGTCACCGATCGGGGTTTCCATCGAGATCGGTTCCTTCGCGATTTTCAACACCTTGCGAACCTTGTCCTCCGGCATCTCCATGCGTTCGGCAAGCTCCTCCGGCAACGGCTCGCGGCCCATCTCCTGCAGCATCTGCCGTGAAATACGGTTCAGCTTGTTGATCGTCTCTATCATATGCACCGGGATGCGGATCGTGCGCGCCTGGTCGGCGATCGAGCGCGTGATGGCCTGGCGAATCCACCATGTTGCATAGGTCGAAAACTTGTAGCCACGGCGGTATTCGAACTTGTCGACCGCTTTCATCAGGCCGATATTGCCTTCCTGGATCAGGTCGAGAAACTGCAGACCGCGGTTCGTGTATTTCTTGGCAATCGAGATAACGAGACGCAGGTTCGCTTCGACCATTTCCTTTTTCGCGCGGCGGGCCTTCGCCTCGCCGATCGACATCTGCCGATTGATTTCCTTGATTTCGGAAATCTTCAGGTTGGTGAGCACTTCGATTGCCGTAAGCTTCCTCTGCGCGCGCAATACGTCGTCCTTCATCTTTGCCAGGCTCGACGAGTGCTTGCGCTTCGCGCGAATGTGCTTCTCGATCCAGTTAAGGTCCGTTTCGCTCTTCGGGAAGCTGGCGAGGAAATCCTTCTTCGGCATGCCGCAATCACGCACGCAGATCTGCATGACCTGGCGCTCCTGCGCGCGCACGACGGCAATCGACGAACGCAGGTGCTTGACGAGGGCGTCGGTCAGCTTCGGCGCAAGCTTGAGCTCCATGATCTGGTCGGCGAGCTCGCCTCGCACCTTGGCGGTCTTCTTGTCCTTGCTGCCGTACTTCTCGAGCGAACCCAGTGTGCGCTTGTAGAGGCGGCGGATGGTCTTCAGCCGTGCCGCGACTTCTTCAGGGTCCGGCCCGGTATCGACAACTTCATCCGCATCATCGTCGTTGTCGTCTGACTTGGCGACGGGTGACTTGATCTCGTCCGGTGCGTTCGGGTCAATGAAGCCGACGATGAAATCCTGCATGCGCGTTTCTTCAGCGGCGACAGCGTCATACACTTCGAGCAGGCGCTCGACGGTCGGCGGAAAGTGCGACATGTGGTACTTGACCTGGTTCAGGCCGTCTTCGATGCGCTTGGCGATCTCGATTTCGCCCTGGCGCGTCAACAACTCGACAGTGCCCATCTCGCGCATGTACATGCGCACCGGGTCGGTTGTGCGGCCGAACTCGGCATCGACGCTCGCGAGCGCGGCTTCCGCTTCCTCGGCGGCGTCATCGTCATTGGAGACAGCAGCGTCGGACAGCAGGATAGACTCGGCATCCGGTGCCTTTTCGTGCACGGCGATGCCCATGTCGTTAATCATGTTGACGATATCCTCGATCTGTTCGGGATCGACGATGTCGTTCGGAAGGTGATCGTTAACTTCGGCGTACGTCAGGAAGCCCTGCTCCTTGCCCCGAGCAATCAGGTCCTTGAGCTGTTGAGCCTGCTTGTTGCTGCCGGTAATCACTGCGCGTTTCTCGCTCAAGACGGATTGACCTCCAAGTAAAAAATGCAAACGACCAAGTATATCGATTGGACTCGGTCCAGGCCAGAACTATCCATTAATCCCGTTAACGGCGGGTCCGCGGCCGAGTTCCCGGAGTTCCAGCCGTTCGCTGTCCGAGAGTGAGCCAAGCCGTTGTTTTTCAATTAAAAGTTCGATTTTTTCGCGTGCGCCGGCTTGCGCCAGCTGGCGCAGGCACTCGGCCAGTTCGGCGGCCGGGTCGAAATCCTCGGCGCTCGGTACCTCGACAGCGGCCAGCTTGCCGAGATGCCGGCCCTGGTCGTGGTTACGCCAGCGCTCCAGCAGGCCCGCCGTCGTGATATGAGGTTCCGCCTGCACGGTTTCAATGAGGTCGTGCAGCAAATCGGCGCCCGGGCGGTGCAGGCCGGCGAGTGGCTCAGGGTCGAGATCGGCCGCGGCCTGCGGGAAGTTGAGGAGCAGGGTGATGGCTCGCCGCACGACCGACGGGTTGCCACGGCCGGTGCCGCGCTGGCTCCCGAGGCGCGCCACGGCCCGCTGATCCGACCGGGAATTGTGCGGTTCACGGTTAGCAATCAGGGAGTCCAGTTTGGCGCCGGTCATCCCGACGGCGCTCGCGAGCTGGTCGATCAGCAGTGTGCGGTAGACGCCGGGCGGGATGCGCCCGACCAGCGGCCGGGCCAGTTCCGCGAGGCGCGCGCGCCCGTCAACGGACGTCATATCGACCTGCGACGACAGTTCGTCGATCAGGAAATCGGATAACGGCATCCCCTCGTCCAATGCCTGCTCGAAGGCGGCGGCGCCGTGCGCCTGCACAAACGAATCCGGGTCCTGGCCGTCCGGCAGGAAGACGAAGCGCAATTGCCGCCCTTCGCGAATTTGCGGCAGCGCGTTCTCGAGTGCGCGCCACGCGGCCTCCCGTCCCGCACGGTCGCCGTCAAAACAGAAATGGACGGCGTCGGTCAGCCGGAACAGGCGATTCAGGTGATCGTCGGTGGTGGCCGTGCCGAGGGTGGCCACGGCAAAGTCAATGCCGTGCCGCGCGAGGCCAATGACGTCCATGTAGCCTTCTACGACCACCAGTCGCTCGATAGTGCGCAGTGCCTCGCGCGCCTCAAACAGGCCATAAAGCTCGCGTCCCTTGTGGAACAGCACGGTCTCCGGCGAGTTCATGTACTTGGGTTCGGCGTTACCCATGACGCGGCCGCCGAAACCTATCGTTCGGCCGCGGCCATCGCGTATCGGGAACATGATGCGATCGCGAAAGCGATCGTAATGCTGGCCATTGTCCTTGCGGATGATGAGGCCGGTTGCCAGCAGCCGGTCGATTTTCTCCTGCGACGTGCCGAACTTGTCGAGCACGTTGCTCCAGCCGTCGGCGGCATAACCCAGTCCGAACCGCGCTGCCGTGGGGCCGTCGATGCCGCGGCCTTTCAGGTAGCCGATGGCCGGTTCATGATTTTTGAGGCCTGCCTGGAAATGCTTTTCGATACGTGAGAGCAACTCGAACAGGTCGTCGAACTTGCGTGCCGGTTGCTGGCCTTCCTCGCGCGGCACCTCGACACCCATGATAGCGGCGAGGCTTTCCACCGCCTCGACGAAGTTCATGTGGTCGTAATCCATCAGGAAGCCGAGTGCCGTGCCGTGCGCACCGCAGCCAAAGCAATGGTAGAAGCCCTTTTGCGGGCTGACCGTGAACGATGGCGTTTTCTCGTCGTGGAACGGGCAGACGGCCTTGAATTCCCGGCCTGCCTTTTTGAGAGCGATGCGCCGGCCCAGGACCTCGACGATATCGGCACGCGCGATCAGGTCGTCGATGAAGTGCTGGGGAATCAGTCCGCTCATACAGGCTTTTAACGCACCGTCGTGGCCAGTGGGGTCGCCGCCGTTGTCGGACCGGATGCGCGGCGGCATCCATGCAAGAATAGCCAAATTTGCCGTTCGTGCCAGTCCTCGGCCGGGCAGGGGGGGTTCCCGGCTAGCCGGCGAGCCGCGCCTTTACCCGGGCGCTCACCGCACCCATGTCGGCCCGGCCCTCGGCGGCTGCCTTGACCTTGCCCATGACCTTGCCCATGTCGCGGACACTGGCCGCGCCGGTCTCGGTGATGGCTGAATCGATCAACGCATCCAGTTCGGCATCGGAGAGCGGTTCGGGCAGGTAGCCTTCGATAATGGCGATCTCGGCGGTTTCGATATCGGCGAGATCGGTGCGGCCGCCGTCCGTGAACTGGCTGACAGAATCCCGCCGTTGCTTGACCATCTTGTTCAGGATGCCGACGATTGCCGCATCCGTCAGCTCGATACGCTCATCCACTTCGACCTGCTTGATGGCTGCAAGAATCAGGCGCACGACTTTAAGCCGGTCCTTGTCACCGGCCTTCATCGCATCTTTCATGTCGGACTGGATACGGCTTTTCAGCGTCATGGCTGACGTCCCTGAACGCGGCGCCGCGGCTTGATTTCCGGCGGCTGCGGCGAGATCAGGCGCGCTCAGTAGAGGCGCTTGCGGCGCGCGACTTCGCGCGAAACGCGCTTTAAGTGGCGCTTGACGGCCGCTGCTTTCTTGCGCTTGCGCTCCTGGGTCGGCTTCTCATAGAACTCGCGGCGGCGAAGCTCGGTCAGAACACCGGCTTTCTCGCAGGCACGCTTGAAGCGGCGCAGGGCTGCATCGAAATATTCGTTTTCTTTCAGACGGACACTCGGCATACGGTTCGCTAACTTTTAGGTTCAGGAGTAAAGAAACCCGGCACACGGGCCGGGACAAGACCCGCCATAATATCCGCGGATGGTCCAATTTGCAAAGCTTAAGATGAGCAAATCGTGCCTCCGGCCGCGCCGTCCGCCCGCGGCTCCGGTATGATGCGCCGGCGATGCGAGTATTGGGCATAGAAACGAGTTGTGACGAGACCGGGGTGGCCGTGTTTGACACGGTGGACGGCCTGCTTGCCGAGGCGTTGCACAGCCAGGTGGACCTGCACGCGGTCTATGGCGGTGTGGTGCCCGAGATCGCATCGCGCGACCATGTCCGGCGGCTGCTGCCGCTGGTCCAGGAGGCGCTCGAGCGTGCGGGCATTGAGCGCACCGATGCCATCGCCTATACCGCGGGGCCGGGCCTGATCGGCGCGTTGATGGTGGGTAGCGGCCTCGCCAGTGGCCTCGCGATGGCATGGAACGTACCGGTCATTCCGGTACACCATATGGAGGGTCACCTCCTCGCGCCGATGCTGGAGCCGGACCCGCCGGCCTTTCCGTTTCTTGCCCTGCTGGTGTCAGGCGGTCACACGATGCTCGTCAGCGTCGCCGGCGTGGGCCGGTACCGTGTCCTTGGCACGACGCTCGATGATGCCGTCGGCGAGGCGTTCGACAAGACGGCAAAATTGCTGGGTCTGGGCTATCCGGGCGGCGCGGCACTAGCGCGACTGGCAACCGGCGGCCGGGACGACGCCGTCACCCTGCCGCGGCCGATGCTGCATCGCCCCGCACTCGACTTCAGCTTCAGTGGTCTGAAAACCGCTGTCATGCTGGCGGTGCGCGAGGCCGAAGCACAAGACCGGCTGGACGCATCGAAAGCCGACATAGCCGCGTCATTCCAGCGCGCCGCCGTTGATACGCTCGTTGGCAAGACGCTGCAGGCCGCAGCACGGACCGGGCTTACGCGGATCGTGGTCGCCGGCGGTGTCGGCGCGAATACACTGTTGCGGGAGGATCTGGCGGCGCGCTTCGACGGCCGCGTGTACTATCCCCGGCTGGAATTCTGCACCGACAACGGCGCAATGATAGCCGTGGCCGGTGCCCTGCGCATCACCGATGCCGTGCCGCCGACCGCGATAGAAGCGCAAGCACGCTGGCGCCTCGATGAACTGGAGCCGCCCGTTGCGGCGTGAACACGATGCAAGCGAAACCTGCCGATATGGATACGATTTTCCTGCACGACCTCAAGGTAGAGACCGTCGTTGGTATCTGGGACTGGGAAAGACGGATCCGGCAAACAATCAGCATAGACCTTGAAATGGGCGCGGACATCCGTCGCGCCGCCGCTACCGACAACATCGAAGATACGCTGAACTACAAGGCGGTTGCCAAGCGGGTCCAGCAGTTCGTTGGCGACTCGAGCTACCAGCTGGTGGAAACGCTGGCCGAGAATATTGCCGCCATAGTCCTGGATGAATTCGATGTGCCATGGGTGCAGGTGCGGGTAAACAAGCCCGGCGCGATTCGCGGCTCGCGCGATGTCGGCATACTGATCCGGCGCAGCAAAGAAACCTGACCTGATGGCGCGGGTCCATGTCGGCATTGGCAGCAACCTGAGGCCACGCCAAAACCTGCAATTTGCCGTGCGCGAACTGCGAAGGACTTTTGGCGAAGTGACACTGTCACCGGTCTATCGCAATGCTCCAGTCGGTTTTTCCGGCGCCGACTTCCTGAACATGGTTGCCGCGTTCGACGCGACGCAAACACCAGGCGAACTGAATGACTATTTCGAGCAGCTGCACGAGCGTGCCGGTCGTGTGCGCGAGGGCGAGCGTGTTGCATCCCGCACGCTCGACATCGACCTGTTGCTCTCGTCAGACACTATCTCCGACGATCCGCCGCTGCCTCGTAAAGACATACTCGTCTATGACTTCGTGCTGCGGCCCCTCGTCGATATCGCCGCGGAAACCCGTCACCCGGTCACCGGCCGCACGTTTGCCGAACACCTCGAGGAAATGAACAGCGGTGGCCATACGCTTGAGCGAATCGAACTCAGGTTCGACTGGCCTCATTCGTAGCTCCCGCCGCACCGGTACCCCCTGCCGGGAGCCCTTTGGAGGAATGGCTCCCTTCGGTCCGCTTTATTTCCACCAAAGGGCTCCCGGCAGGGGGTACCGGTGCTCCCCCGGTGGTGCTACCACCCGATGCTGCGTCCGCCGTCCACTGCAATGATCTGGCCGGTTACGTATGGCGCAGTAACGAGGTAGAGCACGCAGTCGGCAATATCGTCGGGGTCCCCCGTTCGGGCGAGCGGGATTTGGCTTAAGATGGATTGCCTGGCGGAGTCGGTCATGCCGTCCTCGGGCCAGAGTATGGCACCGGGTGATACACCGTTGACGCGAACGGCAGGCGCCATGTCCTTGGCCAGGGAGCGGGTCAGCATTGCGAGCCCGGCCTTGGCGGCACCGTAGACCGCGTGATTACGCAACGGCCTTTGCGCGTGTATGTCGATGAGGTTGACGATCGCGCTGCCCTGCCGGGAAAGCCAGGGAAAGGCTGCCTGGGACAGAAACAGCGGGCCTTTCAGGTTGCTGCCCATCAGTTCGTCCCAGTCGCTTTCGGTGATGCTGCCGAGCGGCGTCGGGTAGAAAGCGGATGCGTTATTGACGAGGATATCGATACCCCCGGCCCAGTCGGTGAATGATGCGACGAGGTCCTCCGACTGCGCGGATTGGCAGAGATCGGCGGCAAATGTTTCAGCGCCGCCTGCACGGATTTTGTTCAGGCCGTCGCGCAACGCTGCGGCCGCATCGCCTGAACTGCGATAATGTATGCCGACAGTCGCGCCGGCCTCGTGCAGGCGAGTGGCAATCCGGGCGCCGATTCGTTTTGATGCGCCGGTAACAAGAGCCCGCCTGCCGCCGAGCGGCAGGCTGTCCGGTTTTTTCATTGACCTGTCCGTACCGCTACGTTGCGGCATGATTGAATAGTTTTTCGACCGCATGCGGTCCTGCCATTGTTGGATACCTTACGACGCCGTGCAACTCAATGACAAAAGCAATGACCGGTTGCCGGTACCGGAACCGGCAAGCCGGGAACACAGCCGGCGGGTGGCCGACCACCTGAAGACATTGATCCGGGATGGCGGTGGCAGTATCAGTTTCGGTGAATTCATGCAGCACGCACTGTATGCGCCCGGGCTCGGCTATTACGCGGCCGGCACGCAGAAGTTCGGCGGTGACGGTGATTTTGTGACCGCACCCGAGCGTTCCGCGCTATTCGGCAATGTCCTCGCGCGGCAGATCGCGCCGTTGCTGACGCAGCAGGACCGGGGTGACGTGCTCGAACTGGGTCCCGGCAGCGGCGCGTTGCCGGTCCAGTTGCTGAGAAAACTGGAAGAACTTGGCGCGCTGCCGTCTACGTATCAAATCCTCGAGGTATCGGCGGACCTGGGCGAGCGGCAGCAGCGACACATTGCTGCGGAATTGCCGCACCTCCTGTCCCGTGTCGAATGGATCGATTGCCTGCCTGAATCGTTTAATGGCGTTGTTGTGGCGAACGAAGTGGCTGATGCGCTGCCGGTCGAGCGATTTGCGCGCACCAGGACGGGTGTGGACCAGCTTCGTGTCACAGCCGACGGCGAAGAATTCCGCTGGTGCCGCGCGGACGCACCGGAGTGGCTCACTGCGTCCGTTGCCCGGATCGAGGCCGATCTCGGCCACCGGCTGCCCGATGGCTACGTGTCGGAACTTTCCCCCGGTCTGCGCGGCTGGATTGACGACCTTGCGGGATGCCTGGCGGCAGGGTATCTGTTTCTTTTTGATTACGGCGTGGCGCGGCACGAATACTACGCCGCCGACCGCAACGGCGGCTGGCTGCGCTGTCATTTCCGGCATCGCGCGCACAATGATGCACTGATTTGGCCCGGCATCCAGGACCTGACGGCCTGGGTCGACTTCACCGGAGTGGCCGAAGCCGGAACGGGGGCCGGACTGAAGCTCGAAGCCTACGTCAGCCAGGCACACTTCCTCATGCACGGCGGCTTGAGCGAGGAACTCGCCGGCCTCGAGCACGCGGATGCGGCCACGCGTTTACAGTTGTCGAGCGAGGTGAAGTTGCTTACGCTGCCCGGCGAAATGGGCGAGAACTTCAAGTGCATGGCGTTCAGCCGCGGTAACGTGGCCGCCCTTGACCGTCTTGCCGCGGCAGACCGGTCGCACGCATTGTGATGGAACACACCCCAGGTCCGGACGATTCATGAATAGTCGGGGCCAGGGCATAAGCACAAGGAACCTCAAGTGACAATGTTACAAATCGTAGTGCTGGCCATCGTACAGGGGCTGACCGAGTTCCTGCCGATTTCCAGCTCCGGCCACCTGGTGCTGGTGCCGGCCTTCATGGGCTGGGCAGACCAGGGCCTGTTATTCGATGTGGCTGTCCATCTCGGGTCGCTCGGTGCGGTCTGTATTTACTTCTTTCGCGACCTCATGGGACTGCTGCGCGGTGCCGGCCACGTCGTCACAGGTAACGTCCAGAGCAGCCAGCGCGCGCATGGCGCTTGCCATCGGTATCGGCACCGTGCCCGCGGCTATTGCCGGTCTGCTGTTCGCCGGCTGGATCGAGATGAACCTGCGTCATCCGGGCGTCATTGTCGTAACGTTATCCACCTTCGGCGTGCTAATGGCGCTTGCTGATCGCTACGGACGCCGCACCCGCATCATTACGGATGTCCGGATCCGGGACGCCGTATTGATCGGCCTTGCCCAGGCGGCGGCGCTGATACCGGGCACGTCGCGCTCCGGTATCACGATTACCGTGGGCCTTGCGCTTGGCTTGCAGCGGCAGGACGCCGCACGGTTTTCGTTCCTGCTGTCCGCGCCTGTCATCATGCTGGCCTGTGGTTACAAGGTCATCTCATTATTGCTTGAGGGTTCCGCTATCGCATGGGGGCAGCTCGGTATTGGTGCGCTTGTCTCGGGCATCGTTGCCTACATCAGTATCGAATTCTTCATGCGCTTCGTGACGGTCATTGGTTTGCTGCCGTTCGCGATTTACCGGCTCGTGCTTGCAGGGGTAATTCTGTTCGTGCTTGTGTGATGTGAACCCTGGCCCGGACACGAGGCTCGGGCCTTGAGTGGATGCGTCAGGACTGTGGTGGTTGTTGCGACTTTTTGTAGCCGGTGATGACCGCCAGGCGTTTGGCTTGCATGCCTCGTCCGATGTCCGCGCCAGATAGACCTTTGGCGACCAGTTCGTCTGCCGTGACGGCAGCGGCCGCCTGCAGTGCGCCTGCCAGGTAGGCTGATTGTGGATAGGCGCGATCCTCGAGACCGGTGCGCCCGCGGGCGTCGGCTTCGCACGCCGTGAGGAAACGCGCAAAACGATCCGGCCGCCTGAAAGCGTCGCAGCGTTCGAACAGTTTCAGGATAGTTTCGGGCTTGAGTTCCAGTGCGCGATGGCAATGGCCGTGAAATTCGGCAACCAGCAGCGCCAGGTCGCGGGCGGCACCCGGCACCGGCAGCCGGCGGGACAGGGCACGAACCAGGTTGACGCTGCGCCGCTCATGGCCGTGATGTGCCGGGAGTTTCTCTACGGGTGTCTTTGCCTTGCCGAGGTCATGAACCAGCGCCGCAAACCGCACGTCCAGCTCCGGACTCAGTGCAGCGGCCTGCTCGACGACCATTAACGTGTGCACGCCGCAATCAATCTCCGGGTGCCAGCGTGGCGGCTGCGGTATGCCGAACAGCGCGTCGATTTCAGGAAATACGACGGCGAGCGCATCGCAGTCCCTGAGCACCTGAAAGAACACCTGCGGGTTGTTGTTCAGCAATGCGGCCTGGGTTTCCTTCCAGACCCGGTCGGGCGCCAGTTCGGCAACTTCCCCGTTAGCGACCATTGCGGCCATCAGTAGCCGTGTTTCTTCGGCCACATTAAAGCCGAGCCCGGCAAAGCGCGCCGCGAATTTCGCGGCACGCAGTACGCGGACCGGGTCTTCACCGAAGGCGTCGGACACATGGCGCAACTGTCGCGCCTCGATATCGGCACGGCCATTGAACGGGTCGATCAGCGCGCCATCGCCATCGCGCGCCATGGCATTGACTGTCAGGTCGCGTCGCTCAAGGTCGTCCTCGATTGTTACGCCGGCGGACGTATCAAACTGAAAACCGTGGTAGCCCCGTCCGGATTTTCGTTCCGTGCGTGCCAGCGCGTATTCTTCCGCGGTGTCCGGATGCAAAAACACCGGAAAGTCCTTGCCGACGGGCCGGTAGCCCAGCGCGACCATCTCTTCCGGCGTTGCGCCGGTAACGCACCAGTCGCGTTCTTTTACCGGCAAGCCGAGCAATTCATCCCGGACGGCCCCGCCTACAAGGTACACTTCCATGCCGTGATTCTAACTTTTCGCAGCCGTCGCGATACCGCAAAATGAGCATCAGTCCATTCCCCGTTGCCGGTGCCGCCGGCGTCCGGCGCACCTGTCTTGCATCCGTTCTGATGCTGGCGGTCATGTTGACGAGCAGGCTGCTATTACGTGCAGGCGGCCCGCGGCCAGCTTGATGTGCTGCGCCACCGCGAGCCGATTGGGGACGTGATTGCAAATCCCGCGACACCGCCGGAACTGGCGGCAAGACTTTCGACGCTGCAATCGGCACGGCAATTTGCCAGTGACGAGCTGTTGCTCCCCGAGAATGGCAGCTACACGACCTATGCGGACATCGGTCGCGACTACGTTGTCTGGAACGTCATCGCCGCCCCTGAGTTTTCTCTGGAACCGGAGACCTGGTGCTACCTGATAGTCGGCTGTGTTGCCTATCGCGGATACTTTTCCGAGGACAAAGCCGTTCAATTCGCGCGCTCGCTGCGCGGGAAGGGCTACGACACGTTCGTCGGAGGCGTTGCTGCGTACTCAACGCTCGGGCGTTTTGACGATCCGATACTTAACACGATGATGCGGCGGGATGACGTCGAACTGGTGGGCCTGTTGTTCCATGAACTCGCTCACCAGCATCTCTATATCAGGGATGACACCGAGTTCAATGAATCTTTTGCGTCCGCGGTGGAGGAAATCGGTCTCGAACGATGGTTGTCGGCACGGGAGCAGTCCGACGCGTTGCGGCAATGGAACGCGCGCCAGGCCATGCTGCAGTCGATGACCTCGCTTGTCCATCGTGCCCGCAGCGACCTTGAGGCACTCTACGCATCCGACCTGCCAGCCCATGAGATGCGCAGGGAAAAAAGCGAGCGCTTGCAGACACTGTCAGCGGAGGCGGCCATGCTCGCTGAGTCCGGCGCGGGTCCGAACTGGCTTCAGGGCGAACTGAACAACGCGCGGCTGGTATCGCTTGGCCTGTATCGCGGCAGCGTTGCGGCCTTCATGGGTGTTTACGACGACTGCGACGAGAAGCTTGCCTGTTTCTACAGCGCCGTCGAGGAGCTTGCAGAACTTCCTGCCCCGCAGCGCGCGACTGCTTTAGCCCGGATATCCCGGTAGTGGCAAGCGAATTGAGCATTCCTGAACAGCGTAACGCTACTCAGCCGACAACTGCGCAAGCCGCGGTGCGTCGCTGACCGGTATCAGTACGGCGGACATGCGTCGCGTTTCACCGGCCAGGCGCCAGTGAAAGATCGTGTCAGCGGCAAGTACCCGGCGCACGTAATCGCGTGTTTCCTGGTAGGGGATCGTTTCGATCCAGATGCGGGCGTCGACCTCGCGTCCCTGCGGCAGCCAGCGTTCAACGCGCAACGGTCCGGCATTGTAAGCGGCGGTAGCCAGTACCCGGTGATTGTCAAAACGGTTGTACATTTCAGCCAGGTACGAAGTGCCGAGCCGGATGTTGCTGCCGGCATCCGTCAGTGTAATAAAACCGTTGTAAGGCTGGCGCAGAAGGCGCGCCGTGCGACGCGCGGTCGACGGCATCAGCTGCATGATGCCGATAGCACCGGCGCCTGACCGGATATCGCGCATAAACAGGCTTTCGCTGCGCGCTATTCCGTACGCCCAGCTTTGCGCTATGCCAGCGTCGCTGGCGTATTGCTCGAACTGGCTGGCGAAGGCGAGCGGGTATCGGAGGTTGAGGTCGTCGTAACGTTCGTTTATCGCGGCCGTCGCGATTGCACGTGAGTGCCAGCCCCAGCGTCCGGCAAGTATCGCGGCCTGCACCTGGGCCTCCGGGTTCAGCTGCTCCACAGTGGTATCCCACTCGGACCGGCCCTGGCTTTCGAGGCCGACAAGGAACAGTTCGCGTGCCCGGACCAGGTCTTCGCGCCCCGCTAATGCCTTAGTGATCGCATCGTCGGGTTCCAGGGCCTTATGCGACCATGCATATCCGACCCGCAACTCGTCGGCCGCAAGAAACCCGTAATAGCTGCGTTCGGCAGCTATGCGCTGCAGGATTGCAAGCCCCGCGGCCGACTTGCCCTGCTCGGCTAATGCGATGCCGCGCCAGTACTGCCATTGGTCGGACTGGCGTTCTTGATCCGGCAGTGCCTGCACGGCTGTCACGACGGACGGCCAGTCATGGCGGCGCAATGCATCGCGCACGCGCCAGCGCAGTACCTCCGTATCAACGGCAGCGTCCGGCAAGTCGTCCAGGAAGGCTTTGCTGTCACTCCGGTGATTTCGGGCCATCCAGAGCGCGATGTGGCGTGCGACCAATGCCCGCTGGGGGGCTGCAAAGCGGTAATGCGAACGTATGCGGTCCCAGTGTTCGTCGGCAGCATCCGGCTGATCATAGGACAGCATTTCGATCGCAGCGATTAGCTGGCGACGATGTGTCTCGTTGTTGGCACGGGATTCGTGGCCCTCGAGGAACTTGAGGGAATCGCCGTACGCGGCGCTCCAGTTCAATGCATCCTCATGAAACTCAGCGGGCAATGAACGGGCCAGGTAGCGCGCCAGCGACAAGGACCGTGCTTCGATCGCGAGCGCGTAACGTTCTTTGTAAAGTGACTCGTCCAGCTGGCCGGACGCGCGCAGGTATTCGAAGACAGGGTCGCATTCCTCTGCCTGGCTGTGACCGACCAGCCAAAGATCCCGTGCCTGCGGAAGTACAGGTTCACCATCGCCCGCATCGATTGACAATTGCAGCGCGAGGCAGTCGAGCCGCGGAATTTTGAGATCGCGGTAATGCCTGTTATAGAGGTCGAGGAAGCGGTCGGCGTTACCGCTCTTCGCCAGTTGTAATGCGTAGCGGTAGCGCAATGCACGCGCCGGCTTCAGCGGTAGGTATTGCTGGAGGTACGCGTCGATTTCGGTCGCGCTCGCCGTCGCAAGGGTGGCACGCAGCCAGGCTGCGCGAAGATCGGGCCACAGCACGTAGTCCTCAAGCAACGCCTGCCGGGCGGATGTGAGGTCCCAAATACCCAGTTCCGCCTGCGGATAGAATGTGCGAAAGGCGTCACGCTGCTCGTCGAGGCGATCGGCGGTGGCGGGCGCGGACAACAGGCACAGCAGAATGATTGTTGCGGGTAAGCTCGAAGCGGGCATGAAAATGGGTCATCGAGTACCTGGCGAGCCAAAGGGCAATTGGGTATTGCGCGAATCGCTGCCATCGTACCTCGGATGGGGCAGCCGCAGCCCATTCGGCTTCTACCGCGCAGACTTCTGGACGCGGGAAACCCGCGCGGTGAGACACCCCGACGCACGGGTCTTCAGTGGCTGCGTCGGGAATTCGAACGGGCCGTCTACCGTATCTGCAGCATCAGGGTGCGGTCGTCGCGTTGTACCAGCAGGAACAGGATGCGATTGTCCTGTGCGATGCTGCGCAATTGCTCCAGCGTATCGATGCGCTGCCGGTTCACGGCGGTCACAATGTCGCCCGGCCGCAGGCCGCGCTGTGCGGCGGGGCTGCCCGGTTCGACCACCGAAACCTCAACGCCGTTGCTCGCGGCCGCAAACTGCGCGCCTTCAAGCCCGGGATGTATGTCGTTGCCATCGCTGCGGCGGGCCGTCGCCTCACCGAGCGTTGCGCTCGCCGAACGCCGGTCACCGCCACGCAGATAGTCGATGGTGACCTCGTCGCCCGATCCCTTCAATCCGATCGAATTCGCCAGTTCCCTGGCGCCGCCGATTTTCTTGCCATTGACCTGTACGATGATGTCGTCGACGCGCAGCCCGGCCTCTTCGGCCGCGGACTCCGGTTCAATCCCGGTGATCAATGCGCCGCTGGTTACTTCGGCACCCAGAGCCTCTGCAGTTTCCCGGTCGATGGTTTGAATCGTGACTCCCAGCAGCCCGCGCCGAACCTCACCGAAGTCGATGATCTGCTGCATTATCGATTGCGCAATTTCCGTCGGTACTGCGAAGCCGATGCCGATGTTGCCGCCGGTGCGGCTGATAATGGCAGAGTTGATGCCAACCAGTTCACCGTTCATGTTGACCAGTGCGCCACCCGAATTGCCAGGATTAATTGATGCATCGGTCTGGATGAAATCCTCGATGACACTGGTACCTGTGCCGCGGCTGATGCCGGTTCGTCCCAGTGCGCTGACGATGCCGGACGTGACGGTATGCCCCAGTCCGAACGGATTGCCGATGGCTATGACAAAGTCTCCGACCTCGACGGAGCTCGAGTCGCCAATCGGCAGTTCGATCAATTCATCAGATTCGACTTTCAGTACGGCAATGTCCGTTGCCGCATCCGAGCCGACAATCTCTGCGTCGAGCGTTTCGTCGTTGTAAAGGGAAATCTGGATTTTATCGGCGCCGTCGACGACATGGTGGTTGGTCAATATGTAGCCGTTCCCGGCATCAACAATGACGCCTGACCCGGCACTTGCGACCTCGCGCGAACCTCCCGGTACATCGGGCAGGCCAAAAAAGCGGCGGAACATTTCGTCGGAATAGGGTGATCCAGCCTCAACCGTCTGGCTGACGCGTATATTGACGACGGCGGGCGAAGCGCGCTTTACGAGCGGCGCCAGGCTTTGCATCGGTTGCGCATCGGCGCGGTTAGGCAGAACCGAAACAGACAGGACTGTAATGGTCAGGACGGCAACGGCCAGGACCAGCGCGGGCCCTGCATATCGAAAGGTATATTTCATCAACTATTCCCTGTAGCGAGGCATGTTCATGTTTGAGATCTGTCGGCGACCGCAATTCGTAAGCGACGACCCGTCATTTCGACATGGTGGCGGACAGCCGCGTCCGGCGAAAAGTTCCCCGGCTCGCAATACGCTAGCAGTGTTCATCGCTGATTGATGTCCGCCACAGCGCTTTCGTCATACTGTCCGGTCGCCGCAAACCCGTCTGACAATAGGCTCTTTACTGCTGTTTTCAAGGGTGGCGGCCCCGCGCAGCAGGCGGTTGTGACCGGTTTTCCGCCGTCGATTCCGTTTCACTTAATGCTACTAGATGTTGTGCATTGCGGTGTGCAATCCATTCGCGTCTTTTTTCCCCTGATTTTAAAGAAGTTTTTCTAAAATATTCTATAACTTACTGAATTATAATAAGTAAAACGCCTGCGAAAAAATGAGTTCGGGCCTTGACAGTCATCGGCAACGGGCATAATCTTGTGCCCAGACAGACACAACATCTTGTGTCGGACATCGTAAAGAAACTTGAGCCTTTGCAGGCACTTGTCGTGTGGCTTGGGGCCACGGCAAGCGGGGATCTGTGCGCCTAAATTCAGGATGACACAGAAACGATAATTGGGGTTTCCGGAAGGGAGTGCCAGGGAGAGAAGGGCCATATGAAGTCCGCGGTAAATATGGACGCTGCAACGGTTGGCGATATCTCATTCCAGCCGGCGTCGCTGGATATATGGAAGGCGAAATACCGGCTTTGCGCTAAAGATGGCTCACCCATCGATCAGACCACGGACGATACTTACAAGCGAGTCGCCCGGGCACTGGCCGATGTAGAGGCCGAGCCGCTGCGAGACACCTGGTACGAGAAGTTTCTCTGGGCATTGCGGACCGGCGCAATACCGGCCGGGCGCATCATTCCAACGCCGGTGCGCAGGAGCACAAACCCGCGACGTCGACGATCAACTGCACCGTCTCCGGCACCGTCGGCGATTCGATGGACAATATCCTGAACAAGGTGCACGAGGCCGGCCTGACGCTGAAAGCCGGCTGTGGCATCGGCTATGAGTTTTCCACGCTGCGCCCGAAAGGCGCTTATGTAACGGGTGCCGGTGCCTACACATCCGGCCCGCTGTCGTTCATGGATATCTACGACAAGATGTGTTTCACCGTGTCGTCGGCCGGGCGGCGGCCGCGGTGCACAGATGGGCACCTTCGATGTCGGCCACCCGGACGTCATGGACTTTATTCTTGCCAAGCGCGAGGACGGGCGTTTGCGGCAGTTCAACCTGTCGCTGCTGGTCACCGACGAATTCATGCGGGCCGTGCAGAACGGCGGCGAGTGGAAAGTCGCGTTTCCGGTGACACGCAAGGAAGTTGACCAGGACGGCCTCGATGTCAGCGACCGATTCCCAGTTTGTATGGCGCGAGTGGCCGGAGCCAGACGAATTACGTGCGCAATGCAGCCGGTCTCGTTGCCTGCAAGATCTATCGTACGATGCCCGCGAGGCGTGTCTGGGATGTGATCATGGCGTCCACGTACGATTTCGCCGAGCCGGGTTTCGTGCTGATCGACCGCGTCAATGAAATGAACAACAACTGGTTCGACGAGAATATCCGGGCGACGAACCCGTGTGGCGAACAACCTTTGCCGCCGTACGGTTCCTGCCTGCTTGGCTCAATCAACCTGACGCGGTTTGTCATTGACCCGTTCACGGAAAAAGCACGTTTCGACTGGGAGCGGTATCGCAAGGTCGTTGGTGTGTTCACGCGCATGCTCGACAACGTTGTCGAGATCAACGGCCTGCCATTGTCGCGCCAGCGCGATGAGATCACACGCAAACGGCGCCACGGCATGGGCTTTCTTGGACTCGGTTCGACCATCACCATGATGCGCATGACATACGGTGACCCCAGGTCGGTGGAGTTTACCGGGGAAGTGGCGAGACAGCTGGCGCTGGCGGGCTGGGAAACGGGGCTGGCGCTTGCCATTGAAAAAGGCCCGGCACCGATCATGACCGAAGAGTTCACCGTGACCCAGGAAATGCTGGCGAAGCGCCCCGAGATGATTGCCGACGGATTCAAGCCGGGCGACAAAGTGACCGGAAAGGTCCTGCATGCTCGCTACAGCCGTTACATGCAACGCATCGCCGGAGAAGCGCCGGCGCTGGTCGAAAAGCTCGCGAGCACCGGCGCGCGCTTCACGCATCACAGTTCCATCGCACCAACGGGCACCATTTCGCTGTCGCTCGCGAATAACGCCAGCAATGGCATTGAGCCGAGCTTTGCTCATCACTACTTCCGCAATGTCATACGACAGGGCAAGAAGAGCAAGGAAAAGGTCGACGTATTTTCATTCGAGTTGCTGTCGTATCGGGAGCTCATCAATCCGAAAGCGATTCCCGAGGCGGGGGAGGACGGCCCCGAAGTGGAAACGGCGTTGCCGGACTATTTCGTCACTGCCGACGACATCTCGCCGAAGGCGCACGTTGATATACAGGCAGCCGCGCAGCGATGGATAGATTCCTCGATCTCAAAGACGGCGAATGTGCCGACCGACTATTCGTACGAGGAATTCAAGGATATATACATGTACGCCTATGAGCAGGGGCTCAAGGGGTGCACAACGTTCCGTTTCAATCCGGAGGCTTTCCAGGGCGTGCTCGTCAAGGAGCGCGACCTTAAGAATACGGTCTACAGCTTTACGCTCGAGGATGGTTCCGAGCTGGAACTGAAAGGAGACGAGGAAATCGAGTATGACGGCGAGGTTCACACCGCGGCGAATCTTTTCGATGCCCTGAAGGAAGGCTACTACGGCAAATTCTGACGCGTTTCGCGCAGAGTACTCCAAGGTCAACAGGATCATGAGCACGATAAAAATAGACAAGAAGATTGTCGGTTATGCAGTCAAACAGCCTGCCGACAAGGACAAGGCGGCGAAACCCGAACTGCAGCGACAGCCAGCCGAGGGCGGTGGCGCGGAAATCATCCGCATGCATGAAAAGCTTGAGCGTCCGGAGATGCTCATCGGCTCGACCTACAAGGTCAAGACGCCGGTCTCGGACCATGCCATGTACGTGACAATCAACGATATTGTCCTGAACGAAGGTACCGAATTCGAGAAGCGGCGTCCGTTCGAGATGTTCATCAACTCGAAGAACCTGGACCACTACCAGTGGATCGTCGCGCTGACGAGGATCATCTCCGCCGTATTCCGCAAGGGCGGCGACGTGACGTTCCTGGTCGATGAATTGAAAGCTGTTTTCGATCCGCGCGGTGGTTACTGGAAGCCCGGTGGCAAATTCATGCCATCGATCATTGCCGAGTTGGGCTACGTCGTCGAGAAGCACCTTGTCCTGATCGGCATGCTGGCGAAGCCGGAGCTGGATTCGCACCAGCAGAAACTGATCGAGGAAAAGCGTGCCGAGTTTGAAGCAGCAGCCCGTCAAAAGGATGCGTTTTCGAAAAGCGACTATCCCGAAGGCGCGCAGCTCTGCACCAAATGCAACACGGCGGCGGCGGTCATGATGGATGGCTGCACCTACTGCACCGGTCCTCTCTGCGCGTAGAGCCACCACTGCGCTCCTCAGTACGATCCGAAAAAACCGGACTCGAACTGGACACCCTCGCCTCATTCGTTTACGCGCAACTCCTAGCCCGGATTTTCATGAACGGCACGATGACCGGGGCGAAGGTGTGCCCGTGGAGGCTTTCAGGCTGTGCCGGACAGGGACGTCCGGCACAGAGCGTACAGGGACGTATTCACAGCGTCCCTGAAAAGTCCTCCCCGGGGTGCGCCTCAGCTTACCACCAGAGCCAAACGTTCATGAATAAACCGGGCCAGGTGTCTGACAGAGCGCCTGTTGCACAGGCGTCAGGGGCTGACCGGCACGTTGCGGTCACAATTGACGCCCGGCCAGTTACAACGAAGTAGGCAGCCATGCGCATCACCTACGCGATCCTGACCTACCTGCTGTTACCGGTTTACGCCCTCTACTGGCTGTTGCGCGGACTGGGCAACCGCGCCTACCTCGACCGTGTCGGGCAACGGTTCGGGTTTGGTTATCCTTCACTGAACCCTGGCAGTGTATGGCTGCATGCAGTCTCGGTCGGCGAGGTACAGGCAGCGGTACCGCTTATACGCACGCTTCTAAAACGCTTTCCGGACCGGCAGGTTCTGGTGACGACGGTTACACCAACCGGTGCCGAGCGCGTCCGGGCGTTGTTTGGCGATGACGTTGTTCACTGCTATATACCGTTCGAAACACCGAATGCGGTCGCACGATTTTTCAATTCGGTAAAGCCTGCATTTGCATTGATCATGGAAACAGAAATCTGGCCCAATCTTTACCATGCCTGCGGCAAGCGCCGCATCCCGTTGATACTGGTCAGTGCGAGGATTTCGCCGCGTTCAGTAGGCAAGTACCGTCGCTTGCTGCCGCTGTTCCGGGAGACGCTGTCTCACGGCATCCTGATTGCCGCACAAAGCCAGGCAGATGCGGACCGCTTCATGTCACTCGGCGCGGCCCCGGAACGCACCTGGGTTACCGGCAATATCAAGTTCGACGTTGCACTGCCCGACAACCTTGCAGAGCACGGCAGGGAACTGCGAAACAGGCTATGGCCGGGCCGGCCCGTGTGGATCGCGGCCAGTACGCATGAAGGCGAAGAGAGCCAGGTACTCGATGCCCACAGCAGGATTCTCGAGGCCCGGCCGGATGCCCTTCTCGTACTCGTGCCCCGTCATCCTGAACGATTTTCCGCCGTGGCGTCGCTATTGTCCCGGCGCGATATACATTTCGTCACGAGGACCTCGAAAAAGTCATGCGCCGCGTCGGACTCTGTGTTTCTCGCGGACACAATGGGCGAACTGCCGCTGTTCTATGCGGCCAGCGATGTCGCTTTTGTTGGCGGAACGCTGGTGCCTGTAGGTGGCCACAACCTGCTGGAACCGGCAGCGCTTGGCCTTCCAGTGATTACCGGTACCCACCTGTTCAACACCGAAGACATTGCCAACATGTTTGCAACCATCGGTGCGTCGATCATCGTCGACAGTTCAGACGCACTTGCCGCGGCGATTTCGCGATTGTTCGGCAATCCCGATGAAGCAGAGGCAATCGGCGATAAAGGCCGGGACATAGTCTTGAACAATCGTGGCTCGCTGAAGAAGCTGCTAGTGCTACTTGAGCCCCTGGTCGACAACGTGCATGCCGGCAGCGCTCACTGAGGAGCCCCGGTACCCCCTGCCGGGAGGCCTTTGGAGGAATGGCTCCCTTCGGTCCGCTTTATTTCACGCAAAGGCCTCCCGGCAGGGGGTACCGGGCGGCTAGCCTTCTGTAACGGGTTCTTCTTCGGCGAACTTTTCTTCCGGTGGCTTGCGCTCTTCAAGCCAACGGTCGATCTGCTCAAGATCCTGGACTTTCAGGGTGCCCGCCGCCTGCTTCAGGCGCAGAACATTCGCCACGTAGGCATAGCGGCTCTGGTAATAGTTCGAAATGGCAAGGTACAACGCGCGCTGGGAATTCAGGACATCGACGATCGTACGGGTACCGACGTCGAAACCGGCCTGCGTGGCTTCCAGTGCGGTCCGGCTTGACGAAACAGCCTGCTCGAGGGCTTTTACGCGACTGATTTCGGACAGCACGCCGAGGTATGCATCCCGGGTCTGCCGCTCGGTCTCGCGCGCAACGCGCTGGAGTTGTTCCCTGGATGCCCGGTGCAGATAGACGGCTTCCCTGACGCGCGACGATGTGCCGCCGCCGGAAAACAATGGCACGGAAATCTGCAGCCCGATGGAATCACCCTGGCTTTCGGTGTCGAAATCCGGGAACGGCGCGCCGTCACGAATCTGGTCAGTGATATCCGATTGGGAATCCCGGTAACTGGCAACGAGTTCGAGCGTCGGGTAATGGCCGGTGCGGCGAAACGCGATTTCATCACGCGCTATCTGCTCGTCGATACGGCTGGCAATAACGGTCAGGTTCTGGTCCATCGCGAGCTCGATCCAGCTTTCCTCGTCACTCGGGTTCGGCGTAGGTAACGGGAAATCTTCTTTCGGCGCAGCAAGTTCGGGCACGTACTGCCCGGTTACTTCACGCAACAGCTCGCGCGCGGTCGCCAGTTCACGCTTGGCGCCGATTTCCGAGGCGACCGACTGGTCGTACGCGGCCTGCGACTCCTGCACGTCCGTTATCGCGATCAGCCCCACTTCGAATCGTTGCCTGGCCTGTTCGAGTTGGCGCGCGATGGCGCGGCGGTCTGCGTGGATCGACGTCAGCCGATCCTCCGCGGCCAGCACATCGAAGTAACGCTGTGCTACCCGCACAATCAGGTCCTGTTGCGCGGCTTCGCGCTCCACTTCCGCACGCGCGACAATTTTGTGGGCCTGCTTCAGGTTGACGACCTGGTCCCAGCGGAACAGGGTCTGGCTCAGATTGACCTCCCACCCGACGGTTTCTCTTGTCGCCTCGGATGTCGCAACGCCAATACCGGTGCTGTCCTGGAATATCTCGCGACCGTCCGACGACGCCATCTGCATTACTGCCCCGGCATTGACCTGCGGCAACAGCAGGCTGCGGGCCTGAGGCACGGCCTCGAGTGCCGCCAGGCGGCGCGACTCTGCCTCGTGGATCAGCGGATCGCTCTGCAGGGCCTGCTGGTACACCTCCAGCAGCGACTCTGCCGGAACCGTCTGGGACCACAGGACTGTTGCGAGGCCTGCGAGCAGGTACCGGACTTTTATCGATTTTTTCATGCTATCTGTCCACCGTTGGGCGAGGTCTGGTCAGGAGTAGGTGTTATGGTTAACTATATCACCATATCAGTCAAGTGTGGTAGTGCAGCGCGCGGGCCGCTTCATCAATAGCGCGGGATGGCTGGATCGATCTCAACCGACCACTGATCGATACCGCCTGAAATATTGGCGACGCGCGAAAATCCCTGCTGCGCCAGGAAGCCGGCGACCCGGGCGCTGCGAGCACCCGAATGGCACAGGAGGGCGACCGGCTTTGCGGCGTCGAGCTCCCGGTATCGCGCAGGAATTTCACTCATTGGAATGTGCAACGCTCCGTCAATTGCAGCGATTTCCGTCTCCCACGATTCTCGGACGTCGACCAGCTGCCAAAGTTCGCCATCCTGCTGCAGGCTCAGGTACCCGGCCGGGCTCAGTTCTTCAACCACTCATCGCCCCCTGTTTTTATTGGATGCCGCAGCATGAGATTCGGTTTCCCGGGGCTTCAAAAGCGAAACAGGGTGGGGCTGTCGGCATTCGCCAGGCGTGTGAGCATCGTTTCAAACAGGCTGGTTGCGTGCCAGGTTTCGTCACTATCACGGACAATGAGCTGCGCATCCATGATGGGCGCGTCGCCGGTTACCAGGAACAGCCAGCCACCGGGTTTGAGCGCTGCGATGTAACGCGCGTCCAGTGTCAGCAGGGATCCCGTGACGGCGATGGCATCGAAGGGTCCTGGCGGCAGGTCGCGGCAGGCATCCATAACCGCCAACGACACATTGTCGATGCCAAGTTCCTTCAGTTTCGCGGACGCCGAGTCAACGAAATCCCGGTGAATGTCGATGCTGGTGACCTCGTTTACGAGCCGCGCGAGGCAGGCGGTCACGAAGCCGCTGCCGGTGCCAACAACAAGCACTTCGTGACGCGGATCGACATCGAGTGCCTGGATCATCCGGCTCTCGACGATCGGCACCATCATATGTTCGCCGTGGCCCAAAGGGATCGCGCTGTCGGCATAGGCGAGCTGGCGGTACTCTACCGGCGCAAAAAAATCACGGGGTATGCTGTCGTAGAGCGCCAGCACGCCGGCATCCGTCACATCGGCGGTACGAAATCTGCTGCTCCACCATATGACGGCGTGCGGACTGAAGAGTGGTGCTATGCAAGGTGCTGTAAACTCCTGTTTTTATCATAAAAAATGCCGCGACCAGCGCGTTTTGCCGCCGGTTGTCAGTGGGCCCGTGCCAGGCATTCCCGAATTATGGTGAATTGCTGCAGTGCACCGCTACAGCTGCGATATCCTTGGCCGAACACATTACTATGCTCGGCAGTTTCCTGTCTTTCTGCCACAGGCAATTCTGCCCGAGCGCATAATAACAAATGACTATCTAATGGCATTTCACTGTCGCAATGCCGGAAGGAATCTGCCAGTAAAATTGCGCTTTCTGTATTGTGAACCCTTTCCTGCCGGCAATACCACTTGTAGAGACTGTCTGGCAAAGGCGGTGCTGACATGATGGCCTACATCGTCGTCGCCGTCTCGATTTTGCTGGCGATTGCGACAGTTGCAGCGGTCGTGGCGCTGGTCTCGAGACGGCGCCTCGAACGGCGCTTGCAACTCCTGAATGACGAACTGGTTGCAGTCTCGGCGGACTCATCGGTTGGCCGGCGGCTGGACGTTCCTGATGAACGTTCCGTGGCAGTACTCGCGTCGACCGTCAACAAGCTGTTTGATGCAATCGGCGATCGGGATGCGGAGATCCTCGATCGTGACCGGCTGTTTGCCGATTTCGTGCGAACAATCCCTGAGATTGTGCTGATACACGACGACCGGATTCTGCTGGCGAATGACAGTGCTGCGAGCCTCATCGGCCTGAGTCCGGACCAGCTCGAAGGTCGCCAGATTGCCGACCTGGTAAAGCCCGCGTACCGCGCCCTGTTCCGCAAAACCATTTCGAGAAAGCTTGCCGGACAAAGCGTACCGAATCGCCTCGAAATCCAGCTGATCAACGGCAACGACCAGGGGCTCTGGGTCGAGGCGCAGAGTTCGACCATTGAGTACCGCGGCAGCGAGGTCATCCTGACGATCGCCCGCGACGTCAGTTACCGGAAGAGCCTGGAAGTCTCACTGAGCCGCAGCAAACGCCAGGCGCAGTACACGCTGGAATCCATTTCCGAGGGCGTTATCACGACCGACAATGAAGGCCGGATCGACTACATGAACCGCGCCGCGGAGGGCATGACCGGCGCTGACCGGGACAGCGCTGCTGGATTGCGGATCAGTGATATTTTCTCGCTGATCGATGAGGGAGACCGGCGCTCGCTGGGTGATCCGGTCGAGCGCTGCCTCGCCATGCGGCGCCGGGTCAATATGGGCCGGCGGGCGCTGCTGGTCAGCCGTGACGGCGAGCAGGAACATTCGATCGAGATTACCGCGTCGCCGATCAAGGGTCCGGGCAACAGCATTTCCGGTACGGTCGTCGTTTTCCATGATGTCAGCGAGATCCGGGGCCTGACCCGGCAAATGAGTTACCAGGCCACGCACGATCCGCTGACGGCGTTGATTAACAGGCGCGAGTTCGAGCGGCGCCTGCAGGAAGCAATGGATGCCGTGCACACCGAGGAGGGTGTTCACATACTGTGCTACATGGATCTGGACCGGTTCAAGGCGGTGAATGACAGTTGCGGTCACCTGGCCGGTGACAACATGCTTCGCGAGATTGCGGCGCTGATCAAGGACCAGGTGCGGGATTCCGACTTTGTCGGCAGGCTCGGCGGCGACGAGTTCGGCACTCTGCTGATCGGCTGTCCGATTGAAAAGGCGGGGCAGATAGCTGCGGATATCTGCAACGCCGTGTCCGATTATCGCTTCGTCTGGAAGGACAAGATTTTCAACGTCGGCATTTCCATCGGTCTCGTCGAGATCACACAGACCAGCGGCACCCTGCAGGACATAATGAGTGCCGCCGACTCCGCCTGCTATGTTGCGAAACAGCGCGGCCGCGGGCAGGTACACGTCTACTCGGCACGCGACGAGGCCATCGCACGGGAGCGGGGCGATATCCAGTGGTTGCGGCAGATGCAATCGGCGCTGCACGAGGACCGTTTTGAACTGGCGGTGCAGCCGATAATCGCAACCGGCGGACAGGAGGGCGGCCCCGCATTCGAGGTGTTGATCAGGTTGCCTGATGAGCGCGGACGAATCGCGAACTCGGCCGAGTTCCTGCGACCGGCCGAACGCTACCAGCTGATGCCGCAGATCGACCGTTGGGTCGTCAGCGCCACACTTGCTGCGATCAACGTCGGCGAAATACGGCTGCCGCACAT
Organism: Woeseiaceae bacterium; assembly: GCA_034521225.1. Lineage (GTDB taxonomy): Bacteria > Pseudomonadota > Gammaproteobacteria > Steroidobacterales > Woeseiaceae > Woeseia. Next base: position 107,798 of record JAXHMR010000002.1, read on the forward strand.
GCGCAGCTGCGCGATCAATATTTCCGGCCAGACGCTGGGTGATGAGGGCTTCCTGAGCTTTGTTGTCGAGACACTCGACCGCAGCGGTGTCGCGCCATCAAGCGTCTGCTTCGAAGTCAACGAAGCGGCCGTGACCGCCAATTCGCAGCAGGTGCGGCGATTCATCGAGGTTCTGCACGGCATCGGTTGTGAATTTGCGCTCGATGATTTCGGCAGGCGGACTGGGTGCAGTTCTCTTACCTCAAGAACCTGCCCGTCGACTACCTGAAAATCGACGGTGCCTATACGCGCGGACTTGTCAGCGACGAGATCAACCAGGAAATGGTCACCGCCATGATCAAGCTCGCGCGCACGATGGAGTTCCGCATCATCGCCGAACAGGTTGAAAGCCAGGCCGATTTCGACTGGCTGAGGAATATTGGCGTTGACTTCGTGCAGGGGAATTTCATCGAACCCCCGGCCATTCTTGGCAGCAATACGACCCAATCCGGTACGCACCGCGCGTTGCAGCTCTGACGCTGGGGGCCCGGAAGCCAGTGGCGCCCTGAAACGCGGCACAAAAAAAACCGCAGGCCGAAGCCTGCGGTTTCTGTTTAGGCCTTTGTCAGCAGAGTGTCAGAGCAACGGCACCATCAGCAATGCGACGATGTTGATGATCTTGATCAGCGGGTTGATGGCCGGTCCGGCCGTGTCCTTGTACGGGTCGCCCACGGTATCGCCGGTTACGGCCGCCTTGTGGGCATCGGACCCCTTGCCGCCGAAGTTGCCGTCTTCGATGTACTTCTTGGCGTTGTCCCAGGCGCCGCCGCCGGCGGTCATCGAGATGGCGACGAACAGGCCGGTGACGATGGTGCCTAACAGCAGGCCGCCTAGTGCGACCGGTCCGAGCAACAGGCCGACGGCCAGCGGCACAAGAATCGGCAGCAGTGACGGAACAATCATTTCCTTGATGGCGGCTTTCGTCAGCAGGTCGACGGCACGGCTGTAATCGGGTTTGCCGGTGCCCTCCATGATGCCCGGGATTTCGCGGAACTGCCGGCGCACTTCATTGACGACCGATCCGGCGGCGCGGCCTACAGCCTCCATGGCCATTGACGCGAACAGGAACGGTACGAGGCCGCCAATGAACAGGCCGATAATGACCAGCGGGTCGGACAGCTCGAAACTGACGTTGATGTCCGCCTTGTCGAGTGCATGCGTGTAGTCGGCGAACAGCACCAGCGCCGCGAGGCCGGCCGAACCGATGGCATAGCCCTTGGTGACTGCCTTGGTCGTATTACCGACGGCATCGAGCTGATCGGTAATGTTGCGGACTTCCGGGGGCAGATCGGACATTTCGGCAATACCGCCGGCGTTGTCCGTGATCGGGCCGAATGCATCGAGTGCGACGACAACACCGGTCATGGAAAGCATGGTGGTGGCGGCGATCGCGATATTGTAAAGGCCTGCCAGCGAGTCACCTTCCGGCGCCAGCTGGAAGGCGCCCCAGATGCTCAGGCAGACTGCGAGTACTGGCAGCGCCGTTGCCTTCATGGAAATACCGAGGCCGGCGATAATGTTGGTTGCATCGCCTGTGAGTGACGCTTCAGCAATGGTCCGCACCGGTTTGTATTCGGTACTGGTGTAGTACTCGGTGATAATAACCATCGCCGCGGTCAGCGCGAGGCCTATCAGTGCGGATCCGTATATACCCATCGCGTTGCCGGACTGGGACATCATCATCGGAGTGATGAAATAGAACGCGACCGCGGCCAGCACGCCGGCGACAATCATGCCCTTGTACAGCGCACCCATAATGTTGCCGCCGTCAGACGTGCGTACAAAGAACGTGCCGATGATGGATGCAACGATCGACACAGCGCCGAGCACCAATGGATAGATAATGGCTTCGGTACCGAATTGCGTTGCAACGAGGCTGCCGAGCAGCATCGTCGCGATGATCGTGACCGCATAGGTTTCGAAGAGATCGGCGGCCATGCCGGCGCAGTCGCCCACATTGTCGCCAACGTTATCCGCGATGACGCCAGGGTTCCGCGGGTCATCTTCCGGGATGCCGGCTTCGACTTTACCCACGAGATCAGCACCGACATCCGCGCCCTTCGTGAAGATGCCACCACCGAGTCGCGCGAAGATCGAGATCAGCGAGCCGCCGAAGGCGAGGCCGATCAGCGAATGAATGGCGACATCGCTGCTTGCGCCCATGCCGGTAAGCACCAGGTAGTAGCCTGCGACGCCCAGCAAACCGAGGCCGACGACCAGCAAGCCTGTGATGGCACCGCCGCGAAACGCGATATTCAGCGCCGGATTGACACCTTTGGTCGCTGCTTCGGCCGTGCGGACATTCGCGCGTACCGAGACGAACATGCCGATGTAGCCTGCAAGGCCAGAGAAGATTGCACCGATGGCAAAGCCGATCGCGGTGTACCAGTCCAGGGCGACAACGAGGACGACGAAGAGCGCGATACCGACCATGCCGATCGTCAGGTACTGGCGGTTCATGTAGGCGCCGGCGCCTTCCTGGATCGCCATTGCGATTTCCTGCATCCGGTCATTGCCGGCCGGTTGCTTGAGGATCCATTGCGTGGACACCAGTCCATACAGGATCGCCAGAGCGCCCGCGCCTATGGACAGCCATAGTGCAAACTCGTTGGTCATGCCTTTGTCTCCTGGTCAACATTAATCCCCGGCGACGTTGGCGCCGGAGCAAACTCAAACTGTGAGGTTTTCAATACGGCAATGGCTCCGGGCGGGCGCTTCGGGCAATTGCCGGGGTGCGCCGCCAGTGCGGCGTCCCGGGTAGCTGGCGCTGTTTGTTCCCGTACGGACGATGCGGATGTGTCAACCGCGCCGCGTTTCGTTGTTATTTCCGTGCCTGACCGCCGGTTTTTCCGACTTTTCCCAACTACTTGAAGGTTGCCTTGTCAGTCCCCGGCCCGCGGCAGGCGCGGATCATACCACAAAATTCCGGTTTAGCCGCTTCTTCACGGCAACTCCCTTGATCGTCACGTACTTGGGTAAGCCATTGATATAAGGAGGATAATCTTCGCCGCGTATCAGTGGTGACAGGTAGCGCCGGCAAGCGGCTGTGATGCGGTAACCATCCTTGCTGATGTAAGCCTTCGGCAGTTTCTTTTCCTTGTTGGCAACCCGCGCAAGCGGCGCATCCTCGATCTTCCACCGGTACGGTTTGTCCGACATCCGCTTGATAACGGGCATGACGGCGGTCTTTCCCGCAAGGGCCAGCTTGACGGCCGCCTTGCCGACGGCATAGGCCTGTTCGACGTCAACGGCGGACGCAAGATGCCGTGCCGAGCGCTGCAGATAGTCGGCCACAGCGTAGTGGTACTTGTGGCCCAGTTCCTCACGCACCATGCCGGCAACGACCGATGCCACGCCGCCCAGCTGGGCGTGGCCGAACGCGTCGCGGGTGCCGGCCTCCGCGAGGAACTTGCCGTCCGGATAGCTTGTGCCTTCACTGACGACAACGACGCAATAGTCGTAGAGCCTGACGCACTGATCGACCCGCTTGAGGAAGTCGTCCCGGTTGAATGGCACCTCGGGAAAAAGAATGATGTGCGGTGCATCTTCAGGCTTTTCGCCAGCCAGGCCGCCGGCAGCAGCAATCCACCCGGCATGCCGACCCATCACCTCGAGGATGAAAACCTTTGTCGATGTACGGGCCATCGACAGCACGTCCAGTGCCGCCTCGCGCGTTGATACAGCAACATACTTGGCGACGGATCCAAAGCCGGGACAGTTGTCGGTGACCGGCAGATCGTTGTCGACTGTCTTGGGTATACCGATACAGGTTATTGGGTACCCCATGCTCTTGCTGATCTGCGATACCTTGTGCGCGGTATCCATCGAGTCATTACCGCCATTGTAGAAAAAATAACCGATATCATGTGCCTGAAAGACCTCAATCAATCGCTCGTACTCGGCGCGATTCTCCTCGATCCCGCGGAGCTTGTAACGGGCCGACCCGAACGCGCCACCCGGCGTATGCCGCAAGCCAGCAATGGTGCTCGCCGATTCGCGGTTGGTGTCTATCATGTCTTCGGTCAATGCACCGATAATGCCGTGTCGGCCGGCGTATACGTTGGCAATGCGTTTCCGGTTGTCCCGCGCCGTTTCGATGACGCCGCAGGCGCTGGCGTTGATGACGGCTGTAACACCGCCTGACTGCGCATAAAATGCATTCTTCATGGTCATTCTTGCGGACCTTCTGGTGGAATCCGGGTGGAAGGATAGCCCAATTGTCACCGCGCTTCATGTACACCTGCCACTGGCGACGGCGCACTGCTGCCATCTCGGCTGTTTGACCCGCCCGTGGATTGTGGGTAGCTTATGCCGCCCCCTCGGCCGCCACGCCCGTCGCCACTTGCCCGGGCCCGGCCGATTGACACCAGACTGAAAGAGTTAAACAAATGCGAATTGTCTTGTTGGGCGCGCCGGGTTCGGGCAAGGGCACCCAGGCCAAAAGACTGATGGCCGACCGCAATATTCCCCAGATTTCCACCGGCGATATCCTGCGCGCAGCGGTTGCCGCGGGCACGCGTTTTGGACAAAAGGCGAAAGACATCATGGAAGCCGGCCAGCTGGTTTCCGATGACGTCATGCTCGGCATTATAAGTGAGCGTCTCGCCGAGAAGGACACCGAGAACGGTTTCATCCTCGACGGCTTTCCGCGTACGAAACAGCAGGCGCGCGACCTCGATGAGTTGCTCGATGAGCTGGAGCGGCCCCTTGATGCAGCGGTACTGATGGACGTCGACTTCGACATCCTGATGAAACGCCTGACGGGCCGGCGAACCTGCTCGGTGACCGGCAAGTTGCTCAACATTCATTTCTCGTCACAGGAAGAACTGGACGAGTGCCGCAATGCCGGTGGCGAGCTGGTGCAGCGGGAGGATGACAACGAGGACACGATACGAAGCCGACTAGAGGTCTACCGGGAGCAGACCGAACCGCTGGTCGATTTCTACCGCAAGCGTGGCAAGCTTAAATCCATCGATGCCGAGGGCACTATGGATGAGGTCTGTGAACGCTTGCTGGACGTCCTGTAACCCGTCGTCATCGCGAGGAGCGCACCTCGCCATCGCACGGCGCGCCTCCCCGTCATCGCGAGGAGCGCACCTCGCCATCGCACGGCGCGCCCCCCGTCATCGCGAGGAGCGCAGCGACGTGGCGACCTCGCACGGATAGTGGCTCTGCCAGTCGGTGCGAGATTGCCACGCGCTACGCGCTCGCAACGACGGATTGCCACGCCCTGCGGGCTCGCAAAGACGGGGATTGACCGTCATCAAGCATCCGCCATCTCCCGCAGTTCATCACCAATCAGCTCCCGCCGCCAACCGCGGAATACCCGCCCGCTGAAGTCACCCTGCAGCGCGGCGGCAAGCTCGCGGCGCGGCGCGATGACTTCCGCAGCGATATCGAGCTCTTTGGCGCGCGACGCAACTTTCTTCTGCATGGCCTTCATCGCGGCTTTCTGTTTTTCGTCCGGACGACCGGGCGGCTGATAGCCGTCCTGCGTCGTGCGTGCCGAATCAAGTATCGCGAGAAACTCCCCGGCATGGCGGCGCGCCGTGGACGCCGGAAGATCGCGAATGGCGGCAATATCGGCTTTCGACGACGGTGCCGACGCCGCAATATCCAGCAGCACGGCATCGCGCAGGATCCACTGGCGTGGCCGGTTCGAGGTAAGGGCCTTGCGTTCGCGCCAGTCGGCAAGCCCAACTGCCGCGCGCCGGGCATAGCCGCTCAGGTTGCGCGCTCCCTTGACGCGGTCAATGGCGGTTTCCGGATCGATGCGATAGAGCGTCGGGTCCAGCAGGTCGGCACAGTCGGCCAGCGCCCAGTCCAGGCGTCCGGCGGCCCGCAGCCGGTCGGTCAGGGCATCGGCGGCGGGTAACAGGTGTTCCACGTCTTCAGCCGCGTAGTCGAGCGCGGCAGGCGCCAGCGGGCGGCGGGACCAGTCCGCCCGCGTTTGCGTCTTGGCGAGCTGTACGTCGAAGAGGTCGGCTACCGAGATTGGCGTACCCGAGCTGTGGCGCGTAGCCAAGCAGCGCAGCCGCAATCTGGGTATCGAACACCCTGGCAGGCAGCTGTTCTGCAACCTGTGACATGACCTCGAGGTCCTGGCGGCCGGAATGCAGTACCCACGCAGGTGAATGCAACGCATCCCAGAAGCCGCCCGGCGATGCCGAGTCGAGCGGATCGATGCAGAAGAGTTGCTCGTCGATGGCTACCTGTATCAGGCAGAGTTGCGGGAAATAGGTGCTCTCCCGCATGAACTCGGTGTCGATGCCGATGCGCTCCTGATCACGGAGCTGTTCGCCGACATCGGCGGTCTGATCGAGGGAAAGCAGTTGAAAATCCGGCATTGGCAGGTTCTGCGGGGGGTTCGGTTGGGAAGATTAACATGCGATGATTGCCCGTACGCACTTAACCGTGACGACGGATCGTTGCTGCTACTTCTTAAAACCTTCTCGATGTCATCGCACTGCGCAAGGGGCCGGACAGCATCCCCGGATCCTGGCTCGTGTTTCTCGTGGCGCTCGTGCTGATGGCAGTATCATCGTACGTGGCTGTAGCACTGATCGGCAGCGAGGAGCAGCGTAACCATGGGCTGACGTTCTTGGCCTACGCCATGGGACTATTGTTTTATGCCGCGGTCATCTACGTATCGGGAAAGGCAGGCCGCGTGTTGCAGGCCATAACGACCATCATCGCCTGCGGCTCGATTATTACCGTCTTTTTTGTCGGCACCTTTGTCGTGCTGTCACCTGTGTCTGGCCAGGAATTTGCGGCGTTTGTCGCGACGTTGATCCTTTTCTGGTCCGTGCCGGTCGAAGGCCATATCATGGCGCGCGCGCTGGATCAGTCGTGGTTCATTGGTATCGTAATCGCGATAGCGGCATTTGTGCTGCAATTCGGCCTGCAGTCGGCATTCGTGGAGCCCGGCTGAGCGGATTTTCGGGCGCGTCGATTTCGGGGATCAGATGCACATACATATACTTGGCATTTGTGGCACCTTCATGGGCGGGGTTGCCGCGCTGGCACGTGCCGCCGGGCACACCGTTACCGGCAGCGATACCAATGTCTATCCGCCGATGAGTACGCAGCTCGAGCGCCTTGGTATCGAACTGTCGGAAGGCTACGACCCGGCCGACCTCGACCCGGCGCCAGACTGCGTGGTCATCGGCAACGCACTGAGCCGCGGTAATAAAGCGGTTGAGGCAGTGCTGGATCGCGGCCTCCCTTACCAGTCCGGCCCCCAATGGCTTGCTGAGAATGTATTGTATGACCGGCATGTCATGGCGGTCGCCGGCACGCACGGCAAGACGACAACAGCCAGCATGCTGGCGTTCATACTCGACGACGCCGGTCTGTCGCCAGGCTTTTTGATCGGGGCATTCCGTCGGATTTCGATACGTCGGCCCGTTTTGGTGAGTCGCCGTACTTTGTCGTCGAAGCGGATGAGTACGACACGGCGTTTTTCGACAAGCGCGCAAAGTTCGTGCACTACCGTCCGCGCACAGTCGTCCTGAATAACCTTGAATATGACCATGCCGATATCTACAAGGACCTCGACGCGATCCTGTGGCAATTCCACCAGCTCGTGCGGACTGTCCCCGGTAACGGGCGGCTGATCATCAATGGCGCCGACAGCAATCTGCGCGCACTGCTCCGGATGGGTTGCTGGACACCGGCGGAAACTTTCGGCATCGATGCCGACTATGACTGGACGGCCGGATTCGCAGGCAGCGGTGAGCGGCGCTTCAGTGCAGCCGGAAATGGCGAGCAGACACCACCGGCAAGCTGGAACCTGGCCGGCAGTTTCAATCTGGAGAACGCCATTGCCGCCATCGCGGCCGCGCACTCGGCCGGCGTGTCCGTGCTGAGATCGGTGCAGGCGCTGTCCCGGTTTAACGGTGTCAGGCGGCGGCTGGAACGGACGGCGACGGTCGGCGATATCGCAATCTACGACGATTTTGCGCATCACCCGACGGCTATTCGCCGCACGATCGAGGCCATGCGCCGGCGCGCCCCCGGCCACCGCCTGGTCGTGGTGCTGGAGCCGCGCTCAAATACCATGAAACTCGGCGTGCATGACGGCGTCCTCGGCGATGCGCTCGCGGGCGCCGACCAGGTATCGGTGTATCGGAGTCCCGACCTTGGGGAAGGCTTCGACGCGGCGCTGGCTGCGCTCGGGAGCCGGCTCAGGGTTTATGGTGACTACGACGCGCTGGTCGCCGGCCTTGCGGCGCATCTGGCACCCGGCGACCATGTGGTCTTCATGAGTAACGGCGGCTTCGGTGGCGTGCGCCAGAAACTGACGGCTGCTCTGCAGGCCGCGCCACCGGCTGCCTGAACGCGAGGCATCTATAATGTTGACAGCTTTCCCGGTTTAGCGCCCTGGTCCAACGTATGAAGATACCGCTGTTTCCGCTGAACACGGTGCTGTATCCCGAAGGTCCGCTGCCGCTCAGGATTTTTGAGCCACGTTACCTCGACATGATCAGCGCCTGCCTGAAGGACAATCTGCCGTTCGGCGTCGTGCAGATCCGGCACGGCAGCGAGACCGGTGCGTCGGAGTCCTCATCGGTCGGTACGCTGGCGCGAATCTCCGATTGGTACCAGGGAAGTGACGGTATTCTGGGCGTCACCGCCGTAGGCGGCGAGCGCTTTCGCGTGCTGACGAAAGACCGCCAGGCCGACGGCCTCCATACCGCTGACGTCGAATTGCTGCCGGCCGATGAACAGGTTGCGCTGCCGTCTGAATTCCAGTCCCTGGTGCCGATACTCGACAGTGTCCTTGACGATCTGGGACGACTCTATGAAGACCTGCCGCGGCGCCATGACGATGCAGCCTGGGTAGGATTTCGCTTCGCCGAGATACTGCCCATCGACCCGAAGCGCAAGCAGGCCGCCCTGGAACTCACGGACCCGATCAGGCGCCTGCAGCTGATCAGCGAGGTACTGGATGATGTGCGCGGCGTCGGTACGTAGCCGCCACCTTCGCAGGGCCAGTCCCTGATCCGCTGCCGGACCCGCCCCGTTCAAACCAGCGTTTGCATCGCCTCGCGGGCGGCGTCGATTGTCTGCCCGATGTCGGTGGCCGTGTGGGCCGACGACACAAAGCCCGCTTCGAACGCCGACGGGGCGAAGTAGATGCCACGCTCCAGCATTGCATGGAAGAATTTCTTAAAGCGTTCGATGTCTGCAGCGGCAACCTGAGCGTAGCGACGTACCGGGCCTGAGTCGGTAAAGACAAAGCCGAACATGCCACCGGCAACCTCGGTTTGCAGCGGGATGCCGGCCTTCGCGGCGGCATCGGCGAGGCCGTCGGCCAGTTGCTGCGTGGTACGTTCGAGGCGCTCGTAGAAGCCATCGGCCTCCAGTTCCGTCAATGTTGCGAGCCCGGCCGCCATGGCCAGCGGATTGCCGGACAATGTGCCGGCCTGGTAGACGGCGCCATCAGGCGCAAGATGCGCCATGATGTCTTCACGCCCGCCAAACGCCGCGGCCGGCATGCCGCCACCGATAATCTTGCCGAGCGTTGTCAGGTCGGGCGTTATGCCATACCGCGCCTGCGCGCCGCCGCGCGCAACGCGAAAGCCGGTCATGACTTCGTCGAAAATCAATACGGCACCGGCGTCACTGCATGCGCTCCGCAACGCTTCCAGGAATCCGGGTTCAGGCGGTACGAGGTTCATGTTGCCGGCAACGGGTTCGACAATGACGCAGGCGATCGCGTCACCGAGGTCCGCGAAAACACGCGACACAGCATCGGCATCGTTAAAGTCCAGAGTCAGTGTGTGCTCGGCGAGACCCTTCGGGACGCCGGGAGAACTGGGTACGCCAAGCGTCAACGCACCGGAACCGGCCTTGATGAGCAGCGAATCCGAGTGGCCATGATAGCAACCCTCGAACTTGACGATCTTGTCGCGCCCGGTAAACCCGCGCGCGAGCCGTATCGCGCTCATCGTCGCCTCGGTACCGGAACTGACCATGCGCACGCGCTCGATAGACGGCACAAATTCGCAGACCTTGCGCGCCAGTTCAGTCTCCAGCACGCACGGTGCGCCAAAACTCAATCCATTAGCTGCCGTGCGCGTAACGGCATCAATGACCGCCGGATGCGCATGGCCAAGTATCATCGGCCCCCATGAACCCACATAATCGAGCAGCTTCCGATCGTCTTCAGTTTCGACCCACGCACCGCTCGCGCTCCGGAAAAACACCGGTTCGCCGCCCACCCCGGCGAAGGCCCGGACCGGCGAATTCACGCCTCCGGCAATGTACTTCCTGGCGTCAGTAAAAAGACTCATGGGGCTGCTCCCTGTGCGAATCGTCCGTGAAAATCACGCGGCGCCATGCTACCGGACGTGCACTTGAAGTGCACTTGCGCTGCCGAGCGGTCGCTGATCCAGTCGGCATGACAGTTGACAGCGATGACCATTTCCGATCAGTGTTTTGCCATGAAGACGTACATGTGCCTTATCTGCGGTTATATCTTCGACGAGGAGGAGGGTGACCCCGAGTCGGGCATCCCGGCGGGTACACGCTGGGATGATGTGCCGCTGTCTTGGCGGTGTCCGGACTGCGGGGCGGGCAAGGAAGATTTCGAGATGGTCGAAGTCTGAGGATCCGGCGAGCAGTTTTTTGATCTGCGGTACGCGTCAGTGGCCGGATTGCCGGGCCGCTGGAAGCCAGACCAGTTCCGAGTCGATACTGCCATCGTCCCGGAGCAGGACGCGGCGATAGGCGGGGGGGCGGTCATCGAGCGCAAACTCATCACTCTGTGGCTTGAACTGCCGGCACGTCGATGGCGTGCCGATGATATGCAGGCCGTCCACGACGCGATCGCATTCCTGATGAGCGTGTCCGAACAGGCACCCGCGGACCGTGCCGAGTGATGCCAGTTGGCGCAGAAAGCTGTCACCGTCTTCCAGGCCGACCTGGTCCAGCCAGCGGCTGTCCAGCGGCAACGGCGGATGATGCAGGCAGACGAGCACATGCGCGGCATCGCTGGCTTCGACCGTGGCTTTGAGCCGTTCCCATTCGTCCGCACTGATGCTGCCGCCGGCACTGTTGTCGACACAGCTGTCGATACCGACGACCAGCCAGTCGTGCTGCTCCCAGGTGGCGCAATAGTAAAAGGGCGGTTCGGACAGCGCGTCCCGCATCAGGGCGCGTACATCGTGATTGCCCGGAACACAATGGACTGGCAGGCTGAGTGTGGCGAGCAATTCGCGAAAATTGGCGTAGGCGCCCGCGCTGTCGTCCTGGATCACGTCACCGGTCATGGCCACGAAGTCCGCTGGCCAGCCGGCTTCTTGTATATGCTCAAGTACGGACTGCAACGACGCATGAGTAGCGGTTCCGCGCAGGCTCGCGGCCGGGTCAGCAAAAAGATGCGGATCCGTAAGATGCAGAATTCGTGCAGAAATCGATGCAGTCGTGGTAACGGCGGACCTCGATCATCTCGGCCTCAAGTATCGGCCGGATGATAGCCTGTTGCGGCGGGGACGCCAATCGAACCACTGCCGGCTGTCAACCCGGGTCCGGGGTGACAGCCGGCCGCGGAGCGGCAGAGCGGTGGGCGCTCAGTAGCGGTAGTGTTCCGGCTTGTAGGGACCGTCCTTGCTCATGCTGACGTATCGCGCCTGTTCGTCGCTCATCTCGGTCAGGCGTGCGCCAATGCGATCGAGGTGCAGCCGTGCAACCTTCTCGTCGAGATGCTTCGGCAGCACGAACACCGAGTTCTCATAGTTCTCGCCGTTGTTCCACAGCTCCATTTGCGCCAGCACCTGGTTCGTAAACGAAGCGGACATGACGAAGCTCGGGTGACCGGTCGCACAGCCAAGATTCACGAGCCGGCCCTCGGCCAGCAGGATAAGCCGCTTGCCGTCCGGGAAAATAACGTGGTCGACCTGCGGCTTGATGTTTTCCCATTCGTACTTTTTCAGGTAGGCGACATCGATCTCGTTGTCGAAATGGCCGATATTGCAGACGATTGCCTGGTTCTTCATGCGCTCCATGTGCTCGCCATTCACGACATGGTAATTGCCGGTCGCGGTGACGACGATGTCGACCTGGTCGCATACGTCGTCTAGCTTGACGACGCGAAATCCTTCCATTGCCGCCTGCAGCGCGCAGATCGGGTCGATCTCTGTTATCCAGACGGTTGCGCCCAGGCCGCGCAGCGACTGGGCCGAACCCTTGCCGACATCACCGTAGCCACAAACGAGGGCAATCTTGCCGGCGATCATGACATCGGTTGCCCGCTTGATGCCGTCGACCAGTGATTCACGACAGCCGTACAGATTGTCGAACTTGGATTTTGTAACCGAGTCGTTGACGTTGAAGGCGGGGCACTTCAACGTGCCTTCCTTCTGCATTTCGTACAGGCGCTTGACGCCCGTGGTTGTCTCCTCCGACAGTCCGCGAATACCCGCCATCAATTCCGGGTATTTGTCGTGCATGAACTGGGTAAGGTCGCCGCCGTCATCGAGGATCATGTTCGGCTTCCACCCGTCCGGACCGGCGATAGTCTGCTCGATGCACCACCAGTATTCTTCTTCGGTTTCGCCTTTCCACGCGAACACGGGTATACCGGAAGCGGCCATCGCTGCCGCGGCATGGTCCTGGGTCGAGAAAATATTGCAGGATGACCAGCGCACTTCAGCGCCGAGCGCGGTCAGTGTTTCGATCAGCACCGCGGTCTGGATGGTCATATGCAGGCATCCGACCACGCGCGCGCCAGCCAGTGGCTGCTCGTCGCCGAATTCCTCGCGCAGCGCCATCAGGCCCGGCATTTCGGTTTCGGCGATGGCGATTTCCTTGCGGCCCCAGGCCGCGAGGGATATGTCAGCGACCTTGTAGTCGTGCTTCTGAATCGCAACGGCTTCGCTGCTCATGATTGTCTCCTGAACTGTCTGGTCTAAGTCTTAAAGAAGTAAACGGCCGGGATCGCCCGGGCCGTTTCAGGCCGCGGCCGCGCCCTTGAGGGCCTCGGCACGGTCCGTGCGTTCCCAGCTGAAATCAATATCCTGCCGTCCGAAATGTCCGTACGCCGCCGTCGGCTGGAAAATCGGCCTGACGAGATCGAGCATTTTCAGAATGCCGTAGGGCCGCAAGTCGAAATGCTCTCGTATCAGTGAGGTCAGTCGTTCGTCGCTGATCTTGCCGGTGCCGAACGTCTGCACGCTGATCGACGTCGGTTCGGCGACGCCGATGGCGTAAGAGACCTGGATCTCGCAACGGTCCGCAAGGCCGGCGGCAACGATATTCTTGGCCACGTACCGGCAGGCATAGGCGGCGGATCGATCGACCTTCGACGGGTCTTTGCCGGAAAATGCGCCACCACCATGCCGGGCCGAGCCGCCATAGGTATCGACAATAATCTTGCGCCCGGTCAGGCCACAATCGCCCATCGGCCCGCCAATTTCAAAACGGCCGGTCGGGTTGATGTGATATTGCGTCGATTTCTTAAGCCACTCCGCCGGCAATACCGGTTTGATGATCTCTTCCATGACGCCTTCACGCAGGTCGGCCAGGCTGACGTCGGCGTGATGCTGGGATGACAGCACTACCGCGTCGATCGCGACCGGGCGGTCTTTCTCGTAAACGAACGTTACCTGGCTCTTCGCATCCGGGCGCAGCCACGGCAAGGTGCCGTTCTTGCGAACTTCGGCCTGGCGGCGCACGAGCAGGTGCGCGTAAGTAATCGGCGCCGGCATCAGCACATCGGTCTCGTTGGTTGCGTAGCCGAACATAAGCCCCTGGTCGCCGGCACCCTGGTCTTCGGCATCGCCGCGATCCACGCCCTGTGCAATGTCGGGCGATTGTTTGCCGAGGGCGTTGATGACGGCGCACGATGCGCCGTCGAAACCCATCGACGAGTCGTTGTAGCCGATGTCGAGCACGGTTTCGCGAACGAGCTCCTCGATGTCGACCCAGGCAGACGTTGTGACCTCGCCGGCCACCAGCACCATGCCGGTCTTGACGAGCGTTTCGCAGGCGACACGGGCTTTCGTATCCTGCTTGAGTATTGCATCGAGCACGGCATCGGAAATCTGGTCGGAGATCTTGTCAGGATGCCCTTCGGACACCGATTCGGACGTGAACAGGTAGGAATGTGTCATGAATTTGATGGCTGGTTGCTGTAACAGCCGCGCATTGTACCCCAGCCCGGACGCGCTGCACCATGCACCGATTGTAACCGGCTGTAACGTCATCCGGTGGGCCATGCCTTGCGGCTACCGGGTTAAACAGGGAAAATGCGCAGGCCCGCACCCCCGCTTACTACCCGATTAACCATAAGACCGGCTGCCAGGCCGGAAACAGAGCGTCATGTCACAGCCATCAAGCCGCAATACCGCCGCTGCCCCCGCCCGGCGGGAGCTCGCCAATGCCATACGCGCCCTCAGCATGGACGCCGTCCAGGCTGCAAATTCCGGCCACCCCGGCATGCCGATGGGCATGGCCGATATCGCCGAAGTGCTGTGGAACGACTTCCTGAAGCACAATCCCGCCAATCCCGAGTGGCCGGACCGCGACCGTTTCGTGCTGTCGAACGGGCACGGCTCAATGTTGTTGTACAGCTTGCTGCACCTCTGCGGCTATGAACTCGGGCTCGACGAACTGCGGAATTTCCGGCAGTTCGGCGCGCGCACGGCCGGGCACCCGGAGCGCGAGGCGGAAATCGGTATTGAAACAACAACCGGTCCGCTGGGACAGGGCTTGAGCAACGCGGTCGGCATGGCGCTGGCGGAAAAAATGCTGGCGGCTACTTTCAATCGGCCGTCTTTCGACATCGTTGATCACCGTACCTGGGTTTTCCTCGGTGACGGGTGCCTGATGGAGGGTATTTCACATGAAGCCTGCTCGCTCGCCGGAACGCTGAAGCTCGGCAAGCTTGTTTGCCTGTACGATGACAACGGTATTTCGATCGACGGCAAAACTGATGGATGGTTTACCGACGATACCCCGGCCCGGTTTCGTGCCTACGGCTGGCAGGTCATCGACGACGTGGACGGCCATGACGCCGCGACGGTGTCCGATGCCATCGAAGCGGCTCTGCAGAACACGGACCAGCCCACGCTCATCTGTTGCAAGACCGTCATAGGCTTTGGTGCGCCGAACAAGAAAGGCACGGCAGGCGCGCACGGTGCGCCGCTCGGCGAGGACGAGATCGCGGCCACGCGTGAGTGGCTCGGCTGGGAGCACGCGCCGTTCGACATACCGGAAGAAATACGCAATGGCTGGGATGCACGCGGTGCCGGTGCAGCTCGCGAGCAGGAATGGAATGAGCGGTTCGCTGCTTACCAGTCAAAATATCCGGACCTCGCGGCCGAGTTTTCGCGCCGCAGCGCGCGCCGGCTGCCGGACAACTGGCCACAGTTTGCAGCCGACGCAATCCGGAAAATTGATGCGAATGCCGCGGCCATGGCGACCCGCAAGGCGTCGCTCGTTGCACTGAATGCATTCGCGCCGGCACTCCCGGAGCTTGCCGGCGGTTCGGCCGATCTGACCGGATCGAACCTGACACTGCACGATCACTCGCAAACCGTTACTGGTGATGATGCGACGGGTAATTACATTTACTTCGGCGTGCGGGAATTCGGCATGACGGCCATCTGCAACGGCATGGGCTTGCACGGTGGTCTTATTCCGTATGCCGGGACGTTCCTGACGTTTTCCGATTACGCGCGTAACGCGGTACGCATGGCGGCGCTGATGCAGGTGCAGAACATCCTGGTCTATACGCATGACTCGATCGGCCTTGGCGAGGACGGACCGACACACCAGCCGGTCGAGCATGTTGCCAGTCTCCGCATGATCCCCAACATGCGGGTCTGGCGGCCCTGCGATACCGTTGAAACCGCTGTAGCCTGGCGTGACGCGATCGAGCGGCAGGATGGCCCGACCGGCCTCGTGCTGACCCGGCAGGGCGTACCGCACCAGCCGCGCACCCCGGAGCAGATCGACAATATCGCGAAGGGCGGCTATGTACTGAGTGACTCGGATTCGGCACCTGCGCTGATCATCATTGCAACCGGTTCTGAGGTACAGCTGGCTGCGAGCGCGGCCGACGAATTGCGCAATGACGGCATAGCGGTGCGAGTAGTGTCGCTGCCATGCACGGATCTGTTTGACAGCCAGCCCGCTTCCTACCGCGACGCGGTGTTGCCCCCCGGCGTATCGGCGCGTGTCGCTGTTGAGGCCGGTGTCCGTGAAGGCTGGTGGCGCTACGTCGGTGACAAAGGCGCTATCGTCGGGATGGATGTCTTCGGCCTGTCCGCGCCCGCGGACAAACTGTTCGAGCACTTCGGCTTTACGACCGGGAACATTGTGTCTGTCGCGCGCAGTACGCTTGGGCAGCAATAAATTTTATGGCCGGCTCCGTGCCGGCACGCAATCAATCAGGAGATGGAAATGAGTATCAGGATCGGTATTAACGGGTATGGCCGCATCGGCCGGAATGTACTGCGGGCTTTGTACGAGGGTGACCTCCACTCGCAGATCGAGATCGTTGCCGTTAATGACCTGGGCGATGCCAACACCAATGCCCACCTGACCCGGCGCGATACAGCGCATGGCCGCTTTCCCGGCACGGTCGAGGTCGACGGCGATTCAATGATCGTCAACGGCGACCGAATCAAGGTACTGGCTGAACGTGATCCGGCCAAACTGCCCTGGGGTGAACTGGATGTCGATATCGTGCTGGAGTGTACCGGCCTGTTCGCGAACAAGGAGAAGGCATCGGCCCACCTTAAGGGCGGCGCAAACAAGGTCATCATCTCGGCGCCGGCTGGCGACGACATAGACGCGACTGTCGTATACGGGGTAAACCACAACGTATTGAGCAGCAAGCACAAGGTCATCTCGAATGCGTCGTGCACCACGAACTGCCTGGCACCGCTGGTGTTGCCGCTGCATGAAAAGATTGGTGTCAAGCACGGCCTGATGACGACAATTCATGCCTACACGAACGACCAGGTGCTGACAGATGTGTTCCACAAGGATCTGCGCCGTGCCCGTTCGGCAACAATGTCGCAGATACCGACCAAGACCGGCGCGGCAGCCGCCGTGGGCCTGGTGCTGCCCGACCTTGCCGGGCGCCTGGACGGTTACGCGATGCGCGTGCCTACCATCAATGTCTCGGCTGTCGACCTGACCTTTGTTGCCGAACGCGAAACCACCGTTGACGAAATCAACAAGATCATGAAAGAAGCCAGTAGTGGCGCGCTGAAAGGCGTGCTGGCCTACAACGATGAGCCGCTCGTATCGATTGACTTCAACCATGATCCGGTGTCTTCGACTTACGATGCGGGCCTGACGAAGGTCATGGAAGGCACGTTGGTCAAAGTGCTGGCCTGGTACGACAATGAGTGGGGCTTTTCGAACCGCATGCTCGACGTGGCACTGGCATTCGCAAAGGCGAAATGACAGGCTGCCAGGGAGCCCCGATGACGATGCTTAAAATGGCGGATCTCGACCTTGCCGGCAAGCGGGTGCTGATCCGGGAAGACCTGAACGTCCCGATAGCCGACGGAGTCGTGACCAGCGATGCGCGCATTCGAGCGGCATTGCCAACGATCCGTAAAGCACTCGATGCAGGCGCCGCTGTCATACTGATGTCGCATCGCGGCCGACCTGAAGAAGGCCGGCACGACAACGACCTGACGCTCGAGCCCGTGGCTGCCAGCCTGTCCGCGCTGCTCGGCGCTGACGTACCGCTGGTCCGGGACTGGCACGACGGCGTCGATGTGTCGGCAGGCCATGCGGTGCTGCTTGAAAATATCCGCTTCGAGGCTGGCGAGAAGGCCTGCGATGACGCGTTGTCAAAGCGCCTCGCATCACTGTGCGACATATTTGTCATGGATGCTTTTGGCACGGCCCATCGCGCCCAGGCCAGCACCGTCGGTGTCGCGCGTTTTGCCCCGGTAAGTTGCGCCGGACCATTATTGGTAGCTGAGCTCGACGCACTGAGCCGGGCGCTGGACGATCCGGCACGTCCTTTTGTTGCGATCGTTGGCGGCGCGAAGGTATCGACCAAGCTGACCGTGCTCGACATGCTGGCGGGTATTGTTGACACGCTTGTAGTCGGCGGCGGTATTGCCAATACGTTCCTGGCAGCAGCGGGTCACCCGGTGGGCAAATCGCTGCACGAGCCGGACATGCTGGATACGGCGCGCGAACTGGCAGCCGGTGGCAAGGGGCGGGCGGCGATACCGCTGCCGGTCGACGTTGTCGTCGCGACGGAATTTACAAAATCGGCCAAGGCCACCATAAAAGATGTCGCTGATGTCAGGGACGACGAACTGATCCTCGACATAGGCCCGCAAACTTCGGCGCAGTTCGCCGATATCCTGAAATCGGCAGGCACTATTATCTGGAACGGGCCGGTTGGTGTGTTCGAATTTGACGCATTCGGCACCGGCACCCGGGAACTCGCCGAGGCAATCGTCGCGAGCGATGCATTTTCCGTTGCCGGCGGCGGCGATACGCTTGCTGCCATCGACAAGTTCGGCGTAGCGGACGGGGTTTCCTACATTTCGACAGGCGGCGGTGCCTTTCTCGAATTTGTCGAAGGGAAAACGCTGCCGGCGGTTGCCGTACTCGAGGAACGGGCGGCGTCCTGACGCCCTGTCGTCGCAGTACGCGCAGACTCCTGGCTGCGCACTGTGCAATAATCGGCGCCATGCAACGCAGAACCAAAATAGTCGCTACCCTCGGCCCGTCCACCGACGGTGACGAGCAATTGCAAGGCCTGATCCGCGCGGGCCTCGATGTCGCTCGAATCAATTTTTCCCACAGCAGCGAGGACGATCACCGGCGGCGCACCGCGGAGGTGCGGGCAGCATCGCAGGTGCAGAACCGGGATATTGCGATCATGGGCGATCTGCAGGGGCCGAAAATACGTATCGGGCGGTTCGCCAATGGTCCGGTCGAGATTTATGACGGCGAGCCGTTTTTCCTTGATTCAGCACTGGGGGAGAAAGAGGGCGACAATACCGGCGTCAGCGTAGCTTACGAACGTTTGCACAAGGATGTCGCGGCGGGCGATGTGCTGCTGCTGAATGACGGGCAGATCACCCTGAATGTGGATCGCGTCGAAGGAACACGGGTTTACACGACGATCGCATTCGGTGGTGAATTGTCGGATCAAAAGGGCATCAACCGGCAGGGTGGCGGGCTGTCCGCGGCCGCCCTGACCGAGAGCGACCGGCGCCATATTCGCCTCGCCGCGGAGCTTGGACTCGATTTCCTGGCTGTGTCGTTCGTGCGCTCGGCCGATGACGTGAACGAGGCGCGGGAACTGTTGCGCGAGGCAGGCGGCCACGCGCTGATCGTCGCAAAGATCGAGCGGACCGAAGCGGTTGCGCAAATCGATTCAATTATCGAGGCTGCCGACGTCATTATGGTCGCCCGGGGTGACCTCGGCGTCGAGATCGGATACGCCGAGCTGCCGGGGCTGCAAAAACGCATCATTCGCCAGACCCGTCACATGAACAAGGTTGTGATTACTGCGACGCAGATGATGGAGTCGATGATTGCAAACGCGATTCCGACTCGCGCCGAAGTGTCCGACGTTGCGAATGCGGTGATGGACGGAACGGATGCCGTAATGCTGTCCGCGGAAACGGCCGTCGGCGACTATCCCGAAGAGGCCATCCTGGCGATGGCGAACGTCTGCCTGGGCGCGGAAAAGTATGTGCTGGCGCGCGGACGTACC
This sequence comes from Woeseiaceae bacterium, assembly GCA_034521225.1. Lineage (GTDB taxonomy): Bacteria > Pseudomonadota > Gammaproteobacteria > Steroidobacterales > Woeseiaceae > Woeseia. Next base: position 127,551 of record JAXHMR010000002.1, read on the forward strand.
TCGCATCGGATGGACGACCAGTTCCACGCCGTTGACGAGGCCATCGCGATGGCCGTGATGTATACCGCCAATCATTTGAAGGTGAAGGCGATCATCGCGCTGACCGAGTCCGGCTCGACCACGTTATGGATGTCGCGTATCCGTTCCGATATCCCGATCTATGCGTTTACACCGCACGACACAACCAGCCGGCGGGTTACGATGTACCGCGGTGTGTACCCGGTGGTATTCAAGGTCGATCATGCAGATTCGAACAGGCTTTACGAGGAAGTTTTTGCGACCCTGCTGTCGCGCGAGCTCGTCGAGGAAGGCGATCTCGTCATCTTTACCAAGGGTGACCTGAGCAACGTATCAGGCAGCACCAATGCGATGAAAATCATTAGCGTGACATCGTCGCCCCCGGTGGACGCCGATCCGGCTACCTGACACCGTGCCGGACGTGAAGGTGCAAGACAGCGCTGACCAGCGTACTTGTTGTTGATCATGAAATTTTTCCCCCGCCTCCTGAAGCGCGCGGTCGCCGGTGTTGTGATTCTTGCGGTATTGGCCACAGTCTTTGCCTGGCTGATACTTCGCGCCAGCCTGCCGCGCTTAAGTGGTGAACTGGCTGCTCCCGGTCTCCGGGAAACCGTCAGCATAGCTCGTGATGCCGCGGGCATACCGGTGCTGACGGCGCAAAACCGACGCGACCTGGCCTACGCAACCGGCTTCGTGCACGGGCAGGATCGCTATTTCCAGATGGACCTGAGTCGCCGCCAGGCGGCCGGCGAACTCGCGGCCCTGGTCGGCGCGGCAGCACTGCCGCTGGATCGCTATCATCGCCTGCACCGGTTTCGCGCCCGTGCCAAAAACGCTCTGCAGTCGCTCGATCCCCGGGAATCGGAAGTACTGGAGGCGTACGCCGACGGCGCGAATGCGGCGCTCGACAGCCTGACCGGCAGACCGTTCGAATACGTCGTGCTTCGCTCTACCCCGGAGCCCTGGCGCGCCGAGGACTCGCTGCTGGTGCTTTACGCGATGTTCTTCGAACTCAACGACGAGCGCGCGGACCGGGACATCAGGCGCGGGCTGGCGGCCCGCATCCTGCCGTCGGACGTTTTCAATTTCCTGTATCCCGCCGGCACCCGTTGGGATGCGCCGCTTACGGGCGAACCGTTTGCAGGACCACCGATACCCGGCCCGGACATATACGACCTGCGCCGCACGACGGCGCTACGGGGCGCGGTGGCCGGACCGGAACAGAACCTGGTGTTGGGCAGCAACAACTGGGCAGTTGCCGGTGCCAATACGCGTAGCGGTCGCGCGATCGTTGCCAACGATATGCATCTCGGGTTGACGGTACCGAATGTGTTTTACCGTGCGCGCTTCGTCGTCGACGGTGCCGACGCCATCGATGTCAGCGGCGTCACTCTTCCCGGCACGCCCGTTATTGTTACCGGAAGCAACGGGCACGTCGCCTGGGCCTTCACCAACAGCTACGGTGACTGGTCGGATGCCGTGCTGCTGACACCCGGCCACGCACCGGGCACTTACCGCACGCCGGAAGGCGAGCGGAGTTTTGTCGAGTATCGCGAACGCATCGAAGTAAAAGACGCGCCCGCGGAAGAGCTTGTTGTACGCGAAACGGTCTGGGGACCCGTACGCGACGACATCGACTACCCGGACGGAGAGATCGCAATACGCTGGATCGCGCACGATACGCAAGCGGTCAACATGGTGCAGCTTGAACTCGAGTCCGTGCGTACCGTGCAAGAGGCTGTTGGCGTCGCCAATCGCATCGGTATACCACCTCAGAACTTTATTTGCGGGGATGCCGCTGGCAGCATCGCGTGGACGATAGCTGGCCAGATACCCGAACGAGGTGAATTCGATCCCTTGTTGCCCGCCGACTGGAGCAGTGCCGGCGGCTGGCCAGGCTGGTATCCGCCGGACTCCTATCCACGCCTGGTCAACCCGGTGGAGGGCCGCCTCTGGACCGCTAATGCGCGCGTCACTGAAGGTGCCGACCTCGAGAAGATCGGTGATGGAGGCTATGCGCTCGGTGCCCGTGCACGACAGATTCGCGACCTGCTGCGCGCCCGCGACCATTTTGCGCCGGCTGATATGCTGCCCATCCAGCTCGATGACCGGGCATTGCTCCTGCAGCGCTGGCGCGACCTGTTGCTGAGCGTCCTGGATGCGGCAGCGATTGACGGCGAAGTGGGGCGTGCCGAATACCGCAGGCTGGTGGAGGACTGGATCCCTCGTGCGGCACCCGATTCCACCGGCTACAGGCTGGTCCGCGCATTTCATGCCGAAGTAGAAAAAACAGTCTTTGAAATGCTGATGACACCGGTGCGCGAGGGGTACGAGGAACCGGTGACGCTGCGCATCAGCCGGCAGTTTGAGGGACCGCTGTGGTCGCTGGTCAACGAGCGGCCGGCGCATCTGCTGACGGCCGATTACCCGGACTGGCGCGAGCTGCTGCTTGCAGCCGTCGACCGGAACCTGGCCGCGTTGGCGGAAATCGGCGATGGACCGTTGAGCGAACGGACGTGGGGCGAGCGCAATACGGCCGCCATCCGGCATCCGTTGAGCCCGGCATTGCCGATGTTTGCGCGCTGGCTGGATATGCCGCGGGACCCGTTGCCCGGTGACTCGAAACTGCCGCGCGCGCAGGGACCGTCGTTCGGGGCCTCCGAGCGTTTCGCCGTGTCGCCGGGTGACGAAGGAGGCGGGTACATGCACATGCCGGCCGGGCAAAGCGGACACCCGCTGTCGCCGTATTATCGCCGCGGCCACGCGGACTGGGTCGAAGGACTTCACACCCCGTTCCTGCCCGGACCTGCCGCCCATACACTGGTATTGCGGCCCGCGCAGACTCCTGGCGCACCGGAATAAGCGCCGGTCCCGCCGGCTTGTACGTGTTACCCGTAGCAGGGATACTGTGTGCCGCATCGCGACAGTACCCGGAAGTCGCATGGCACAGCAAAAATTCACTGGCACAAGCTCCTACGTCGCAACCGATGACCTGATGATGGCCGTCAACGCGGCGGTCACGCTGGAGCGGCCGATCCTGATCAAGGGCGAGCCCGGCACCGGCAAGACACAGCTCGCACTCGAAGTAGCGGCGGCGCTCGACCGGCCGCTGCTCGAGTGGCACATCAAATCAACGACCAAGGCGCAGCAAGGGCTCTACGACTACGATGCCGTAAGCCGCTTGCGCGATTCACAGCTCGGCGACGAACGCGTGCACGATATCGCCAATTACATCGTGCGCGGCAAGGTCTGGGAGGCGTTTGAATCCGATGTGCAGCCCGTGCTGCTGATAGACGAGATCGACAAGGCGGACATTGAATTTCCGAACGACCTGTTGCAGGAACTGGACCGCATGGAATTCTATGTCTATGAAACCCGGCAACTGGTCAAAGCCAGGAACCGGCCAATTATCATTATTACCAGTAATAACGAAAAAGAACTTCCGGACGCCTTTCTGCGGCGCTGCTTCTTTCATTACATCAAGTTTCCGGACAAGAGCACGATGGAGCAAATCGTCGACGTGCACTTTCCCAACCTGAAGAAATCCCTGCTCAAGGAAGCGCTCGATGCGTTTTACAAAATACGCGACGTGCCGGGGCTAAAGAAAAAGCCATCAACGTCCGAGTTGCTCGATTGGATAAAATTGCTGCTGGCCGAGGATATCCCGCCCGAAGCCCTGCGAGCGGATGACAACCGCAAGGCAATTCCGCCACTTTACGGCGCGCTGCTGAAAAACGAGCAGGACGTGCACCTGTTCGAGCAACTTGTGTTTCTGGACCGCCGGTCACGTCCGCAATAACGGCTCAACCATGCTGACACGGTTTTTCTACATGCTGCGTGAGGGCGGCCTGAAGCCGTCGATTACCGAACTGCTAACGTTGCTGGAAGCGATGCAGGCAGGGGTCGCTGGCCACAGTGTCGAGAACTTTTACTACCTGGCGCGTGCCGCCCTGGTCAAGGACGAGTCGAAGTTTGACCTGTTTGACCGGGTTTTTGCCGCGCATTTCCAGGGTATCGAAGACGCCTTTCGGGACCTGCAAAAGGATGTGCCTGAAGACTGGTTGCAGAAGCAGGCCGAATTGATGCTGACGGACGAGGAGCGCGCGGAAATCGAGGCCATGGGTGGTTTCGACAAGCTGATGGAAGCATTGCGGGAGCGCCTCGACGAGCAAAGCGAGCGGCATGAGGGCGGCAGCAAATGGATAGGCACCGCCGGTACATCACCATTCGGGGCCTACGGCTATAACCCCGAGGGAGTGCGCATCGGCCAGCAGGGCTCCCGTCATCGCCGGGCCGCGAAAGTGTGGGACCGAAGGGAGTACCGCAACCTCGACGATAAGGTCGAACTGGGCACCCGCAATATCAAGATTGCCCTGCGCAAGCTGCGCAAGTTCGCGCGCGAAGGCGCGGCGGACCAGCTCGATCTCGACGACACCATTGACAAGACCGCCCGCAATGCCGGGCTGCTGGATCTGCGTATGGTTCCGGAGCGCCACAATGCAATCAAGGTGCTGCTGTGCCTCGATGTCGGCGGATCGATGGACGATCACGTGCGTGTTTGCGAGGAGATGTTTTCAGCGGCACGCAGCGAATTCAAGCACCTCGAGTATTTCTATTTTCACAACTTTATCTACGAGAGCCTGTGGAAAGATAATCGCAGGCGCCACGGAGAGCGCATACCGACGACGCAAATCACGCACAAGTACGGTTCCGACTACAAACTGGTATTTGTCGGTGATGCCACGATGAGTCCCTACGAATCGTCTATCCGGGCGGCAGCGTCGAGCACTGGAATGAAGAACCCGGCGCGGTCTGGATCAAGCGGCTCCTGCAGACCTATCCGAAAGCGATCTGGCTCAATCCGGAGCCCGTGCAGCGCTGGGAGTACACGCCGTCAATCAAGCTGACACGCGAACTGATGGACGACCGCATGTACCCGCTGACAGTCAGCGGCCTCGATGACGGTATTCGCAAATTGCACTGAAGACGTTAGTAGTGCAGAGATTCCCTGGCGCCGATTATTCATGAACGTTTGGCTTTGGTGGTAAGCGAAGGCGCACCCGGGGAGGGCTTTTCAGGGACGCTGTGAATACGTCCCATCGTCACAGGGCTCTGTGCCGGACGTCCCTGTCCAGGCATAGCCCTGAAAAGCCCTGCCGGGGCACACCTCCGCCCCGGCCTTCGTGGGGTTCATGAATAATCGGCGCCAGGGAATCGATCAGTCGTCTTGCAACTTCTTCAGGTCTGCCAGGTATCTGTTTTGAGTGCGTGTCAGGGTCCACTTTCTCGTAGTGTTTGGCAATGTTGCCCTGGGGATCGATAAGGAAGGTCTGGCGGCTTGCGTAGTAGGTATCGCCGTGGCGTGTCTTGACGCCATAGGCGTCCGATGCAACGCCCTCGGTGTCAGCCAGCAGCGGAAAGGGCAGGCCGTGCTTTTCGGCAAAGGCCTTGTGCGATGCTTCATCATCGAGGCTGACGCCAAGAACCTGGCAGCCCATGCGACGGAACTCAAAAATGTCGTCGCGAAACTCGCAGGCCTCTGTCGTGCAGCCCGGGGTGTCGTCCTTGGGATAGAAATAGAGTACGACCCACTGGTCGCGGTAATCGTTTAAAGAATGTGTGCGGCCGTTCTGGTCCGTCAAATCAAAATTCGGCGCCGCTTTCCCGGCAGCGACGGATTCCGCAAGCGCCGCGGTCGCAAGCGCTGCTACCATCAGGCACGCGGCGGTCAGGGTGATTATAAATCGCGGCATGGCTTTGTTCCTCGTCAATTGGCGTTAATGCGCCAGTACACGTTTCCGGAGGATACCGCAACGATTGGCAACAGTCTCACGCTCTCTATAATACGGCGCTAGATGAGCATGGAGCGACAGGATCACAAGACGGCGCTGGTGTTGCCGGGGGGCGGCGCCCGCGGTGCATTCCAGGTAGGGGTGCTGAAGGCCATAGCCGAACTGGTACCGCGCGGAGCTCCCAACCCCTTTCCCATACTGAGCGGCACGTCAGCCGGCGCGATCAATTCCATCGTGCTGGCGAGCCGTGCCAGGCGATTTCGCCACGCCGTGCGCGAATTGGAAGGCGTCTGGTCGCAATTCCGCTGCTCGCAGGTATTCCGTACCGACAGCCTGACAATGCTGAAAAGTAGCCTGCACTGGCTCGCGGCGATCGTCATGGGTGGCATGGTTGTCGGAATGCCGCGTTCGCTGCTGGACAATGCGCCGTTACGTACTCTTCTGAATCGCAATATTCATTTTCCGCGGGTGCAGGAAGCCATCGACAGCGGGTGGCTGGATGCGGTGGCAGTTACCGCCGCCGGATACGCGTCCGCGCGCTCGACTTCCTTTTTCCAGGCGGTACCTGAACAGCAGGCCTGGTCGCGTACGCGCCGCATCGGCGTGCGCCGCGCACTGCATCTCGAGCACCTGATGGCCAGTATCGCTGTACCAATGATCTTTCCCCCGGTGCGCATCGGCGGAGAATACTTCGGTGACGGCGCAATGCGGCAGGCGACGCCGCTAAGCCCGGCTGTGCACCTCGGCGCTGATCGCATCCTGGTTATCGGTGTCCGGGACGAAACCGCTGATGTCGGATCGCCGCAGGACGCACCGCAACCGTTTCCGAGCTTTGCGCTGATTGCGGGCTATATGCTCGACACATTGTTCATGGACGGATTGTATTCGGATATCGAGCGGCTGACCCGCATCAACGAACTGATCGACGCCGTGCCCGCGGAACAGCGCCAGGGCGCACTACGCTACATGCGCCCCATCGATACGATGATTGTTGTGCCAAGCCAGGATCTGCGTGAAATTGCCTACCGTCACCGCAAGTCGCTGCCAGTTCCACTGCGTGTGCTGTTACGCGGCGTTGGCGGGCGCAGCCCAAGCGGCAGCCGCCTGATGAGCTTCCTGCTGTTCGAACAGCCGTACACGCGTGAGCTGATCGAACTGGGCTATCGTGATGCGATGAATGTCCGGGACGAACTCGAGGCGTTTGTGCGTGGCGCCGATGTGCCACGATTGTTTGCCCCGGCGTGGGTCAAGAGCGACCTGCTTGCGCGGGACGGCTGAATTTCCGGGCTAGTTTCAGCTCCGCACCGGTACCCCCTGCCGGGAGCCCTTTGGAGGAATGGCTCCCTGCGGTCCGCTTTATTTCCTCCAAAGGGCTCCCGGCAGGGGGTACCGGTGCTCCTTGGGGTCTGACAGGCTGTCACATCAGGAATATCGCCCCCAGTCCCAGAAAAGACATGTAACCGACCACATCGGTGATCGTTGTCAGGACGACACCGCCGGCGAGTGCCGGATCAATCTTCATGCGTGTCAGGATCAGTGGCAGCGAAAAACCTGCTGCGGCGGCCAGGCAGAGATTGATCGTCATGGCGCCGGCGATGACGGCGCCGATGCGCCAGTCGTTGAACCACAGGTAAGTAAACAGCGCGACGACGATCGCCCAGACACCACCGTTCAGGAAGCCTACCATCAGTTCCTTGCGAAACATGCGGCGCACATTGCTGCTGTCGATCTGGCCCAGGGCAATTGCCCGCGTAATGATGGTCAATGACTGCGTGCCGGCAATACCACCCATGCTCGGCACAACGGGCATCAGCACAGCAAGCAGTACGACCGTGTCAATCGCTGACTGGAAAAGATCGACGACGGATGCCGCGAGGAAGGCCGTCGCCAGGTTGATGCCCAGCCATACGGCGCGCCGCCGTGCGCTCTTGACAACCGGAGCGAACATGTCGTCTTCCTCGTCGAGACCGGCGGCACCCATCAGCGAGTGTTCGGCCTCTTCGCGAATGACGTCGACGACGTCATCCACGGTAATTCGTCCGACGACACGATTGTCTTCATCGGCTACGGGCGCCGACAGGAGGTCGCGGTTCTCGAACTCCCAGACAACTTCGCGCGATGCGGCACTGGCCGGAATTGGCACGATATCGGTGGTCATGACATCGGCCACATTGAGGTCCGGGTCAGCCGTCACGAGGCGAGACAGAAACAGCGACCCGATATAGCGGTTGTTCCTGTCGACCACAAAAATCGCGTCTGTGCCGTCCGGAACCTTGCCGCGCACGCGCAGGTAGCGTTGGACGACTTCGAGCGTGACATCGGGCCTGATCGTCACGATATCGACGTTCATCAGGCCGCCGGCGCTGTCCTCGTCGTAGGCCAGGACCTGGTGCAACCGGTCCCGTTCCTGCTGGTCAAGCGAGTGCAGTACTTCGAGTGTCAGTGCTTCCGGCAGGTCAGCGAGCAGGTCGGCAAGGTCGTCGACCTCCATTCCCTCGGTGGCCGCAATCAGCTCGTCGGTGGCCATGCCCTCAATCAGGCCATTGCGCACTTCGTCGGCGAGCTCGACCAGCACGTCGCCCTCTAGGTCAGGGCTGATCATCTCCCAGATTGCGCCGCGTTCCCTGAGCGGCAGTGATTCGAGCAGTCTCGCCAATTCAGACGGATGCAGCGTGCCGAGCATGCGCCGCGCCGAACGCATGCTGCCGCTGCCGAGTCGCTCGCGCAGCACTGACAGGTTCGTCTGTTTTTTCTTCTCCGGGGCGTCCATCAGATTCCGTACCGCCAGTCCATGCCGCCGAATGCGCTCACTGACCACGCACTGCGCTGCACCATACGCTCAGCGCAGTGTAGCTGGCTTCCATGCACAGGGCACCTCCGCCCGCACCGGTATCCGGAGCGGGGAGTTTGTTTTTTTATACTGGTCCCTGCGGGCCGTGCTTTTTTGCAACGGACCGCTGCCGCCGCACCGGTACCCCCTGCCGGGAGTCCTTTGGAGGAATGGCTCCCTTCGGTCCGCTTTATTTCCACCAAAGGACTCCCGGCAGGGGTACCGGTGCTCATGGGGCGTGCCGTCGCAGGGCTAGCGCTGGGTTACGCCGTGCGCGATGATTTCGTTGTGTCGCGTTAACACCGGTTCGTGATCGTCTTTAAGTGCGCTCGCGAGTTTTTCCGTCATATAGACTGAGCGATGCTGGCCGCCGGTACAGCCGATGGCAACGGTCAGGTAGGCGCGATTGAAATCCACGTAAGAAGGTATCCAGCGCCTCAGGAACGAGAGTATGTCGTCATACATGCGGGTGAACGACGGCTGGGCGTCGAGGAATTGCGCGACGTCCTGGTGCTGTCCGGTCAGGCCGCGCAGCGCGGGTTGCCAGTAAGGATTGGGCAGGCTGCGCAGGTCGAACACGAAGTCGGCGTCGGCCGGAATGCCGTGCTTGAATCCGAATGATTCGATCAGGACGGACAGCATCTTGCGCTGGCGGCGTTCGACGCGGTCCCTGATGATATCGGCGAGTTCGTAAATGCTGGTACGCGACGTATCGATGACGAGGTCAGCAAGATTAATGACCGGCCCCAGCAGCTCACGTTCCCGGGCGATGGCTCCGCGCAGCGCCGAGCCTTCCTCGGCAAGCGGGTGCCGTCTTCGAGTCTCGCTGTAGCGCTTCAGCAGTATGTCGTCGCTCGCCTGCAGGAACAGTACATCGGTCTGCGTATTGTTTTCGCGCAACTCCTGGATGGTTTTTGGCAACGCCTCGATATCGCGCCGCCGGTTTCTCGCATCAATGCCGATGGCGACGCGTGCCGTGTCGCGTTCCTCGAATCGGGTGACTTCGTCGATTACTGACCGGATCAGCGCAGCCGGCATGTTGTCGATGCAGTAGTAGCCCAGATCCTCGAGCACGTGCAATGCGACACTTTTGCCGGAGCCGGACAGGCCACTAACCATGATAAGGCGGGTTTCATCAGGCATTTTGGTTCAGTCTTGCTCCGTTTCCGGCTCCTGTCGCGCACCGCCCAGCAATGCGTTGTAGAGTTCAATACTCGTCGTAGCGGCCCGCAAACGGTTTCGCAGCTCATCATCCATCAGTGAATCGGTGATCATGGTGATATCGGCGCGGTGGCTGTCATCAAGTTCGTCCGGCACCATTAGCCCGAATACCAGGTCAACATCCTCACCGTCGCTGGTATCAAAATTGACCGGTTCTGACAACTTCATCAATGCGCCGGAGCTGTGGCGAACTCCCTCGACGCGGCAGTGTGGAAAAGCAATACCTTTGTCGAGGCTGGTGCAGCCGAGCCGTTCGCGCTCTATGAGCTTTTCGAAGATAGCCTCATTGGAAATGCCGCCGTCAGCGCGCGCCAGCAATTCACTGAGAATTTCCAGGCAATGCTTTTTGCTTCGGGCATGTGCATTGCACAGCACGTTGTCTGGTTTTACGAGTTCTTCAAAAATCATTACGGAGTGATAATAGACTGGCCTTTGCCGCCGTCCAATAGGCCGGCGGCACAGCCCCGGCAGTTGTCGCTGGTTGTGCCGCCGCGCTCTGCGCTACTCGAAGGTTCGCTTCGGGGCAACTTTGGTGTGATGATCTACGAGTTTTTCCTTGTACTTTTTTACCTGCCGGTCGAGTTTGTCGACAAGGCCGTCAATAGCAGCGTACATATCGTCTTCAGTTGCATCAGCGTATATCGTGCCACCGTTTACGCTTACCGTCGCCTCTGCCTTGTGTCGCAGCTTCTCAACCGTCAGGATACAGTGCACATCTGAAACGAGATCGAAGTGGCGCTCAATCTTTTCAAGCTTGGTTTCGACATAAGTTCGCATGGCTGTTGTGATATCGACGTGGTGGCCTGTAACGCTTAGTTGCATGGTGCTCTCCCGTAGATTGATGCGAAAGTGGATGTACCCAGCCCCCCGTCCCAGGTTTTTTCCACGAATGGAAAAAGTTTTCCTACTGGTCCGTCCTCCTGTGTGTTATCGGTCATTTGGGTTTGCGAACCTTGCGTTCGCTTGACGACGCAATCCTCATTGCCTCACGGTACTTTGCGAGCCGTTCGCCTGGCAACATTTATGCCTTCGGCCTCCAGCAATTTGGCGATTTTGCTGTCACTTAGCGGCTTGGCCGGGTTTTCGGCACCGATCAGCTTGCGGATTTTCGCGCGGACCGAAGTCGAAGACTGGTCTTCGCCGTCAGTCGTGGATAAGTGACTGGAAAAAAAGTACTTGAACTCGAATACCCCGCGCGGCGTATGCATGTACTTATTCGTGGTAACGCGGGAAATAGTTGACTCGTGCATGCCGATTTCATCCGCGACGTCGCGCAGCACCAGCGGCTTCATGGCCTCGTCCCCTTTTTCCAAAAAATCCGTCTGCCGTGACACGATGCAACTGGCAACCTTCAGCAGCGTTTCATTGCGAATCTCGAGGCTGCGAACCAGCCAGCGTGCCTCCTGCAACTGCGAGCGAAGCACCGAGTGATCACCATTTCCCCTGAGCATCTGCGCGTACTTCTGGTTGACGGTCAACCGGGGAATTCCCGACGAGCTGATCTCAACCTGCCAGCGGTTATCAATCTTGCGCACGAAGACGTCGGGAACGATGTACTGCGGCGCGGCGGGACTGACAGCGAGTCCCGGTTTCGGGTGGCAGCCCCTCACCAGTGCAAGCGCATCATCCAGATCCTGCTCTGATGCGCGCAGGCTGCGGCGAAGTTCCGCATATTCCTGGTTCGCAACCAGGTCCAGGTGGCTCTGCGCGAGTTTGATAGCCAGTTCACGTCCCGGTGTCTGCTCTTCCAGCTGCGACAGCTGCAGCACGATGCACTCCGACAAGGAACGCGCAGCCACGCCAACCGGGTCGAATCGCTGCACTTTGTGCAGCGCTGTTTCGACTTCGTCGTCGGTGAACGCCGCATTGGTTCCGGCGCACGCCTTGAGGTCGGTAAAATCGGCGCTCAGGTATCCTTCGTCATTGATTGCATCAATCAGCGCCTCTGCAATCAACGTTTCGCGTGGACTGAAATTCTCCAGCTCGAGCTGCCAGAGCAAATGCTCGCGCAGGGACTGGCCGCTTTCATCGGCATATTCGTTGGCCGGGCGGCCTTCGCCGTTCCAGCCACCATCCTGGATCCGGTCCATCGAGCTTGTTTGCCAGGTTTCCTCGGCCTTGATCGTCTCGACTTCCGCCGTCGTCTCATCACTGGTGCGTGGCGCCTCCGGCAGTTCTTCCATCTCCAGCATGATGTTTTCTTCGAGCGCCTCCTGGATCTGCGCGCTCAGATCGAGAACGGGTAACTGCAACAGGCGGATGGCCTGCTGCAGTTGCGGCGTCATGGTGAGAGTCTGGCCGAGTTTTAATTGCAGGGACGGTTTTAGCATTGATCTGTCGCCGCCATGCGGCTGTCCATGATGGCCGTAATCTTCAGAGTTTGAACTCCTGTCCGAGATAAACTTCGCGAACGTGCTGGTTGCCCAGTATATCGTGCGGGGAACCCGCCGCGATCAAACTGCCCTCATTAAGTATATAGGCCCGCCCGCAGATGCCGAGGGTTTCGCGCACATTATGGTCAGTAATCAGTACGCCGATGTCACGGTCCGATAAGTGCCTGATAATGCGCTGGATGTCGAGGACCGATATCGGGTCGACGCCGGCAAACGGTTCATCCAGCAGGACAAACCGGGGATTCGCAGCGAGGGCGCGGGCAATCTCGACGCGCCGGCGCTCACCGCCTGACAGGCTGATGCCGGGATTATTGCGCACATGACCGACGTGCAATTCATCAAGCAGCTTGTCGAGTTCCTGCTCGCGGCCCGCGCGGTCCAGGTCGTGGCGATATTCAAGGATCGCCATGATGTTGTCCTCGACACTCAGGCGGCGAAAAATTGATGCCTCCTGCGGCAGGTATCCGAGGCCCAGCGCTGCACGACGGTGCATCGGCAGATTGGTCAAATCCTTGCCGTCAAGCAGTATCCTGCCGTGATCCGCGGTAACAAGGCCGACGATCATGTAAAAGGCTGTCGTTTTTCCGGCGCCATTCGGCCCCAGCAAGCCCACGACCTCGCCGCTGGCGATTTCCAGCGAGATATTCCTGACGACATCAGTAAACTTGTAGCGCTTGGCAATATCCTGCACGCTCAGGATGCTCATTGAGAGTCGGCTCCGCTCTCTTCGTCATCCGGATCCTCGTCATCAGTCGCCGTCTCCGGGCCTGGCGCGTCATCGTCGCCGGCGGCGCCGTCTTCACCGGGCGTATAGATAATCTTGACCCGCTCGTCGTTTGACGACTGTGCATTGATTCGCTGTTCGCGAATATCGTAAAGCAGATAGTTACTGGAGATTGTGTTGCCGCCCTCGCTTATCGTTGCCTGTCCCGAGAACTCAACGATGCCGCGCGAGAAGTCGTACTGCAACTTCCCGGCTTCCGCATAGGTCGTCTGGTTACCTTCCGGACGGCGAAACTCGAACGTTGCCGGCGACCCGGTGATGGTCGCGATATGCAGCTGATGATTAGAAAATTGCAGGTTGGCCGTGTCGCATTCGATTTGGCCATTGCCCGTATCAATCGTGACATTGCCGCTAAATTCCCAGACGCTGTCTTCGAAATCCAGCTCGCTAGTGCGGCCAACGTCTGCCGTGATGCCAATGTTGCCTTGCGACAGGCGCAGGCCGCGGAACATCAGCATTGAATTCTTGCCGTCGTAATCCGTCGAATCTGCGTCCAGCGAGATCGGCAGGCGCAAATCCGTGACCTGTCCGAGCGCGGCCGTGCGACAGCAGGGCGAGCGCTGCGCACAGCGGCAAGACTGATCGGTAACTCTTCTCTCTGGACATGTTGATCACGACCCGTGTCGGCACATTACGTTCCCCGCGGGCCATTCTATGGCAATTCCGGCCGCGAAACCGGTCGCGTCGTTACGGTACAAACTTGCCACTGACATTGGACTTCAATTCCAGTCGATCGTCCTGCAGCAGGGCCACCATGCCGGTCGCCGTCAGGCTTCTGGAGCCAATGCGAATCTGGACGCGGCGGTCGGTTGCCGCCCGATACTCTTCGGGTTCGAGCTCCAGCCAGTCGGTACGGATCTCGGTTGCCTGGCCGGAAAACCCGTCGGTACTTACGGCGAGCACATGGCCTTGCAGGACCAGGTTCCGTTGATTATTGCTGACCCGGGCGTTGTCGGCCGTCACGGTCCAGGGGACCGCAGCCGCCGGTGAGTACCGGATGTGAACGTTGTCGAACTCGATGCTGTTGTCCGGTTGCTGCTCAGCGTATTCGGCTTCGATCTCGTAGAGCAATTCGCCTTGTTCGCCGGTGCCCAGAATGCGCGCCGATTTGAGGTAATAACCGGTTTGCAGTGCACTTTCCGGGTGTTCGGGTGACGGTTCCTGGCTTAGCGATGTCGCGACATACCAGCTGCCGGCAGCAGCTGCCGCCAGCAGGACAACACTTACCGTGTTTTTTGCCGTCAGCATCGGCGCCAGTCGCGAAGCGGGCGCGTCAGCCCGCAACCTCTGCCAGCAAGTCGCAAATTTCGCGCACAGCGCCGTGACCTCCGCTGGCTTTCGTCGTCATGTCGCATATTCTCCGGATGTCGGCATGGGCGTTGGCTACCGCAAATGACACTCCCGCCTTTTGCAACAATGGCAGGTCCGGAAAGTCGTCACCCGTATAGGCAGTCTGGCCGGGTGTCAGCCCGAGGTCCCGAAGCAGCGTGTCGTACACCTCGGCCTTGTTACTGCAGCCCAGATACACATGTTGTACACCGAGCTCTGACATGCGCCGCTCGACGGCAGCCGATCTGCGGCCGCTGATGACAGCGACATCGATGCCACACTGCAGGAGGCGCCGCACGCCGTATCCGTCCTGTGTGCTGAATGCCTTGGATTCGACGCCGTCATCCGACAAATAGAACCGGCCGTCTGTAAAGACGCCATCGACGTCGAATGCCGCAAGCCGGATTTCGGCCAGGCGCTGGCGCAGGAGGTCGTCAATCACATGACACCGGCGCGGAACAGATCATGGATATTCAACGCGCCGGTCACGCGGCCGTCGTCGTCGGCAACGAGGAGCCCGTTGATCTTGTGCTCTTCCATCAGGTGCACTGCTTCGGCAGCCAGCAGGTTCGCGCTCGTTTTCTTGCAGTCGCGGTGCATGACTTCAGACATTGTCGTTTTGTGGACATCGACACCCCCGTCCAGCGCCCGTCTCAGGTCTCCGTCCGTAAATACACCGAGGATTCGGCGTTCGCTGTCGACAATGGCGGTCATGCCGAGTCCTTTCGCCGACATTTCGACGAGGCCGGCACTGAGACTGACGTCGGGCAGCACCGCGGGAATTGCATCGCCTGTATGCATTACGTCCGATACCCGCAACAACAATCGTTTGCCAAGGGTGCCGCTGGGGTGCGACAGCGCAAAATCTTCTGCTGTAAAGCCGCGGCACTCGAGCAATGCAACTGCAAGTGCATCCCCCATGGCCAGCGTTGCCGTTGTGCTGGCGGTCGGCGCGAGATTCAGCGGACAGGCCTCTTCGGCAACACTGACATCGAGGTGCACGTCAGCCGCCTTGGCCAACGTCGACCGGGGCCTGCCTGTCATGGAAATCAGGTGTGCCCCCATGCGCTTGATCAACGGCAGGATCGTTACGATTTCCTGCGTTTCGCCGGAGTTTGACACGGCCAGCAGCAGATCCTGGCCGGTTAACATGCCGAGGTCGCCATGACTTGCTTCACCCGGGTGCTGTGTAGAAAGCAGGTGTGCCGGTGCTGGCCAGGGTTGCTGCGATCTTGGTGCCAATATGGCCGGATTTGCCCATTCCGGAAACAACCACCCGGCCGCGGGTCTCGAGGCACAGCGCGCAGGCGTCGGCGAATGACTGGTCCAGCCGCGCTGCGACGGCTGTGACGGCGCGCGCTTCGATATCCAGCACGCGCCGCGCCATGGCCAGCAATTCCGCGGGTTCAGGACGCGTGGTCAAGGCGGTCTCCGGAGAATGGTGCATTATTCACGACGGGTCACATCACGACGGGTCACACAAGTCTAAACGTTTTGCACGGTAGTGTAGGTAATGTATCCGACATAGGCGCTCAGGAGGCAAAGGCCTTCGAAGCGATTGATCCGGCCCTGTCCGTCGTAATCGTCAGGTCATCGCGAACAATACCAGCGTAAACGCCACCATGACGAAGATATGCAGGGCGAGTATCGATGGTGCCACGGCTGATGGCTGTATCACCGTGGCCGTGCCGATCACGGCCAGCATGTTGAACATGTTAGAGCCGACGATATTTCCGATCGCGAGCCCGTACTCACCTTTAATAACGCTCACCAGCGATACAGCGAGTTCAGGCAGGCTGGTGCCAATTGCGACCAGCGTGATTCCTATCACTACTTCAGATACACCCATTTGCAACGCAATCCCGACTGCGCCGTCGACCAGCAGGTCGGCGCCCAGCAACAACGCGGCCAGCCCGACAGCCAGCCAGACCAGGGCGGCACGCATGGTTACATTCGACGGAATTTCCGCTTCATAGTCTGACTTGAGCGGATCGGTATCCGCCGACCGCAGGCCAAGCCGGGTCAGCCAGATCATGACGATGACGAGCGCCGACAACAGCACTACGCCGTCGACGCGGCTCAGGAATGAATCGAGAAACAACGATACGGCCAGCAGGGTCACGGCAAGCAGTGCCGGCATTTCCCGCCGCAGCGTTGCCGACGACAATTCGATGGGTCGAATCAGGGCGATAGTGCCCAGCACAAGCCCGATGTTCGCTGTGTTGGAGCCCAGCGCATTGCCAATGGCGAGATCAGGCTCGCCGCGCAATGAGGCGACGATCGACACCAGAATCTCCGGCGCCGACGTAGCAAAGGCGACAATAGTGAGACCGATCAATAACGGCGTTACACCGAGATTTCGCGCTGTGGCCGCCGCGCCGTGCACGAAACGGTCCGCGCCCCAGACCAGGATCAGAAGTCCGCCAATAACTTCAATCAGATTGCCAAGCATAGAGTACCGACTTAGTCACATTCAGGAGTCACATTCAGGTCCCGCTGGCGGCGCCACGCGCTCCCAGCGACTGGTGCACACAGATTCGCGAACCGCAAGGTGCCCATACAACTCTGGCACTGCCCGGCAAGCCATTCGACGTGTGGCCGAGAGTACACACCGGTCAGCCGCCAGGCTCGCCAATTCGCGTCCCGCATCATACACAATTGGCCGTGATGCGCGATTTGTTACACTTCGATTTTCCGCAGGGGCGGCAGCCGGACCCCTTCAAAATGCCAACCAGGACGCGACACCATGGAACCGACCGAAATCGCCCGCCTCATTGAATCGGGCCTGCCCGACGCCAGTGTGCAGGTCAGAAGTGATGACAACACACATTTCGAGGCGATCGTTGTTGCAGAGGTATTCAGCGGCAAGCGGCCGCTGGCCCGCCATCAGCTGGTCTACCGGACCCTCGGCAGCCGGGTTGGCAACGAAATTCATGCCCTGTCCATTCGGGCCTATACACCGGACGAGTGGCAGCGCATCGACCCTGCCGACGGGAACTGAGAACCCTTGGACAAGCTCCTGATCAAGGGCGGCATTCCACTCAACGGCGATGTCACTATATCCGGCGCGAAAAATGCCGCCTTGCCGATATTGTGCGGCACGCTGCTAACTGCCGAACCGGTCACAGTCAGCAACGTACCCCAGTTGAATGATGTCGCGACCGCGCTGACGCTGCTGCAAAGCCTGGGCGCGCAGGCAACAATCGATGAGAAACTGAGCGTCGAAATCGACGCCTCGCGAATCGAATCGCGCCGTGCACCCTACGAGCTCGTCAAGACGATGCGCGCTTCGATACTGGTGCTCGGGCCGCTGCTTGCACGTTTCGGCGAAGCCGAAGTCTCGCTGCCCGGCGGATGTGCAATCGGTGCGCGCCCCGTCAACCTGCACGTTCAGGGCCTGCGTGCGATGGGCGCGGAGGTCGTAGTTCGAAACGGCTATATCCATGCGCATGCCAAACGGCTCAAAGGTGCCCATATCGTTTTCGATACAGTGACCGTAACAGGCACGGAAAACCTGATGATGGCCGCGGTTCTCGCCGACGGTGTCACGGTGCTGGAAAATGCCGCGCGCGAGCCCGAGGTCTCCGACCTTGCGGCCTTCCTGAATGCGATGGGTGCCCGGGTGAGCGGTGCCGGCAGCAGCACCATCACCATTACCGGCGTCGACGCCCTGTTCGGGACGCAGTACCGGGTGTTGCCGGATCGTATTGAAAGTGGCACTTACCTCGTTGCGGCCGCCATGACCGGCGGGTCCGTTCGCCTGAAGCAGACTGATCCGGAGATACTTGAGACAGTGCTGATCAAGCTGGCAGAGGCGGGAGCTGAAATCGTCACCGGCAAGGACACGATTGAATTGCGGATGCACGGCAAGCGGCCGCGTGCCGTCGATATCCGGACACTGCCTTATCCGGCTTTTCCGACGGACATGCAGGCGCAGTTTTGCGCCCTCAACGCGATTGCGGACGGCATCGGCATGGTGACGGAAACGGTGTTCGAAAATCGTTTTCAGCATGTGCTCGAGTTGCAGCGCATGGGCGCCGACATTCGCATCGAGGGCAATACGGCGATTTGCCGTGGTGTGGAAAAGCTGACGGCGGCGCCCGTGATGGCAACCGACTTGCGTGCTTCAGCAGGCCTCGTGCTCGCGGGACTTGCGGCGGAAGGCGAGACACTCGTCGATCGCATTTACCATGTTGATCGCGGCTACGAGCGTATCGAGGAAAAGCTCAGGCAGCTTGGTGCCGATATCCGCCGCGTGCCGGGCACGGCACGCGGCGCGGCCTCCGCAGTCCGGCAGCCTGCCGGGACCGGGTGATGGTTGCCATGGAGGGCCCGGATCATTCATGAATATTTTGCTGAAGTGGTTGGCGAAGGCGCACCCCGGGGAGGGCTTTTCAGGGACGCTGTAAATACGTCCCTGTACGCTCTGTGCCGGACGTCCCTGTCCGGCACAGCCCTGAAAAGCCCTCCCCGGGGCACACCTCCGCCCCGACCAATGTGCCGTTCATGAATGATCCGGGCCAGCTTATTCGATGGGCCGCTCGGCAACGACGAGGCGGGTTTGAAATCGCTGTCCGTCGCGCCAGACGACGATATCGATACCGGTGCCCGGTTCGAGGCCGGCGACCAGCAGCAGCGCCTGCTGGCGGCTTCGTATGACCTCACCATTGATCGAGAGGATGACATCACCGGGCTGCAGGCCGGCGGCGGCTGCCGGGCCATCGGGAATTACGGTGTCGAGCATGATGCCGATATCGGCATCGAGTCCCAGGGCTTCGGCTTCTGCGGGCTCTATTTCGTTAGGCTCGAGACCGACCCAACCGCGAATAACCCGGCCATTGGTCTTGATTTCCTCGACCACGCCACGCACCAGGTCCACCGGTATCGCAAAGCTGATGCCTTCGGTCCCTGCGTCCTGCGCGAGCACCGCTGTGTTGATGCCAACGAGTTGTCCGAGGCTGTTGACGAGCGCACCGCCGGAATTGCCTTCATTGATCGCCGCATCAGTCTGGATGAAGTTTTCGAATGTCAGCAGCTGCAGCAGACCGCGGCCTGTCGCACTGACGATACCTTGTGTAACTGTCTTGGTCAGGCCGTAGGGATTGCCGATCGCCAGCACGACGTCCCCGATCCGCAGCTGGCTGGAACGCCCGAGTGGAATGGCTGGCAGCACACCAAGATCAACTTTCAGTAAAGCGAGATCGGTTTCTGCATCGAAGCCGACAATTTCCGGGTTGGCAATGCGTCCATCCGCCAACTGCACGCGGATTTCCGCAGCTCCGGCAACGACATGGTAGTTGGTGACCAGGTATCCTTCCGGATCGATGACCACGGCCGAGCCAAGGCTGGTATTGAGCTGCAGCCGCTCGTCGTTTGGCATGTCGGCGCTGGCCTGCACGAGGCGGCGTGTATAGACGTTGGCGACGGATGGTGCGCTGATATCGACGGCGTCGGCATAGCTGGCCGGTTGCTGCCCGCGCACAGGGCCGCCACTGCCGGGCATCAGTTCCGGCCGAAACAGAACGACCACGAAGGCAACCGCAAGGCCGACGACGATCGATTGCAGCAGGAAAAGCAAAGCGGGTTTGAGTGCTGCCATGTCAGTCGCTCACGACCTGCGGCAACCAGCGTGGCACCAGCCGATCGTGGCACGGCGCAGAGCCATACGCCGGGCGGCCCGCCGCCGGGCACGAAATTCGTTGCTCAAACCGCATATGCCCGCCGCACTCCAGAAACAGGGTCGCTGAAAACCGGCAGTTGACAGGGCGTTATGCGCCGGGGCACCCGGCGCAGCGCGGCTTGCGCGGAACAGGCTGTCCCGGCAAACGCAGTGCACTGTCTAGCCAATTTTAAGTGGCCCCGTGTATAATCCCGCCTTGGTTCCGCACTTGGCCCCGATTTCGCCGTCATCCTGACCTCAATTCGGGTCTGCTGCAAATCTACCAGTAATCGAACAAAGTAAAAATCCACCGCCCTCCGGGCCGGTGCAAGGGAGCGCCTGATGACCGACGACGTTGATCGCAACAGACGTCATTTTCTGACTGTTGCCACCGCCGTAACCGGAGGTGTGGGCATAGCCCTGGCCTCCATTCCGTTTTTGTCTTCCCTAAAGCCCAGCGCGCGGGCCCAGGCGCTGGGTGCTCCGGTCGAGGTACCGTTGTCGTCGCTCGAACCCGGCGAAATGATCCGCGTCACCTGGCGTGGCAAGCTGGTGTTCGTGCTGCGCCGTAGCGACGATATGCTGGCGCGGCTGGACAAGGTCACGGAGTACCTGAGGGACCCTGATTCCTCGATCGTCGAGCAACAGCCAGAGTATGCGAACAATCAGTACCGTTCTATCAAGCCGGAATACCTGGTGATCGAGGGATCCTGCACGCATCTGGGCTGTGCGCCACTGGCCGAATTCGAGGTCGGTCCGGCTGATAATTGGTATGGCGGCTTTTTCTGTCCCTGCCACGGCTCCCGGTTCGATCTCGCCGGCCGCGTTTACAAGAGTGTCCCGGCACCAACAAACCTCCGGGTGCCGCCATACCGTTACATTCGTGATGACGTCATCATGATTGGCGCCGAAACAGGAGCTGCGTAATGGCGCGCGTTGAGTCAGAGATCGGAAAACCCAAAAGCGGCTTGTTGAAGTGGATCGACGATCGGTTTCCGCTAACAAAGCTGATGAAGGAACATGCGACGGAGTATTACGCGTCGAAGAACTTCAATATCTGGTACGTGTTTGGCGTTCTTGCGATGGTCGTGCTGGTCATCCAGCTCGTAACCGGAATTTTCCTCACGATGAACTACAAGCCGGATGCGAGTGAGGCGTTTGCATCCGTCGAGTACATCATGCGCGATGTGGAGTGGGGCTGGCTGATGCGCTATATGCATTCAACCGGCGCCTCGTTCTTCTTCATCGTCGTTTATCTGCACATGTTCCGCGGCATGCTGTACGGCTCCTACAAGAAGCCGCGCGAGCTGATCTGGATCATCGGCATGCTGATCTTTTTCGTGCTGATGGCCGAAGCCTTTGCCGGTTACCTGTTGCCGTGGGGCCAGATGTCCTACTGGGGTGCACAGGTCATCATTTCGCTGTTCGGCGCCATTCCGTTTATCGGTGAGACGCTGGTCGAGTACATACGAGGTGACTACTCGATCTCCGATATCACGCTGAACCGCTTTTTCGCCCTTCACGTGATCGTATTGCCACTGGCGCTCATCGGGCTCGTCGTCGTGCATATCATGGCATTGCACGAGGTGGGCTCGAACAACCCGGACGGTGTGGAAATCAAGGAAAACAAGGGCCCGGACGGTGTGCCGATTGACGGCGTAGCGTTCCACCCTTATCACACCAGCAAGGACCTGGTGGCCATCATCGTATTCCTGATGGTGTTCTCCTTCGTCGTCTTTTTTGCGCCGGACATGGGTGGCTATTTCCTCGAACATGCCAACTTCGAGCCCGCTGACACGATGGCAACGCCCGAGCATATCGCTCCAGTCTGGTACTTCACCCCTTACTACGCGATTTTGCGGGCCGTTCCCGACAAGTTATGGGGCGCCATCCTGATGGGACTGGCAGTCTTCCTGCCGCTGTTTCTGCCGTGGCTCGACCGGTCGCGCGTGAGATCGATCCGTTACCGCGGATGGATATACCGCTCGGCACTCGGACTGTTCGTAATCAGCTTTTTTGCACTCGGGTGGCTGGGACTGCAGCCGGCGGAGGATCTGTATGTACTGATGGCGCGAGTCTTTTCAGTCATCTACTTCGGGTTCTTTCTGTTGATGCCGTACTACACGACGATCGACAAGACCCGGCCGGTGCCGGACAGGGTCGTCTATCATGGATAGGGGGGGCCGCGGTTTGAAACGGGTTTGTGCGTTATTTGCGATTCTGGGATTAGGCAGTGGGGCGCTTGCAGCAACCAGCGACGTCGACCTGGAGCCGGCCGGCAATGATGTCGGTAACAAGGCATCCTTGCAGCGCGGCGCACGTAACTTCATGAATTATTGTGCCGGATGCCATTCGGCCAAGTACGTTCGGTACAACAGTATTGCCCGGGATCTGGAGTTGAGTGAAGACGAGGTGATCGAGAACCTCATGTTCAATGCCGAAAAGATCTTTGAAACCATCCAGACCAGCATGCCTGCTGATGATGCGAAGCGCTGGTTCGGCAAGACGCCTCCTGACCTGTCACTGATGGCCCGGTCCAAGGGCACGGACTACATCTACAATTTCCTGCAAGGCTTTTATATTGATGAGCAAAGTCCGACGGGTGTCGACAACCTGTATCTGGCAGGCACCAGCATGCCGCACGTTCTCTGGGAATTGCAGGGATTTCAGGATGCCGTCTTTGAAGAAGGCGGCGACGACGGGGCGTTGCATTTCGATCGCTTTGAGCAAGTGACCGCGGGATCGATGTCCGCAGAGCAGTATGACGAATTCGTTCGGGATACAGTCAATTTCCTCGAATATATCAGCGAGCCCGTTCGCAGTACCCGCCGGGTTTTGGGGGTATGGGTCCTGATGTACCTGATCTTCTTCTTTATTGTGGCATCGATGTTGAAGAAACAGATCTGGAAGGATGTTTCCTGACGACAAGACCACTTTGCCCGTTAGGTTTCAGCAACAAATGAACCACGTCAGTGACAGCATATCAGGGGCGAGGCGGCGACCCACTGACGCATCACTGGCCGCCTGGCTTTATCCGACCAATGTCCGCTGATCCTGTTAGACACTTTTGAAGTTCCGAGGGGACTCTGCTATGGCAGTAATTGCCAATCGACGATCCGTAATGACGCTGTTCTCGCAGCCGACGTGCATCCACAGTCACCGAACTCGGCTCGTGCTGGCGGAGAAAAATATCAACATTGATATTGCCAATGTTGACGGTCCCGAATTGCCCGAGGACCTGATGGACCTGAATCCGTATCACACCGTGCCGACACTGGTGGATCGTGATCTTGTTCTGTACGACTCCCGGGTAATTATCGAATACCTCGATGAACGGTTCCCACATCCGCCGCTGATGCCGGTCGATCCGGTAACGCGAGCACAGTTCAGGCTCGCTCTGTTTCGGATCGAGACCGACTGGTATCAACTGGCGGAGCAGTTCGAGGCTGACGGCGAACGAAAATTTGGCAGCAAGTCGCGCAAACTGCTGCGCGAAAGCATATTGGCAAGTGTCGACCTGTTCGCCGCCGAGCGTTTCTTTCTCAGCGAGGATTTCTCATTGGTCGATTGCAGCATTGCGCCGGTCCTCTGGCGCCTGCCCATTTATGGTATTGACCTCGGATCGAAGGCTGAGCCCATAGAGAAGTACATGAAGCGCGTTTTTGAGCGACCGTCGTTTCAGGAAAGCCTCACCGAACTCGAGCAGGAAATGCGGTTGTAGTAGTGGTCCATGCCATCATCCCGATCAAAACGGCCGTACCTGCTTCGTGCCATGCACGAGTGGATGGGCGACAACGGCAATACACCGCATATCGTCGTCGACGCGGCAATTGACGGAGTCGCTGTACCCGGCGATCACGTCAAGGACGGCAAGATCATACTGAACATCAGTTACTCGGCCGCGCATAACCTGAAGCTGACGAACGATGCGGTGAGTTTTCGTGCCAGGTTTTCGGGCGTACCCTTTGACGTGTGGGTGCCCATCGCTTCAGTGCTCGGCATTTACGCCAAGGAGACCGGGCAGGGCATGATATTTTCTCACGGTGCCGATAACCCTGAACCACCGGATCCGGAAGACCGGGAATCCGCGCGCAGCAGCCGTGGTCATCTGAAGGTGGTCAAGTAAGGTTGCAGCCAGGTCCCTTCAGATAAATCGTTAAGGGCGAAACGCGTCCCGAATCCAGTGCCAGTCGGATGAGCCGGTGGACGGACCGTCAATTGCCACCACATCGAACCGGACCGTGCTGTGGTGAAATCGTCGGTTATGCCCAATAAAACGGGCCGCCGCTCGCACGAGTTTACGCTGTTTGGCCGGCCCAACTGATTCCACGGCGGTAATTTTGCTGCCGGGTTTTCGATAACGTACTTCGATAAAGACGAGACATTGCCGGTCCGTCATCACGAGGTCAATCTCGCCGACCCGGCAACGGTAATTGCGGGCAACCAGCCGGAGCCCCTGCTCGAGGAGCCAGGCCAGGGCGCGGGACTCCGCATCAGATCCTATTGCCTGCGTGTCGGCTCGAGCCATGTGGAATCGCGGGGCGTGTCGGCACTTTCTCCGGGCAGGTCCTCATCGAATCGCGGACCGCCGCCACCCGGGCTGTTGTCCGGCATCGCGACGGGTTCGCCACCCTGAAACCGGGCCCAGGCAAGTTGCCGGTGCACCCGGCCATCGGCATCGAGATACAGCACGCCGGTTGCACCGTCGATTTCCTTCATGTCGTCAAAGCGCGCCGCAAACAACGCCGCAACAAGGTGATAGGCATCGTATCCGAGCGCGTGCAGGCGTCCCATGCGCCGTTCCGCCGGCCAGTACTCCGCGTAAAGATCGGGCAGCTCGGCGATCCAGGGCTGCGGTGCGATAACCCAGGGAGTATCGGCGAACATCACGCCATTCAGGTCTGAGTTGGATCGCCCGTCCATCGAATGGATGCGCGACGTGGAATAGACCGGAAGATCGCCTGCATAGTGAAATTTCAGTTGCGATTTCAGCAATCGTGCGGCGGGTGCCGTCGCTGCAAGAAAGATGAATTCGGCATCTTCGCGCCGGCGCGGATCGAACTGCAGCGGCCCGCCGATATTGGCGCGCAGGCGCTGGTATCGCTGCACACTTTGCGACAGCAGCATCAGGCTCTCGATCTCGTATGAGAAATCCTGGTTGCTGGCCTGGTAATCCCGCGCGTCGAGCAAGGTCCCGCCCGCAGCCTCGAATTCCCGGGCAAAGCTTTGCAACAAGCGCGTGCCCCAGTCGTTATTCGGTACCAGCGCCAGCGCGCGAGTGTGGCCGTCGGCAACCGCCCGGCGTGCGGCTGATGCCGCTTCATCTTCGGGTGACAATGCGAATTGATACAGTCCGGGCGGTGCAGGTATTTCATCGGGCAGGTAATTCAACGCGAGCACCGGGATTGGCAACATTCCCTCGTTCGCCACGGCTATGACTGAATCCCGCAGCAAGGGACCGACGACAAACTCGGCACCGTCTGCAATGGCCTCCGCGTACGCGAATGACGCGCCCCCGCTGCCGCCGGTGTCGTAGACAGCAACCTGCTGGGCTTTGTCGAGTTGCGACGCGGCGCTGAAATAGGCGCCAAAAAAGCCGTTTTGCACGGCGATGCCGGCACTTGCATTGTCCCCGGACAGTGGCAGCAGCAATGCGATGTGGAGCGGGTACTCGACTTCGCCGGGTGCCGGCAATTCCATGCCCTGGAGCAAGGTCATGGCGGGATGGTCCGGATACGCCTGTTGCCAGCGATTGACGCCATTGGCCCAGCCGATGCCCTGCCGGCCGGTTGATGCAGCAAGCGCGCCGAGCGTCAGCCATCCCTTCAGTTCGGGGTCCATGGTTTGGTCGGCTGCGGTGCGAAGCTTTGCCGGGTTGCTGGCGAGCAGGCCAGCCCAGATGCGCTGCTGATTGCGCGCCACGTCCTGCGATGTATCTAGCCATGTTTCGCGCTGCCGGTATAAAGAGAGTGCGCGGATCGGATCACCGAGCTGAAACCATGAGTCGGCCATCAGGGCTTCGACCCGCAGGCGATAGGCCATAGGCAAGGCCTGCCGGCTCAGCGGTTCGAGGATCCGCTGTGCGTCCTCGGGGCGTCCTTCGAACAGCGCCAGCGCCGCGGCGTTACTGCTCCAGAGCCACAGCAGTTCACCGGACGGCGGCGCCGGCATGCGGCGCAGTGCATTGCGCGCGCGACGCCCGTCGCCAGCCTCGAGCCACTGTTCTATGGCCAGCAATGTCAGGCGATCACGCTCGCTACCGGTGGCCGATGTGGCAATGCCGATATAGGCGGAAGCCGCGTCCTCGTGGCTGCCTCGCTTGGCCAGCTGTTCCGCCCGCTGCTCCGGCGTCGTCACCGCCAGGCCGCCTGTCGCGCATCCGGCCGTCCCGATTGCCACGAGTAACAGCAACAGCGAAGATCGAATGACAGAAGTCAGGCGGTTGTTCATGATGGCATGCCAGGTTCAGGTCAGGTGGGGAGAATGTTACGTGCAATCCGTGATTCCCACACGCGATTCTCGTCCAAATGAGGACTTTCCGGTTTGAGTGACGGCACCCTGTTCGTCGTTGCGACGCCAATCGGTAACCGGGACGATTTGTCATCGCGCGCCCGGGATACACTGCAGGCGGTCGATCTCGTCGCGTCCGAGGATACCCGCCGCACCGGACGATTGCTATCGCACTTCGGTATCTCGGCGCGCCAGTTGTCGCTCCACGAACACAACGAGGAGGCGGCGGCTGCAAGCGTCATCAGCGCGCTTAAGGAGGGCCAGTCTGTTGCGCTGGTCAGTGATGCCGGCACGCCGCTGGTCAGCGACCCGGGCTACCGGTTGCTGCGTATGGCTCATGAGCAGGGTATTCGGGTTTCGCCGGTCCCGGGCGCGAGCGCGTTGATTGCCGCGCTGTCCGTGGCCGGCATCGCGACAGACCGCTTTTGCTTTGAAGGCTTTCTGCCGGCCCGTCAAAGCGCGCGCAGGACAGCGCTCAGCACACTGGCCGCTGAGACGAGGACACTCGTGTTCTACGAGTCCGTGCACCGCATTCGCGAGATGCTGGCCGATGCCGGCGACCTGCTCGGCGCGTCGCGGCAGGCGTTTGTTGGCCGCGAACTCACCAAACTGCATGAGCAGTGCGTGCAGGCAACGCTGGGCGAACTCGCCACCATGCTCGATGAGCAGAAGATTGCGCGCAAAGGTGAATTTGTCGTCGTTGTCGATGGCGCGGCCGACGTCGTTGCCGCGCCGGGCGTCGATGCCGACATGCTGCTTCAGAAACTCGCGGGTGTATTGCCCGGCAAGCAGGCCGTGGACATCGTTGCATCGGTCAGTGGCGGCCGCCGCAATGACCTGTACCGACGTATGCTCGAACTGACCGGCAAGTCGGATTGAGGCTACGGCCAATACCCCGTCCCCGTTTTGCAGTATCATGCGCGGTTCGGGAAGGCAGGAGTCGGCCAGACAACCGCGGCCGGGCGCTTGACGCACCGGTCGAGGAAAGTCCGGGCTCCTTCGGGCACGGCGCCAGGTAACGCCTGGAGGGCGCGAGTCCATGGAAAGTGCCACAGAAAATATACCGCCGAAGCACGCAAGTGACGGTAAGGGTGAAAAGGTGCGGTAAGAGCGCACCGCGCGGGTGGTAACACGCCGCGGCACGGTAAACCCCGCCGGGAGCAAGACCAAATAGGGGAGTACGCCGGCCGCGCAAGCGGCAGGCACCGCCGGCTCCGAGCGGACTCCCGGGTAGGTTGCTACAGACAGCCGGTGACGGCTGCCGCAGATGAATGGTTGTCCCAGACAGAACCCGGCTTATTGTCGGCTCTTGTCTTCCCGTCTTTTTCCGGCCCCGGAAAAATCAAATAAATCAATCTGTTAACTGATAACGGTCCGGCGTTGCCGCGAGAGTCGCGCGACCGGGCGGCGTGGGGATCATTACCGGCGCCGGACGGCTGCTGTCGCCGTTTACCGACCGATGTTTCAGTGTTCATCGAGAAACCGGGCTTAAGCGGTTGATTTATAGCCTGATAACCCCGCCACAATTTGCCTCGATTTGGCCACCCAATAGCCTCTAAGTCCCTGTAGAACAAGAATTATTTCGATGATTGTGTTGACGCTGCCACAAGCGCTCAATATAGTGTCGAAAAGTGGAGAAAAGTGGGAGGAGATGGGTAGTGGTCCCGTAACCGGGAACGCGCCATCGACAGGTAAACACCGTGTTTCGTGGAGCCACCAAAGTCACGCTCGATGCCAAGGGGCGTCTTGCCATACCGACCCGGTACCGGGAGCGGCTGGCGGCGCGTTGTGACGGGCAGCTGGTTGCCACCGTGGACCGGGACTATTGCCTGCTTTTATACCCCCTGCCGGACTGGGAGGAAATTGAACAGAAGTTGATCCGGCTGCCGAGCCTGAACAAGCAGGCGCGCCGGCTGCAGCGCCTGATGGTTGGTTATGCCACGGAACTGGATATCGATGCTAACGGCAGGATCCTGCTGTCGCGCGAATTGCGCGAATTTGCGGGCCTTGGCCGGCAGGCAATCCTGATCGGGCAGGGCAACAAGTTTGAACTCTGGGATGAGGCGAGCTGGAACGAGAAGCGGGACGCATGGCTGGGAGATGAAGATGAAGCCGACCTGCCTGCCGAACTCGAGTCTCTTTCTCTTTAAGAAATGTGGCTGAGCACGACAGCCCACATGTACCGGTACTACTGCAGGCCGTAATCGATGGCCTGCAGATCCGGGCAGACGGAAATTACATCGACGCCACGTTTGGTCGCGGCGGGCACAGCGTCGAAATACTGAAGCGACTGGGAAGCGCGGGCAGGTTGCTCGCCATCGACCGCGATCCCGACGCGGTGCGGTCGGCCGATGAGAGGCTCGCCGGTGATCCGCGATTTGCCATGGAGAGGAGTGAAATTGCGCAACTTGAAGATATCGCGGCAAGGCACGGTCTTTCCGGACAGGTGGACGGCCTGTTATTCGATCTGGGCGTCTCCTCGCCGCAGCTGGATGACGCGGCGCGAGGATTCAGCTTCCGGAACGACGGTCCGCTGGACATGCGAATGGACCCGACCACAGGAACGAGCGCGGCCGAATGGCTCGCGAAAGTTGACGAGAAGGTTCTGAAAAAAGTGCTTTACCAATTTGGTGAAGAGCGTTTTGCGCCACGCATTGCGAGAGCGGTCGTTACCGCGCGCAAAACGGGGCCGATCACGCGCACCGGGCAGCTTGCCGAAATCGTTCGTGCGTGCGTGCCCTCAGGCGGCAAGCGCTTGCATCCGGCCACAAAGACGTTCCAGGCAATTCGCATCGCCGTCAATGATGAAGCTGCAGCAGCTCGACGCGGCACTTGAGGCAGCACCCGGCGTGCTGCGCCCGGGCGGGCGCCTGTGCGTCTCAAGCTTTCACTCGCTGGAAGACCGGCGCGTCAAGCGCTTCATGCGAACGGCATCGCGCGAAACGGAGGCGTACAGAGGTATGCCATCGGTGCCAGCCGAGTACCGGCCGCGCCTGAAGCTCATTGGCAAGGCGATCAGCGCGACACCGGCGGAAATCCGGCAAAACGCGCGCTCGCGCAGTGCGCATCTCCGAATCGCGGAGCGGCTCTGATGCAACTGAATGCTCCCCGTCAACCGCTGCTGCTGACCCTGGTCTTTGCCATCGTTTGCGTGGTCTCCGCGCTCGCATTGATTTACACGAAACACGAAGCCCGCAAGCTGTTTGTCGAGCTTGAGGAGCTAACCGCCGAGAGAGACAAGCTGAACATTGAATGGGGCCAGCTGCAGATCGAGCAAAGCACATGGGCGACGCATGCGCGCATCGAGCGGGTCGCTGCTGATGATCTGTCCCTGGTAAGACCGGACGCCACGGAAATTTACGTAATTGAGCGCCAATGAGCCGCGGAGCCGAAACCAAACAGCAATCTGCGCGACGCTTTGCGGGCAGGATCGCAGTCGTCGGCGTATTCTTCGTGCTGGCTGCCAGTTCGCTGGTTGCGCGTGCCGTGCACCTGCAGGTATTCAATAAGGAATTCCTTAACCACGAGGCTGACACGCGACATCTGCGTACCGAGAAGATTTCCGCGCATCGAGGCGCGATTACCGACCGGAACGGAGAGCCGCTCGCGATCAGCACGCCGGTCGACAGCATCTGGGCCAATCCAAGTGAGCTGGCTACCGCCGTCGACCGCGTGCCGGAACTGGCCGCTGCCCTCGACATAGATTCGCAACTGCTGATGCGGCGTCTGACGCGCAGCATGAACAAGGAGTTTGTTTATCTGCGGCGCCACTTGAATCCGGATCAGGCTCATCGTGTATTAGCGTTGAAGCTGCCCGGCGTTAACGCCATACGCGAATACCGGCGCTACTATCCGGCCGGTGAAGTGGCCGGGCACCTGGTCGGATTCACCAGCATCGACGATAACGGCCAGGAAGGACTCGAACTCGAGTTCAATCACTGGCTGAGCGGCAAGTCCGGCGCCAAGCGGGTATTGAAAGACCGGCTTGGCCGGTCGGTCGAGAACGTCGAAAGCATCCGGCCGCCCGATCCCGGAAAGGACCTGCGGTCGAGCATAGACCTGCGCCTGCAGTACCTCGCTTACCGCAGTTTAAAGTCGGCGATCCATGAGTTTGAGGCGGATTCCGGCTCCATCGTGGTCCTTGATGTGCAGAGCGGCGAAGTGCTGGCGATGGTCAACCAGCCAACCTACAACCCGAATGACCGTTCGCAGTATTCGGCAGAACGCTACCGGAACCGCGCGATCACCGATATTTTCGAACCGGGCTCCAGTATCAAACCGCTGATCATGAGTGCGGCGCTCGAAAGCGGCCAGTACCGGCCGAGCAGCGTGATCGATACGTCACCCGGCTACGTTGTCGTCGGCGCAAAGAAAATTGAAGACCGGCGCAATCTGGGCCGCGTCAGTATGACGACAGTCATGTCCCGCTCAAGCAACGTCGGTGTGACGAAAATTGCGATGTCGCTGGAGCCGGACCAGTTGTGGAGCACGATGAAGCGCTTCGGCCTCGGCACTTTGACGACCAGCGGATTTCCCGGCGAATCGGCAGGTTTGCTGACGCACTACAATCACTGGCGGCAAATAAGCCAGGCGACGCTGGCCTACGGATACGGCGTGTCCGTGACGCCGCTGCAACTTGCGCAAGCGTATGCCGTCATCGGCAGCGGCGGCATTTCACGCGAGGTGTCACTGGTAGCTCTCGACCGCGCACCCGAGGGCGAACGCGTCATCAGCGAGGAGACCGCGACGGCCGTTCTGGCAATGATGGAAGAGGTCATTCGGCCGGGCGGTACCGGTGTCAAGGCACAGGTTGCCGGATACCGGGTTGCCGGCAAGACCGGGACCGCATGGAAGTTTGCTGCAGGCGGTTATTCGGAGGACAAGTACCTGTCGATTTTTGCCGGCATAGCACCTGCCAGTGATCCACGACTCGCAGCGGTGATCATCATCGATGAGCCGAAAGGCGAGCTTTACTACGCATCCGATGTTGCCGCGCCGGTGTTCGCCGACGTCATGTCGGAGTCGTTGCGACTGCTGGCCGTGCCTCCGGACGCCCTGCCCGAGCGCCCCACCGACGGCGTATTGCAGGCGATGAGTCGATGAGCATGCCTGCCGAACGCCTGACACTCGCGCCCAACCTCTCCACAGTTACTGCAAGGTATGGCTGCGGCGCCGCCAATTGCAGTTGCCGGAATCGCAAGCGACAGTCGCCGGCTTCATGCCGGCGACGTTTTCCTTGCAAGTCGTGGCACGCGCTCTCATGGCCTGGACTATGTGAGCGAAGCGCTCGCAAACAAGGTTGCTGCCATAGTCTGGGAACCGGCCGAAGGCCGCAGCTTTAATCCGCCCGACGGGGTTACTGCTGTTCCCGTTGAAGATCTTTCGCGCAGGCTCGGGACCATTGCCAATCGCTGGTTCGATCTGCCGTCAGCAAGCGTGCGGGTCGCCGGTGTCACCGGCACCAACGGCAAGACAACCGTTGCGTATCTTCTCGCGCAGTGCCTGCAAAAACTGGGACAGCCTGCCGCTTATCTCGGCACGCTCGGTGCCGGCATTGAAGAAATTGATGCCGCCAGCGGCCTGACGACGCCGGACTGTGTCGAGGTCCATCGCCAGCTTGCCGAATTTCGGGACAGCGGCGCCACGCATGTCGCAATGGAAGTGTCGTCGCACGGTTTGAGCCAGCACCGTGTCGACGGCGTACGTTTCGATGCTGCCCTGTTTACGAACTTAAGCCGCGATCACATCGATTATCACGGCAGCATGAAGGAATACGGGGACACAAAGGCACGCTTGTTCCTCGAACACGAACCGGCGCACCGGGTCATCAGCGTGGACAGTGAGTTTGGCGCTGTGCTGGCGGCACGTTGCGGCGATTCGGCAGTCGTCACGGCCAGCGACGATACGCACGATGCGGGGACGCACCGGTTCGTATTTGCAAGCGGGACCCAGGCGTTGCCGACTGGTGCGCTGGTCGACATTCGCAGTTCGTGGGGCACCGGGCGCTGCCGCCTGCCGCTGGTTGGCGCCTTCAATGTCGCCAATGCAGTGAACGTCATTGCACTGCTCCTGAGTTACGACATTGAATTCTCCGATGTACTCGAGCTGATGGAGGGTATCACTGCGCCGCCTGGACGCATGCAGCGAGTGGCAGCCGGGTCCAATGAGCCGTCGCCACAGGTGTTCGTTGACTATGCGCATACGCCGGCAGCGCTGCAGGCGGCACTCGAGTCGTTGCGCCCGCATTGCAAAGGCACACTGTGGTGTGTCTTCGGGTGTGGTGGCGACCGGGACAGCGGCAAACGGCCGGAGATGGGCGAAGTGGCATCGTCGTTGGCCGATCACGTGATTATCACGAGCGACAATCCGCGCTCCGAATCGCCGTCGGCGATCATAGACGACATTCGTGCCGGAGCCGGGCAGGACGCTGCCGTCATTGAAGATCGTGCCGCGGCCATCGCGTGGGCGATCGGGCATGCCGGCGTCGACGATATTGTTCTCGTTGCCGGCAAGGGTCATGAGAGCTACCAGATTATTGGCAACGAGCGTTTGGTATTTTCCGACTACGTTGTCGCCAAGTCGCATCTGGATACGCGCGGACAAGGGCGGGCGCCGCAATGATCGAGGAATCCATGTCACGCGCGGCCGCGGCCATGCAAGGGAAGCTTTCCGGAGACGATGCGTCATTTCGTGGCGTCAGCACGGACAGCCGCGCCGTGGAGCCCGGCCAGCTGTTCTTCGCGTTGAAAGGCCCCAATTTCGACGGCGCCCGATTTGCACGGCAGGCGGTGGAAAAAGGCGCGGCCGGTATTGTTGCGCAGTCGGTAACGAAGGTCCGGTTGCCGGGCATCGTTGTTGACGATACTCGCATTGCGCTCGGCCGGCTCGGTGCGAGCTGGCGGCGCAGCATGCCCGCAACAGTGATCGCACTGACGGGCAGTAATGGCAAGACGACTCTGAAGGAAATGGTCGCGGCGGGATTGTCGCAGGTTGCTGCCACGCTCGCGACGCGCGGCAATCTCAATAACGATATCGGCATGCCTTTGATGCTGCTGAGCCTCGCCCGCGAGCACCGGTATGCGGTGCTGGAGATGGGTGCTAATCACGCCGGGGAAATCGCATGGCTTACGTCGCTGGCAATGCCCGCCATCGTTGCGATTACCAATGCCGGGCCGTCGCACCTCGAGGGGTTCGGCTCCATAGACGGCGTCGCGAGGGCCAAGGGCGAGATATTGCAGGGAACCGAGCGGCCGAAGACTGCCGTCCTCAATGCGGACGATCATTATTTTGATCTGTGGTGTTCGATGGCCAGCGATCTCGATATTGTCAGCTTTGGCCGCGCCAAAGACGCCACGGTACGTATAGCCGGAGTGAAGGCAGATGCCGGCGGCTCAACTTTCACGCTTCATACCGCCGGTGAAGCGCTGGCGGTGAGATTGCCATTGCCGGGATCACACAACGTGACGAACGCGGCTGCCGCCGCGGCGATACTGCTGGCCGCGGGCTTGTTGCCCGAGCAGATACGGTCTGGGCTGGAAGCCGTGCAGCCGATCGGCGGACGTTTGCGATCACTGCCGGGATTGCGGGGCTCGCGCCTGTTTGACGACAGCTACAACGCCAATCCGGCAAGCGTCGCCGCTGCGGCTGAATTCATTGCCGCGCAGGATGGAGAGAGCTGGCTGGTGCTTGGCGATATGGGTGAACTCGGCAGTGATGCTGCTGCATTGCATCGTGACGTCGGCATGGCTGTAAAAGACGCAGGTGTCGACCGGTTGCTGGCGACGGGACCCCTGACAAAGCACACGATCGCGGGATTCGGCAGAGCAGCTGAATGGTTTGCGACTGCTGATGACCTGGTCGTTGCCGCAACGGCCGATCTTCGTCCAGGACGTCAATGTGCTGGTCAAGGGTTCGCGCTTCATGTGCATGGAACGTGTCGTCGCGGCGTTGGCTGCCGAACCAGCGGACCAGGGAGGGCATTGATCGTGCTTTTGTACCTGACCAAGTACCTGGCGCAGTTTGAAACCGGCTTCAACGTATTCAATTACCTGACGATGCGGGCAATCCTGGGTGCGCTGACAGCCTTGCTGATTTCCTTTGTAGTCGGTCCGCGCATGATCAAGCGGCTCAGTATCAACCAGGTCGGCCAGCCGATTCGTACCGACGGGCCCGTAACGCACTTGCCGAAAGCGGGCACGCCGACGATGGGCGGAACATTGATCCTGACCGCGATCGTCGTCAGTACCATTTTGTGGGCCGATCTCGAGAATCCGTTCGTCTGGATCGTACTGTTTGTCACGCTGTCCTTCGGCATCATTGGCTATGTCGATGATTACCGCAAATTGATATTGCAGAATCCGGACGGGCTGTCCGCGCGCCAGAAACTGTTGTGGCAATCGGTTGCGGCGGCCGGCACGGCAGTTGTGCTCTATATGCTTGCCACGGACGCGGTTTCGACATCGCTGCTGATTCCGTATTTCAAGGACCTGGCGATTCCATTGGGCATCGCGCAGATCGCCGTCACCTTCCTGTTTATTGTCGGATTTAGCAATGCCGTAAACCTGACGGATGGGCTCGACGGCCTGGCCATCATGCCGACGGTCCTGGTCGGCGGTGCGCTTGGCATCTTTGCCTACGTAACCGGCAATGTGAACTTTTCCGCTTACCTCGATATTCCGTACGTCGCCGGCACCGGAGAGATCCTGGTGTTTTGCGCGGCCATGTCCGGTGCGGGACTCGGGTTCCTGTGGTTCAACACCTATCCCGGCGCAGGTATTCATGGGCGACATCGGGGCGCTTGCGCTGGGTGCGGCACTGGCCGTGGTGGCTGTCATAGTGCGCCAGGAAATCGTGCTTGCAATCATGGGCGGCGTGTTCGTCGTCGAAACGGTCTCGGTCATTATTCAGGTGGCTGCGTTCAAGATGACCGGCAGACGCGTTTTTCGTATGGCACCGCTGCATCATCATTTCGAACTGAAAGGCTGGGCAGAGCCAAAGGTGATTGTGCGTTTCTGGATCATCACCGTCATTCTGGTCCTGATCGGTCTTGCGAGCCTGAAAATTCGATGAACGCGCCCGGTAATCATTCAACTGGCCAGCCGCACGTGCCCGAAGGGCGCAAGGGGCGCGATCTTGTCTGATGGCGTCGGCAAAACCGGCTTGTCTGTTGCGCGTTTCCTGAAGCGCATCGACACCAAAGCGATCTACGTCGACAGCCGCAGGCAGCCGCCCGGACTCGATGATCTCAAGTCCCTGCTTCCGGATGCTGAAACGATACTGGGCATACCGGAGCACAACGTACTCGACAATGTGCAACGCATCATAGTGTCGCCGGGGATCAGCGACCGCGATCCACTGCTGGTCGATGCACGCGCAGCCGGCATCGACGTCGTCTCCGATATTGAATTGTTTGTCGACAACAGAGCCGCACCGTTTGTTGCGGTAACCGGGTCAAATGGCAAGAGCACCGTGACCACTTTGCTTGCGCTGATGTGTACGGCGAGTGGCAAGACGGCGTTGGCAGGCGCCAATCTTGGCGAACCGGCGCTGGACCTGCTCACCGTTGATGTGCCGGACATCTACCTGCTTGAATTGTCCAGTTTCCAGTTGCAACGCACGCGCCACTTGCCGGCACGCGTCGCTGTTTTACTCAATATATCGCCCGACCACCTCGACTGGCACATAGACGAGGCGGAGTACCGGGCAGCCAAGTACCGCATCTTTCGCGAGGCGGAAGCCGCCGTCTGGAATCGCGACGATCCACATGCCGCAAGTTTCCTGCGGGACGACCAGCGGCAGATCTCGTTCGGGCTGGATGCACCGGCCGCCGGACAGTACGGGCTGGTCAGTGACGGTAGTACGCAATACCTCGCGCGTGGCACGGAGCGGCTTGTCGACAGTTCGACACTTGCTCTCGTTGGCGTGCACAACCGGGCGAACGTCCTGGCGGCGATGGCGGCAGGTGAGTTGCTCGGGCTCGATACCAGCGCAATGCTCGGTGTGCTGCAATCGTTTAACGGCCTGCCGCACAGGATGCAATTCGTGGCCCGGCATGGCGGCTGCGACTACATCAACGATTCGAAGGCAACCAATGTCGGTGCGGCCATCGCGTCCGTCAATTCGGTGTCGACACCGGTTGTACTGATCGCAGGGGGCAGGGGAAGGGCGGTGACTTTCGCCTGCTCGCCGATACCGTGCACCGCCGGCTACGGGCTGCTGTCCTGATCGGCGAGGACGCTGATGCCATCGAAGATGCGTTCGCCGGGCGCGTGCCTGTGATTCGCGCCGGGTCCTTGCAGTCGGCCGTTGACGAGGCCGCTAGCACCGCTGAACCGGGAGACACGATTCTTCTGGCGCCTGCATGTGCAAGCTTCGACCAGTTCGACAACTACCTGCAACGCGGCGATGCGTTTTGCGCTGCAGTCGAGGCGCTGACAGTATGAGCCTGCAAAGCGCCACGATGCCATTCCCGGTGCGCCTGCGCACACAGCTGACGCTGGACCCGGTATTGCTGACTTGCGCCGTGGCGTTGTTGCTCGGCGGCCTGGTCATAATGGCATCGGCATCGGTGTCGGTCTCGGACGATACGGCAGGCAACGCGTTCTACTACGTCGAGCGGCAGGCGATCGCCGCCGTGATCGGTGGTTTCGCGGCTTTTGCCTGCCTGTATGTGCCGATGCATGTCTGGCGGCACTTAAGCCCGCTGCTGCTGTTGCTGGCGCTCGTGTTGCTGACTCTCGTGCTGGTCCCCGGCGTCGGCTATACGGTTAACGGCAGTACCCGGTGGCTGCGTGTCGGCATCATGAATCTGCAGGTGTCCGAACCAGCAAGGCTTTGCCTGATTTTGTACATGGCCAGTTACCTCGTTTCGCAAGAACAAGACACTGCGCGAACAATTCTCCGGATTTCTTCGTCCAATGCTGTTGTTGAGCATTGCTTGCGCCTTACTGCTTGCCGAACCCGATTTCGGCGCCGCTATCGTCCTGCTGGCAACGGCGCTGGCGATGCTGTTTGTGGCCGGTGCGCGATTCCGAGATTTTTTCCTGTTTTTCAGCGCAGCGGTGCTGGCGATGGCTGTGCTGGCGGTGACATCACAGTACCGGCTCGAACGACTGACCGGTTTTCTCGATCCCTGGTCCGACCCTTACAACTCGGGCTTTCAGTTGACGCAGTCACTGATTGCCATCGGTCGCGGTGAATGGCTGGGTGTCGGCCTTGGCAGCAGCGTCCAGAAACTTTTTTACCTGCCGGAGGCACACACCGATTTCGTCTTCGCGGTATTCGCCGAGGAGTTTGGACTGCTGGGTTCCCTGCTGTTGATCGGGCTCTTTTCCGCATTGCTGTGGCGGATTGCCCGGCTGGCGATTCGCGCTGCACAGTCAGAGCGTTTTTACGAAGCGTACCTGGCTGTTGGCCTCGGCACGTGGCTCGGGCTGCAGGCGTTCATCAATATTGGCGTCAACATGGGTTTGCTGCCGACGAAAGGCCTGACATTGCCGCTGATCAGTTACGGGCGCAGCAGCCTGATCATCACGATGATAAGTATTGCACTGCTGCTGCGCATACATCATGAGCTGGCGACAGATGCAGTCCCTGGCAATCACCGCAGGCCGAAACGGAGGCGCAAGTGAGCGCGCGTCCAATTCTGGTCATGGCCGGTGGAACCGGTGGCCATGTGTACCCGGCGCTCGCCGTCGCCGGCGCGCTGCTTGCGCAATCGCAAAGCGTTGTCTGGCTTGGCACGCATCGTGGCATCGAGGCACGGGTTGTCCCGGCAGCGGGCATCGCGATGGAGTGGGTCACCGTGCAGGGACTGCGGCGGAAAGGTCCCGGCGCCATGCTGCTGGCACCGTTCAGCCTGTTGCGTGCGCTCATCCAGTCCCTTTCCGTCATGGTCCGTCACCGCCCTGCAGCGGTGCTGGGCATGGGCGGTTTCGTCAGCGGACCGGGCGGCGTTGCTGCGTGGTTGACGCGCCGGCCGCTCGTAATACACGAACAGAATGCTGTTGCAGGTTTAACAAATCGTCTTCTGGCGCGCCTCGCCCGGGTTGTGCTGCAAGCCTTCCCGGGCAGTTTTTCAAGCCAGAGAGACGCTGTAACTGTCGGCAATCCGGTGCGGCCGGAGATCGCTGCAATCGCCGCACCGGCAGAGCGCCTGGCGGGCCGCAACGGTGCGCCGCGGCGCTTGCTGGCGCCGGGCGGCAGCCAGGGTGCACTTTCATTAAATCAAACGGTGCCGCAGGCGCTGGCTCGAATTCCGGCGGGGATCCGGCCGCTGGTTCGCCACCAGACCGGCAGCCGCACGGCCGTCGAGGCTGCCGCCGCCTACCGCGATGCCGGTATCGAAGCGGACTTGCATGAGTTTATAGACAACATGGCGGACGCCTATGCGTGGGCGGATCTCGTCATCTGCCG
Organism: Woeseiaceae bacterium; assembly: GCA_034521225.1. Lineage (GTDB taxonomy): Bacteria > Pseudomonadota > Gammaproteobacteria > Steroidobacterales > Woeseiaceae > Woeseia. Next base: position 166,501 of record JAXHMR010000002.1, read on the forward strand.
CGCCGGCGCATTGACGGTGGCCGAACTGGCAGCCGCCGGGCTGCCTGCGATATTCATCCCGTACCCGGCCGCGGTTGACGATCACCAGAGTGCGAATGCGCGGCCGATGGTCGACGCCGGTGCGGCCGCGATGATCCAGGAAAGCGAACTCGATCCCAGCGCGCTGGCTGAGCTTCTCACAAGCTGGCTGGGCGATCGGGATGCATTGCGCGCACGGGCGGGAAAAGCCAGGGAACTGGCTCGTCCCGACGCGCTGGACCGAATCGCCGGATATTGCCTTGAACTCGCCGGGGTACGGCCATGATTGCGCGCATGCGACGTATCAACCGCGTGCATTTCATCGGCATCGGCGGCTCCGGCATGTCCGGCATTGCGGAAGTCATGCTGAACCTGGACTACCAGGTGCAGGGGTCGGACCTGAAGCCCAATGCCGCGACCCGGCGCCTCGAGAAACTCGGGGCGCGGGTATTCATCGGTCACGATGCCAGCCACGTCGCCACCGCCGATGCCGTCGTCGTATCGAGTGCCGTGGATGCAAGCAACCCCGAAGTTGCCGCAGCGAGAGATCAGCGGCTACCGGTAGTGCAGCGCGCTGAAATGCTCGCGGAGCTGATGCGTTTTCGCTATTCCATCGCCGTTGCCGGTACACACGGCAAGACGACAACGACAAGCCTGATCGCAAGCGTGCTTGCCGAAGGCGGGCTGGATCCGACGTTTGTCATCGGCGGGCGGTTAAAGAGCACCGACAGCAACGCGAAACTCGGCCAGGGCCAGTATCTTGTCGCCGAAGCGGACGAGAGCGACGCATCGTTCGTCCATTTAAAGCCGATGCTTGCCGTCGTCACCAATATCGATGCGGATCACATGTCCACCTACGATGGTGATCTCGACAAGCTGCGCAACGGCTTCATCGAGTTTTTGCACAACCTGCCGTTCTACGGGCTGGCGGTCGTATGTATCGACGACCAGGGCGTTCGGGATATTCTGCCGGACGTCGGGCGATCCGCTGTCAGCTACGGCATCGACAAGGGCGCCGACGTACGGGCCGAAAACATTCGTTTTGGCGAGGGCTACACAGAGTTTGATGTAGCACGTGTCGACTTCGACGAACCTTTGAGCATCCGGCTGCAGTTGCCAGGCCTGCACAATGTCCGCAACGCGCTCGCGGCGATCGCAGTCGCGGCGGAGCTGCAGATTGCCGATGACGCCGTGGTCAGCGCATTGCACGGCTTCGAGGGCATCGACCGGCGCTTCCAGAGTTACGGCGAGATATCAACGCCACGCGGCCGTGTGCTCTTGGTCGACGATTACGGCCATCATCCGACCGAGATCGCAGCAACTGTTGCAGCCGCGCGCGCCGGTTGGCCAAAACGGCGCATCGTGCTTGTCTTCCAGCCGCACCGCTACAGCCGCACGCGCGACCTGCTCGACGACTTTGCCAGTGTCCTTAGCGACGTCGATGTGCTGCTGCTGCTGGAAGTCTACCCGGCCGGTGAAGAACCGATTGCCGGTGCGGACGGCCGTGCCATGGCTCGTGCGATTCGTAGCCGGGCCGGTGTGGAACCGGTGTTTGTCGAGTCTTTTGATGAAGTCGTTTCGGTACTTGGCGGACTGCTTAAAGACAATGACCTGTTGCTGACCATGGGCGCGGGCGATATCGGTTCATTCCCACCACGCCTCGCGGAACAACTCGCCGGCGCGGCGCCCATGAAGGTGCATTCATGATGACGGCGCGGCGAACACCGATTATGGGCGAATTGCGGCACGATGAACCGATGAGCCGGCATACGTCCCTGCGCGTCGGCGGCGCGGCCGATCTGTTCTACAAACCTGCCGATGTGGCCGATCTCGCGCGCTTCCTCGGCACCGTGGATGCGTCAATGCCGATTTTCTGGTTCGGTCTCGGCAGTAATCTCCTTGTCCGCGATGGCGGCTTGCCGGGTGTCGTCATTGCCACGTCCGGAATTTTCAGGGAACTGGTAGATGCCGGTGACCACTGCGTTCAGGCTGGTGCGAGCGTTGCCTGCACCCAGCTGGCGCGGCAATGCATACGATGGGGATACGGTCCGTCGGAGTTCTTTGCCGGCATACCTGGCACGGTGGGCGGCGCACTTGCGATGAATGCCGGCGCGCACGGCGGTGAAACCTGGGATCGGGTGCGGGCTGTGCAGACGATTGACCGCCACGGCGAACAGCGTGAGCGCCACCCATCTGACTACACGATTGCTTATCGCAGTGTTACAGGCCCCGCGGAAGAATGGTTTGTCGGCGCAACGTTCGAGTTCGATCCCGACGCAGACCCGAGCATGGAAACCCTGAAAACCCTGCAGGCGCGTCGCAAGGATACGCAGCCACTTGGCTTGCCGAGTTGCGGGTCTGTATTTCGCAATCCAGCTGGCGATCACGCCGCCCGTCTGATCGAAACGGCCGGACTCAAAGGTCACCGGATCGGCGGGGCAATCGTGTCGGAGAAGCATGCCAACTTCATCATCAATTCCGGCGATGCAACGGCAGCCGATATCGAAACCCTGATCCGGCATGTACAGGACACAGTCAAGGCAGAGCACGGTGTGGAACTGGTACATGAAGTGCGCATTGTCGGCAGGGAGGCAGCATGATCCCGGGCGAACAGCGCATTGAAGTTCGCGATGCCGGATTGTTCGGGCGTGTTGCTGTCATGCTGGGCGGTTTCTCAAGCGAGCGGCGGGTGTCACTGGACTCCGGCAACGCCGTATTGGCAGCGTTGCAGTCACTCGGCGTTGATGCGGAGGCCTGGGATCCGGCAGAACACAATATTCGCGGTCTGGCCGACGCGGACATCGATCGCGTATGGATTGCATTGCATGGCCCGGGCGGGGAAGACGGTGCATTGCAAGGCATGCTGCAGTGGCTGGACATGCCTTACACCGGAAGTGGTGTCATGGCGTCCGCCATTGCCATGGACAAGATTCGCAGCAAACACCTGTTTCATTCTGCCGGTATCGCGACACCGGACTATCGCGTCGTCCGCACGCAGGAAGACGCCTTCGGCGCGGCCGAAGCATTCGGCTTTCCGCTGGTGTTGAAGCCGAATGCAGAGGGTTCGAGTGTGGGTATAGCAAAGGTGTTTGACAGTGACGGATTGCGCGAGGCAACGGAGCTTGCGCTCACCGCCAGCGGACTGGCGCTTGCCGAGCGCTGCATCGTCGGTGATGAAATAACGGTTGCCGTGCTGCAGGGTGAGGCGCTGCCGAGCATCCGGATTGAAACGCCGCATGTCTTCTACGACTACCGGGCCAAGTACGAGTCCGACAGCACCCGCTACATCTGTCCCGGCAGCAAGAATGCGGCCGACGAGGACCGGTACGCACAGCTGGCGCTGGAAGCATTTCATGAGGTGGGATGCAGTGGCTGGGGCCGCGTTGACTTTATGACGGGTAAGGATGGCGTCCCGCAGGTACTGGAAATCAATACCGTGCCGGGCATGACCAGCCACAGCCTCGTCCCAATGGCGGCGAAGAAAGCCGGTATCGACTTTGCCCATCTCTGCTGGCGCATCCTCGAAACCAGCATGCAATCGGCGTCCTTCAATCAATACAGGGAGGCTGCCGCAAATGACGCGTAAGCAGGCAAAGCGGCGCAAGCCGCAGGAGACGCGCCGGATCCGAATGCCGCGCATTCCGATTGCGCGTATCGGCGCCCTGGCAATGGTCATGGCCGCGATATTCATTGGCTACCGGTTCAGCATGGAGTTGCTGGATCGCCCGATCCAGTCGCTGACGGTCGAAGGGCCGTTCCAGCGTGTCAGCGCCTTGCAGATTGAGGAAGCAATCAGTGGTGATCTGAGCGAGGGCTTTCTCTCAGTTGATCTGGACAAGTTGCAGCAGCAAATCGCGTTATTGCCGTGGATAGATCATGCAAATGTCGCGCGTCGCTGGCCTGGCCGGCTGGAAATCAGTGTTACCGAACAGGTGCCGGCCGCATGCTGGGGCGAGCGTGGATTACTGAATACTCGCGGTGAGCTGTTCGTCACCGATGCGCGCCACATTCCCGCCGAACTACCGCGCCTGAACGGGCCGGAAGGCCGCGCCGCCGATGTTGCACGGCGCTACCTGAAGATTCGCGAACAGCTCATTCCGCGCGGCCTCGATGTGCGACACCTCAATCTCGATGCACGCGGCGCGTGGGACTTGACGTTGCAGAATGGCATCGCCATTCGCCTGGGCCGCCGGGACGTGGATAAGCGCATCGACCTGTTTCTTGATGTCGTCGCAAATGTCATCACCAGCCGTGCGGTGGAAATCCGGTTCGTCGATATGCGTTATAGCAACGGGTTCACGATTGGCTGGAACGGCGAAGGTCCTGAACAGGACGACTTGTCGATTGACGAAGGACCGGAAATGCTGGCGAGGAGTGCCAAATGACGGGGACCAGTCAAGTAGAACGAACGGCCATGGCAGGGTGTATCGAGTGAGCAAGCGATCCGAGAAAAACCTGATTGTCGGCCTCGATATTGGCACTTCGAAAGTGGTGGCCATTGTCGGTGAGGTCAATGAGGACGGCAGGATCGAGGTCGTTGGTATTGGCTCGCATCCTTCACGTGGCCTGAAAAAGGGTGTGGTCGTCAATATCGAATCTACCGTTCACTCGATTCAGCGTGCAGTCGAGGAGGCGGAGCTGATGGCCGGCTGCGATATCCATTCCGTCTACACCGGTATTGCCGGCAGCCACGTTCGCAGCCTGAACTCGCACGGCATCGTTGCCATACGTGACAAGGAAGTCAGCGCGGGCGATGTTGACCGCGTTATTGACGCGGCGCGCGCCGTGGCCATTCCCGCGGACCAGAAGATTCTTCATATCCTGCCGCAGGAATTCATCATCGATAACCAGGAAGGTATTCGCGAACCGATCGGCATGTCCGGCGTGCGGCTGGAGGCCAAGGTGCACATGGTGACCGGCGCCGAAAGTGCCGCGCAGAATATCGTCAAGTGTGTGCAGCGATGCGGGCTTGAGGTCGACGACGTCGTGCTCGAGCAGCTCGCGTCAAGCTACTCCGTACTGAACGGAAGATGAAAAAGGAACTCGGTGCGTGCATCGTTGATATCGGCGGCGGCACGACCGACATCGCTGTTTTTCTCGGCGGCGCAATTCAGCACACGGCAGTTATTCCGATAGCGGGTGACCAGGTGACGAACGATATTGCTGTGTCGATGCGTACGCCGACGCAGTATGCCGAAGAGATCAAGATCAAGTACGCCTGTGCCTTGTCGCAGCTTGCCAACTCGGACGAGACGATCGAAGTACCGAGCGTTGGTGACCGGCCACCGCGGCGACTGGCGCGCCAGACGCTCGCGGAGATCGTCGAACCGCGCTTCGAGGAATTGTTTGGCCTGATCCGCGACGAGCTGCGGCGCAGCGGTTTCGAGGAGCTTATCGCTGCGGGCATCGTGATTACCGGCGGCAGCGCCAAGATGGAAGGCGCCGTCGAACTCGCCGAAGAAGTATTCCACATGCCGGTGCGGCTGGGTTCACCGCAGTATGTCGAAGGCCTGCTCGATGTTGTACGCAATCCGATACATGCCACCGGTGTCGGCTTGCTGCTGTACGGGTATGAAAACATGGCGCGCCGCGGCAAGCGCAGCACGCCGGCAGGCGGCGGAATGGTTGACGTCTGGGAGCGCATGAAATCGTGGTTCCAGGGACAGTTTTAGCCTGGACTATTCATGAATCGCGGTGATGATTGGGCAGAGATTTGTTCGCACAAGGGATTTTCCGACCGAGCGGAATATCAGGGTGTATTTCCGAGAGAGGAAAATTTCTTGTGCGAACAAAGATCAAGCAAGGGCACGAGCGTATTCGTGAATAGTCCAGGCCAGGACCCGGCCTTCACTGAATGCCGGTGCAATCAATTGATTGGGGAAGAGCAACGAACATTCAGGAAGCAAGATCAACAGTGAGTCTTTTTAGTACCAGGAAATCCTTAGCGGAGGATGTTTTATGTTTGAGTTAATGGACGCGCACAGCCAGAGTGCTGTGATCAAGGTGATCGGCGTTGGCGGTGGCGGCGGCAACGCCGTTGCACATATGGTCAATGCCGGTATTGAGGGAGTCGATTTCATCTGTGCGAATACGGATGCCCAGGCGCTCAACAGCGCCCGAGTGCGTACCGCATTGCAGATCGGCTGCAATATAACCAAGGGGCTGGGTGCGGGTGCAGACCCGGATGTCGGCCGCCAGGCTGCGATGGAGGATCGCGACCGCATTCATGAGGTCATCGAAGGTGCCGATATGTTGTTTATCACGGCCGGGATGGGCGGCGGTACCGGCACTGGCGCGGCGCCGATAGTTGCCCAGGTCGCCAAGGAGCTTGGCATCCTGACAGTTGCTGTCGTCACCAAGCCGTTTATTCTCGAAGGCAGCAAGCGGATGCAAATTGCCGAACATGGAATTTCCGAACTGGGCAAGTACGTTGATTCGCTGATTACCATTCCTAACGAAAAGCTGTTGACAGTGCTCGGTGGTGAAACGACGCTGCTCGATGCGTTTCGTTCCGCGAACCAGGTCCTGCAAGGGGCCGTGCAGGGCATTGCGGAACTGATTACGCGGCCGGGGCTGATCAACGTTGATTTTGCCGACGTTCGCACGGTTATGGCCGAAATGGGCATGGCGATGATGGGGTCCGGTTCGTCATCCGGCGAAGGGCGTGCACGCGAGGCGGCGGAAATGGCCGTGTCGAGTCCGCTCCTCGAGGATATAAACCTTGCCGGCGCCAATGGCATTCTCGTCAACGTCACCGCTGGCATGGATCTGTCAATTGGTGAATTCCAGGAAGTCGGTAACACGATCAAGGAATTTGCGTCGGATGATGCGACCGTGGTCGTCGGTACCGTCATCGATCCGGATATGAGCGATCGTATCCGCGTGACCGTGGTTGCAACCGGGCTCGGCCAGCATGCGGCCAGGTCGACTACGCCCATGCGGGTGGTAAGACGGTCCGCGGAATCGCGCGAGCCGAATTACCAGACGCTCGACAAGCCGACGGTGCAGCGCAAGCGTGCTGTTGGAGATGGCCTCGAAAACGGCGGATTGCAGGAAGAATTGCTGGACATTCCGGCCTTCCTGCGCCGTCAGGCCGACTGACGCCAGGGCTGTCAACGGAACGTGCCGGTTGTGCTCACTCGGCCGCGCGTTCCGCCTCCGCTGCGACCGGTCAGGATGCGTCCTGGCCGGTCGTTTTCAGAGCGGCGGCCGGGCTTTCAGCAGCGTGCGCCCGGCGCTTGTCTAAAGTTGATCGTGTGGTAACCTTGCGCGTTAATTTAATTGAAACAATGGCTGCAAGTCATTGAAAATACAGTGGTGATTCTGCAACAGGGCCACCCTGACACTTTAGCCGGACTCATGTGCCGGCATACGACACCGGTCATTCGCCTATTACTTTGCAATGACAATCCGGGGCTTGGGAGCCTGACGCCAGGCGAGGCAGATGCAGGTTCCAGCCGGGATGTACACGAGAATTTGTGGCTATGTTGCGACAACGAACACTGAAAACAGCGATACGTGCGACCGGCGTCGGTTTGCACAGCGGCGACAAGGTCTACATGACCCTGCGGCCGGCCGCTGCAAACTCAGGCATCACCTTTCGACGCGTCGATCTCGATGAACCTGTCGACATCCCGGCGCGAGCGGAACTCGTCAACGAGACGATGCTGGGCACGACACTCAGCAAGGACGGCGTCAAGGTAGCGACAGTCGAACACCTGATGTCGGCACTGGCCGGCCTCGGTATCGACAATCTCACGGTCGACCTCTCGGCGCCTGAAGTGCCGATCATGGATGGCAGCGCCGGTCCCTTCGTCTTCCTGCTGCAGTCAGCGGGCATCGAGGAACAAAACGCGGCCAAGCGTTTCTTCCGCGTCAAGCGCAAAGTGCGCGTCGAGGAGGGTGACAAATGGGCGCAGTTCACCCCGTTTAACGGCTTCAAGGTCAATTTCTCGATCGCGTTCAATCACCCGGTACTGAACAAGCTCAGCCAGTCAGCATCGATAGATTTTTCATCAACATCGTTTTTAAAGGAAGTCAGCCGCGCGCGAACGTTCTGCTTTCTGCGCGATGTCGAGGCATTGCGGGAACGCAACCTGACGCTCGGTGGCAGCATGGACAATGCAATTGTGCTGGACGACTACCGGATACTGAACGAAGACGGCCTCCGCTATGCCAATGAGTTTGTCATCCACAAGATTCTTGACGCCATCGGTGACATCTACCTCCTCGGGCACAGCCTGATCGGCGAATTTTCGGCGCACAAATCCGGCCACGATCTCAACAACAAACTACTCAGGGCTGTACTGGCTGATGCCACTTGCTACGACGAAGTCACTTTCGACGACCCCGGCAAGGCCCCCATTTCGTACGCGACACCCGCCTACGCCTGACCGGTCATCACCGTCGTTGCGAGCCCGAAGGGCGTGGCAATCCGTCGTTGCGAGCGCGTAGCGCGTGGCAATCTCGTTCCGATTGGCAGAGTCATAGATATTGCAAGGTCGCCACGTCGCTACGCTCCTCGCGACTGACGGGACGATGCGAGATCGCCACGTCGCTGCGCTCCTCGCGATGACGGGCGGTGCGGGGTCGCCACGTCGCTGCGTTCCTCGCGATGGCGGGCAGTGCGGGGTCGCCACGTCGCTGCGCTCCTCGCGATGACGGGCAGTGCGGGGGTCGCCACGTCGCTGCGCTCCCCGCGATGACGACGACAGTGCGTCACCCGTCCCCGGGTAATTGCCGCGCAACCGTCACCCGACAGTGTGTCGCCGGCACCCCCGCGGCGTTTGCGGCCTCGAGCAGCGCCTCGCTGTCGAACCGCAGGCGCGATGCCCATGCGGAGGAGCTGCAGATCAGGACCAGTTCCCCGTCATCGCGCATATTCGCGGCCAGCAGGTGGGGCGCTGCCTCGGTCTCGAGCTGCCCGCGCAGTGTCACGGTCAGCCCTTCCAGTTTTTTAGCATTCTGGATAATTTCAGCCAGGTTGGTGTCAGAGCCCGGCGTCAGGAGGTTTTCGAGTCGGATAATTGGCATTGAACTGTGACGAAGTAGGCGTTTTGGCCCCGGTGGCGGTGAACTACGTCGACATTCTGGGCCCCTGAACTTGTAAAGAAAAGCGTCATTATGCATATTGACGTTGACGACAAAGGCATACCCGCCGAAAGACGGGGACGCAAAACCACCGATCTAAGGGACTGACCGTCCTATGACAGCGGGGCTGCCGAAGTGACCACCGGGCATTGGTGAATAATAAAGAGGGAGCGCCGACTCAGGCAGCTGGCCATTGTCCGGGCAGAAACATGGTCTGCAGTACCCATTTTTATACGATACGCATCCGGGGCGTAGTAGATGAATGTAGTTATTTTCGGCAAGGGGTTTGGCAAACCCCGGCAGCTCAACCTGACCGGCACCACAGCCACGGCTGCTGCCGCACTGGTCATGGGATGTTGCTGTGCCGCCGCCTTTGTTGGCGGTTATTTTTATTCGGCGCACACCGGGTCCGGCCTGAGCAAGCAGGAAGTGCAGTTCCTTGCAAACGAAGTAACAGAACAACGTGACGCGATTTCTCAAACGCGGCAGCAAACAGAGGACGTACTCGACGCGATCGCCATTCGGCTCGGCCAGATGAATGCCCGGGTCATCCGCCTTGATGCGCTCGGCCGGCGCCTGACGGAAATGGCGGATATTAGCGTTGACGAATTCGATTTTGATTCAACGCCGGCATTGGGCGGTCCCGAAGAACTCGATGCAACCGGTTCGGCGGTGGCCGTGCCGGAAGTCCTGTTGGCAATGGAAGGACTGGGACAGCAACTCGACAGCCGCGAAGCGCAGCTCGGTGTCCTGGAAAGCGTGCTCCTCACCCAGAATCTCAGCGACCGTGTGCGGCCGCAGGGACGACCCGTCAAGACGGGCTGGATGTCGTCCTATTTCGGCCGTCGTACCGACCCGTTCACCGGCAAACCCGCTACCCATCGCGGTGTTGATTTTGCCGGCAAGGCAGGCGCTGAGATCGTTGCAGTCGCTGACGGCGTTGTCACCTGGTCCTCGCCGCGCTATGGCTACGGCGAACTGGTCGAGATCAACCATGGCAACGGTTACGCGACACGCTACGCGCACAACTCGGAAAACCTGGTCGCCGTTGGCGAGGAGGTCCGCAAGGGCCAGACGGTTGCCCTGATGGGTGAAACCGGCCGGGCGACCGGTCCCAATCTTCATTTCGAAGTTTTGCACCGCGGCCAGCGCGTCAATCCGGTCACTTTTATCCGGGATAGTGCCGCCGAATAGCAAATATCCGGCACAGCCCGCCCGCCCGTCCCACGACCCCAACCCGCCCATCTCGAAGCATTCCCCCCCTGGATAGTTATTTCCAATAATCCGGGATGCAAATTTTCAGTCAGGACGTAGAATACCGGTCTTTGTGCGCGACCCTGCGCGGTCGGGAGTTTGCGCGGCATGATAGTGCCGCAGCACACCCGCTACCGAGCCACGGTTGCCCGTTTTTGAGAGTCAGGAGCCCCGCGTGGCCAATTTTGTAACCCGGCTATTCGGCAGCCGTAACCAGCGACTGCTGAACCGCCTGTCCAGGGTCGTCCGCCAGATCAACGACATGGAGGCTGAGCTCCAGGGTCTGGACGACGCTGCGCTCGGTGCCAAGACAGACGAATTCCGGCAGCGCTTCGCAGGCGGCGAGACTCTGGATGATTTGCTTCCCGAAGCCTTTGGTGTGGCCCGGGAGGCGGCGCAGCGCACGCTTCGCATGCGGCCGTTTGACGTGCAATTGATCGGCGGCATGGTCTTGCATGATGGCAACATTGCCGAAATGCGCACCGGCGAAGGTAAGACGCTGGTTGCAACGTTGCCCGCCTACCTGAATGCATTAAGTGGGAAAGGCGTGCATATCGTCACGGTAAACGAATACCTCGCACAGCGCGACGCGGACTGGATGCGGCCCGTCTATGAATTCCTCGGCATGTCAGTGGGCGTCGCAAAGAGCGGTCAGTCGCACGCGGAGAAGACGGACGCATACACCGCGGACATTACCTACGCGACGAATAATGAACTCGGCTTCGATTACCTGCGCGACAATCTCGCGTTCTCGATTGACGACAAGGTACAGCGTGAACTCAATTTTGCAATTGTTGACGAGGTTGACTCAATCCTGATCGACGAGGCCCGGACGCCGCTGATTATTTCCGGCCCCACCGAAGAAAATACGGACCTCTACCAGAAAATCAACAAGCTCATTCCGAAACTGCGGAAGCACGAAGAAACCGATGCGCCGACCAACTTCGATATTGGCGCAAAGCAGGTCATGCTCGTCGATCAGCACGGCAAGCCAGTGACCGGCGAATCACAGGCGGACGATGGCGACGGCGCGATCAGCTTGCTGGAAGCGATTGATCTTGCAGAGCGAGCGGATGCCGATGTGGTGCTGGTCGATGACTCGGCCAAGGTCCCGCAGTGCAAACTCGCAGTGCGGGGACATTACACCAAGGACGAAAAGTCCAAACAGGTGCATATGACCGAGGAGGGTCATCAATACGTCGAAAAGCTGATGCTGCAGGCAGGGTTGATCCAGGAAGGTGAAAGCCTGTATGACGCGGCAAACATTCGTTTGCTGCATCACCTTAACGCAGCGCTGCGCGCGCACGTCATGTTCAACCGCGACGTCGACTACATCGTCAAGGATAGCGAGATCGTCATCGTCGATGAGTTCACAGGGCGCACGATGCCGGGCCGCCGCTGGTCCGATGGACTGCACCAGGCCGTCGAGGCGAAGGAAGGCGTCACCGTCAAGCAGGAAAACCAGACAGTTGCCTCAATTACGTTCCAGAATTACTTCCGGCTGTACCAGAACCTGTCCGGCATGACCGGTACTGCCGATACGGAAGCCTTTGAATTTCAATCAATTTACGGGCTTGAAGTGATCGTCATACCGACGCACAAGCCGATGATAAGAAAGGACCTGTCTGATCTCGTCTACCTGACGACGGCCGACAAGTTCCAGGCAATTATCGAGGACATCACAGACTGTCGCGAACGGGGGCAGCCGGTGCTGGTCGGCACGACATCGATCGAGACGTCGGAGCTTTTGTCGGGCGAACTCAAGAAAAAGAAGATCCAGCACGAAGTGCTGAATGCGAAGCAGCATGAACGTGAAGCAATCGTTGTGCAGCAGGCCGGCCGCCCGGGTGCAATGACAATCGCGACAAACATGGCAGGCCGCGGCACCGACATTGTCCTGGCGGAAATCTCGATGCCGAGATTGCCCAGGCGGGCGAGGGTGCTGATGAGGATAGTATTCGGGCCGACTGGCAGGAGCGTCACAACACGGTCATCGAAGCGGGGGGCTTGCATATTGTCGGCACCGAACGCCACGAATCGCGGCGCATCGACAACCAGCTGCGCGGCCGTGCCGGCCGCCAGGGTGATCCGGGTTCGACCCGCTTCTACCTGTCAATGGAAGACAGCCTGATGCGTATATTCGGGGATCCGAATCGCACCAAGTCATTGCTGTCGCGCGCGGGCATGCGCGAGGGCGAAGCTATTGAAAGCCGGCTGCTCACTCGCCAGATCGAGCGGGCGCAGCGCAAGGTTGAAGAGCACAACTTCGACATCCGCAAGAATCTGCTTGAGTATGACGACGTCGCGAATGACCAGCGTAAGGTGGTCTACCACCAGCGCTCCGAGCTGATGGCAGCCGATGAAATCCGTGATTCGATTGAAAATATTCGAGACGAAGTTATCGAAACGACTGTTGCGCAATACGTTCCACCTGGAAGTCTTGAAGAGCAATGGGATCCGGAAGGCCTGTCAAATGCGATCGAGCATGACTTCATGCTGCATCTCGACGTACCGCAATGGATACGTGATGATCCCAAGCTGAACGAGGAGGGCATACGCCTGAACGCTGTGTGCAGGAGGTTGCGGCGGCGTATCTCGAGAAGGAGAAATCCATTGATCCTCAGCTGATGCGACAGGTCGAAAAAGAAGTGATGCTGAAGCAGCTCGACTTCCACTGGAAGGAGCATCTCGCGGCGATGGATTACCTGCGACAGGGCATACATTTGCGCGGCTATGCGCAAAAAAACCCGAAGCAGGAATACAAGCGCGAGGCGTTCACCATGTTCGGTTCGATGCTGGAGCAGGTGAAACACGACACAATCAGTATCCTGTCCAGGGTCCGTGTGCACAGCGAAGCGGATATCCAGCGCATGGAAGCGCAACGCCGCGCAGCGCAAGCCATGGAGTTCCAGCATGCCCAGGCGTCGGCGCCTGGGCCATGCAACACCCGGCGGTCAGGAAGGCGGACAACAGGCGGCAGGGCAGCCGGCACAGGAGCCCTTCGTTCGGGGCGAGCGCAAGGTTGGCCGCAATGAACCCTGTCCGTGCGGATCCGGAAAAAAGTACAAGCAGTGCCACGGGCGCCTGACCTGATCAATGGCTGAGAGTCCGGTTGCCCGGCTCAATGTCGTAGCCGGCATTTTGCGCGACATGGCCGGGCGTGTGCTGATTGCCGAACGCGTCGGCGATACGCCGCTCGCCGGCCTGTGGGAGTTTCCGGGCGGCAAGGTCGATCCGGGGGAAACGGCAGGCGCTGCGCTTTGCCGCGAACTGCGTGAAGAGATCGGCATCGAAGTCCTTGATTTCGACTACTTCTTCCGCGGCAGTCACGAATACCCTGACCGCTATGTCGTCATCGACTTCTACCTGGTACACCGATGGCAACGGGAGCCGGCCGGCCTTGAGGGGCAGGGACTGCGATGGTGCCGGCCTTCGGAGGTTGATGCTGCGGAACTGCTGCCGGCGAACGAGGGCGTCCTGCAGGCGTTGCGCGATTCGGTGAGATATCCGGGCTAGGAGTCTGCGCGGCAGACGCCTGCCGGCCGCTGATTCAGCAGATACTGATACGGAACTTTACGTCGTGTCCGGTCTGTACGGCCCGGCGATCGATGCTCGACCATTCGAGAAAGCGCACTGTAAAACGGTGCTGGCTGCCGCTTATTTCCGGATACAGTGGGCTGCCGGGCGGCAGCGTAACGCGCAGTACCTGGTAGTGGGTGTCGCGCTGCATATTGTGCTGGTACATGCCGTTAATGGCGACTTTGTCCGCGGGGAGCGCGCTCTCACGTATCAGCCACAGCAACTCGATGACGGCATCGCACAGCGGCCGGATGATATTAAGCCACGCCTTCAGGTCCTGCTGGCGACGGGAGAAAGGCTGCCGCAGCCAGTGACTGAACTCCGGCAGGTCGAACTCGCAAGTGCCGCCCGGTATGGTGCTGCGATGCTTGATCGAACTTAAGAATTCACAGTCCTTGAGCGGCTGCAGGAAATGAGTTCCTATCGCCCGCAAATCGTCGCGGGCCGCTACCAGGTTAGCCACGAGCGCTTCCAGTTGCCGGTTGTCGACGCCCGGGCTGCCGCTGAAGCGATGCAGCTTTTCAAGCTGCCGGTCCAGTTCCTTGTGCACTTCACTGCGCACATCGCCGCGACCCAGTATCGCCATGATTTCCAGCACGCTCGATGTTGCGGCACGGGTTGCCAAAGTCGGCCTCCTGTTCGCAGTTGTACAGCAATTGCTGGTACAGGAATTCCAGGCGCATGAACGTGCGCATGCGCTCGTTTAGCGGCTGCTCGTATTCCAAAGGTGGCCGTCCGGGACTCGGCGACGTGATAGTAGTGGCGGGTCTAGCCATGACGGTATTCTGCGCCACACCGCAAACTCTGGCAAATGACTGCGTTCCGCGACAATCTCAGTCTGCGTGGGCTCCCGCCAGTGCCAGATAGCGCTGGTGCAGGTCCCGCACCTGCCGCTTGGTGTCGGCCAGCGCTCCGTCGTTCCGGATAATGTCATCGGCGATCGCCAGGCGATCGGCGCGGCTGACCTGTGCGGCGATTATGCGGCGAGCCTGCTCCGGGCTTTCGCTGTCGCGCGCAAGCAGCCGGTCCAGTTGGACCGATTCGGGCACATCAACGACCAGTATCCTGTCCATCCCGTCCTTCATGGGGGATCCGCCAGCAGTGGCACCACTATGACCTGGTATGGCCCTGCCGCTGTTACCGACTGTGCCATCGTTTCCTTGCGAATCCGCGGGTGCAGGATTGCCTCGAGTTGGCGGCGGCGCGCATCGTCTGCAAAGACGATACGCCGCATTGCGGCCCGATCGAGTCCACCGTCGTCAGTCAGTATGTCCTCGCCGAAAGCGGATACGATCTCGGCAAGTGCGGGTTCGCCGGGTTCGACGACCTGTCTTGCTATGACGTCGGTATCGATTACCGCCACGCCAAGGGCGGCGAACTGATCAGCTACCGTAGACTTGCCACTGGCGATGCCGCCGGTCAAACCTATGCGCAGTGCGTTATCTGTCGTTGCCTTAGGCATCAGGTATGGCGCCTTTTAGTGGACGTTGAGTCAGGCTTGCTCTGAAGAGACCTTTGGGTGGTGTGGATCGCCTTTGGCTATCTTTCCGTTTTAATAATGGACCGCTTCCGCCGCACCGGTGCCCCCTGCGGGGAGGTCTTTGGAGGAATGGCTCCCTTCGGTCCGCTTTATTTCCTCCAAAGACCTCCCCGCAGGGGGCACCGGTGCTCCCCAGTGCCTGGTGGATAAACAGGTGTGCTTTCTCCCGGCTCTTGGCCTGTCATGACATTGAGGCTAACCACCAGTTCTGGATTTGCTGGCCGTACATCATGGCAAGCCAGCCGGCGGCGGCAAGGAACGGGCCGAAGGGCATTGGCACATTGCGGTCGCGTCCGCGAACAACGATCAATGCAATGCCCAGGACGGCGCCGACCAGTGCCGACAGGATAATGATCATCGGCAGTTGCTGCCAGCCGAGCCACGCCCCGAGGGCTGCCAGCAGCTTGAAGTCACCGTATCCCATGCCTTCCTTGCCTGTTACGAGCCGGAACAGATGGTAGACGCTCCACAGGCTCAGGTACCCGGCGAGGGCACCGACGATTGCTGTCTGTGGTGCAATGAAGAGCACGCTGGCGCCTTGCAGCGGGTGAAACAGGCTCAGGGTCAATCCGATCCAGACCAGCGGCAGCGATATTGAATCCGGGATGATCTGGTGATCGAAGTCAATAAACGTCACGGCGACGAGGACCCAGGTCAGCAGGATCGCGGCTGCCGCTTCAGCGCCGAATCCGAAACGCCACGCAACCAGGCCGGACAATACGGCAGTCAGCGCTTCTACGGCAGGGTAACGCGCGGAAATGGCCGTCCCACAGTTTGCGCAGCGGCCGCGCAGCAGGACGTAACTCAGTATAGGGACATTCTGCAGTGCGGTGATCGGTGCATCGCACGCCGGGCACTGTGAGCGCGGAACCATCAGGTCGAAGCGGCCTTCCGGTAGCTTCGTGGCTGGCGTTGCCAGCAGTTCGTCACACTGGGAGCGCCAGTCGCGCTCCATCATCAGTGGCAATCGGTGGATCACTACATTGAGGAAACTGCCGATCAGCAGGGCAAGTACGACGATCAGCGCCACGTACAGCGCGGGAAAATCAGTTAACAGCTGTACCATTGTTACGCCCCGATCGGTCTTCGTATGCAACAGCGGCGCCAATCGGCGCCGCTGTCAGGTTACTTCTTTCGCGGTGCGCCCTTTAGATTACCGAACCCATCTTGAAGATCGGCAGGTACATCGCGACCACGAGGCCACCGACCAGGACACCGAGGATCGCCATAATCATTGGCTCGAGCAAGCTGCTCAGGTTGTCGACAGCATTGTCGACGTCATCTTCAAAAAAGTCGGCCACCTTGGCGGACATGTCGTCGAGCGATCCCGATTCCTCACCAACTGCAATCATCTGGATGACCATGTTGGGGAACAGGTCTGTGTTTTCCATGGCCTGCTGCAGCCGCTGGCCGGTCGCCACCTCATCCTTCATGCGCAGCACGCCCTGTTCATACACGATGTTGCCGGTTGCGCCGGCAACAGAGTCCAGGGCCTCGACCAGCGGTACGCCGGCGCTGAACATCGTTGACAGCGTACGAGCGTAACGCGCGATTGCCGCCTTGGTCAGGATGTCACCGATGATGGGTGTCTGGAGCGCAATCCGGTCGAGGAAGTGCCGCATGGCGCGCGAACGTTTCTTGAAATACAGAAAAGCCGAGACAGCCGCGGCGGCCAGGACCGCGATTATCCAGCCCTGCTCGCGCACGAATTGCGAAAGCTCAATAACCACCCGGGTAAATGCCGGCAGGTCGGCACCGAATCCCTTGAACAGGTCTTCGAATGCCGGTATGACGAAAATCAGCAGGATGACGGTGACGACAAGGGCAACGACAAGTACTGCGGCCGGATAGGTCAACGCCTTCTTGATCTTTTTCTTGATGGCCTCGGTTTTTTCCTTGTACGTCGCAATCTTGTCAAGCAACGTCTCCAGCGCACCGGCCTGTTCGCCCGCTTCGACGAGGTTAATGAACAGGTCATCAAAATAAAGCGGGTGCTTGGCCATTGCCTCGGCCAGCGCACTGCCGCCTTCGACATCGGCTTTGATTGCCAGGATCAGCTTCTGCATTGCCTGGTTTTCATGGCCATTGCCGACGATTTCGAACGACTGCACCAGCGGAATGCCGGCTGACAGCATCGTCGCGAGCTGGCGGCTGAAAATGGCGATGTCGGCGGTAGTAATCTTGTGCGTGCCGCTGAACAGGCCCTTGCTTTGCTTCTTGATGCGCGTGGGCACAACGCCTTGCCGGCGCAGGTCGGCGCGGACCGCGGCTTCGCTGGCGGCAAGGGACTTGCCCTTGATCTTTTTGCCCTTGCGATCGGTTCCTTCCCAGAGGAAAGGTGTCGATGTGGCTACTGCTGTTTCGGCCATCGTGATTCTCTTCCATTACCCGGGCAGATTCGCGCCCGTATTAGTCAATGGTAACCCGGTTGATCTCTTCGAGGCTGGTAAGCCCGTCCTTGACTTTATTGAGACCCGCACGTCTCAGATCGACGACGCCTTCCTTCGTCGCCTGGTCAGCAATCTGCATGGCATTGCCGCCTTCCATTATGAGTCGGCCCATGATCTCGGATACTTCCATGACCTGGAAGATACCGAGCCGGCCCTTGTAACCGTCGTTGCATGACTTGCAACCGACCGGCCCGAATATCGTCAGGCCGTCTTTAATGTCGTCATCAGTGAAGCCTTCCTTGCGCAGCGCCTCATGCGGTACATCGCGCACTTCCTTGCAATTGCCACACAGCCGCCGTGCCAGGCGCTGGGCAATAATCAGGCTGACCGACGTTGCAATTGCGTAGGGCTTGACGCCCATGTCGACGAGGCGCGTCAGCGTGCGTGGTGCGTCGTTCGTATGCAGCGTGGAGAGGACAAGGTGACCTGTCTGTGCGGCCTTGATAGCGATCTCGGCCGTTTCAAGGTCACGAATTTCGCCGACCATGATGACGTCTGGATCCTGGCGCAGGAACGCCTTGAGCGCCGACGCGAAAGTCAGGCCGACTTTCGGGTTCACGTTGACCTGGTTGACGCCCGGCAAGTTGATTTCAGCGGGGTCTTCCGCCGTGGATATATTGCGATCCACGGTGTTGAGTATGTTGAGGCCTGTATACAGCGAGACGGTTTTACCGGAACCGGTCGGGCCCGTGACCAGGATCATGCCGTACGGCTTGCTCAGGTACTTCTCGTACAGCGCCCGTTGATTCTCGTCGTAACCGAGTGCGTCGATACCGATTTTCGCGGCGCTCGGGTCGAGAATACGCAACACGATCTTCTCGCCAAACAGCGTCGGGCAGGTATTGACGCGAAAATCGATGGCGCGATTCTTCGACAGCCGCATCTTGATGCGTCCGTCCTGCGGCACCCGGCGCTCGGCAATGTCCATACGGGACATGACCTTGAGTCTCGCACAGACCTTGTTGGCCAGGGCAACCGGCGGCTGGGCGACTTCAGACAGTACGCCGTCAAGCCGCGTGCGCACGCGGAAAATCTTTTCGTACGGCTCGAAATGAATGTCCGATGCACCGCGCTTGATCGCATCGAGCAGCACCTTGTTGACAAAGCGGACGACCGGCGCATCTTCGATGTCGTCGCGCGTGATGTCGTCGGATTCTTCATCGCCGTGCGAAACATCCAGGTTTTCTAGATCAAAATCCTCGTCGTCGAGCGCACCCATCGTCGTATCGACGGCCTCGAGCGCCTTGGTGATCCGTTCCTCGAGCTTCGACTGCTCGACGACCACCGGGTCGACGCGCAGGCTCGTCTGGAATTTGACCTCGTCAATGGCCTGCAGGTTGGTCGGGTCGGAGATGCCGAGAAAAAGCCGCTGACCGCGTTTCAGTAATGGCAGCACGCGGTGCTTGTTAAGGAGTTTCTGGTCGACGGCCCGCAGGCAGTCCAGGTCGATTTCGATGGCGTCGAGATCAAGCAGCGGCACGCCGAATTCATGCGAGGCGGCCACGGCAATGGCGCGGGAGTCGGCCAGTTCCTTCGAAACCAGATAGGCGACGAGCGGCAGCTTTTCCTTGCGAGCGGCTTCCGACGCTTCCAGGATGTCCTGTTCGCCGATGATGCCATCCTGAACCAGGCGTCGCGGGAGGCCTGAAAGGGTCGATTGGGATGCCGTTGCTGCCATGCTGCGATCAGGTGTCCTGGAGGGTCAAGGTCGTACTGGAATCGACTTTACAGTCTCACTGATCTGCTGGGGCGGATCAACTGCATTTTGTGCTGCCCATCACAAATGCGGATTTTATTTAACCAAATGCCATGCCCCGATACGCGGTTTTTCACCGCAGATCAGGCATCTGGATGCCACGTCGGCAGGCCTCAGGGGCGACACGATGCAGGTAAATAACGGGACTCGATATTGCCCGATTGGTATACCGCCGTTGAACCTCCGCCCTGCATCAGTTGAGTGCCTGCTGCGGCGGGTGCATAGCCGCAGCGCCAGTTTACCGTGGCGCCGCCTGTAGAGGGAATGTAGGGTGTCACTGACAGCGTCGTGCCGAAGATAGCCTGGTGGGCATCATTGCCGAACTGGATGTCAATACGGCCGTCGGTGATCGTCACGGCCGAAACATAGCTGCCCTGGGTGTCCCCGGGATTGGGCGACATTCCCGCCGCCTGTCGGTCCGCCGGCGGTCTGCCGTCATTCGTAAACGCATCCACGACCGGCACCTTGGCGCCGCCCGCAAAACTCAAGGCTTCCGAAACCTGCGCCCGCACGGTGTAGGTCTGGTAAGCCGACACCGCCAGCGATGCCAGGATGCCGATGATCGCGACGACGATCATTAACTCAATCAGTGTAAAGCCGTGCTCTCGTTTCAACATTCTGTGCACCCACTCCTCGGTTGTGCATGGGGCCGGTGGGGCTGGGGGGTCCACCCTCTGCGTGCCCGGCAGCACGAAACGCCGGCTGCCGCCCGGTTCCGGGCGACCCCGCACGTGCTCCGTGCTCTTCTGTTACAGGTTGAAGCAAACCATGTGCCAGATTCGCCCTGTGGATTCCAATTCCCTGTTTCGAATAAGAATCTTGTCAAAAAACAACGTTGTTGCGTGCGTTTCGGCAGCGCGGCCCGGCCGGCGATTGTCACAAACTGACGCTTTTTGGCAATCGCTGCCCACGTGCTTAATCGATGCCCAGTTTCTTGATGCGGTAACGCAGTTGCCGGAATGACAGACCTAAAAGCTTCGCCGCCGCGGTCTTGTTATAGCGGGTCTTTTCCAGTGCCTGCACGATCGCCTGCCGCTCGACATCCTGGATTCTGCCACCGAGGTCCGGCACCGACGGTGCCCCGGCATCAGTATCGGCCGTTGACGGGTTGCGGACCTGCAGGTCTCCAGCCGTGATTCGGCCCGAGGCGGACAATGTTCCGGCACGCTCCAGCATGTTTTCCAGTTCCCGGACATTGCCCGGGAACGCGTAGTTGACAAGCAGGTTCCGTGCACCGTCATCGAGCGCGTCCGGCGAGCTGTCGAGTTTCTGCAGCAGGTGGCCGGCCAGCAGCAATACGTCATTCCCGCGGTCGCGCAGCGCTGGCACACTGATTTCGATGACATTGATGCGATAAAACAGGTCTTCCCGGAACTGGCCGGTCCGCACCATGCCGGCAAGGTTCTGGTGGGTGGCCGACAGCACGCGAACATTAACGGACTCTTCCCGCGCCGCACCAACGGGTCTCACGGTCTGTTCCTGGATAACGCGCAGCAATTTGACCTGCATGGACAGGGGCAGATCGGCAATTTCGTCCAAAAACAGCGTACCGCCCGAGGCACTCTGGATCAGCCCGTTCTTGTCGGCGACCGCGCCGGTAAATGCCCCTTTGCGATGGCCAAAAAACTCGCTTTCCATCAGCTCTGACGGTATCGCTCCAGCAATTGACCGGCACGAACGGGCCGCTGCTCAGCGGGCCGCGATCATGAATCAGCCGCGCTACGAGCTCTTTGCCGGTACCGGATTCGCCCGTGATATGCACAGGCGCCTGGCTGCGGGCAACACGCTCGGATAAGGTCGCGCAGTTCACGCATGGGGGGCGAGTCACCCAGTAACCGCGTGCCGTGTTCGCGGGCCGGATCACCCAGCTTTAACGCGCTGGCAATAATGTTGCGCAGGTTGGTCAAATCCAGCGGCTTCGAGATAAAGTCGAAGGCACCGAGCTTCAGTGCCTGCACCGCCGTTTCAACGTTACCGTGCGCCGTAATGACGGCAACAGGGACATCCGATGCCTTTGTCTGCATCCACCGGACCAGGTCGAGTCCGTCGCCGTCAGGCAAGCGCATGTCCGTCAGGCAGACATCGAACGTGCGGCCCGCCAACTCCTTCTTCGCCGATGTCACATCGCCAGCGACTACCGTATCGATATCCATGCGTCCAAGGGTCAGGGCCAGGAGCTCACAGATATCCGGTTCATCATCAATGATCAGCGCAACAGCTTTACTCATTGGCGCTCTCTATTATGTCCCTGTCAGTTGGCCGACGATTGCCAACGGCCCGAGTCGGAAAAAACGATACGAAATATGCTGCCGCCGCCTTCACGCGCCTGGTATACAAGCGTGGCGCGATTGAGTTCGCAAAGTTCCCGCGAAATATACAGTCCCAACCCGGTACCGCCCTTTCTGTCGGTAAAAAATGGTTCGAATATTTTATCGACAGTCGACGGGTCGACACCGTGACCGTGGTCAAGGACTTCAAGATACGGCCGATTGTTTCGTGTGACACGCCCGGCCCGCAATTCGACCATGATACCGCCGGTTTCGCTGGCATACTTGACCGCGTTGTCACACAGGTTCCAGAGTACCTGGCGCAAATGACTCGGGTCCATACGTACAGTCATGCCGGGCTCGACGGCGGCGACCGATAGCTCACCTTCCTGCAGTTCCAGCGTTCGCGTGAACTCCCGGGAAAAGTCATTGAGCCATGGCTCGAGGCGCAGTTCTTCGGGCCGGCTCGAGTCGCGCCGCGACAGTTGCAGGACATTGTCGATGATGTGGCTGACGCGTTCTGCGTGTGTGCGGATGATTTCCGTCAGGCGATGGTCCGCCTCTGTCAGGGCCGGGGACTCAGCGAGCAACTGGCCTGCATGGCTCATTGCGCCGACCGGGTTGCGGATTTCATGGGCAATACTCGCGCTCAGGCGCCCGAGAGAGGCGAGCTTGGATTTCTGCACGCGCGCATTCATCAGACTGGTGTCCTCAAGAAAGACGAGCATCGGACCGCCCCGGCCGTCGCCCTTGCCAAGCGGCGCCAGATGCGCCGTCAGCCGTGCCGAGTTCTCGTCGCTGGCGAGAGTCAGTTCGGTGTGGGACGGATGCGCCTCATTCGCGCGCCAGGCAGCCACAAATCGGGCCAGGTCAGCGGACGCCTTCTCAAGGTGTATGCCGGGACCGGGCTCTTCGATGCCGAGGAGCGATGCGGCTGAGCTGTTGATCAGCCGGATGCGGTTCTCACCGTCGATGACGACGATGCTTTCACGCAGGTGCTGGACAATATACTGGTTCAGTTCGGACAGGTTGGCGAGATCGATGCCGCGCTGGTGTGCAAGTGCTTCGCTCGCCTGGATGCGGCGCGCCAACGGCCGTGCTGCCATGGCAATGGCAAAAATGATCGCGCCGAGAACACCGGCAGCCGGATAATTGCCGCTGTCGCTGGCACCGCCGAGCTGCGAAACAGTTGCTCGCCCAGTATCGCCAGTGTGGCCAGTGCCGCGAAGAAAAGCGGTGCCTGCAACGGCAATACAAGGCTGCCGGCGCCGACAAACACGACCAGCAGGCCGCCAAGGCCGCTGCTGATGCCGCCGCTCGCGTGCATCAGGCAGATGACGGCGGCAATATCGACCGCAATCTGGGCCATGACCTGCGGGCCGACGGATATCCAGCGCATGCGTATGGCAAGGCCGGAAATCACGGCGAACACGAGGTAGCCCGATGCGACTGCCGCGAACAGTGCCGGATAGCGGTCACCGAAAAAGCGCGGCTCGCCGCCGGCGAAAAACAGGATCAGGAGCGTCAGCGCAACCAGCATGCGGAACACATTCAGCGTGCCCAGCGTGCGCCAGGTGACATCAGACTCGTCGACACCCGCCATCGCCGCGCCAGCATTGTGCAATGCGTCCCTGTATGCGGCGCGTTCCTTCATCTATTCCGGCGTTTTCCTGGCAGGCGGCACCCGAGTGTGGCTGATTGTAGTCGAATCAGGGTCCGGATATGGCAGACGCCGGTCACGATCGACCGGAGGCCCGCGTGGTCCGCGGTCAGCTCGGGACCCTGTTGCAGGGTCGCCGACGCGCATTTTGCGTCTCGCGCGGCTTTGCTACAGAATACGCCGGGCATTTCCCACGGCCTGAACGCGGGCTCGACAGGCGCCGGCCAGGCGCTTTATTTTTGGATGATAGTAACTTAATGAATCTGCACGAATACCAATCCAAGCAACTGTTTTCTGACTACGGCATCCCCGTTCCGGCCGGACACGCCGTCGATTCGGCGGACAAGGCCGTCGATGCCGCCGACAAGCTGGGAGGCTCCCTCTGGGTCGTCAAGGCCCAGGTTCATGCCGGCGGCCGCGGCAAGGCAGGGGGTGTCAAACTGGCACGTTCGCACGACGAGGTGCGCCAGTACGCGCATGAGATGCTCGGTACGCAACTTGTCACGCACCAGTCCGGGCCCGAGGGCCTGCCCGTCAATACCGTATATATAGAGTCCGGATCGGAAATCGAGCGGGAGCTGTACCTGAGCATGCTGGTCGATCGCGAGGCGAAAAAGGTTGCCTTTATCGCGTCGGCCGCCGGCGGCGTCGATATTGAACAGGTAGCCGCCGATACGCCGGAACAGATCTTAAGCGCCGCCATCGCGCCGGACGCAGGCCTGATGGGGTACCAGGTACGCCAGCTCGCGTTCAGGCTGGAATTCGACAAGAAGCAAACGCGCCAGTTCGCGGACCTGCTCCAGCGCCTGTACCGGCTGTTTATCGAATGCGATGCCAGCCTGGTTGAGGTGAATCCACTGATCGTGACCAAAGCCGGTGATGTGCTGGCACTCGATGCCAAGATCAACATTGAGGACAACGCGCTGTTCCGGCAAAAGAAGCTGACTGACCTGCGCGATGTGAGCCAGGAGGACGAGCGCGAGCGGGAAGCGGCCGAGCACGACCTGAATTACGTTTCGCTGGACGGCGATATCGCCTGCATGGTGAACGGTGCCGGTCTCGCCATGGCGACGATGGACCTGATCAAGCTGCACGGCGGTGAACCCGCCAATTTTCTCGATGTCGGTGGGGGCGCAACCAGCGAGCGGGTTTCGACCGCCTTCAAGCTGATCCTGTCAAACGACAGCGTCAAGGCCATACTCGTGAACATATTCGGCGGTATCGTGCGCTGCGACCTGATCGCCGAGGGCATTATCAGCGCTGTAAAGGAAGTCGGCGTCAAAGTACCGGTAGTCGTGCGCCTGGAAGGCACGAATGTCGACAAGGGTCGCGAACTGCTGGCAAAGAGCGGTATCGACATCATTACAGCTGAGGACCTGACGGACGCCGCCAAAAAGGCCGTCGCCGCTGCGGGAGCGTCATCATGAGCATACTCGTCGGCAAAAACAGCAAGATCCTGGTGCAGGGCATTACCGGCAACCAGGGGTCATTCCATACCGAGCAGTGCATAGCCTACGGCACGCAGGTTGTCGGCGGCGTAACGCCGGGCCGTGGCGGTGAGGAGTGTCTTGGCGTCCCCGTTTTCAACACGATGCGCGATGCCGTTCGCGACACGGGTGCTGATGTCAGCATGATCTATGTGCCCGCGCCGTTCGCCGCGGATGCAATCCTCGAAGCCGCGGATGCCGGCGTCAGTCTGATCGTCTGCATCACCGAAGGCATACCGGTACTCGACATGGTCAAGGTCAAATCGGCATTGCGGGACTACGATTGCCGGCTTATCGGACCGAACTGCCCGGGCATCATTACGCCCGATGAATGCAAGATCGGCATCATGCCCGGATTCATTCATAAGCCGGGACGTATCGGCGTGATTTCGCGATCCGGCACGCTGACCTATGAAGCGGTCTACCAGACGACCCAGAACGGTCTCGGGCAAAGCACCTGCATCGGCATCGGCGGCGATCCGGTCCGGGGCATGGACTTCATCGATTGCCTCGCGCTGTTCCAGCAGGATGCGGATACCGACGGCATTGTCATGGTCGGCGAAATCGGCGGCACCGATGAAGAAGCGGCGGCCGAGTTCATCCAGTCGGACGTCAGCAAGCCGGTCGTTGCCTACATCGCCGGCGTCACGGCGCCGCCCGGCAAGCGCATGGGCCATGCCGGCGCCATTATCGCCGGCGGCAAAGGCACCGCTGACGACAAGTTCAAGGCCCTGGACAGGGCAGGTGTTGCGACGGTGCGCTCACCGGCGGAACTCGGCAGCAAGATGCTGGAACTGCTCGCTTAGGGGGAGCCGCGACGGCATCCGGGATCCGCACAGGGCATGAACAATTCCGTAACCCTCGCTCTTGCGCAACTCGACCTGGTGGTCGGCGACGTTGCAGGCAACACCGCGCGTATCATTGAATATGCCGAGCGCGCGCGAGAGGAACTCGGTGCCGACATCGTGGCTTTTCCGGAACTGAGCGTGTCCGGATACCCGCCCGAAGACCTGTTGTTCCATTCCGGACTGCGCCGGCGTGTCGAGGCTGCTGTCGAGAAAATTCGTACATCCGTCCGCGGTATCGCGGTATTGATCGGGTTTCCTGAATACGTCGACGACGCCATCTACAACGCGTGTGCTGTTTACAAGGACGGGCAGCGTATTGCGCGCTATCGCAAGCAACTGCTGCCGAACTATAGCGTTTTTGATGAGGAGCGGTACTTTCGGGCGGGTACGGAAGCGGCCGTATTCAGGATGAACGGTATCCGCATCGGCCTGATGATCTGCGAGGACCTGTGGAAATCGGCGCCGGCCGCACGCAGCCGCGCCGCCGGAGCGGAAGTCATACTGACGATTAACGGCTCGCCCTACGAGATCAACAGCCAGAAAAAACGCGAACAGGTAGTTCATGACCGGTTGCGCGAAATCGGCATTCCGGCTGTTTACCTGAACATGGTAGGCGGGCAGGACGAACTGGTATTCGACGGCGGCTCGTTCATCATGGAAGCTGACGGCAAGCTCCTGTTCCGCGCCCCGCCGTTCCGCGAGGGTCTGTACAAAGTGGTTTTGCGCGCCAATGCAGCCGGTGTCACGCCGGTTGCGGCGGACATCGCGCCCCTGCTCGAAAAGGAACAGAGTATTTACGAGGCCCTGGTCTGCGGCACACGGGATTACGTCAACAAGCACGGTTTTCCGGGCGTTGTTATAGGTTTGTCCGGCGGCATCGATTCCGCATTGATACTCGCGATAGCGACAGATGCGCTGGGCGCCGACCATGTACGAACCGTAATGATGCCATTCCGCTATACCAGCACGATGAGCCAGGAAGACGCGTCGGCGCAGGCGGCGCTGCTTGGCGTGCGGTACGACGTGATCCCGATCGAACCGATTTATGGCGCCACGGTGAAGCAGTTGCAGCCGATCTTCGCGGGCCTGAAGGAAAGACGTGACGGAAGAGAACATCCAGGCCCGCTGCCGCGGCCTGCTGCTGATGGCAATCTCAAACAAGACGGGACGCATGTTGCTGACAACGGGTAACAAAAGCGAAATGGCGGTCGGTTACGCAACGTTGTACGGCGACATGAATGGCGGGTTCGGCCCGATCAAGGACTGCAGCAAGACACTGGTCTACCGGCTGGCGCGCTACCGGAATTCGGTCAACCCGGTCATTCCGGAGCGTGTCATCGCGAGGCCGCCGTCGGCGGAGCTCAAGCCCAACCAGAAAGACTCGGACACACTGCCGGATTACAGCATTCTCGATGCGATACTCGAGGCGCTGATCGAGGAAGATCTGTCAGTCGATGAAATCACGGCGCGCGGTTACGAACGCGCTGTTGTCATTCGCGTTCTGGAGATGGTGAAACGCAATGAATACAAGCGCCGCCAGGCCCCGCCCGGCATTCGCATCAGCAGCCGCGCCTTCGGCCGCGACTGGCGCTATCCGATAACGTCGAAATACACGTTCCCCGAGTAGCTGCCCGCCGGCGGCCGCGGCCGGCACACACGAGCACGGGTACCCCCTGCCGGGAGCCCTTTGGTGGAAATAAAGCGGACCGAAGGGAGCCATTCCTCCAAAGGGCTCCCGGCAGCGTGCGGCGAAAGCGGTCCATAGGCAAAAAGCAGACCACAGGGAGTTATTTCACCAACCGACCCCCGTATGGGATGCCGGAATCCCGCACCCTTCTCTACTGTAAGGGAAGTCTCCTAACTTTCGCTGGGAAAGTTGTGCTCACGGACACGTCGGGCGTCGGCCGCGAGTTCGGACATGCCGAGGCCTTCATAGGCTGCGACAATGATGTCCAGCGATTCCTTGCCGTGCGCGGAACCGTTGTATAGCGCGATGGCGTTCTGCGCGCGATTGAGTGCTGCGACGAACGCGCCCTGGCGCAGGTAGAAACTGGCGACGTAGTTTTCATACGCCGCGAGCCGGTTTCTAAGGTGGACCATGCGCTGTTCGGAGTCGGCTGCGTAGGGGCTTGCCGGATAGCGCTCCACGAGGCGCTTCAATAGTGAGAACGCGAGCGTCGCATCGCGCGGCGGACGGCTGGACAGGTCCTGCTTGAAGCGGCGCTCGAGAAAGCCGGGTTCTTTTTCATAATAGGACAACGCCTTGACGTACAGCGCGTAGTCATAGCGTTCGTGCGTCGGGTTCTCGCGCATGAACTGGTCCGCGGCGTCGATAGCCTGCTCGGGCCGGGCGGCCTTGTAATAGGCATACATCAGTTCGAGCTGGATCTGCTTCGACAATTCGCTGAACGGGAAGCGTGCCTGCAATGCTTCGAATATCTGGATCGCCCGCCGGTAGTTCTGGTTGCGCATCGATTGCTGCGCGGTTTCGTAAGCCTCGGTGATATTGCTGATCAGCGTCTCTTCCTGCTCGTCATTGCCGGCGCAGCCCGCAAGGAATATCGATAGCAGCAGCGCACCGGCCAGTGCGAGAATGCGGCCGCGGTAGCCGCCGGGCATGATTATTTCAGTTCCGCTCAAGTTCATGATGTACCTGTGGTTCCAATGAATGACCGGCCGGGCAGGAATGCCTGGTAATTGGGCAAACGGGCCGCCGAAAAAAACCGCTTAAACAGCGGTCCGGGCGGCGAGTATACCGTAAACCCGGACCCGGGAATCCCGCGAATCGGTGCGACATCCGGGTAAACTCCCTGCCTGCCGGTCAATCCCGAGGCCCCATGAGCGCATCCCGACAGATAGTAACGATCCCTGACGAATCGGCCGGATTGCGATTGGACCAGGCGCTCGCGCGAATGTTTCCCGACTATTCGCGCAGCCGGCTCAAGGGCTGGCTGCAGCAAGGCCATATCACGGTCGACGGCGAGTCCTGGCGGCCGCGGGACGTCGTCCGGGGCGGCGAGACGATCGTGCTGGAACCGCAGGCCGAAATCGCCGTCAGCAGCCGCCCGGAAGCAATCGACCTCGATCTCGTGTATGCAGACGACCATATGCTGGTCATCAACAAGCCGGCCGGCCTCGTTGTGCACCCCGGTGCCGGCAATTTGCGCGGGACGCTGATGAATGGCCTGTTGCACCGGGCGCCCGAGCTCGCGGAGCTGCCGCGTGCCGGCATCATTCATCGCCTCGACAAGGACACGAGCGGGCTGATGCTCGTCGCGCGCTCGATACCGGCCCATACCCGGCTAACGCAAATGCTGGCCGCGCGGGAAATTTCGCGGCACTACGAGGCGGTTTGTCATGGCGTCCTGACGGCTGGCGGTACTATCGACGCGCCGATCCGGCGCCACCCTGTCGATCGGCTGCGCATGGCTGTGCACGATGACGGAAAACCGGCGGTCACCCACTATACGGTGCGCCAGCGCTATGCGGCGCACAGTCACGTGGACGTCCGCCTCGAATCCGGCCGCACGCACCAGATACGGGTGCATTTTGCATGGCGCCGGCACCCGCTGGCCGGTGACCCGGTCTATGGTGGCCGGCTGGCAATCCCCGCCGGTGCCGACGACGAACTGGCGGCATTCCTGCGCGGTTTTCGCCGCCAGGCGCTGTGCGCGACCCGGCTCGCGCTCGCACATCCGGTCAGCGGCGAGCCGCTCGACTTCGCCGTCGGGCCGCCACAGGACTTCCGCGAACTGTTGCGCCTGCTGGCGGTGCATGCGGCTTCCGTACGGACGGCACGATGATGGACTGGCTGTGCGCGGACTGGCCGGTGCCCGCCGGAATCGTCGCCGGTACCACGTACCGTTACGGCGGCGTCAGTGATGGTCCGTGGCGCTCGTTCAACCTTGGCGCGCATGTTGGCGACAGCAATACCGCCGTCAGCGAGAACCGGCGGCGTTTCCGTGAACGCTGCGGCCTGCCGGATGATCCCCGCTGGCTGCAACAGGTGCACGGTGTAACCGTGGTTGCCGACCCCGCCGCCGGTGCCGCGCCTCAAGCCGATGCCGTAGTAACTCGCGCCAAGGGTCTCGTCTGCGCCGTGCTGACTGCCGACTGCCTGCCGGTTGCATTGACCACGCGGGATGGCAGGGTGCTCGGCCTCGCTCATGCCGGCTGGCGGGGACTCGCGGCCGGCGTACTGGAGCGGACCGTCGCCGCACTCGGTGCGCCGCCGGGCGACATGCTCGCGTGGCTCGGACCCGCGATCTCGCAGCCGGCGTTCGAGGTAGGCGATGAGGTCCGGGACCAGTTCCTCGCGCTCGACGACTCGGCCGATGCCTGTTTCGCGCAAAATCCGGCCGGACGCTGGCAGGCCGACCTTTACGGGCTGGCACGGCTAAGGCTTGCGAAAGTCGGCGTCAAAGACGTTCACGGCGGCGCCCGTTGCACCTTCGGCGAGCCCGACGCGTTCTTTTCCTACCGCCGTGACGGACAGTGCGGCCGCATGGCAACGTTCATCTACCGCTACTGACGACGCGGAATCCTGCACTTGTGCTTGAAATGCGTGCAGATGGCGCAATCTTAATACCCATTATTACTGTTCATCGAACGGAACCAGATAATGCGAATGGACAAACTGACAAGCAAATTCCAGATGGCCCTGGCGGACGCACAATCGCTTGCCGTCGGCCAGGACCACCAGTTTATCGAGCCGGTGCACGTCATGATCGCGCTGCTGGACCAGCAGGGCAGCGCCGTGCGCGGCCTGCTGACCAAATCCGGTACCAACGTCAACCTGTTGCGCTCGCAGCTGGGTGATGCGCTGGACCGTTTGCCCAAGGTGGAGGGCTCTGGCGGCGATGTGCACGTCGGCAATGACCTCGGCAAGCTCCTTAACCTGTCCGACAAGCTGGCACAAAAGCGTAACGACCAGTACATCTCGAGCGAACTGTTCGTGCTGGCGGCACTCGACGACAAGTCGCCGCTTGCGTCAGTCCTGAAACAGGCGGGCGCGATTCGCGGCGCGGTGGAGAAGTCCATCGATGAGCTCCGCGGCGGCCAGCAGGTCAACGATCCGAATGCCGAGGACTCGCGCCAGGCACTGGACAAGTACACGATCGACCTGACCGAGCGTGCCGAACAGGGCAAGCTCGACCCGGTGATCGGCCGCGACGACGAGATCCGCCGCACGATCCAGGTGCTGCAGCGTCGCACCAAGAACAACCCGGTGCTGATCGGCGAGCCCGGCGTCGGCAAGACGGCGATCGTCGAGGGCCTGGCGCAGCGCATCGTCAACGGCGAGGTTCCGGAAGGGCTGCGCGGCAAGCGCATCCTCTCGCTCGACATGGGTTCACTGATCGCCGGCGCCAAGTTCCGCGGTGAATTCGAGGAGCGCCTGAAAGGGGTGCTGAATGATCTCGCCAAGCAGGAAGGGCAGATCATCCTGTTTATCGATGAACTGCATACCGTGGTTGGTGCCGGCAAGGCCGAAGGCGCGATGGACGCCGGCAACATGCTGAAGCCGGCGCTGGCGCGCGGCGAACTGCATTGCATCGGCGCGACCACGCTGGATGAATACCGCAAGTACATCGAGAAGGACGCGGCGCTCGAGCGGCGCTTCCAGAAAGTGCTGGTCGACGAACCGACCGTCGAAGACACGATCGCCATCCTGCGCGGCCTGAAGGAACGCTACGAGGTACACCATGGTGTAGAGATCACTGACCCGGCGATCGTCGCGGCGGCGACACTGTCGCACCGCTACATAACGGACCGACAGCTTCCCGACAAAGCCATCGACCTGATCGACGAAGCGGCGTCACGCATCCGTATCGAGATTGATTCCAAGCCCGAGGCGATGGACCGTCTCGAGCGCCGCATCATACAGCTCAAGATAGAACGCGAAGCGCTGAAAAAAGAAACTGACGAAGCGTCGAAGAAGCGGCTCGATGGCATTCTGGAAGAGGAGATCGAGCCGATCTCGAACGCGAGTATTGCCGACCTCGAGGAAGTCTGGAAGTCTGAAAAGGCGGCGATGCAGGGCGCGGCTCAGATCAAGGAAGAACTCGAACGCGCGCGCATCGAACTTGATACGGCGCGCCGTGCCGGCGACCTGACGCGCATGTCGGAGCTGCAGTACGGGCAGCATCCCGGAACTTGCAGAAGACCAGCTGAACAGATGCCGTGCAGGCGGAATCCGTCGAAGACGACGCCTGTTGCGCAATAACGTGACGGACGAAGAGGTGGCCGAAATCGTGTCACGCTGGACCGGCATTCCGGTGTCGAAAATGCTCGAGGGTGAGAAGGAGAAGCTGCTGCAGATGGAAGACGCGATCCAGCAGCGGGTCGTCGGGCAGCAGGAGGCGGTCACCGCCGTTGCGAACGCAATCCGGCGCTCCCGGGCCGGCCTGTCCGATCCGAACCGGCCGATCGGCTCCTTCATGTTCCTCGGCCCGACCGGTGTCGGCAAGACCGAGCTGACCAAGGCACTTGCCAATTTCCTGTTTGATACCGATGACGCGATGGTGCGTATCGACATGTCCGAGTTCATGGAAAAACACTCCGTGGCACGGCTGATCGGCGCTCCGCCGGGTTATGTCGGCTATGAGGAAGGCGGTTACCTGACCGAAGCGGTGCGCCGCCGGCCTTACTCGGTCATCCTGCTCGACGAAGTTGAAAAGGCGCACCCCGATGTGTTCAACGTGCTGCTGCAGGTGCTTGACGACGGCCGCCTGACTGACGGACCAGGGCCGCACCGTGGATTTCCGCAACACGGTTATTGTCATGACATCCAACCTCGGCTCACAAATGATCCAGGAGCTGTCCGGCGAGCAGAATTACGAACAAATGAAAACGGAAGTCATGCAGATTGTCGGCCAGCACTTCCGCCCGGAGTTCATCAACCGCGTTGACGATGTCGTCGTATTCCACCCGCTGAGTCGCGAGCATATCCGGCGCATTGTCGACATCCAGCTCGGATACCTGCACCAGCGCCTTGCCGACCGCGATATGAGCATCACGCTGACGGATGCCGCGCGCGACAGGCTGGCGGAAGCTGGTTTTGATCCGGTGTACGGTGCGCGGCCACTCAGGCGGGCGATACAGCAACAGGTTGAGAATCCGCTTGCGCAGCAGATCCTCGAAGGACGCTTTAAACCCGGTGATACGATCCGGATTGGCGTCGAAGGCGATCTGCTGGAGTTCCGGAACGCGGCGTAAACACACTATAATCAAACTCGCCGGCGCCGATGCGCCGGCATTTTTTGTCAGGGAGATCATATCGCATGCCCATTTATGAATACGCATGCAAGGAATGCAGCCATGCGATGACAGCGCTGCAAAAGATGAACGACGAGCCGCTTGTCGATTGCCCGGAATGTGGCAAGCCGGCACTGAAGCGGCTGATATCCGCGCCCGGTTCCGCCTGAAGGGCGCTGGCTGGTATGAGACGGACTTCAGAGAAAGACAATCAGCGCAACGTGCTGAAGTCGGACAGCGAGCCGGAAAAGAGCTCAGGCGACGGCAAGAAGGAGTCGTCTGGCGATAAGGACAAGCCAGCGGGTGACAAGGCCGAGGACAAGAAGAAGCCGGAAGTGAAGCCGGCCGCCAAGGCGGCGGACAGCGGCTCGGGCACCTGATCCGGCACTCTGCAGAGATGCGCCGTTGATGGCGCTCGCCGTTCCTTTATCCCACTGCCAGCTGGCACTTCGTCCCGCCTGGCATGCTATCGGGGAACTCCCAAAACACTGGAGTTGCAAGATCCCGGAGCCTTGCAGACCGCGGCACCACACCGTAACATTCCGCCTCTTTTTCCCGGAACAAAACCATGCGTAGCCACTATTGCGGGCAGGTCAACGAGACCCTGATCGGTCAGGACGTCACGGTGACCGGCTGGGTACACCGCCGCCGCGATCACGGTGGCGTGATATTTATTGACCTGCGCGACCGGGAAGGGGTGCTGCAGGTTGTGTTCGATCCGGATCAACCGGAGATGTTCGCCGATGCCGAGCGGCTGCGCAGTGAGTATGTGCTGGCGGTCTCAGGCGTCGTCCGTCAGCGGCCGGAAGGCACTATCAACCCGAACATGGCAACCGGCCAGGTCGAGCTCTACGCGGCAAAACTGACGACATTGAATACCTCGGCGACGCCGCCTTTTCATCACGACGAGCACACGAATGAGGAACTGCGGCTGAAGTACCGCTACCTTGATCTTCGCCGTGAGCCGATGCTACAGAACCTCCGTCTACGGCACCGCGTGACACGGGCACTCAGGGAATTTCTTGATGAGGCCGGTTTCATCGACGTTGAAACGCCGATGCTGACACGGGCAACACCGGAAGGCGCGCGTGACTACATCGTGCCGAGCCGGACACACGCCGGCAAATTCTTCGCGCTGCCGCAGTCGCCGCAGATCTTCAAGCAGTTGCTGATGATGTCGGGCCTCGATCGCTACTACCAGATCGTGCGCTGCTTCCGCGACGAAGACCTGCGCGCGGACCGCCAGCCGGAATTCACTCAGCTCGACATCGAAATGAGCTTTGTCGATGAGGATGCGGTTACGGCAACGATGGAGAAACTGATCCGGCACCTGTTCAAACAGGTAATGGATACCGACCTGCCGTCACCGTTTCCGCGTATGACGTACGCCGAGGCGATGCTGCGTTACGGTTCGGATAAACCGGACTTGCGCATACCTCTTGAGCTGTTCGAGGTCTCGGACCTGATGCGGTCAGGTCGACTTCAAGGTCTTTGCCGGCCCGGCTAACGATGACCGAGGGCCGTGTTGCCGCGCTCAACGTGCCGGGTGGCAGCGAACTGAGCCGCAAGGAAATTGACGACTACACGAGCTATGTCGGCCGCTACGGTGCAAAGGGCCTGGCGTACATCAAGGTCAATGACGCAACGTCTGGTCGTGACGGACTGCAGTCACCGATACTGAAGTTCCTGCCCGATGACGCGGTCGACGGTATTCTGGCGCGCACGGGTGCAAACAGTGGCGACCTGATATTCTTCGGCGCGGACAAGTCCCGCGTCGTCAACGACGCGCTGGGTGCGTTGCGAGTCAAGCTGGGTATCGACCGCGGACTGGTCGCTGACGAATGGCGGCCGCTTTGGGTCATCGATTTCCCGATGTTCGAGAAGGACCGGCAGACCGGCCGCTGGACGTCGCTGCACCATCCGTTCACCGCGCCGGGCACGAATGATCCCGCCGCACTGCGGGCCGACCCGGGCAAAGTCCTTTCGCGCGCCTACGACATGGTGCTGAATGGTTCCGAAATCGGCGGCGGCTCGATACGTATTCACGACCAGGCAATGCAATCGGCAGTCTTCGACCTGCTGTCGATCAGCGAAGAGGAAGCCGAGGAAAAATTCGGCTTCCTGCTGCGCGCGCTCGAGTTCGGCTGCCCGCCGCACGGCGGCATTGCATTCGGACTTGACCGCATGGTCATGCTGATGGCGGGCGCCGACAGCATCCGGGACGTTATTGCATTCCCGAAAACGCAAACGGCGCACTGCCCGCTGACCGACGCGCCCGGCCTGGTGCCGGCCGAGCAATTGAAGGAAGCGGGCATACGGCTGCGCAAGGCGCAGAAAGAGTAACGCCGGCGTGGTGCAATCGTCGTCGCGAGGAGCGAAGCGACGTGGCGATCTCGCTGTCGTCGCGAGGAGCAGAGCGACGTGGCGATCTCGCACCGACAACTCCTCCGCATCGCGTTGCAATAATTGCGTTGCGATACGGCCGCCGGAGTGCAAGCGGTGAACATTCCCTCGGTCGTCCTGCTGCACGGCATCTGGATGCCGGCGGGCGAAATGCTGTTGTTCCGGCACTGGCTCGACGGCGGGGATCAATTCGGTTCGCGGCTGTTCGGCTATCCGTCCGTAGCAGCAACGCTTGATGAGAATGCCGACAGGCTCCACGAATACCTTGAGCGGGAGGGGCTTCGGGACACGCATCTGGTCGGGCACAGTCTTGGCGGTGTCGTTGCTTTACGGATGCTGTCGCGCTATCCGGCCGCCGCGAACGGCCGGGTTGTTTGCCTGGGTTCGCCCTTGTCCGGCTCGCGGCCGGCCGCGTATCTCTACAGTCGCAAGTGGGGCCGGACGATCATCGGCCGGAGCCTGCCGCAACTCGTCGCGGATCAGCCGGCGCGTGACTGGGCACGCGCCGTCGCCAAGCGGCGCGAGATAGGCATTATCGCCGGCACGACACCGGCCGGGCTCGGTCGCCTCCTGACCCGGTTTGATGGTCCGAACGACGGCACTGTTGCCGTTTCAGAAACGATGCTTGACGGTGCCCGCGATCACCTGTGCATGCCGGTCAACCACACCGGGATGGTGTTGTCGAAAGCTGTTGCGCGGCAAACCGCTGCGTTCCTGAACCACGGCGCATTCCTGCGCGAAGACTGACGCCGTCATCGCGAGGAGCGCAGCACCTCCGTCATCGCGAGGACCGCAGCACCTCCGTCATCGCGAGGAGCGCAGCACCTCCGTCATCGCGAGGAGCAACGCGACGTGGCGATCTCGTTGTTCTGGCAGAGCGGCAATTCCTGCGAGGTCGCCACGTCGCTGCGCTCCTCGCGATGACAGCGTCATTGCGCTCCTCGCGAACGGCGGCGTGTGGCGCTACTCCGTCGCTGCGAAGTGACTTCAGCTTGTAAACGAGCTCAAGTGCATCGCGCGGCGCCAGCGCATCCGGGTCCGCGTCATCCAGCAGCTCGCGCAGCTCATCAACAGGCTCCGCAGCTGACGAATTCGTCAGCGGCAGCTGCCCTTGCGGGCTGTCGGCGTTCCCGAACGACTGCGACTCGAGCGTGCCGAGGTACACGCGTGCGCGCTTGATGACGACCGGCGGCACACCGGCCAGCGAGGCAACCTGCAGGCCGTAACTCTGGTTAGCAGGCCCTGGTCGGACAGCATGCAGGAATACCAGTTGACCCTTGTGTTCGGTCGCATCGAGATGCACATTGCTGCAACCCGGGATCTCGGCGGCGAGCGCCGTCAGCTCGAAATAATGCGTCGCAAACAAGGTGAATGCGCGCACTTTCCCACCCATGTGATGCGCGGCGGCCCAGGCCAGCGACAGGCCGTCAAACGTGCTGGTGCCACGGCCGATCTCGTCCATCAACACCAGGCTCTGTTCTGTCGCGTTGTTAAGGATCGTCGCCGTTTCGGTCATTTCGACCATGAACGTCGACCGGCCCCCCGCAAGATCATCCGATGCGCCGATGCGCGTGAATATCCGGTCGATGGGCCCGATACGCAGCCGGCCGGCCGGTACAAAACTGCCAATATGCGCGAGGATCGCAATCAGGGCCGCCTGCCGCATGTAGGTCGACTTGCCGCCCATATTCGGGCCGGTGATGACCAGCAGGCGATTGCGCTCGTTCAGGTCGAGGTCGTTGGCGACGAACGGCGCGTCAATGACCTGTTCGACTACGAGATGACGGCCCTGCCGGATTTCGATGCACGGTCCGTCCGTCAGTTCGGGTTCCGACAGGTCGAGGGTGCCGGCCCGTTCGGCAAAGCACGCCAGCACATCGAGTTCAGCCAGCGCCGCCGCCGTCTGCTGCAGTTCCGCGAGTGTTTCGGTCAGCCGGTCGATCAGCTCTTCGTACAATGCCTTCTCGCGTGCGAGCGCGCGTTCCCGTGCACTGAGCACCTTGTCCTCGAAGGTCTTGAGCTCGGGCGTAATGTAGCGTTCGGCGCCTTTCAGGGTTTGCCGGCGCGTGTAGTCATCCGGAGCTTTTGCCGCCTGACCCTTGCTGATCTCGATGTAATAGCCATGCACGCGGTTGTAACCGAGTTTCAGCGTCGTGATGCCGGTGCGTTCGCGTTCGCGCCGTTCCAGATCGAGCAGGTACTGGTCGGCGTTGTCGGCAATCGATCGCAGATCGTCCAGCTCGTCGTCGTAGCCGCTGGCGATGACGCCGCCGTCGCGGATCAGCATGGGCGGATTATCGATCAGTGCGCGTTCGAGCAACTGCTTCTGTCGCGGATGTTCATGCACCTGCTCGCGCAATGATTCGAGCAGCGGTGCGCCGCTGTCGGCGAGCAATGCGCGCAACGCGGGCAAGCGCCCGAGTGTCGCGCCGAGTTGACTCAGGTCGCGCGGTCGGGCCGAGCGCAGTGCGACGCGCGACAGGATGCGTTCGACATCGCCAATACCGGCCAGTTCGTCCCGCAACGGTTCGGCCAGCCGCGCATCGAGTAGCGTACGCACGGCGTGGTAACGCCCGCGCAGGACTTCAGCGTCGCGCAACGGCCGCTGGATCCAGCGACGCAGCAGGCGGCTGCCCATCGCGCTCCGGCAGCGGTCGAGCACGCCGGCCAGTGTGTGTTCGTCGCGGCCGCTCAAGCTCTGCTCGAGTTCGAGGTTGCGCCGCGTCGGGCCGTCCATGACCAGAGCGTCATCGCTCCGCTCAACGGTCAGTGATGTCAGGTGGGGCAGGGCAATTTTCTGAGTGTCGCTGACATACTGCAGCAACGCACCGGCCGCCGCGACGCCGCCCGGCAGGCCTTCGGCATCGAATCCGGCCAGGTCGCGGGTACCGAACTGCGAACACAGCAGGCGCGTAGCGCTGTCGTGGTCAAAGTGCCAGGGCGGACGTGTCGTCACGCGCGGTGCATCGCGCAACGTCGCATCGAAGTTTTGCTCTTCGCTGCAAATCAGTTCCGCTGGCCGGAGGCGCTCGAGTTCGGCCAGCACAGCGCCCCGGCCGTTGACTTCAGTGGCGCGGAAACGGCCGCCGGCCAGGTCGAGCCAGGCAAGGCCCGTCGTATCACCGTCACTGAATACCGCGGCAACGAGGTTGTCACGGTTTGCCGATAACAACGCTTCATCGGTCAGCGTACCGGGCGTAACGACGCGGATGACCTTGCGTTCAACCGGCCCCTTGCTGGTAGCCGGATCACCGATCTGCTCGCAGATCGCCACCGACTCGCCTTTGCGAACGAGCTTGGCAAGGTAGGACTCTGCGGCGTGATACGGCACGCCGGCCATCGGGATCGGGTTGCCACCGGACTTGCCCCGTGACGTCAGCGTGATATCGAGCAGCGCGGCCGCGCGCTTTGCATCATCGTAGAACAGTTCGTAGAAGTCGCCCATGCGGTAGAACACCAGCATGTCGGCATAATCCCGCTTGATGCGCATGTACTGCTGCATCATCGGGGTGTGTGCGGGACTGACCTGTGCGTTCATTACAAATATGGCATGCGGTGAGAGTGGCCCGCGCCGTGCGCGGGCCTGGGGGGATGTCCATGCTAGCCTGTGGGACCTGCCAAGTCGATTTCGGCACTGCTTCATGAAAATACTGCACATCGAGACCGGGCAGCATCTCTACGGCGGCGCGCAACAGGTGCTGTGGCTGCTCGCAGGACTGCAGCGCGCCGGCATCGAGTCGCCGCTGGTTTGCACGTCGGGGTCGGCGATTGAAGTCGCCGCGGCACAGAACGGCATTCCGGTTATCCCGCTGACGTGCCGGGGCGATCTCGACCTGCTGTTCGCAAGGCGGCTTGGCAAAGTATTGCGCCGCGAACGCCCGGCGCTGGTGCACTGCCACAGCCGGCGCGGCGCCGATGTGCTCGGTGGCCGTGCGGCGCGTGCGGCAGGAATTCCTGCAGTGGTGTCGCGGCGCGTCGACAATGCGGAAGCCCGTTGGCTCGCGCGGCTCCGCTACCGGCCGTACTCGCGCATCATCGCGATCTCGGAGGCTATTGCCGGCGTGCTGGCGGACTGCGGCGTCGACCGGCGGCGCGTTACCGTCATCCGGAGCGCGGTCGATGCGGCCGCGTTCCAGGCGGCACCCGACATCGCCGGGTTGCGCGCGTCGTTCGGCCTCCGGGAGGATCACCAGGTGCTGGTCTGCGTTGCGCAATTCATCGCGCGAAAAGGTCATCGCTTCCTGCTGCAGGCCGTCGCCGATCTCGTGCCGCGCTACCCCGGTTTGCGGCTGATCCTGTTCGGGCGCGGGCCGCTTGAGCCGGATCTGCTTGCACAACGCGACCGGCTCGGCGTTGAAGAGCAGGTACACTTTGCCGGCTTCCGTGCCGATCTCGATCGTTATCTGGGCGCAGCCGACCTCGTGGTGCAGCCGTCGCTCGCAGAAGGGCTCGGTGTCTCCGTTCTTAAGGCGGCAGCCGCGGGCGTACCGGTGGTCGCGTCCAATGCGGGCGGCCTGCGTGAAGCAGTCGCCGACGGCGAGACCGGCGTGCTGGTGCCACCTGGTGATGCGCCGGCGCTTGCAGCGGCAATCGCAACATTACTTGACGACGCGCCCCGCAGGCGGCAGTTTGCCGAAGCCGGCCGCCGGCGCATGCAGGCGGAATTTTCAATCGATGCCATGGTGGAGGCGCATCTGGCCGTGTACCGCGACCTGACAGGATTAACATTATGACGGACGCCGAAACGATCGAATCGTTGTCGGCCGACCTCGTTGGCGAACTGACGGCGACCGGGCACACGATAGCGCTTGCTGAGTCCTGCACCGGCGGCTGGATTGCCAAGGCGATCACGGATGTTCCTGGCAGCTCGGCCTGCCTGGGCTACGGCGTCGTCAGCTACAGCAACGGGGCCAAGGAGAACGTTCTTGGCGTCGATGCGGAGACGCTGGAGACGCACGGTGCGGTCAGCGAGGCCGTCGTGCTGCAGATGGCTGAAGGTGTCCTCCGCCTGAGTGGCGCGGATCTCGGCATCGCCGTCAGCGGCATTGCCGGACCGGACGGCGGCAGCGGTGACAAGCCGGTCGGGACGGTCTGGTTCGCCTGGTCACGCCGGCACAAGACCGGCTACCGCAGCGAAGCCGTCTGTCACATGCTTGACGGTGACCGTGGGGAGATACGTTCGCAAAGCGTCGTGCTGGCGCTGGCCGGCGCCCGGGAACGGATGAAAGGCGGTGTCTGACCGGCGCGTGTTCTTTGCCCTGTGGCCCACCGACCGCCAGCGCGATGAACTCCGCAACACGATCAGCCCGGCGGTCAGTACCGTCGAGGGCACGATGATCTATCGCGGCGACTGGCACATCACGCTGGTGTTCATCGGCAGCGTGCCGGATGCGCACGTCGCTGCCCTGCAGCAGCTGACCCGCGCCATCGAAGTTGAGCCATTCCGCTTGCGCCTCGACCGGCTCGAATTCTGGGCACGGCCGAAAGTGGCTTGTGTGACGCCGACAGCGACCCCGCCGGCCCTCGAGCGGCTCGTTGACAAGCTCGAGGGCACCCTGCGGCCGCTGGGTTTCGAACTGGAAGACCGTGTTTACCGGCCGCACATCACGGTTGCCCGGCGCGTCCGCGCCTTTACGCCGGAGCCGCTTGCGCGGCCGGTGACGCTGGAGTGGTCGTCGTTCGAGTTGATGGAATCCGTGTCGACCAGCCGCGGCGTCCAGTACCGTCCGCTTAAACAAGAGCTTCTGCACGATTCTTGATACTTGGCCGTGTTTTGGCCCGGGGTGCCGCCTGTTTGCGGCTGCCGCGATATGAAATAATGCGCCACTTCCTTCCAATCGACATGGCAACGACACTATGGATGACAATCGCAAAAAAGCACTCGCAGCGGCTCTCGGCCAGATTGAGAAACAGTTCGGCAAGGGTTCCGTCATGCGCCTGGGCGATGGCGGCGTCATACGCGATATCGAGGCCATCTCGAGCGGGTCGATCGGGCTCGACGCCGCGCTCGGCATCGGCGGCCTGCCGCAGGGCCGCGTCGTCGAGATCTACGGACCGGAGTCGTCCGGCAAGACGACGCTGACGCTGCAGGTCATCGCCGAAGCGCAGAAGAAGGGCGGCACGGCGGCGTTTGTCGACGCCGAGCACGCGCTCGACCCGGCCTATGCCGAGAAGCTTGGCGTCAATGTTGATGACTTGCTCGTCTCGCAGCCGGATACCGGCGAACAGGCGCTGGAGATCGCCGACATGCTGGTCCGCTCTGGCGCGGTCGACGTCATTGTCGTCGACTCGGTCGCCGCATTGACGCCGAAGGCGGAAATCGAGGGCGAGATGGGCGATTCGCACATGGGCCTGCAGGCGCGGCTGATGTCGCAGGCGCTCCGCAAGCTCGCCGGCAACATCAAGCGCTCGAACGCGATGGTGATCTTCATCAACCAGATCCGCATGAAGATCGGCGTCATGTTCGGCAGCCCGGAGACGACCACCGGCGGCAATGCGCTGAAGTTCTATTCGTCGGTGCGGCTCGATATCCGGCGTATTGGCGCCATCAAGAAGGGTGACGAGGTCATCGGCAACCAGACGCGCGTCAAGGTCGTCAAGAACAAGGTATCGCCGCCGTTCAAGATGGCGGAGTTCGAGATTCTTTACGGCGAGGGCATCTCGCGCGAGGGTGAGATCATCGAGCATGGCGTTGCGCAGGGCATCATCGACAAGGCCGGGTCGTGGTACAGCTACGGCAACGACCGCATTGGCCAGGGGAAGGAAAACGTGCGTGAATTCCTGCGTGCGAACCCGGACATTTCCGAAACGATCGAGAAGCAGATTCGCGAGGCGCTGATGCCGGCGAAGATTCGTCCGGAGGACGCCGCCGCTGCTGACGATGACAAAGCTGTCGCCAAGGAGGCCTGACGCGGCGCCATCGCACGGGCAATCACACGGCCATCCCGGAATGGGTGCGGTAGATGACGCATGACGAACCGCAAGCCGACAGCACAATCAGTCCATGAACTGCACGCGGACCTCTTTACCGGGAGCGGTGAAGAGGACCGTTATGCCGACCCGGCCGAGGCCCGCAAGAAAGCAATGGACTATCTCGCGCGCCGCGAGTACGCCCGGCAGGAGCTGTGCCGCAAGCTCGGCGATGCGGGATTCAGTCCTGATGCGGTCGAACAGGCCGTCAGCCGGCTGACGGACGATGGCCTGCAGGACGACGCCCGCTTTGCCGAGGCGTTCGTGCGGTCGCGGGTCAATCAGGGCAAGGGACCGGTCCGTATCCGCGCCGACCTTGCGCAGCGCGGCGTCGCAGCGGGCGTCATCGACATCGCCATGGACGAACAGGACGGCGACTGGCGGCAACTGGCCCGCCTGGTCCGGGAGAAAAAATTCGGACGCGAGCTGCCGGGAACCTTCAGCGAAAAGGCGCGGCAGATGCGCTTCCTGCAGTATCGCGGCTTTGAGCCCGGGCAGATCCAGGCCGCCGTCGGCGGTGACGACGACTGACGCCACTGCCGCCATCCGGGCGCTCAATGCCTGTCTGCCGGTATTTATGGAATAATCGCGCCCTCGATCGATAGTGCAAGTGCCGGGCCGCCCGCCGGACCCAATAGTCAAACGATGGAATCCATGAAGAGCAACGAACTGCGCCAGGCGTTCCTGGACTTTTTCCGTGCCCGCGGCCACGAGGTGGTCGCGAGTTCGCCGCTGGTGCCGGCCAATGACCCGACACTGCTTTTCACCAATGCGGGCATGGTGCAGTTCAAGGACGTTTTCCTCGGCGCGGACCGGCGCAGCTACAATCGCGCGGTGACGTCGCAGCGCTGCGTGCGTGCCGGCGGCAAGCACAATGACCTGGAGAACGTCGGTTACACGGCGCGTCACCATACGTTCTTCGAGATGCTCGGTAATTTCAGTTTCGGCGACTACTTCAAGGAAGAGGCCATTCACGCTGCGCCTGGGAGTTCCTGACCGGGACGCTCGGCCTGGCGCCGGAGAAGCTTGTGGGTCACGGTCTACGAGGACGACGACGAGGCCGCCGACATCTGGCTCGACACGATGAAGATCGGCTGCCCGAGCGATTTTCGCGCATGGGCGCAAAGGATAATTTCTGGTCGATGGGCGACACCGGCCCGTGCGGCCCGTGCAGCGAAATCTTCTACGATCACGGCGCCGGATATCGCCGGCGGCCCGCCGGGCTCGAAGGATGAAGACGGTGACCGCTACGTCGAGATCTGGAACCTTGTGTTCATGCAGTTCGATCGCGCTGCCAACGGTGACATGACGCCATTGCCGAAGCCGTCTGTGGATACCGGCATGGGGCTGGAGCGCATCGCCGCGGTTTTGCAGGGCGTGCACAGCAACTACCATATCGACCTGTTCGCAAACCTGATCAGTGCCGCCGCGCGCGTGCTTGGCGTGCCGAACGATGGGTCGCAGTTCGCTGAACGTGATTGCGGATCACATCCGCGCCTGTTCCTTCCTGATCGTCGACGGTGTGCTGCCGGCAATGAAGGACGCGGCTATGTGTGCGGCGGATCATCCGGCGCGCGATACGTCACGGGAAGAAACTCGGGGTTGACGAGGCGTTTTTTTACAAGCTTGTTGGTCCGCTGTGCGATGAGATGGGCGACGCGTACCCGGAACTCGCCAGGTCGCGTGCGCACGTCGAAAAGGTCCTGGCCCGCGAAGAGAGCCGTTTTGCCGAGACACTCGACCAGGGTATGGAGATTCTCGAGTGCGGCGATTGCC
This sequence comes from Woeseiaceae bacterium, assembly GCA_034521225.1. Taxonomy (GTDB): domain Bacteria; phylum Pseudomonadota; class Gammaproteobacteria; order Steroidobacterales; family Woeseiaceae; genus Woeseia. The sequence continues at coordinate 210,852 of JAXHMR010000002.1, forward strand.
GGTCTCGAAGGCAAGGAGATCCCGGGTGATGTCGTATTTCGCCTGTACGATACGTACGGCTTTCCCCATTGACCTGACCGCAGATATCGCGCGCGAGCGACGGTCTCGGCATCGACCAGTCCGGCTTCGACGTTGCAGTGGGCGCGCAGCGCGACCGAGCACGCGCGGCCAGCAAGTTTGCGGCTGCGGATAGCTCTGGTATCAGGACCGACGCCCGCAGCGCGTTCAGCGGCTACGAAGGGACCGCCGACAAGGGACGAGTCGTGGCGCTGTACCGAAATGGCGGACCCGTTAATAGCCTGGAGGCAGGCCAGGAGGGCATGGTGTTGCTTGACCAGACGCCGTTCTATGCCGAAAGCGGTGGCCAGATCGGCGACACCGGCACGCTGCAAACCGCCAACGCCCGGTTCGCTGTGAGTGACACGCAAAAGAACGGCAACGCGATCATGCATATCGGCAAGCTGGACGAGGGCGATTCAGCCTCGGCGACGAGGTCGACGGCAAGCGTCGATGGCGAACGGCGCCATGCAATCGTCCTAAACCATTCCGCGACCCACCTGATGCACGCCGCGCTGCGCAAAGTGCTCGGTGACCACGTCACGCAGAAGGGTTCGCTGGTAGCGCCCGACCGGCTGCGTTTCGATTTCTCGCACTACGAACCCGTAACCGCGGCGCAGTTGCGGGAGATCGAGGACCTCGTCAACGCAGAGATCCGCCGCAACACGGATGCGGAAATCAGGCACTTGAGTTACGACGATGCGATTGCGGCGGGCGCGATGGCGTTATTCGGCGAAAAATACGATGACGAGGTCCGCGTACTGCGCCTCGGCGATTTCTCGATGGAGTTGTGCGGCGGCACGCACGTGTCACGGGCGGGTGATATCGGTGTTTTCAAGATTACATCGGAAGGCGGCATTGCTTCCGGCATCCGCCGCATTGAAGCGGTAACCGGGAAAGGTGCGCTCGACTGGATCAACCGCAACCTGCAGTCACTGGACGAGGTTGCTGCACTGACCAAAAGCACGCGCGAGCAGGCGGCGGCAAAAGTGCAGCAGTTGCTGCGCCGGACGCGCGATCTCGAAAAGCAGCTGGCCGAGACGCGGCAGCAGCTGATGAGCGGCGGCGCGGGCAATCTTGATGACAATGTGACTGACGTACAGGGCATCAAGGTCGTCGCGACGCGCATGGACGGCGCGGATGCAAAAACGTTGCGCGATGCCGTCGACAGGCTGAAGGACAAGTTGCAAAGTGCTGTCGTCGTGCTGGGTTCCGTCGACAACGGAAAGGTGCGATTGGCGGCCGGCGTCACGAAGAACAACGTCGGCCGTATCCGGGCCGGCGACGTCATCCAGCCGGTCGCCGAGCAGGTCGGCGGCAAGGGCGGCGGGCGCCCGGATTTCGCCCAGGCCGGCGGCAGCAACCCCGACGGCCTGGACGCGGCACTGGCTTCGGTGCCCGGCTGGGTCTCCGAACGGCTGGGCTGAAGGGTATCCAGAGGATTACGCGCGCAGTTGCGCGGAAATTCGTCTATCATTTCGACAATTCAACGGGTTAGCAGGCGTAATCGTTCGGGCAGGAGCCCATCTGGCAGGAGTAGGAAGTCATGCTGATACTTACGCGGCGCGCCGGTGAGACGGTCATGATCGGGAGCGATGTCACGATCACGGTGCTCGGCGTCAAGGGCAACCAGGTGCGCATCGGCATCAACGCCCCGAAAGACGTCGCAGTTCATCGGGAGGAAATCTACGAGCGCATCAAGAGCGAACAGGGCGCCCAGGACCCCAAGGCGGACCCGGCCGACACCGAATAGTCACCACCGCCTTTACGTCATTTCGGCTGACCAGTAAGATGCACGGCCCGCTGGCCGGCACGACCTGTTGAGGCTTTGCCATTGCGGCAATGCCACGACCGGCGAGGTCAAGCGAAGCGGTGCCGCGATTGGCACGTCACTATACGAGTACAGCATGTATATCCGGAGAGATGGCTGAGTGGTCGAAAGCGCTCCCCTGCTAAGGGAGTAAGGGTTAAAAGCCCTTCGAGGGTTCGAATCCCTCTCTCTCCGCCATATTCAACACGGCCGGCAATAGCAATTCAGGACTCGGGTCCCTATAATCCCCGTCCCACCGCGGCCCAGAGTCGTGGAAAACCAGACTACGCGCCCGTAGCTCAGTTGGATAGAGTACCTGGCTACGAACCAGGCGGTCGGGAGTTCGAATCTCTCCGGGCGCGCCAATAAAATCAAGGGTTTGCCGGTTTCGGTGAGCCCTTTGTTTTTATCAACGTAGCGAAATCGTAGCGTTTGTCAGTTACGATTTCCAGATCCCGTTCAATTCGAGACGCCGCACTCGATAGATGTTCCGGTGCCAGGTGCGCATAGCGAAGCACCATCTCGTACGACTTCCAACCACCCAACTCCATGAGCTCCTGCAAACCGGTGCCGGCCATCACGTGCCAGCTGGCCCAGGTGTGCCGAAGATCGTGGAACCGAAACTTCTCGATCCCGGCACGTAGCATTGCCCGTTTCCAGGCAGAGCCCACCGCGTCCATGCGCCTCCCCTGATAGGTGAAACACCACCGCTCGTGTTGACCGTCGACGGCCCGCAGAGCCAGTACCGCATCCCGGTTCAGGGGAAGTCCGCGGCCGTCTCCGGTCTTGGTGGTGCCCGCATCCAGCCAGGCCACGCGCCGGTCGAAGTCGACCCGGTCCCATTCCATCTGCAGGATTTCCCGCATCCTGCAGCCGGTCGCCAGCGCAAATCGCACCACCGGTGCCAAGTGCGCGGGCAGTTCCTCGAGCAGTCGATCCGCTTCCTCGGCCTTGAGAAAGCGAACGCGACGCTTGGGCTCTTTGAGCATTCGGATCTTTGGAATCCGTGCGCTCCATTCCCACTCGTCGCGCGCCAGGTAAAGAATGCGCCGGACGATCTCGAGTGCCCGGTTGACGGTGGCGTTGGCGACGCCGTCGACCTTCTTTCGATCCTGGACGAACGGCCTCAGGACATTCATGTTGATGTCCTTCAGCCGGCATCCACGGAGATACGGATCGAGCTTGGCGAGGTGATCCTTGTCGTCTCTGAGACTTCGCTTCTCAGCGTTGTCTTCGAGATAACGCAGCACCGCCTGCTGCCAGTTGTGCTCGGCCGGTACCCCGGTCCGGAGCGCCTCCACGGCGTCCGCTTTGAGGCGTATCAGATACTCTTCAGCGTCCTTCAGGACGGCAAGTCGAGTGCTCTTGCATACTCGGCGTCCGTCCGGGAGGACGAGCTTGACCCACCAGTACGGCGAGTCGTTCCTTCTGTAGAGTCCTTTTTCTCGGGCCATAAATCCTCCTTTATGGCCCGCCCTCGGGACTTATAGTTATCGAGCCAGTGGTCGAGGTCAACCCGGTCGTAGACCAGCCGTCGTCCCAGGCGGATAGGCGGTGGACCGATGCGACTCGAGCAAGGTCCTGCCGATGCCGAGATAGCGTGCCGCCTGCGCGCGTGAGAGGCAGCGCGGCTCAATGTCGGGGCGGGATGCGGATTCATCGAGATCGGCCATGATGCCCAAAGCCTCGCGCAGCGCTTGCGGCGCTGCGACAGGGAACCCTGTCAATTGTCGTGAGGTAATTCATGCGCTTATCTTCCAAGGTAAGTTCGAGTGATCGCCGTGCGATCGTGCCCGAGTTCTTTTGAGATCACGGCGCGCGCTTTCTCATCGAGCGCGCGTTCGTCCTTCGAGAGGGCCGAGCGGTTCGGGCCGCCGGCCAGTGGTGCCTTGAACCCGGTCAGCTCCTCGAAGCGCCGCTGGGCGTAGGCATGCCTGAGGCCGTGGGGATTCTTGATCCCGGCATCGCGAACCTGGCGCTCGTAGCGATGGAGTTGCTTTTCGTAATTGGATTTGGGCGGGATCAGGGCGCCGCCTTTGGACAGGGCCTTGACCTGCTCGAGTAAACGCCGCTGCTCGTCTGTCCTGATCGGCACGGTTCGCGCACGGCCGCCCTTGGTCCAGCTGGCCTTGAGCTTGATGTGATCGTCCTTGATCGCGTAGTTGGGTGAGAACTTGATCGCTTCCTCGCGCCGCAGGCCGAAGGCGGACTGCAGTTGGAGGCTCAGGCGAACGTGCTCGTCCGAGACTTTTTCCAGCTGCTTCTCGTCAAGCAATCTGGCTTTCGATTCCTCGCCGACGTAGCTCCGACGACCGATGCCGTAGGCGCTGTTGTCCCTCGCAACGATGTCGGCCTTGCCGACCTTGTTCGCCCACCAGCGGAGCGCCGATAGTCGATTCTTGAACGTGCCGACGCTTAAGCCCTGGTCTTTCCAGAGAGAGACCAAGGCATCAATGTGCTTCGGCTTTAAAGACGTCGCCTGCATTTGTCGGTAACCCAGCTCGTGCAACTGGTTGGCGATGAGATCGACGATTCTCGATCGTGTCGCCTGGGTGGAGTAGCTGCCGTCCCGGTTCGCCCGGCAGAGCTTCATCAACTGGTAGTTCAGGTCCTTCATGGTGCGTCTCTCGTTCGGTTAGTTTTGATGACCACCTCGCCGCCTGTTAAGCAAACGAGGCCCGATTCAGAATCGGAGTTGGTCCAGGGACACCAGTCCCGTACAGCCTGAAGCCGTGATCCGGTTCGCCGGGGCTCTCTTTCGAGCGCCGCCAGCGACTACCAGTTGCCCTCTCGGGCCAGTTGCTTTTTGCGTGGATAGCTACCTCCTTTTTTGTTGAGTGAATGAAACGCCCACGGGCGTACGACGCCGAATGACCGGACATTCCTGTCCGCCGTCGGCGGTGCAGGGCGCTTGGCCCTGCGGCGATGAGAATGCTGAACGTCGAGGTTCAGCGAGGTATGAAGATGGATCCTCGATCAACGATCGATGCGCCTGCTGCCAGGATCCTGAGGCGCCTTGTTGCCACACTTGTCGCAGTGGCCGCGGTTCGTACTGAGGACGCTAGTACAGAAGACCAGTGCCTGTCTATGGAAAACCCAATCAACTGTTGTCGGGCTTTTCTATTGACAAGACCGAACGAGTTGATCTCGGCAACCGGGCTAAGTTGGCAAAGTGCCCAATGAACGCCGATAGCCGTATCACTCGCCGGGAACAACCAGTTTCTGTGCCGGGTCACGGACGCGGTGGATCGAAACGACACCGACCGCGTTAGGTAGGAAGAGGGGATCGACGGCTCAGGCCGCGCGCTGCTTTGCACCATCCCTTTCAGCGCTTGGGTGCTTCAACGAATTGCTGAAGCGGGCTGTCGTTGGTATACCGCAACGACGACGGTGTTGATGCGAGTACCCTACCGCCGATTCCCTATCCGGACCAGCGGAAACGGGGGCACGTTCTCAGCCCCGGTTTTTCCCGCATTTCGTCGCAAATCGCCCCAGAATGCACCTGCCAACAGGGAGTACTCTGGTACAGCATTTCGCTCCCTGTTGGCAGCAGGTTGCCTGATGCGCGCAGATGGCCGTATCACTCGCCGGGAACTCGTGGAAATCGGCCAGATCCCGCGCCATTGCTGGTTCAGAGCGCCGCGTCACTACAGCGCTTCGCGCTGGTAGTGACGCGGCGCGGACGACCCCATCGCCCGATCGAACAGGGTGCCTGAACGGCTCATGCCATCGCTGCTGGCCCTTTTTCCTCAATCCCAATCGCACCGCGCGATCGGGAATGCCGGTCCAGCAGGAAGAGCGGTGATCGACTACAGGGGACATCAGGCCCGATAAGCCTTGCGCAGAGTCGGCGAAGGTGAATTCCTTACCGCTTCTTTCTGTGCTGGCTCGTCTGTGCTGCCAGCTTTGACTGTTTCATTAACAGGGCTCGGCTCGCCGTTCGACAGCGGTCGCCGCTGCGCGCCTCGCGCCGTACTGGCCTGCCCTCGTAGTCAGAGCTCGAACAGCTGGTCTACCGTTATGCCAAAAACATCGGCAATCCGTATTGCCACATCAATCGTCGGTGCGCGTCGGGCGTTTTCGATCGCATTCATCGTTTGCCGGCTGACGCCAACGCGTTCGGCGAGTTGCTTCTGCGTCATTTCGCCGTTTTTGAATCGGAGTTCCCGGTTCTTGTTTGATGGAGCCCACTATGGATCACTTCTTGCTCAGAATCTGGGTCTAAGTATGAATGTGGCCGACGGACAGCCGGAGGACGTCTGGTCAAACATCGTCGACACAACGTCCAACTCCTTTGACTATGTCAATTGGCGTCGACTTCGTGTAACCGATCATTGACATAGACGAGGGCGAACTGCCGCCTGAAAAACCGGGCAAAATATAAATGGCTACAGGACTGAATTGAGTCTCCAGATCGTTTCCGCGAACATTCCGCAACATTCGGATGGGGCTAGCGCTGAGGAAATCCAACACTCCGCATGGCTCGAAGTATGATGGTACAGTCCAAAATTCCTTCCTTTGAGCGGATGAGCCTCTTTCGTCTCTTATGCGTAGGGATGTGAGCACGGCCCGGCCTAGCGCGATAGTCCAGGGGCCAGCGGGCTGCCAAAAATTCGGAATTTGGACCCAATTCGGTTGCTTTTCTTTGCTAGAAGTACCGCAAATGGTATCTAGTTGCCTGATTTTGCCTTAAGTTGATTGTCGTTGCCCAATGTATCCGAAATCCGCGTGGCAGCGCATCTGGTGGCGGCCAAAAACCACTTAAGGAGCAGTTAGTTGGATCGAAGGCACAAGCGGCGTCAGGGCACCTGCGGGAGCGACACGGACGCCTAGCGAACCGCGAGCTACAACTAAATCGCTAAAGCGCCATCAGATGGAATTTACAGCAGCCCAACAAGCAGCAATTGACCACGTAGATGGCAATCTTCAACTGATCGCGTGTGCTGGGTCGGGAAAAACAGAGGTAGTAGCCGTAGAGTCGTCACGCTATTGCGGCCTGCAGATCGGCGGTGGCGGTTGCCAACCACAGAACATCATTGCTTTCACGTTTACCGACAAGGCAGCTGTGCCAGTTGAAGGAGCGAATCCACGACCGTTGCCGTGAAGCGGTTGGGGTGGATGACCGGGCTTGCGGAAATGTACATCGGAACCATCCATGGATTCTGCCTGAATCTCCTGCAAGAAGAGGTCCCCGAATACCTGAAGTACGTAGTACGTATGCAGTTCAGCAAGCACTGTTGTAGACCGGCATTCACGCGCTTCCGGACTAACCCAAAGCGAAACTTTGAACGGCGCCAAACTAAGGCGATATGTCAATACCCGAAACTACATCAGCGGCATTCGATTCTGCGCGAAGATGTTGCTGCGGCGGACGCTTCAAAGCTCGTCGATAACTCCGTCGCAGGCAACCTGGCTGCTTAGACGCTGCTTCATCAGAAGGGGTATTTGGACTATTCCGGCATTCTCAAAGAAGCGGTTACAGAGCTAAAGAACAATACGGCAATGCGGCAGCGATTGGCAGCTCGGGTATGCCACATCATCGTCGATGAATACCAGGACGTAAACCCTATCCAAGAAAGTGTTGTTAGGATACTTCACGATCTTGGCGCTGGCTTGTGTGTTGTCGGCGACGATGATCAAACGCTATATAGATGGCGAGGCAGCGATGTTCAAAACATTTTAGGATTTGCTGACCGCTATTCTGACGTAACCCAGTGCGATGGGAGGAAAACTTTCGGTCGAGCGAAGGAATAATTGGAATTGCGCATCAATTAATCAGGCAGGTAGACTCGCCGCCGCCTTCAAAAAGAGATGAAGCCTACAGGGGCACAGGACTACGGCGATATTGTTACGCCAGACGTTAAATATACGGAAGAAGAAGCTGCCTCATCGCCGAGACCTGTACCGAATTGCGAGGCTTACCGATAAAGGAAGGCGAAGACCGGCGCGGCATATCCTGGTCGGACATGGCTACTTTGCTGCGCAGCGTAACTCGTGATGGCGAAGCCATTATGCGCGCGTTGGACGCCGGAGGTGTTCCCTACGTAATCAAGGGAATGGACAATCTGTTTACCAAACCAGAATCTGAGGCGGCGCGGCAACTGTTCTATTTTCTTGCCGACGAGATCTCAGCGACTGACCTCAAGGCCGCTTGGCAGGCCGCCGATCTTGGGCTGGATTCCGCGGCCCTAGGCGAGGCGATCGAGATCAACTCAAGCACGAACAGATATGAAAAATGCCGATGTCGGCCAATTCAAAGTCTACAATTTGCAGCGCCAATTCGTAGCTTTTATCGAGACAGCAGGTCTACTAGAGGAAGACGTCCCAAAAGACCGGGGGGAAGTCGTCTTCTACAATCTTGGCAAATTTAGCCAAGCAATATCCATTTCGAAAGCATTCGCTTTCATTCAAGTCCCGTTGAAAAGTACAAGTCATTCGCAGGTTTTCTTCGGTACCACGCGACGCGCTTATCCGGAGGGTTGGCAGGAGAACGAATTCGCGACGCCAGATGCGGTGCAGATTATGACGGTGCATCAGGCGAAAGGACTTCAGTGGCCAGCAGTCTTTGTGCCTCAGCTGGTAAGAAACCGGTTTCCGAGCCGTGGCGGCGGAGGTCGCACGCCTTGGCATCTGATTCCCGCGACGCGTTTGAAAACGCAATCACGCTACCGCGGTGGTGTCGAAGATGAACGGCGGCTATTCTACGTGGCAATTTCTCGCGCGCAAAAATTTCTGCATATGACGTGGGCACCGGTACCCGGTAATCGTCGCGCCCAAAACCCGTCAGATTTTTACAATGAAATGCTGGTTGTCGAAATAGTGAAGCGCCGACGTCAAGATTTCTCTACTCGCGAACATCTGGGAGCATCCTGAACGTCGTCGCCAATGTTGTGCTGTCATTCTCGGACATCAAATATTTTCTTCGAATGTCCTTACCAGTTCAAACTTCGGATTCTGTATGGGTTTAACGCACCTCTGGATGCAAGGCCCTCGGGTTTGGTAAGGGCCTGGTCAGATGCGTTGGCCGAGGTACATAAGCACACTCGCGGCAGAGATATCGTCAACAGAGGCGGATGAACTCGTCGAGCGACACTTTGCGAGAAACCCATACTCTTATCCTGCGCTACCGGAGAAACTTAAAGATTAGCGAAGAAGGCGATCAAGGGCTATATCGACAGATCCGGATTTCGGACGTTGAATTTTCAGAGAAAGGGATTGAGCTTTCTCTACCGGAGATGGCGTATCTGTTGCTGGCCGAATTGATCTAGTCAAAAGGCTTGATACGGACGAGGTTACTATTGTCGACTTAAAATCAAACGAGAGAGCCCAGGCCGAGGATGTGACGGAGACCCAACTTCATATATTACGCGCTAGGCTATCAGGAGCTGACTGGGCGCAATGCGGACTATGTGGAGATCTATGAGCTAGACGAGCAAAAGCAGAAGGTCCGCTCAGTTGACGAGGATTTCCTCGATGAAGTGAAAGCGAATGTTCGTAAGTCACGCAATTGCCTGCGAACAAATTCACTGAATCCAAAGCCCACACAAAAAGAGCTGCGCCATTTGCGATTACAAGCGGCTCTGTCCAGCAGCAATTCTCGAATAGTCATGCAAATAGCCTGAAAAGCAAGGAGCAAGATAGTATCTCTGAAGAAACAGAGCAATACCGTCATTCAGGAATATGAAGCGGTCCAACGTCCGGATGTAGGAATTCAGGATCAGTTTCAGGCTAGAAGACCGCCGAACTACCGCTATGACAGTTCGCTAGATCCAGAGCTTTCCTGGGACGAGCAGAGCGAAATCTTGGCGAATGGTTGATTGAGACTGATGGAACAGGCTGCCAGAAAGGTGAGGCGTCTACTTTCGACGAACCCCAAGAATGGAGAGGAGGTGGTGTAAAAGTGTCTTCCTCTGCTGAGGCAATAGATCTGCTCAAGTCAATTTCGCAACCGTTTCTAAACTGGACAGGTAAGGCTAAGCGCCAAGAGATTGAGGTTCCAACTCTGCCCTAAATTGTTCACGAGCGGCACTCCACGAAAGCGATTTTGGATGGTATCCGGCATAAAAAGGCTCGTGGACAGTCTTTAGATCTCTTTGGTGACCCGGATTTAGATATACGCGATCAGCTCGAGGCCTACGAGCACGAAGGGCCTGGCAAACTGCATGATTCTTGGCGACTCGCTGACCGTTATGAATTCATTGATTGAATTTGAAGGTCTTGGCGGACGAGTACAAATGATCTATCTTGATCCACCGTATGGCGTCGACTATTGGTCTAATTTTCAACCGTTTGTGCGGAATCGAAATGTTACTCACGGAAGAGACGCAGACATGGTACGTGAGCCCGAGATGGTAAAAGCCTACCGGGACACATGGTCCCTTGGGCTGCATTCCTACCTGACCTACTTGCGCGACAGATTTCTTGTTGCGCGCGAATTGCTCTCTCGCAGCGGAAGTATCTTTGTGCAGATTTCTGATCAGAACCTTCATCACGTTCGAGAGGTAATGGACGAGGTTTTTGGATCAGAGAACTTTGCAGGCATCATATGTTTCTTCAAGACGAGCTCGCAAAGCACCACAGGCATCCCAATCTGTTGTCGATTACCTTGTTGTATACGCTAGAGATAAGGAACACATGAAGTTTCGAGCACTTCGGCGCATGAAGCGGCCCGGGGAGGTCGGGGCGAAACAATATAAGAGCTTCTCTTAGCGAACGGCGAAATACGAAACATGACTAAGGAGGAGTTGTCCGGAGCTTCAGCGATTCCTGAAGACGCAAAGATTTGTGCGCTCGGTCCTACTACATCTGACGGCCATTCAAGTACTCGCACGCGGCCGTACATTTTCGAAGGGGAGGAAATTCCGATAAGGCCAAATCTACACTGGAAATATGATCTGGAACCAGGCGGCGATATGGATCGGCTTTACGAGAAAGATAGACTGAAAAAGTCGGGTCGAGGATTGGCTACAGTGCTGCTGGCCGAGGACAACCCTACAACGCCTCTAGATAACGTTTGGATGGATACCGGCACTGGGAGTTTCACGGAGGAGCAACTTTACGCCGTCCAGACAGGCAATAAGGTTTGTCACGATGCATGTTAATGGTCACGGATCCGGGCGACTTGGTTTCCAGTCCCACCTGTGGCTCGGGAACCACGGCACATGTTGCAGAACATTGGGGAAGACGTTGGATAACAATTGACACTTCCCGTGTTCCATTAGCACTGGCGCGACAACGACTGCTAGCGGCGACTTATCCCTACTACTCTCTCAAAGATCCTTCGCGAGGGCCGGGAGCTGGCTTTGTGTATAAGCGGAAGCAAAATCGCAAAGGAGAAGAAGTCGGTGGCCTCGTTTTAGAATGACACTGAAGTCTATTGCTAACGATGATCAGCCTGTAATGGAGACATTAGTGGATAAGCCAGAGGTTAACGACTAGTTACGCGCGTGACGGGCCCTTTCGCAGTAGAAGCGATCGTTGCCTTAGTCCAACAGATTGAAGAGGCAATTGCTGGTTCGGCACCATCCGAAGCTGCTACACATGTCGAACGAATGACGGAGGTCTTGCGCCAGTCTAAAACACTGCAGCTTCCTGGTAATCATCATTGTCGCTGTCCAAGATTCGCCGAACCTCAGACACAGAATACCTACATGCAGAAGCCGCTGAAGGCGATAATCGAGTCGCCATCGTATTTGGTCCAGAGGACGGCGCCGTTTCCTCAATGACGGTATATGAGGCAGCACGCGAAGCACACTACCTGAAGTACGATCGGTTGTACTTCTTCGGGTTTTCAGATTCGGCGAAGGCCAGGGAGATGGTGGAAGATGCAAAGCAACTTCGCATTCCCGGAAGTTATGTCGCCGTGACGCCGGATGTGGCTATGGCAGACCTCCTCAAGACCAACCGGTCATCCGAAATTTTCTCGGTAACTGGACTCCCTGATTACGAAGTTCACAGATCCAACAAAGAAGGCCCCGGAGGGCGAGCCATTGTACGAGGTTGAACTCACTGGACTTGATGTCTTTGATCCGCAAACGATGGAAAGTGAATCAGTCGCCGGAAAGAGTGTACCGTGCTGGATGCTTGACACTGACTACGATGGTCTCTGCTTTTACGCAAGTCAGGTATTCTTCCCGAAAACTAGTGCATGGGACAAGCTGAAGCGGTCCTTGGGTGCTACATTCGATGAGTCAGTATGGGAGCATCTTGCTGGCGTGAAAAAGCGAGCCATTTGCAGCCGGAGAGCGGAGCCGAGTCGCCGTGAAGGTGATCGACGAACGAGGTAACGAGCTCCTTAGGGTCAAAGACATTGAGGGGTAAAACGTCGTGACCCAAATCAACGCATCAAAAATCCGATAATCAATTCGCCGTCAAGGACCAAAAAAGCACTGGCATATCGAGGAAGGCACGACGCAGAGACGCGAAGGCCGCCGACCAGCCAGCTACTTTTTCCGCGTACCAGATAGGGCCGGCCGGGGTCTCGCAGCCCCAACAGGAAGAGCTTTTTGCCGAAGCCAAAGGGGAAGAATATTTACTCGATACAGCGAATATGCTCCGCCAAAGAGTCAAGGAGTGGCAAGACCGTGGTTATCCGGGCGCTACACGCACTACGCGAGAATTGATCGATCTATGGCGGGCCGACGACAGGGCGCAGCCATTGTTTTTTGCCCAGCTCTGAGGCAACTGAGACGATAATCTTTCTGGTAGAAGGGCCACTTGACCTACGGCAAGGGATCAGTATCCCGGAAGACGGGGCCGGGGCCAGCAGCGAAAGAGGCAGGATCTAAGGCCTTCATGCGATATGCACTCAAGATGGCCACGGGCACCGGCAAGACTACAGTAATGGGTATGTTGGCGGCGTGGTCAATTCTGAACAAAGTTACCAATTCCCAAGCGTCAGAGTATTCAGACACAGTACTAATCATTTGCCCCAATATCACGATTCGTGATCGCTTGCGTGAGCTTGATCCCACTCAAGACGGATGATCTCTTTCTCGCACTCGTGAACTCGTCCCGCCGCATCGGATGGCCGACCTGCGCCACCGGCAAGGTCTCAGTCAGACTGGCACAACCTCAAACGTCGAGAAATAAGCGAAGTCAATGGTCAGCGGGCTCGTGTTGTGAAGCATGGAGAGCCAATTGTATCTGTGCGGACCATCAATCTTTCGCGAACCGTCGCCGAGGGTGACGTGCGGTACCGACGGTAGGAGTATCAAAATTCTGGAAGAGCACAGAAAGCATAATGGGGGCGTTAAAGCTTTCACAGTTAGGGAAACCAAATACTTCGAAAGTGATACCGCTTTTCTGAAACGAATCCTAGGCGGCCGAAAGGGACGAAGCTGAGCAATTTGTTGTCTGATCAGATGATCGGCGCGCGGTGCGTCAGGCGCAGCGCGAGCGCTGATGACGATGTGGTTCTGGACGAGGAGACAGCCAAAGCCGATGCTCGAGAAGCGACGGTCTGGATCGAGGGCCTGGATCGGCTGAACAAGAAGCTCGGTGGAAGAGGGAAAGGGATTCGGATGTGTGTGGACCTCTGTTGACACCGTTCTATATCCAAGGTAGTGGTAACGAGGTTGGCAAGCCGTTTCCTTGGGTGGTCTCTGATTTCAGCTTGCTCGAGGCTATCGAAGCCGGATTGGTTAAGGTGCCTCGACTTCCCCACCGAAGCACCTCTGGAGATGATACACCTGCCTACTTCAATATTTGGCGGTGGGTTCAGAAACGTGCTCAACAGGACGGCCATATTGGGCCGATTACGGCCACCGAGGTCATGCGCTACGCGACTGCCCCGATAATGCTTCTCGCTGATGAATGGCGTAGAACGATTGCGGAGTGGAAAGAGCATTTCAACTGGCAAGCGTGGCGAGGATGTACCGCCGGTCTTTATTATAGTCTGCCGCGACACGACGCTCGCAAAGGTGATGCAGACTGGCTGGCCGAAGGCGACGAGCAGTACGGGCCGGTGTCCCGGAGTTCTCAGATGGCCCAGGCTCAGAAATGACAGTACGTGTCGATAGCAAGGTCGGCGAAGACATCGCGGCTGGTGGTAGCAAAGACGAAACACGACGATTACGTTTCGTCCTAGAAACGATTGGACGCACTTCCTGGCCTGCCGGAAATATCCCGAGGGATCCGCTGAACTGGTTGAGCGGCACAATCGAAAAGCTCTCGAGGACGAAGATAGTGGCTTAATGACAGTCAATCCTGCAGTTCCTCCCGGCCGGGACGTACGCTGCATCATATCTGTGTCAATGCTCTCAGAGGGCTGGGATGCGACGACGGTCACTCACGTCGTGGGGCTGCGCCCATTTGGATCGCAGCTGCTTTGTGAGCGAGTTGTGGGGCGAGCGCTACGGCGAACCTCTTACGCGGTCGACCCAGACACAAATCAGTTCACCGAGGAAACGGCGCAGATATTTGGTGTGCCATTTGAGTTGATTCCGTTCAAGGTTGAGGGCGGGAAGCCCCAGCCACCCTCTCCGCCAGCTAACCACATATCGCCGATCCAGAAGAAGCGGAGTTTGAAATTGAGTTCCCGGTAGTCGAGGGTTACCAGGACCGTGGAATTGTCCAAGTGGCCGTCGACTGGGATAGTGTAGCAACCTCAATTAGATCCGTCAAGAGTCCCGATAGAACACTCGTCCAAGGACTTAGCACAGCTGACGGTCGCCTGACTCGATTCGGTCCTGGAGAGGCGCGTGACGTGACTATCGACGATTGGCGGAAGTCTGTCCGTATGCAGCAGGTTGCCTTCGCGTTGGCGAAACAGCTGACGATCCAGTGGGGTTGTCCGACGAGTACGGAGAAGCTATTCCAACTCACAGGCTTTTCCCGCAAATGCTGCAGACATCCACGAGATTTCTTGACGAGCACGTTGAATGCGAGGATAGCGCTGTCAAGCAAGATGCACTTATAAACCCGTATTTTGACGAAGCTCTCAGGATGCTGATGAATGCCATGTCAGCTGTCAGCGAGGGCGAGGATGCCGAGCAAGCAGTAATCGCGGCTGGCGCGGCGGGAATACGAACAACGGCTACGGTGGACTTCTACACGGGCAAACAGCCCTATAATGTTCTGAAGTGTCACCTGAGCGGAGCAGTGTACGACTCTGATTGGGAACGGCAGTCTGCCAGAGGTACTGGACGCAAGAGCCTGCTGGTTCGTGCATGGGTGAAAAACGACCGACTTGGACTAGCCGTGCCCTACCGAAAGGACGGCGCTTCGAGGAAATATCTGCCCGACTTCATCATCGAAACCACGGACGGTGAATTTCTAATGATCGAAATTAAGGGTCAGCTCGGGAGACGCGCTGCTCAAGAAGGCTGCTGCAGAGCGATGGTGCCGGGGTGTCACGAAGGACAGAAGATTTGGCAAGTGGACCTACTATCTATGTTTTGGCGCCCACGAGCTAGAAAAAGCACTCCTTGAGCACGGATGAGATAGGCAGTCTAATTAAGCCGAAAACATCTGACACCATGAATGCCGAGGTTAGCATTCAGAGATGAACAGGAAGCCCTGAGGTTCCGCCATGTCGAGGTCGAAATGCGGGAGGCCGGAGGCCAGCGCGGCGCACTCTATCACAAGCTCGTTCTAAGGCGTGCACCGGACACGGCGGTACCGAAGGTCGCCAGCGAAGGTGAGCAGCGCTGCCTCTCATCGCCGCGTTTGCCGAACTGGTTACTGCTGACGATCCTTCGGCGATCCTTTTTGATGACCCGGTCTCATCGCTTGATCACAAATGGCGTTCTGCGGGTCGCTCGGCGGCTCGCACTCGAAGCGAAAACGCGGCAGGTCATCGTTTTTACGCATGACATCGTCTTTCTTTCTGGCCCTTCACAAATATGCGGATGAAGCTGGTGTCGCCGTTCACGATCAGCGCCTTCAGCGTGACCGCGTAGGCGCAGGTGTATGCGATGCCGAGCTACCCCTGGGCGGCAATGAAAGTTAGTAGGCGGATCGGCTTCCTTCGCAACAATTGGCAGGCGGCAGAGAAGATCTACCGCACGAAAGGAAGAGACGCCTACGAACCGGCTGCGCTAATGATCTACCACCGGCTTCGCGACTCATGGGAGCAGGCCTTTGAGGAAGTTCTTTTGGGTGGGTCGAGCGTTTCCGCGAGAGCGTGCAGACACAACAGGTACGGGCTATCGCAGACATCACCGACCAGGATTGCGCCCAAATTGACGCCGGGATCACCACTTGTTCCAAGTGGATGCACGACTAGGCGCCGGCGCAAAACGAGGAAGTGCCAAACCCCGACGAACTAAAGTCGGACATTGATGCGCTTGATGAATGGGTGAAGAGATTTCGGGGCAGGCGGCGAACCTGACCGGCATAATCAATGCCACGCAAGGCCGGTTCAGTTGGCATATTTTCGTTCACACGCTCCTGGCAAACGGTTTTGCCCTGTCGGCACGATGCTGCCAAACTTTGAGCGACTATGGCAAGAAAGAAAACACCGAATCAGTTGTTTTGGAGGCGAAAAGAGAAAGGAGCAGATACTGCAAAAGTATGAGCGGTTCCTCAAAGAGAAGGGGAAGGAAAACACTCCCGACAGCGCTCACCTCTTCGCAATCAAGGTAATTGGTGGTGGCCACGACTCCGAGTCGTCTATGCAAAATGCGGCTGTACTCAGTCTGCAGGCTAGAACTCCACATGAGGTGCAGCTTACTTCAAGGGGTACGGTTACCAACCTCGATATGCAGCAAGAAATCGTTAAATGTAGTGACGAAATGGAAGGGGGCGTCGTTCGGGATCGGTGCCGAAGTCGAGTTTCCGCCTCACCATTCGCAAATCGAATGGTTACAGGCAATCCATCACCGTAAACGCAGCTATTGAAATTCAGTTTTGTAAGGGCCATTAGATCTTCCAAAACGACCTTGATGGGCGCATTCCGTGGATCAATTTTACCGACAACGGGTTCGGTCCCTCGCGCCCAGGGTATGTACGGATTTGCGGGATAAAGCCCTTTGTCCAAAGAAACCCTGATTGGTCATTTTCGATGAATGCGTTTCCCTTAACGCAGGCATTTCCCCGTAGCTGAAACGGCTTCACTAACTGAAGTTTGAATTCGGACGCAAGATACGGACGTATCGGGCGGACAACCCTATTGAAACCTTCTATTTCGATTAATTGAACCAGTTCGACCGTGAATGAAGATCTCCTTTGGAGGCTTATCATTCATACGATCCATATACGACTGCACAACCAATTCGGAAAGAAGTTTTGCTTTTGATTTGGATAGGTGAAAGTCATCTCTATTTGAAGAGCGAAAATCACCCTTTGCTTAAATACAACACCATCACCATTGCTCAAAAACAGCTGTGCTCCGCAACATACGTTGGCTTTTGACGTCTCAGTATCATCGACCTTGAATACCAAGCCTACATACAAACTCCATCGCGAATACCGGAGAGCATCCATGGTCTTCCACCACTTTTGTAGTAAAGAGCAGTGCTTATATTCCATGCAACCATGGAATCGTCTTGTCTTGTGCGTGGCTGATCTATTGACTGTGGGATTAGTGTCGATTCGCGGGCGATTTGAACAATTGCCCTTCTGTTCAAGCAATCGTGCCTTCAGCTGATTATGAAAGTCCGGATGATACCTATAGATTTGAGCCTGGCTCGCATCTTCCTCAAACAGTGCTTGTTCGGTTCAAGGAAGTGGTGGCTCATCCTTTTGGTGATATTCAATGATGAGGGGATCGGCTTTTTCGGATGAAACTGAAGATTTAGGTCGACAATACTTGTAGACATCATCAGGGGATCACGACCAACCAAACGTCGAATGATTACTTCTTCCCTCGGAGATATGACGCCTTATTTACTCGTAAATGCTGACTGTCGCGTAAACACACTGATGTGCATCTTTATTGCGAATTGTCTCAACCGAGATTCGCATGGTCGATTACTCTTCAGCAGCCGGTTCTTTCGCCCACTTCTTGCCAAAAGCTGATTCAAAAAACCTGGGAACGGCAAATACTGTGCAGCGTGGACCTTCCGCTGGTATGTGATTGCTCATTCTATTCGAGCCACGCGCGCGCGATAGACGGTCCCGAGAGAGTGCCGATAACGCCAAGACGAATTGACGAACTCCCTGCGTCCAAATCCGGTGGCCCGTAGGCGAATAATCCAGCTTTTGGGTCCTCAGATCGTTGGCCGTGCGCAAACTCGAGTTTTGGCTGCGTCCAAATAGTGAATTGCGACAGATCTAGGTGAACTACTCACCAACGTTCGCCTGTTCGTCCAATCAGGCTTTGAATATCTATGTCATCTTCCGAAAACTCCGCTTCCTCTTCGAACGAAACTCTTTCGACGTTAGCGCTGTCGAGGATCGGAGTCACCGGGGAAACAAATGTAATCGGTTGCGTGTCTACCGCGAACGAGAAACGACCTTTTCCGATTTCGATGACAGAGTCGCAAGACGATCGTTCCTGCTTACGTACGCGCCAATTAAGTCGCGCCATCGACTGTTCCACCAGTTCTTGCAAAAAGTACGGCGCAGCCGATGCATTACCTTGGGGTTTCCGACTGGCGAAGTTCCGTTTGTTGTAAATACAACATGAGGACGGAGGAAGGGGAGTGGTCCCGATGACGCCAAAACAGGGCGCCGCTTCAACAGCAAAATGCCAGTTAGTGTTATCTTTTCGCTCTTGCCAACGAGAATTCTTAGAGTGTTTTTCACCTCAGGAATCACGAAAGCTGATGCGCCGGTCAACGAACGCATCCCGGCCAATACCAACTTGTCCGATGACCAGACATTTCATAGGGCAACATCCCTGGCGCGTCATAGAAGTATTCCACGCCAGCCGAGACAGTTTCGTCAACACACGTCGGCCTACTGGTCTGGAAAGCTCCGGTATTTCGCTTCTTTGGGTCATTAATCAGCCTATCTAACGACAGCTCGTCTTTGATATTTTTGATGTAGGATCTGGAGAAACAAAAGAGAAATGCATTCCATGTTCGACTACCCGACTCTTCTGCTCCGACGCCTGAATTCTGGTCAGAGAGTTTGAAACCTGAGCGCGACGGGGCAGCTCAGAAATTTCGTACCAATTCGAGAAATGGACATCGAGTTCTTCCTCTAATAGGTTTCGTGAAGTTGCACCGCTGTACCAATGCGGAAACAGCGATTCGTCACTGCGGGATGGAACGCGGAACATTGTCGATTTCTAGTCGATTCAAAATGTCACTGAGCCCTTGAACCCAATTGGTATTGCAGTCCACAGCTAGCTTGCGGCGAAGTGCTATGTAAGTGTCGTCAAATGACGAATTATCTATTCGAATCGGAATAACAAAGTCTTTCATCGCGCGACGACGCTCGACAGATACTGCAAGGTCTACTTCGTTAAGTACGTTGGCGCGAGCGAGAGAGCGTCTTCAAGAAAGGTGCAGGAACCAAAGAACTTGGCGCACTGGTTTCTGATCGTGTTCTCAATTTCGTCCCAAAAGGTCGCGCCGGCACGCAAATTCGCAAAGTCAACCCACGTATCGTATCCAGAGGCACGAAGTTTTGTTGAAAGCCATGTTGCAAAATCATTGTCATTCGGATTCGCATGACTTATGAACACCAGCTTTCTCTGGCTATCCGCAGCTCCAGCCGATTGATTGCTGCTACCGACTACCTCGTGTGGTGCATTCAGGTGTCGGCGCATTGTCTGTTTCGGGTAAAGCTGGATACTCCCACGTCTTTCGCTCGGGATGCCGCATGTTCTGCGCCGCGTCCGCAAGTTCGGTGGAAAAGCTCCTCTTGTCACACAGAACGCGATCGGCCCGGTCCGGTACAACGGTTTCGTTCGATCCAGCCAATAATCTTCTCAAATTTTCTATTGAGGTCATTGAGATCGAGATCTTCACCCCTCAACCTGGAGAATGCCTTCTGTAGAGGTAGATTGCGTTCCACTGTTTCAAAAGTGAGAAGAACTGCTCCCTACCCAGTAGGTTCTCGTCAAAGCTGGGTGCGTACCTAACGTCAACTACAACTGTCGGTCGGGACTGCGTGGGCACTGGTGGCGCCATCAGCTTCTCCAACATCCTGAGGAGCAATAGTTGATGAAAAGATAGTTCATCTGGACTCCTTTTCTTGAAGAAGTCCAGGTCCCGCAAACGACCATCCACAGAACTATAATGTCCTAAGATTCGCGTCAAAGTTTCGTGTCTTCTCCCTGGTACTCATAGTTACGGATCAATTATGTGTGAGTAATTTGGTTACCAATGTGACATAGCTTTGATTTCGCGAGGTGCCACGGACTCGCCCATCTTGGATCTGCTATACTGAAGTCCGCCGAAGGTCTTGTCTTTTAACTCTCTGGACTGCTGAAACGCTCGGCGGTACATGCGCGGTGCCACACCGGAAAACAGCGAACGGACGTGTTTGCCGCCCGCACTAGGCGCCTTCCAGTCAACCCATTTCACACATATTGCGTCACTGTGCAGCTTTAGCGCAGCACTTTTCGGATAAGGCTCAATATATTGAACTTCGTCAACTCCAGCGGACACGATATGCGCACACCAAAGTGGCAAGGAAACATTTCTGACGAAGAGCCTGCTCCCATTGATCTTCTGCGATGCGCGAGCCGCCGAGAGTAGGGCGTCCATTTCGGCATGAACTGCCGACTCGAACTCAAGAAGAGCACCTACACGTCCTCCTTTTAGTAGATCCATGACCCGCTCCTTCTCCTCATCTTTCAGACCACGATCGACTCGAGTGCTTCCACTGTTTCCGCGACAATTTCGTTCTGTTCTCTCGTATTGCTACAGTACTTGCTATCGCGAAACGCACATCGATAGTCTTTTTCGCGATGCCTGACGAGTTTTCGTGGAAGTTCTCCGTATACACCGCCGCCTGCCTCGGTACTTCGTTGTTTCCAGAAGCAAGCAAATTTCCACCTTCGTCGACCAACGAAGCACCAACCGTCAGTAAGCACGCACTTCGCAACTGCGCGCTATAGGCATGATGCATCGCGGTTTCATCAATCGTGGGGCGTACAACTTCGCTATGCAACAGTATCTTTAATCAGCGCTCAACTTTGGGAACAATTTTCCATTCCGGATTTGATTCAGATTGGCCACCCTCATTTATCGTCCGAATTGGTGGGGTTATCGATGAGATCGGCCATATGAAATGCGTCAGCTTTTTGCCCATGCCTGGGACCAGCTTTCACATCTCGGGACATCAATTCTTCGCAGTTGTCTGCTCCACCATCACTATGCTTGGCGGCCAGCAGTTCGGTTCTCACTTTCTCTTCACAAACAACGCCTATCAAAACAAAGGCATCTTGGTGTATTACATGTCGGAGCAATTGAACTTCATCTGGGTGCCGAATCGAATCGATATACGCCCTGGGCTGCCGTCTGGCATTACCGGGTCACTACCCGAAGCGTCTTGGCCGGTCTTCTTTCCTCTTGTCTCCCTAACTGCAAGTGCAAAGTGCCGCTGGGATTGTGGGAAGTCTTAGTCCTTCTTTCGCATCGAATCGCCAATGTCCTGGTACCATTTCACTAGCTCAATACCGGAAACGTCTCGGCTTGTCTATCGAACGCTCCTCGGCCCAATCATTCATAAAGGTCTTCGCTTTTACAATTTCCACATCGACTGATTCACCATTGATCTGCATGTCCTCTAGAGCGGATTTAGGCTGAGAAGCGATCTCGCTTGTGCCAGAACCGACATGACCCACCACCGCAAATATCAATTCGTGTGCGGCGTCGGCAACAGCTTCCTGCTGTGAAGTCTTCTGGCGTTGGTTGACGGTCTCAATCTTCGCAACTTTCGGTTTTGTAGCCATCTACGTGACACCCGTAAATTTGTTTGAATCCGAGCTCATAGTTCAAGTGATGTCTGTGTGTAACTCGATTTGCTTCGTGACTCCAGGCCACTCCGATCCGTGGCGAACTCAGGCGGCAGGAACAGGGCCGAGCGCGTTTGATTCGCTCGCGTTCGCGGGGTGAGTGCATCGCCTCCCACAGATCACTGCGCTTCTGCGCGTTGAGCCAGAAGTTCGGACTATTGCCGAACACCCGGGCAAGAATGAGGGCCGTCGCGGCGGTCACTTTGCGCCGGTCGTTGCACAGCTCATTGACGTGCTGGCGCTGTACGCCCATGGCTTCGGCCAGGGCACCCTGCGTGAGCGCCGGGTTCCATGAATTCTTCGGTCAGAATTTCGCCGACGCTCGCCGGCTTACGCTTGGTCATCAACATGGGCTTTCCTCACCGATAGCTGTGGTTATCCAAATAGAGATCCAACGCTTCGCCCCGGCCGCCATCCCATTGGAAGACGAGCCGCCATTGCTTGCTGACGCGGATCGAATGGAATTTCGCCAGTTTGCCGCGCAACTTTTCGAAGTGGTTGCTCGGTGGCATTCTCAAGTCTGCGTCGGTTGTTGCGTCAATTGATCATCTGGATCTTGCGGAACAAGCGGCTTCAAGTGGCGGGAATCCTCTTCGATCGGACGTCGTTGACAAAGAACTCGCGCAACCAATCATCCCGAAAGCTCAAGATCATTCCGCTGATCCAGCTGAGTTAATGTACCACTCTAAGGTACATTTAGTGACCATTGTTGTCAATGCGCAAACGTAGCGCCGAGGCGGAAATTCGCGGATCTCGGCGGCGTTTAACGGCAGAAAGGAAGAGGGCGGGCCATCTAACTTGCTGATTTAAAAGAAAACCATTCGTGACCTATCCGCCTACGACAACCAGGCGGTCAGAGGGGCTCGGAATCTCTCCGGGCGCGCCGTGTGATTAAGGTGTTAACCGGTACGCATGGTTTACGCCTTTGCTTTCCGGACACATGGTTAACACTTTGTCCGGCATGAACGGATTCGGGCCGGGTTCCAGCCCGGCCCCTTTCATTATCGAAGTATCCCAGATCGTAGTCCATGAAGCTCACGAGCCAGATCTGATCCTCGACCTCTGTAACGCCCACGGTTTGGCCGGCGAACGCGGTCGAGAGGTTAATTTTGCGTCGACCGATGCAGATGCGTCCGCAGCCGGTGACGCGGATGGCGCGATCGTGGAACGGGTAGTCTGGCGGCCTTGGTGGCTCGTAAACTCGAGCTGAAGGTGTATACAGGTCGCCCGGGTAGGCGCCGTCGAGCGCCTGGTGCGGTCGCTCGTTGTAGCGATTGAAGATCTGGTAGCCGGTAACGCGGCTAATGCCAAATTCGCGGCGCAACGGCGCCATCTTCTCGCCCTCGAGGAGCCTGGCTATGAAGCGAAGTCTCTCATCCATCGGTTTACCCGGTCCCACTCCAGCCGCAGGATTTCCCGCATCCTGCAGCCGGTCGCCAGCGCAAATCGCACCACCGGTGCGAGGTGCGCGGGCAGTGCCTCCAGCAGTCGATCCGCTTCCTCGGCCTTGAGAAAGCGAACGCGACGTTTGGGACCTTTAAGTCAAGCCGATTATGAGGGTGGATACTCCGGTGCTGAATCGTGGAATACCACGATGGCGGTCGACGTCGGGTTGGCGCACGCTACATTCTGCACAATCCAGAGGTCAGTCGCATGTGCAGGGATATATATTCATTCGCAACGTGCTGCTGTTGCTGACGTCTACGACGGTGTTCCTGACCGTAACACGAACACCCCACGACCTGCCCGGCTCAGAATTTTTTCGCCTTGTTTGTCATGAGGACAACTCCAATGAATGTGTCATTTCTGAATTCGCAATACTCCCTGCGGCTATTGTGTCTGTCGGCTTTGTTCGTCGGCGCTACGCTGCTTTCCGGCTGTGCCGCTATGCAACCGGATATCCGTACCGACTACGACCGGTCCGCTGACTTCTCGGCCTACGAGACCTACGGCTTTCCCGACGAGCTGGGAACAGATCGCGCCGGCTATTCGACCCTGATCACGACCTATTTCAGGCAGGCCGTCGATAACGAAATGCAGAGCCGGGGCTACCGCTATACTGAGGCTGACCCGGACTTGCTGGTCAACTTTTTCGCCAACGCACGGCACGTGACCACTGTTCGTTCAAGACCGCGCATGTGGGTCAGCTACGGCTACTTCGGCTACCGCTACGGGATGTACAGTGCGTGGCCGCTATACGCTGAAAATGTGGACACCGCTCACTACAGAATCGGCACCGCCAATATCGATATCGTCGATGCCGATCGCGGCCAGCTCATCTGGGAAGGCGTGGCCGAGGGCCGGCTGACGCGCAGTGTCATGGAGAATCCCCGGCCGGCCATCGCGTCGGTCGTGGCCGAGCTGTTCAGCCGCTATCCCGGCAGGGCGCGGGGGCAGGTGGACTGAATGCGGCGGCGTGCACGGCCGCGTCGTCAGGATACCCGCCCGCGCCGATGCTCTGTAACGCGGTTGCGAGATGCCGATCGGATTGGGTGTCTACGGCGCTGTTGACGTTACGGCTCTCGATCCTGTGGCAACCGGCAGATCGGCCAGGTTCAGTGAGTAAATTACCTGGTGGGCATCTTCCGGATCTGTCGATGCTTTCATGCCGAGATCCCGCGCCAGCATACCCATGTGCGCGTTGTCCGCCAGGTCGATCGAGTAGAGTTTCCTGACGCCGTGCTGCCGCGCGTGCTGGATCAGCGTTCTCGCCAGCCGGGTTCCAAGCCCCTGGTGTTGCCATTCGTCTGCCACCGTAATGGCGATCTCCCGGGCGCTACCTTCTGCATTCGGTGCATAGCGGCTGACGCCAATTATTCTCGGTCTACTGTCTTCTTCGACCGTCGCCACGAACGCCATCGAGCGATGGCCGTCGACGTCACAGAATCGCCGGACTTCTTCCGGCGTCAGTTCCCGGACGGCTCCGAGGAATCGGTAGTGCTTCGACTCAGGTGACAGTCGCCGCACAAAGTCCTGCTCCCTGTCCGCGTCGGCGTGGCACATCGGGCGGATCGTAACCGTACGACCGGCGATCTCGAGCTGGTGGCTTTCGTCTTTCATGCCCGTACTCCTCGGTTTGTCTTAGCCTGTTTTTGTCGGCGTGACTGGTCCGGCCGCTGGTCTACCCCGCCAGATGGTGCTTACCGATCGGTTGGACGCTGGATGCCTGCGGGCCGCGCTCACCCGGTTCCTCGCTGAATCGGACTTCGTCACCAACTTTCAAAACTTCAAATTTCCCGCCGACGATGCTGTTGCGATGAAAGTAGATTTCCCGGCCCTCGGGCGTCTTGATCCGTCCGTGGTGAGCGTCCGGATTGATCACCGAAATCGTGCCGTGCGGCGGCACCTCGTGCGTCTTGACGTCACCCCGCCGCTTGCGGACGGTGTCCTGCACCTGGCGTCGCGCCGCGCTGAAGGCATCGCGTATCGCGACGTAGACATCTTCGTGCGCGTGGTGTTCGGAAGGGCCGCGATTGACGACGATCTCGCTGCCGGGCAGGCGTACGTCTACCGATACCCGAAAGAGGCGGCCGTGCCTGTGATGCTTGTGCGGTGCCTCGACCGTGACCCGGCAACTTACGATATCGGCCGCGAAGCGTTCAAGCTTTTCGGCACGCCGGCGAATTTGCGCCTCCATCGCAGGAGAAGGCTCGATATTGCGAAACGTGATCTCAAGAGGGAGCTGCATGCTGCGTTTCCTTGGGACGCTCGTGTTTTCGAACGGCGGCGACAGCTCAATGGCAGCGGCCGCCCATACGAAATGTAGCGCCTGATGGTACGGCCGGCGATACGAACAACTACGTAGTGACGGCAGCAGCAGCTTGTCCGCCATTGGGCGGTGATCCGCGTATACGCGCTGTCCCTTATATGGTTGTAACAAAGCCGGGCGGATAATTGCGCCGACGCGGCTATAGCGCCGCAGTCCAACAACGACAGAGGAGTAGCGGGAATGGTGACGAGACACGAAGTGAGCGAAATCCAGCGCGCAGAGATGATTTCAGAGGCGGCGTACTTCCTGGCAAAGCATCGCGGCTTCAGCGGTGGCGATCCGGTCAACGACTGGCTGCAAGCTGAGGCCCAGGTGGATACCCGGCTCGGTGAGTCCAGGCGCATCCACGACCGGCTTGAGGAGCAGTTGGCGATCATCAATGGGAGGTTGAAAACCGCGCGGGGGAAGGTCACGAAATTGAAGGCCGATGTCCGTCAGGAATGGGAGCGGGACATTCGGAAGCTCGCGCAATTGGGCGACGGATTCCAGGAGAAACTCGTCGAACTGCGGGAGCAGGGTGCCAACGCCAGTGAGAAAACACGGCAACAACTGGAGAACGCATGGGATGAGGCTGGCGACTTGCTGCATCGCCTGGAGAGCCGGGTGAAAAAGCACGGCGGCGACTAGCGGGCTCTGCGCCGGCGGCCTACCCGCGGTCGAGCCGTGGCGGAACTGGTGGCAGCCCTTCGGATCCTGCTTCTTGCGGGCGGACCGGACCGGCGCGGCCGCCGATCGGACACCCGGCATTTTCTTGCGTACCAGGTCGCATCGCTCACGATCCTGTATGTACTGCCCGAGAGCACAACGGGGTGGACCACGGAACAGAAGGAAAACTACAGTCTTGGCAGGTGGTGGGACAACGTCCGGCATCGGGAGTGGGATAGCGATGATTTCTTCATCAACTACGTCACCCATCCTTATTGGGGCGCAGCCTACTTCGTTCGTTCCCGGGAACGCGGCTACTGAGACCTGGATTCGTTCTGGTACGCGGCAGCACTGTCCGCGTCGTTCGAATTTGGCGCGGAAAGCCTGTTCGAGGCACCGTCTATTCAGGATCTCATCGTGGCTCCGGTTGGGGGTTGGTTGCTCGGCCGCTTTTTCATGAGCGTGCGGCAAGACATTACGGGAGGTCGTGACGACCCGAGTGAGCTACCGTTCCGACACAAATTCTTTATTGCCCTGACGGATCCGCTGGGTGCCATCAACAACACCGTGGATCGGGACTGAGGGGCGTCACGGGATAGGCTGGCCTGGGCAAATTCAGCGACAGGGAAGCGTCGTCCACGTATGGCTCGCGGCAAGCCTCAAAATCCAGCATTCAGTGCTCGCCGGTGCCCCAGGAAGTCGCGGTATTCACGCAGCGATAAAGCCGAACCGATGGCGCGGCAGTACCGTCGACTCAAATGAGCCATCTCCGCCAGCCAGCCCGCAGCACCCTCCCCCTCGAGGCGTTCCAGGATCGGCCGCAGCGCCGGGTCGATCCGGCCTCGCTTCCCGCGCCTGAGCGCCCGACCCGTGTAATCGACCAGGGCCAGGTAGTCCGGCAGCGCCATCGGCAGCGAGAACGCTGGCTCTTCCTCTCCCGCCATCGGCGCGAGTGCCTCGTCGCGCTTCTCGATGCGCGCCTGCACCGACGTGTGGGCCGAGTCCTCGGGCGTCACCGCGATGCCTGCACGGACCGGATTCAGGTCGACATAGGCCATCATCTTGATGACGGCGGCCTCGTCCAGCAGAGCCTGGGAACGGAAGCGGCCTTCCCAGAAACGACCCGTACAGCCATCCTCCCGGTTGGCCAGCGCGGGCGAGCGGCTCGTTGACGCACTTCATGAACCAGCTCAGGCTGCCCAGGCGCTCGCGCCAGACCGAAAGCAGGCGGGCTCTCGGGCCGGATCCACGGTGTCGAAGCCGTCCGGCAAACGGTGCAGTCGTTGCCAGCGGGCGATGACCTCCTCGTCATCCCATGAATCCAGCTGTTCTGCGTTCAAGTGCAGGACGACGTGGTAGTGATTGCTCATCACGGCATAGGCTTCAGAGATCGATCGCGAAGATGTCAGCGAGCTCATGCAGCCGCTGCTCCAGCCAGGCGCGGCGGTGCTCGAAGTTGTAGCCCGTGACGACGTCCCGGCCGCAGAGAAAGGCGCGGCGGACGCAGCGGCTGACGCAGTGGTAGTAGGGCGTCGCCGCCGGATCGACCTGGACGGAGCGGGGCAGGGTCATGCGGCGGATACTGCCGGCACATTCAAGCCCAGTCGAGATGCAAATTTTGCTGTTCTTTCAAGTTAGTGTGGGTGTCCTGATTTATCCTGATTTATCTGCTCTGATTTATCTGGGTACGCTGTCGCACTCGAGATGAACACCAGCAGTGCCATGGCCTGGACGGACAACGGAGTCAGACACTTTTCCATGATCGCCTCACTTTTTGCGCAAAGTACTGCGAGGAGTATCATTGCGTATAAGCAAGTATACCCGGCCAGCGGGAAGTACAGTCTGCTCAATCAGGGACAAAGTCCGGCAAGCTGGCCGCCTGTAAGAAGAACCTTGCGGATGAAAACACAATAAGGAGCCTCATTGATGAAAAACGTACTGATTTGCCTGGCTCTCACGCTGATCTCGTTTCCTGCAATGGCTCAGCATCAGAGCTCGGCAGAAGCAGAGATACGCACGGCCGTCAAGGCGTTCAACGATGCGTACGCCGGCAACGACGTAGATGCATATTTCAGCCACTATGCCGCGGATGCGATGGTGTATTTCTACGGTGACCGGCAGGATCTGTCAGCCTACCGCGAAGAGTGGGCAGAAATGGTCGAGGCCGGGGGAGCCGTCGAGAAAAATGAACTGTCGGATCTCCAGGTGCAGGTGATGCCCGGTGGGGACGTCGCCGTCGCCAGCTACTTCGTCGACTATCGGCTGCGCGCACCGGACGGTACTGTCTCCGTGGCGAAGGCCTTCGAGTCCGAGGTCTGGCTAGAAACCAGCGAGGGCTGGAAGATCGTTGCTTTGCACTATTCCGAGATTCCGGGCGACCAGTAGAATGAACACTCGCATTCGGCACGCGGCGTTCTTGAAAAGGATCATTTTCATGCCGCGCCGGTCGTCTCGATTAGTAGCGAACGGACTTCTTCGTGATGGACGGAGAGGCCGTTAGTCTGCAACGAAGAGCCGGCAGGGCACTTCATGTATGAAGGCCGCGGCGTCCTCTTCGACTATCAGTGTGTCGATCATGCATGAAAGGCCGGCTTCATTCGGCAAATAGAAGTTACCTTCGTAATTGCTGACGAACCCGGGTTCGAACGCGTCATCCCCGACCTCTTTCCAGATGTCGAAATAGTACGAGCCGACCCAGTCCGGCGGAAATGCGATACCGAGTTCGTATCCGCCAATCCACCATGCGTTCTCGAGCAAGCCGCAGTCGGCATAATAGCGCTGCATTTCGTCGAGGAAATCGGCAATGCGCAGGCGGGGCCGCAGGAGCCCGGATGCGACCGACAGCGCACCGGTAACAGAACCAATGTAATCAGCGACTTCTGCATCGGGCTCGCCGATGGAGACGGTTCGGCAGACATCCGAATGGTACCGCCGGTAAACACCGCAGACGTCGATGTTGACGATATCGCCATGCTCGATTTTCTTGCGCGAGGCGAGCGCGTGAAAACAGGCGCTCTTCTTGCCGGACACGACAGGCAAGGTTATGGCAGGATTCTCCCCGCCGGCTTTCGCCATTGCATGGATGATCTCGCCGTAAATATCGAGCTCGGTCATGCCCGCTTCGATATTCTCGAGGCCGGCACGCAGTCCAATGTCGCCGATGCGCGCTGCCTCGCGGATTACGTCGACCTCCGCGGCGGACTTGAGCAATCGGGCACCGGTCACTGCGTCACTGCCGTCCACGACGGTAGCGCCTTTTGCCTGGAACAATGCACTTAAACGCCTGGAATCGGCAGGATTTGGGCGATACGGTAGAACTCCAGGCCGACTGTCTTGCCGATCCAGCCGAGTGTATCCAGATCAGAGAACGATCCAGTCCGCGAATCCGGCGCTGATATCGTGTTCGGGCATGATCCGCAAATGATCGGGCCACGTCGTGTACCGGGCATTGAGTTTTTCGTCTTCGCTTTCGAAATGCAGGTAATGATCATGATCGACGTGAACGGCGATGCCGCTAACCGCTGGCCAGGTCTTCGGTCCTCCCGCCTGAAACCACTCCGCCTGATAGCCGCTCAGGTAACATATGTGGTCGGGATTGGTGACATACAGGAGATCTATGCCGGCGTCGGCCATGCGGCTGCGTACATTCTCGAGCCGCAACGCGAATTCTTCGCGGGGAAACGCCACTTCGCAGTCCGGAACACCGAACTGCAGCGTGCGTTGCCTGTGTGTCATCGGCTTGGACATCCGCAGCCCTCTCGACTAAGTTGCGGTCAGCGGCCAAGATTTTTTAGCAACGGGGGCGAACACTGTCAATGAACAAGCTTGCAATATTCTGGCACCCGGACGTGTTGAAGCACGACCCGGGGCGAGGTTGTTACGAGTACGAGGCGTCGCCCCTGATGGAAATCGACGAGCCGCATCCCGACACGCCCGATCGCATTATCAATATTCGTTCGATTCTGCAGCGTGGCGATATCAGTAGTA
This sequence comes from Woeseiaceae bacterium, assembly GCA_034521225.1. Lineage (GTDB taxonomy): Bacteria > Pseudomonadota > Gammaproteobacteria > Steroidobacterales > Woeseiaceae > Woeseia. The sequence goes on from JAXHMR010000002.1 coordinate 240,975, forward strand.
ACCTGGATTGGCGGCCGGGGCGTCACGCGGCCCGGGAAGAGATCAAGCGATTCCATGCGCCTGGCTACGTCGACGAAGTGCTGCGCGCCGGGAAGGCACCGCCGGTCAGGATCGATGGCAGTGGCACGGTGGTGAACGCCGGTTCCGTCGAAGCTGCGTTCGCGGCGGCCGGCACGACAATCGAAGCGCTTCGGGCCGTGCTGGCGGAAGATTCGCTGGCAGCCTACGCGCTCGTTCGGCCTCCCGGCCACCATGCCGCACGGCACATGGCGGACGGTAACTGCATTTTCAATAACGCGGCGATCGCAGTAGAGTCTGCACTGACCGCCGGCTGCGAAAGGGTGGCCGTCATCGACTGGGACGTGCACCATGGAAACGGCACGCAGAGCGGCTTCTATGACAGAGCAGGCGTTCTGACGATTTCGATGCACATGCCGCTGGGATCTTGGGGCGCGAACCATCCGGAGACCGGGGAGGTCGACGAGATCGGACATGCAGACGGCAGGGGATTTAATCTCAACATACCGTTGCCATACGGCAGCGGCGACAAGGTCTACGGGGCGGCGATGGAACAGCTCGTCGGTCCGGTCGTCCGCAATTTCGAGCCGGACCTGATCATTGTCGCCTGCGGGCAGGATGCCAATCAATTCGACTCCAACGGCCGCAATTTGCTCAGCATGGCCGGGTTTCGCGCCTTGGGGCGGGCCGCGCGCGAACTCGCGAGGGAGACCTGCAATGCTCGCTTGCTGTTGTGCCAGGAAGGCGGCTACGCCGTCACCTACACTGCCTTCTGCATGTATGCCGTAGCGGAGGGAGTGCTGGGAATCGACAAGCCCATGCTTGACCCCCTAGCTTACGATGCGACGATCGAAAAGCCGGATTATGCACTGGAAAAAATCGCCCGCATCAAGGATCGTTGGCACGATCTTGCCGGATGGTGAGCAGTATGCGAATCTCGACCGGCCCCAGCCGGCGGTCCGGATTGGCGAGGAGAATATGCGCGTACTAGCCGTGGAGCATCATGACAAGTCCACCATCGGCATGATCGGAGAGACCCTTCGCGATCTCGGTGTGGATATACAGACCGTATGGGGCATGTACGGTGAGGAGCTGCCGCGCAGCCATCGGGAACATGACGGCATCATCGTGCTGGGCGGCACCATGGCTGCGCTCGAGGACGAGATCTGTCCTTACTTCCCGCCGCTAATACACCTGATTCGGGAATTTGCAGAGGCCGACAAGCCGGTTCTTGGTGTCTGTCTCGGCGCACAGCTCATCGCGCGCTCTTTCGGTGCCGACTTGCATATCGGCGGCGAGCTGGAGTTCGGATTCCACCGGGTGACCCCGACCGTCGCGGCTGCGGACGATCCGGTGCTCGGTCACCTCGATGCTCCCTTGTCACTGTTCCAGTGGCATACTGATCACTACGCACTGCCGCCGGGTGCCGAGCGTCTGGCGACCGGCGAACGCTATGAGAACCAGGCCTACCGCATCGGCCGCGCCGTCTACGGCATGCAGTTCCACTTCGAAGTGACCCGGCCCCTGGTCCAGGGATATGTCGAACGAATGCCCAATCTGGAGGAGCAGGTACCCGGCCACCGCGACTGGCTGCCACCGCAGTTTGCGGCTCACGAGAAGCCTTCCATCGCCTTCTGCCGCTCCTTGACGCGGCGCTGGGTCGAGATTGCCTGATTATGACCGCTGGAACCCAACTGTCTGTCCGGTTAACCGACGCGTTGCAGCAATAAGTGCGTGGACTCGAATTGTGAAACTGGAGGCGACATGAAGGTTTTCCGAGCCGGATTACAACACGTGGATGAGGTAGCGAATCTCTTTGACCAATACCGGCAATTCTATAAAAAGCCGGCAGATCCCAAGGGTTGTCGGCGGTTCATTGGCGAGCGCCTGGCGAACGATGAATCGGTGATATTCGCGGCGAAACCCGCAGACGGCTCGATGGCCGGCTTCACTCAACTCTATCACTCGTTTTGCTCCGTCGAGATGGCGGAACTGATTTACCTGTATGATCTGTTCGTTGTGCCGGAGGCACGACTACAGGCGTCGCGAAAGCCCTGATGGATGCTGCGCAACAACATGCGCTTCGCCGGGGCGCCAATCGATTGCAGCTGGAGACCGCGGCCGATAACCGAGCCGCACAGGCCCTCTATGAGCGCCTTGGGTGGAGAAGAGATGAAGAATTTTATACTTATCATCTGGAGCTCAACCCTACCTAGGGAAAACGGTCATGGGTACGGAAATGCACCGTTTTTACGAATTCGCTAAACGTTATCTGCATGACTGGCAGCGCAGCTGCCGACTTCGTTTATGGGGCAGGTGAATCAATGAAAAGACTGGCGACTTTCGTTTTTTGCACACTCGCAGTGTGCACGGGTGTCAACGGCAACGCGGCGGACATGGAACCCGTCGCTGTCATCGGTACCGGAGACATGGGTGACTCCCTTGGCCCCCGCTTGGCAGGCCTCGGTTACCGGGTGATCTACGGCTCGCGCAGTCCCGATAGCGATCGGGTCAAGGCGCTGGTGGAGAGAACCGGGAACAACGCATCGGCAACGACGCAGATGGCGGCAGCGAAGCAAGGTGACATTCTGCTGTTGCTGGTGCCGTGGCCGCCCATGGAAACCGTGGCCCAGAGCCTGGGCGACCTGAGTGGCAAGATCGTCGTCGACGTATCCATGCCGCTGGAGCAGGCAGAGGATGGCTATCCGAAGCACATGCTGGAGACATCGAGCGCCGAGATGATCCAAGGCTGGAACCCGGGCGCCCGGGTTGTGAAGGCATTCGCTACGATGGGTGCATACCTGATCGACGACCCGACAGCCGCGGGCGGGATGGTGACCATTCCCATCGCATCGGACGACAGGCAGGCGAAAGAAAAAGTCGCAGGCATGGCCGCGGCCATGGGGCTCGACCCCGTGGATTTCGGGCCGCTACGCATGGCCAGGTACATCGAAGTATTGCAATTGATATACATGATTCCGCTGTCGCAAAACCGACCGGAGGGCTGGGAGTTCTATTTCCGGCGCAGCGACTATTACGGTTGTTACCTGTCCGGCGGAAGCAACGTGGAAGGGCTGGATCCTGTTTACGACTCCAACGACCTGGCGCAATTTCCGGAGAGCGGTGACAGTCCGGCATCCTGCCCGGAATAGGCAAACGGGCCCGGTGCGGTCGGGTTTTCGGCACGCCGTCGGCGCCGAGGGTAGCCGGTCGATCCCGTGCTGCGGTCGTCGACCTGGGCGGCCACCGACCCGTCGGGTGACACCTGCCGGGTGCCACGACCGGTTGTTCGTCACTCGTATCCCAACTAGGATCGTCGTCGATTAATTGGCCGAAAGGGCTAAAAGAGCAAGGCAGGGCTGCAAGATGTCGAAATCAGGGAAAATCTCGCGCCGCGATTTTCTGAACGGGTTCGCGCTCGGCATCGCGGCGGGTAGTTCGCTGTCACCGCTGGAGCTGCTGGCGAAAGACGGCCGGTACCCACCGGAATTGACCGGGATGCGCGGCAGCCACCCTGGTTCTTTCGAAATCGCACACGCCGTGTCATGGGGCGATGCCAGGTGGCCGGTCCCGCAGCAGCTGGAGGACGATGTCTATGACCTGGTTGTCGTGGGTGGCGGCCTTTCCGGACTCGCTGCCGCACAGATGTACCGGCAGAGGGTAGGTGGTAATCCGCGAGTGCTGGTTCTCGACAATCATGACGACTTTGGCGGCCACGCCAAGCGCAATGAATTCGACGTCGATGGAAGGAAGCTGATCTGCTATGGCGGAAGCCAGTCGATCGATTCCCCGGCGACCTATTCATCGGCGTCCGCAAAGATGCTCGAGGATGTCGGCATCCATACGGAACCGTTTTACGAGTATTTCGATCAGGACTACTTCCGCGACAGGTACCTTGGCCAGGCCCTGTACTTCTCAAAGGACATATACGGCGCGGACAGCGTGCAGCCGGATGTGCTTCGCGGAGCCGACAGGTCCGAGATCGCAGAGACAGTCGCAGGCTATCCGATTTCCGAGGAGGCCCGGAAAAGTTTTGTCGACTTGTACACGAGTGAGAAAGACTACTTCGCCGGAATGTCCCGGGACGAAAAAATCGCGAAACTGAAGCGCATAAGCTACACGGACTTTCTGCGCAAGCATGTCGGCGCACACGAGGATGTCGTGCTCATTCTTCGCGACCGCGCGAAAGGCTACTGGGGTATCGGGTACGACGCGTTGTCGGCGATGGAAGGCTATCGCCTGGGCATGCCGGGTGCCTGGCACATGGGCCTCGAAGAAAAATTGAGCGGCCCCGCCGGACGGAAAGAACCCTACATATTCCACTTTCCTGACGGCAATGCCGGGGTTGCTCGCGCTATCGTCAGGAAATTGATACCCGATGCGGTTCCCGGCGCGACCATGGAAGACCTGGTCCTGTCGCGCGTTGATTACGATCTGATAGACAGGGCAGGCAGCCCGACGCGGATCCGCCTCGACAGTACCGCGGTCGATGTGCGTCACGTCGACGGCGACAAAGCCGTGGACGTCACCTACGTGCGACACGGCAACGCCGAAAGGGTACGCGGCAGGCACGCCATTCTTGCCTGCTACAACAGTATCGTGCCGCATATCTGCCCCGAGCTGCCGGAGGCGCAGGCCAGGGCGATCAACAAGGCAGTCAAGGCGCCATTGGTCTATATCAGCGTCGCCTTGCGCAACTGGAGGGCCTTCGAGAAACTTGGCTACCACAGCTTCACGATTCCCCAGCCGAAACTCCTGCATTCCTTCGGCATGGATTTTCCGGTGAGCATGGGCGGTTACGAATACACGCAAAACCCCGATGAACCGACAGTGATCCACGGGACTTACGTGCCGACCGTGCCCGACCGGGGACTGACCCAGCGTGAGCAGCACGTTCAGGGCAGGCGGCACCTGTATGAGCTCACTTTCGACGATTTCGAGCGCGATATCGTCGCGGCGATGGACGGAGCGCTTGCGGGCGGTGGCTTCGATGCCGAGCGGGATATTGCTGCCATTACCGTCAATCGCTGGCCGCACGGCTACGCGTACGAGTACAACGAGCTGTTCGACCCGCCGGAATGGAGCATATCGAACGGTCCGCACCTGGTCGGCTCGAGACAGGTCGGGCGCATTTCCATCGCGAACTCGGATGCCTCGGCCTACGCTTTCATCAACGGTGCATTCGATGCCGCCGATCGTGCGGTAAACGAACAGATAAGGACTTCCTAGCCCCCCCTTTCATCACAAACTTTGGGAGTTTATTGTCGCCGGTAAAGGTGGCCCCGCGCGTAAGGACTCGGGGATTGTGGAGTTGCTGAAATGCGGCCGGATAGGGCAGCCGCCACGACCCGGTACGCTACAGTGACATCATCATCCGCGACGGCCCGGTTTCGCTGTTTCACGGTGTACCGCCCCTCTTTCGACTGGTGCCTCTAACGTGACATGATTGGCGTTTCGACGGCTGGACGGCGCCAAATGCGATACGAATCACCGACGAGCATCCGCGAGGCCGTCGCATTGATGGTTGGTGAGAGGGGCGACGCTTATCTGCTTGCCGGCGGCACGGACCTGCTGGTCCGCATGCGCGGCGAATTCATCGATCCGGACCTCGTCGTCGACATCAAGCGACTCCCGCGCATGCAGGAAATCCGCAAGTCGGCCTCCGGTTTCAGCATCGGTGCTGGCGTGCCCTGCGTGGCGCTAGCTCGCAACAAGCCACTGGTCAGGGCCTGGCCCGGTGTGGTCGAGGCCGTACAATTGATCGGTTCCGACCAGATCCAGGGTCGCTGCACAATTGCCGGCAATCTCTGCAATGCGTCACCGGCCGCTGACAGCGTGCCGGCACTCGTGGTGGCGAAGGCGAAAGCGGTCGTGGTCGGGCCCGGTGGGAGGCGCCGACTCGCGGTTGAGCGGATCGTTACGGGACCGGGCACGACCAGCCTCGGAAAGGGCGATATCGTCACGGCGATCGTGTTGCCCAATCCGCCGGCGAAGTCCGGCGACGCTTACCTGCGTTTCATCCCGCGCAGCGAAATGGACATCGCCGTTTGCAGCGCCGGTGTCAGCCTGACGCTGGGAGCGCGCAACGTCGTAAAGCAGGCGCGGGTGGCACTGGGTGCGGTGGCGCGGACCGTCGTGCTGGTGCCGCAGGCGGCGCGGGCCATCATCGGCACGCGTCTCGAGGACGATGCATTGATGCAACTGGCGGCTGCTTGCGAGGCGGCGTGTTCGCCAATCGACGACAAGCGTGGAACGGTGGCATACCGGACCGAGGTCGCGGGGGTGCTGGCGCGGCGCGCGGCCGCGATCGCCTACGACCGGGCACGGAGGAGACGATGAAGGGTATAGCAGTTTCGACGACGGTCAACGGCGATGCCGTGGACTTCGTCTGTCACGGCCGCGAGACACTGCTCGACGTACTGCGCAACCACCTCGGCCTGATCGGCGCGAAGGAAGGATGCGGTACCGGCGACTGCGGCGCCTGCAGCGTGATGCTCGATGGGCAACTCGTCTGTTCCTGTCTGGTGCTCGGCGCCGAGGTGGAAGGGCGCGAGATCGAAACGATTGAAGGGATGGCCGATGGCGACAGGTTGCATCCGCTGCAAAGTCGCTTCCTCGACCATGCGGCCCTGCAATGCGGTGTCTGCACGCCCGGCTTCCTGGTCGCGGCGAAGGCCTTGCTCGATCGAAACAGCAACCCGAGCGAGTCCGAAATTCGCTATGCACTGGCCGGCAACCTGTGCCGTTGCACGGGCTACGATAAGATCGTGCGTGCCGTCCGCGCTGCAGCAGGGGACCTGCGACGAGGGCAAAAGGCGCAGGCAAAGCGCAGGGCGGCCGGATAGGGAGAATTTTCAAGTGACCCACGACAGCAAATTCACCAACCAGAAATTCAATCTCGTCGGCACGCGGGTAAAACGTCCGGATGGCGTGGACAAGGTGACCGGGCGCGCGCGCTATGGCGCGGATACGTTCGCACCGGGGCAGCTGGTTGGGGCGATCCTGCGCTCGCCGCATGCACACGCAAAGATTCGTCGCATCGATACACGCAGGGCCGAGAAACTCAAGGGCGTCAAGGCCGTCATCACGAGCGCGGACCTGCCGGATCTCACCGACGGAGATGACGAACTCTACGACATACTCGAGAACTGCATGGCGCGCGGCAGGGCACTGTACGACGGGCACGCGGTCGCCGCCGTGGCGGCACTCGATGCCGAAACGGCGCGCGAAGCGCTGCAACTCATCAAGGTGGACTACAAGGCACTGCCCCACGTAACGGATGTGGACGAGGCAATGAAGCCGGGTGCGCCGATTATCCAACCGCGGGTGCGAACGAAGGATAAGCCCGGCAAGCCGACCAACATTGCGGGCGTGGCAACCTACGGCCACGGTGACATCGACGCTGGCTTCGAGCAAGCCGAAGTCATTATCGAAAAGAGCTATAAGACCGAACAGGTTCACCAGGGTTACATCGAGCCGCATGCTTGCCTTGCAAGTGTCGGTCCGGACGGGCAAGGCGAGCTGTGGGTGACGACCCAGGGTCCGTTCGCGTACCGCAATACCTGCGCCACCCTTTTGGGCATGGAAATGTCGCAACTCAAGGTGACGTCGTCGGAGATTGGCGGCGGCTTCGGCGGCAAGACCCATGTCTGGGCCGAGCCGGTTGCGCTCGCGTTGTCGCGCAAGGCCAACCGGCCGGTCAAGCTGGTCATGAGCCGCGAAGACGTATTCCGCGCATCGGGACCGGCGTCGTCGACGTCGATCAACGTCAAACTCGGCGCCACCCGGGATGGCCGCATCATCGCCGCAGATGCGGTGCTGCGCTACAGCGACGGGGCGTTCCCCGGCATCTGGGGCGAGATCGGCGCGATGGCGGCCTGGGCCTGTTACGACATCGAGAACGTCCGGAGCGTCGGCTACGATGTCATCGTCAATCGGCCGAAGGTCGCGGCCTACCGCGCGCCGTCCGCGCCGATGGCCGCTTTCGCCATCGAGAGCACAGTCACACTGATGGCCGAGGAACTCGGCATCGATCCCGTCGAGTTTCGCCTCAGGAATGCGGCGCGCGAGGGCACGCGCGCGTCTTACGGCCCAACCTACGGGCCGATCGGGCTCGTGCCGACACTCGAAGCGGTGAAGAGCCATCCGCACATGCGTGCACGGCTCGGCAAGAACCAGGGTCGCGGCGTCGCCTGCGGCTTCTGGTTCAATTTCGGCGGTCAGACGTGTGCCGACCTCACCATCGGTGCCGACGGTACGGTTACGCTCAGCGTTGGAACCGTCGATGTTGGTGGTGCGCGCGCTTCACTGTCGCTGATTGCAGCAGAAGACTTCGGCATTCCCTACGAGCAGGTCCGGTGCAACATCGCGGACACGGCATCGCTCGGGCATAACGACATGACCGACGGCAGCCGCGGGACGTTCTCGTCGGGAATGGCGGCGATTTTTGCCGCCCGCGACGCGATCGAGCAACTGCGCGCGCGCGCGGCGAAGGCCTGGGACATTGACGTGCAGAATGTCTCGTGGAAGAACGGCAGGGCAATGGCGAAAGGAAAGCGCAAGTCCTTGACGCTCAGGGAACTTGCAGAAGCCTCAGCGAACACCGGCGGGCCAGTCTCCGGCCATAGCCAGGTGGTGCCCGACGGCGCCGGCGTGTCGTTCGCGAGTCACATATGCGACGTCGAGGTCGACCCGGAAACCGGGGCCACGAAAGTCGTTCGCTACACGGTTGTGCAGGACGCCGGCAAGGCGGTGCATCCGGACTACGTCGAGGGTCAGTTCCAGGGCGGCGCGGCCCAGGGCATCGGCTGGGCCCTGAACGAGGAATACGTCTACGGCGAAGACGGCCGCCTGCAGAATGCGGGCTTCCTGGACTACCGGATTCCGGTCTGTTCCGACCTGCCGTTCATCGATACGCAAATACTGGAGATACCTAATCCCAACCATCCGTACGGCATACGCGGTGTGGGCGAGACCTCGATCGTGCCGCCATTGGCGGCGGTTGCCAGCGCCGTCTCCGACGCGGCAGGCGTTCGCATGACCCACGTGCCGATGTCACCGCCGCGCATACTCGCGGCCATCAAATCGTCACGCGATCGGCAGGCGCTGGCGGGCTGATGCCGGAGGTCCGGCTGTTCGGCGGCTTACGCGATGCCGTGGACGGCGCGGAGTCGGTACGGGTCGAGGGCACGACCATCCGCGAACTGCTACAAAACCTCGGACGGGACTATCCGCTCCTGCGCGAACGCATTGACCAGGGCATCGCCATTGCGATCGACGGCACGATCTACCGGGACGACCGGGACCAGCCGATCCCCGAGGGTGCGGAAGTCGGCTTACTGTCCAGGATCGCCGGCGGTTAACGGTTCGGCCCGCGGGTTACGACGGCCTGCCTGGCCAGGCTGCCGGGCAGGGCGAGGAGCAGCAGCCAGCCAGCAGAACCGCCGCCCGAGCTGCCACCGCCCGGGGCCGGAGGTGGCGGCGGAGGCGGTGGCGGGGGCGGGTTGCCGGGTCGGACCAAAGCAACTCACTGATTCTGAAAACAAAACACCCTAAGAACCGGACGTTCTTGCCCTTAATCGCGCTATTTCGTGCAATAAAACGCCGCTGACGCACGTCTTGCTGCGCCACGAGCAATAAATCTGTATCCAAAACAGAATTGCTGTCGAAACGGTACGATCAGGGCGTATTTACGCCTTTATGGCTGCACGAATTCCTTGCGTATCAGCATGTAACGTTGGTCCGACCCCGGCCGCGCCCGGCCGCGTTACCATGGCTCGCGAACTTCGAGATGCGGCTTCACGATGGCGCCAGCGGAGAAATTCATCGGTACCGTCATTCAACTGGACGGCACCGGGAACGGATTGAAGCTATTCGAAAATGGGGGCGAGTACCGGCTGACGATTGTCGCCAATAATGTCAATTGGGAGCTGGAAATATCGGAAGTCAGCAAAGAGCAAGCTGCCGCAATCGAACGACGGACAACAAGCGAACCGTCGTTGCAGGAATTGTCACGACAGACGGTCGGCCTGGTCCGGGAAGGCAGCTTCGAGTCCTGGCGTGCAGTAGGCGATGATACATTGCTGTTGTTCGCCAGCGCGGAAACCGGCTGGCGAGCTGCATTCCGAAATGCCTGTCCGGGCCTCGAAAACGCAACAGCCCTGTCTTTCGTAACGCCGTCAGACGGCCGTATGGATGTGTATGACTCGATTCTTCTTGACGACGGTATCCGTTGCTACTTCGATCGTGTCGTACCCACAATTATGGAGTGAACTCATGGTCCGACGACACGGCGGAATTCATCACGGGATCAGCGGCGCCCGCGGTTCCATGCCCGCAAGCTCAGTCTCCGGATGCGCGCGGCGTACCAGGCTGCTGACATGGTCGCGGCGATCTTTACGCACATCGACCATAATAAGTATCTTGCCGGCGTCCAAATCTGGCTCGAATGCTTGCAAATGAGAACTCGGAAAAGCTGCGCCGGCAATGCCGGTCAGCAACCCGCCAAGGCTTGCACCCATAAGCCCGATCAGCAAAACGTCACCGCCGCTGGCGATCAGGCTTGTGGGGCGAAGCAGCAGTACAGCCAGGCCCAGAAAAAGACCCGCGAAGCCGCCAAAGGCGAGGCCACGCGCAAAGGCGGGCAGAAAGTCGTCACTCTCGGAGCCTGCGTCAGGCAGCCCATCAAGATCGGTGCCGGACCTTGCAAGCACGTAGATGTTCTTATTCGCGATCCCGTCATTTCGAAGTTCCCGAACAACGGACCTGGCTTGCGTGATATCCGGCGAAAGAAAGCACAGGGGTTTCATACGATACCTGGTACTCCAACCTTCATGATTAATCCGGGTTATTCGTCTGCGCGGTAGAAACGGACGAGGCGAGGGCCGCAGCCCATTCGGCTTCTACCGCGCAGACTCCTAGCCCAGTTTTGAGGCGAAGATGGCCGCAACGGCCAGGAACACAACGATACATGCCAACAGGAGCAGTGCATTGCGGATGGCTGCACTATTCTTGCGCATTGATCTGCCCTCGTGAACGGTACTTGCCACGGAGAATCCGCTACCGACAACAGTAATGCCATTGTGGCTATTACCTATCGGGCACAATCCGCGACGCACCCAGGCTAAAGCAACGAGTGTTGCTTGCTGGGGTCCGTACGGCAAACCTCGACCTCTGCACCCAGTTGATCCAGCACCAGCAGTATTCGACTCAACAGGCTCCCGCCGTCTCCCGGCATGCCCTCTTCGGTCGCCACCTCGCACTCTGCCGCGTCGTATCCCCACTGCTTCAGTACCTCAATCTTCTGCTCGCGTGTCAAACCCGCATGCGCAAGGACTTGTTCGGGACTCGCGAATACTTCCGTCGGATCCCGCATGGCCGCTTCCAGGTCTATCAGCGCCGGTTTCATTGAAGTGACTGTTCGCGGCGGGACGCCGCTCCTGCGGGAGTGTGGGGCGCGGCTTGTGCGTGAATCTTCACGTGCGGGAGGCGCTGCGTGCGACTTGTGCCCGGATCGATTGAACTGCCCCGCTCGCGGATGCTGATACATTTGTCAGGAGATAGTGCCATGAAGGGTCCGTATTGCGGCAGCTGCCTGTGCGGCGCCGTCCGATTCGAGATCGATGAATCTTTGCCCGACGCGGCACATTGCCATTGTTCCATGTGCCGCAAGTTTCACGGCGCCTCGTTTGCGACGTTCGTTACCGCAAAGTGTAACGATTTTCGCTGGATAAAGGGCGAAGACATGCTCAAAGATTATACTGCTGAGAATGGGACAATCCGTACGTTCTGCCAGCATTGCGGCTCCAGCCTGTCGTTCCAGAACGCGGCAGGTGCTCAGGACTTGATCGAAACTCCGCTGGGCGCGATGGACTCCGAAGTGCCCGTCAAACCGAACGCGCATATCTTTGTCGGCTCGGCCGCCGGCTGGACGGCATTCACAGACGAACTGCCGAAATACCGGGAAGGCCGGCAGAGCCGCCGCTGCCACCGGACGTGGTGAGTTACCGGCCACTGACCGACAACGGGCGATGTCATGGGCGCAACGCCTCAAGCGGGTGTTCGCGATTGATATCGAGACCTGCCGCCAATGCGGCGGCCGGTTGCGCGTCATCGCCAGCATCGAGGCGCCAGCGGTCATTGAACGGATTCTCGAGCACCTCGGCCGTGATGCCGGGTCCGTCGATCCGGCACATCCGGGCCGGGCGCCTCCCGCGTGCAATCGCTTGATCTGACACTGCCGCTGCGGCGCCCGCTGCTCACGGCCCCCGCGCCTGGACGGGCGCATCTTGGCCTGCGGCCGCCGCCGCCGGCATTTCTGCACCGAATGCGGGGATTCAGGCAGCCGAACGCCGCCGGGACCGGGCCACGCGCCCACCATGACCGCTTTATTGGCCGCGCTACTCGACTCGACCTCTCACATAAGGCCTCTTATACGAACTATCCGCTCCGAGAGGCATGTACGATCCGGAAAGCTTGTGCCCGAAACCGCACTCCCCCATTTGGGGGGAGTGCGCAATCCATGCTCCGGGCTATCGTCCGGGCAGGAGGTAGGTGCATCGTGAACCATTCAACCAGTTTTTCTCTGAAGGTCGGACTCGGCCTATGCGTCGTCGTGTGGCTGTGGGCATGCTCGCCGCAGCCGTCGGATTCATCGGATCCGGTTCAAGATCAGTCGACCGGGCCGGCCACCGCGGCGACGGATGACGCTCCCGCGGAGCTTGATGGAATGGTCCAGGAGTTACCGGACGCCTGCGAACTGCTCAGCCCCGAGCGAGCGGGCGCCCTTGAAGGGCGCAAAAACTCTATCCGGACTACCGTATCGGTGGTAATGCGATACTACATACCCTGTTAATAAGAATAGCTTAAGCGACTTTTCTATGTTTCGGTGCCTTTTCTTCGCCTTCACCGCCATTTTCAAGTCCCGAGCAAGATTGAGTGCCGAAAATGTCTGCCTTCGGCAGCAATTGGTGGTGCTCAAGCGACGTCAGGCAAGACCACAGCTTCGGAATGCAGATCGCCGCTTCTGGATACTTGCCTGTCAATTGTTTTGAGGGTGGCACCGGAGCTTGATCATCGTGCAGCCAGATACTGTTGTTAGCTGGCACCGCAAAGGCTGGAAGGCCTACTGGCGCTGGCGATCACAACGTACTTCCAGAACTGGACGCAAAAAGGTTGAGCCCGAACTGCGTGAACTCATTCGCCGTATGGCTCGTGAGAATCCCTTGTGGGGACAGCGCAGAATCCAGGCAGAATTGGCACGTCTTGGCTTTGAAGCATGTGCGTGGCTGGCGCAGCAAATGATCGAAGCCTGTGGGATATCGCGGGCAACTCCGCGTTACCTGATTCACGACCGTGATGGCTGCTTTGGCACTTTATTCAATCGCCGAGTCTCTTCGCTTGGTGCCAGACAGATCCGCACTCCGGTAAAAGCGCCGAAGGCCAATGCATGCGCAGAGCGCTGGGTGCGCACCATCCGAAACGAATGTCTCGATCACCGGCCCCTATTTGGTCACGAGCATTTGCAGCGAACAGTCGATGAATTCGTCGCTTACTACAATCGTTGGCGCCCTCATCGAAGTCTTGGCCAGATGGCTCCGTGTCCACATGTTATGGAGGTATCGAGAAAACCGGCCAGGCCCGTCATATCAAGACCAGTCCTCGGCGGGCTGCATCATGTATACCAATGGGCAGCTTGACAATGCGGATGGAGTTTTTGCGCCTTTCAGGCAAAAGGGTGAGGGTGCGCCTCTTTTTATTGACATGTGGTGTAATTATGGTGTAATAACGCACCTTTTAAACTTCCTGGAGAACACGCCATGTCACGACAAAGCATCTCCTTCACCGACCCCAACACCGAGTGGCTCAAGCATAAGGTTGATGTGGAAGGTGAGTACAAGAGCAACAGCGAAGCTGTCAACGATTTGATCCGCAAGGCGCGTGAAATGGAGTTTGTTCGTGCCCGGTTAATTCACGCCGAACAAAGCGGGTTTACGGCCATGACCGCCGACGAGATCCTGGCACAGTCCAAAGACGAGTTGCGGAGAAATGGGGAGCTATAAACTCAGTGAAGATGCGAAAGCCGATCTAATCCGAATTCACCAACACGGTATTCGTCGGTATGGAGAAGGCCAGGGCGACAAATATTACTACGCATTATTTGATCGTTTCGAACAACTCGCCGATCAGCCCGGCTGCCGGACGTCGACGCCACAGAGCCATACGTAATGCATCCGTGACCGACTTCGCCTTCATCCGCCGCGAGCCGTAGCTGTAACCGCTAGATTCGGCGACCTCTTTCACCGCTGCCAGCATCCCCTCGTGCTCAGGATCCGGCAGCCGCCCTTGTTGATACAGGCAATACCGGTAATAGGCATTGCGACTGACACCCAGTAGCCGACACATCACGTCGACAGGCCATGGAGTGGATCGGGTCTTGTGTCATGGCGATGCATGTTAGCGCGCACCGCAGACCCCGTCATCGCGCGGTGCCAAATCGGCATTTCACAGTATGACCGCAAACGCCGCGGCTTTTGCAGGCATGTCGTCCGCGCGTCATTATTAACCGGCAGGTGCGGCACACGGGGAGGGCCCATCACATGCTGGAGCGCGGACGCAGACCCGCCATCGTAATGCTTGCCGTCCTGGCGCTGGTCGCCGGCTGCGAGCCGGCAACCGACCAGGCCGCCGAGGCATCGCACAAAGTCGACGCGTTGTTCGCGCCGTTCACCGAGGGCCGGCAACCCGGCGCGGCCGTGATGGTCATCCGCAACGGCAAAGTCGTTCACCAGGCCGGCTACGGTTACGCGGACCTCGATACGGGCACGCCCATCACGCCGCAGTCCGCGTTTCGCCTGGCGTCGGTATCCAAGCAGTTCACGGCCATGGCAATCGTTGCGCTCGCCGAGGACGGCGTGCTCGACTACGACGACCCGGTCAGCGACTGGCTGCCCGCGCTGTCGGCTTACGACGGCGTGACGATCCGTCACCTGCTGTCGCACACCGGCGGCTACCCGGATTACTACGACATCCTGGACACCAGCCGCGGCATGCCCACGACCGCCGACGCGATGACCCACCTCGCCGCCATCGGCGAACCGGTGTTTCCGCCCGGTGAGCGCTACGAGTACAGCAACCCCGGCTACGAAATGCTGGCGCTCATCGTCGAGGCAGCCTCCGGCAAGGACTTCGCAACGTTCATGCGGGAACGGGTCTTCGATCCGGCCGGCATGCCCGGCGCGCGCATCTTCGACGAGACCGAACCGGAGCTGCCGACGCGCGTCATCGGCTACGACGCGGAGGGGGCGAACTTCGTCGAGAACGATTACGACCCCCTCAATCACATCGTCGGCTCCGGCGGCACGTATGCATCGCTGGACGACTTTTACGGCTGGGACAGGGCGCTCGACAGCGATGCCATCGTCTCGCAGGCGGCAATCGCGGAAGCGTTCACGCCCGTCGCCCTGAACAACGGCGAGTCGACGGGCTACGGCTTCGGCTGGACGATCGACGACTACAGGGGAATGCGCCGGGTGCGCCACGGCGGCAGCTGGGTCGGGTTTCGCACGCACATCGCGCGCTACCCGGACGACGCCTTGTCGATCGTCGTCCTGACCAACCGCAGCGACGGGGCGCCGGAACGTTACATCGACCCGCTCACTGACATCTACCTCGGAACAGAATGAAACGAGCTGACGTTGCCGGTGCCGCCCGGCGGATTCTGCGCCTCGCCTGCCTTGCCGCGCTGCCGATGCACGTGCCGGCACCGGCCAGCGCGCAAGCCGCGGAACCGAAAAGTATCCAGGCCGTTTTCACGGCCAGTCCGCCGACCCTGGACGGCCGCCTCGACGACCCCGTCTGGCAGACAGCCGCGGTCGTCGACGACCTGCACACGGTGGTGCCGACCGAATACACACCGCCTTCCGAGCACTCGTTGATCCGCGTGCTGTACGGACGCGACGCGCTGTATTTCGCCGCGCGTTTCTTCGACAGCGAACCGGACAAGGTGTCCGCCAGGGTCCTGCGGCAAGGCGATTTTTCCTGGGGCGAAGACGGCTTCTCGGTCATTCTCGACCCGTACAACCAGGGGCGCAGCGGCTACATATTCGACCTCAACCCGAATGGCGTCCGCACCCAGGCGCTCTACAACAACGTGACGGAACAGAACTGGCAGTGGCAGGCCATCTGGCGCGGGGCGGCGCGCCGGGACGACCAGGGCTGGACCGCGGAGGTCGCCATACCGTTCAAGACGCTGTCGTTCGACCCCGACAACGAAACCTGGGGCATCAACTTCATACGCTGGCTCGGGCGCCGCAACGAACGCTTCGGCTGGGTGTCGCACAACCGCGAACAGAATCCCGCCAACTCCGGACAGCTCACGGGCCTGACCGGCATCGAGTCGGGCATCGGCCTCGACGTCGTTCCCGGGATCCGGATGGCGCGAATCGACGACGAAACGGTGTCGGGGACGGAGACGCTCGTTGAGCCGTCGCTCGACGTGTTCTACAAGGTAACGCCGACGCTCACCGCAGCGCTCACCGTCAACACGGACTTCTCCGGCACGACCGCGGACGCACGCCGCGTGAACCTGACGCGATTCGACCTGTTCTTTCCCGAGCAGCGCAAATTCTTTCTGCAGGACGCCGACATCTTCGAATTCGGGCGCATCGGCAACGAGAACGGCAAGCCGTTCTTTTCGCGGCGCATCGGCCTCGGCAGCGACGGCGCGGCGCTCGACATCGATGCCGGCGCCAAGGTGACGGGGCGGGCCGGTCCGTTCGATATCGGCGTACTCGGCGTCCGGCAGGAAACCGCGGACCGGCTGGACACAACCGAGCTGATGGTCGCGCGCGTCGCCGCGAACGTACTGGACGAATCCAGCGTCGGCGTGATCGCCACGCACGGCAACCCGGTGGCGGACGTCGGCAACAGCCTGGTCGGCGCCGACTTTCGTTACCTGAATACGCAGTTCAGCCGCGACCGGACACTGGTGGGATCGCTCTGGTACCAGCACACCGACACCGATGGCGTGGCCGGCGAGTCGGCCGCATTCGGTACCGGGTTTTCCGTGCCGGCGCGCCGCGGCTGGCAGGCGAGCATCGGCGCAAGCGAAATCCAGCGCAACTACAATCCGGCGCTGGGCTTCGCCAACCGCACCGGCATTCGCCAGTACGAAGCCGAGCTCGGGTACAACTGGCGGCCGCTCGGCTCCTGGCTGCGCTCCGTCACCAGCGAAGTCGCCCTCTGGCGCGTGGACGCCATCGACGGTGGCCTCGAATCACAGGACCTGCGCATCGGGCTGTTCGAGTTCGAGAACCAGGCGGCCGACCACCTGAGAGGTGACTACCACCTGCGTCGCGAACGGCTGCTCGCACCGTTCGAGATAGCGGCAGGCGTCGTCATTCCCGCGGGCGATTACTCGTTCGAGACCGCTTGCATCGGCACCGCCAGCGGGGAACACCGCGTCCTGTCGGGCAAGGTCAGCGCATGCGGCGGCGACTTTTACGACGGCACGCGCACCGAGACGAACGTCGACCTGGTGTGGCGGCCGAGCCCGCACCTGCGCATGGGCGCCGGCTTCGAATGGAATGACATCGCGCTCGCGAATGGCGCCTTCATCACGCGGCTTGCCCGGCTGCGGGCCGACATCGCGTTCACGGCCACGTGGTACTGGGAAAACCTGGTGCAATACGACAACGTCTCCGAGACGATCGGCGTCAACAGCATCCTGCGCTGGGTGCCCGAAGCGGGCCGCGAGATGGTGTTCGTCATGAACCGGCAGGTCGAGGATTTCGACCGTGACAATCGCTTTGATGCGCTGTATTCCGAGCTGCGCTTCAAACTGGGATATACGATACGTTTCTGAGCGGACTGCGAGAACTCCATGAATTCGACGAGGATGACGGCGCAACTGTTGCTTGCGCGGCAACAGGTATAGGCCTCTGCAGTGGCTTTGCCAGCGGTAAGCGTTCAGGCCCGAAAGAATTTCGTGGAAGGCTTTGACATCGAAGCTGTCATTAAACGAGCCAAATCTCGGGCATCACTGGCAATTATCGGCTCACTGCCAGAGCGTTAGCCGACCTCGGTGCCATCGCCAACTTGCAGGATGACCGCTTTGACACTACGGCATCGGTAGCCAGCATCGACGCTCCAGGATCCTCGTCGCCTGCCACGCTACGTCACGCATCCACCGTCAAGCCCGGCCAAACTCACGATGTGGTAAAGCGGCAGCGGACGCCCGGCCACTGGCGCTAGACTCTGCGCGGCTTTGTGGAGAATGTCATTGTCAGCACGTCCCGACAACGCAGGCATGAATCGGGAGGTACGAACTCTTTTTTCGATCAGCCTGCCACTCGTCGTGGCGTACCTCGGCGAAATGGGCATGATGATCACCGACATGATCATCGTAGGCCGTCTTGGCAGCGACGAGCTGGCTGCGGTTGGACTCACTGCCGACTGGTTTTACGTCTTGCTGCTCATCGGAATGGGAACGGTATCGATCGTCGGAGTCCTGGTAGCGCAAAGTCTCGGCTCCGGCGATCGAATGGGCATTACCAATGCGGTAGAGCAGGGGATGATCGCGGCGACGATCATGAGCATCCCGGTCATGCTCGCTGTCTGGTACCTCGGACCCGCGCTGCGACTGGCTGAGCAGGACGCCAATGTCGTCAGGCTCATTACCGCTTACGCGCAGCCGCTGACGGCTGGCGTATTGCCGGTCCTTTGGTTCACTGTCCTCAGAAATTACCTGAGTGCTGTCGCCAAGGCATCCGCAGTCGTGACCATTACGTTTGGTGCGCTGCTGCTGAACCTGGCGCTCAACTACGCACTGGTGTATGGCAAATTCGGGCTGCCGGCGCTCGGCGTCGTGGGTGCAGGTATTGGCACGTCGATCGTCAACTGGACCATTTTTGGTCTTTTGGCGGGGCACGTCATCGTCGCGAAGCGCTTTGCGATGTATCGGCCCCGGTTGGTTCCACGACGAATCGATCTCGCTGTACTGCGCGACATTTTCTCGCTCGGGCTGCCGATTACTGCCGCGCAGCTGCTTGGCGCCGGCATGTTCACGGTGAGTGCCGTCCTGATTGGCATACTCGGCGCGGATTACCTCGCGGCGCAGCAGATTGTCTACACGGTCATCTATGTTGCGCTTAGCACGTCCCTGGCAATAGGCGATGCGGTACGGGTCCGCGTCGCCTATGGTATCGGGGCGCGGTCCATCGATGCCGTGCGCTCCTCGACGCTAATCGGCCTCAGCATGGCAGCGGCGGTAACTGTTTTCGCTTCCGCCGCACTCTGGCTTTTTCCCGAACTTATTGTCAGCATCTTCCTCGATACCGATGCCCTCGCCAATGCCGGAGTGCTGCTGCTCGCTGTGAATTTGTCCGTGTACGCTGGCCTGTTCCAGGTATTTGACGGCGTCCTGATTGTCCTGGCAAATGCCCTTCGAGGGCTGCGAGACACCCGGTCGCCGATGTGGATCGGACTGTTTGGCTACTGGGTCGTCGGTATCGGCACGGGCGCGATACTGTGCTTCCCACTGGAGTTCGGCGCAGTGGGCCTGTGGTGGGGCCTGATCCTCGGACCGGTTACCGGGAATATCCTGATGGCCGCCAGGTACCGCCGCCGCCTTGCGGAAGCAGCCGGTCTGCAGGAGCGAACAATGGCCGGAACCGCAGGCTGTGCTAAATCAGGGCGACGTCCGCCGGCGGAATCGATTGGGCATGCTCGAAGGTTGGGCGATTGAAGGTTCGCTGGCGCGAATCAGTCTTCAGCCTTTACACCAATGATCCAGCGGCGGTAGTGCACACGACGTAGACGGTGTCGTTGTCGGCCGCCATGTTGTAGGGCCGTGAACGCTCCGTGGGCGAGGGAATCAGGTCCGCCTTGCGCGAATCGACCAAGAGTCCGATGTGCGCCCCGATAATGGCCCGGCACCCATCGACCGAATGTTCGTGTCCAAACACGGTCCGGCAGGTCAAGCTGACCGGTTGCGGCGGCGGCGATTCATGCCGGCGCCAGTATCAGCATCGTCCGCGGCCACTCTATAATAAGGGCGGCGACGGCGTATGCCGAAGGCGGTAGGTATGGGCGAGAGGCAGCCGGATTCCGGCTTTTTCAGGGAACTGACACGTCGGCGGGTATTCCGCTCCGCGGCCGCCTACGCCGTCGTTGCCTGGGTCGCCGTTCAGGCGGGATCTATCGTATTCCCCGCCTTCGACGCTCCGGTCTGGGCGATGCGTGCGCTCATAATCGTCTGCATTGTCGGCTTCCCGCCGGCGATGCTGATTGCATGGTCGGTCGACATCGGCGGCGAGGGTATTACGCGGACGCCGGAATCCGGTTACTCGCGGCACCGCGGCATGTGGCCGAAGTTGACGATGGTGCTCGCGTCGGCAGCGATCTCGTGCGCGGCGCTTTTCTGGGTCTGGGACGACTACATCGTGCAGCGCGGCGCCCGCCCGGCGCTCCCGGCGCCCGGCAACGAGTTGGTCGTCGCCGTGCAGCCCGCGCGCCAGCTCGCCGGTGGAGACGAGATTGCATGGCTCGGCGATGGCATCGCCAACCTCCTGCGCAGCGAGCTCACCGAATCCCGGCACGTCATCGTCATTTCGCAGATGCGCTGGCAGGCGCTGACGGCGGGCGTCACCGAGCGGGGTGAGATCAACGCACTTGCAAACCGCTTCGGCGTCGACTACCTGATCGACGGTGAGCTGTTCGAGACGCCGTCCGGCATCGTGCTGACGACGCACGTTGTCGATGTGCAGAATGGCGTTGAGCTCTTCAGCCCGCGGACAACCGGCCGCGACGTCGCTGCCATCATTGCGGGAGTGACGGAACTGGCGATCGGTATCAAGCAGGCGTTGCGCATTCCGCATCAGCAACAGGTCGGACTGTTCGAAGCTGATTTCGCGGTTGAGCACATTGACGCTTATGAAGCCAGCATTGCCGGCCTTGCCTATTTCGTCAACTTTGATTACCAGGCCGCGGAACGTGCGTTCCGAACGGCGCTGGAGATCGCCCCGGACTACCACGTCGCGCGCTTCCGGCTCGCTCAGGTGTACGAAGCAACCGGGCGCGCCGAACTGGCGCGCAGCACGCTGGACGAGATACCAACGGAGCGCAACCTGCCGGAGCGTCTGCGCCTGTATGTCGAGGGCGCGAAAGCGTATTTCATCGCCGACAGGGACCCGGCGCGAGCGATCGAGATCTACCGGGAGCTCGTCGCGCTCTATCCCTACGAAACGGAAGCCGGGCAGTTGCTCGCGGAAGCGTACTGGCTTGACTTCCAGGACGACGCTGCGATCGGCGAATTCCGGCGACTGGCCGAGATACACCCCTACGACCCGGTATCGTGGATGGCGCTCGGCGAACGCCTGCTCGACGTAGGGCGGCTCGAAGAGGCACGGCCCGCGCTCGAGCGCTATGCCGAAATGCAGCCTGAGGATGCTCACGCATTCGTGCTGCTCGGCAACCTCGCGTTGTTGCAGCAGGATTTCGCCAGCTCGGCTGCTCAGCACGAGCGCGCGCTCGAATTGAGGCCCGGTTTCCCGTTGGCGCGGCTTGGGCTCGCGCGCAGTTGTTATCTCGACGGCAGGATCGACGACGCAATCGCGCTTTGGCAGGGGCTGGTCGACGATACCGCGGTCGCCCCGGGATACCGTATCGACGCGGCGTTTGATCTCTCCGGCGTGCTGCGTGGACGCGGACAGTTCGCCGCGTCGCTCGCGCCCACCGAAACCCTGATGCCATTGATCCGCGAGGAGAACCTGCGCGTCGCCATGGCACTGTCTGAGCGCGCGTCGACGCTGTACGAGCTCGGCAGGGTCGACGAAGCGTTAGCATTGTTCGATGAACTACTGCCGACCGCGCCGCAACCTGCGACACGCTATTATTTTGCGGCGGGACTCATTCAGTTCGCCACGACGCGCATCGATGCGCTACTTGCGACCATCGAAACACTCAATGACCTGCAGGAAGCGGACAGCCCTGTGCGAAGCGATGCCAAGGCGGCAGATTACCTTGCAGGTCTGCACGCACTGTCGGCCGGCGACACCGCGAGTGCACGGACACTTTTGCGTCGCGCCGTCGATGCTCCCGGCTACCAGTACGCAATCTACCGCGTCGGGCTTGCGCAGTGCCTTTACGCAGCTGGCGAACACGAGGCCGCGGCTCTGATGGCGGCGGAAGCGTCGCGCGAACGCGATGCCGGTGACCCCAGGGTGGATCTGGAACTCGACCGCGCCCGGGCACTCCTGCTGCACGCCGAAATTGTCGCCGGGCTGGGACGGTCGCAACAAGCCCGCGAGGCCGCGCGCGAGTTTCTCGATCGCTGGCGAGACGCGCCGGCGGATCGCCCGGAGCGGCTTCGCGCCGAGGCGGTGCTCGCCGCGATCTGACGGTCAGCGCGGTACGCGGCGCGACCGCGACGATCCGGACTTGCCGGAGCAGGCGAATGGCTCGCCGCTGGCACCGTCGCCATCGAGATCGTTGAAAATTACGGTGCGCGGCAGACACTTGATGTCCGGGCTTTCGGTCAGCAGGTTGTCGTGGCTCAGCGTGATCGTCATCTTTACTTCGTTCGATACGAGATGGTAGCCAGCCAGTTGCACGTCGCGCGCGGTGAATTGACCGTCCTGGTCGAGATCGTGGATGTAATCCGGCGCTTCCCGCGCAACTATGACCGCACGTAGCGTCACGTCCACCGGGTAATAGGTCGACAGCAGCTCGTCATAGAATTCGTTCGCGAGTGGTGGTGGGTCGGTCTCTGTCGGGACGTCCGACATCAGGTGAAACGCGATAAGGTCGCCACTGTCGACGCGGTGCAGGTAGTCGTAGCCCGCGTAGTCCGGATCGCCGAGCGACAGGTCGAAGATCGCAATCGGCTCGAACACGCCCGCCAGCGGATGGAGCGCTGCGGTAATCGCCGTTTGCCGGCGGCCGTCGAACACTTCTGCGGAGACCGTGTTAACGAGGCCGGCCAGGTTGCGGATCACCCCCGGCACGTGATCGAAGCCTGTGTCGAAAACCCGCGCGCCGCCGACGTCGGCCATCAAAACCAGGCTCGCGAAATCGTCGTCTGCACCGTAGCCGTAGCCGTCCAGTTCCGGCCGTCCGGGATCGGAACTTGCGGGTCCACCCGTGCGCGGTCCTGCCGGCCGAATGCGTCCCCGGCTGTCCTCGAGGTACGGTGTGTTAAGTATCGTGTTCGGCACGTACTCGTCGTCGACCAGCCGCTCCTGGATGACGTCGTTGCCAGTCTGCGTGTTGTCGGGGAGTTCGAACGTATCGAACTTCTCGGTCTGCACCTGCAGCCAGATTTCGTCTTCGGGCCGGCCGGCACACGCCGGATCGAAAGCGGCAAGGCCGAAGTCGGCGACCAGCGACGCCAGGTTCAGGCAGTCGTCCTTGTCCTTCAGCACGAGCGCTTCGCGCTTGCGCGAGTCCGCGGTAGCGCTGGCCGCGAAACCCACCGCGGTGCGGCTTTCGAAACGCAGTGTCAACGGCCATTGCACGGTCGGCAGGATGCCGAACTGATTGCGGTACTCCAGAGTGCGGATGCCGTGCCGGTAGCGTGTACGTGACCAGGTGGCTTCCGGCGTACTGATCGTCAGTCGTGCATCGCCGGGTCCGTTCTGGTGGTGACGGCCGGTCGCATCGGCCGGCGTCGCGGCGCAAAGGCACGCCGCCGCGATTAGTGGGAGGTATACGCGTTTCATTGTGAATCCCCTTTGGGTGCTTGCGCCGCTCACCAGTATCGCGGGGCGCTGGGCGTCAGGCAGTCGGCCAGGGCGGGCTGTCTGTGCGGAGGGCCGATTTTCCGATGCTCGGCCGCGTTTGTGCTGTTTTAGCCTAATATAGTCCTGATTCCGGCTGCCGCCAAACGACGCTGCGGTCGCGACGCGCCGGGCTGGCGCTGCTATTAGCCCGCCTGTCCGGATCTGCCGATAAAGTGCTCGCGGTTTGCGCATGGTTGCCGCGAAATATGGCGTCGTACCGGATTGGTTCATCGTGTGGAAGCGAACAGACGGGGGTATCTGGCACGCTGACAATGGCGATCACTTCCTGGCGGTGATTCATTTTGTCGTCGGCGACGGTGCCCGGTGACAGTCCGGTTACTCGGGAGAACCCTTGGAGACTACGAATGAACAAACTTAAATCTATGAAGTACCCGATCGTTCTGATGTCGGCCTTTGCTATGGGAACATCCATGGCGGCGGCAGATGATACAAAGTGCGATTGTCCATGCGACGATGCCAGCGCCAGTGTCAGTGCAGACAAGAACCAGGATCGATTCGGGGTTAGCAACTTGGATGATCGATACGGTGCCAGCAACACGGATAAGGACCAGGATCAATATGGCGCCAGCAACACGGATAAAGACCAGGATAAATACAGTGCTGCCAACGCCGATAAAGATCAGGATCGATACGGAGCCGCCAATTCGGATAATGACCAGGATCGATAAAGACGGACAGATCGCCGCGGTGATCGTCAGTCTCGGTGGTGTCATGGGTATTGGCGAGAAAGATCTTGCCATTGCGTGGGATCAGATTGAACGCAAGGTCGATGGGGATGAAATCACTTTGTCCGTCGATTTATCCGAGGCCAGCCTTAGTGAGGCGCCCAGCTTTGACCGCGAGTAATCCGGGTCAAGTTGAGCAGGGACCGCTGCCGCTGAACAGATCAGCGGCAGGGGTGCCTTTATCAATGCCCGTATCCCTCAAGCACGAGTTAACGCCCGATCACTTCCAAATGATCGAGCCTCTGGCATCCGAAAACATTAACCGAGCAACAATTATGAAAACCAACACCAATGACAAAGTAGTACACCAGAAAGTTGACGCCATCGCCTCCGGCGCACATGATGCCGTCAATTGGGCAGCCGATGCGACGAACAACGCAACCGACAGCCTGAGCGATAAAGGCCATGAGTTAAAGGCAACACAGGAAAAGTGGCTGGCGCAAGCCCGGGAATACGTACAGGAGAATCCGGCAACCTCGGTCGGTATCGCAATTGCTGGCGGCTGGTTCCTGAGTCGCATATTGCGCTCGAGCTAGGAGTCTGCGTCACGGCCGAAATGCGCGGGCGGTCAGCTTGCCCCATGCCCTCGCGAAGTCACCTGCCGCAAGGAGTCGACAACGAACATGAAGCACAAACTTCCTGAACTGCCGTACGCAATGGACGCCCTGGAACCTCACATATCAGGAGAGACGCTTGAGTTTCACTATGGCAAGCACCATAAGAAATACGTCAAGACGCTGAACGATTTGATTGAGGGCACCGAATTTGCCGAAAAACCGCTTGAAGACATTGTGGTCACGGCGAGCCCGGGGCCATTACGTAACAATGCAGCGCAGACCTGGAATCACACACTCTATTGGCAGAGTCTTAGCCCAAAGGGCGGCGGCGAGCCCGGAGACGAACTTGCTGCCGCGATCGATCGCCGCTTCGGCTCCGCTGATACCTTCAGGACGGAGTTCACAGCGGCTGCCAAAGGGCTGTTCGGCTCCGGCTGGGTGTGGCTGGCGCAGGATCCTGGCAGTGGCGAGCTAAGCATCGAGTCAACCAAGGATGCCGGGAATCCGCTCATGGATGGGCACACGGCGCTGCTGACCTGCGATGTCTGGGAGCATGCCTACTACATCGACTACCGCAACAAGAGAGCGTCGTATATCGAAGCATTCTGGAAGCTCGTGAACTGGGACTTCGCAGCGTCAAGGCTCGGCGCGCAAGCTGACGCCTGAAAACTATCGGGCGTCACTGAAAGGCGCAAAAACTCACCGATTCGCGGTTTCTCACTTGCCCTTTGTCCGCACAATGGATTTTCCTCACTCGGAAATACACCCTGGTATTTCTTGTTCGCCCATTCTGCAGGTCAATACGTGAAGCCCGGTGCCGCAGTCTGGCGATGCATCAAGCGAGCAGGCATTCGTGCCGGGTACTCAGAGTCCGAATGGGTAGGTGTCCGGCATGCCTTCCAGCTCTGCCACCTCGATCGGTTCCACGGCACGCGTTTCATCCAGCCAGATGTACTCGTCGAATTGCCGCGGCAGCACCGCTTCGAAGTAGTGGCTCGCGAGCTCGGTCTCTGGACGATAGATGACGCCGATCGCCCGCTCAAGGCGCGATTTTGAAAGCCCGTCGGACACGTCGGCCGGTGCGCCACGCAGGCTGAGCAGGAACCCGGGCAGGGTCGTCTCGTGAAACAGGCGTTCGTAACTGCGCACCACGGCCGGCCGGACAGTCTTGATTTCCATCGGGCCGTCCCAGTCGGAAGCGGCCGCAACAGTACCGCTGTCGGTGCCCATACCGATCGAGTAGACGTCCTGCCCGAATGCCTTGCGGCAAAGGTGGCCGATGTTCAGCTCACCGCGGGCCGACATCTCCGTCGCACCGGCATCGCCGACATGCGAGTTGTGCGCCCAGACGACGATCTTGTTATCCGGCCAGTGATAGCTGCGCAGCGCCTCGAGCGTTTCGAACATGTAGGTATCGCGGAGGTTCCACGAGCTGCGGGATCCATAGTACATGATGCGGTAGTAGCGTTCCGCATTGGCGACCAGCTTCGCATTCTGCAGGGCATCGAGGAAACGTTCGCCGTCATGTTCCGCGTATTCGCGGCGCTTTTGGGATATTTCGACGAGCATCTGCACGACGTCGTTCTCGCAATTGCGGAACGAACCTCTCAGTGCGGCGCGGCCGTATGTCGCGGGATCAGTCTGCCACGGCGTCAGGCAGCCATAGCGCTCGCGGGCGAGGGCGGCTGTATCAGGGTCGACATCGTCGAGGTACTCGAGCACTGCGCGGATCGAACTGTACAGGCTGTAGAGATCGAGGCCATAGAACGCCGTGCGTTTCCCGGGATCGAGATTGCTGTTGTGGATCCGCAGCCAGTCGACGAATTCGCGCACATCCTGGTTACGCCACATCCACGTCGGGAAGCGTGCGAACGCGGTCCACTCCGACGGTGCGTAATCGAAGTGCCGCACATGGTGGTCGATGCGTGCCGCGTCGGGCCAGTCACCCTCGATCGCGACGGCGCGAAAGCCCTTGCGCGTGATCAGCTCGGCTGTGATCCGATTACGCATGCGGTAAAAATCGGACGTTCCATGACTCGCTTCGCCGATCAGCACGACGCGCGCCGTGCCTATACGATCCATCAGGGGATCAAGGTTCGCGTTCTCGATCGACTGGAACGGCTCGCAGGCATCAGCGATGGCATCGTGCAGCGCGGCGTCGCGATCACGATGTTGCACACGATGCGGCCTGGCTGACTCCGGGTGTTCTTCCTCCCAGCCTTCCTCGCCGATCAGCGGCACGAAACGCACATCGGCCAGGTCCTCTTCCACGAACTCGTCGTCAGAGATGCGGATCATGCGGATGAGTTCCTGCAGCGCCAGATCCTTGCCGACGGGCATGACCAGTCGCCCGCCAACTTTCAATTGCCGCTTCAGCGATTCCGGCACCGCCGGCCCGCCGGCCGCGACGACGATGGCGTCGAACGGCGCCTCTTCCGGCCAGCCCAGCGAGCCGTCGCCGTATCTCACCTCGACATTGTCGTAACCCAGCGAGGCGAGCGTCGCGCGGGCGCTGCGGGCCAGTTCCCCGATGCGCTCGATCGTGCATACCTTTTTCGCCAGCCGGCCGAGCACGGCGGCCGCGTAGCCAGAGCCGGCGCCGATCTCCAGTACCTTTTCGTCCCCGGTCAGTGCCAGCGCCTCTGCCATGAAACCAACGATGTAAGGCTGGGAAATGGTCTGGCCCTCGGTGATCGGTAGCGGCGTATCGTCGTAGGCGAACTCGCGTATGTCTTGCGGCAGGAAACGCTCGCGCGGCACCATGCGCATTGCCTCGAGGACGCGTTCCGAGCGCACACCGCGCGCCGCGACCTGCCGGTCCACCATGTCGTCCCGGCGAGCTGCGTAAAGGGAATCCCGTTCTCCCTCAAGCCAGGCTTGCCCGCTTTCGCTCATCGTCATCGTCCATTCCACGCACCTGGAAGTACCTTGAAGTGTAGAGGGTGCATCGCAAAGTGCGCATCCGTAGATTCCGCAATCGAAGGCATCTACGGGTATTCACGGATACGGGACGGGCCGTTATTAACGGAAAATCTGCATTTCGACCACGGCCGCAAAGGGGATACCCGTTCCGATGCCGAAAACAACCGACCCACAGACTCACATCAACTTCTGGTACGTTGTGCTGGCTGTGATGGGCCTGCTGGTGATTCAGAGCTGGTGGGCCGAGGCATCGCGGATCGCGACGGTGCCGTACAGCGAGTTCCAGTCGATGCTGGCCGATGGCAAGCTACAGTCCATCAGCGTATCGGCCGACAGGATCCGGGGCACCCTCAAGGCACCCGACGCCGAGGGGCGCGAACGCGTCGAAAGCGTCCGCATCGAGCCTGGATTTGCGAAGGATCTCGCCGAATACGGCGTTGAATTCTCCGGCGTTATCGACAGCAACTGGCTTGCGAACGTATTGTCATGGGTTCTGCCTGTCGCGATTTTCTTCGGAATCTGGATGTTCTTTATCCGCCGCCTCGCCGACGGGTCCGGCTTTGGCGGCCTTATGTCAGTCGGTAAGAGCAATGCCAAGGTGTATGTCGAACAGGACACCAAAGTCACCTTCGCTGATGTCGCCGGGGTTGACGAGGCCAAGGCCGAGCTTGCCGAGATCGTCGCCTTCCTGAAAGACCCGACTGGTTACGGCCGCCTGGGCGCGCGCATGCCGAAGGGCGTCTTGCTGGTGGGGCCGCCCGGCACCGGCAAGACGCTGCTCGCGCGCGCCGTGGCCGGTGAGGCGGGCGTGCCGTTCTTCTCGATCAGTGGCTCTGAGTTCGTCGAAATGTTCGTGGGCGTAGGCGCTGCGCGCGTGCGTGACCTGTTTGAGCAGGCGGAGCTGAAGGCACCGTGCATTATTTTTATCGACGAGCTCGACGCGCTCGGTCGGGCGCGCAGCGCTGGTCCCCTGATGGGCGGCCACGATGAGAAGGAACAGACGTTGAACCAACTGCTGTCGGAACTGGATGGATTTGACCCGCGCCAGGGAATCGTATTGCTGGCCGCGACCAATCGTCCGGAGATTCTCGATCCGGCGCTGCTGCGCGCCGGTCGATTCGATCGCCAGGTACTGGTCGACCGACCGGACAAGACGGGTCGGGTCGAGATCCTGCATGTGCATGCTGCGAAAGTGAAGCTCGATCCGTCAGTGTCGCTTGAGGATGTCGCTGCGCTTACTCCCGGTTTCAGCGGCGCAGATCTTGCGAACCTGGTCAACGAGGCCGCGATCGTCGCGACGCGCCGCCGGGGTGACTTCGTAACGCTGGACGATTTCACTCAGGCGGTCGAGCGGATCGTCGCCGGGCTGGAAAAGAAAAATCGCCTGATGAATGCCTACGAGCGCCAGGTCGTGGCATTTCACGAAACGGGTCATGCGCTGGTGCGCCTCGCACTGCCGGGCACGGAGATCGTACACAAGATCTCGATTATCCCGCGTGGTATCGGTGCGCTTGGCTACAATATCCAGCGGCCGACGGAGGATCGCTACCTGATGACGGAGGGCGAGCTGATGAACAAGATGGCAGCGCTCCTGGGCGGCCGTGCGTCCGAAGTGCTCGTATTCGGCAAGCTGTCAACCGGCGCGGCGGATGACCTCGCACAGGCAACCAACATCGCGCGAACGATGGTCACGCGCTACGGCATGAACAAAACGCTGGGCCAGGTGACCTACGAGGGTGAGCGCCAGGCGTTCCTTCCGCAGGTTGAAGGCTTCGGATCATTTGCGAGGAGTTACAGCGAGCAGACTGCGTGGCAGATCGATGAGGCTGTGCGCCACGTGATCGAGCAGGCGTTTGAAAAGGCAACCCAGATCCTGGAGCAAAACCGGAAGTTGCTGGACGAGACAGCTGCCATGCTGCTCCTCCGGGAAACGCTGTCTGCTGCCGACTTGCCGCGGGTGCCCCCCTATGAGCCCCAGCAGACCGCATCGCAGATCGGTATCCGTGCCGCGGAATTCCGCGCGTAGCGAGGTTGCGTTAAACACTTATTGTAAAGTCGTGTGCGTCGCGTCACCGTTCGCTGTACGAATTGAGGAACCCACGCGATGCCGACCGTGGTCGGCGATACGTTGCAATGAGGGCATCCACCGCGTACGGCAGTTCAGGCAGCTTGTACTTTATGTTCGTATTGATTCTATGCGGCAGGGCGGTGCAGCGTGCCGTTCGCCGGGTCAGCGCGGCGGCGTGCGCGGTCCATCAACTTGTCACGCAGCAGGCCGAGCGCTTTGCGGCTCTCGTTGTCGAGGTCGGCGGGCCAGGGCGTGAACGCGGACAACATGGCAATGTCGTTGGCATCGGCCATGTGGGCATTCAGTTGCCGCAGCTCATTTTCGATCTTATCCAGCGTGGGGTTTGACAAGACGTTCTCCGAAGGTATTGGTGAAACTTACTGTGGGCCGTGCCGTGCGGCAATGCAATGACGCAGTCGGCATTTGCGGCCTGCGATTATTCGCCCCGGTTCAGGCTCACGATCGCTTCAATCGCGTACTGTGATCGATATTATCAATCATATTACTTTCACTTACGCGATTAAATAGATTGTCAAGACTCGGGGTCTCTAGCCGAAAGGAAATCAAGACAATGTTTAAACAAACCGTACCTCTGTTGTTCGCTTTGGCGGTAGCACTGTCACCGCTGGTGCCGTCCGGCACCGCATCGGCCCAGGGTGAGCCGAAGTCCAGTCAATTCTGGTGGCCCGAGATGCTGGATCTCGGCCCGCTGCGCCAGCACGGCGAGGAGTCGGACCCGATGGGCGACGACTTTGACTACGCCGAGGCGTTTGCAAAACTCGACCTTGATGCCGTCAAGCAGGACATCGAGGCAGTGATGACGACGTCGCAGGACTGGTGGCCCGCTGACTACGGACACTACGGCCCGTTATTTATTCGCATGGCCTGGCATAGCGCGGGTACGTACCGCGTCGCAGACGGCCGCGGCGGGGCCGGGGGCGGTCAGCAGCGTTTCGAGCCGCTCAACAGCTGGCCCGACAACGTTAACCTTGATAAGGCACGCCGCCTGCTGTGGCCGATCAAGCAAAAGTACGGCCGCCAGCTCTCATGGGCCGACCTGATGGTTCTGACAGGCAATGTTGCCATGGAGTCGATGGGCTTCAAGACATTCGGATTTGCCGGCGGCCGTACGGACGACTGGGAACCGGACATGGTCTATTGGGGACCGGAAACCGAGTGGCTCGCCGATGAGCGCTACAGCGGTGACCGCAAGCTCGAGAAGCCGCTGGCTGCCGCGCAGATGGGCCTGATCTACGTGAATCCGGAAGGGCCCAACGGCAACCCGGACCCACTGGCGGCGGCAAAAGACATCCGCGAGACGTTTGGGCGCATGGCAATGAACGATGAAGAAACCGTGGCGCTGATCGCCGGCGGGCACACATTCGGCAAGGCGCATGGCGCCGTAAAAGCCGACTGTGTCGGGGTTGAACCGTCAGCCGCGGGCCTCGAACAGCAGGGACTTGGATGGAAGAACAAGTGTGGTAGCGGTAAGGCGGGCGACACGATCACGAGCGGCCTCGAAGGCGCGTGGACCGCCAATCCGGTGGCGTGGACGACGCAGTACCTGGACAACCTGTTCGGCTTTGAGTGGGTACAGACAAAGAGTCCCGCCGGCGCCGTCCAGTGGGTTCCCGCCGACGATGCAGCGTCAAATCTCGTTCCGGATGCGCACGATTCGTCGAAGCGGCATGCGCCGATCATGTTCACGACCGACCTGGCGCTGAAAGAGGACCCGAGCTATCGGAAAATTGCAAAGCGCTTCCAGGAAAATCCGGAAGAATTTGAGCTCGCCTTTGCCAAGGCGTGGTTCAAGCTGACGCATCGCGATATGGGTCCGCGTGCACGCTATATCGGTGACCACGTTCCCGACATGGAACTGCTTTGGCAGGATCCCGTTCCGGCCGTCGATCACGAACTGATTGATGCCGATGACATCGCGGCACTGAAGTCTGACATCCTCGAATCAGGGCTGACCGTGCCGGAACTCGTCAGGACTGCCTGGGCTTCGGCAGCCACATTCCGCGGCACCGACATGCGCGGTGGGGCAAACGGGGCGCGTATTCGCCTCGCGCCGCAAAAGGACTGGGACGTCAATAATCCGGATGAAGTCGCCAAGGTGATAAAGCACCTGGCGGCTATCCAGAAAGACTTCAATCGCGCGCAATCGGGCGACAAGGCAGTATCGCTTGCCGACCTGATCGTGCTCGGTGGCGCCGCCGCGATCGAGCAAGCGGCACAGAATGCCGGGCACGATGTACAGGTGCCATTCACACCGGGGCGCACGGATGCCACCCGGGATCAGACAGATGTGGAGTCATTTGCCGTCCTCGAACCGACCGCTGACGGGTTCCGTAACTACTACGGTGACAGCAACCGGCTTTCGCCTGCGGAACTGCTGGTCGATCGGGCGAATCTGCTGACGCTGACAGTGCCGGAAATGACTGTCCTGGTTGGCGGCATGCGTGCCCTGAACGCGAATGCCGAACAGGCCGCACACGGCGTGTTCACTGATCAGCCCGGCACGTTAAGCAACGACTTCTTCGTCAACCTGCTCGACATGTCCACGGTATGGTCGCCGTCATCCGATTCGGAAGGCCTGTATGAAGGCCGTGATCGCGATACCGGCGATCTCAAATGGACGGCAACGCCGGTTGACCTGATCTTCGGATCAAACTCGGAGCTGCGGGCCATTGCCGAAGTCTATGCAGCCGATGACGCGCCGGAGAAATTCGTTCGCGACTTCGTCGATGCATGGACCAAGGTGATGACGCTTGATCGCTTCGATATGAGCTGATAGCGGGCAAAACCAGGCGCCATTGCGCCTTATGACGCTGACATTAAAGGGCCACCCAAACGGGTGGCCCTTTTTTAATGGCGCCCACCACCCCGTCATCGCGAGGAGCGCAGCGACGTGGCGACCTCGTAACGGCACCGTCATCGCGAGGCGCGCAAGCGCCGTGGCGACCTCGTAACGGCTAGTCACTCTGCCAGGTTCACGAGATTGCCACGCCCTTCGGGCTCGCAACGACCGGCTAGCGCAAGCGTGCGGCTATGTCGTCGAGCGTCTCGCCAAGCGCAGTAAACTGTTCCTGCTCGCGATCTGCCGAATTGCCGCCTGACCGTCGCAAGGCAACAGCCTGTCTCGCGCGGCCGCGGGCGAGCGACGCATCGGTACCGCCCGCCGACAGCACTTTTTCGGCCTGGTCGAGCGCATCGCTCAGTTCGCGCTGCATGTCGTCGCTCAGGTTTCCGCCACGTTGCAACTGATCCATACGCGCCCGCGCGACGACCGGCTCTGCCGGCCAGTCGATACGGAACTGCTGTTGCGGGTTGAACACGCTACCGCCCTGGCTGGCGAGCGCAGCACCAATCTCGTTTTGCGTCAGGAACTCGCTTGGTGTCAGCGCGAGCACATCGAGTCCGCGCGTCGTCTCAGTCGCATAAATAAGTTCGTCGTACCAGTACACAGACCAGTAACCGCCGAAGACCAGTTCATCCTTGTGAATCGGGCCGCGATCAAAGTAGGCGATTTCCACCGGATTGGCGGAGTCGGTGAAGTCCATTAGCGAGATGCCACCCTGGTACCAGGCCTGAACGAAAAGATCGCGTCCCGGGACCGGCACGATCGAACCGTTGTGCGCGACGCAGTTTTCCTGCTCGGCCTGCGGTACCGGCAATTTGTAGTAGCTGCGGAATTCCAGCTTGTTATCGACAATGTCGTAAATCGCATTGGCCCCCCACGTCAGCGGGTCCGACGCGCGGCAGCGTGCGCGGCTGCCTCCGCCCCATTCGTCGGTGAACAGTACCTTGGTACCGTCATTGTTGAACGTTGCCGAATGCCAGTACGCAAATGCCGGATCGACGACTTCATGAATGCGGGTCGGGTTCAGCGGGTCGGATATATCAAACAGGATGCCGTTACCGGAGCAGGCGCCGGCCGCGATGTCGAGTTCCGGGAATACGGTAATGTCGTGGCAGTGATCCGTCTCACTGGTTTCCTGCGTGTCATCGCCGTGATCGCCGCCGCCCCAGAGACCGGCAATAGAACCGGATTCCGGATCGGCAAACACGGTGGGGCTTGCAATGATGCGGGCACTTGCCGGATCGTCGACGGGAATCTCGATGACGTCGATGCGGAACAGCGCTGTCTGGTCGTCGCGGTACGGCGGCTCGTCCAGGCAGCCTTCCATCTCTTCCTCGTCACGGACCGAACTGGTGCCGGAGTTGTAGACGATGATCTTGCCGTCGTCGCCGGGGCCCGAGACGACCGAGTGTGTGTGCGAGCCGCGACAGGTCTGCACGGCGCCAACCTGAACCGGCATCGTCAGGTCGCTGATATCGAAAATGCGCAGTCCGCGGAAGCGTTCTTCACTGACGCTCTCGGCATTGCCTCGCAATCCGCAGTCAAGTCGACCGCGTGTCTGTTCCACTGACATCAACAGCAGGTCGCCGACAATCGAGACGTCACCCTGGCCGCCGGGACAGACAACTGAACTGAGCAATTTCGGCGCATTGCGTTCGCCGATATCGTAGATGTTGAAGCCGTGATAGTTGCCGGCCACGAGCACGTCATCGCGAAAGGCGAGGTCGGTGTTCGTAAAGCTCATAAGCGGTGCGCGGCTCTCATCGTCTTCGTCGTCAGTTACGCCGTCAGCTACGTCGTCAGCTACGTCGTCAGTTGTGTCATCGTCGTCGTCAGTTGCATCCGCGTCGTAGCCGGCCTCTTCGTCGGGATACAGCACGCTGAGCGGGAGTTCGGCGGGATTTTCCGGATCGAAAAAGCCGGCCGGCCGCGCCAGCGTCGTTACGAGATCCATATTCCAGATCGCTTCGCCCGCATTAGTGTAGCCGGCCGTCAAGGTAGCGCGCGGGTCGGGCGAGAAGCCGGCGAGCATGACGGTCATGCGGTCGATCTCGGTGGACTGGTCATTGGTAATGTCTGTCGTGAACTCGAAAAGCACCGGTTCGTATACCGCGCCGTCCTGCTCAAGCAGGTCTTCCACCATCGTCAGGGCACCTTTGTGGTGCTTGATCATCAGCTTCAAAAACATAGCGTCAAAAGTGGCGCCACGTGCTTGCTCGAGTTGCGTCATTTCCTCGCGGGTTGCCATGCCGGCCATGCTGTGGCCGGTGTGTGCGGTGTGGTGGGCCGCCGGATCCGGGACGATTTCACCCCGTTCGCGCAGCCAGTCCTGCATGAACGCAATCTCGTCCTTTTGCGAGGCCTCTATCCGGTTGGCCACCTCGATAAGTTCATTGCGGCTGGTACGGTCGGCCACGAGCCACGACATCTCCAGTGCCTGGTAATGGTGGGCAATCATGTCCTGCATGAACTTTGTATCGGCCGCCGAATGACGGGCAGCGGCGAGCCTGGTCGCTTCATCGGCACTGAGCAGCCGGCTGGGCTGGCCGGGTGCGCCAGGATTGACGATTGGCGCCTGCGCCATGCCGTTAGTGGCCCAGGCAGCGAATATGGCGGTAAACAAAGACAGTGTGAAAACACGGGACGGGATAAGTCGGGTCGGGAACATGATTACCTTTCTTTTTAGTTGGTCCTGAAACTGTCGGCAGTGCCGGAATGATTGATACAGCGCCACCCACACGAGGCAGTGCAATATACCAGACTCCCGCTTCCTGATCGCCTGTGCCGCGGGCAGGGCGCAAATCGAGCAACTGGCGTTGCATGTTCCGACCGTCGGGCTATGCAAATGCTCAGGACTACTGATTCGGCCCGTCTGTCGCCATACAGACGGCGACGGAGATCCAGGCAGCCTGGAACCTGCCGTAACTGACAGGCCGGCCAGCGGCAACATTGCGGTTCGTGCTTTCGAACTGTCACGATAGGGTTCATAGTGCGCGTCGGCGGGCCGAAACACACAAATTCTCTTAGGGGGCATGATGAAATTCAAAACCAGCTTCTACATTGCCGCGATGCTTGTTCTCACCGCATGCGGCGGAGCCGAAGACGTTCCGGAGCCGGAGTCAGTAACAGCCCCCGGTTCGTCGGAGCAGCAGCCGGCGGCAAAACAACTGAATGGCCTCGTCGACGAGTATTTCGATCGTGTACTGGAGTTGAATCCACTGTATGCCACGTTCATTGGCGACGATCGCTACAACGATCGGCTGGCCAATACGCTGAGCGCCGAGTACCGGCAGCAGGATGAAGCCCTGAACCGCGAGTACCTCGATCGCATCATGGAAATCGAGGCCAGCCAGTTGACCGGCCAGGACCGGCTGACGTATGAAACGTTCCGATACAGCCGCGAGCTGGACCTGGAGGGGACTCGCTACCCGGCCCATTTGCAGCCCATCAACCAGTTCTACTCGATTACCAGCACATTCGTGCAGCTTGGCAGCGGCAGCAGTGTTCATCCTTTCAAGACGGTGGATGACTACGATGATTTCCTGGCTCGTATTGATGATTTTGTCGTCATTGTCGACCAGGCCATAGCCAACATGCGGGAGGGTATGGAGCAGGGTGTCGTCCAGCCACGCATCCTGATGGAAAAGACCGTGCCGCAACTGGAGTCACAGATTACAGGTAACGTTGAGGACAGCACGTTCTTCATGCCCGTGAAAAACATGCCAGATGACTTCAGTGATGAGGACAGCGAGCGGCTATCAAAGGCGTATCGTGCCGCCATCGCCAGCAAGATAGTCCCCACTTACGAACGACTGCGCAATTTTATTTCTGATGACTACCTCGCCGCAGCGCGAGACACAGTCGGGCTCAAGGCCCTGCCCGATGGTGCTGACTGGTACCAGTACATGGTGAAATTGCGCACGACCACCAGCATGACGCCGCAGCAGGTTCACCAGGTTGGCCTCGAGGAAGTAGAACGCATTCACGAGGAAATGCGGGCGGTGATGGAGCAGGTTGGTTTCGATGGAAATCTGAAAGAGTTTTCGAGTTCCTGAATACTGATGATCAGTTTTACTACGACGAGCCCGAGCAGTTGATCCAGGGCTATCGCGACATGTCGGATCACATCGAAAGCCTGGCGCCCAAATTGTTCAACGTCTTCCCGAAGGCGGACTTTGAGGTCCGGGCGGTGGAACCGTTCCGGGAGCAATCCGCCAGTGGCGGTTCCTACCGCCGCGGTTCGCCGGATGGCTCGCGGCCCGGTGTTTTCTTTGCGAATACGTACGACATCAAGGCGCGCCCCAAGTGGGCGATGGAGTCGCTGTTCCTGCACGAGGCCATTCCCGGCCATCATTTCCAGCTGTCGATACAGCAGGAACTGCCGGACCTGCCGCGTTTCCGGCGCTTTGGCGGCTACACGGCCTACATTGAAGGATGGGGCTTGTACGCCGAGTCACTGGGCAAGGAGCTCGGCGTCTACACGGACCCTTACCAGTACTTCGGTGCACTGAATGCCGAGTTATGGCGCGCGATCCGGCTTGTGGTCGATACGGGTCTTCACGACCAGGGCTGGAGCCGGCAGGACGTCCTCGACTACATGTACGAGAATTCGGCGGTCAAGGAAGCCCGTGCCGTCAGCGAAGCTGAACGTTACATGGCAATTCCGGGCCAGGCGCTCGCCTACAAGATCGGCCAGTTAAAGATCCGGGAGCTGAGGGACAGGGCCGAGCACACCCTCGGTGACAGGTTCGACGTAAAGGCATTTCATACCGAAGTGCTTATCGACGGGCCGTTGCCACTCGAATTGCTCGAGAGGAAGATCGACCGTTGGATTGAGTCTCAGCAATCGTAGAATCGGCAGTTACCGCTTAAGGCCGGGCACGGGTCACAGACGGAAGCTGCTGCGTTTGTTACATTAGCGTGACATTCAAGGATAGTCGCTGGCACTTGGCGAATCCCACGGCGCGGTATCCATATCGACAAGGCAAACCCTCGACCCGGCTCCGTCGCAGTTGACCCCCGAATCCGGCCGGCCGCATGGCTGTGCGTGGCCTATACGGGATTGCTGGCGGCGTTCGTGACAGACTGGCTGACGCCGCTGGGCTTTGCTCACGGCTATCTATATGTGCCGTTCGCTCTTGTGGCTGGAATGTCACGGCGGCCAAATCACGTTATTACCGTTTCGCTGATCGGCAGCGCTCTGATTGTTGCGGGTGGCCTGCTGTCGCTATTGCCCATGCCGGCTTTCCCGTCATGGATATACATCACGAATCGCGCCGTCAGTATCGCCACTATCGCGGTTGCCGCGATCGTCGCGTTATTGCTGATCCGCTACGACGCAGCGCTGCGCGATTCAAACCGGGATTTGCAGCGAACGAAGTCGCTACTGGACGAGCGACTGCAACTTCTGGATATCGCCAGCGAAGCTGCACATATTGGCGGGTGGTGCTACGACCTCGACACGGAGCAAGTCAGTTGGTCAAACGAGGTTGCCCGGATTCACCGGCAGGAGCCGGGATTTCAACCGACGGCGGACCAAGCCATTCAATTCTACGCTCCTGAGTATCGCGAACGAATCCGCGGCCTGCTGGAACGTTGCGGGATGTCAGGCCAACCGTTCGACGAAGAAATGCAAATCATTATTGACGGCGGTCAGCGAATTTGGGTACGCGTGATCGGCGTGCAGGTCCGCGAGGGTTCCGGCCGGGTCACGGCAATCCAGGGTGCGTTCCAGGATATTGACCTGCGTATGCTGGCACAGGAAGAAACCCGTCAAATGAGTGAACGGCTGAGGTCGACGCTGGAGAACATCAGCGACGGCTTCATCATGCTCGATAAAGACTGGAGATTGACGTTCATCAATCTCCATGGAGAGGCGATGGTTAATCGCACGCGGAATGAATTGCTCGGGAAGTCCTTTTGGAAGATATTTCCCGAAGCTGTCGGATCGCCGTTCGAAAGTCATTACAAGGGAGCAGTCAAAAGAAATCAGTCGGTCAATTTTGAGGAGTATTTTCCACCTCTAAAAACCTGGTTCGGTGTCAGCGCATACCCGTCAGACGAAGGCCTCGCGATTTACTTTCGGGATATTACACACTTGAAGTCTCTCGAAACACAGTTGCAGGAGGCACAGCGCCTGGAAGCCGTAGGCCAGCTTACCGGTGGCATCGCGCATGACTTTAATAATTTACTGACCGTCGTTATCGGCAACGCTGAACTGCTCGCCGAATCTCTCGACGATAAAGAGGAGCCGCTGGAACTGGTGCACAGTATCCAGAGTGCGGCTAACCGCGGCGCAGACCTTACCAAAAGCCTGCTCGCATTCGCACGCCGGCAGCCGTTGCAGCCGAAGGCTGTCGATGCTGTGGCGCTGGTACACGGGCTGGAGACTCTGCTGCGCCGTGCTGTGGGAGAGGATATCGACCTCAAAATAAACGCGGAACAGAACCTGCGCCTGGTCCAGGTTGATCCTGCACAGCTCGAATCAGCTTTGCTCAACCTGGCACTGAATGCGCGTGATGCGATGCCGGATGGCGGCCGGTTGACCGTTGAATTGCGACCTGCGTCCCTCGATACCGCGTATGCCGGGGGACACCCCGATGTAGAGCCCGGGAACTATGTATTGCTCGTCATAACGGATACCGGGGTCGGCATTGCCCCGCAGAACCTGCCCAAGCTGTTTGAACCTTTCTACACAACCAAGGAACGCAGCAAGGGCAGTGGTCTTGGCTTGAGTATGGTTTTCGGGTTCGTGAAGCAGTCCGGTGGCCATGTCGCCGTCTATTCCGAGGTGGATGTCGGCACTTCGGTCAGGATGTACTTGCCACCATCAGAAGGACAGGAGGCCGCACGTATGCCGGAGTCGTCCGACGCGCCGCTGGTCGGTGGTAGCGAAACGATCCTGTTGGTTGAGGATGACGACCTGGTTCGGCAGTTCGCAGTGCAACAACTGCGACAGGTTGGTTACACGGTGCTGGACGCGCCGCACGGACCCGCGGCTCTCGCCATCATGCAGAGCCACGACGAACCGATAGACCTGCTGTTTACCGATGTCATCATGCCCGGGGGCATGAGTGGCAGGGTCCTGGCCGACGAGGCACGTCTGTTGCAGCCGGATTTGAAAGTTCTTTTTTCCTCCGGCTATACCGAAACCGCGATATTGCATCACGGGCGGCTCGATGCTGACGTTTCACTGTTGAGTAAACCGTACCGCAGGGCAGAACTCTGACGCGCATACGCGAAGCGCTGGATGAAACCTTGAACGCAACACCGTAAGTAACATTACGTAGATTCGGCATCCTCGATAACGCCGGGCGCAGGTGGCGATAATCCGTCATCGCGAGCCCGAAGGGCGTGGCGATCTCGTTCAGGTTGGCAAAGGTGCCAGTAGAACCAGATCGCCACGTCGCTGCGCTCCTCGCGAAGACGGGTTGTGTGCGAGGTCGCCACGTCTTTGCGCTCCTCGCGATGACGGGTTGCCGCGGCCGGGTCTGTGCTGCGTTATCATTGCCGCAAGTTGGTCTCGGAACGCGCAATGAATATCTGGGTGGATGCCGACGCCTGTCCGGGCGTCATCAAGGAGATACTGTTCCGTGCCGCGCAACGCACGGGTACGGCGCTAACGCTGGTGGCCAATCATGCACTGCGCGTGCCGGCGTCACGCAATATCCGCACCTTGCAGGTCCCGGCAGGGCTCGATGTCGCGGACAACGAGATTGTCAGGCGGCTTGAGGCCGGCGACCTCGTCATCACCGCGGATATTCCGCTTGCGGCGGAGGTCATCGAGAAGGGCGCGCACGCCCTGAATCCGCGCGGCGAGCTGTACACGACGGAAAACATCCGCGCGCGACTGAACATGCGGGATTTCATGGATACCTTGCGCGGCAGTGGCATCAATACCGGCGGACCACCAGCCATCAGCCAGGGCGACCGCAAAGCGTTCGCGGGCCATCTCGACCGTTTTCTGGCGGCGCATCGCCAGGGACAGGCATGAGCCAGGCCCGGGTGTCTCTTCCGTTCCGGCGAATCGGCGGCGTGCTGGTGCCGGACCAGGGAAGTGTCTTCTTGCCAGTAAATAGTATCGCAGGGCGTGCGGCCTTCCTGCTGTTGGCAGCGGGCGGGCTGCCAGCGGACGCCATGGGCGCGGGCGCACTTGCCGATACGGACCTGAACCCGCTGACGGTCGTGTTCGGATTCCCGGACAGCACTGAAGGTGCGACGCTCCGTCCTGACGGACAGCACGGACTGTCACTGACGCTGGCAAGCGCGAGTCACAACGTTGAGTCCCTGGAAGCCAACGAGCGCCTTGCATTCGACGGTGAAACGAGCCGCCTGGCGATGGCCTGGCGATACGGCGTCAGTGACCGGCTGGAACTCGGCGGC
Source organism: Woeseiaceae bacterium (assembly GCA_034521225.1). Taxonomy (GTDB): domain Bacteria; phylum Pseudomonadota; class Gammaproteobacteria; order Steroidobacterales; family Woeseiaceae; genus Woeseia. The sequence continues at coordinate 282,308 of JAXHMR010000002.1, forward strand.
GAAGTGTCCTACCTGTGGCACCATTCCGGGAACCTGGATTCGCTGATAGACGACTGGCACGACTTCTTTGGATTGCCCAATGGTCCGCGCGACCGGCGCGAACAGGACCAGCTCGATTTTTCCTACCTCGATGATCAGGGCAGCAGTGTCAACTTGCCACCACAATACGCACGGCCCTGGCGACGTACGGCTCATGGCCGGCTGGCAATTGCCGGGCAGTCGGGACCACCGCCGGGCCTTGCGATTCAGCATCAAGCTGCCGACCGGCGACACTTACGGCATGCTGGGCAGCGGCGGCACAGATCTCAGCCTGGGGCTGGCGGGCGACGTAGCAGCAATCCGGAATTCGTCGCGCTGGAGCGGATATTATCGCGCGGATGTCATCCGGATTGGCCGTCCCGAATTTTTGTCCGGGCGGTCCAACCCGGTCGTCGGGCAGCTGGCGGGTGGCTTGTCGTACAAAGCCGGCGCTGTCGACCTGAAGGCGCAAGGCAGGGTCCGCAGTGCGCTTTATGAATCGGCGATCAGAAACCTCGGCGGCGTGTCGGTTCATCTTGTGTTCGGCGCCGAGTTCCGGATGCCGCGCGGGTATACACTGGCGCTGTCGGTCGGTGAGGATGTGCGGCCGGATACAGCGCCGGATGTTACGTTTCAGGTCGCTTTGCGCTATGTTGGCAGGTAGCGAACAGTCGGCGTAACCAATACTCCCTTATCGTTAATGTGCCGTAGCGTACAGACTATCCTTTCATCGCAAGCGACACTCCCGCGACGGGTAGGTGATAGAGCCTGTCTCGTACGTATTGCGCGCTTTTTGCGCTAAAAGGACTGGAGTGTCGGAGCAAAAACGCCTGCAGGTCGACAACCGGCTGATCGAACGGCTGACGCAGAAAGAGCGCAAGGCGCTGTTGTCCGACTGCGAAACCGTCGAACTTTCCTTCGGGCAGATTCTCTGTGAACCCCGGAAGCCCTTGGGTTTCGCCTACTTTCCACTGACCGGCTTCATTTCGCTCGTCACCACGCTGGGCGACCATCAGCCGATGGAGGTGGGCCTGATCGGCAATGAAGGCATGCTGGGCGTAACTCTGATGCTGGGCGTTGACGAGGCGCCGCTACGGGCCATCGTACAAGGCAATGGCAGCGCGCTGAAGATCAGTGCATCGCGACTCCGACGCCGACTGCTGGAAAGCACTAAGCTGCAAAAGACGCTCAATCGCTACCTGTACGTCCTGATGGACGAACTATCGACGTCAGCCGCCTGCAACCAGTTCCACGAACTCCAGCCGCGCATGGCCCGCTGGCTGCTTATGACTCACGACCGTGCGCACTCCGATCACTTTTACCTGACTCACGCCTACCTGGCCGGCATGCTGGGCGTCCGCCGCAGTGGCATTACAGTCGCCGCAGGCGCGTTACAGCGCGACATGATAATCAGTTACACGCGGGGCGAAATCAGCGTCCTTGACAGGAAAGGCCTCGAAGAGGCCTGTTGCGAATGCTACGAGACTACGATTGTCGATTACGGCCGCTTATTGGCCTGACCGGAACCCTGCCGCGAGAACCAGCGGCGTCCGTGTCGGCACGCTCGCAACCAGGGCCAGGGCCCGGGCCAGGTCCGACAGACTCCTGCCGACGCAGCTTGCGCGTAGTCCGCTACGCCATGGTGCGGTAGCGCACAGACCCCCGCCGGGGCGGACACTATCGTGAAAGTTCATACAATCAACCTTACAGGGATATTTTTATGAACCTCATCATATGGCTTGTAGTCGGAGGACTGATCGGCTGGGTCGCCAGCATATTCATGGGAACAGACGGAAGTCAGGGCATCATATTGAACGTGGTCGTCGGCATCGTCGGTGCTGTATTGGGCGGATGGTTGCTGGGTGGATTCGTCGGTGGCGCATCGATCAATCAGGGTGACTTCAGCATCAGCGGCCTGGTCGTGTCCTTTATCGGCGCCGTAGTCCTGCTATTTATCGTAAAGATGGTGCGCGGAGCTGCTCACTAAAATCTCCCCCAAACGGGGCCGTACCCGAACACCTTTACCAAAAAAAACCCGCTCGGCATTTGCTGAGCGGGTTAAAGGCGCGCGCGGCCTCGTTCTGATCGGGGTGTTACCTCGAGGCAGTAGTCGTGTTGGAGATGACGACCTCGACGCGGCGGTTTTGCTGACGACCGGTAGCACTATCGTTGCTGGCAACGGGTGAGGTTTCGCCCAGACCTGAAGTGTTAAGACGGTTGGACCGGATGCCCTCGCCCATCAGATACGCTTTGACCGAATCGGCGCGGCGCTGTGACAGGTCGTAGTTGAATTCATGGCTGCCGACATTGTCGGTGTGGCCTTCGATCAATACCGTTCTATCTGCGTATTCGTTAAGGAAGGCAGACAGCTTGTCCAGATTGCTGGCGGCGCCACCCTTAAGGTCTGATCTGCCGGTTTCAAACAGCAGGTCGCCCAGCGTCACCACGAGTCCACGATCGGTTTCGCGAGCGTTCAGTTCCGCGATCTGCCGCTTTAGCTCGTCTGTCGCCGCACCTGCGGCCTGCGTTTCCTCGCGTGCGGCTGCAGCCTCTCGCCTGGCCTGTTCGGCATCCAGTCGCGAGCTGGCTGCATCTTCCCGTGCCCGGTCGGCTTCGCGTGTGCGCGCCGTGAGGCGTGCCTGCTCGGACTCCTGGCTCAATGCCTCGCGCTCGTCCTCGTACAGTCGGCTCTGGGCACGAGCCATTGCGATATCGACCTTGTGGTCGGCGATAAGTACCAGGTGCTGTGCGTACTCAAGATCCTCGCGAGGTACTTCGGCAGCGATGACGGCTTCTTCCGCCGCTTTTATTTCCACCGGAGCGCGAGTCGCAAGTTGCGGATGGGATTGCAACTGGGTCAGCTTGTTGCGGGCGAGATCGGATCCCTCAGGTGCCGTCAACGGCGTAGCGCAGGCACCCAGTACGAGGAGTGCAGCAGCAGTCAAAATGCCTTTTGCAGAAATTCTTGCGTGGGTGTTCATGTTCGTCCTCCTGACGTGCGTTGCATTTCTTGCCTCAACGTTTCGATACTTCTCTTCATCTCGTCGTTGATCGCTTTAGCCTTGAGCTCTTCGGCCCGCGCTGTGGCGAGGTCGGCGTGAACCCGTGCTTCTTCGGCGAGGTAGCCGGCTTTGACCATGTCTTCGTTGCGCGCGGCGGCCTGGGCAGCGGCGAGCTTCTCGCGAGCCAGGCGGAGTTCCGTCGACGCGTAGTCTGCAACGCGTGCCCGTTCGGCATTGGTAATGGCGGATTCGGCTGCCTGGAGTGCCCGGTTGGGCGGTGTCGGTGCGCTGGCGCATGCCGAAATTGCCAGAATGACTGCCATGGCGGCAGCGGTGAAAAAGGGCGATGTCCGCATTCCTTTTTCGCTGTAATTCCCTGATAACTGGGTCATTTTACTAATCCTAATTGTACTCAACTGCCGGATGGCAGCTGCATGGCAGCAGTATTGCCGCTCAAGGCAATTAGTTCTGTGCGCTGGCGTACAGAAGGAACCAGTTCGTCGGTCGCGCCGCCCGGAGCCGGTCGCAGGGATGGGCCCCGTAAAAAAAGGGGCCCATCGTGAGTTCAGGTGCAGATACCTAGCAATCGGTGTCGTCGGCGTTCGCGCCTTCCTTAACATCTTCACAGGCGTCCTCGATGGCATTTCCGGCGTCCTTTGCGGCATCGCTCAGGTTCTCACCGGCGTTGTCAATGGACTCGCCGAGATTTTCAGCTTCGCCATCATCGGTGTCACAGCCCACAGCAGCGAAGGATGCAACGGTCATGATCAGCAGTAGTTTTGCAATATTCATTTACGGCTCTTCTTGGGTACGAATTGAGCGGACGAGAATGAGTCAATTGCGGGGAGACGTCGGTGCGGTAGCGCACCTTGAATTAGCGCCGAGACACGACGCCTTGGCCGGTCATCGCTTTCAAGTGTGTTAGTCGATTCCAGGCTGGCAGGAGGACACTATGTGCGGTAGCGCACCGATGTTACCGGGCGACTGGAGTAAGTTATCCGTTGCCAACAGGCACTATCAGGAGCAAGCTAATGAACAAGTTCAATGCCGCGGTAATGTCCGTGGTGGTCGTCGCCATGCTGGGCATGTCGCTGCCCGTGCACGCTGGCATCGTAGGCACCGAACAGATGGTGACCGAACAAACACGAACTGCCGCGCTGGACAAGATCAACGGCGTACTGGCAAGTGATGCCGTCGCTGCACAGCTGGAGGCCTGGGACGTGCCGGCCGCGGTTGTAGCAGAACGGGTTGCAGCCTTGTCGGACCGAGAACTCCAGGAACTGGCCGGATCGATAGAGACTGACCCTGCAGGCGGTGTCCTTGCTGTCATCGGGGTTGTGTTTGTTGTGCTGGTTATTCTTGAACTCGTCGGCGTAACCAATATCTTCAACAGAACCTGACGCGAGTTGACGCGCCGCCGCGGCCGGATGCGGTCGCGGCGGCTGTGTCGTGTTACATGTTTATCCGTGCCACGATCTCCTGCCTGCTGCGTGCTCGCCATCGCCGGTTGTGCGGCCGGGCCTGAGCATCTCGTGCTGCGCGCGGCGGGCGAGCCTGTCGAGCTTGTTGACGTGCCTTTCTTCGCGCAGGATGAATTTCAATGCGGCCCCGCGGCGCTGGCAACAGTTCTCGTCCATGAAGGCATTGAAGTAACGCCACAAGCGCTTAAACCGCAGATCTACATCCCTGGGCCGTCGTGGCAGTCTGCAAGCTGAATTGCTGGCGGCAACACGCCGCCACGGTCGTGTACCCTATATTCTGCCTGCGTCGCTTGCACCAATGCTTGAGGAAGTACGGGCAGGGCGACCGGTGTTACTGCTGCAAAATCTCGGGCTCGAACGGTGGCCCGTCTGGCACTACGCGGTGCTGGTTGGATTCGATCCGGAGCGCGACAGGTTTATGTTGCGCTCCGGCGCCGCGCAACGACTGCAAACCCGGGCGCCTGCATACCTGGCCCGTTGGGACAGGGCCGGCCGCTGGTCCATGGTTGTTGTGTCACCGTCTGATCCGCCTGTCAGCGCCGACGTGCTGGGTTGGTTGCGCGCAGTCGCGCCCTTCGAGTCGACCGGCAATCTCGACGTAGCGGCTGAGGGTTACGAAGCGGCGGTCAGGCGCTGGCCGGATGAAGCCATCGCGTGGACCGCATCTCGGCAATGTACGTTACCTGCAACAGGACCTGCACGCTGCCGAAGAATCGTACACTCGTGCGTTAAGCATTTCGGACAGTCTCTGGACGGCGCGCAATAACCTTGTTAACACATTGGTCGACAGGGGATGCGCCGGCCTCGCTGATCCCTGGATTCGCAGCGCGGGAGAGCCGCCGCCGGAGTTCGCATCGACGTGGCAACAAACGTTATCCGACGTTGCCGCGGCGGAGGAGCTATCCTGCGACCGTTCTGAATCGCAGCAGGAACAGGACCAGCGATTGACAGCGAGTGATGAATTGCCGTCGCAGCCCGTTCCGCAGTAGTAACCTGAGCTATTACGCACCCTGATTCGGCCACTCCCAGCGGCTTCGGTGCGGTACCCGGCACGCAGCTGCGGTACGATTCGGCATCAGATACTGACGGAAACCGACGATTGGCGAAAAGGCATGGCATGCCCGGTGGGGGGCGCAAGGGACTGGCTTTGGTATTGGCTTTACTTTGCGCGTGCACGCCAGACCCGGACAGCGATGTCGCACTGATTGCGGTCGCGACCAATTTCGCGTTCGTGGCCGGCCAGCTTGAATCAGACTTCGAGGCACGTAAGTGGCCGTCGCATCGACATTACGACGGGAGCCACCGGCAAACTGTACGCGCAGATTACCAATGGCGCGCCGTTCGATGCATTGCTGGCCGCGGATGTGGAACGCCCGGAGCGGCTCGCTGCGTCCGGAGCCGGGCTCGCCGGTACCGTCTTTATTTATGCGAGGGGGCGGCTTGCGCTGTGGAGCGCGGTACCAGGTGCGATTCCGGCGGCCGGCGACAGGTATCTTCGTGCGCTGGACTACCGGCGTCTTGCCGTGGCTAACCCGGATCTCGCGCCCTACGGTCTCGCTGCCCGGCAGGTTCTGCAGTCACTGGCTGTTTGGGATGCGGTGCAGGCACGGATCGTGACGGGTGAGAACGTGGGCCAGGCGCACGCGATGGTCGCAACCGGCAATGCCGATGCGGGCCTGGTCGCGCTGGCCGACGTGCTGCGCCTGCCGGATGAGCGTAGTGGCAGTTACTGGCTGGTACCGGCACATCTGCATGAGCCAATCGAGCAGGCAGCGGTCCTGCTGCGCCACGGTGAAGACAACCCGGCGGCCCGGGAATTTCTCGACTACCTTCAGACGCCTGAGGCGCGGACGATGATTGGAATCGTTCTGGTTTTCGAGGTACCGTAAGCTATGCCGGACCTCGGACCTGTCTGGTTGACCCTCGCACTCGCAGCAGTGACGACAATGATACTGCTGGTTATCGGCACGCCGCTCGCGTGGTGGCTGTCGGTAACCAGGGGTCGCTTTAAACCGGCAGTTGAGGCAATAACCGCACTGCCGCTGATCCTGCCACCGACTGTGTTGGGTTTCTATTTCCTGATTGCGCTGGGCCCAGCGTCGCCCATCGGCGAGATCTGCGGCCGCAGGTCGCTGGCGACTCGCTGACCTTTTCGTTCAGCGGACTGGTGATCGCGTCGGTCGTCTATTCGTTGCCGTTCCACGGCGCAGCCGCTGCAAAGCGCCTCCGAGCAGGTCGGGCGCCGCGCCGCTCGAAGCAGCTGCCACGCTCCGCGCAAGCCCAATCGATGCGTTTTTCACTGTTGCCGCACCCATGGCAAAGCGTGGATTCCTGACAGCGTCGGTGCTCGCATTTGCGCACACGATCGGTGAGTTCGGTGTTGTGCTGATGGTCGGTGGCAACATCCCCGGCCGGACCAAGGTGATTTCAATCGCCATTTACGAGCACGTCGAGACACTGAACTACGCGGAGGCGCACGTGCTGTCGGCGGGACTGCTGGTATTTTCGTTCGTTACCCTGTTTTTCGTCTATGCCGTACTGCGGAGGAACGACGCGCATGTCGGATGACGCTGCAAACGTGCTCGCGGTCGACGTGCGGCTTGCGTATCCGGATTTCAGCCTGGACGCCCGGCTTGATGTCGATTTGCAGGGCGTGACCGGCTTGTTCGGCCCGAGCGGCAGCGGCAAGAGCACGTTGCTGCGAATCATTGCCGGCCTGGAGCGGCGGGCGGAGGGTACCGTAACGTTTGGCTGCGATGCCTGGCAGGACAGCAGTCGCCACGAATTCACGCGCGCGGACAGGCGGCCCGTTGGATACGTGTTCCAGGATGCGCGGCTCTTTGAGCATCTGGATGTCGATGGCAATTTGAAGTACGCCACCGACCGGGCGCCGCGGACGGCGACGTCGATCGCCACCGATGAGCATTATCGCCGCGTGCGACCTCAAGGCGCTGCTGCCCCGGCGGGTTGGCGTACTGTCCGGCGGAGAACGGCAACGTGTGGCGCTCGCGCGGACGTTGATGACGCAACCCCGTTTGCTGCTGCTGGACGAGCCGCTTGCCTCGCTTGATGCCGAGCGCAAAAATGAGATCCTGCCGTACCTTGAAGCATTGCCACAACGATTCGGCATTCCCGCCGTTTATGTCAGTCACGCTGTCGACGAAATGGCACGTCTCGCGGATCGCGTTGCGGTGTTGCAGAACGGATCCATTGTTGCCGCGGGCGATGCTGTCGAGATACTGAATCGCACGAATCTGTCCTGCCAGCCGGCGCGATGTTCGACGCAGCTACGATCCTGGAAACGCGTGTCTCGGAACACCTGCCTGGCCTGCACCTGACGCGGCTGCAATTCCAGCAGCATGAACTTGTCGTGCCGATGCTGGGCGAGCGAGCGCAAGGCGACATCGTTCGGCTGCATGTGCGTGCCGGTGATGTGGCACTTGCAACGACTGCGCCGCAAGGATTGAGTTTCCGCAACGTACTGCCGGGCACCATTGCAGCGATCGACGCGGATGACGCCAGTGCCTTTGCCAGCGCCACCGTTGATATTGGTGGCACGCTGTTACGCGTGCACCTGACGCGACATGCCGTCGACGAGCTTGCGCTGGCGCCGGGACGGCCTGTCTTTGCGCTGCTAAAGACCGCGGCGTTTGACCGGCGGGGCGGATAAGCCTGAAACCGCCTGGGTCCCATACGCAAGAGCGGATCCGCGGGTCGCAGGGCAGGTCGGTTCCGGGTCGCGTGGCCGTCTATGCCGTCACCGGCGCGTCGATCAGGCCGACAGCCGCATAGCCGGTGTCGTTATGTAAAATTCGGGGCCGGCACGGGCGTTTCGCCGCTTTTGTGATGAAGCGCCGCGACCCGCCGCATCCCGATCCGCCACACTGTATCTCAAATACGCGCCGGGTGGTTTCGCGCGGACATATCGAAATCGACGGGTCAATGCGAAGAAACGACAGAATCCAGCGGGTCAGTGGCGCCGCGGCGGCATCCCTTGTGTTGGCCGCCGGACTGGTGGCGATAGCGGGTGCCGCGAGCATTACCGTATAAACGCGGACCTGACGTTCCTGGTCGGCAGGGACGGCAAGGTCCGCGCCAGTTCGCGTGAGTTGCCTGTACTGGCGTTCGGGTCACCGTTCCCGTTCGAGGCGCTGCTGGCAACCGGCCGGTCGCGCCCGGAACCGGCGCGGGCTGTCGTCAGCATCAGCGACACGGCGATGCAACTCGTCGTCGCACCCGTGCGTGCCCCGGACCTGGTCGGTTGGGTCGCCGTAGGCTTTGCCATAGACGATGTGCTGGCGCATCGCATACAGGGGCTGACCAACCTGCAGGTGTCCTTCGTGGAAGTCCGGCGCAACGATACGCGCGTGCTGGCCTCGACGCTCGCCGAAGGCGACCGTTCAGGCCTCGCGTCAGCCACGACGCTGGCCGATGTCGTTACCGAGCCGCGCGTCATCGAGCTGGGCGGCCAGCCGATGCTCGGGCTGCGGCATCATCTCTCCACCGGCCCGGATTACAATCTCGACGTTGTACTCGGACTGCCGATGGACGAGGTTCTGGCCGGCTACGCGCCGCTTCGCATGAAGCTGATTGGCATCATGATCCTGGCACTGGCGCTGTCCGCATTTGGCGCCCGCCTGCTGGCGCGCACGGTATCCCAGCCACTCAAGGGGCTGGCTGAGGCCGCCCGCCGGATCAGCCGTGGCAACTATCGCGAGACGGTAGCGGTCGGCAGCGACGATGAAATCGGTACGCTTGCACAGGCCTTCAACAGCATGCAGCAGGGCATCCGGAACCGCGAGGAGCAGATCGTATTCCAGTCGCAGCACGATGCGCTGACCGGGCTGCCAAACCGGACGCTCGTCAACGAACCGGTGCAGCCGAGTCGATCCGGCGCAGCGGCGCGGCATGCCGCGGCGCTGTGACGCCGGAGCCGATTGCCTTAACGCATGATGATCTCGAGGATACCGGTGCACGGTCGCTGCAGTCCGCCTGAGCGCCTGCTGTGCGTCGTGTTGCTGTCGGTGCTGCCGCTCGCGGCACTCGCCGATCGCAGCGGGCGCCTGCTGGCGACCGGCGGTGCGGTATCGATAGAGGCTACGGCCGGCGGCGGCATCACGCCGTGGGCAGTCCTGGCCGGCTACGGCACTGATGAGCAAGTGGGCTGTGCTGCCGCACTGACCGGTGTCCATACCGATGACTACACTCTGCAGAGCGCAGGCGGTGCCTGCACGTGGGGCAATCGTATCGAGTTGTCCATCGGCAGGCAGGAACTGGATCTCGACGGCTTGCGTCCCGTGCTCGGACTTCCGGACAACCAGATGCTGCGCCAGCGTTATGCAGGACTTAAAGTTCGACTTGCCGGCGACATCGTTTACAGCGATTGGGGCCAGCTGTCGGCCGGTGTCCTGTACCGGCAGAGCGAGGACAAGGCACTGGTCCGCGCGGCGGGTGCGACGGATACCACCGGCATCGACGGCTACCTCTCGGCCGGCAAGCTGTTTCTCGACGGGCCGCTGAGCCGCATGGCCTATGCTGATGTCGGACGCCTTCGCTTCACGCGTGCGAACCAGGGTGGCCTGCTCGGCTTTGGCGGCGATCGCCGAAGACAGCTACCGCGCCAACATCGAACTGGCCGCCGCGCTGCTTGCGCGCAGGGACCTTGCCATCGGTATCGAGTACCGCCAGAAGCCGGACAATCTCGGCTTTGCCGCCGAGGACGACTGGAAGGACATCTTCGTTGCGTGGTTCCCGTCAAAGCACATCTCGGTCACAGGCGCGTGGGCGTTCCTCGGCAGCATCGGCACGTTGCCGGACCAGAACGGACCTTATATTTCGATAGCGGGAAGCTGATGCGGAGTACGGCAAAAGGGCAATACGTAGCCGGCCGTGCGAAGCGTTACGTCATTACAGGCGTTGTGCTCATGCTTACCGCCTGCACCAACCAGGCCACTGCACCGGATCGTCTCTACTCAGAGCTGGGCGGCGAGCCGGGTATTACACGCATTGTCGAAGAACTGATCCGTAACATCGCCGATGATCCGCGCATCACCCACCATTTCACCAGCCTAGTCGCAGGCTTCCCCGCGACCGCCTCAAGACCCACTTCTGGCGGATCGCGGGTAAACCCTGCACCTTCGATGGCGGAAGCATGCGCCGAGTCTCACCGCCTGCTCGACGTTGCGGATTTCAACGCGTTGGTAGAAGACCTGATCGACGCGATGGACGAACTGGATATCGATCACCGGTAACGGAAACCGTTCCTTGCGCGCCTCGCACCTATGCAGCCAGACATCGTATCAAGTGACACGCCGCGTACCCGTTCATCCGGATGGCAATGCCTTTAATATTGGACGTGCACCGCCGCACCGGTACCCCCTACCGGGAGCCCTTGAAGGAATCGCTCCCTTCGGTGCCGTTTATCCAGTCGAAGGGCTCCCCGGTCGGGGGTACCGGTGCTCCTGCGTGGCCAGTGCGGGCCCTCCGTCGTTGACGAATCGTCGGATGTGCAGCACTTATGTAAGTGCCGTTGCCGCTAGTTGGCGAGGTCGGCCTCGCGGACGGCGTACGAGTATGCCGATCTGCATGGCCAGGTGACGACGTCGACGTTTTCCCACCATTCATCGGGTGAATGGGCATCGCCGCCGATACCACCGCGGCTCATGGTTACAGCGGGCACGCGGATGGAGTCGGCAGGTTGGCGTCAGTTGACGATATGCGCAGTTCCGGTTCGATGCCGAAAGCTTTTGTTGCGGCCATTGCACGCTGCACTAGCGGTGAGTCGGGGTCGCCAAGTGCGGCCGGTCGCGTGCCGACGCGGTCGACGGAGACTGTCAGCGCGTCACCGATAAGTCGCGCGTCGTTCTCTTCCTGCAGCGCCTGTTGCACGGCCTCCTGCAACACGGCGTCTATGTCATCCAGCTTGTCCTGGTTGCCGGAGCGCCTGTCCACTTCCATCCACGATTCGAACGGCACCGAGTTGATCGACGTGCCGCCGCCGATGCGCCCGACGTTATAGCTGGTTTTGTCGCCCTTTGACGTTACGGCAGGCGCGCGTTCAACGAACAACGCGATGGCGCGGCCGAGTGCGTGATGTGGATTAGCGGTGCCGAACGCTCCCCATGAATGGCCGCCGGGGCCCTTGAACGTGACACGGTATCGATGTGAGCCGACGCCGCCGTAGACGATGCGGTCCGTCCGGCCGCCATCGACGGCGATCAGCGTGTCAATCTTCTTCGCGCCGTCACGAAACAGGTGCTTGACGCCGGCCAGGTCGCCAAGACCTTCTTCGCCGACATTGCCGATGAACAGCAAATCCGCTTCGGTCTGGATGCCGGCATGCTCGAGTGCGCGCGGCGCGCCCAGTACGACGACGAGGCCGCGGGAGTTATCACCGATACCGGGTGCGTACGTCGCGGTCGCCGTCAAACCTCACCGTCACGTCCGTACCTTCCGGGAACACTGTGTCGAGATGCGCGCTGTAGGCAATCACGCGCTTACCCCCGGTACCGGGCCTGCGGCCGATAACATTGCCGACTTCATCGATCGTGACATCGCGCAGGCCGGACTCCCGCAGCAGCTCTGCGAACCGTGCGGCGCGGCGCTCTTCGTTGAAGGGCGGGGCGGGAATCTCATTCAGTTCAATCAGGTCGCGGTGCGACTGCGGCTCGATTTCGAGGACATGGTCGAGTGCGGACTTCACCTTCGGGTCGCCGCGCAGGGCCGCGATCTGCTCCAGGTAGCGTTGGTCGACTGCCGGTGTCAGCGCTTCGGCGCCCTGGGCTGCAGTGCCGCCGGCAAGCATCGCGCCAGCCAGCAATACGTGCAATTGTGCCGTCGCTATCAGTTTCATTATCCGGGGTCCTGTCGCCGTTGCTTATGCGCCTGGGATGCGCTGCGGTAGCTTAACAGCCGGATAAAGAAATCTCAGCCGGGGCAACCGGGTGCGGATTGTTCCGCACCCGGCCTCCCGCGCTTCCGTGCCCTGTGTCCAGGAGGCGGCTGGCGCGGCACGCGGCTGGACGGCACTGGTGCCTGCAATGTTAAGGTAGCGGGATGCCTGAAATTGATGCAATTCCGTGGGGCGCACTGATTCAGCGTGCCGTTGGCCTGCGCCATGACCTGCACCGCCAGCCGGAACTCGGGTGGCAGGAGCAGGCCGCGGAGCGCATACGTGCGCGCCTCGATGAGTTGTAGCTTTACGTGGCGCCAATGCGCCGATACCGGCACCGTGGCACGGCTGGCCGCGAATGCACCGGGCCGTCATATCGCGCTGCGTGCCGATATCGACGCGCTGGCGATTCATGAGGCAACCGGCACTGACTGGGCATCAGAGTCGACGGGCCTGATGCATGCTTGCGGTCACGACGGGCATACCGCGACACTGATGGCGGCGGCCGAGTGGCTGAAACATTGCGAGGCTGACCTTCCGGGACCGGTAACGCTGCTGTTCCAGCCCGCCGAGGAAGGGGGTCACGGCGCGAAGCGGATGATCGAGGACGGCGCGCTCGACGGGGTTGATGCGGTGTTCGGCTGGCACAACTGGCCGGCCATGCCTGCGTCGGCCAGGCCGTCTGCCCGGACGGCGTGGTCATGGCGGGCAACGGCACTTTTCGCATTGATGTCACCGGCCAGGGCGGTCACGCCAGCCAGCCGGAGGCATGCCGGGATCCGGTGCTGGCGGCGTCCGCGATCGTCGTCGCGCTGCAGCAGGTCGTCAGCCGCTGCCTGCCGGCGCAGGATGCGACCGTCCTCAGTGTGACCTCATTTGACGCCCGGAGCGGCCCACCAACGATTCCCGATACGGCGACGCTTGAGGGCAGTTTCCGGCTCGCCGATACGAGCCGCCAGCCGGCATTGGTCGAGCACGTGCAGCGCATCGCGCAGGCGACCGCGCAAAGTTACGGCGCCCACGCCGCCGTCACGGTATTCCCGCGCTACCAGGCAACCGTCAATCATCCGCCCGAGGCAGCGCGCTTCCGGCAGGCACTTGCGGCGGAGTTCGGGCCTGGTGTGGTTTCTCTGGACGATACCGCATTACCGATTATGGCGTCCGAGGATTTCAGTTATTATTTGCGGGAGCGGCCGGGGGCATTCGCGCTGATCGGTGCCAACGACGGCCCCGGCAGGGATACGCCCTGCCACAGCCCACGCTACGACTTCAATGATGCGCTGATTTCACCGGTGGCGCGGATTTACGCGCGCCTCGCCGGCGCGCCGTTGCCGGGCGAACGGGAAAACGCGTCGAATGCAACGATGCAGGCGACAGGATCATGAGCGGTGCCGGCTGGCGCCCCTCGCAACAGGAGGACCTTGATGAAAATTTTTGAGCAATGGGAATCGGAGGTCCGCGGCTATTTGCCGGCTGTACCCGACGGTATTCGAGTGGGCATCAGAATGCCCGGCAGGTTGATGAGGCCGGCAAATCGTATATCGATTTCTTCGCTGGCGCCGGTGTCCTGAATTTCGGCCACAACAACGAGCGCATGAAAAAGGCGTTAATTCGGTTTATCGAAGCCGATGGTGTGGCACACAGCCTTGATATGTACACGACGGTCAAACGCGATTTCATTGCGAAGTTCGCCGGTACGATACTCGAACCGCGCAACATGAAGTACAAGATGCAGTTCACCGGACCCACTGGCACCAACGCGGTCGAAGCGGCGCTGAAACTCGCGCGCAGGGTCAGCCGGCCGGCAAAACGTTATCGCCTACACGCACGGGTTCCACGGCATGACGCTGGGTGCGCTGGCCTGCACAGGCAATTCGTATTTCGCAACGCCGCCGGGCGTGCCGCTCAATACGTCAGGCATCAGCCGTTTGGTTGCGAAAAAACCTGCATGGACTGCACGATGGGCTGCGGCCTTGAGTCGGTCGAGAGGCTGCGCGCGTTGTTTGACGATTCATCATCCGGTGTTGAAAAGCCGGCGGCCTTTCTCGTCGAGGCCATCCAGGCCGAGGGCGGTGTCAAGGTGGCCAGCAAGGAATGGCTGCAGGCCACGCAGAAACTCGCCCGCGATACCGGCGCGCTGTTCATCCTCGATGACATCCAGGCGGGCTGCGGCCGCACCGGCAACTATTTCAGCTTCGACGGCATGGATCTCGATCCGGACATTATTAACCTCGCGAAGGGCATCGGCGGTTTTGGAACACCGCTTGCGATGAACCTCGTCAAGCCCGAGCACGACAAGCACTGGGCGCCGGGAGAGCAGCACCGGGACGTTCCGTCGGCCAGGGCCTGTCGTTTGCCGCCGGCATCGAGGCTCTCGGTTATTTCGACAACGACGAGCTGATGCAGGAGGTGCGGCGCAAGGGCAAGCAGATGGCCGAGCATCTCGACGGTATCTGCAAGCGCGTCAGCGGCAAACGCTTCCAGGTGCGCGGCAAGGGCATGATGCAGGGGCTCGATACCGGCGACGGCGAGACGGCGAAGCAGATTGCGACACGCGCTTTCGAGTCAGGACTGCTGGCCGGCACCAGCGGCACGGGCGGACGGGTACTCAAGCTGATCCCCCCGCTGACGATTCCGCAGGCGGACCTCGACGAAGGGCTGCAGATCCTGTCTGATTCTGTAGGGGAGATTGCAAAGGTGAAAGCAGCATGATTCGACGCGATGACATGACGTTTCCGCTTCAGAGGAGTACGAGCGGCGGGTCGGTGACCTGCGTGAGCGCATGGAAAAACGGCTGCTCGACGCGGTGGTCATTACAGACCCGGAAAACCTGATGTACCTGACGGACTACCAGACCACCGGTTACTCGTTTTTCCAGGCACTGGTCGTGCCGCTGGAAGACGAACCGTTCATGATCACGCGTGCGCTGGAGGAATCGAACATCCATGCGCGCACGTGGGTCGAGCGTACACGTCCTTATCCCGATACCGGCGATGCGATCCAGATGCTGGTTGAGTCGCTGCGCGAGTTCGGTTGAGCGGCAAGCACATCGGCTACGAACGCAACAGCTATTTTTTCCCGGCATATCACCAGGACAGCATTCACACGACGTTCCTGAATGGACGGCTGCTCGACTGCTTCGGCATCGTCGAGCAGGGGCGAATCAGGAAGTCGTCGGTTGAAATTGATGTCATGAGGCGCGCGGCCGAGGCGACCGAAGCCGGTATGAAGGCAGGCTATGACGCCGTCGTTGCCGGCGCGACCGAAAACGAAATCGGCGCCGCGATCAGCAACAGCATGTTCCGCGCCGGCGGCGAGCCACCGGCGGTTATGCCCTATGTGACGTCGGGGCCGCGGACGATGATCGGCCATGCGACCTGGGAAGGGCGTACGGTGCAGCCTGGCGAGCATGTATTCCTCGAGGTTGGCGGCTGCTATCGCAGGTATCACACGGCGATGATGCGCACTGTGGTACTCGGTGACCTGAAAGATTCCATGTACAAGGCGCAGGAAAAGATGAAACTGGCGCTGCGTTCGGTCAAGGCCATTATTCGCCCCGGACTGACGGTATCGGATGCCGACAACCTGGTGCGGTCGATCATCAGCGAAAACGATATCGGTGCCACCCTGATTACGCGCTCCGGTTATTCAATCGGCATTGCGTTCCCGCCCAGTTGGGACGAGGGCTATATCGTCAGCCTGAAGCAGGGTAATTCGACGCCGCTCGAGGAAGGCATGACATTCCATATCATTCCATGGATGTGGGGCGTGGATGCCGACAAGACCGTCGGCATTTCGGACACGATTTACGTGACCGCGGACGGTTGTGAATCGTTCTTTACGCTGGATGAGGACTTCGTCGTCAAGCCGGAACATGCGGCACCAGCCACGGCGCAAACCGAAACGATTGCACGCATCGGTGACGCCAGCGCCTGAGCGAATCGCTGTCATTGCGAGCCGCGCAGCGGCGTGGCAACTTGGTCATTGCGAGCCGCGTAGCGGCGTGGCAACCTCGCTCCGATTACCGCCGACGTTTCATTTGCGAGATCGCCACGTCGCTGCGCTCCTCGCGACGACGGCAGTATTGTATTGTTAACCACGGCGCATTTGGCCGAATCCCGACTAACACACACGCAGGAGAGCATGAATGCTGACCGCCGTCGACCCGAGCAGCGGCAAGACTGTCAGGGAAGTACAGCCCGCCGGAAGCGAGGCTGTAGAGAAAATACTTGCCAATGCAAGCGCTGCTCGCGAAACGTGGCGCAAGACCGATTTCGCCGCACGCGCCCGCGTGCTCGAAGCCGTCGCCGGCCTGATGCGAAAACGCGTCGACGAGCTCGCGGCGCTGATGACCGAGGAAATGGGCAAGCCGGTCCGTGAAGCGCGTGGCGAGGTTGAGAAATCCGCCTGGTGCGCGGAGCATTTCGCGCGTGAGGCCGAGTCCTACTTGCAGCCGCAGGTGATCGAGTCGGACGCGTCCAAGAGCTACGTTCAGTACCTGCCGCTCGGCACAGTCCTGGGTATCCTGCCCTGGAATGCGCCGTTTTGGCTGGCTTTCCGTTTCTTCGCGCCGGCCCTGATGGCCGGTAATACCTGTGTCATGAAGCACGATCCGCACGTGCCCGGGTGTGCCGCCGCCATCGCGGACCTGTTCGAGCAGGCGGGGGCACCGTCGCACATCATGCAGAATCTGCCGATCGAGACGCCGGCCGTCGAAGCGGTTATCCGCGACAGACGCATACACGCGGTCTCGTTTACCGGGTCGGAAAAGGGCGGCTCGGCCGTCGCCTCGATTGCGGGTTCCGAGATCAAGAGCTCGGTCCTTGAACTGGGTGGTTCCGATCCCTGTCTCGTATTCGCCGATGCGGACCTGGAAAAAGCCGCCGATGTCATCACGCTCTCGCGCATTATTAATGCCGGCCAGAGCTGCATCGCTGCCAAACGCATCATTGTCGAGGCCTCTGTTTACGACCGGATGGTTGCGCTGCTTGAAGAGCGGCTGGGACGCCTCAAGATGGGCGATCCCCGGGACGAATCGACCGACGTAGGCCCAGTCGCGCGCGCCGACCTGCGCGACAACCTGCACCGGCAGGTCACAGAAACAGTCAGCGCGGGTGCACGCTGCCTGCTGGGCGGTGTAATGCCCGGTGGCGACGGGTTTTACTACCCGGTAACGTTGCCTTCACCAGATGTCACGGAAGATATGACGGCGGGCTGCGAAGAGACCTTCGGCCCGGTGGCCGTCGTCATGAAAGCGAAAGATGAAGCGGATGCGATGCGTATTGCCAATAACACGCCGTACGGTCTCGCCGCTGGAATCTGGACCAGTACCGAACGCGGTGAAGCGCTGGCGGCCGAAATCGAAGCAGGCCAGGTCGCTGTCAACGGCATCGTCAAGACGGACCCGCGCCTGCCGAGCGGCGGTATCAAGCGCTCCGGTATCGGCCGCGAACTGGGCCCGCACGGCATCCACGAGTTCGTCAATGCGCAGCAGGTGTGGATCGGGCCGGTGAAGACGTCGTGACCGACATTGCAAGCCCGCAAGGCGCGGCAATCCGTCGTTGCGAGCGCGCAGCGCGTGGCAATCTCGTGCCGATTGGCAGAGCCAGTGTCCATACGAGGTCGCCACGGCGCTTCGCGCCTCGCGATGACGACAGCGTCATTGCAAGCCCGCAGAGGCGCGGCAATCCGTCGTTGCGAGCGCGCCAGCGCGTGGGCGATTCTCGGGAAGTGGGCAGAGCGGTGAACGGTACGAATCGCCACGGCGCTACGCGCCTCGCGATGACGGTGGTACCTTTATACCCGACATTCACACCGGGACCCCGGCATGCGCATAGATGCGATTGCGATTGGCAATAATCCACCGGACGACGTCAACGTCATCATCGAAGTGCCGCTCGGCGGCCAGCCCATCAAGTACGAAATGGACAAGGAGGCCGGTACACTCGTCGTGGACCGTTTCCTTTACACGCCGATGGCGTATCCCGGCAATTACGGCTTCGTGCCCCATACGCTGTCCGACGACGGTGACCCGATCGACGTGCTGGTCTGCAACACGCGACAACTGATTCCAGCCTGCGTCATTAACGTACGGCCGATCGGTGTACTTATCATGGAGGACAATTCCGGCCAGGACGAGAAGATTCTTGCCGTGCCTTCACACGCACTGACGCGCCGCTACGACAATGTTGCGAACTTTTCCGACCTGCCGGAAATCACGATCGAGCAGATCGAGCACTTTTTCGAACATTACAAGGATCTCGAGCCTGGCAAATGGGTCAAGATTGGCGCCTGGCACGATGCGGCGATGGCGCGCCAGCTGATCGTCGAAGCTATCGAACGTGCTCGTATCAACGACTAGAATAATATGACCGTAAGGTTGCGGGACGTGCCGCAACCCGCGCATAACCAGAATCCAGGCTTGCCGCTGACGCAGCCATAGACCAGGGAAGGCACCATGTCCAATAACACTCTCCTGCAACGCATACTGTCCGGAAGCCTCGTCCTGCAGATTGCCGTGGGCATCGTCCTTGGTACCCTGCTGGCGCTGGTGTCGACCGAGGCAGCCGCGTCCGTCATGGTGCTCGGGCCGCCTGTTCGTCCAGGCATTGATGGCGGTGGCCCCGGTACTGGTACTGGTGCTGGTTGCCTCCGCGCTCGCCAACCAGAAGCGCGAACGCCAGGCGAACATACAGCCGATCGTACTGCTGTACCTGATCGGTACACTGAGCGCCGCATTCGTGGCCGTGCTGATCAGCATGCTGTTTCCGACGACACTGGTCCTCGACATCAGCGGCGTCGCCATGAAGCCGCCGCAGGGTATCGGCGAAGTGTTGAGCAACCTGTTGTTCAAGCTGGTCGACAACCCCGTCAGCGCGATCATGGACGGTAACTTCATCGGCATCCTCGTCTGGGGTGTGGCGCTGGGCGTTACGCTGCGGCACGCATCGGAAACGACGCGGACGGCGCTGGGTGATCTGTCTGACGCCGTCACGACGGTGGTCCGCGTCGTCATTCGTCTCGCCCCGATCGGTATTTTCGGGCTGGTCGCCGGCAATCTGGCTGAAGCCGGTCTGTCCGCACTGGCCGGTTATGCTCGCATCCTGACCGTGCTGATTAGCGCCATGTTGATCATGGCGCTGCTCGTCAATCCGCTGATCGTCTGGGTCCGGATACGTACCAACCCCATACCCGCTGGTATTGCGCTGCCTGCGCGAGAGCGGCATTACTGCGTTCTTTACAAGAAGTTCGGCGGCCAATATTCCCGTCAACCTGCGGCTCAGCGAAAAGCTCGGGCTGGACAAAGACACGTATGCCGTCACGATACCGCTGGGCGCAACGATCAACATGGGTGGCGCCGCCATTACGATTACCGTACTGACGTTGGCCGCCGCGCACACGCTGAACATCAATATCGATTTCGCGACCGCGCTGCTGCTTAGTGTCGTCGCTGCTTTGTCAGCCTGTGGCGCATCGGGCGTCGCCGGGGGCTCGCTGTTGCTGATTCCGCTGAGTTGCGGCCTGTTCGGTATCCCGAATGACGTTGCCATGCAGGTTGTTGCGGTCGGCTTTGTCATCAGCGTACTGCAGGATTCCGCCGAAACCGCGTTGAACAGCTCGACTGACGTCGTTTTCACGGCGACCGTCGCAGGCTACGGCCGCGACGAACCGGGTTAGTACCCCCGTCATCGCGAGGGGCGCAACGACGTGGCGATCTCGCCCGGCCCCGTCATCGCGAGCCCGAAGGGCGTGGCGATCTCGTCCGGCCCCGTCATCGCGAGCCCGGAGGGCGTGGCGATCTCGCCGGCCCCGTCATCGCGAGCCCGAAGGGCGTGGCGATCTCGTGAATCCTGTGACTCTGCCAACCTGTCCAAGATTGCCACGGCGGCTACGCCGCCTCGCAACGACGGTGCGAGATTGCCACGGCGGCTACGCCGCCTCGCAATGACGGGGTCATCGCGAGGCACAAAGTGTGTCCAACGTCACAAAATTACCCTTTATCGGTCAATGTTTTACCCCCTACCCCGCACCAAGCCGGTATTTGTGACCAGCCTCACGCAAGACCCCAGACCGCCGCGCCTATACCGCCGACATTCTGTCAAATCGCACGGATGGGCACTTATGTTTCAAGGCTTTGGAGGCAATTCTTCAGCCACTGCTCGGGCCGCCCTGACGATCAACGGTCAGCGCGCAGCTCTCGTTCGTGTGTCCGATGGAACGGCGGCTCGCCCGGTACTTGAGGTACATGTATTTGATGTCATAACGGGCGACAGCGGCGAGCCGGATTTCACAAAATCCGGCGTCGATATAAAGGCGCTGCAGAAACTACCCGTAAGCACGGTCCTGCCCGGGGCAGCTACCAGCTGATGCTCGAGGAACTGCCCAACGCACCGCGCGACGAACTGAAACAGGCACTGGCCTGGCGAATTCGAGATCGTATCGACACGCCGCTGGACGAGGCCATCATCGAACTGCTGGACATGCCGGCGCAGGCACGCGGCGGACAAAAACCGTCTGGCCTATGCGGCAGTGACAAGTCAGGCGGCAGTCGAGTCACTCGTGGCCCAGGTGAAGCGGGCCGGGCTCAAAGCTGATGCGATCGACCTGCCGGAGCTGTGTCTGCGAAACATTGCTGTTCGTCTGCCGCAAGATAGCCGCGGCGTTGCATTCCTGCACTTTACTGATGACTGTGGATTGCTGACGATTACCCGGGGCGGCGTGCTGTACCTCGTCCGACGCATCGATGTCGGGCAGGTGGCCCTCGACGAAACGCCCGGCACACAGAGCCGCGAGGCTCTGATACCCAAGATTTGCCTGGAGCTACAGCGTTCCCTTGACTATTACGAAACGCATTACGACTGCCGCGCTGTGAGCGACCTGGTGCTCGGCCCTGGCAGCGGCATCGGTGTGCTGCAGGAGGCATTGCGTGACCAGCTTGGCCTGGATGCCACAATGCTCGACCTTGCCGACCTGTTCGATATCAGCGAGCCACTCAGCGAGGAAACGCAGCATGAGTGCCTGCTGGCGATTGGCGCGGCGCTGCGATCCGAAGCACCTGTGCGGCAGGCGGCATAGTCATGCAGCAACAGGTCAACTTTCTCCAGTCCCGGTTTCGTGAGCAGACGACTGTACTGCCGTCCACACTGCTGCTGCAGGTCTGCGGTGCCTTTTTCATCGCAATGATCCTGATCTATGCTTTTGCGGCGAATCGCGTTGGCAGTGTCGCGGGCGACTTGCGCGTTATCAGCGCGCAGGAAGCGGCGGCACTCGAGCGGCTTGAGAATCTGCGGGGCACGATTCATGACGTCATGGGCGAGCAAAGCTGGGCGCAGAAGCTGGACGAGGCGTCGGAACTGTTGCGGGAGAAAGAAGCGAGTCTCGCCCTCATCGAGGGACCGGATCTCGGCAATACGGACGGTTTCTCGTCCCATCTTCGCGCGCTGGCGCGCCAGGGGTTTGATGGCCTCTGGCTGACACATATTTCCTTGTCCGCGCGGGGTGAAAAGACCTGGCTGCAGGGTGAGTCAATGCAGGCTGGCTTCGTGCCGGTCTACCTGCAGAGTCTTGCTGATGAGCCGGCCTTTGCCGAACAGCGTTTTCACAGGCTGATCATCGATCGCGGCGTGGATAATGCCGATGACACGGTGACGTTCGTCGTTTCGAGTGACAGCTCACTCGGCAGCGAAGCGCTGGTGGGACGGTGAACGCGCAGAGTCAACTAGTGGTTCGTTGCAATGCGCTGTTCAAACGCGTCGATGCACTGACGTTGCGCGAACGCATGCTGGTCTTTGTGACGGTGCTCGTCCTTGCCGGCTTCATTTGGCACATGTTGTTCATGCAGCCGCTGCTGCTGAAGGCGGACGCCGCGCGAGCTGAGATCACGGCCGTGCAGGCTCGCATCGCTGCGGCAAACCAGAGCCTGGAGGACCAGGTGCTGCAACTCGCGCAATCCGGTTCCGAACAGCGCACGCGCTATGCCCTGATCAGGCACCGCATGGACGAGATTGATGCGGCACTGGGCGAGTACTCAGGGGAGCTGGTAGACCCGGCAGAAATGGCATTCGTGCTTGAACGCGTCTTGAAAAGCCAGTCAGGGCTGCGCCTGATGCACATTCGGAACCTGGATGCGGAAGCCCTGCCGGCGGATGAAGAGGGCAGCCCGCCCGTGCTCTACCGCCATGCGCTCGAGATCGAGGTCGAGGGCAGCTATTTCGATGCGCTGGCCTACCTCGACCAGATCGAGGCATTGCCGTGGCGACTTTACTGGCAGTTCCTCGATATCGAGGTACTCGACTACCCGCGGAACCGCATCCGGATAGAGGTGAGCACGATGAGTCTCGATGAGGAGTGGATCGGTGCGTAACCTGCTTTCAATTGCAGTTGTGGTTGCCGGCCTGCTGCTGGCGCCGTCCGCCGGGTCCGTGGAACCCATGCGCGACCCGACACGACCGACGCGCGTGCAGGAGCCCGCACCGGCACAGCGTGCCCGGGCGCTGACCGTCAGCGCGGTGTTCATTTCGGGCGACCGGCGACTCGCGATTGTTAACGGTCAGCGGGTCCGGGAGGGCGATGCCATCAATGGCGCCACCGTCAGAGAAATCGAGGCGGACAAGGTCAGCTTTCTGCGAAACAACAAGATACTTGTCGTGCCGCTGCTGAATCACGCGACACGAAAATGAAAAGGATTGGGAGAAGCAGGGTGAGTTCAGTAAAACCGGTATCCGAATTTACGTCATCGCGAGGAGCGCAGCGACATGGCGAACTCGCACCCCCGTCATCGCGAGGAGCGCAGCGACGTGGCGACCTCGTAACTACACCGCCTCTGCCAGCCTGTGCGAGATTGCCACGCTGCGCTCGCAATGACGGCGCTACCCCGTCAGCGCGAGACGTCACCGCCCCGTCATCGCGAGGAGCGCAGCGACGTGGCGACCTCGTAACTACACCGCCTCCGCCAAGCTGTGCGAGGTTGCCACGCTTCGCTCGCAATGACAGTTGTACGTTGTCGGCGCTGCTGGCGGCCAGCCTGGTACTCAGTGGTTGCGCCTCCCTCCTGCCGCAGGGCGATGAACCGGCGCCCGCAGACAGTATTGACACGGCGCTCGAGGAGGCGGCAAGGCCCGCGCCACCGCCGCCAGCACGCGAAAGCGAAATGCCACAACCCTTCGCGGAACGCCAGGCCGCCGTGCCCGACGAAGTACGCTTCAACGTCAATTCCAGTAATACCGACGCCGGTGAATTTTTCATGGCCCTGGTCGACGGCACGGAACACAACATCGTCGTGCATCCGGACGTTACGGGACAAATTTCGCTGACGCTCAAGAACGTCACGGTCGATGAAGTGCTGGATGTTGTCAGCGATGTCTACGGGTACGCGTACCGCCGCAGCAGCGCCGGCTACGTCGTACTGCCGGCCAGTGTGCAAAGCCGCATCTTCCAGATCGATTACCTGAACCTGCAGCGCAGCGGCTCGTCGCGCACCCGCGTCAGTTCCGGACAGGTTAGCGAAGGCGGGCGTCGCAACGCACGCGGCAATGTCGGCGCGACCGGCAGCGGCATCCAGGATCTTTACGGTGGCGGCGGCATCGAAAGTGGGGGTCAGTCCCAGGACGTCAGCGGCTCGCGGATCGAGACGACTTACGAAGCCGATTTCTGGTCCGAGCTCGAATCGACGGTGCAGTCCATCGTCGGCCCGGGCGACGGGCACCAGGTTGTCGTCAATGCGCAGTCGGGTGTTGTCGTCGTCAGCGCCATGCCGGACAAGTTGCGCGATGTCGAGGAGTACCTGGTCGCCATCCAGACCATTGCGCAACGCCAGGTCATACTGGAAGCAAAGATTATTGAAGTGCGCCTGAACGACGCCTTCCAGGCCGGTATCAACTGGGTCGCCGTCGCACAGAACAGCAGTGGCGATACATACACGTTCGGGCAGACCGCGCCACCGCCGGATTTTCCGGTCGGCCTCAACAACCTGGGCGGCAATCCGGTAACGGTGTCTCCGGGAACCGTTGTTGAGGGCTTCGTCAATTCGACGATGGGCGGCGCTTTCACGATGGCGTTCGATATCGGCGACTTCAATTCCTTTATCGAACTGCTTGAATCGCAGGGCGACACGCGCGTGCTGTCGAGCCCGCGGGTGTCGACGCTCAACAACCAGAAGGCAGTCATCAAGGCCGGTTCGGATGAGTTTTTCGTCACCAACGTCAGCAGCAACACGGTGACCGGTACGTCGTCGACGACATCGCGCGATGTCGAACTGACACCGTTTTTCTCCGGCGTAGCGCTGGACGTGACGCCACAGATCAGCGGCGATGGCGAGGTGATCCTGCACATACACCCGACGGTAAGCGAAGTCGTCGACCAGCAAAAGAACCTGACCGTGTCCGGCGAAACGGACACATTGCCGCTTGCCTTCAGCGAAGTGCGCGAGTCAGACAGTATTGTCAAGGCGCGCAGCGGCCAGATTATTGTCATCGGCGGGCTGATGCGCGATTCGAGCCGTAAGGAAACGTTTGCGACGCCGGTGCTGGGGCGCATCCCGGGGCTTGGCGCACTGTTTCGCACGCAGCGTGACGTCAACAGCAAGACCGAGCTCGTGATACTGCTGAAGCCGATCGTCGTCGACAACGACAGCGTCTGGGCGGCCGCGGCCAACGAATCCCTCCAGCGTGTTCGCAGGCCGGCGCGCTGATCGTGCAGCCAGATTATGAACACAACGAACAGGGAAGCCGGGTGTGACTGAGGCAGCAAAAATGGCAGGCGGAGCTGCGACGCGCAAGAAGATGCGCCTCGGCGAAATGCTGCTCGAGGCCGGGGTCATCAGTGATGACGAGCTGAAAAATGCGCTCGCGTCGCAGAAGAAGACCGGGCACAAGCTGGGTCGCGCGCTGATGGAAGTCGGCGCAATCAGCGAGTCAGAGCTGCACAGCTTCCTGTCGAAACGCCTGAACATCGAGTATCTCGACATTACGGGCCTCAAGCTGGATGCCGACGTCGTTACGCGCCTGGCCGAAGTTCATGCCCGGCGCCACCGCGCGCTCGTGCTGCAGGATGAGGGGACAGCCTGCTGATCGGCATGGCGGGATCCTACCGACGTACGGCCCAGGACGAATGCCAGAAGAATCCTGCAGAAGCCGTTCCGGCTCGCATTGCTCAAAGAGTCGGACCTGCTTCGCACGATCGATATCATCTATCGGCGCACCGATGAAATCGACAAGCTTGCAGTTGCCGTCAAGGAAGACCTTGGCGACGGCGGCATCGATATCGACGAGCTGTCCGTGGAGGAGGGCTCGGACGATGCGCCGGTTATCAAAATGCTGCAGTCGATGTTCAAGGATGCCGTGCAGGTTAGTGCCTCCGATATCCATATTGAACCGGACGAAAAGGTACTGCGCGTCCGGCAGCGCGTTGACGGAATACTGCAGGAGCACCTGATCGAAGGCAGGGCGTTGCTTCGGCGCTGGTCACTCGCCTTAAGCTGATGAGCGGTCTCGATATTTCCGAGAAGCGACTGCCGCAGGATGGGCGCTTTTCGATACGCGTCAACACGCAGAACCTGGATGTGCGCGTATCGACAATGCCCGTGCAGCATGGCGAGGCAGTCGTCATGCGCTTGCTCGACCAGTCTGCGAATCTGCTGTCGCTGTCAAAGCTCGGTATGCCCGATGACATTCTTGAGCGCTTCACGTCGCTGATCGAGCGGCCCGGGCATGGTGCTGGTTACCGGGCCTACCGGCAGCGGCAAGACGACGACACTCTATTCCGCACTCAATCACATCAATCGCCCGGCGACCAAGATCATCACAATCGAGGATCCGGTTGAGTATCGCCTGGCGCGCATCAACCAGGTACAGGTCAATGCCCGCATCGGGCTCGATTTTAGTCGTGTATTGCGCACGGCTTTGCGGCAGGACCCGGACATCATGCTGATCGGCGAAATGCGTGACAAGGAAACGGTGGACATCGGTCTGCGCGCAGCCATGACCGGGCACCTGGTGTTCTCGACAGTACACACGGTCAGCGCACCAGCCACAGTCAACCGGTTGCTGGACATGGGTGCGCCGGGCTACCTGATAGCTGCTGCGCTTAACGGCATCGTCGCTCAGCGGCTGGTGCGGCGAGTTTGCGAAGAGTTGCCCGCGAACCCGTTAGCCCGACGCCCGGCCAGGAATCGTGGCTTAAGGCGCAGCTCGGCAAGGCGTACCCGGCCGATGCCGAGTTCGTGCGCGGGCGAGGCTGCAACTACTGCTACCTGACGGGTTATCGGGGCCGCATTGGCGTCTATGAGCTGTTGGAAATCGATTCGTTGCTGACAGAGAAGATCGGCCAGCAGGATATCGACGGTTTCCTGGCTGCTGCAAACAAGAGCCGTGGTTACGTGCCGCTTGCACGAGGCGCAATTGGTTACGCGATCGCAGGCACTACGTCCATTGACGAGGCAATACGAATATCTGGCGGTCTCGACTATGAAACCGTGCCGCGCAAGGCGGCGGCGAGCGGGGACGGAGCGCACTGACATGGCCGAATTCGCCTACAAGGGACGCTCGGCCCGCGGTGAGCTGATCAGCGGTCGCACGACGGGAAGTTCCGCCGATGCCGTCGCATCAAAGCTGATCTACACCGGCGTCACACCGGTCGAAATCCGCGATACGTCCGAGACCACGACGATGACCGTCGGCGAACTATGGCGCCGGCTCGGCGGCGGCCAGCCTTCACCCAAGGACCTGATCCTTTTCTGCCGCCAGATGTACACAATTACGCGCACCGGCCTGCCATTGCTGAAAGGCATGCAAGGGCTGATGGAGACGACGCATAACGAAGTGCTGAGAGCGGCGCTGGTCGATGTCATCGCCAGCCTTGAATCCGGCCGCGTGCTGTCAAGGTCCTTCGCGCGGCACCCGCGAATATTCTCACCGCTGTTTGTCAGTATTGTCGAAATCGGTGAAGCGACTGGCACGTTGGAAAAATCGTTCCTGCGCATGTACGAGTACCTGAGTACCGACCAGGACATCCGCAGCCGCGTCAAGTCCGCGATTCGTTACCCCATCATCGTCGTTATCGCGATTGCCGCGGCGCTGGCTATCATTACGATGTTTGTCATCCCGGCCTTTGCACCAATATTTCGCGCGCTGGGGGACCAGGTCCCGCTGCCGACCAAGATCATCATGGGCGTGTCGGATTTCGCGGCTAACGAGTGGCCGCTGGCACTGCTGATGATCGCCGCTGGAGTCATGGGCATTCGTTCATGGCTGAAGACCGCATCCGGGCGCATGAGATGGGACCGGATGAAGCTTCGAATACCGGTTGTCGGCGTCATCATGAGCAACGCGGCACTTGCACGCGTCACGCGTTCGCTTGCTGTCGCATTGGAAGCCGGTCTGCCGATCAATGAAACACTGCGCACGATTTCTGACTCGATCGGCAATGTCTGGCTCGCGGAAAAGCTGAAGTCACTTAACGCGGGCGTAGAGCGGGGCGAGTCGCTGTCTTCGGTAGCCCGCAGCACGACACTGTTTACGCCCCTTGTATTGCAGATGATCGCACTCGGCGAAGAAACCGGTGCACTGCCGGAACTCCTTGACGAGTCGGCGGATTACTACAAGCGCGAGGTCGACTACGACCTTGAGAACTTAAGCGCCGCACTCGAGCCCATCCTGATTGTAGCGGTCGGTGCCATGGTGCTGATACTGGCGCTGGGTGTGTTCCTCCCCATGTGGGACATGGTTGCCAGGGCAAGGGCGGGTTAACCGTGAATCGGCCGGGGGCATTGGTACTGGTGCAGACGATGCGGCGCTTGCGAAGCGCGGGCTTTTCGATGCTCGAACTCACGGTCGTCATTATTATTATCGGCGTATTGATGGTTGTCGCGATCAGCCGGTTGCTTCCTTACCTCGATGAGGCCGAGCGCGTTGCGGTGCTGACCGTCGAAAGTCAACTCAAAAGTTCTCTGGTGATGGAGGCGGCTCAACGCATAGCACGCGGACAGTCTGCGAGCATTGCAGAACTGGAGCAGATGGATGCCGATGGAGCTGCTGCTGGAGCCGCCCGCAACCTATGCGGGTGTGTACGCAGGCGGCGGCACGGACCTGCCGGCACGTCACTGGTACTTCGATGCGGTCAGTAACCGGCTGGTCTACAAGACCGGTAAACCGTACGCACCTTCGGTACGGGATCACACTTTTGACAATCCGCAGTTCGCCGTGCGCGTGATCTTCGAAGATCGTGACGCAGACGGCATTTTTAGTGCGCAAAATGATGAATTATATGGAATTAGGCTATTACGTGTAGCCGGCGCAGACTGGTTGTCCGGGGGAAGTAATTTCTGACGTCAATCAGTATTTAATAAAGCGCTGTTCGGAATGACAGCGATGGTTCAAACCTCTGGAGTAAGGAAGACACTATGAATAGGGTAACTACACGCGGCTTCACGCTCATCGAGCTGGTAGTCGTCATTGCACTGCTCGGTATCCTGGCGGCGTTTGCCCTGCCGCGGTTTGCGTCACTGGAAAGTGAAGCACGTGCTGCGACAGTTCAGGGGCTTGCTGGCAGTCTGCGCAGTGCCTCGGCAATGGCGCATGGCCTGTATCTGCGCGCAGGGCAGCCCGGCAACGGTCGACATGGAAGGTGAAACAATCACTATTGCGAATGGCTATCCGGATGCTGCGAGTGCTGCTAATACACTGTCGGATCTGACCGGCTTTAGCGCTGGCGCGCCCTCCGGTAGCTCTGTCACCATTCAGAAGGATGGTGCGACAGACGCCGCTAACTGTTCAGTGCAATACACCGAGGCAACCACCGGCGCACCGAGCATTGTCGACTGCGATGAATTACCGGGCTGCTGGAATGCGTTTGCCGGCCGACCTGTCCCGGGGACATCCAGCGTAGCGCGGCGATCGCATGAACCTGGCAATCAGACCCAGTACGAGATCGCCACGTCGCTACGCTCCTCGCGATGACGAGTACCGCCGTATGAATCATCTCGATGATGCAGGGCCTGCTCCGATAGAGTGCAGAATGATCATCTATCCGCAGATTGCAGTTGCCGGCACAAGCCGGTTTCGCGAGCTGTGCCGTCGCCCGCGAGTCCGGTCTGACGGTGGTCGAACTGATACTCGTCATCGTTATCATCGGCATCCTTGGCGCCCTGGCGGGTCCGCGATTTTTCGACAACCGTACTTTCGATGAACGTGCCTATGCCGAAGAGCTGGCATCGGCACTGCGTTATGCGCAAAAAGTAGCCGTCGGCAGCGGCTGCCGAGTAAGGGCCGACGTTGCGCCGGACTGGTTACATCCTCGCGTTGCAGTCTGGTGCGGCGGGACATTGCGATCCCTCCGACGCCAGCTTTCCCGAGCCCGTCCTGTTGTCAACAGGCCAGTCTGCCTCTGGCTCAGCCCCGTCGGGCGTGACGGCCGCCATGCCTCTGACCTTTGTCTTCGATCCACTAGGCCGCACCAATCTGGGGTCGAATCAATTTATTTCCATCGGACCGCATACGCTGAACATCCAGGCCGATAGCGGTTTGGTGACCGGCCCATGACAAGACCAATCGTCATCGCGAGCGCAGCGCGGCGATCCGGCAGCGTCATTGCGAGCGCAGCGTGGCAATCTCGTGAAGCTGGCACCGACGGTTCCGGCACGAGGTCGCCACGTCGCTTCGCTCCTCGCGATGACGGCATTGCTTTACAGCGCGGCGTCACGCTCGTCGAGCTGCTGGTGTCTATCGTAATCGTAGCCATCGCCGCCGGCGCCGTCCTCGGCGTACTGGCGTCGAACACGGCGGCCAGCGCGGACCCGATGATCCGCCACCAGGCATCGGCAATTGCCGAGGCCTATCTCGAGGAAATTCTGCTCCGCGCATATGCAGACCCGGATGGCGCCGACGGCGAAGGTAGCCGCGCCGCCTATGACGATCTCGACGACTACGACGGCCTCGTCGATGCCCCTCCGCGCGACCAGTTCGGAACCCCGATCGCCGGGCTCGCGGCATACACTGTTTCGGTTAATGTCAGCAATTCTTCAGCACTGCCGTCTGTTCCGGCAGCTGATGCCGTGCGCATCGACGTCACGGTCAGCCGGGGCGCCGACGTCAGCCTGACGCTGAGCGGCTACCGCACCCGGTACTGATGCCATGAAGCACGGACATCAAGCGTCTACACCCGAAGGCCTTCGCTGCAACGGAGCCGAGATCGCCTGCGCCATAAAGCACCGGCAACAGGCGTTCACACTGGTCGAGCTGATCGTGACCATCGTCATCAGCTCGATCGTCGTCTCGTTCATGGCAATGTTCATCGCGGGCCCGATTGCTGCTTTCGACGATCAAACACGGCGCGCGGAACTCGTCGACCTGGCCGAAAGCGCGTTACGGCGTCTCGCCCGGGACGTACGTCGGGCATTGCCAAACAGTGTGCGCGTCACTGCAACGGGTGGGACGGTGGCCCTCGAGATGCTCAACTCCGTGGATGGCGTCCGTTACCGGGAGCAACGCCGCCGCCGGTCGACCCGGACAGCCAGCTCGATTTCAGCAGCGCGGACGGCGCACTTCAACAGCGTCGGCCAGTTTACGTCGATCACGCGTGCCGTTTTCATCGACGAACCATTACCTTTCGATCTACAACGTCGGTGTGCCGGGCGCGGACGCCTACGAGCTCGCCAACGTCATCACGCCGGCCAATACACGCATCGACATAGATGACGCAGCCACGCCCGGCGAGGACAGGATTACGCTGACGCCGTCGTTCCGCTTCGCTTTTGGGTCGCCGGGCCAGCGGCTGTTCCTGGTCGATGGCCCGGTAACTTACCTTTGTGACCCCGGTGCCGGAACCTTGCGCCGCTATGCGGGCTATTCAATTACAGCGAACCAGTCGAGCCGTGACAGCCATGCGGAACTGGTGGGTGCCGGCGCGACGGAAACACTGATCACGAATCGCGTCAGTGCCTGCGAACTGAACTATGCCCCGGGCACGGCTCAGCGTGCCGGGCTTGTCACGCTGACGATTTCCGTCAGCGAAGCCGGTGAGACAGTGTCGCTGTTGCACCAGGTGCACGTCGACAATGTGCCATAGCGGAGCGCGACAATGATCCCTGGACTTGCACGCAATGATGACGGTTTCTCGCTGGTACCGGCCTTGTTCCTGCTGATCGTACTCGCTGCCCTCGGTGCCGTGGCCGTGCGCCTGACCGCGGTGCAGCAGCAGACGGTGGTGCTGGCAACGCAGGGAGCCCGCGCTTATGCGGCGGCCAAGGCCGGCATCGAGGCTGCCACCTACGATGCACTGGTCAACGGTAACTGTGGTTCGCAATCGATCCCGCTGACCGAAGGCGGCCTGTCGGGCTTTGTCGTCGAGGCGCAGTGCACGAGCACGACCCATGCTGAAGGCGGCAGCACGAGCACCGTCTACGTCATCGACGCGTTCGCGCAGGCGGGCAGCTACGGCAGTCCGGATTATGTGTCCCGCCGGGTGCGCGCGACCGTTACGGATGCATCGTAATTATGGAGTCCGGTCATGACTGATCAAATGTTTGCCAGCTGGCGCCGTGTGCTCCCGCGCGTCTGCGCGGTCGGGCTGCTGGCGGCGAGCGCGCCGCTCGCGGCAATGCCGGTCTGCGTGAGCGAAACCGTCAGCGGCGAGGACTTCCTCGGGATCTCCGGCAGCAGTGACAGCAATGTGATTGGCGTTGGCAGCCGCTGGCGAAATCCATCGTTACTGACGGTACAGCATGGACGCAAATGCCGAGCCCCATCAAACAGGATGATCTGCTTGACGTTTCTGTAGTGGACGCAGCAACGGCATTCGCGGTCGGCGAAGACGGCACGGCGATACGCCTGGTCAGCGGGTCGTGGGTGGATATTTCCGGGTTTGCACCGGGCAAGAGTAACCTGTATGGCGTCTGGGCCGCTTCGGGGAACGAGGTCTACGCCGTCGGTCAGAAAGGCCTGATCTACCGCTTCGACGGCAACAACTGGTCGAACGAAAGTTCGGCGGCCGGCACCGACAAGCGCGATGTTGTGGATGTCTGGGGTGATGCCAACTACGTCTACGCGATGAACGAACGCGGCGAGGTCTACATTTACGATCGCCAGGCCAATAACTGGACCGGCGTAAACGATGAATGCCGCTGCAGGCAACGATGTCCGGGCCTTGTGGGGCGATGGCGAGGGCAACCTGTACATGGTGCATAAGGACGAAGTCCTGCGGAACGATGGCAACAGTTGCCAGGTCGTAGCCAGCGCCGGGGACGACCTGTACGGCATTTATGGCAGCCCCGACGGCCAGATCTACGCTGGCGGCGAAGACGGTACCGTGCTGTACTTCGACGGTAGCACGTGGCAGGAATCGACCGAGGCGGATGACGATATCCGGGATGTGTGGGTCTCGTCCACCGGCACGGTGTACTACGGCGGCGAGAAAGGTGAGGTGACCATCTGCACGGTGCCGGTGCCAAATGTCGTTGGCGACTGGCCGCTCGATGACTGCACGCTGGGATTCGACGGTAGCGCCGTCATCGACGCCGGCCCAAACGGCCTGGACGGCGTATCGACTGGCGGCATCGTTGTGGAGCCGGACGGGCAGATGTGCAGCGCCGCCGGTTTCAACGGCAGTTCATCGTACGTCTCCGTGCCGGACAATGCGGCGCTCGATCTTGCTGAAGGCGTAAGCCTGGCTGTCTGGATACGCCACAACAGCGGTTCGCTGAAAAACTGGGAAGCCATTGCCGCCAAGGGAGACAGCGCCTACCGGCTGCACCTGAACGGCGGTTGCGCAATTTCAGATTCCCTGCCCGGCAATACGCGACACGGCATTACCTTCGGCCTGAACGGCGGCTGCGCGGGCGCGGACCTGAACAGCAACGTCGTGCCGAGCCCGGGTGTCTGGTACCACGTTGCCGCGACCTACGACCGGTCCGAGATGCGTATCTACATCAATGGCAACCTGGTCAATACCGCCAGTTACTCCGCGGCCATCAACACGAATAATTTCGCGCTGTTCATTGGTGAGAACTCGCAACAGCGCAACCGCTACTGGAACGGCGATGTCGATGAGCTCGTAATCTGGGACGCAGCGATTACGCAAGCGGAAATTGATGATCATATGAACCGGACACGGCCCTGCAATTCCTGCGCTGCTGCCGAGTTCACTATCACGCATGATGGCTACGGCATACACTGCGTGGATGAGACGGTCGGCATTGAAGTGGTCGACAGCCTGTCTGGCACGCCGCGTCTCGACTACGACGCCCAGGTGACGCTCGATACGCAGACCGGCAACGGCACGTGGACACTGGTCAGCGGCAGCGGGGTGTTCGCCGACGCGACTGCGGACGATGGTGTTGCAACCTACGACTGGCCGCTCGGCGAGTCCGAGGCAACGTTTGCGCTGTCGTACACGCAAGGTCCGGCAGTGTTCGATATGGACGTGTACCAGACCTCCGATCCCGGCATTCGCGACACCGATGCGGAAGGGCCGATGACGTTCTCCGCCAGCGGCTTCAGCGTGACGGCGGCACCGCTCGCGAACCCGCCGGGCATCGTCGTGCCATTCGCGTCATCGCAGGTGGCGGCGGTGGATTTCCCGATCTACATCACGGCTTATGGGCAGACGCCGTCAGACCCGGCGTGCGGTGTCATCGAGACCTACGATGGCACCAAGGACCTGAAGACCTGGTTTGATTTTGCAAACCCGGTTAACGGCAGCATTGCGCCGACGGTCGATGGCGTTGCGGCAGCAACATCGGAGGCCGCCGCCGTTGCGCAAGCGGTGGTCTTCAGCAATGGCCAGGCGGCCGTGACGGGCCGTTACAAGGATGCGGGCCGTATCCAGCTCAGTTTCGCCGATGACAATGTCGCCGACCCGAACCTGCCCGATGGCATCCGCGGGGCGACGGCGCCATTCGTCGTCAAGCCCTTCGCATTCGTTTTGTCCGGCATCGAGGATGCGAACGGCGTACCGAACCCGGCCGCAACCGATGCAACGGGCGCGGCATTCACCGCGGCGGGCCGGCCGTTCGCGGTAACGGTGACGGCGCTTGATGCCGACGGCGATGCAACGCCGAACTACGGCCGGGAACTGATACCGGAAACCGTCATGCTCACCGCCAACCTCGTCAGCCCGGCCGGCGGCAACAACCCGCGGATCACGTCCGGCACCGGGTTCGGCGCGTTCGCCGGCGGCCAGGCGACTGGCAATGACTTCGCCTGGCCCGAAACGGGCATCATCACGCTGACGCCATCGGTAGGCGACGGTGATTATCTCGGCGCGGGCAATGTGACGGGCATCGATTCCGGCAACGTCGGCCGCTTCCATCCGGATCATTTTACGGCCGCGTTGAACGCACCGATGTTCAGGACAGCATGCAGCGCCGGCTCCTTTACCTACCTGGGCCAGCCGTTCACGTACTCGGTACCGCCGGCAATCACGACGACGGCGCGCGCGACAGACGGCAGCGTGACGCAGAATTACGCGGGCGCCTTCTTCCGCATTGACAACAGCACGTTACAGAACCGCAGCTATACGTCGGCCAATGGCACGCTGGATACGTCCGGTGTACCGGGTAGCGCCGGTGATCCGGCCGTTGCGGACCTCGGCAACGGTGTCGCGGCACTGACGTTCGATGCAGGCGCCGGTCTTGTCTACGACAGAAGCGTGCCGGAGATGCCGTTCAGCGCCGACATTGCCTTGAGCATCGATGTCATCGATGCAGACGGCGTCACGGCACTGACCAACCCGGTGACGTTCGGGGCCGGCAGCGGTATCGTGTTCGACGCAGGCGCCCAGATGCGCTACGGACGCATACGGCTGGTGAATTCGATCGGTTCGGAACTGGTCAACCTGAACGTGCCGATGCGCGCCGAGTATTTCGCAGGCAGTGCGATGGGCTTCGTGTCCAATGCGGACGACAGCTGCAGCGCGGACATTGCGCTGTCACTGGGCGCGTTCACGGACAACCTGGCGGCCGGAGAAACCTGTGTCATTGAAAGCGGTGCACCGGGCAGCAGCGGTGCAGGCTGTGCAGCGCCCGGACCGGCGGGCCTGCGCTATCGCGAGCCGCCGCTGGCCGGCGACTTCAACCTGTATCTGCAGGCGCCGGGCGATGGCAACGATGGCAGCACAACGATAACGGCCGATGTGCCAGCTTGGCTGCGATTCGACTGGAACGCGGCGCTACCGGGTCTCGAGAACCCGGCCGGCACGGCAACGTTCGGTATCTACCGCGGCGAGGACCGCCGCATCTATACGCGCGAGCTTTATTAGTGCTGGCTTAGTCAAGCGCGCCGTTCATGCGCAGCCGGAACTGCATGAAGAAAACGCCATCGATCGTCGGGTCCACGACATTCGCGTGCGCGAGGTCGTGCACGGCCTTTTTCGGCAGGTAGGTGAGGTTGATACCCGCATACCGGTTGCCGACCGACACGACCGGCAATACACCCGGGAACACGTTGCCGTCGTTGATGTCCTCACGCGTCATCAGGAATGCTACGAGGCCGGCGTCGAAATACATGCCGCCAAACCGCTCCGTCATCAGCAGCCGCCGCTTGAGGCCGGCGCCAGCCATGTACGTCATGTTCTCGAGGCTGTCCGTAAAACCGCTGGCGTTGACGGATTTGATCCATCGCGACCTGGGCTCGAACTCGTACTCGAAACCAACGCCGACGTTGTCCTCGTTCCAGTCATACTGCGAATTGACATGGTAGGACTTGCCGTTGATGACGAAGTCGAAGTTACCGGCTTCAACGGGCCGGGAAAATGCGCCAATGACGACTGACGCGACGAGGATTGCTGCCAAGCGATAAGTATCCATGGCCTAGTATAAAGCAAGGGCCATGCCAGTATTTTTTATCATTTATAATCAATTGGTTAATAAGATTAAATGTTTAGGTGTAAAGCTGACCGACAGATGGTGGTAGTACTTGTGTGACGCAGTTCACATTTTTTCTTATTATGTACACTTTAGATTGCTGCACGGTGTCCGACAGACGCACCAGAATACTCACAGCAGTAATTCGTTTCGTAAGAAATTTCGACAATTGTTTGTATCCAGTACCCCGACTGTTCGGTTCCGAAAGACATGGTGATGTATGCTCTACATAAGTGATTACACCAAGCGGTGCCCTTGATTCGATTTGTCGTTTAACAGCAACAAGATCTGCTGGCAAAGGTCTCATCTCATTGAATATAGAATTATTTCGGCGCACGCGTTCAGAAACCTGCAGCAGCTACAGAAGTCCGCCAGTATCAATCCTTCTGAAGTGTGGTTGGCGCATGCAAGACTTGAAGGCTTCGTCTCCGTTGGTCTGAAATCAAGTATGTATAGTCAGCCTGGAATCTAGTGAGAAAGATCTGGCTCGCCGTTTTTGCGATTTTTGTACTTTTTTTCCTCTCCCATTACTTAAGAGAAATAGAGAGGCTTTCCTTGGCATTTCCAAAATGGATATTCGATTCATTGTCCTCGCGGCAATTAGTCACTTGTTCTATTTCCTGGCGATAGTATCGACGTAGTTCCAAGTATTGGGAGCGCCGTGACCAATAACGTGAGCTTTTGGGAAGGTTTGTCACAAATATTGCTCGTTAACTTTTGGTAAATACATTCCTGGTAAGGTCTGGGGCATGACTGCCCGTGGCGTACGACTTCAGGGAGATGGGATTGGGATGACGATATAGTGCGAGCCACATATATTGAAGCAATCAATTCTGCTGTCGACCGGCGCATGGTTAGGCCTTTTAGCCGCATATTACAGCTTTAGTCATGCGATCTATCTTTTAGCTGCTATTGGGATTTCGTCCCTGATTTTATTCCATAACTACGGAATCCAATTGGTGAGTAAAGCTATACGGGCGCTTCCCAAAGTTAGGGGCTTCGCAAGCGTGTTTGATGCACATTTAAGATCATCGAAACTTTACGATTTCGGCGAGTTACATTTCGGTTTGGATCTGTCTGTCAGCTGCTTTTTTATTCTTGAGTCAATCTATTCTAACTTTTGAATTTACCCTGGCCAATTTGTCTATATTCTGCTCAGCCTCACCGCTGGTTATGTTGGTGGATTCTTGGCCGTCTTTGCTCCTGGAGGGGTTGGCGTTGGGGAGGCATCGGAGCAACCATTTAAGTTCTGTCTTTCCGTTTGAAGAGGCGCTCTTGTTGATGTTGATGTTTAGAGTGTGGACGATAGTGGTTGAGCTACTGGCCGGCTCTATTGTAATCACTCGCTATTATGCTGAGATGTCGACCGCGAAGCGGTAACTAAATAATTTCAATGTCACTGCGAAAGATTTGTTATGTTGTCGCCTACAGGGATCCCGGATACATCCGTACCCGAACACTGAAGGCAGCACTGCAGAAGCTCGATGGCTGTATATTGCTTGATGCAACTAATACCCAGTCAGGATGGCTGAGGTATTTCGAAACCCTTCTCAAAACGATCTGGATAGGGGTACAACACCAATCCGGATATATCTGCTCAGGTTCAGAGGACATGAGATCTTCCTGCCAGTCAGGCTCATATCACTCGGCAAGAGATTGGTATTCGATGCATTCATGTCACCCAGTGCTGCGCTAACGATTGAGAGGAAGGCCGGAGTTCCTGGAAAACTGATTGGTTACTTGCTATATCCGAATAGAGAAGATGTGCCTGCATTTGTCCGGGAAGGTGCTTGACGAATACTGAGGCTCATTTTCAGGTTCATTCCTGGCTGGTTTGGAATTTCAAGGGTACAGGATTTCCGTTGTCTATGTCGGAGCGGACACGGACACTCCCGAAATCGGACCCATCCCAACAAGTTTGCCACTAACGTCTGAAAAGCCGCTAATGGTCTTGTTTTATGGAACGTTTCTTCCTCTTCATGGAATTGACGTTATATTGAAAGCATGTCACCTGATGGCAGGTAGGCCAATACAATTTCAGATTATCGGCGGGAAAGGTAAGCAGCTGTCGGAATTCCAGGACTTACGCCATCGTTTGAATATCGACAACGTGATACACAAGCCATGGGTAAATTTTGAAGAACTAAAATCGGTACTAATCCCTCAGGCAGATCTCTGTCTGGGCGGACCATTCGGTGGAACGCCTCAGCAAAAGAGTTATCGCCGGTAAGACTTTTCAGTTTCTGGCGCAAGCAAAAGCTACCGTCATCGGACGTACATACGAACCGGTTGAGTTCGTCGACCGCGAAAATTGCTTATTGGTTGATCAGGCAAACCGGAGCAGTTGGCAATGACCCTGGACTGGGCTGTTGCTAACCGAAGTCATTTGCCCATGATCGGATGGCGCGGCCGGCAGTTATTCTGCAAACGATTTTCGTAGATGCATTGTCTAAACAATTGGCTGTAGCTCTCAGAGTTCAGGAGTGAAGTATCGAGCGCCAAGGTTTCTGTTCCGTCGGCATGGGGTGTTCCGACACATTGAGGGCGGTAAACGTTTATTGAAGTTGGAGCGGGCAATCTTTTGCTTAGTGAAGAACTTGTAAAGTTTTTTGATCGAGGAGTGGCCGTTGACTTTACCGACGAATTTAAGAATGTCCTATGCGAAGTTGGCTGGCGAAGTCCGTTCGCGATTGGAAATTCTGAATTTGGATTTTGTCACGCAGTCGGTGCCAGGAAAGTTCGATTATTTCTGCTGCGAGGTCATGGAGCACATTGAGGATGATGCCGCATTTCTCAGAAAAATACGGGATGTCTTGAAGCCGGGTGGCCAGGCAATTATTTCTGTACCGGCAAGGGTCAGTGCTGAGTACCGTCCATGATGAACTGGTCGGGCATGTCATGCGGGTATGAAAAAGCGGAACTGATGGAGAAGACAACCGGTGCGGGGTTCTCTTCGGTCAGAGTGATCTCCTACGGATTCCCATGGGTTAATATTCTGAGTCTACCCAGGATCTGGCTTGCGCGCCGCAGCATCTCCGATCGCAAGGATTGGGATCAGCAGCGCCAAAACAAGTATGAGTAACCATAATCAAATTCCATCTTGGTTGTCGAACGGCGTACTTCCGTTTTTCGTCAACGGGGTACCATTACCCATTCGCCCTTTTTTCACAGCTATTCAACGCTTCCGACAGATCCAATGGATACGTAATCATAATGTTCAAGGCACCCTCCCATGCTTAAGGGTTGCCGGGACCAGATAAGTCATGTGTGATGTCCTCTTAAAGATATCCGATATCTCTGAAACATTCGTCAAATGAGGCATGCCAAGGCGGTGAATCAACTTCAAAAACTTGTTGGATTTTCGGCAGTCCAGAACCGAATAGGCGGGCCGCTTGGCCTTGGCACCAAACTCGTCGGCAGAAACTGGGTAGATTTCTGCGACTTTCTGGCCCGCGCGACAACGTTCGTCAGAATGCGACTTTCTCCGCGACATCGAACCAGGTTGCCGAGCCCGACGCGGTGTCATTGTAAATTCCCGATAGGCTTTCGGACGATCTTGCTTTGTCCGGGCAGGCCTGCAATAAAACGCGTGGTTGTGCTCGCGATGCGCGACTCCATGTTGGGGTGCCAATATCATCAGCTGCCACCCGACACGACCTTCTTCTCAATCAGGTACTTTCCAATAGTTTTTGGAAAGTTTGTGCCGCGACGCCCGTATACCCAGCTCGTTCGCAGAATCATATGCGGTACGCCGGACTGGCGGATCGCATTTATCACCTTCGAGTTTGCTGGCCCCGTAGACGTTTAAAGGACTTGGTGCGTCATCCTCCAGATAGGGGGTGTGCTTTTCGCCATCGAATCAATCTGTTGAATAATGTAAAAGAAAGCCACCAGAATGTGAAGACATTCCTGCGACATGATTCGCGGCGCCTCAGCGTTAATGGGAAACGCCTTGCTTCGCTCCGCTTCAGCCTGATCGACAGCCGTATAGGCTGCCGCATTAACTAGAATATTTGGCGCAGTTTTCCTTATGCTCTGACGAATGGACATTTCATCAGTCAGGTCAACTTGAGAAGAGTCAAGAGCAACGACTTCAAACAGATCGCAGAACTGATTCAAGGGGCTTTCCCTAGCTCCGCGCCGTTCAACTAATAAAACCTTGTTCAAGGAAAGACATCTGCCTCATCGAGGCTTCGGCCTATTGATCTTTTGGTGAAAGGAGTCGGGTGAACGATTGATGGGCCAGTCAATTAAGATCGGGCATCATTCCGGCGATGGTCCTTCGCCGTTGGGATTGTAGAAATCAGTCACCTTGTAGTTGACACTGGCGGAGTCTGATACAACGAGAAATCCATGTGCAAACCCTACCGGAACCCACAGAGCTGTATTTTTCGGACGAAAGTTCGATTGTAAACCAGTTTCCAAAAGTAGATGAGCTACGTCGAAGGTCAACAGCGACGTCAAGAGATTGTACCGGCAGTGACCCGAAAACAAGTTTACCTTGTGGTTGATCAATCTGATAATGCAATCCTCTTATTACACCGTACTCGGACACCAGCAAGTTGTCTTGAACGAAGTTTGGGCGCAAGCCGATAGCAGAGAAAAGCGTTTTTCATTGTAACTCTCAAAAAAATAACCTCGATCGTCCTTGTAGATTCTCGGTTGAATTCGTATAGAGATCAGCTAATGGCGTTTCTCAATCTTCATCGTTTCGACAACAATCAATTTATGAACGCGCGACAGATATCGCCGATAATCATTATCTGTCATTTGCGCAAATCAGTTTCTCCAATTCTGCTAGAGCTAATATAGCCAGAGCGGTAGGCAATTTCCTCCGGACATGCGATTTTTAGATCCTGTCGATGTTCAATAGTCGCTACAAATTGAGCGGCATCGAGCATCGAATCATCGGGTGCCGGTCTGGGGGCCACGCGTACCCGCGCCCCATTCTTGCAACGGATAATCGCCCCAACTTCAGCGTCCTGTTGCGGTTGACGTCAGTTATTTCCAGTTCACCGCGGGCCGACGGCTTTCAGAGACTCGGCAATGGAAACGACTTCATTGTCATAACAAGGATAACCCAGTAACGGCGTAGTGGGATTTAGGATTGGCCGGCTTTTCTTCAATGCTAAGTGCCACACCTTCATCATCGAATTCTATAACGCCATAACGGTGTGGATCCCGTACTCTGTACGCAACGGTCGCTTACGATCCGATTGCGCTGACACTGTGGTAAGAAACGACGACAGACCCTGCCGATAGAAAATATTGTCGCCCGGAATCAATGCACAGCTTGGTAGTTTCCAATGAAGTTGCCGGCATATTAGACAACGCTTGAGCAGTACCGCCGGGCGAGGGCTGAATTGCGTAACTTACGCGGAGCCCACTAGAGAAGCCGTCTCCTGAACAGGTCTTGAAGGTGGGGCACATCGCGCTCGCGGGGTTGATACCACTTCGATCTCCCTAAGTCCTGACACCATAAGTGTTGACAGCGGGTAATAAATTAGCGGCTTATCGTAGAGACGGGCAACATCTGCTTTGAAATGGTATGCGTCGCCTGGATAAAAGGCAGAGTGCCTGCTCCTCCCGCGATGACCATTGTCTTCTGCCGCTTGTCGGACTGATTTTCATTACGTTGCCTCGAAATCAACACTCTCTATGAAGCATGTAGCCGCGTCCTAGCTGTTTTTGCGATAGCTGGACAGGCCAAGCCTGTCCAGCTTATACGTATTATCCAAAATGTTTTTCCACCAATGACTATTCTCAATGTACCACTCGATCGTCTTTTTCAAGCCGGATTCGAAAGTTTCTGCTGGCCGCCAGCGAAGGTCCTTTCGAAGAAGGGATGCTGTCCACCGCATAGCGATAGTCATGCCCGGGCCTGTCCGCCACAAAGCGAATCAAATTGCGATAACTAGCAGTCTTCTCCAGGCCGGTCGTCGTATCAAGAATATCGCAAATCGCATTTACGACATTGAGTAGTTGTCTTTTTCATTATCGCCACCAATAACGTAAGTTTTTCCTGGAACTCCTGTCACGCAATATCTGCAAAAGTGCCCGCAACACTGGCCTTCGAACATAAAGCCAGTAGCCACGTACATTGCAGCCTTCGCCACATACCGGAAGGGATTTTCTCGACAAAGGCATTTATAATTACCAACGGAATCTCAGTTTTCGGGGAATCGAAACGGGCCAAAAAAGCCCCATGTTGAACAGTTGCTGATGACTGCTGGCAAGCCGTATGTACTGATGCCAAGCACGGACGAGATGGTCCGATGATGCTTTGCTTGCCGAATAAGGGGAGTTTGGTGCGTAAGAACTCCGCTGAGTGAATCTTCCGGTCTCACCAAGTGTTCCGGAACACTTTCATCCGTCGATACATGGACAAAACGAAAGTCTCTCTTGGCAGATGTTCCAAGTGACTCCCAGTATCGTAGTGATTGTTCTGAGCGACACAAATGTGCCAACTATATTCGATTGTATAAAGGGGGCTGCCCCGTACGATCGACCGGTCCGCATGTGTTTCTGCGGCAAGGTTGACTATGGCGGTTGGAGAAGATGTTCGTCAAGCACCTTTTCAATGACGGAGGAGTCACGTAATATCGGCCATGTACCAGCATGTAGCGGGGACTGGATTCGACGCTTGCGAGCGATTCAAGATTGCCAGCGTAAGTGAGTTTGTCAAAGCTTGATAACGGTGAGACGTGTTTCCTTGATTATGTGCCTTACTGAAGGAAGATCCAGAATAAAACCGGCGGCCTGACCGGTAACTGGACGCGCCATCGTATTTGTATCAACTTTTACTCGTGTTAGCCTGGCTGCGTTCTGAGCTCTTGGTCAGGAAACATGCAGAAATAACAGTTTAAGAGCCAAGCTGGAACCGATGCAGTTTATTGTTCTCGAAGACCGGAACTGCCTGGGCCGGTTACGTCTTGCTATATGTGAGAGCGGTCACCCGCTCCGATATCAGACCAATTCAGAAATACTATTACCGCAGGCACTGAAAACAAGCATACTCATGTTTGTGAAGCGGCCAATCGTGAAAAACGCGCAGCGGCGCGTAGTAACCAAGTCCCGTCAAGAAGAAAGCTGCGCTCACTGGAATAAATATCTTAAGCGGAGAGTATAAGGTGGCTACCTTAAATATAATCACCAGGAATCGGACGCCATCTCTGCAGAGGCCTAATGTGACTTTTGCCGCTTCTTTTTGCCTGGGTGGTGATCGGCAAGAAGCACACCAGCGGTATCCGGAGCGCAGGAAAGCCATTGTGATTGTTGTCGGATAAGAAAAGCCATTTGGGAAGAGATACAAAAAACTGTGTGGAATCAGAGTTCTTCAGCACAGACCCGGGAAGGCCGGATGTGAGGTCGGCGATTCGGCGGCCTGTAATAAGTGAGGCAAGGTCGTTATACACCCCATTTGCGAAAAAGCCGGCCGGAGCTGGCGTGCGACCCGGAATCCCGCGCGCCAACAATCATGTCATAGCCTGAGTCGAGCTTCTGCGAGGTTCGAGGAACTCTCTCAGGATGATGTTGTCCGTCAGCGTCCAAAAAGCACAGAATATCCCCGGTTGCCGCTCAGGGCGCCAGCTTCTCGCATAGCCGGACGATTGGCTAAGCTTCCAGGATGCCTCAGCACCGACGCCGCCGGCTTGTTCCGCGTAGATACCCTGTCTTATCCTCAGATCCATCATCAACGTTACTGAGTAATTCTGCATCTCGGAAACGGTTCTCTTAAGCGCGACCGAGCAATGTCGGCGATCGTATCCTGCTCGTTTTTTGCAGGAATGATAATGGAAACGGTCAAGTGTGAGGCCTCAACGTTCATGGCGAAGAAATTCCTGGTAGTTAGCCGATACTGTTAACTTTCGACATTAGACTGCGCTCAACTTCGTCGATATAGATATCGAGATCGTCGAGGTTGCTAATCCATTCAGAACGCTTTCACTGGGTTCAATGGCGCATTTTCTGGGCTTCTTCAACAAACCAGGCGAGCCTGTTCGAAGCGCCTCATTGCAGTATAACTTGCGACTACTTTGGTATTTATTTCGGAGTCTGGTCTAATCGATATTGCTGTTTTCAGGTGGCTCTTGATCGCAACTTCGCGAATTAGCCTTGCAG
This sequence comes from Woeseiaceae bacterium, assembly GCA_034521225.1. GTDB lineage: Bacteria > Pseudomonadota > Gammaproteobacteria > Steroidobacterales > Woeseiaceae > Woeseia. The sequence continues at coordinate 326,672 of JAXHMR010000002.1, forward strand.
GCCGGCAATTTGCGCCACTGATTCATGGTGATGGTATTCGATGCAATACATGACATCATTCGCGTAACGTGGATTGCGCAAGATTATCTGAGCCAACGATTGAACCGTTGTCAGATTAACGTTATTGCAATCCCCGCTACTTACATTTGTAGCCAGAAGCGATAAGATGGATGCGGCACCGTAAGTAAAATGTATATGCGGTAGGAAAGTGCGTCAGGTCCGATACCAACGCATTGTGATCGCCGTGTGGGGGTAAAGGCGCAGCGAAGATTTAGCTGCTGAAGTAGCAGGTAGCCATCATTTGGTTGTGCGCGAGCGAATTCATGAACGGCGTCAATTGCGCGATCACGTCCGTGAGTATTGGCGAGGTAATAGCTTGCCAAGTGAGTAGCAGCACGACCAGAGTCCGGCTGCCGTTCATGCCAAAAGTGAGCGGCAACCGACAGGCTTGCCCCCAAAGCGGAAGTGAGTCCGGCGAGTGCAAGCGGCGTTGAGCAAGCGCGTAAAGTGGTAGGCCAATGTACGCTATCGCCTTTCTCCACGAATTGGAGTACGTAACGGCGCAAGAAAGCAGATTGCGAAGATCGGAGCGATAATCGGGACATAGTTTCGATGCTCGAAATATAGTTTGAGCCGGGCACTGACGGTGGATTCGGGATTCGATGCCCGGCGAGAAGACCGAAGATGGCGAAACGAAGAAGATTGCCGGGTAGCGGCGCCGCCAGAGTAACGCAAAAGTGACGCGATTACTATCCAGCGGGAAACCGCCGTAAACGTTAAGTGGATTAGTAGTATGGTTCTTCGCGACTGGGTACGCGTCATGAAACGGTCCGTATCTGCGAGGGCCGTGGCGAAGAACGCATCGATCTAGATACTCCGAAAGCATACGAGATCTTCGGTTAGCAAGAGCGTTCCCAGCCGCCATAGTCCCGTAGGAGTACCAGTTCCTCCGGGATATTGGGACACGATCGGCAAGTAACCAGAGAATTAGTAAAGTAGGAATTATGAGGAAGGTGAAACGCCAGATACGCCACTTCTTCAGGGTGATCGAGTTGGGGCGGCCTGGCTGTTTGGTTGATTCCATGGCGGGGGTGAGTGTTTGGGCAATAATGCGCCATTTTCCTTTGTGAGTACGGCAAGGGGTTGTTCCTATGCAGTCAGGGCAAGGCTCATCCCTGCTTAGAGCCTTGTTTGTATCGTTCTCAATCGAGCGGCGGGCGTGAATAAATAGGCGACTGAGCTGAAGAGCATAAATGTTGCGCTCAGCCGTCGTCGGTCGTCTGGACTATGAGGAGTGATGCCGAAGCGAGCAGTGGCATTAGCATCCAAATCGCGGCGGAAGTGAACTCGCGATAAATAGTGCCGTATTTTTGTTCGTTTTCCTTATCAAACACAAGCAATAGAGAAACCAGGCGAGGATGCAGGCGTTGAATAGATGGAGCAGGATATTGAATTGTATGAATGGGCGTGCATTTGATCCGATTGATTTGGCTTGTGGCAAGAAACTGGCGAGGGCAAGAGGTCGCCCTACTGGTCCCGAGTCGCCTGAGACGATAAATTGCAAAGCAGTGCGAGTATTATCGACCTTCTTTAGGCCGCTCAAATTTGCGCGGTCGTCAAGAAGGAATGTGCCTGACAAAGCGGGTGAGTAGGCGAGCCAGCACAATATTACAAGTAGACTGAAGGAGGCTGCGGCAATGAAGGTGTCGCGACGGACTGACTTGGTCATTTAACTTGGAAAAACCTTTCGCGTGGTTAAAGTGATGTCGTGAAGTGATTCGATAGATTGTTACAATTAGTAAGTTCAATCGACTACAAATCTACCGGGAAAGGCAAAAAAAGCCCCGGCGGAACCGGGCTTCTCATTGCTGGCTCGGTAAATGAAACTCCGAGCGATGGTGGTTATCGAACTATGCGTGCCTGCTATCGGCAAGCAGCCGGGCGGTGCTTGTCCTCGACAGTTCCACCAGCCGAGCAGTCCCAGTCGACGCTGCCAGCGTTAGTATTGGCTGTCAGTATCAATGTCGATCCGTTAATAGCTTTGGTTGGCGTCAACCCCGTAGGTGACCGTGATTAGGTTCCCAGCAACACCAACACTTTCTACGTACTTGCCAGAAATAGAAGCTGAAGCGGCTAAGCCGGCATCTGCGTTGTCAGTTGGAAAAGTACCTCTGTCCTGGAAAAATTCCGTAGCGAAACCTTAGCACCACCCGACAGATTCAAACCTTCAGAAACCTGTGCGCGGATCGTGTAGTCCTGGTATGCCGGAATGGCGATGGCGGCAAGAATACCGATGATCGCGACAACGATCATCAGTTCGATAAGCGTAAAACCCTGTTGAACTTTCTTCATTTCTCTATCTCCATGAATTACGAGAATGTGTTGCAAATTAATAAACGGCGTTGCGGCTCGTACGGATATAAAGCAATCCCTGTGCCAGTTTTCAGACTAATCCCCTCAACTTATTGAAAGATATTGAGAAAAGAATAGCAGCGGGCCCGCAAACCGCCAATGATACGCCCTCGAAGCCCCGCCAAACACGACGCCTTTTGTCGCAAGGTGACGAGATTGTCAGCTTTGTAGCCGCTCGCCGACAGGCGAGGCCGGTAGGCCGCTATAGCCCTGCGGTTATGCCGCAATCGAAACTTGGTCGTTCCCGTAGTCGCCGCTGCCTGCGTAGCGTACACCCCGCAGACACAACCCGGGACGATCAGGTGCAGGCAAGCGCAATAGCAAGTACGGAAGAGCCGCTGGCGGCTGACCGGCAGCAGCAGCTGCGGGAAACCGTTGCGGATTTGAGCCACGAGCAATTGCTCTGGGCGAGCGGCTACCTGGCCGGGCTCCGCCGCGGCGCGCAGCGGGAACGAAACGCCGCCGGCCGTTGCCGCCGATACGGCCGCATCCACCTGGACAGTCTTCTACGCCACCGAGACCGGCAACAGCCGGCGCGTTGCCGAGACGCTGGCCGGGCAGGGCCGCGACGCCGGCCTCGCCGTCGAACTGCACGACTTGCGCGACTACAAGCCGCGTGCGCTGACGCGCGTCACGCAGGCACTTTTCGTCATTGCCACGCACGGTATCGGCGAGGCGCCGGACGGCAGCGAACTCTTTTTCGAATACTGGTTGGGCGAGAACGCACCGCGCCTCGAGCAACTGACCTACTCGGTGCTCGCGCTGGGCGACTCCAGTTACGCGGATTTTTGCGAGATGGGCGTCCGGCTGGATCAGCAGCTCACGGCGTTGGGCGCCACCGCGCTGACCCAGCGCATCGATTGCGACCTCGACTATGACGGCCCCGCAGCCGACTGGACCAAGCGTGTCGTCACCAAGGCCGTCGAGCTGGCGCCGGCGCCGGCAGCGCGCCCGGCCCACCTGCGCGCGGTCGCCAAAGCGCCCGCGCACTCGCGGCAGAATCCCTGGCTGGCCGACGTCCTTGTGCGCCAGCCCATCACCGGACCCGCGCTCGAGCAGGGCCGTGTACCGCGTCGAGGTCGATATCGAGAATTCCGGGCTCGACTACCTGCCGGGCGATTCCCTGGGCATGGTTTCCAGGAATCCCGAAGTGCTTGTCGAGGCGCTGCTCGAACGCGACGCGGCTCGAGCGCGACGCCCTGGTCACGCTGGACGGCGCATCGCTGCCATTGGCGACGGTGCTGCGCGACAAGAAGGAAGTCACCGCCCTGAGCCGCCCGTTCCTGCAGCACCTGGGCGCCGATCACCCGGAACTCAATGATGTGCTGGCCGATCGCGATGCGCTCGCGCATTACTTCAAGACGCGGCAGCTGATTGACGTCGTCAACGATTACCCGCGCGACTGGAGCGCGCAAGCGTTCAGCGATGCACTGCGTGGCCTGACACCGCGCCTGTATTCCATCGCATCCAGTCCGCTGGCCAATCCCGGTGAGGCGCACCTGACCGTTGCCCGGGTGGCCTACGAAGCCTGGGGACGCGCCCACTGGGGTTCGGCATCGACCTTCCTTGCCGACGGCCCTGTACCAGGTGCCGGTCTACGTCGAGAAGAACGACCATTTCCGCCTGCCGGCCGATGGCGACACGCCGATCATCATGATCGGCGCCGGCACCGGCGTCGCCCCGTACCGCGCGTTCATCGAACACCGCGCCGCGCTCGGCCACCGTGGCGACAACTGGCTGATCTTCGGTGACCGAAACTTTGCGAGCGATTTCCTCTACCAGCTCGAATGGCTGCGTTACCGGAAGGACGGCCTGCTGACGCGCCTCGATGTCGCATTCTCGCGCGACCAGCAGCAGAAGCAGTACGTGCAGCACCGGGTGCTGGAGCAGGCCCGCGAGTTGCGCAATGGCTTGAGCGCGGTGCGCACGTCTATGTTTGCGGCGACGCCGACTACATGGCTGTCGACGTCCACAACGCGTTGCAAACGGTGCTGGAGCAGGGTGGCAAACGCTCGCCGGAACAAGCCGCGGCTGAACTGGCCGCGCTAAAGCAGGCCGGCCGCTACCAGCGCGACGTCTACTGAGCCGATCATGAGCAGCGATACACCCGAACTCACGCCGGTCGAAGGCATCAAGGCGCGCAGCAACTACCTGCGCGGCACGATCGCCGACGGTCTCGCCGACAGCGCCACCGGCGCACTGGCCGACGACGACACGCAGTTGACCAAGTTCCACGGCTTCTACCAGCAGGACGACCGCGACGCGCGCAGCGACCGCCAGCGCCGCAAGCTCGAACCGGCCTACAGCTTCATGATCCGCGTCCGCGTCCCCGGCGGCATCGCCACGCCGGCGCAATGGCTCGCGCTGGATAAACTCGCGACGACGCATGCCAATCGCACGCTGCGGCTTGACGACCCGGCAGGCGTTCCAGTTTCACGGCGTCATCAAGCGCGACCTGAAAACGACGATACGCGGTATCAACGATTCACTGCTGGATACGATCGCCGCGTGCGGCGATGTCAATCGCAATGTCATGTGCACGCCGCTCGCCGAACAAAGCGTGGTGCATGCGGCGGCGCTCGACACTGCCGCGCGCATCAGCGAGCACCTGACACCGCGTACCCGCGCCTACCACGAGTTGTGGCTCGACGGCGAACGCGTCGACGGCGCCGAAGACCGCGAGCCGGTCTACGGTCCTACCTACCTGCCGCGCAAGTTCAAGATCGGCATTGCCATTCCGCCGTCCAATGACGTTGATATTTCTCGCAGGATCTCGGCTTTATCGCCATCGAACGCGACGGCGAACTGGCCAGCTTCAACGTAACGGCCGGCGGCGGTCTCGGCATGACACACGGTGAGCCGGAGACGTATCCGCGGGTTGCCGACGTCATCGGCTTCTGCACACCGCAGCAGGCGGTCGACGTCGCCGAGCAGGTCGTCAGGCTGCAGCGGGATTTCGGTGACCGCACCAATCGTAAGCACGCGCGCCTCAAGTACACGATTGACGACCGTGGGCTGCCATGGTTTCGCGATGAGCTCGAACGCCGGCTCGGTTACGCGCTCGGCGAAGCCGCGCCGTTTGGTTTCGAGAGCCGGGGCGACCGCTTCGGCTGGCTTGAGGATCGGCACGGCGACTGGCACCTGACGCTGTTCGTGCCGCAGGGCCGCATCAAGGACAACGATACCGCGCAACTGCTATCCGGCCTGCGCGAGATCGCCCGCGTGCACACCGGCGAGTTCCGCCTGACGGCAAACCAGAACCTGATCGTCAGCTGCATCGGCGTGCTCGGACCGGCCGCGTATCGAGGCGCTGCTGGATGAATACGGCATCCAGGCGCTGCAGCAGGTCTCGCCGCTGCGCCAGCAGGCACTGGCCTGCGTCGCGATGCCCACCTGCGCACTGGCGATGGCCGAGGCCGAGCGCTGGCTGCCGGAGTTGACGGCGAAGACGGACGCGTTGCTGGCCGACGCCGGCCTCGCGAACGAACCGGTATCGCTGCGCATTACCGGCTGCCCGAACGGCTGCGCGCGGCCGTACCTGGCCGAAATCGCGCTGGTCGGCAAGGCGCCGGGGCGCTACAGCCTGTTTCTTGGCGGCGACCCGTACGGACGGCGCCTGAACCGGCTGGTTCTTGAGAACGCCGATGAGCCCACACTGTTTGCGACGCTTGCCGACTGGTTTGCACGCTTTGCGCGCGAGCGCGCTAACGGCGAGCCGTTCGGCGACTTCGCTGATCGCAGGCTGACGGCAGCGGTAGGGCAGGGCTGACATGGGCAATCCGGCACGGAAGAGCAGCGCGCGGCCGCATGCGAGTACCGACCGGGTAGCACGCAGCCGAATCCGGCGCTGAAGGACAGTTCGCGGTCGAACGTGGTGCAGGAGGACCGCACGCGGTCGAACCTGGTACAGAAGGACACAACGGAGTCGAATCCGGCGCTGAAGGGCGGTACGCCGTCTGAGCACCGGCGCGTTGCACGGTCGACGAGGCCGAGAGCCGGCGCCTGGGCGTCGCACACTGCAACCGCAGTTCGCCGGGCTACGGCGGAACAGCGCGTTGCGCACGCGCTCGACGCTTGCCGGCAGCGCCTGTCCTCAGTTCGAGTTTCGGTGCACAGGCGGCCGTCATGCTGCACCTCGTCACACGGTCGATGCCGGACATACCGGTGATCCTGATCGATACCGGCTACCTGTTTCCGGAAACCTATCGTTTCGTCGACGAACTGACTGAGCGGCTGCGGCTGAATCTCAAGGTGTACCGTGCCCGGCTGTCACCCGCGTGGCAGGAAGCGCGTCCGGCCAGCGCTGGCTCGACGGTGCCGCCGGCATCGATGCTGCAACCGCGAAAACAAGGTCGAGCCGATGCAGCGCGCGCTGGACGAGCTGAATGCCGGGCACATGGTTTGCCGGATTACGCCGCGCGCAGTCGGCGAGCGCGCGCGGACTCGGCCGTTCCTCGAGTGGTCGGGCGACCGCTGGAAGCGTGCACCCGATTGCCGACTGGTCGGACCGCGATGTGCTATCGCCTACCTGGAACAGCACGACCTGCCGTATCACCCGCTGTGCGGACAAGGGCTACGTCAGCATCGGCGACCACCACACGACGCGCGCGCTGCACGAAGTCGACGGCATCGAGCAGACGCGGTTCTTCGGCGTCCAGCGCGAGTGCGGCCTGCACGACGATGGATACGTCGTCGCGAAGTCCGTAGCACCCCGTCATCGCCGAAGTACGTAGCACCCCCGTCATCGCGCAGGAGCGCAGCGACGTGGCGATATCGTAACGCCAGCGTCTCTGCCAATCGGTGCGAGATCGCCACGCCCTCCGGGCTCGCGACAACGGTGTGATGTGCGATTGCCACGGCGGCTTTGTCGTCTCTCGAATGACGGTGCGTGCGCGATTGCCTCAGGCCGCGACCTGCAATCCTTCGGTACAACCGTTCTTCAACGGCAGCGTGATGCCGGCGGCAATTTCGTCGACGGCCTGTTGCGACTCCGCCGTTGCGGCGTCCTCAATAGCGTGCTTTGGCCAGTGCGGCGCGAACAGCGCGATGAACTCGCGCATGTAGCCGCGCAGCACGCGATCGCGAGGCATTCCAAGCCACGTTGTCACCCGCGGAAACAGGCCATTGGCGCTGATCGCGTACATCGAGTCGAGATCGTCGCAAGTCAGTGCCATCGGCGCCATGACGCCGACGCCCATGCCCATGCGTACGTATGTCTTGATGACGTCGGCATCGCGCGCGGTAAAGACGACGGTCGGGTCGAGGCCCTTGTCGGCAAAGGCGCGCAGGAACGAGGATTCCCGGTTCGGGCTGAAAACGTAAGTGATAAGAGGGTGCTCTGCCAGCTTCTCGATCGTCAGCGGCTCGTCGTCGCCGGCCAGCGGGTGATCGAGCGGCGTCAGCACGATGCGGTCCCAGCGAAAGCACGGCAGCAGGTTCATGTCCGGGAACAGTTCGCGGGACTCGGTTGCGATCGCGAAATCAACAGTATTCCGGGCCACCATCGCGCTGATCTGCTCGGACGTGCCCTGGTGCAGTTCCAGGCGGACTTTCGGAAACCGTTCGTGGAACGCCTGGATAATGCCCGGCAGCACGTAGCGTGCTTGCGTATGTGTCGTGGCGATGGATAGCGTGCCTTCCTGCTCGGCAACCAGTTCCTGGCCCAGGCTTTTGATATTGTCGACGTTGCGGGCGATGGCGCGCGCGTACTCCACGACCTGCAGTCCGGCCGGTGTCAGCGCCACCAGCGTCTTGCCGCGCCGCGAGAAAAGCTGCGCGCCGACTTCGTGCTCGAGCTGCCGCAGCTGCTTGCTGATCCCCGGCTGGCTTGTGTACAGGCTCTCGGCCGCCGCCGTGATGTTGAGGCCGTTGTCGACAACGCCCAGCAGGTACTTCAATTGATTTAAAGTCATTCAATTGTCCTTGTTTTAACCTCGTCGTCGCGAGGAGCGTAGCGACGTGGCGATATCGTAAATGCAACACCACTGCCAATCGTCACGAGATTGCCACGCCCTACGGGCTCGCAAAGACGGTAGTTGCCACGCCCTGCGGGCTGGCGATGACGGGAGTTGCCACGCCCTGTGGGCTGGCAAAGACGGCCCGCAAAAAAAAAGCCGCCCCTCCTTGCGGTCGGGCGGCTTTCCTGTCAATCGATTACGCGTTTAGCGTGCGTGCTGACGGGCCACCCGTGTATTCGGACAGCAGCGCATCATCACATCATTGCCGGTTGCGTTTTTCATCGTGTAGCCGGATATAAGCACCGTGCACCGCCGGTGTCAAATAGTGGTGCGGGTTTATAGCCTGCCGTTATGCCGGCAGGCCGAATATCTATTTCTGTACCGGATCAGTGCGGGCTAGTGTTGGCATCCGCTCACCGGATTCCGTGCATGGACCAGCTCCCGATTTTCGTCAACCTGAAGGACCGGCCTTGCCTCGTGGTCGGTGGCGGCGCCGTTGCCGAACGCAAGGCGTCGCTGTTGCTGCGCACCGGCGCGCAGGTCCGCGTGGTTGCCGAGCGCGCATCGGCGGGTCTCAGGGAGCTGCACGCGCAGGGCCGGATCGTGCTCCTTGAGCGCCGTTACGCGGCGTCCCTGCTGACCGGCCAAAGGCTGGTCATCGCCGCCACGGACGACGAACCGCTGAATCACGCGATCGCCCGTGCTGCCGATGCGCTCGGCATAATGTGCAACGTCGTCGACGACATCGCCGCGTCGAGCTTCATCCTGCCGGCCATCGTGGACCGGTCACCGGTCACGATTGCCATCGGCACAGGCGGCCGCGCGCCGGTGCTCGCGCAGCGGCTTAAAACGCGTATCGAGTCGTGGCTGCCGGCCCGTATCGGCCTGCTGGCAGAGCGTGGCGGGCAGCTGCGGGACGTCGTGCGGCGCCGCTTCAGCGCACTCGACCAGCGCCGCCGCTTCTGGCAGCGATTCTTCGACGGTCCGACGGCCGGGCATATCCTCGCCGGCCGTCAGGCTGATGCGGACCGGTCGGTACGCCGCGAGCTGATCGATGCCATACCGGCGCCGGCTCACGGCGAGGCATGGATTGTCGGCGCCGGTCCGGGCGATCCGGGGCTGGTGACGCTGCGCGCCCAGCAGTTGATCAGCAGCGCGGACGTCATTGTCCATGACCGGCTGGTGTCGCAGGCGGTACTCGATATGGCACGCAAGGAAGCAACACTGATACCGGTTGGCAAGCATGCCGGACACGCGACGATGAGCCAGGAACGCATCAACGCATTGCTGGTTGATGAGGTCCGGGCAGGCCATCGCGTCTGCCGGTTAAAGGGCGGCGATCCGTTCGTCTTTGGCCGCGGAGCCGAAGAAGCGCAGGCGCTGGCGGCGGAGGGTTTGCCGTTCCAGATCATCCCCGGTATCTCCGCCGCACACGGTTGCGCGGCGTACGCGGGCATTCCGCTGACATTGCGAAGCGTCAGCCGCAGTGTCACGTTTGCCAGTGCTCGCCTCGATAACGGCGAACAGCCGGACTGGACGGTGCTTGCACGGCCGGGCCAGACACTGGCGCTGTACATGAGTGTGGGTGCGCTGGACCTGGCGTCCAGGCAACTGGTCGCACACGGCCTGGCGCCGGCCACGCCGGTGGCGCTGGTTGAAAACGGCACGACACCGGCCCACCGGGTCCTTCATTCGACGCTTGCAAACATAGTGGGTGTTGCGGCGAATGAGCAGATCGCCGCGCCCGCCATGCTGTTTGTCGGTGAGGCTGTTGCCGCCGGCAAGGAGCTTGGCTGGTTTTCCTCGAGTGGCGGCGCGGCCGCATGGACCATCGAGACCGGGGCTCTGGACCTCAAGGACTCGCGGATCGCCTGACCCGGAGGCTCACCCTCAGTTGTCATCGACTTCCAGCTGTGCCTGTAGATTGCGCCACAGGTGCGCCCGTAGAACGCCAATGGTCAGCAACGCGGACGTGCGATCAGGATAATCCATGTCACCGATGTCTGTGAATCAGCTTTAAGCCATCCCAGGTCAATGAGCAGCCAGATCAGTGCGGCGAAAAACAGGGTCACGAGTACCAGGCCCAGGCGGCCAAGTGAGCGGTAACTGGCAACGACATAGATTGTCCAGCCGATCAGCAGCAGTACCACGACCACGAAGTGCTCCGGTCCCAGCGTGCCTTCCCCCATAGAGCCACGAACCCAGTGGTAGATGGAGATCCGGCTCGGATTGTAGGTCGCAAGAATTAGCACCAGGGCAGCGAAAAATCTCAGGGCAATGCCGCCTGCGGTCAGGTTCCTGGCACGGCGTGATTTCTGTACTTGGTTTTCGGCCACGATCTTCTCCGTTTGCGGTGGGGCTCAGCTGCGCCGGTAATGATCCTCGAGTACCTGGGCGACACAACAGGTCAAACGCTTGCCGGTTTCAATGTGCAGGAATTCATTCGGACCGTGCGCATTCGAATTGGGCCCGAGCAGGCCGGTCACGAGGAACTGCGCATCCGGAAACTTCTCCCCCAGCATGCCCATGAACGGAATGCTGCCGCCGGTTCCCATGTACATGGACGGACGGCCGAAGTAGTCGTCCGATCCTTTTTTCATTGACGCTTCGAGCCAGCTGGCTACAGGTGGGGCGCTCCATCCGCCCAGTGCCGATTCGACCTTGAAGTCGACTTTGGCGAATGCCGGTCGTTCTTCCTCGAGTATTTTCTCGACGGCAGCGGCTGCGGCGTCCGGATCACAGGTGGGCGGCAGCCGGAAGGACAGTTTGAGCGTCGTGCACGGCAATAGCACGTTGCCGGCATTGCTGATTGACGGCAGGCCATCCGCGCCGGTGATACTGAGTGTTGGCCGCCGTATGTGCTCGAGCAGCAACTCGAAGGGTGATTCCGTCGGCGCGTCCGATGGATTGACCCACGGGAACTTCCGGAAGACCGAGTCCTCAAGCACATCCGCCGCGAGTTCCGCCTGGCGCAGGCGCTCGTCCGGGATATCGACATACAGTTCGTCCGGCAACACGCGGCCGCTGGTCTCGTCCTCGATACGGCTCAGGAGCTGCCGCAGCACGCGGAAGCTCGACGGCACGATGCCGCTCGCGGCACCGGAATGTACCCCTTCGGTCAGTACATCGACACGCAATGTACCGACGAGATTGCCGCGCAGCGATGTCGTGCACCAGAGCTGGTCGTAATTACCGCACTCGGCGTCGAGGCAGACGACAAGGCTCGGTGAGCCGATGCGATCTTCCAGTAATTCCATGTAATGCGGCAGGTCAAAGCTGCCGCTTTCCTCGCAACCCTCAATAATGACCACGCAGCGCGCGTGCGGTATGCCCTGTTCCTGCAGGGCGCGAATCACCGTCAGCGAACCGAAGACAGCGTAGCCGTCGTCGGCCCCGCCGCGCCCATAGAGCTTTCCATCCTTGATGACCGGCTCCCACGGCCCGAGGCCCTCGTTCCAGCCACTGAATTCAGGCTGCTTGTCGTAGTGGCCGTACAGCAATACGACATCGTCGGACTGCCCGGGGATCTCGATCGAACAATAGCGGTGTGCAGGCCTTCCAGGCGAACGATGTCGAGTTTCATGTCCTCGATCGGTGCTTGCGGCACCAGTCGGCCAGCATGTCGATGGCGCGATCCATGTGACCGTGCGCTTCCCAGTCGCGCGTCGAACGACGGCGACTTGTTCGGTACCTTGATGTACTCGCACCAGTTCCGGAATGATCGACTCGCTCCCAGAGATTGCCGCACAAACTTGCCTGCTACCGCTTCATCCAGTACGTCGTTTCCGTCGGGTTCCGTCTATCAGTGCCGGTGTCCGGACAAGCGACACCAATTGTGAGCAGAGGACACAGCCTCGATGACAGATTCCCGCGCGTGGTCAATTCCGGAACAGCCACAAACCGAGGCTCAGCAATGCGCTGACAATCAACATGCTCGTGATCGGCACGTACATTGTGAAGCCCGGTTTCCTGATGACTATGGTCCCCCGGCAGGCGTGTTAGACGGCAATTGTGACAGCCACGGCCAGAACAGGCCGGCAAGGATGACGACAAGGCCGATGATGATCAGTGTCCGTTGCATGCTATTCCGCCAGGGAAATATAATTGTCGTATGCGTCCGCTTTCCCGCCCCAACCATACTACCAGTTCGCCGGAAGTCCGCGGCGCAGGCATCGTGACGGATCCGTCGATAGCCCGGCACCGCCGTCACTGCGACCGGCACCGCCGTCATTGCGAGCGGAGCGCGGCAATCTCGTTGTCGCTGGCAGAGCGGTAAGCCGTGCGAGTTCGCCACGTCGCTTCGCTCCTCGCGATGACGCTGCTGGTACCAGTGTTCTTTAAAATCTCGATCAACCCTGTGTTTGAGTTGCCCATAAATGTGCAGGTACCAGACCCCGAGCAGGAAGCGCGTTTCGAGGCTTGCTACGCCGAAAGAGACCGGCGGATACACCAGCAGGCCTTCGATACAATTGATAATCCTGACGTACAGCGCGAATTCATATCGATGCACCGCGACCGGGCGCGGGTGGAATGCCGCCAGCGCTATCCCCGTCGGGCAATGATGGTACGCAGGCCTTTTCGCATCAATTTGTTTGACCTGCAACCCCGGTTCGGCAATCCATGAACTTTGGCGAGCTTCCTTCGTTCAATCCAAAAGTTCGTGTCTTGAAGGTATGATTTTTGTAAAGTGTTGTTGCGGAATGTCATGCCGGTCTGGAACCGGCGTCGGCGTACCGGAATGTGCACTGGCTCGAGCCGGTTGCGAAAGAACCGGGAGTGAACATGATAAATCGACGTGAACTGCTGGAAATACACCGGCTGCCGCCGGTACTGCGTTGACGCTTGATGCTGGCTCACTGCTTGCGAAGGAGCCCGGGGCGCTGTTGAAACGCCCGATCCCTTCCAGCGGCGAAATGCTGCCGATGATGGGACTCGGGAGTTCGGCGACGTTCAGTCGTATGGCTGGCACCGGCGAGGTTGAACCGTTGAGCGACGTACTGCGCACGCTCGTCGAAAACGGTGGCAGTGTGTTCGATACAGCACCGAGCTATGGCGATGCCGAAGAAGTGGCGGGCGAGATCGTTCAGGACCTTGGCATTGCCGACAAGGTGTTCTGGGCGACCAAAGTCAATGCCGTGCCGCGCGGCAGTCGCGAACCGGCCGATCCGGCAGCCGTGCGGGCGCAGATCGAAACGTCATTTGACCGTATCGGCACGCCGAAAATTGACCTGATACAGGTGCACAATCTTGCCGACATTCCGACACAGCTCGGTATTCTCAGGGAGCTGAAAGAGGAAGGCCGCGTCCGCTATATCGGCACGACGTCGACCAACTCCGACAACTACGATTACCTGGCCCAGGTCATGCGCAATGAGCCGCTCGATTTCATCGGCGTCGATTACGCGGTCGATAACCTGACATCGGCGGAAAGGATCCTGCCGCTCGCGGCGGATCGGGGCATTGCGGTGCTCGTCTACCTGCCATTCGGCCGGACACGCCTGTGGCAGCGCACGGCTGGGCGTGAAGTGCCGGAATGGGCGTCCGAGTTTGATGCGGAAACGTGGGCGCAGTTCTTTCTCAAATTCATCGCGGCGCATCCCACTGTGACGGCAATTACTCCGGCGACCAGCAAGCCGCACCATATGCGCGACAACATAAAGGGCGCGATCGGCCGGCTGCCGGACCGGAAGATGCAGCAGCGGATGATCGAGTACGTCGACGCGCTGCCGTCGGTGTAGGGATTGATTGCCGGCGCTGTCATTGCGAGGAGCGCAGCGACGCCGTCATCGCGAGGAGCGCAGCGACGCCGTCATCGCGAGGAGCGCAGCCACGCCGTCATCGCGAGGAGCGCAGCGACGTGGCGATCTCGCACTGTTAACCTCGCTGCCAACGACAACGAGATCGCCACGCCCTTCGGGCTCGCAATGACGGGGGTTGAATGAAAGACAAAGTCACACGCCGTGATTTCCTGAACGGCACGCAAGTGGCCATCGGCGCATCGCTGCTGGCACCGTGGTCCGACCTGCTCGCTGCCGGTGACGCCGGTTTCGCGCTCGACAAAGACTATTATCCACCGGCGCTGACCGGGCTGCGCGGCAGTCATGAAGGATCGTGGGAGACGATGCATGCGCTCGTCGCCGGGCAGAGTTCGAGCGGCAAGCCGGAAGAGGACTATGACCTCGTCGTCGTCGGCGCCGGCATCAGCGGTTTGGCGGCCGGACACTTCTATCGGCGCGAACATCCCGGCGCGCGCATCCTGCTGCTCGACAATCACGATGATTTCGGCGGGCACGCCAAGCGTAATGAATTCAGTATCAACGGCCGCACGCGCATCGGCTATGGCGGTACCGAGTCCATCGATACGCCGTCTGCGTACAGCCAGGTGGCGAAAGACCTGCTGGTCGACATCGGCATCGACACCGACAAGTTCTACGACGCGTACCACCAGGAACTCTATTCGTCGATGGGACTGGGCAAAGGCATACTTTTTGACCGCCACAGCTTCAGCGAACAGAAACTCGTTACCGGTTACGGGAAAGTTCCGTGGCAGGCGTTCGCGGACCAGGCGCCGATGTCGGAAAAGGCACGGCGCACTTCGTACGCGTGCAGACGGAGGAACGCGACTACCTCCCCGGGCTTACGTTTGACGAATACGTGAAACTGAAAAAGACAAGTTACTACACGTTTTTAAAGGATATCGTCGGCGTCGACCAGCAGGTGCTGGAAATTTACCGCCGCTGGGGCATGAGCTTCTGGTGCGTCGGCATCGATGAAATACCGGCAACGTCGGTCCAGTCGTACGACGGGGGCATGCCCGGCCTCACACACACGCTGCCGCGCACCGGCTATCGTGGCGATGAGCCTTATATTTTTCACTTCCCCGACGGCAACGCGTCCGTGGCACGTTTGCTGGTGCGCGCGTTGCTGTCGCAAGCCGTGCCCGGCGAAACAATGGAAGATGTCGTTACGGCGCGTGTCAATTACTCAGAGCTCTACCAGCCCGGTCAGGATACGCGCATTCGCCTGAACAGCACAGCTGGTCCATGCCGGCCATACACGTGATGGCGGCGCTGTCGACGTCACCTACGTGCATCGCGGCGACACCCGCACGATTCGTGCCAAGCGCTGCATCATGGCGCGCGATAACAGCGCGGTGCCTGATACCTGTGCCCCGAATTGCCGGCGTGGCGCAGAAGGAGGGTCTTGCCTACAACGTCAAAGTGCCGCTGACTTACACCAAGGTATTGGTACCGAACTGGCGGCCGTTTGCCGAGTTGGGGCTCGATTTCGTCTACTATACGAATGACTTTTACAAGCAGGTCGAACTGGATTACCCGGTGTCCATCGGCGACTACGCCTTCGGCCGCTCACCGGACGACCCGATGGTATTGCACATGTGTCATGTGCATCACTCGCCGGACATCACCGGTCCCGAACAATGGCGTGAAGGGCGCCGCCGCCTGCTCGGCACGCCGTTCTCCGTGTTCGAGGAGCACGTACGTGACCAACTCGACCAGGCCCTGTCCGGCGCCGGCTTCGACGCCGAACGCGATATCCACGCGATCACCGTCAATCGCTGGGCACATGGTTACTCGTACGGCAACGACCTGCTGTGGGAGCCCGAATGGCCGGATCCTTCGCAGACTCCATGGGCGAGGGCACGGCGACCGCACGGGCGTATCACGATTGCCAACTCGGACGCCGGCGTCGAGGCGACGACGAATTCAGCCATCACCCAGGCGCACCGTGCCGTACAGGAAGCGGCCCGCAGCTGACCGCGGCAGCACCGTCACCGCGAGACGCGTAGCGCCGCCGTCATCGCGAGGAGCGCAGCGACGTGGCGATCTCGCACGGATAATGGCTCTGCCAGTCGGAACGAGATTGCCACGCCCTTCGGGCTCGCAATGACTGATGGTCACGCCCCTCGGGCGGGAATGCCCGTCGTCGAGAGGAGCACAGCGACGCCGTCATCGAGAGGAGCGCGGCAGCACCGTCATCGCGAGGAGCGCAGCGACGTGGCGATCTCGTTCGGCTCACCGCTCTTGTTCAGTATCAGGCTGGGTATGTATAGCTCGACTGCAGCCCCAGCGGCAGGCCGGTTGCCCAGTAGATCAGCAGGAATATCGTCCACGTAATGATGAACGTCACCGAGTAGGGCAGCATCATTGCGGTCACGGTGCCGATACCGGTGCTTTTCACGTAGCGCTGGCAGAACACGACGACCAGCGGGAAGTACGGCATCAGCGGCGTGATGATATTCGTGCTCGAATCGCCGACCCGGTACGCCGCCTGCGCAAGGTCGGGCGAGATGCCGAGTTGCATCAGCATTGGTACAAAGATAGGTGCAAGCAGCGCCCACTTGGCTGACGCGGATCCGACGAACAGGTTGATGAAACCGGTCAGCAGCACGATGCCGCTGATTGTGATCGCGCCTGGCAGAGCCAGTGCCTGCAATACCGCGGCCCCTTCAAGTGCGAGCAAGACGCCGAGATTTGACTGAGCGAATGCATAGATAAATTGTGCAATGAAAAACATGATGACAAGGTAATACCCCATCCCGGTCATCGCCTTTGTCATGCCGTGAATGATGTCACGCGAACTTTTGACGGTCCCGGCCGATATGCCGTAAACGACGCCCGGTAGCAGGAACATCAGGAAAATCAGCGGCACGATCGATTGCATCAGCGGCGCTGCGCCGGCCGTCAGGTCGCCTTCCGGCGAGCGCCACGCGGACCCGGACGGTATTGCCGTGACTATCAGCAGGATGCTGCCGACCAGCATCGCGATCAGCGCCATGCGCAGGCCCTTGCGCTCCTTATCTTCCAGCGGTTCCATCGTGGGCAGGTCATCAAGATCGCCGTCAAGTTCGTTGCCTTGCAGTCGCGGCTCGACGACTTTTTCGGTCAGGTACCAGCCAAGCCCGACAATCAGCAACGACGAAATCGTCGTGAAAAAGTAGTTGTTCAGCGGGTTTAGCTGCACGGCCGGATCGAGTATTTGCGCGCCGGCTTGCGAAATGCCCTGCAGCATTGGGTCGAGTGCCGACGGCACGAAGTTGGCCGAGAAACCGCCCGACACGCCGGCGAAGGCGGCCGCGATGCCGGCCAGCGGGTGGCGGCCGGCGGCATAGAAAATGACGCCGCCGAGCGGAATGACGAGGACGTATCCCGCATCCACAGCGGTGTGGCTGACGATGCCGACGAGTATTACCATCGGCGTCAGCAGCCAGCGCGCCGTTACCGCCATCATCGCGCGCAAGCCCGCATTGATGAAGCCGGTGTGCTCGGCAACGCCTATGCCGAGCATGGCGACAAGGACAACGCCGACCGGGTGGAATCCCGTGAAGTTGGTCACCATGACAGTCAGAAACTGCGTCAGCGACGTCGCCGTCAGCTGGTTCAGTACTTTTAAGGGTTCGCCGGTCCGGGGATCGACGACATCAAAGCTGATACCGGATAACGCCCATGACAGCAGCCAGACGATGACGAGCAATCCGACAAAAAGCATGGCCGGGTCCGGCAACTTGTTGCCGACACGCTCGACCGCCGCGAGCGCGCGCTGTATTCGGCCCGGGCCCTGGACTTTCTTGGATTCAGCCTTGGATTCCGCCATTGGAAAGATCCCCCGCTTGTTATTGTGGACCCGAGTCTACGCAATTTGACCGGCGCCGTCCCGCCTGCGGCCTGACGCGGCGTCCCGCTACCGGCAACCATTGGCCGCTTGCCGCTCAGCTGTTCGGCGATTTGGTCATTGAGAGGCTTTCAGGTCCCGGTACAGCGTTTCGGTCATGCGCTCCGTCGCGATGAAGTCCCAGTTCCAGGCGTCGTGATAACCGGCGAGCGGATTGGCGGCAACCACAGCCTCCAGCGACAGGCCGTCATCAATCAGCTTGCCGACACGCGCTTTTGCGTCGGCCAGCATGTCACGGGCGGCGATCAGGTCATCACGGCTGGCCAGCTGTCCATGACCGGGGATGATCTGCGTGTCGTCATCGGCCAGCTCGATGATGCGTGTCTGTGCGGCGATAAAGCCGTCAACGCTGCCACCGGAATCGAGATCGATAAACGGGAACAGGCCATTGAACATCGCATCCCCGGTGTGTATGACGTTGGCATCGGGAAAATGAATGATCGAGTCGCCGTCCGTGTGCGCGCTGCGCACGTGTATGACTTCGGCGCGATGGTCGTTCAAGTGAAACGTCATCTGATCCGGGAACGTCAGCTCCGGCAGCGAATCGGCCGCTGCGCCGGACTCGGTCATGCGATGGCGGATGTTGTCGTGCGCGACGATACGGGCGCCATGCCGGTGCAGCGCGGCATTGCCGCCGATATGGTCGCCGTGTACGTGTGTGTTGATGACGAAGTCGACCGGTGCGCCAGCCGTGTCCTGCACCGCGGCGAGCATCGTTTCCGCCAGAGGCTCAAGACCATCGTCAATCAGTATGACGCCGTCGTCACCCGTCAGCAGGCCCAGATTGCCCCCGGCGAAGCCGCCTTCGCCGTGCAGCATAAAGAGCCCGGGCGCCAGTGCGGTTGACCGGAAAGAAACAGATTCATCTTGCGCAAACGCACTGGCCGGCAACAGCAGTACCAGCAGCAGGATTCCTGTCCATCGAAATTGCATCGCCTGTCTCCTCTGAAAAGTTACGCCTTTGGTGAGCGCCAGTGCGCCCTGTTTTACTCCACTGGCATGCCGTTTGCCACGGTTACGGAGCGTTGCACAGGTCCCAGTTTCGGAATAAAACGGCGCTTTTGCCCGTTTGCCGCGACGTTGATCACAGCCGGCAGCGCACCGGATCGCGGATTATCGCCGGCAGGAGAAATCATGCCAGCAACCGCCGATAACATAATCCCGTTCCCGCTCAGCCGCCGCCGCGACCTGCGGTGCTGCCCGCAGTGCGGAACACACCGTGATGTGCTGCAGATTGGGCGGCTGTTATGGGGCTATTGCGATGCGCACGAATTGCGCTGGGTCGTCGCCGACTTCCATGACGTCACGCCGCAGGCCATGGACCGGCAGCAGCTGCGCCGCGGTCTTGAATTCCTGTCGGCGTTTGTCGAGATTTCGCGCTAGAACTGTTGTCTTTGTTAGCCCGCAGGGCGTGGCAATCTCGTCATCGCGAACCCGCAGGATGTGGCGGTTTCGTCATCGCGAACCCGCAGGATGTGGCGGTTCGTCATCGCGAACCCGGTAGGGTGCGGCGGTTTCGTCATCGCGAACCCGTAGGGTGTGGCGATCTCGTTCCGATTGGCAGAGCGGTTAGCTGTGCGAGATCGCCACGTCGCTTCGCTCCTCGCGATGACGACGTAGGTGCGCTCCTCGCGATGACGACGTAGGTGCGCTCCTCGCGATGAGCGGCGTAGGTGCTCGCTACTCGCGCGCGGTGCCTTGCGAGGCGCGAGTCGCTTTACGCTGCTTCGCGCCTGCGATCACATACCCCCGAAATCCGACGCAAAACCTGTTATAACTTCGCCTCGCTCTGATTGGTTTTCACGCAGGTTCGGATATGGCACCGATACGCCACATCATCGCCATTGCTCTGCTGTTGTCCGGCTGCGGTAACGGTGGCGGTGAGACGCAGCCGGTGTTTTCCGCCTGGGCTGGACCTGCAATGGCACCGCGCGAATTCACACAATCCAGGGCAACCGCGAAGTCAGTCCGCTGGCCGGCGAAGTTGTGACAGTAAGCGGTATCGTCAGCGCTGATTTCCAGGACGACGACGGCGATGAACTGAACAGCATCGGCGGATTCTTCCTGCAGTCCGAAACGCCCGATACGGACCCACAGACATCCGAGGGTATTTTCGTTTTTGACCGCAACCTCTCCCTGGTCGATGTTGCCGTCGGCGATCGCATTGAGGTCGACGGCACGGTCACTGAGTACTTCGGAGAGACACAACTTGTCGCGGACAGCATCCGGATCGTTGGCAGCGGTGCAGTACGCGTGACAGACCTTGCGCTGCCCTCGGCGCAGGTTGCTTACAACAGCGATGGCGAGCCGATTGCCGGCCTCGAACCCTACGAGGGCATGCGTGTTCGTGTACCGGCGGACCTGTATATCCAGGACCTCTATAGCCTTGCGCGCTACGGCGAGGTACTCCTGTCGACCACGCAGCGGCAGGCCCAATTCACGAATGTCGAGGTGCCTGATGCCGGCGCATTCGCTGCGTGGCAGCAGCGCCTTGCCGCCGAGCGCCTGATGCTCGACGATGGCACGCTTGAGCAGAACCGGTCGCCGATACGCTACCTGTCGCCACAACAACCCCTCGCGGGTGGGCGACCGCGTGAGCGGAATCGACGGTGTGCTGCGCTACAGCCGCGGCAGCGGTGCCAACGGCACGGAAACCTGGCGCCTGATGCCGGTCGAGGCTCCGCATTTCGAATCACTGAATCCCCGCGAAGCTCCGCCTGCCGTTGGCGGCAACGTCGTCGTTGCGAGCTTCAACCTGCTCAATTATTTCTCAACGATCGACACCGGCATCGATCGCTGTGGGCCGGAGGCGTCGGAGGGCTGCCGCGGCGCGGACTCGGTGCAGGAGTTCAGCCGCCAGCGGGACAAGATCGTGCAAACCCTGCTGCTACTCGATGCCGATATCGTTGGCGTCATGGAACTGGAAAACGATGGCGCCATCAGCACACTGGTTGACGCCCTGGATGCGCGCTCGGACGGAAGCGACTGGTCATTTGTCGATACCGGCACGATCGGCAGCGACGTGATCCGCGTTGGCCTGCTGTACAAGGCGAATCGTGTTTCCGCGTCGGGACCGTTCGCGATACTGGATCAAGGTGTCGATGCGAACTTTAATGATGACCGCAATCGGCCGGTGCTCGCGCAGACTTTCCGTTTGCTGGCGAATGGCGGCCTTTTTACGGTGTCCGTCAGCCATCTCAAATCGAAGGGTTCGTCCTGCGACGACATCGATGATCCGGATCGCGGCGACGGGCAAGCGAACTGCAACCGGACACGGCTTGCCGCCGCGCAATCGCTGGCCACCTGGCTGGCGAGCGATCCGACCGGCAGCGGTGATCCGGATCACCTGGTCATCGGTGACCTGAACGCCTACTGGCGTGAAGATCCTGTCCGCGCGCTCGAAGCGGCGGGTTTCGACAACCTGCTGCGGCGTTATGCGGGCGACTCGGCATATACCTTCGTCTATCGCGGCAATCCGGCGCGCTCGATCATGCGCTGACATCCGCTACGCTGGCATCAGCAGGTGCGAGGCGCCGCCGTCTGGCATATCAATGCTGACGAAGCACCGGTGCTGGATTACAACCTGGAATTCGGCCGGGACGCCGGTTTGTTCGACGCCAGTGCGCCGTGGCGGTCCTCGGACCACGACCCGGTTGTCGTCGGCCTGCAACTTGATCCGGGAAGTAGCGGGCAATAAGCGCAACGTGGCGGTTGCCGCCGCACTGCGATCAGTGTCAGGCTTGGGCCGCACAGGCGATGTAAGAAAGGGGGGCACAATGGCGCCGGCACTCGCGGCACACCTGCAGTGGGATACTGTTCCACTGGAAACCGTAAATCCATCCATGCAGCGCGCCGCATCATCACCGGCGAACTGATGACCGTGGCGCGTATCTGGTTTACGGACGGTTTTCTTGTACCGATGCACAGCCACCATAACGAGCAGATCACGCAGGTTATATCCGGCGTGCTGCGCTTCCGTTTCGGCGAGGACGGCACCGAAACGGTCGATGTGCGGTGCCGGAGAAATCATCGTCATACCGGCGAACCTGCCGCACGAGGCGCTTTGCATCGGTGACGTCGAGGAGATGGACATGTGGGCGCCGCGCCGTGACGACTGGCTGGACAAAAGTGACGATTACCTGCGCCGGCCGCAGGGATCCGGTTGACGTTGATCCACGGCATAATCCGTTGAAATTGCGGTACCCGGCGACGGCCTCGTCAACCGGCCTGCGAGCTATGGACTGCCGCTCATGGCCCAACATTCGCAATCAGGGAAATTGAATGAAGAATTTTGCATGCCTGGCCTGCGTGGCCGTTCTTGTCATTGCAGGGACCGCTTCCGCAGACGAGCGTTACTTCAGCGCCGACGACGTATTTGCACTCGAGTACGCCAATGATCCGCGCATTTCTCCCGACGGTGAGCGCATTGTCTATGAGCGCCGGGCGAACGACATCATGTCGGATTCGACGCGGTCGAACCTCTGGCTCATTGACGTTGACAGTGGCGAGCAGCGGCCGCTCAGGTCCGGCGTCGTGCAGGCGTCGTCACCGCGCTGGTCGCCGGATGGCGGGCGCATCGCCTGGCTGCAGGAGGGAAATCACGGCACCGGCATACACGTAACGTGGCTGGACACCGGTGAGACGGCTCTGCTTGCGACAGTACAGAAGGAACCATCATCGCTGGCCTGGTCGACCGATGGCGAATCGCTGGCTTTTGTCATGCCGGTTGCCGCCGAGCGCGAGCCGCTCGTCGAGCCGCGTACCGGACCTGAAGGGTCTGAATGGGCAGATCCGCCAAAGGCGATCGACTCGGTCGTCTATCGCTGGGATGGCCGGGGCTTTCTTGAACCCGCTTTTTCGCACATCTTCGGCTGCCGGCGATCGGCGGAACACCGCGCCAGCTGACGAGCGGGGATTTCTCGCACGATGGTGACCTGGGTTGGTCGGCTGACAGCGAGCGCATCCTGTTTGCCGCGAATCGCAACAGCGACTGGGAGTATGAGCCGGTCGAACGGAACCTGTGGTCGGTATCAGTGCAAAGCGGTGAGCTCGAACAGCTTACGTCGCGGGCCGGCGGTGAAGTGTCACCGGTCGTATCGCCCGACGGGCGCCGGATCGCATACCTCTACAATAATGCAAACCGGGTGCCGTACCGCAACAGTATCCTGCATGTAATGAACACGGATGGATCCGGGGACCGGGCTGTCACGCAGGCACTCGATCGTTCGATCGGGAACGTGCAGTGGGCCGGCAACAGCCGCAGCCTGTATGCGCAATACGACGACCAGGGGCTGCGCAAGATTGCGCGGATCACGCTCGATGGTGATGTTTCGGACCTCGTCGACGACGCTGGCGGCACATCGATCGGCCGGCCCTACCTCAGCGGCAGTTATACAGTCTCCGGCGACGGGACGATTGCGTACACACGGGGCACGCCCCGGCAGCCGGCGGACGTGGCAATCCACGATGGCCGTGCTGCGCGCGTACTGACATCGCTCAACGACGACCTGTTGCCGAACCGCGAGCTGGGCGAGGTACACGAGCTGCGGTACGCATCCTCGTTCGACGGCACGGAGATTCAGGGATGGTATGTAACGCCGCCTGGTTACGATCCGGACAAGCGGTATCCACTTATTCTCGAAATCCACGGCGGCCCGCACCTTGCCTACGGCCCGCAGTTTTCGGCAGAAATCCAGCGTTTCGCGGCGGAGGGCTATGTCGTCTTCTATGACAATCACCGCGGCAGTTCGTCGTATGGCGAGGACTTCGCATTGTTGTTACAGAACAAGTACTCGAGTCCGGAAGACTTTGCCGATCACATGTCGGGGATCGATACGCTGATCGAACGGGGCATTGCGGATCCTGAGCGGCTCTACATTACCGGCGGTTCGGCGGGTGGTATCGCGAGTGCGTATGCCATCGGCCTGACGGACCGGTTTCGCGCCGCGGGCATCGCCAAGCCTGTCATCAACTGGATCTCCAAGACACTGACCGGCGATTCCTATGTCGTACCAGATCCAGTACCAGTTCCCCGGCATGCCGTGGGAAGCGTTTGAACATTACTGGGAGCGCTCGCCGCTGTCGCTGGTCGGGAATGTAACTACGCCTGTTCTGCTGCTGACCGGTGAAGAAGACTACCGCACGCCGATTTCAGAAACGGAGCAGTACTACCAGGCACTAAAGCTGCGCCGCATTGATGCGATGATGGTGCGGATCCCGGGATCCTCGCACGGTATCGCCGGCCGGCCGTCGAGACTACAATGCGAAGGTCGATAATATTCTGGCCTGGTTCGCGCGATACGGTGGTAACACGAGTGAGTAACGGCTTCCATATTATATGTAGCGTTACCGAGATTGCCACGCCTGCGGGCTGGCAACGACGCGGTGTTGACGCATTCCCCCGTCATCGCGAGGAGCGAAGCGACGTGGCGACCTCCCACAGTTTACCGCCACAACCAACTGCATCGCGCCGCTGGCCGCACTGTTACTGCTGTCCGCCTGCCAGCCCGGAGCGGAGCCCTTCCTGCCGCAGTACGAGCGCATCGACCTCCTGATCGAGAACGGGCGGGTGCTGGATGGCCTCGGGAACGAGGCGGTCGCTGCCGATGTTGCCGTCGTCGGCGACACGATCGTGTTCGTCGGCGACGCACAACTTGCGCCTTCCGATGGCGACGATCGAGTCACCCGGCGCGTCGATGCCGCCGGCCGCGTTGTAACGCCGGGTTTCATAGACCTGCATTCACACGGCGACCCGCTCGAAACTCCGGTCTTCGAGAATTTCCTCGCCATGGGCGTCACGACGGTATCACTGGGCCAGGACGGTTCCAGTCCGGAAGTGGCGGACCTGGCCGCGTGGCTTTCGCAGGTTGCTGAACAGGACCTCGGTCCCAATCTCGCGATGTTCGTCGGCCACGGCACGCTGCGGACGCTGTCCGAAATCGGGCGCGCGGCGGTCCCGGCGCCGGAAGACCTGTCGCGCATGCTGTCGATGCTGGACGAGGCGCTCGGGTACACATTCGGACTGACGACAGGCCTCGAGTACAACCCCGGTCTCAACGCCGGCGCGGGCGAACTGCGCGCACTCGCCGAGGTTGTCGGCCGGCACGATCGCCTGATCATGAGCCACATGCGCAATGAGGACGATGACCGGATCGAGGCGTCGATCGCCGAACTGCTGGACCAGGGTGAGCATGCGAAGGTCCATATCTCGCACCTGAAGTCGGTCTACGGAAAGGGCGCCGCGCGCGCCGACGAATTGCTGTCCTTGATTGCACAGGCACGTGAGGCCGGCATTGATGTGACGGCCGACATGTACCCGTACACGGCAAGCTACACCGGCATCGGCATCGTATTCCCGGTGTGGGCAAAGACGCGCGAGCAGTTCGAGGTGGCGAAGCGCGAGCGCCGTGAAGAGCTCGAGGACTACCTGCGCGAGCGCATCATGCGCCGCAACGGGCCGGAAGCAACGTTGCTCGGTACCGAGCCGTACACCGGCAAGACACTCGCGGAACTCGCGCACGCCGCTGAAAAACCGTTTGAGGATGTGCTGATCGATGACATCGGACCCGACGGCGCGTCCGGCGCCTATTTCGTCATGAACGAGGAACTGCAGTCACGCCTGCTGCAAAGTCCGTGGGTAGGAGTCTGTTCCGACGGCAGCCCGACGGGCTTTCATCCGCGCGGTCATGGCACCCATGCAAAAATAATTGAACAGTATGTTATGCAGGATCGCGTGCTGACGCTTGCAGAAGCCGTTCAGAAAATGACTTCGTTTGCGGCCCGTGTCATCGGAATTGATGATCGTGGCGTGATCCGGGAAGGGATGCGCGCGGACCTGCTCGTCTTCGACCCGGCCCGTGTCCGGGAAACCGCGACGTTTCCGGCGCCACTCAGCCTCGCCGAGGGCTTCGATGTCGTCATTGTCAACGGCGTCGTCGCCCGCGAAAACGGCGTACTGGCCCGCCAGCTGAGCGGCCGCGTGCTTGAGCCGTCCCATTGAGCACCAACCGGCCATGAGCAGCAGTCCGGAAGCACGAGTGGCCGAGCGGTTGGCAAGGCATGGTGCCGGGGAGCCGGTCGTCGATTCGGCACCACGGGTGCAGACATATCTCGGGAGCACGAGCCTGTCCCCAGCGCCGGTCATCGAAAGTGACGGCCGGTCGATCGTGCTTGATCTCGGTGCCGGCAGCCGTGCTCTCGGTACGGACCTCGACAACATCGATGTCGGCCGCTTTACAAGCCTGATAGAGGACGCCATGCGTAACGCTGCAAGCAGTATCGCGTTTGGCCGCTGGGGCGAGCAGCGCAACCTGTACCGCAATGAGCATTTTGCCGGCGCGTCCGGTGAAAGCCGCACCGTGCACATGGGCATCGACGCGTTCTGTGCGGCAGGGACACCGGTAAACGCGCCGCTGGCGGGTGTCGTCGAGATTATCGCCAACAATACGCAGGAGCTCGATTACGGTCCGATGGTAATCCTGAAGCACCGGAGTCCCGATGGCGATTCGTTCTTTACGCTGTACGGGCACCTCGACCTCGCCAGTACGCGACAACTGCGAATGGGGCAAACAGTACAACCGGGCGATACCATCGCCGCCATCGGCCGGCCTCCCGAGAACGGCAACTGGCCGCCGCACCTGCATTTCCAGCTGATACACGACCTGCTCGGCATGGGCGCCGATTTTCCCGGTGTTGCACCGGCGAGCCAGCGCGACTTCTGGCTGGCTATGTCACCGCTGCCGGCGGTGTTCTTTCCGGAAGTGGATCGTGACGAACTTGACGCGGCAGTGGTGCAGACACTATGAATACACGCTGTCATGGCGAGAAGCGCAGCGACATGGCGAACCGCACGTCATCGCGAGGAGCGCAGCGACGTGGCGATCTCGTAATGTTGACTCCGCTGCCAATCAGAACGAGATTGCCACGCCCTTCGGGCT
Source organism: Woeseiaceae bacterium (assembly GCA_034521225.1). Classification (GTDB taxonomy): domain Bacteria; phylum Pseudomonadota; class Gammaproteobacteria; order Steroidobacterales; family Woeseiaceae; genus Woeseia. Next base: position 353,667 of record JAXHMR010000002.1, read on the forward strand.
CGCAATGACCTGCGTTTCGCCACGCCCTCCGGGCTCGCAATGACGTGCGGGTCGCCACGCCCTTCGGGCTCGCAATGACGTGTGGTTCGCTACGTCGCTGCGTTCCTCGCGGTGGCGGGGCCGGACAAATCATCCTGCAATCATAAACAGAAGAGATCATGGGCTCATTACACCTGCTTGACCTGGCTGCAATAGCCATTTATTTCTCAATCCTGATCTGGATCGGTATTCGCGTTGCGCGCGACGGACGCGGCGAAGGCGAGAGCGAATCGTTTCTCGCCGCTGACCGGAACATGAACCTCGTGCAATCCACGTCGACGACCGCGGCGACGGATCTGGGCGGCGGCTTCAGCATTGCGATGGGCGGGCTGGGCTTTACGCTCGGCATCTCCGGGTCGTGGCTCATTGCTATCTCCGGCTTGAGTGTCGTCATGGTCTCGTTCCTGATGGTGCCGCGCGTCAAGCGCTGGGCCGACAAGGTTCGCGGCCTGACGACCGGTGACCTGTTCGAGGCCCGCTTCGATCGGCGCACAGGCCTGCTTGCCGCTCTCGTCATCGGCCTCGCCTGGTTCACGTTTGTTGGCGGGCAGATTATTGCCGGCGGCAAGTTGCTGCAGGTGACGCTCGATCTCAACCTGACATTCGCGGTGGTCCTGTCCGGCGCGGTCATCCTGGCTTATACCGCGATGGGCGGCCTCAAGGCCGTCATCTACACCGATGTGTTCCAGATGTTCGTCCTGATGATAGGCATCATTTTCATCGCGGTGCCGATCGGTATGTACAAGGTAGGCGGCTGGGACGGCATGGTCGAGCACTTCACCGCGTCGCCCGCGACCGCGTCAATGGTCAGGCTCGATGCCGTCGGCTGGAAGCAGGCGCTGGGCTGGTTCTTCGCCATCTTCCCGGTATGGTTTATCTCTATCGCCGCGATGCAGCGTATCGTCGCCGCGCGCGATGAGAAGACGGCGCGGCGCGCCTTTCTGCTGACAGGCGTACCGATCGAATGGCCGCTGTTTGCGATCGGCAGCACGCTGATCGGCATGCTGGCGCGCATGCTGCTGCCCGATCTTACCGATGCCGAGCTGGCGACACCGTCAATCATCATGCACCTGTTGCCCGCCGGTCTGGCCGGCGTCGTCATCGCTGCCTACATCGCGGCGGTGATGTCGTCCGCCGACTCGGCACTGATCGGTCCGGTGGCCGTATTCACCAACGATGTCTACCGCAAGCAGATCAACCCGGATGCAAGCGAAGAGCGGCTCGTGCAGGTGGCGAGAGTGGCGACGCTGGTACTCGGCGTCCTTGCTATTGCCATGGCGTATCTCGTGCCGAACGTGCTGGACCTGATTCTGTACGCCTATACGTTCGGTGCTGCCGGCATATTCTTCCCGATGCTCGGCCTGCTGTTCTGGCGTGGCACAACCGCGAAAGGTGCATTCTGGAGCATGGTGGGTGGTGGTACTTCGGCGGTGGCGTGGTCGCTGGCTGGCGAGCCTATGGGGTTCGCGGCGTCCTACATGGGGTGGGTGGTGGGCCTGCCATTGCTGGTTATCGTGTCATTGTTGACGGACCACAGTGTCGATGAAGACCCGGATCTGTTTTCCGTATAGTGCAGTTAACGTCACGTCCGCACCGGTAACCCGTGCCAGGGGGTCCTTTGGGGGAATGGCTCCCTGCGGTCCGCTTTATTTTCCCCAAAGGACCCGGCAGTGCTACCGGTGCTCCTCTGAGTCCGATAGAGCTCAGATCGTCGTGCCTATCAGCAGGTAGACGGCGACGCTGATAACGCCGACTACCAGTGCGTAGGGCATCTGCGTCTTGATGTGATCGATATGGTCCGAGGCCGCGCCGGTCGAGGCCAGTATCGACGTGTCCGACAAGGGCGAGCAGTGATCGCCGAAGACGCCACCGCCGGCGATGGCTGCCACCGTGGCATAGACCACCGGTTCCACGGCATTGCCGCTGAATGTAAAGGCAAGCGGCACGGCAATGGGCACCATGATGGCAAACGTGCCCCACGATGTACCGGTTGAGAACGCGATCGTGCCGGCAATCAGGAACGTCAGCGTCGGCAACAGTGCTGGTGTCAGCCATCCTTCTGTCTTTGCGACGATATATTCAGCTGTATTCAGTGTCGCGGACAGTTCATTGAGTGCGTAGGCAAACGCCAGAATAATAATGGCCGGCATTACGCCCTTGATGCCGGCTGTTGCTGTTTTCATGATGTCGGAAAATGGTATGCCCTGTATGCGCATGATGATGCCGGCAACCACCGCCGACAGCAGGAATGCTTCCATCGTCAACGCGGAGCGCGTCATTATGAACGAGCCGACCGCGACACCAATGACAATTACAACCGGCACCAGGAAATTCCAGAACAGGCTGGTACGCACGCCTTCATAAGGCTGGATGTCGGTCAGTTCCTCGCCCATCAGCGGTTCGGCGCCGTCGCGCAGGACCTTGCCGGTCGACATTGCGCGTTCCTCGGCGCGTTTCATTGGGCCGAAGTCCGGCACGATGCGGGCTGCGATCAGGCCAACCATGACCACAGCCAGCAATGCATAAACGTTATACGGAATCGCGTAGATAAAGACCTGCATCGCCACTGCCGGATCGGCAATCGGACCCATTCCGATCAGCAACCCGGCGATGAAGACGGCCCAGCCGGTGACCGGCACGATGACGCTGACCGGAGCCGATGTGGAGTCGGCAATGTAGGCGAGTTTTTCCCTTGAAATGCGAAAACGGTCAGACAATGCCCGCATCGTCGAGCCGACGAACAACGGGCTGAAATAGTCGCTGAAGAAGACGAACATACCCATGACCCACGAGACGAGCTGTACCCGCGGGCGGGTCATGTTGCGGCTTTCAACCCATGCGCTGAAGTTGCGGATCGCGCCGGTTCGCTGGAAGAACGCGATGGATACGCCAATGAACAGCTCCAGCAGGAATATCCATGAAAAGCTCGTGGTTCCCAGCGCATTCTTCAGCAGGTTCGGAAAGCCGAGCAGGCCTTCACCTGCAATCAGCACACCGACGAAGCACGCCACGGCGAGCGAAAACACGGTGTTTCGCGTCACGAACGCGAGAACTATCGCAACAGTGGCCGGCAACAGCGACCATGCGCCAACGGAAACCGCTTCTTCCACCCGTTCCCCCTTTCGTTATTTTATGCGCCGTCATCGCGAGGAGCGCCGCGACGTGGCGACCTCGCACGGATAATGACTCTGCCAGGCAGTGCGAGATTGCCACGGCGGCTACGCCGCCTCGCAACGACGGAGCATCGTACCGTCATCGCGAGGAGCGCAGCGACGTGGCGACCTCGTCCCCCCGGCACGGTGCCAGTTTTCCCGAGATCACCACCCCCTTCGGGCTCGCGATGACGAAGTTCCGGCGACAGTACACGAATCCCCGCAGGCTTACACTTCGGCCGCCGCGCGGCGTCGTTCGAGGCGGGACATCAGCTTAAAGCCCAGGCTCCGGAACGGCTCCGGTGGCATCCAGCGCGCCCGGCCGAACAGTGCATGGACATCCGGCACATCTTTTCCGTGCGCGAGATCGGCAAGCAGCCGGCCGAACAGCGTGCCCTTGACGACGCCACCGCCGTTGCAGCCAGCGGAAACAAACAGGCCGGGCTTGTGTTCACCCCATACAGGCGCACCATTCATTGTGAAGCCCGTGGCGCCCGACCAGAGCGATTCAAATCGTAACTCGCCAAGTTGGGGAAAACGCCGTTGCAGTGATGACTGGAGTGCCGATTCGATATCGCCATCCCCCGATTCCCTCTCATAACTATAAAGAGAGCGGACGAGCAGCCGGCCGTCAGCCGTTCGTCGTAACGTGCTGCCGAGGCGATGCGCGGGAAGCAGCCCCCATTCCTGCTCCGAACCCAGTTTGTCGAGGGCGGCAGGCGCGAGCGGTGCGGTCAACGCAGCATAGGTGTACATCGCGACGACGCGTGACCCACCGATTCCAAGTCCCTTGGCAAACGCATTGTTGGCCAGCACGACGTGACGGCTCGCAATCCGGCCGCCGGGCGTTGCCAGTTCCCAGTGACTGTCAGTTCGATGCAAAGACGTTGCCGGCGTGTGCTCGAATCGCCGGACAGTGGATGGCAGTTGATTTAACATCGCGCGAACCAGTGCGGCCGGCTGTGCAAGATAGCAGTGCGGTGAATAGAGCCCCAGCCGGTAGAAACGCGTGCCGAGGCGATCCTAGGTTGATCCCTGTCGAGCACGGTCGCGTGCAATCCGGCCGCATCGAGAAACTGCCGGTATTGCTCCAGCGCACGAATACCCTCGTCGCCGGCCGCGGCCCGGTAGGTGCCGGTGCGGCGCAGTCCGCAGTCATTACCGGACGCTGCCACATCGGCAACGATTTGCTGCATCGTTTCACTTAGCAGTCCGTTGCACTGCTTCATCCGCTGCATCTCGCCGGGGTCCGCATCATGGGCGAGCGCTACCTCCAGCAGGAATCCCGAATTGCGGCCCGGGTTTCCATCCTCGGGTACGGCTGCATCAACAAGCACGATGTCGCTGCCGGGCGAAAGCTCGGCCCAGCGCTTCGCTGTGGCGATTCCCGTGTAACCGGCTCCGACTATGGCGACATCGCAATGCGTGTCAGTTTGCAGCGACGGTTGGTGAACGCGTGCCGGCAGCAACCCATGCCAGCCGCATTTGCGCAAATACGAGGGATAAGCGGCGGTTTTCACTGCTGCGGCCGCAATTTTTCTGCTGTCGCGGGCATAGAGTTAATACGTCGAGGAAGGCCTGATTGTAATTCTTTAAGTGCGCTGCAAGTCATTCACTTTGCTTCACTTATTCTCTCTTGCGTGACGGCGATCTGCCGAAGGCTGACATCGACTCACCATAATGTCTCAACGCAACATCAGCCACCATCCTACAGCTGCGCGCACAGTCTGCTTACGTCGCGGTTTTGAGACAGGTTTCTTTTCGTTTTCATTTTGCTAGCCTGAAGCCGTTCGACGCAATATTACTGATATTCGAATTTGACTGACTGAAAAACGGCAAACCAATCGAAAGGTTGGGGCGCAAAGCCACCGGTCTAAGGGTGCAAACCTATGATAGCGGAGTTGCCAGTTGGCGTTATGTACACGCAAGCTTTGATCTTGCGTGCAACGAGCATTTCCTGGCTCACTCCCGGTGTGGCGCCGAGTACTTCGGCGCCAACTGCGCGTTCTGCTTTCCGTGACGTTTGCCTGCCACCACGGCAGGAGACTACGCGTGAATCTTCACAATACTGTTCCACCATTTCGGGCCTTCCTGATCATGATCAGCTCGGTGTTCGTACTGAGCGGCTGTCTGATGGAAGAGCAGGCGTCGGAAACCGACGAACCGGGCGACGATTCATCCGGTGAAATCCTCAGGAGCCATGACCTGAGCGGCAGTGTCGGTGACGGGCCGGTGACCGGAGCCGACATTCGCATCCGCGCGAATGATGGCAGCAGTCTCGGTTCGACGACCAGCGATTCGACGGCGAACTTCGCAATAACCGTCAAGACGCTGGCATCGCACTATCCGCTTAACCTCGAGGCAACCGGTGGCACGGATCTCGTAACACAGGCAGCCCCGGACTTCACGCTTCGCGGTGCGGCACTGTCGCCGGATGCACAGTCCACCGCCAACCTGAATCCGTTTACGACGCTTGCCATGGAACTGGCGGCCGACCTGTCGGGTGGTGCCAGCGCGGCAAATATTGAAAATGCAATCGGTATCGTAACCGACACGCTTGGTAGCGGCCTGGACGGTTTCGCCAGCGCCGGGCCGTTGGATACGCCTATAGACGGATCCAATGTCGCAGAAGTCGTCAAGGCATCCGAGGCAGTCGGCGAAGTCGTCAGGCGCACCCGCGATGCACTCGGCGCTGTCGGCCGCAGCGTGTCGGGCAATGGTGTCGTTATCGCCATTGGTTCCGACCTGACGGACGGCGTGCTGGACGGTCGCGGTGGTGCGCGTGCCGACGCACGTATCGCCGCCGTTGCCAATCTTGTCGTCGCGCAGGTCATGATGGAAGCGATGCAGAACAGGCTCGAGGTGCAAGGCACCGATGCGACAGCACGAATGGAGGCGGCCATTGCACAGGTCTATGGCGGAACGCCGGATCCGGCGCTGGATGAATTGCCGGTAACTGCCTCAATGCTCGACGCTGCCATCGCAGGCGTGCTGGCGGGCACGGCCTGGCAGTCGTCGGCATCGCTTGATGAAATGCTCGCCCAGCTTGGCCAGCTTCAGCCCGGTATGTCGCCCGCCCAGGTGACGGCGGTCCTCGTAGCCGACGACGTTAGCACGCTGGACAACATGGCCATTGCCGTTGCCGGGGCGTCCGCTGCCGAACTCGAGATCATCAATGCCGTTGCCCGCACCGGTGAAGTTCCGCAGGAGAATCGCGCGCCCGAGATCAGCGGCCAGCCGGCAACCAACGTTGTCGCAGGCGCGGCATACAGCTTTGTGCCACAGGCAGATGATGCGGATGGCGATACACTGCAGTTCTCGGTTTCCGGCCGTCCGTCATGGGCGTCGTTCAACACGTCGACCGGTGCGCTGACGGGTACACCGTCGGAATCCGATGTCGGCAGCAGTACCGGTGTCGTAATTTCGGTTTCAGACGGCGAGGCGAGTGACAGCCTGCCTGCATTCACGCTGACGGTGCTGACCGGCGTGTCGAACGCGCCGCCCGAGATTGGCGGCACGCCGCCTACCAGCGTCCTTGCGGGTTCGGCGTACAGCTTCACACCAACCGCGTCAGACGCAGATGGCGATACGCTGGTATTTAGCATCAACAATGCGCCGTCATGGGCGTCGTTCGCCTCCGCTACCGGGCGCCTCAGTGGTACGCCCGGGACCGGCGATGCCGGCACCTACAGCGGAATTTCAATCAGCGTGACTGATGGTACAGAAACGGCGACGCTGCCGTCGTTCAGCATCGTCGTCACTGTGCCGGCACCCGTTAACAGTGCACCGGTCATATCCGGAACGCCGCCGGGCTCTGTCACCGAAGGCCAGCTGTACCGTTTCCAGCCAGCCGCCAGCGACGCGGACGACGACACCCTGACGTTCAGCATCAGCGGCCGGCCATCCTGGGCAAGTTTCGATATTGCAACCGGGGCACTGGAGGGTACACCGGACGGCGGAGACGTCGGGATGCACGGCGGCATTGTCATCAGTGTATCGGATGGCCAGGACAGCGATGCCCTGCCATCGTTCTCGATAACGGTCGAGGCGGCCGTGAACGCGGCGCCGCAAATCTCAGGCAATCCGCCGCCGTCCGTACTGGCCAACAACGCCTACGTTTTCACACCGCAGGCCAGCGATAGCGATGGTGATGCGCTGTCTTTCAGCATCGAAGCGCTGCCTTCATGGGCAAGTTTCAATGAGGGCAGCGGACGCCTTTCCGGCACGCCGGGCGATGGTGATGTCGGCAGCTACAGCGGCATCACGATCACGGTCAGCGACGGCGAGGATTCAGCATCGCTGGGTCCGTTCACGATTTCAGTCGAGGCTGTGACGCTGGGTTCCGCGACGCTGAGCTGGACGGCGCCGACACAAAACACCGACGGCACGCCGCTGACGGACCTTGCCGGCTACCGGATCTACTGGGGCACGACGCCGGGTAGCTATCCCGATTCGGTTACGATCGACCAGCCGGGCGTGACGATGTACGTCGTCGAGAACCTCGTGCCCGGCACCTACGAATTCGTCAGCACCGCGGTCAATGCGGACGGCGTCGAGAGCGACTACTCAAACCCGGCAACGAAGACGGTTGAATAGCCGTCCGGGCCACCGCGCCCCGATGTTACTATGCCGCCTTTGTGCAACGTGCCGCCAGCCGCGGCACCGTCACGGAGACGGGTGTGATAAGGACGGATGTCGTGATCGTCGGAGCAGGTCCCTGCGGACTGTTCCAGGTATTTGAACTGGGCCTGCTCGGCCTGAAGGCTGAGGTCATCGACTCGATACCGAGGCCCGGAGGCCAGTGCAGCGAGCTGTACCCCGACAAGCCGATCTATGACATCCCGGCGATTCCGGTCTGCACCGGCGAGGAGCTGACGCAGAATCTCCTGAAGCAGATCGAGCCGTTCAACTGTGGCATGCACCTTGGCGACGAGGTAACGGAGGTATCGCCGCAGGACGATGGCACGTTCAGGGTTCGTACCGGCAAGGGACAGCTGTTCGCTGCGAAAGCGGTGGTTATCGCCGGCGGCGTCGGCTCATTCCAGCCGCGCCAGCTGCGGGCGCCCGGTGCCGACGAATGCGAAGGCAAGACGCTCCATTACCGGGTGCAGCATCCGCAGCAGTTTGCCGGCCGCAGACTCGTCATAGCGGGCGGCGGCGATTCGGCGCTGGACTGGGTGCTGGCGCTGGTGGATACCGCGCAGCACATTACCCTGGTTCACAGGCGCGATGAATTTCGCGCGATGCCGGCCTCGGTAACGCGCATGCGCGAGCTCGTCAGTTCAGGCCGCATTGACCTGGTCGAAAACGCGAAAGTCACCTTGATTGAACACACGAACGGGCACTTGTCGTCGGTCACAGTGCAGCCGAAGGAGGGTGATGCGATCGACGTACCTGCCGAGCATTTGCTCGTGTTCTTCGGCCTTGCGCCAAAGCTCGGACCCATCGCCAACTGGGGTCTCGACATCAATCGCAAGACAATCAATGTCGATACCGAGTCCTTCCAGACATCCACACCCGGCATCTATGCCGTTGGTGACATCAATCAGTATCCGGGCAAGAAGAAACTGATCCTGTGCGGTTTCCACGAGGCCGCGCTGGCAGCCTTTGCGATCAAGCAGCGGCTCGAGCCGGAGCGCAAGGTGCATGTCCAGTACACGACGACGAGTCCGATCATGCATGAAAGGCTGGGCGTTCCGGACTGAACGGACGCCTGCCCCGTCGTCGCGAGGAGCGCAACAACCCCCGTCATCGCGAAGAGCGCAGCGACCCCCGTCATCGCGAAGAGCGCAGCGATCCCCGTCATCGCGAGGAGCGCAGCGACCCCCGTCATCGCGAGGAGCGCAGCTACCCCCGTCATCGCGAGGAGCGCAGCTACCCCCGTCATCGCGAGGAGCGCAGCAACCCCCGTCATCGCGAGGAGCGCAGCGACGTGGCGATCTCATAAACCCGGCACCGCGATATCCGTTACGAGATCGCCACGCCGCTGCGCGGCTCGCGATGACGGGGAACGCAGGATCTATTGCGGTGCCACAGGGCGCGGCAACCCGTTGGTCCCGTCCGGCGGTTCGAGCGCGGGGTAGTCGATGCCAAGCTGTTCCAGGTAGCTGTCGTACCGCGCCGGGTCGTAATAATACTTTCGCAGCTCGTCGCGATACTGGTCCATGACTTCGGCATTCTTTTCGATGGCGGGCGGGTCATCGGGACCGATGAACGGCTCGTAGGTTTCGCCCGCCAGCTGCTCTTCTTCAAAGTAGCGCCATGCGTCGGCGATCAGCTCCGGCTGCTGCAACAGGTCTATCATCGTTGCTGCAACGACTTTCGCCCCCGCCGTCGCACCCTTGTGAGCAATCGGCGTCGCCATCGCCATCGCGCTGGACCAGTGATGGAACTGCAGGCCATCAACATTGCTCGGGAAACGCAGCGTTACGGTAGGAACATTCCACGAGACATCACCGATGTCATCGGAGCCACCCGATACCGGGTCTTCCTTCGGCTCTTCGATGCCGGCAAGCTCGGTGGCGAGACCCTCGATCTCATCAGCCTGCATCAATTCCTGCAGGGCGCGCGCATAGCGCTGGTCATCGTCGGTCCACTGCGGCAGGCCCACCGCCCGGATATTTTCGTCCATCGCCAGTGCAATCGGCTTGTTGAAGTGCCGTGGATAGGCGGCACCGACAAAGCGCCTCGACACCGTCGTGTCCGTCATCATCGCTGCCCCTTCAGCGATGCGCTGCAGCGTATTGAAGTTCTCACGAATCTTGTCGGCGGTGATTTCGCGCACGAAGTACCAGACAGTCGCGCTCGACGGCACGACGTTCGGCTGGTCACCGCCGTCGACAATGACGTAGTGCGAGCGTTGCAGCGGATGCAGGTGTTCGCGGCGGAAGTTCCAGCCGATGTTGGTCAGCTCGACGGCGTCGAGCGCGCTGCGTCCTTTCCAGGGGTCGCCGGCGCCGTGTGCCGCGACACCTTCAAAGCTGTACTCGACGGACACAAGACCGGTGCCGCGCGGCGCGCCCCAGCCGACCGTCATGTTGTCGGAGACGTGCGTAAAGATCACCGCATCAACGTCGTCAAAGCGGCCGTCCCGGGCGAACCATGCCTTGGTCGCGACCAGTTCCTCCGCGACACCGGGCCAGATGACGATTGTGCCCGGCAGGTTTTCCCGCTCCATTATTTCCTTGACGGCAAGGGCTGCCGCAATGATGACGGCCTGGCCAGAGTTGTGGCCTTCACCGTGCCCGGGCGCGCCGTCGATCATCGGCTGGCGCCAGGCGACGCCGGGCAGTTGCGACGACTTTGGAATACCGTCGACGTCCGAACCGAGCGCGATCACCGGTTTGCCGCTGCCCCACGTCGCCCACCACGCTGTGGGAATGCCGGAGACTCCGCGCTCAATGTCAAAGCCGTGTTCGTCGAGGATTTCCGTCAGGTACCGTTCCGTCTCGACCTCCTGGAAACCGAGTTCTGCAAACGAGAACAGGCTGTCGACGATTTCCTGCACGAGTTTCTGCTGGTTGTCGACTATCGTCGCAGCCTCGGCCTTCAGTCCGTCAAGGACGGGCACTGCATCATTTTTGCTGTCGCTGGTTGCTGCCGTATCAGGTGCGGCCTCGTCGACTGCAGCCGATACAGTCTCGCTCCCCGCGGCGAACAATACTGCGGCAATCATCAAAATTACGTGTTTCATTCTTCCCCCTTGTCATTGCACAGCCTGTACTGCGCTGGTGGCAATAGCATGGCTGCTATGCTCCATCATGATACCGCACCTGGCTGCGCGAGCATGCCGTTGCAAACGATACCGCTGCCGTTTGTATTTTGCCCCGGGCCCCGCGAGGCGGCACAATCGGGTTGACGCCGGCCGGAGATATGACGATGACAGTTCGCTTCACCTGTTTGGTCCTGATGCTTTCCCTATGTGCTGCCGCAAGCGGCGATCCGCAGATTCTGCCCATGCGCGAGCGCGCCGCCGTCATCGACCGCGTGCTCGAGTCACGTATTCGCACCGTACTTCCTGCGCTTATGGAGCGCAGCGGAATCGACATGTGGGTCGTTATTTCCCGTGAATACAATGAAGACCCGGTGCTGAGAACGTTTTTGCCATCGACGTGGCAGTCGGCGCGCCGCCGCACGATCCTGCTGATCCACGATCCGGGTGACGGCGAGCCGCTGGAAACACTCGCCGTTGCGCGCTATGCCGTTGGCGACACGTTCGCGGCCGCCTGGGACAAGGAGTTGCACGGCGATCAATGGAAACGCCTTGCCGAACTGATCGACGAACGCGACCCACAGGCAATAGGCCTCAATTTCTCGGAGACTTTTGCGCTGGCCGATGGCCTGACGCTGACGGAACATCGATTGCTCCTGGATGCATTGCCGGAACATCTGCTCGGGCGCATCGTTTCGGCGGAAGACCTGGCGGTAGGCTGGCTCGAAACGCGCAGCGCCGATGAGATGACGCTGTACCCGCAGATCGTCCGTATCGCGCACGACATACTGGCCGAAGGACTGTCCGAGCGCGTTATCCAGCCGGGTGTGACGACTACCAACGACATCGCCTGGTGGTACCGCGACCGGATTCGTGAACTGAAGCTGACCACCTGGTTTCATCCGTCGGTGTCGGTGCAGCGCGCGGCACAACCTGAAATAGACATGAAGGCGTCGATTGCGGGGCGACATAACGATGACGTCATACAACCCGGCGACCTTCTGCACGTGGACTTCGGCATCACCTACCTGCGCCTCAACACCGATACGCAGCAACACGCCTACGTGCTGAGGCCGGGCGAGGTCGATGCGCCGGAGGAACTCAAGGCGGCGCTGGCGCGCGGCAACCGGCTGCAGGATATCCTGACGGGTAATTTTGTCGCCGGCCGGAGCGGCAACGAAATACTCGCGCGTTCGCTCGCACAGGCGAAGCAGGAAGGAATCACCGCGTCCATTTACACACACCCGATCGGCTATCACGGCCATGCGGCCGGCCCGACGATCGGCATGTGGGACCAGCAGGAGGGCGTGCCGGGCGGCGGTGACTATCCGCTGTACGCCAATACGGCGCATTCGATCGAGCTGTACGCCGAAACCCGTATCGACGCCTGGGACAAGGCGGTACGGATCAAGCTGGAGGAAGATGCGTTTTTCGATGGCGAGTCGACGTGGTACATCGATGGCCGGCAGAAATCGCTCCTCCTGGTTCCGCGGCAACCGGCCGTTCAGTGACAACCCAACGAAACCGCCACCCGCACGTTGCCGCTGTCATTGCGAGCCCGTAGGGCGTGGCAATCTCGCTGTCATTGCGAGCCCGCAGGGCGTGGCAATCTCGTTCCGATTGGCAGCGGAGCCAGCGTTATGAGATCGCCACGTCGCTGCGCTCCTCGCGATGACGGGGATTGCTGCGCTCCTCGCGATGACGGGGATTGCTGCGCTCCTCGCGATGACGGGGATTGCTGCGCTCCTCGCGATGACGGGGGTGCTGCGCTCCTCTACGATGAATTTTACAGATTGATTATTTGCGGCAGATTTGCACTTTACCGGGGTCATTCAGCCGCAAATTGACCGGTTCGGCACCGGATTCCGACGCAGTCATACGATGGCCCACGGATCGTCCATCCCACGGAAAAAAGCCGCATGCTGGTCAAGGATGCGCCGGGTCGCATCCGGGTCCGGCGCCAGCGACCACTCGTTACGCTCGAACGTGCCGCCCAGCAGCACGCCGTCGGTCCGCGGGAACATGTAAAAGCCGTTACTGATCATCAGGTAATTGATGTCGGCCTGCGGTTTCAGTACCACGAGCTGGCCCTTGATCGGGATCAGTTCCTCATCGCCGAAGAGCGCGCGTGTGCCGAGACCGGTGCAGTTGATGATGACCGGTGCATCGAGAGTGGCGACATCGGCCGTATCCACGAACTCCCGTATCACGAAGGTGCCGCCGGCCGCCCGAAAGTCGCGCATCATCGCCGGCAGGTAGACCGGTGGTTCAATAAACATCGTGTCAAAATGCAGTGCGTGCGCCGTTGGGAACGGATGCTGACTGCTGTCCATGTCATATAACTCCGGAAATACGTCGGCGTACCGCAGCCGTATGTCACCGGCGTCGATTGGACGTTCCGAGAGCAGGTAATTGCTGATCCAGCGCACGCCGTAGCGCGCACCGACGAGCCGCTGGAACTCGGTATAGGCGTGACGAAGTGCAACGTCGACGTCGTGGTAGAACGCCGGTCCGACGGCGTCGCTGTCATAGAACGAGGCGGGCGACCATTGCGCGCCGGCGATGTTCGAGGTCGTCTCCGGCGGCAGGTCGCGTGTGTGGATTGTGACGTCCCAGCCGTAACGCTGCAACAGGCGTGCGCTCGCAAGACCGACGGCACCGCTGCCCAGCACCGCACAGCGGCGATGTTCGGACTGCTGCGCAAGTTCCGCCGCCATGTGCGCGGTGCCCCAGGACAAGGTAATGCCGCCGCCGCCATGACCGTAGTTATGGATCAGCAGCTTGTCGTCGAGGCGGTCCGCACGCACGACAAAGCCGGACGGGCGGAACGGGCGCAGGCCGGTCACCGTCCGGATCACCCGGTCGGGGGACACGAGCACTCGCCGTAACGGCAGGCCCGATGGTGTGTAGTTGCGCGTCGCACCGCGCGGCCCTGATACGCAGGCCCCCAGCGACAAAGCGGCAAGTGACTGCAATACAGCGCGGCGTGATGTCATACGATCCTTCTGCATACGATGCCGGGTACGGCGAACACTGGTCGGGACGCGGGCACTGAAATGCTTTACGATCCCGGCCGCTATGAAACGGTTTTTTAACCCGCATTGCAAACGCCGGATGTGCGCACCGTTATCCTCGTCATCGCGCACCGTAATCCTCGTCATCGCGAGGAGCGCAGCGACCCCCGTCATCGCGAGGAGCGCAGCAACCCCTGTCATCGCGAGGAGCGCAGCGACGTGGCGATCTCGCAACGCCGGTCACTCTGCCAGTCGGAGCGAGATTGCCGCGCCCTTCGGGCTCGCAATGACAGCCGGTTTGCCACGCCCTTCGGGCTCGCAATGAGAGCCGGTTTGCCACGCCTTACGGGTTCGCAATGACCGCTGCGCACCAACAGTTTGCAGCCCGGCACGTCATCGCCATGGCGGCACCGAATGGCGCTCGGCGCGGACACGACGATCACGCGGCGTTGCCCGTCACGCCGCGCGAAATAGCCGATTGCGCGGCGGACCTGCTGGACGCCGGTGTGTCGGTATTGCATCTGCATGTTCGCGACCGCGAGGGGCAGCATACGCTTGATGCAGACTGTTATCGCACCGCGATGCGCCATATCCGGCGTCGCGTCGGTAACAACCTGATCCTGCAGGTGACGACGGAGGCGGTTGGACGCTACCAACCTGACGAGCAGATGGCCATGGTTCGTGACGTCAAGCCGGAAGCCGTGTCAATTGCCCTGCGTGAATTGTGTCCGGATGCAGCAACGGAGAAGGCGGCGTCCGGTTTTTTCCATTGGGCCGTGCGGGAGCGCATCTGGAGCCAGGTCATCGTCTACTCGCCGGACGAACTGGTCCGCTTCGACACGCTGCGCCGGAATGGACTGTTCGGCGAGGAACATCCCTTCTGCCTGCTGGTGCTTGGCCGTTACGCCGACGGGCAACCTGGTGATCCGGCGGAGTTACACCGGATGTTAGGCGCGGTCGATTGCAGCAGTTTCCCGTGGGCAACCTGCTGCTTCGGAGGGCGCGAGCATGAAGCAATGACCGTCGCGCTTGAGCAGGGCGGGCACCGCCCGGGTCGGTTTCGAAAATAACCTGCTGCTGGCCGACGGGCGTCCGGCACGCGACAATGCGGAACTGGTGTCGCAGTTTGTCGCGGCGGTAAAGGCATCACCGCGAATACCGGCCGGTGCTGACGACATACGCGGTGAACTGCTGGGCCGTGTGCCTTGATGCTGTGCTTGATCGGGATCATTAACGATATATGAGCAATTTTGAAGAACGGCAAAAGGTTGCTGGCGTACTGGGCGGTATGGGACCGGCCGCAACGGTCGATTTCATGAACAAGGTTATCGCCAGCACGCCGGCGCGACGCGACCAGGACCACATCCGGATGCTGGTGGAGCACAACCCGAAGGTGCCGAGCAGGCAAAATGTTTCAGCAGCCGATGACGCGCTGATTCGCAGCCAGTTGGCTGCCATGGCGCTCAGGCTTGAAACGGCGGGTGCGGATTTTCTCGTTATGGTGTGCAATACCGCGCATGGCTGGCTCGATGAGGCTTACGGCGCGGTATCGATTCCTTTCTTTAGCATAGTCGACGTTACAGTCGAGGCACTGTGCGAGCAACATCCGGCGGTGCGCAGTGCGGCGATCATGGCGACGCCAGCCTGTACCCGCGGCGGCTTGTACCAGGCGGCGCTGGCTGATGCCGGAATCAGGCCGGTTGTGCCGGACGACGAAACACTCGCATCGCTGATGACGTTGATCGACAGGGTCAAGGCCGGCGACCAGGGCACCGCAGTATCCGAGGCCATGGCCGCCGTTGCCGCGAGCCTGGTCGCTGACGGTGCCGATGCCGTTATCGCCGGATGTACCGAAATACCGCTGGTCCTGCACCCGGATCAGCTGCCAGTTCCGCTGATCTCATCCACGGACGAACTGGCCAGGCGCACCGTTGCCCTTGCACTCGGCAGGGCGCCGCTGCAGTCTGGAGGTTCGGAAAGCCTCGAGGACTGATTGTGCTGCTATCCCGTTTCCCCCGCGTGACGCTCGCGCACCTGCCGACGCCGCTGGAGCATTTGCCGCGCCTTACGCACTTCCTGGGCGGCCCCGACATCTACGTCAAGCGTGACGATTGCACCGGACTCGGCACCGGCGGCAACAAGACGCGCAAGCTCGAGTTCCTGATGGCGGACGCGCTTCAACAGAAGGCCACGGCCGTAATTACGCAAGGCGCCGTCCAGTCCAACCACGCGAGGCAGACGGCCGCCGCCGCGTGCAAGCTCGGCCTGAAATGCGAATTGGTCTTCGAGCAACGCGTTGGTGATGCAACGGATGCATACCGCAATTCCGGAAATGTTCTGCTCGACCGCATCTACGGCGCCCGCATCCGTGAAGTTTCGAAGGGTAGCGACATGACGGCGGCGCTTGACGATGTCGCGGCGGAGCTGCGCGCGCAGGGCGAGACGCCGTATATCATTCCCGGCGGTGGTTCGAACCCGATCGGCGCACTCGGCTATGTCGATTGCGCCATGGAACTGCTGTCCCAGGCGAATCGCGACCGGATTCCCGTTGATTACATCGTACACGCGACAGGCAGCGCCGGTACGCAGGCCGGCCCGCCACTGGATTGAAGGCGATGCACAGCCACATTCCGGTGCTGGGTATTGGCGTCAATGCGCCGCGCGATATCCAGGAACAGCGTGTCTACAAACTCGCCTGTGAGACGGCGGAATACATCGGGGCACCGGATGTCGTGCTACGCGACGACGTTGTAGCGAACTGCGACTATGTCGGCGAGGGCTACGGTATCCCAACCGATGGAATGAATGCGGCGGTCCTTTTGCTGGCGCGGCTTGAGGGAATTCTTTTTGATCCGGTATACAGCGGCAAGGGACTGGCCGGCATGATCGACCTGGTTCATCGCGGGCAGCTCAATGACGCACGGCATGTCGTCTTCATCCATACCGGCGGTTCGGCCGGGCTGTTTGGCTACAGCGAACAGCTGCATACCGAAACCGTCCTCGACGGTATCTGAGCGCGCGCAAGGTTTCACCTGCAACCGGAAAAAACGCGAACCGTTCTGGCAGAATGCGGTCACAGCAGATTGCTGAGGGCGTGACTCGTGTATCACGCAACCAAGAATTAGTGTTTGGGGGGAACAAGATTGAATTGTTGGGCGAATCGCATGGCCGTGCGAGACTGTTTTACGGGCGCCTTACTGACACTGCTGGTGGTGCCGGGCCTATTGACTGCACAGGAATTGACCGGATTCGGCGAGCGGCCACGCATGGAAGCCGTTGTGCTCGACAGGCTGCCGGTGCTCGATGGCGACGTCCTCAACGACCCCGCGTGGCAAGGCATGCAGCCGGCGACCGGCTTCCGGCAAATACAGCCGGCCGAGGGCCGGCCTGCGAGTCAGAAGACGGAAGTCTACCTGGGCTACAGTGACATTGCCCTGTACATAGGTGTAATTGCATGGGATGACAAGCCCTCCGGCATTATTGCTCTCGGACAGCCGTCGGGACTCTTCACTTGCCGACACCGACAGCTTCCAGATCGTTATCGACGGTCTGCGTGACCGGCAGAACGGTTTCGTCTTCGGCACCAATCCGGCCGGCATCCAGTACGACGGCCAGGTAACGCGGGAAGGCAGCAGCTGCGGGTGGCGGTGGTTTTAACCGGAATTGGGATGCCAGCTGGAACGTGCGCGCGGCAATTTCCGATATTGGCTGGAGTGCCGAGTTCGAAATCCCGTTCCGCACCTTGCGGTACGGAAGCGGTGATGACCAGACATGGGGTATCAATTTCCAGCGCAACATCCGGCGCAATAACGAAGTCGCTTTCTGGGCGCCCTTGTCGCGCCAACGCAACCTGTTCCGCGTGTCGCAAGCGGGAACGGTTTCCAACCTGTCGCCGCCGCCGCAGCGCAACCTGAAGATTACGCCCTATCTGCTTGCCAAGGCCGGCCGCGTGGCGGCACGCTGGCCGGCACCGAAACCGACGAGGAGTTCGGCTTCGACATCAAGTACTCGATCACGCTCCAGCCTGACGCTCGATGCCACCTACAACACGGATTTTGCGCAGGTCGAGGCGGACGAGCAGCAGGTAAATCTCGATCGTTTCAGCCTGTTCTTCCCGGAAAAGCGGCCGTTCTTTCTTGAAAATGCGGGGCTGTTCTCGGTAGGCAATCCGGGACAGGTCGAACTGTTTTTCAGCCGGCGTATCGGAGTCGGCCCCGGCGGTATCCCGATACCGATCGACGGCGGGGTTAGGCTGTCAGGAAAGATTGGCGGCAACACCAATGTCGGATTCCTGCACATGGCGGCCGACGGGCGTTGACGGCGTCGCGTCCGCCAACAACTATACCGCGGCGCGCCTGAGCCAGCGGAGCCGCCTGGGCCGCTCGTCGGTAGGATTCCTGGCCGTCAATCGCTGATGGTGACGGGACCCTCACTGGTGACAGTTCGACAGATGACAACCAGACGTACGCTATCGACGGCCGCTGGGGCATTGGGGAGAACATCGTTCTGGACGCCTGGGCAGCGAAGACTGAAACGCCAGGCCTTACCGGCCGCGATGATGCCTTCGCCGTGAAGGCCGATTACAGCTCGGCGACCTGGGCGTCGCGCCTTAATTACACGGAGGTCGGTGAGGACTTCAACCCGGAAGTGGGTTTCCTCTCACGCACGGAATACCGGCGTGGCGAAGCATTCGTGATGCGCCGCATCCGGCCCGATGACCCGTGGGGCCTGCTCGAGATTCGGCCGCATGCTTCGTGGACCGGCTTCTGGGACTTCGAGGGTTTCCAGGAAACCGGCTTCATTCACGTCGACTCCCACTGGGAATGGCCCAGCGGTCTCGAGCTGCATACCGGCATGAATTTCACGAAGTCAGGCGTCAGGCAGCCTTCGAGATCGTGGATGGCGTGACGGTTCAGCCCGGTACCTACGATCACGAGGAAGTCCAACTGGTTTTTTTCACCAACCAGAGCCTGCCGCTGTCTTTTAATACGCGCGTCGTAGCCGGCGGGCGATTCGGTGGCGACCGACTGACGCTCGAACCGGTCGTCCGCTATCGCATTGGCGAGCGGTTCCGGTCGGAATTGTCGTTGAGCCACAACGACTTCGATTTGCCGGTACCGAACGGCGAGTTCTCCGTCAATCTGACACGCTTGCGGCTGTCGTATTCGTTCACGCCGAAGATTCTGTTGCAGGCACTGGTGCAGCACAACGACAACACCGATGTCCTGGCGGCGAACCTGCGCTTTTCGTGGCTGCAGTCGGCAAATTCAGGCTTGTACGTCGTTTATAACGAAGTTGACGAGGGAGGCGTCGGGCACTGCCGCGTGGCCGTGAATTCATTATCAAGTACAGCCACATATTTGATATCTTCAATTGACGTACCGCAGCGGCCGTCAGAACAAGGCATGGTGCCGTAACGCAGCGCGCGGACAGGCTGCCAGCCCGGATTATCCATGAACGTTTGCCTTTGGTGGTAGGTGCAGTGCTACCGGGGAGAGCTTTTCAGGGACGCTGTGGAAGAGCGTCCCGTACGCTCTGTGCCGGACGTCCCTGTCCGGCACAGCCCTCGGAGCACGCCTCCGCTTGCCCTGATTCTGTGCCCGTTCATGAATAATCCGGGCTCTGGAGGTTTAAAGGGGAGGTTTAAAATGAGTGCGAAGGTATTGCTGGTAACGGTTCTTGCCGCGCTGGTCGCGGCCGGCAGCGGGTACGCGGAGGAGCGCCCGCGGGCGCGTGATGTCGGCCTCGTTGTCGGCACGTTCCCGACCGGGCCGCTGAATGCAATTACCGATGTTGACGATGTGCTGGTCGGTCATGCGACACGCATCGAGGGGGACGATATCCGGACCGGCGTTACGGCCATTATTCCGGCACCCGGCAACCTGTATAGCGCACCCGGTGCCGGCCTGGATCCATGTCGGCAACGGCTACGGCAAGCTGATAGGCGAGACGCAGGCACGTGAGTTCGGTGAAATAGAGACGCCGATCCTGCTGACCTGCACGCTGTGTGTGTGGAGCGCCGCAAATGCGCTTAAGGAGTGGGTCTACTACGCAGCCGGGCATGGGCGAGCACACTGTTAACCCGATCGGTCGGCGAAACCAATGATGCGCGGGTCAGCAACATGTGGGCTGACCCGATTCAGCGTGACGAGGTATTTGAAGCGCTTAACACGGCGAGCGGCGGACCTGTCGCCGAAGGCAGTGTCGGTGGCGGCACCGGCACGCAGGCATTCGGCTGGAAGGGTGGTATCGGCACAAGTTCACGTGTACTGCCGGAATCGCTTGGCGGGTACACGATCGGCGTTCTGGTGCAGACGAATTACGGCGGCACGCTGACGATGAACGGGGCGCCGGTCGGCCGCGAACTTGAAAATTACTCGTTTCGCCGGGAACTTGAAGCCGTTGCTGCTGACGCACATCCGGATGATGGCTCGATCATGATGGTCGTCGCGACCGACGCACCGCTCAATGCCCGCAGCCTGGACCGGCTGGGAATGCGCGCGCTGATGGGCCTTGCCAGGACCGGTTCTTTTGCGAGCAACGGCTCCGGCGACTATGTCATCGCGTTTTCGACGCATCCGGACGTGCGCCGGCCGCGCAGCAGTGATGTACCGGTCGTCACGCCATCGCTGGTCAACGAATCGATGTCACCGTTATTCGCCGCGACGGCCGAGGCAACGGAAGAGGCAATCTACAACGCCATTTTCAAAGCGACGACGGTGGAGAGCTCTCGCGGCAAGCTCGAAGCCATACCGGTAGACGACCTCGTGCGCATACTCGAGAAGCACGGCGTACTGAACTGGGACAGGACACTGTCGCCCGCGCGCTGACGCAAGCCCGCATCCATCACCGACTGTGCGGGCTCTCGCTAGTCCATTGTCCGCCCGGCATCAGGGCTGACGGTGGATCGCGCCGCCTTTCATGACGAACTCGACGCGTTCCATCACCGTGATGTCATCGAGCGGGTTGCCCGGTACGGCGACGATATCTGCCACGCGGCCGGATACGAGCCGCCCGTGCGTGGCGCCGATGCCGAGGAAGTCAGCCGCGACGCTGGTCGCGGACTGGATCGCTTCCATCGGCGGCATGCCGCCTTCAACCATCAACGCGAATTCCTGCGCGTTTTCGCCATGCGGCGAGACGCCGGTGTCGGTACCAAACACGATCGGTACGCCGGCCTTGTAGGCAGCGGCGAACGTGTCCTTGATAATCGGTCCGATCGCTGCTGCTTTCGGGCGCACGAGTTCCGGGAAAAAGCCATCGATCTTCGATCGCTCGGCGACCCAGTTGCCGGCAAGTATGCGTCGGCACGTAGCAGGTGCCGTTCTGTTTCATCAGGCGCATGACCTCGTCGTCCATGTACGTGCCGTGCTCGATCGAGGCAACGCCGGCCAGGACGGCGCGTTTCATGCCTTCGGTACCGTGTGCGTGCGCGGCGACGCGCATGCCGTAATCGCGCGCCGTTTCGACGATTGCTTCCAGTTCCTCGTCGGTAAACTGCGGATTCTGGCCGCTCTTGGCGACACTCAGTACGCCACCGGTCGCCGTAATCTTGATCCAGTCAGCACCGTCCTTGTAACGCTGCCGTACGGCCTTGCGCGCGTCCGCTACGCTGTTGACCACGCCTTGCTTCGGGCCCGGGTCACCCATGATGTGACTCGCCCAGCCATTGGTCGGGTCGCCGTGCCCGCCTGTCGAACTGAGCCCCTTGGCCGCACTGAATATCGTCGGGCCCGGCACATCGCCGCGCGCGATGGCGTCGCGCAGGGCGATCGTCACGTTGAATGCGTCACCCAGGTTGCGCACGGTAGTAAATCCCGCATCGAGCGTTCGCCGTGCGTATTTCGCCGCCATGTACGCGTAGTCGGCTTCGTTCGTGATGAAGCCGCGCAGCCGGCTGTCGGCGCTGTATTCGCCGGTCAGGTGCACGTGCATGTCCATCAGGCCGGGCATGACGGTGTGGTCCCGCAGGTCAATGACCGTATCGCCATCACCCGGGATCGCGTAGCCGCGCTCAACTGCAGAAATTGACTGGCCCGCGATACGGATCGTCATCTCCGTCATCGGCTGCCGGGCTTCGCCGTCAATCAGGCGGCCGGCGTGTATCAGCGTGTCCGCGTGCGCGGACGCGCCCATCGTGGCGGCAAGTATTGCCGCGGTCAGGAGTTTTCTCATGAGTCAGGTTCCATCCGGTAAGTCGTCGCAGTAAGCAGGTCATTCTACAGCCCGCCGGAGAACAGAAACAAACCGGCAACCCGCGCAGCCGATGTGGCGCAACATCAGCGGATTTGCTATACGAGAGTGTCCAATGCCGTGCCGGGAGCCCAGGCGATGTACCGTAGCCCGATTTCACTGCTGTTTCTCGCATTGTGCGCGCCGGCGGTAATGGCGAACGACGCACCGACGATGCCGGAAGTCATCGCTGCGGCGTCGCCCGCGGACTGGCGCACAATCGACCGGCAAAACACGCTGCTCGTCGAGCTGGATTCCGGCACCGTCGTCATGGAACTCGCGCCGCAGTTCGCGCCTGCCCATATTGATAACCTGCGGAAGCTCATCAAAGGCGGCTACTTCGACGCAGCGTCAATCATTCGCTCGCAGGACAACTACGTCGTGCAGTGGAGCGGGCCGGAGCTCACGGAAGCCGACCTGCCGGGTGGTGCCGCGCGGCGCGTCGAGGCTGAATTCTATCGCGAGGCCGAGGGCCTGCCGTTCACGCGGCTCGACAGCCGCGATGCGTATGCGGCCGAAGTAGGCTTCAGCGGCGGCTTCGCCGCCGGCCGCGATGGTCCGTCAGGGCGTGTTTGGCTGGCTCACTGCTACGGCGCGCTCGGCGTCGGCCGCAGCGCGGAAACCGACAGCGGCAATGCCACCCATCTTTATGTCGTGACCGGCCATGCGCCCCGCCACCTGGACCGCAACGTAACACTGATCGGCCGCGTCATAGACGGTATGGAGCACCTGTCGATCGTTGCCGCGCGGCACCGGTGAACTGGGTTTTTACGAAACTGAAAGCGAGCGCGTACCCATTGCGTCACTGCGATTTGCCACCCCGGATGATCCCGCCTGGCAGGCCCTGCGGACTGACACCGCGACGTTCGAAACGCTGGTGCAGTCACGCCGCCACCGCGGTGAAGAATGGTTCGCCGACCCGGTCGATGCGATTGCGCTCGCAGTCCGTCGCCCGTTCGCCAGGTGCCGCACTAACGTCATCGCGAGAAGCGCAGCGACGTGGCGACCTCGCAACGACACTGACTCTGCCAGTCGGAACCAGATTGCCACGCCCTCCGGGCTCGCAACGACGCCGTCATCGCGAGGAGCGCAACGACGCCGTCATCGCGAGGAGCGCAGCGACGTGGCGATCTCGCACCGACACCGCCTCTGCCAATCGGTGCGAGATTGCCGCGGCGGCTTTGCCGCCTCGCAACGACGGATTGCCACGTCCGCCGGGCTCGCAACGACGATTCATATCTGCGACGTAATCTCCCCGAGCTTCTTCGTCAAAAGCGGATTCTCCCGGTAATCAATCGGAATTACGACGAGACTGGGGCCGTCTTCATCAAGCGCTTTGGCAAGCACACCGGCAAGGTCACGACTCGCGCCGACGTAATGCCCGTTCCAGCCGAATGCACCGGCCAGTGTCAGCCAGTCGGGATTGCCGAATGACAGGTCGGTATGCATGCCGAATTCAGTTTCCTGCTTCCAGGCGATCAGGCCGTAGCCGCCGTCTTCCCAGACCATGACGGCGATGTTGCTGTTCAGCCGCCGGGCGGTTTCCATTTCCTGCACGTTCATCAGGAATCCGCCGTCGCCGGCAATGGCCAGGATGCGCCGGTCGGGATGCACGATGTTGGCCGCGATGGCGCCGGGCAGGGCAAAGCCCATCGAACAGAAGCCGTTGGGGATCAGGCAGGTGTTCGGTTCATGGCAGTGATAATGACGCGCGATCCACATTTTGTGCGCGCCGACATCTGACAGCAGGATGTCGTGGGGTCCCATGACCTGGCGCGCGTCCCAGACAGCCTTCTGCGGCCGGATACGGCCTTCAGTGTCGTCATTTGAGTGCTCGGCGAAGTCCTCGGCCATCGTCGCGCGGCTACGGTGCTGTCCGTCGAGATCAAACGCCATACTGCCTGCGGTCTGCACCCGCTCGTTCAGCATCCACAGCGTGTGGGCCAGGTCGCCGATCAGTTCGACTGCGGGGTGGTAGTAGTAGTCGATCTCCGCGGCAAGAAAGTCCGCATGAATAATTTTCTTGTCGCTGTTCGGGTTCCACAGGCGCGGATGGTACTCGACGATATCGAAGCCCAGCGTAATGACGAGATCGGCATCGTCGACGGCGAGCGAAACCCGGTCCCTGCTGCCCAGGCCAATCGTGTACAGGCAGTAGTCGGCGTCCATGTCGACGCAGCCTTTGGCCATGAACGTGCTGATGACGCCGATACCGGTGCGCTCGCAGAATATGCGCAGTTGCTTGCTGGCGCGTTTGCGGATGCAGCCGTTGCCGGCGATGATGATCGGTCGTTTCGCATCGGCCAGCATCGCAAAGGCGCGGTCGGTAATCTTGTCGTCCGGCACCGAGCGGCGAAAACGACGCGGCAGCATCGGTTCGGTCGTGGCGTCTTCCTTTGCGATGTCCTCCGGCAGTTCGATGTGCACGGCACCCGGTTTTTCAGTGCGGGCGATGCGCACGGCTTTGCGAACGATCTCGGGGATTGTCTCGGGATCGAGGATGCTGGTGGCCCACTTGGTGACCGGCCGGAACATCGCGACGACATCCATGATCTGGTGCGATTCCTTATGCAGCCGGGTTGTCGCGCCCTGGCCCGTCAGCACCAGCATCGGCGAGCGGTCCATGTTGGCGTCAGCGACGCCAGTGATCAGGTTCGTAGCCCCGGGTCCGAGCGTGCCTAGCGCGCCGGCCGGATTGCCGGTCAGGCGGCCGTAGACCTCCGCCATGAACGCAGCACCCTGTTCGTGGCGCGTCAGTACAAAGCGAATCTTGTCTGAATTCTCTGGGAGCGACAGCATGAAATCGGCGTTCTCCTCGCCAGGGACGCCGAAGATGTATTCGATGCCTTCCTCTTCGAGGCACTTGACCAGCAGATCGGATGCTTTCATGGAACTTCCCGGGACGATGCGAGCGCATCATTTGGCGGGAATCCGCCCGTCAACGCAAGATGCAATGCACTAATGTCATCGCGAAGGGGCACAGCGCCGACGTCATCGCGAGGAGCGCAGCGCCGATGTCAACGCGAGGAGCGCAGCGCCGATGTCATCGCGAGGAGCGTAGCGACGTGGCGATCTCGTAATGACAATGCCACAGCCAATCGGAACAAGATTGCCGCGCCCTACGGGCTCGCAACGACGACTAGTAGCACCAACGTTATCGCGAGGCGCGAAGCGCCGTGGCGCAGTTGTGCCGGTTCGTCGATCTCGACGCGGCACTGTTCCTGACGCACGTTGCTTACACCTCTGCCGGCCATTACAGTGCTCGCTTTCGACCAGCAGTGTGCAGTCTATTGCTGCGCCGGGTCCTTGTAGCACTCGCCGGACGGCGGTGCTGCCGAACGAGCAACTATTGAACCCGTGCCGGATTCCTTGAAACCACTGCTATCGCTCATTCTGGTTCTGTCGCTGATTGGGGGTCCGGCGTTCGGCCAGGACGCCGGCGCCATCGAGGAGATCCAGGTCACCGCGACACGCCGACCGCAGGCAACGACACAGGTCCCTGCCGCCATCACCGTCATCCCTGCTGACGACATTGCCGGCGAAAAACTCGCGACCGACGCGCTGGCGTCACAGCTCGGCGTGTTCGTGCAGCAGACCACAGCGGGGCAGGGTGCGGCGATCATTCGCGGCCTGAAGGGCTCTGAAGTACTGCACGTCGTGGACGGCATGCGCATGAACAATGCGATATTTCGCAACGCGCCGACCCAGTACCTGGCCCTGGTGGCGCCCGGTTCCATCGAACGCATCGAAGTGTTGCGCGGTTCGCCAGGATCCGTGTACGGCAGCGATGCTGTCGGCGGTGTCGTTCATGTCATCTCGCGACTGCCGCGGTTCGAGACGGACCAGATCGCGGTACGTACGGAACTCGCGGTTGCTGCCGACAGTGCCGAGCTGGGCCAGTCGCTGCGGCTTGGCGTGGACTTCGGCAATCGCCGCCTTGCCGGGCTGGTCGGCGCTGGCTGGCAGGCGGCTGGTAATCGCCGCACCGGCGGCGGCACGCGCATCGGTCCCAGCGGATTTGAATCATCGAGCTTGCGCCTGGCAATGGCCGCCCGGCCGGATGATGATCAAAGCTGGATTGTCGATCTGCAATCGGTGCGCCAGCCGTCCACGCCACGAATTGACGAAATGTTGCCGGGCTTCCGCCAGTCAGTACCTGCGTCGTCCGAGTTCTTTTTCGAGCCCAATGAACGGCATGCCGCGCGACTGCGCTACGGGCAGCGTGACGGATTGTGGTCGGCGGACTGGACGCTGGATCTCGGCTGGCAACGTATCGTGGATGACCGCCGCATTCGCGGCTTTCAGGCCGATGAACGCCTGCTGGAACAAAATCGCAGCGACCTCTTTGGCGTAGCGTTGACCGCTGCTGTCGAATCCGGCCAGTTTGCGTGGTTGCTCGGAACGGAGTTTTATCATGACACCGTGCGCAGTACGCGGAGTTCGGAAAGTATCGGCACGGGATTGCTATCCGACGTGCAGCCGCGGTTCCCCGACAACTCGCGCGTCGACCAGGCGGCCGTTTTCGCCAATGTTTCCTGGCCGGTGCACGACCGGCATGCAATGTCGGCCGGAGTCCGCGGGAGCAGCGTTAATATCGAACTGCCGGCGGTCATCGATACACCCGCATCGCAAATCCATATCGATGACTGGAGTGCTGATCTCGGGTGGCTATTCGACATCACGCCGACGCTGCAACTGGCCGCCAATGCCGGGCGAGGGTTTCGGGCCCCTAATATTTTTGACATAGGCGCGCTGGGTCAGCGGCCAGGCAATCGCTACAACGTGCCGAACCGGGCGCTGAAGTCGGAACAGGTCACTCACTACGACCTCGGACTTCGCCGGCAATCGGACCACACGAGTTTCGAAGTGGTTGCCTGGCAGCTGCGTTATTCGGACCGGATTCAGTCCGTGGCAACCGGCGAGCTGACGCCCGACGGCCGGGAGGTCGTGCAAAGCCGCAACCTGGGTGACGCTCGCATTCATGGCCTGGAGGTTGGCGCACGCTGGTCGCCGCCCGGCGCCATCAGTGCGGAACTTGTAGTGAATTACACTCGTGGCCAGCAGCGCACGGTAGATGGCGCGCCGGAACCTGGTGATCGCATTCCCCCGGTCAACGGCAAGCTGTCAGTCGATTGGCAGGCTCGGGCTGTGCTGCGCCTTGAGATGTCCTTGACGTACGCGGCCGCGCAGAACCGGTTGAGCGTCCGTGATGCCGGGGATCCGCGGATCGACCCGAACGGCACGGCGGGCTGGCTGGCTGCCAATGCGGGTGCTGTCTGGCAGCCCGGTGAAACATGGCGCATCGGAGTCGGGGTGGACAATATTCTTGATCAGCGCTACCGCGTACACGGGTCCGGTCTTGATGCGCCGGGCCGAAATCTGTATCTGCACGCGCGGGCAATCTGGCAATAGGTCAGCCGGTGCTGTCGCGCGTTACCGCGGCGGGAAAGCGATCGGCCCCCGGTTTTTCGGTTTGGCCGGATGACAGTGCCGGTAGAAATCCCGGATCTTAGCAAGGGTCGCGTCTTCGCCGCCGTGCGTATCGATCTGGATGCCTATGCCGAGACGCCGGCGCCGGTAATCGATGAAGCCAAGTACGATCGGCACGTCCGCGGCAACGGCAATGCGGTAGAAACCGGTGCGCCAGTATGGCTGCCATTTGCGCGTGCCTTCCGGTGCCAATGCCAGCAGCAAACGATCACCGGCCGCAAAAAGCTCGACCAGTTTGCTGACATTGGCACCACTACCTGTTCGTTCGACGGGTATGGCGCCGAGCTTCCGCAGCAGTGGTCCGAGCGGCCACCAGAACAGCGTGTGTTTGGCAAAGAACCGCACCTCGATGCCGATGGAGACCTTGTAGACGATCAGCCAGAAGCCGTCCCAGTTGGACGTGTGCGGTGCAGCGATGACAACCGCTTTTTTGGCCTCTGGAATCTCGCCGACGGCATCCCAGCGGCCGGTCTTCAGTATCCCCCGTGCGATTGCCTGCAGCATGAAATGCCGTCCCCTTCGGATTCAAACGTTCACGGACTGTCTACACCGGTCAGCATGGCACACCTTTGAAATCATAGGGCGTGTCGCCGATGCCGAACGACTGGACCGGGTCATGCTGGCGCAACAGCACGCCGCCAAAATCAAAGAGTACGACTTTTAGTTACGGTGCGGTGGCAGTCGCCAGAATCGAGTGCGGCGATTACTCTTCTGCGTCGGGTTCTTTAAGAATGTCGTCCCAGCGCCGTTGCAGCAGGTTTCCCTTGCTGTCCGGCAGCCGATAGAGCCAGCCGCCGGTGCGTGCGTTGATCGCCGTGGCCTGGTTCTCCGGCGGTTCGGCGGCCGGGGCCGACGGCTCATTGCCAGTCTCACCGCCGTCTGCCGGCTCAGCGGTATTGCTCGCAGGCTCGCCGGTCCCGCTGTCACCCGCCGGTTCATTGGCGGCATCATCGGGCGGAGCCGTCGTATCGTCGCCTTCGGGGGGGGTTGTGACACTGGCCGTAATGCTGAACCAGTCAGCCGAATCAACGGGGAATCGCTGTACCGTCACGGCCAGGCCGTCAAAGGTCGTAAATGATGTTGTTGTCCCGGGGGCCGGGAGGTCGTCCGGTTGCGTCTGTACGTCGTCAAGGGTCAGGTCGCGCAGCACGCCGGCGATGCCGTTGACGACGCCGGGATAGGTCAGTTCTCGGTCTGCCGGTATGTCGGCGACGCTGAACGAACCTTCGTCACGCGACGCCTTCGAAAAGCGGATTGCTTCGCCATCCGCATGCTCGATCGAAACGGATTGCACATCGGCGGGGGGGATGTTGATGACCTGGGCGTCGAGCCAGCCACCTGCATCGTCCGGCAATTCGGGGTTCTGGTCGATCAGCCAGGTCTGGTCGTCGCCGGCAAAGCGCACATAGCGGTAGTTCTCCTGTGCAACATTACCGAGTATCAACGCGTGCTCAACGCCGTCACCGGCGATCCGGATGCCGACGCCGTCGCCGTTTTCCGGCGCCCGCAGCCCGAGCCGGTCGTGCATATCCGGATTGGCCGTCTTCTGCTCCAGTTTGCTGGCATCAGCCAGCGCCAGCAGCACTTGCCGTAACGTGCCGGTATCGGCGCGGTAGCCCGCCTTCTCGCGGGCAGACCAGCGTTCGCCCTGGCGTTCGATGGTGACGGTTTCATCACCATACTGCACCGTCACCTGATCAATGTTGTTGATCGCACTCCGCAAGTCCGGTAGCAACGCCTGGCTCTCGGCCGTACTGTATTCGTCATCGGTGGTGTTGACCAGGATGACGCCCGCGACCAGTGCCACAGCGACGACAGCAAGCAACCAGGTTGAGCGCATCATCATCATGAGGACGGTTTCCGTTTCCGTCGCCACACGGCAACCAGTACAAACGCCGTAAGGATCAGCGGTACCAGTGCGATGTTGATGACTTTCAAAACAGTGCCAAGGCGCTCGATGTCCTGGTCGAGGCCACGTTGCACGGCACGCAGGTCGCGGCGGATGGTGGCGCGCTGATCGATGAAGCGGTCGATTTCCTGCTGCTGTTCTTCGGTCAACAGCAATTCGCCGGTGTCCTCGCGAGCCGACTGCAATTCCCCGAGCCGCCGCTCGGTTTCTGCGAGCTCGCTTTGCAGTCGCTGCTCGGTTTCCCGGTACCGTGCTTCCGCATCGACGCGCAGTTGCTCGACGCGCGTAAACGGCCGCGAGTAACTGGCACGGCTGCGAACGGCGATAAGGTCGGAGCTTCCGGACAGGTTTTCAAGGGCGTTGGTGACAAACGCCCCGTTACCGGCGAACGCATTCGCCATGCGTTGTCCGAAGAAATTCTGTACCTGTACCCACAATCGATCCGTCAGCATATCCACGTCGGCCACGACAACAATGTTGGCCGGTCTGGTGCCCTCGGCACGATGCGGTGCGGCCTCACCGGTTTCCGCAACGTTGCCGCCGTCTTCGTCACCACCTTCTTCATTACTGTCGCTCGGTGGCCTGCCATTCGGGAAAGGCGGATTTCAGTACGCCGCTGATCCGCGCCGCCAGCACAAACGGCTCGCCACGCGGCTCAAAGCCATCCTGCAGTACGGACGGATCAGGTAGATAACTGAAACGTGTCGCGCCGACGGTCGACGCCGCCGGGCTGGACGAAATCAGTGGCTCGAAGGTCAACGCGCTGTCGTCTGCTGCTTGGAGGTAACCGGCTGTTGCGAGATTCAGGGAGCCGAGGTCCGCGGTTGTGACGTCCTCGGTGTTGAGCTGCTCTACGGTGACACCCAGAAAGGCCAGGTGACGGATCGGGCGGCGTCCCGGCCCGCCGGATAGCTGCAAGGCAAGCTGTGCGTCGGCAACAACATCACTGGTCGAGAAGTTGATACCCCAGGCGCTGAACAGCTCCGGCAGGTCTGAACTCTGTCCCTGTAACGGCATGCCGGCCGGCATGCCTGAAGGCGGTGTTGCCGGGTCCGCATCGGCCACCGGGTCGACAAAGATCAGCGCCTTGCCGCCATCGAGCAGGTACTGGTCGATGGCATAAAGTGTCTTTTCGTCCAGGTCTTTCGGTTGCACGATCCATAGCAGCGTGACGTCGTCGGCGACCGCATCGAACTGAGCGTGCCGAGGTCACGAACCTCGAACAATTGCTGCGCCTGTTCCCAGACCATCCACGGCGGCGTCATTTGCTGCGACTGCGGATCAAATCCGCCGCTCATCGGGACGCCGGATACGAGTCCCACCACCGAGCGTTCGGGCTCCGCAAGCGTGCTGACGAGGCGCGCAATATCGTATTCGAGAAACTCTTCCTTGTCGGGCTGGAAGAAAGTGATGACCTCCTCGTCGTCGACGCTGTTGGTGCCGGCCAGGCCCATGTAAATGGGATCCGGGCTGCCCGGGAGCTGCACACCCTGCAAGCCGAATTGTGCGGCCCGGTCCTCCTCCTCCGAGAACGGTTGCGGATCGATGACCTGCAGCCGGATCCGGTCGTCAGCCGCGTCAGCGAATTCCTCGAGCATTTCCCGCACTCGATTGGCATAGTCGCGCAGCGCCGGGATGTTTTCGGTCGCCTGGTCCGAGTAATAGAAATACAGGTTTATGGGCTCATCGATCTTGTCGATGATGCGGTAGGTGCCGTCCGAGAGGGTGTAGAGATTGTTCTCGGTCAGGTCAATTTTCCAGCCGCGAAACACTTCGTTGCTGATAATGACCGCCGCGATGAAGGCGATGGCCAGCAGGGCCAGGTTTGAGGCACTCAGACGCCGTTGTGAGGATGTCGTCATGGTCAATCCGCCTGCTTTAACTGCAGAATAATCGTGTTCGCATACAGAAAGGCCGCGATCAGTAAGGCGAAATAGATCAGGTCGCGCACATCAATGACGCCCTTGCTGATGCTGGCGAAGTGCGTCAGGAAACTTAAGGAAGCGATGCCATCGACCAGTGCCTGGGGTGCCCAGCCCGAAAACAGGTCGAGCACGAGCGGGAAGCCCGCGAGCAGGAACCCGAAGCAGACGACAACGGTGATAACGAACGCGATGACCTGGTTGCGCGTCGTCGCTGAAATACACGCGCCAATTGCGAGGAACCCGCCGGCCATCAGCAGGCTGCCGAAGTACCCGGCCAGTATTGCGCCATTGTCCGGATCACCCAGGTAGTTGACGGTGATCCAGATCGGGAACGTCAGCACAAGCGCAATGCCGGCGAACGCCCATGCGGCGAGGTACTTGCCGAGCACGGCCTGCCACGGCGTGATGGGCAGCGTCATCAGCAATTCGATGCTGCCGGACTTGCGCTCCTCGGCCCACAGCCTCATGGCGATTGCCGGTACGAGGAACAGGTACAGCCACGGGTGGTAATTGAAAAACGGAGCAAGATCAGCCTGGCCGCGTTCATAGAAGCCACCAAGATAGAACGTGAACGTGCCCATCAGGATCAGGAAAATGACAATGAACACGTAGGCGACCGGTGTTGCGAAGTAGCTTTGCAGTTCGCGCCGGAAAAGTGCTGAGACGTTGTTCATGCCTTGGCACCTCCGGTGATGTCACGAAACACTTCGTCGAGGCGCCCGGCTGCGAGTTGTACGCCGGACACCTGCCAGCCCTCGCGCGCGACGAGATCTGATACGTCGCGCCAGGTTTTTGGATCGTCCTGGTTGCCGTTCGACAACGCGGTGATCGTACGCGTTTCGCGATCAATTTCCGTGCCACTGACGGAATCCAGCTTCGCAATCGCTGCCTCGGCCTTTTGCAGGGTTGCGTCATCATCGAATACAACCCGTACCGCATTGTGATAATGCGAGCGAGCGGCCAGCGCCTGTGGCGTGTCGTCTGCCAGGATGCGGCCGTCCGCGATGATCATTGCACGGCTGCAGACCGCCTCTACTTCTTCAAGGATGTGTGTCGATATCACAATCAGTTTGTCGGCTGACATCGAGCGGA
Organism: Woeseiaceae bacterium; assembly: GCA_034521225.1. Classification (GTDB taxonomy): domain Bacteria; phylum Pseudomonadota; class Gammaproteobacteria; order Steroidobacterales; family Woeseiaceae; genus Woeseia. Next base: position 386,231 of record JAXHMR010000002.1, read on the forward strand.
TCAGTTCGCGGACTTCGTGCTTCTGGTTGGGGTCGAGACCGTCCGTTGGTTCATCAAGTATCAGCACGTCGGGGTCATGCACTATCGCCTGCGCCAGCCCGACGCGGCGCTTGAAGCCCTTGGACAAGGTGTCGATCGACTGGTGCAGCACGGACTCGAGATGCAGCTGTCCGATGACGGCGGAGAGCCGGCGTTGCCGAAAGTCGCCCTGCAGCCCGCGCACGTCGGCAATAAAGTCGAGGAACGATGCCGGCGTCATTTCCGGGTAATTCGGCGCCCCTTCGGGCAGGTAGCCGAGTCGCCGCCTGGCATCGAGGGCGTCCGTTTCGACATCGTGACCGCAGACGGACACGCGGCCGCCGCTCGGGGTGACAAAGCCGGTGATCATCTTCATCGTCGTCGACTTGCCGGCCCCGTTGGGCCCGAGAAAGCCCAGCACTTCGCCGGCTTCGCAGGAAAAGCTCAATTGGTCGACGACGGTGTGAGTCCCGTATGTCTTTGTAAGGGCGTCAATATCCAGCATATGCGAGTGTCTTTTTACCGATATGGCCCGGCGGGCGGGTGCATCTTTTAACAAAAAGACTGGTAGCTAGCAAGATGACCGCCGGTACCGGACCGTCAGCGCGATATCGCGCTGACGGTCCGGTACCGGCGGTCATCGCGAGGAGCGCAGCGACGTGGCGATCTCATTCCGATCCTGACTCTGCCAATCGAAACGAGATGGCCACGCCCTCCGGGCTCGCCATGACGCCACATTGCGCAGCGTCAACGTCATCGCGAGGCGCGCAGCGCCAACGTCATCGCGAGGCGCGCAGCGTCAACGTCATCGCGAGGCGCGCAGCGCCGTGGCGATCTGCTAAAGTCTGGCACTCTGCCAGCATCATCAGGTGGCCACGCCCTTCGGGCTCGCCATGACATAGCCTAAAGGTAGCCCGATGCAAAAACAGCGTTGGTCCATCGATTCGCTCGTGCTGATGTTCTCGATCATCGTTTTTGCGCAATTACTGCTGTACGTCATTCCGCAGGGCGAATTCGAGCGGCAACCGTATCCGGACAACCCGAGCCGCACGATGGTGGTGCCGGACACGTTCGCGTTTTCCGGAGACGATGAGCGTGTCGATGTTGCCCCATGGTATTTCCTGCAGGCCATCCCGAAGGGCTTCGCGGCGGCCCAGGACATCATTTTCCTCGTTTTTATTACCGGCGGCGTCATTGCGATATTGCGCAGCACCGGCGCGATAGACGCGCTGCTGCACCGGTCCGTGGCACGCCTCGGCCGCAGTCCGTGGATACTGATCGGCGGCTGTCTGATCATGTTCAGCCTGGGTTCGTACACGATCGGCATGGGCGAGGAGTACGTGCCGCTGATCCCGATCATCGTGTCGATGAGCCTTGCCATGCGCATGGACGCGATTGTGGCGATGGGCATGGTGTGGGTACCGTACGGCATCGGCTGGGCGTGCGCGGGCGTCAATCCGTTCGGTGTCATAATCGCCCAGAACATAGCCGGCGTGCCGATCACCTCGGGCTGGGCCTTCCGCCTCGTCATGATGGCGGCGTTCCTGGCAATCGCGTTCCACCATTTGTACCGGTATGCCATCCGCGTGCAGCGCGATCCGTCGCAAAGCCTCGTATCGCACATCGATTACAGCCACGGATTCGAGGCACCCGGCGATGTGGAACTGACGCCGGCCCGAATCGGCGTGCTGGCCGCATTCCTGGCCGGTGTGATCGGTTTCGTCGCCGGCGCGACCGTCTACGGCTGGTATATCCCGGAACTGCTTGCCGTGTTTCTTGGCGTCGGGCTGCTGGCGGCCATTATTGCCCGTCTCAAGCCTGGCGACACGAGTCGTTCATTTATCAACGGAGCGGCCGAGATGACCGGTGCCGCGCTGTTGATCGGCTTTGCGCGCACAATCGAAGTGGTGCTGGCCGACGGGCAGGTTATCGACACGGTAATCAACGCCATTGCCGGCGTGCTGACGGAACTGGGCCCGGATGCCGCGGCTGTCGGCATGCTCGTCGTGCAGACCATCTGCAACTTTTTCATCCCGTCCGGCAGTGGCCAGGCGTTCGTCACGATGCCGATCATGTCACCGCTCGCAACCCTGACCGGCGTGCCGCAGCAGACGGCGGTACTGGCCTACCAGTTCGGCGACGGCTTCACGAACATGATCGTGCCGACCAGCGCACTCGTCATGGGGGCATTGGCACTGGGCAGGATTCCGTACGGTGCCTGGGTTCGCTTCACCGGTCCGCTGTTGCTCAAGCTGTTTGCACTGGCTGTCGTTTTTCTCATCGTCAGCGTGCACTTCGGCGATGCCATCGGGTTCAGGAGCGGCGTGCACGGATTATTCATAACGGTTTCGTGCGGCGTTGGCAGGCGCACGGAGGTTTTCAGGGACGCTGTGAATACGTCCGTCGCTCTGTGCCGGACATCCGAAGTCCGGCACAGCCCGAAAAGCCTCCCCGGCACACCTCCGCCGATCTCTGTGCCGTTCATGAATAATCCGGAATCGTGCCAGCGGCACCTACGAGTACGCAGCAACCACGAGGAGCACCGGTACCCCCTGCCGGGAGCCCTTTGACGAAAAAGCGGACCGAAGGGAGCCATTCCTTCAAAGGGCTCCCGGCGGGGGTAGTGCAGCCCTGCAAGCGGAAATCCTCATGACCGCGATCCCGCGCGCGGGGATCGGATGCCGGGCGCAGCGTGTCGCCGTCCCGGACAATGACCTGCACATCGCCGAACTCCCAGTCGTTGGGTTCGGCGCGATAACCGGCATCGCCCAGCGCTGAAATTGTTTCCTGTGGCAGCGGCTGTCCCGGGCTGTAGACGATCAGGTCGGGTGGCAACAGCTGGTGGTGGAAGCGCGTGGCAGCGACGGCGTCCTCGGGACTCATGCCGAAATCGAAGACGTTGACGATGGTCTGGAAAACGGACGTGAATATCGTCGAGCCGCCCGGTGTACCAATGACCATGGCAACTTCGCCGTCTTTCATCAGCAGCGTTGGTGACATCGATGAAAGCATGCGCTTGCCCGGCTGGATTTCATTCGCCTTGTTGCCGACGACACCGAACGCGTTCGGCACGCCCGCTTTGACGCTGAAGTCATCCATCTCGTTGTTCAGTAAAAAACCCGCACCGGTAACGACGACGCCGCTGCCGAAACTCAGGTTCAGAGTGTAGGTGTTCGCGACGGCGTTGCCCCACTGGTCCAGTATTGAATAATGTGTCGTGTCCGGCGATTCTAGCCCGGGCGGCGAGGCGGCAATATCGGAGATCTTGTGCGGATTGACCTGGCCTGCGCGCCGGGCGATGTAATCCTCGTCCAGCAATTCGTCCATGCGGTTGTCGACGTGGTCGGGGTCGCCAAGATACTCGGCACGGTCAGCAAACACGCGCTTTTCGATTTCAGCTACGAGGTGTATGTACTGCGGCGAGTTGAGCGCGAGACCGTCAAACTGGTGAGCGAGGTAGTCCTTTATCTTCAATAGCTGCACGACAGCGAATCCACCGGAACTCGGCGGCGGTGCGGCAAGGATTTCATAATCTCGCCAGTCAGCGCGCAGCGGTTCGCGCCAAACGGCCTCGTAGCCTGCGAGGTCTTCGTGCGTGATCAGGCCGTTGCCGCGCTGCATTTCGGCGACGATCAGGTCCGCAGTTTCGCCGCGGTAGAAGTCGTCGGTGCCGGAATCGGCGATACGCTGCAGGGTTTTCGCAAGTTCCGGCTGCCGGAATACCTCGCCAGCCACCATGTCGCCGAAGTAGTCATGGAAGTTTGTGGTGTCGCCCACGGATTCATCCATCGACATCATGCCGGCGCCGAGCAACTCGGGCACGATGAATCCGTCTTCGGCGAGCCGCACGGCCGGCATGACGAGGTCCTTCCACGGCAGCGTGCCGTAACGGCTGTGCGCTTCGCGAAACCCGGCGACGGTGCCGGGAACGCCCGATGCGCGGTGACCGACCAGGCTCAGGTTTGGAATGACATTGCCATCGTCATCGAGGTACATGTCCGGGTGCGCGGCGAGCGGTGCGGTTTCCCGGTAATCGAGAAAACGGGTCGTGTCGTCCATATGCACAAGCATGAAGCCGCCGCCGCCGATGTTGCCAGCTTCCGGGTACGTGACGGCCAGCGCAAAGCCCGCCGCGATGGCGGCATCGACGGCATTGCCGCCGGAACGCAGGACGATCTCGGCTACTTCGGCGCTGTAGGCATCCGGCATTGCTATCGCTGCGTTGCCATACGAAACATTGGCCGATGAATCCTGCGATGCAGCCGGCTGTGGCGGAGCACTGTCGGGCGGTGTGCAGCCAGCCAGCAGGAAGACGAATAAGAGTGAGGAAAACAGGGCGCGTTGCAACATGGTTACAGTCCGTCAGTAGCGGTAGTTGCCGGCACGGTGATGCTGGGCCGTCCGGAATTGGAGCACTGAATTCTTTCACGAATCATGCCCGCTGTCGCCACGTGTGGCGACAAACATCAACTATTCCATGCCATCACGTTACTGCTTATGACCGCTAATGCGATCTTCGCGGAGGAGGTCGAGGCGAACTCGACACCGAATATATGGGGATGGGCGCCGAGGGTAGTGACGGCGGTGCAGTGGTACGAGTTCACGCCAAATGCGGGCGATCCGGACGGCGACTCGTTAAGTTTCTCAATCAAGAACAAGCCGGGCTGGGCCTGGTTCGACAATAAGACCGGGCGCTTCAGGGGTACACCGGAGGCGGGTGATGTCGCTACCTATGACAATATCGTCATCAGCGTCAGTGACGGCCAGGCTTCGGCTTCCCTGTCGCCGTTCTCAATTACCGTCGAGGGGCACAGCATGGGTTCGGCCACCCTCAGCTGGACGCCGCCGACGGAAAATACGGACGGCACCGCACTCACCGATCTCGCGGGTTACCGGATCTACTGGGGCAAGACTGCAGGCAATTACCCGAACTCTGTTTCGATCAATAATCCCGGTATCACGACTTATGTAATCGAGAACCTTGCGTCGGGTTCCTACACGTTCGTCGCCACGTCCTTTAACGCCGACGGAGTAGAGAGCGGCTACTCGGCACCCGCGACGAAGACGGTGCAGTAGTGGCTGGTATATCTTGCCCCTGACAGTCTCAAGCGTCCGCGTTCGCGGCCGCGGGCGGCTCCGCCATTACCTCAAGCGTGCTGAACAGGAGAGGCAGGAGCGTCATGTTCGCGTACCAGGGCGATTAGCATCGCCAGCCCGGTCAATAAGCCGAAATAAATCGTCGGTACGAAACTCGATAGCGCCATTAACGAGAAGCCAAGGATGATTATGATCGATGTATAGTACATTGCGTGACCGATGCTGCTGTGGCAGCGTTCGATGGTCAAGTCATAGTTGTGCGTCGCGGCGAATTCCTCCTGGAACCGGTATACGTAATGAATCGTGTCGTCCACGCCTATGCCGACGGCAATGGCTGCGATCGTGATGGTCATGACGTCGAGCGGTACGCCGAGCGCACTCATCAGCCCGAGAACGAAGGAGGCGCTAACGACCGTCGGTACAAGCGCGAGTGCCGCGACGCGCAGCGAGCGGAACGAGACCGCGAACATCAGGAAAACAGCTATGGCGACGGCGGCGGCCGTAGAAGCCTGGGAGCCGAGCAGGCTCTGCAGCACGTTGTTGTAGAGCACCATGAGTCCGGTCAGGTGCACGCGCTCGGGCGCAATCCCAAGTTCGTTGACCAGGTAGTCCCGTATGGTCTCGAGCAAGGCGTCTCGCTCAAGCGTGTCACTCGTCTCGTAAACGCGCGCCGCGATGCGGATCTGCTGCCCGTCCTCCGAAAGGTAGGGCTCGATGAGCTGCTCGTGTACGTCATCCGGCAGGCGCTTGTAGATCACCGATAGCTGGATATTGTCGAGCGAGTCCTCCCCCGTGAACTGACGCAGGATCTCGGCTGACGTCGCGAGGGACAGCACCTTGCCAACGTCGTCCAGCGAATTCACGTAGTCGTGCGCCTTGTCGATTGTTGGCAGGCGCGCTGTGTTGTACCAGTAGCTCGTGGCCGCGAAGCCGGGGTCACCGAGCATCGCGAGTGCCTGGTTTGCTGATTCCTGGTTTTCGAGGAATTCCGGATCGGCGTCGATCACGATGTCGAGCGGCGTCGTACCGCCGAGCTTTTGGTCGATGACTTTCATGCCCTGGTGTATCGCAGTGTCGGACTTGAAGTAGTCAATGAATCGGTTGTCAACGCTGAGCTGCAGGATACCGGCCGCCGATGCGACGGTCACCAGGCCATAGACCGCGAGGGTCGTCTTCGGCAGCCTGCGAATCAGTTTCGTGAAGCAGCCGGTAATGCGATTCGTAAAGTGCGAGATGGACGGCGACTTGCCCCGAGGTATAAGTACGAGTGATGCTGGCAGGATCAGGAAGGTCAGTGAGAAGGCAACCGCCATACCGAGTACCATCATCCAGCCGAAGTCGATGACCGGCCGGATGTCGCTGACGACCAGGGAGCCAAATGCGACCATCGTCGTTAGCGCGGTGTACAGGGATGGCGCAAACTTGCTGTCGATTGTGTCCACGACGAGTTCGCGCTGGTCGGCCTCGGGTTTCAGGTTGTGCAGTTCGCGGTAGCGCACGACCAGGTGCACGTTCAGAGACAGCGTCAGGATCAGCATCAGCGAAATGAAGTTGGACGAGACGACCGTGACTGCCCAGCCAGCGAGGGCGACCAGACCCATCATGGTAACAACCGTCGCCGCGCAGCTCGCGAGCGGCAGCACGACCCAGCGCAGCTGGCGGAAGACCAGCGCGAGCAGCGCGGCGAGCGCAATGACCAGCCCGACTCCAAAGACGACGAGGTCGTGGCGGATAAAGCGGATCATGTCGGCGTTGATCATCGGCACGCCGCCCATGTGAATTTCGGCGCGGTCCCGGTAGCCATCGAGGACGTCTCGCACGGCGCCAACGGCTCGCATGGTCCGCGCCTGCTCCGCCTCGAGCAGCTGGTCCAACCGGCGTTCAACGCCCCTGAGTTCGCGGCGCTCGTCCGCGTTGAGGCCGTCCCCCAGCCGCTGCTCGCGCAGTTCGGCCTGGCGCCGCGACAGCCGGGTCCAGGCCTCGCTGGTCACGAGGTTGACCTGCAGCGCTGTCGTCCCGCCGTCGTCACTCATCAGGCGGTTGGCATACAGCGGACTCGTCTTGAGTTCCTTTTCTGCAAGCTCGCGGTCCGTACGCTCGTCGAGCAACGTCGGCGCACCTCCGGAGAGCTGATCTGTCGACAGCGGCGGGCTCCGGAGCGACGGGACATCGAGGATGGAAATGACGGACTCGACCGATTCGAGCGATGCGAGTTCGTCGCGGAGTTCGCCCAGCTCGTCGAGTTCCTGGTCGCTGAACAGGTCGCCTGCGGGATTCCAGGTAACGATCAGGTAGCCGTCGTCGCCGTAGCGCGCCCGTACGGCCCGGTAGAACTGGATGCCACTATCCGACTCGAGCAACAGGGAATCGCTGGACGCGTCGAGCGAGAACTGCGGCAGTTGCGTCGCGAGCAATCCGACCATTACACCCAGCAGCATCAGAATCTGTTTCGGACGGTTGACCACCGCCGCCTTGACCATGGCCGAGAGGCGACCAGTTACCTTCATGGAATTTGCTCCCTGCGTGCCGTGCATCTTGCGGGCGGCATGGCAGAAGGTGCGGCCCTGTTGCTACGTTAAGGAATCGACAACGTCCATGTCCTGGCGATCGCCGAACCTGATGTGCCCGACAGTTATATCGAGCATTCGTTGGACTTTATGCCGTTGTCTCCGTTCAGATGCACCGGTACCAGTTGACGCCATCATTGTCGGTGTTGACGGCCAGTTTGCCGCGATTGATCAGCCAGTTCAGGTGCGCGATCGATTCGCCGGTTGCCATCATCAGGTTACTGTCGCGGATCTCGCCGCGAAACAGCGCAGGAAATACATCGACGGCACGTCGCGGTTTGTGGCACAGCGCTTCGAGTGCCTCGAGTCCCTGTTCATGCTCGCGGCGCAGCTGGTCGAGACGTACGTGCACGCCGCGGAAGGGACGGCCATGCGCCGGCAGCACCAGTACGTCGTCGGGCAGTGTTTCTCGAAGCCGGTCAATCGATTCGAGCCAGTCGGCGAGCGGGTTGGCGTCGGGTTCGGTCGGGAATACGCTGACGTTGGACGAGATTGTCGGCAGTATCTGGTCACCCGAAATCAACAGGTTCTGTTCGGCGCAATACAGGCAGGCATGCTCCGGCGAATGCCCGTTGCCGACGACGATCTCCCAGCGGTTGCCACCTATGTCCAGCGTTCCGCCATGCTGGAGCCGCCTGTACGAATCAGGCAGCGCGGCCATCAGGCGGCCAAACATACCGAACATCTTCTGGTACTTGTCGAGGGCCGAGCCGGGAAAGCCGGCGGCTTTGTAGAAGTTCAGGCCTTCTTCCGGCGGCGGCCTGCCGGTGTCGGCCATCAGCACGCGGCATAACAGGTACTCGGTGCGTGTCATGTGCAGATCGGCATCGAGCGTGTCGGCGAGCCACCCGGCATTGCCGGCGTGATCCGGGTGCAGGTGGGTAACGATTACGCGATTGACTGCGCGATCCTGCATCGTGTCGCGTAACGTCTTCTGCCAGATTTCTTTTGCGTCATCCACATGCACGCCGGTGTCGACTATGCAGAATTCCTCGCCGTCCTCGAGCAGCCAGAGATTGATGTGCGCAAGCGCGAATGGCAGTGGCATGCGCAGCCAGTGCACGCCCGGTGCCACCGGCATGGTCGTGCCGCTGGCCGGCGTGTCAGGAAATTCGTACTGAATGCCGGCGACGGAGGGTGCAACTGCCATAGGGAACAGGTCCGGTTAAAGGAAAGCGTTCATCGTGCCGCTGTCATCGCGAGGCGCGTAGCGCCGTGGCGATCTCGCACGGCTAATGGCTCTGCCAATCAACACGAGATTGCCACGCCCTGCGGGCTCGCAATGACGTGCCTGGGTCGCGAGATTGCCACGCCCTGCGGGCTGGCAATGACGGGCCTGCGGGGTCGCAATGACGGTCAGGCCGCTGCGGCGGTCAAACGTCCGTACCCGGCCAAGCCATCTTCGACGTCCTTGCGGACCGTTGCAACCGCTTCGTCCTTGACGGGGCCGTATCCGCGAATCTCCAGGTACAGGCTTGCGATTCGGGCGGCCTCGGCGACATTGTCCGGGGTGAGGCCAGCGAGCAAGGTCTCGACAGTGGATTCAAATTCCACGATCAGTGCACGTTCCATGCGTCGCTCGGCCGTCAGGCCGAACGGATCAAACCGGGTGCCGCGCAACCCGCGCAGGCGTGCCAGTACCTTGAATACCGGAATCATCCAGGCGCCAAACTCTCGTTTCAGTGGCCGGCCGCGCGCATCGCGTTCGCGGTTCATGATCGGCGGAGCCAGGTGAAAGCGGATTTTCGCATCCGGGCCGTAGTCTTTTCGAATCTTTTCAATAAAGCCTGAATCGGTATGCAGGCGCGCGACTTCGTACTCGTCCTTGTAGGCCAGCAGCCTGAACCACGCGCGCGCCACTGTATCGGTCAGGTCCGTGCTATGGCCAACGGCTTGCTCGGCATTGCGCACGCGCCCGACCAGCGCGATGTAACGTTCGGCGAGTTTCTCGTCCTGGTAGTCGACGAGAAACAAACGGCGCCGCTCGATCGCCTGATCCAGCGTATCGCCGCCGGCGGCATCCTGTTCCGGCACATCGAACATCTTCGTCACGAATTCCGGATCATGCGCCGCAATGCGCCCGTAACTGAAAGCCTGCCGGTTGCGTTCGACTTCGACACCGTTCAGTTCGATGGCACGCATCGCGGCCGTCAGGGACACCGGTACCAGCCCCAGCTGCCACGCGGCGCCAAACATCAGCACGTTGGCATAAATAGTATTGCCAAGCAGCTTCTCGGCGATCCGGTTGGCGGCGATGGCCGTGAGGTTATTGCGGCCGACGGCGTTGCGAATTTCGTTAATGCGCTGGCCGCCTTTCAGGTTTGCGTCGCGGTGACGGACAAAATCGGCGGTCGACATTTCCGTCGTGTTGATAACCGCGCGCGTTTTGCCGTGGCGATAGGTTTTCGAGGCTTGCGGCGATGAGCTGACGACGAGGTCGCAGCCGATCAACGCGTCAGCCTGCTGTTCATCAATGCGTACCTGGTTCAGCGCGGCCGGTTCGGCGGCGATTCGTATGTAGCTCAGGACCGGCCCGAACTTCTGCGCAAACCCCATGAAGTCCAGCACGCTGGCGCCTTTGCCCTCGATATGGGCTGCCATCGTGATCAATGCACCGACTGTAATGACCCCGGTGCCGCCGACGCCGGTGACCAGCAGGTCGTAGCTGTCATCCAGCCCCGGCAGCTCCGGTTCCGGCAATGCGGCAAGGCGATCCTCCGGAAACGGCAGTGTTGCATCGCGGCTTTGCGCCGCCGGTATGCCGCCTTCGACAGTAACAAAGCTCGGACAAAAACCGTTCAGGCACGAGAAATCCTTGTTGCAGGTGTTCTGGTCGATCTGGCGTTTGCGGCCGAATGGCGTTTCCTTCGGTACGACGGACAGGCAGTTTGACTCGACCGAACAATCGCCGCAGCCTTCGCAGACGAGATCGTTAATGACAGCGAACTTGTTCGGGTCCTCAAGCGTGCCGCGCTTACGCCGGCGCCGCTTCTCGGTCGCGCAGGCCTGCGCATAGATCAGTATCGTGACGCCGGGGATGTCGCGCAATTCTCGCTGTATCGCATCCATGTCGCGCCGATGCGAGATCGTTGTGCCACGCGGGAGATCGGCTGCGTCGAAGTGTTCCGGTTCATCCGATACGACGGCAATGCGTTCGATGCCCTCCGCGCGCATCATGTGCGCGATGGCCTCCACCGTCACCGGGCCGTCGACCGGCTGGCCGCCGGTCATTGCGACGGCATCGTTGAACAGGATCTTGAAAGTGATGTTGGCGTTCGCGGCAACGGCCTGGCGTATTGCGAGCGAGCCGGAATGATAGAAGGTGCCGTCGCCAAGATTCTGGAACGCGTGACGGCCGCCGTTGAACATCGAGCGCGTGATCCAGTTCATGCCTTCGCCGCCCATCTGGATCAGGCCGTCGGTGTCGCGCTCCATCCAGTTGGCCATGAAATGACAGCCGATGCCGGCCAGAGCCTGCGAGCCCTCGGGCACTTTCGTCGACGTATTGTGCGGACAGCCGGAGCAGAAGTAGGGGATGCGCGCGGCACCGCTGATGTCGATCACGTCAGCCTTCTCGGTTCAGCAGATTGTCCGCCCGCGCCGTCAGGTCGAGGCCGGGCATGACCGCGTCGAGACGCCGGGCGACGATGCCGGCCAGTTGCAGCGGTGACAGCTCGCCGGTCCACGGGACCAGGCGGTTGCCGAATTCGTCTTCCTTGCCGACCATCCGCTGCGGTTTGCGGCCGGGGTAGTCGTAGAAGTATTCCTTGAACTGGCTCTCGATGATGCCGCGCTTTTCCTCCACGACCATGACTTCGTGCTTGTCGTGCACGAAATCGAGCGCCGAGTCGTGAGCGAGCGGCCAGACCATGCCGACCTTGTAGATGTCGAGCCCGATGCGGCGCGCCTCATTGCGGTCAATGCCGAGCAGCCGCAATGCTTCCATCAAATCCAGGTGGCCCTTGCCAGTGGTGACGATGCCGTAGCGGGCTTCCGGGAAGTCGTAAATCTTGCGGTCGATCGGGTTTGCCTCGGCGAATGCCATGACGGCTGCCTTTTTCGCTTCCATGCGCTCCTCGATCTGCGGTCCGGGGAAGTCCGGCCAGCGGATGTGCAGGCCGTCCGGCGGCGGCGTGAAGTCGCGCGGCGTGACAAATTGCGGTGGCGGCGGCAATTCGACCGACATAGCCGATTCGACGGTCTCCGAAATAGCCTTGAAGCCGACCCACATGCCCGAAAAGCGCGACAACGCGATGCCGTACAGGCCGTAGTCGAGGTATTCGGCGACGTTGGCCGGGTTCAGGATCGGCATGAACCATGTCAGGAACGCGACGTCGGACTGGTGCGGCATCGACGATGAAACGCAGCCGTGATCATCACCCGCGATCACAAGAACGCCGCCATGAGGCGAACTGCCGTACGCGTTGCCGTGCTTGAGCGCGTCACCGGCACGATCGAGCCCCGGCCCTTTGCCGTACCAGATGCCGAATACACCATCCGCCGTTTTGCCGGGTTCTGCTTCGACTTGCTGTGAGCCGAGGACGGCGGTCGCGGCAAGGTCCTCGTTGACGGCGGGCAGAAATTTGATCTGTTCGCTGTCCAGCAAATCTTTCGCCCGCCACAGTTCGATGTCGTAGCCGCCGAGCGGAGAGCCGCGGTAGCCACTGATGAACCCGGCCGTATTGAGGCCGGCCGCGCGGTCCAGCGCTCGCTGCATCAACGGAATCCGGACGAGCGCCTGCGTGCCGGTCAGGAAGACGCGTCCCGAGTCGCGGCGATAGCGGTCAAGCAGTTCGTAGTCGTCGAGGGGAGGGTCCGGTGTGATCAGTGGTGCGGCGCTGGCCATGGTGCTTCCTCGTGGCGGATCGACTGCCGTAGTGACGTTTCCCGAACGAGTATGGTGTCAGATCTGCACCGAAATTGGATACCATCTGGCCCGTTGAGGGACACTTTAGCAATGATATTGCGCATAAATGAGAATAAATGGAAGAGTATTGCGTAATTATCCGAGTACAAGGTGAACAGATGACCCTTGACCGCAAGGACCGTGCGATCCTGACCGCGCTGCAGCAGGACAGCCGGGTGACGATGCAGCAACTTGCCGTGACAACCGGCATGTCGGCCTCGGCATGCTGGCGCCGCGTGCGCGCGCTGGAGGAGGCCGGTGTCATTGACCGCTACGCGGTGCTGGTCAATCCGCGCAAGGCGGGTTTTGCACTATCATCGATGACGCTGGTATCACTCGCAAGGCACGAGCAGAAGAACGTCGAGCACTTCATCCGCGAAGTCGAACAGCACCCGGAGTACCCTCGAGTGCTTTCGCGACCAGCGGTGAAGCCGACTTCCACCTGCGCGTGGTCGTCGAGGATATGGACGCCTATAACCGCTTCCTGGACGATTTCATTTTCAAATTGCCCGGGGTGTCACAGTGCGCTTGAACATCGCGCTGAAAGAGATCAAGGCCGATACCGCATTGCCGTTTCGCGAGCACGGGACGCCGTAAACACCCCGTCGTTGCGAGCCCGAAGGGCGTGGCAATCTCGCACCGACTGGCAGAGGTGGTGTCTGTACGAGATCGCCACGTCGCTGCGCTCCTCGCGATGACGGCCGTTGCGAGTGCGCAGGGCGTGACAGTCCGTCGTTGCGAGCCGAAGGCGCGGGAATCTGCAGGCCGACTGGCAGAGGTGGTGTCTGCTGCGAGATCGCCACGTCGCTGCGCTCCTCGCGATGACGGTCGTTGCAAGCCGGCAGGGCGTGGCAATCTCCTGAACCCTGGCAGAGCGGAGTGTCGGCTGCGAAGTCCGAGATGTCCGGGCTAGAAAAGCGCCGCCGCCAACATAACCAGCGTCGCACCGAAACCCACGCCCCAGACGATCGAGCGGACGAGAAAAACCCCTGACGCGTACACTGGCACATACACAACCCGTGCCACCAGGTAAGTCCAGGCGGCTGCCGGCGTCATGCACGAGGCGCGTCGCCCAGCACGACGACCACCGCTGCAATGGTGAACAGCAGCAAGGCCTCGAAATCGTTGTCGAGGGCACGCTTCAGGCGATCCGGCAACACCGGTTGCCCGCTTTCCTCGTCGCGGTTGCCGCCCGTGTATTGGGTGCCGAGTTGAATATTGACGGGCACCGCCATCAGCAGGTACTGGATGAATTGCAGCAGGGCGGCATACCCCAGCACCTGGATCTCCACCGGCATGACAGTCTCCTCGGCAGCAACAACGGAGCATCCTACGCCGCGCCCACTATCAGCGAAAGGCGCATCCCGCTGGCGGCCGGTGCCGCCGTCACGCCACGCCGCGTGTCGAGATAGCCAGCGCCTTCGGCATCCGAACCAGCAGCGGTTCGGCCGGAGAAAGGCTGTAACCGCGCGCATTACTGGTTTAGAATCAGTCTAACTTCAAAAATTATTGAAAAGATCGGACACTGACACCCGGTAACATCCAGCGCTTTGTCATGCACGTGGGCGAGATGGGGTCCCGCTGGGGCCTCAACCGGCAGCGACGTGTCGGCGCGCAGACGTGTGGTTTGCTGTACGCTCAACGCGGCAACCTGGCTCACGGCCGACGAAATCGCCGCGACCTCTTAATATTCGGCGCTCGAATGTCAGCATGGGCCTGAAGAGCTTCTCGGGCCTGGCGCCTCGTGCTGCCCGCCAGCGTGCGAAGCGACGGGCGCGAGTACTGGACCACGCCAAAGGATGTTTGGACGCTGTTCCAGATCCTGGTCGAGGAGCGGCGCCGTCGTGAAATCGACCCCACACTGTCGTTATTGCGTGAGTCGTTGATGGCGGAACCGGAATCGGCCGACGACCGCTACGCGCAACAGCGCCTGCAAGCGATGCACGACCTGATCGAGCAGCTCAGCAACTGGACTGACGAGATGAGCCGTTTGCCGCCTCGCACGCTAGTGCGATTGCTCAGGATGGGTCGCAGGATAGATAAAGCTGCTATATTCCGCGCGGCAAGCAACAGATTGCCAAATCCTGAAGGAGTACCGACATGGACGCCCTGATTCTGGCAAGAATTCAGTTTGCCGCCAATATAACCTTCCACATCCTGTTCCCGACGATCACGATGGGCCCTGGCCTGGCTGCTGGTCTACTTCAAGGTGAAACAGGATCGGAGCGGCGCCAGCTACTGGGGCGACGCCTATCGCTTCTGGGTCAAGGTGTTCGCGCTGAGCGTTCGCACATGGGCGTGGTCAGCGGTATCACCATGAGCTTCCAGTTCGGCACCAACTGGCCGGGGTTCATGGAACGCCGTCGGCAACGTGGCCGGGCCACTGCTGGGTTATGAAGTACTGACCGCGTTCTTTCTCGAGGCAACATTTCTCGGCGTCATGTTATTCGGACGCCAGCGTGTCAGTAACCGCGTGCACACCCTTGCGACGTGGATGGTTGCCATCGGCACCTCCGCTTTCAGCGTTCTGGATACTCGCGCTTAACTCGTGGATGCAGACCCCGGCCGGCTTCGAAATGCGCGATGGGCAGGCTTTCGTGCTGAGCTGGATCGAGGTCATTTTCAATCCGTCGATGCCGTATCGTGTCGTACACATGATGCTCGCCACCGGCTTGACGGCCGCGTTCGTAGTTGCCGGGCTGTCGGCTTTCAGGCAATTGCGGGGCGATCGGACCATGGCGAATCGGGTTGCCCTGCGCGTTTCGGGTGTGGATTGCCGCCGATGCCTGATCTCGCTGCAGATGCTCGCCGGCGACTTGCACGGCCTCGAATACGTTCGAGCATCAGCCAGCCAAAGTTGCCGCGATGGAGGGCTTTGGAAAGACACCCGACGGCGCGCCGCTGCTGCTGTTCGCCTGGCCCGACGAGGAAGAAGCGAGAGAACCGCTTCGAGCTCTCGATCCCCAAAGGCGCAAGTCTGCTGCTGACGCATGATCCAAGCGGTTTCGTTCGCGGCCTGGACAGTTTCGAGGGCGAGCACCCGCGCGTCGCACCCGTGTTCTTCGGCTTTCGCATCATGATCGGCGTCGGATTGCTGATGCTCATCGTCGCCTGGACCAGCGTCTGGGTCATGCGCAAAGACGCGGCGAACCCCTGCCTGGCTGGCCCGTGTGCTTGCGGGCATGACGTTTTCGGGTTCGGTCGCGAACGCGTTGCCGGCTGGTACGTCAGCGAAATCGGCCGCCAGCCCTGGCTCGTGCAGGGTGTGTTGAAAACGGCGGATGCCGTCGGCCCGGTTGGCGCTGCACCGATCGCGATGTCCCTGCTGACCTACCTGGTGCTGTATTTGGTGCTACTGGCGACTTACGTTTCGGTGATCTTCTACCTTGCCGCGCAAGCGGCAACGGGACGGATACCGCGCCGACGCGAGCAGCTCGACAATCCCATGGAGCCGGCAAGAGCATGAGTGCGGACTTCTGGTTACCCGTCATTTTCGCCGGGCTGATGGCGCTGGCCATGCTCATCTATGTCGTGCTTGACGGCTACGACCTCGGCGTTGGCGTGTTACTCAATGGCGCCACTGACAGCGAAAAAGATGCGATGATTGCGTCGATCGGTCCGTTTTGGGATGCCAACGAGACCTGGCTGGTGCTGGGCGTCGGCATACTCCTGATTGCGTTTCCGATGGCACATGGCGTGATCCTGACATCGCTGTATTTGCCGGTCGCAGCGATGCTGGTCGGACTGATATTGCGCGGTGTTGCGTTCGACTTCCGGGTCAAGGCGCGTGAACCGCATAAGCCGCTCTGGGACCGCGCGTTCTTTGCGGGATCGTTACTTGCAAGCCTGGCGCAGGGTTTCATGCTGGGCCACTATATTACCGGCTTCGCAGCGACGTTCGAAGCCGATGCGTTCTCGATGCTGATCGGTATCAGCGTGGCAGCAGGCTACGGACTGCTGGGTGCCACCTGGTTGATCATGAAAAGCGAACACGACCTGCAAAGGAAAGCGGTACGTTGGGCACAGCGTGCGTTGTGGCTTACGGCCGCCGGTATCGCGGGCGTCTCCATTGCAACGCCGCTCGTCAGTACCCGGATATTTGACAAGTGGTTTTCATTCCCGCAATTCCTGCTGTTATCGCAGATTCCGGCGATATCCATTGCCCTGATCCTGACCTGCCACAACCGGCTGCGTAAGCTGTCGAAAAGAATCGATGGCCGGCAGTGGGTGCCGTTTGCGCTGGCCGTCTCTATCTTTGTGTTGGCGTTTGCCGGGTTGGCGTACAGCCTGTTTCCGTATCTCGTGATTGACGAGATCACGATATGGGACGCGGCAAGTGCCACGAATTCGCTGCAGTTCGTCCTGTGGGGCGTCCTGATTACATTGCCGGCGATACTCGGCTACACCGTGTTTGCATACCGGGTCTTCTGGGGTAAGACCCGTGATCTGAGCTACGATTAATCACGGGCGTCACGGACACGGGGAGCAACTCGCATGCGCTGCCAACGCCAATCCCGGCGATGACAGCGTGAGCGCGAGTGTCAGCCACGCGCCTTCGACATCGCTGACCATTCTTCCCGGGTGGCAACCATCGTCAGTACGTCGTAGGCGGCGACAATCTCATCGTGCTGGTTGGTGACCTCGGTGTCCCAGCGAACCTCGCCGTACCCGCTGCCTTCGCGCAGCGTTTTCTGCTTGCACGTCAGCCGCACTTTCAGCGAATCGCCGTAATTGACGGGCTGCGCAAAGCGCAGGTTGTCGACACCGTAATTAGCGAGTACCGGGCCGAAATCGGGATCAACGAACAGGCCGGCCGCAAACGACACGATCAGGTAACCGTGCGCGACGCGTCCCTCGAAGAACGGATTGGCCGCGGCAGCCGCTTCGTCCGTATGCGCATAAAACCGGTCGCCGGTGAAGTCAGCGAAATGATCAATGTCCTCGAGCGTGATTTTCCGGGATTCGGTCAACAACGTGTCGCCGAGTTCGAGTTCATCGAATGTCTTGCGAAACGGGTGTTGCTCGCCAGTGTTTTCGTCGGCGCCGCGTATCCAGCGTCCGCTGATGCGGCTCAGCGTCTGCGGTGAGCCCTGCAAGGCGGTGCGCTGCATGTAATGCAAGGCGCCCTTATGCCGCCCAGTTCCTCGCCGCCGCCCGCGCGGCCCGGGCCGCCGGTCGCGAGATGCGGCAATGGCGAGCCGTGTCCGGTCGATTCACCGGCGCAGTGCCGGTTGATGATCAGCATGCGGCCGTGAAACGGTGCGCAACCGAGCGTCAGTTCGCGGGCAACATTGTCGTCGTTCGTGACGATTGAACCTACCAGGCTGCCTTCGCCGAGCAGGGCAAGTTCGATGGCTTCATCGAGCGTGTCGTATGGCATCACCGTGCTGACCGGGCCGAACGCCTCGACGGCATGCACACTTTTCGCTGTCAGCGGCTTTTCGCAATGCAACAGCGTCGGCATGAAAAAAGCACCCTTGGCGGCATCCGCGTCGACCAGTTCCATGTCGTCCCTGTTGCCGTAAACAACGGAGGCCTCTGCGCAAAGGTCGTTGATACGCTGCCTCACCTCATCGCGCTGACCGAGACTTGCCAGTGCTCCCATGTCAACGTCCTTGCTGGCCGGGTTGCCCACCCGCACCTTGCCGAGCGCGTCGGACAGTGCGCGCACCAGGTCGGCGGCGACCGATGACGGTGCGATGGTGCGCCGGATCGCGGTGCACTTCTGGCCGGCCTTGCTGGTCATCTCGCGCACCACTTCGGCGACGTACAGGTCGATCCGGCGTGCCCGGTGTGGCGTCGGGTCCCAGGATGCAGGCGTTCAGCGAATCCGTTTCCGCGGTAAAGCGCACGGACTCCGAGATCACGCGCGGATGTTGCTGCAGATGTTCCGCGGTCTGCTTGGAGCCGGTAAAAGCGATGACATCCTGCGATCCGAGGTGGTCGAACAGGTCGCCGACACCGCCGCAGACAAGCTGCACCGCGCCCTCCGGCAGGATATCGGCATCCATGGATGCGGCGTATAAGGAGTTCGGTAAGGTACGCGGTGCTCGACGCGGGTTTGACGATGGCCGGTACACCGGCAGCGATGTCGGCGCAAGGTTTTTCAAGCGTCCCCAGACCGGAAAATCTGAATGATTGATACGCACGGCTGCGCCGCGCAACGGCGTATAGATGTGCTGGCCGACAAATGTACCCTTGCGCGACAGCATTTCCGGTTGACCGTCGAGGTAGACGTGACTGTTCGGCATTTCGCGCCGGCCCTTGCTGGAGATGACAAACACGGTCGAGATGCCGCCGTCGATATCGATCCAGCCGTCATTGCGCGTCGCGCCGGTCGCCGTCGACAGCTGGTACAGCTCTTCCTTGCAGTCATTGAGGTATTGCGCGATGGCTTTCAGCATCAGTGCGCGTTCGTGGAACGTGTACTTGCGAAGGTTCGCGCCGCCCACTCTGCGGGCGTAGTCAAGCATGGCGCAGAAGTCGAGGCCATCACTGGAAATATGCGCGACCAGTTCGCCGTTGACCGCGCTCAACAGCGGTTTGCCCGCGCCATCGCCCGGGCGCCACTGACCCTCGGCGTAATTCTGCAGTTTGCTCATTTGTGACTCCCGGCTTTCCAGCATCCCAGCATCTGCGATACCGCTTTGGATACAAAAACCTGAATCGATTGTGCTTTTCGGTATCAGGTTGTAACGTGCCTGCGGTCGGCGCCGGGAGCGCCATGGAAGCGCCCGCATCGCGATGTCCATACAGTCCGCCACGCAACGCCTGATCGACGAGTTCCGCGCCCGCCCGACGTTGCGTGCGGGTTCGCTGATCACGACCGTCTTCGGCGATGCCATCGCGCCGCGCGGCGGCACGGTGTGGATCGGCAGCCTGATACGCTGTCTCGAACCGTTCGGAGCCAGCGAGCGCCTGGTCAGAACGTCGGTGTTCCGCCTTGCGAAAGATGGATGGCTTGACGTTGACCAGGTCGGCCGCCGCAGCTATTACCGCCTGACCAGCGACGGCGCGCGGCGCTTCGAGCAGGCGACGCATCGCATCTACGGTGAGCCGCGGCAGCGCTGGTCCGGTGGCTGGACGCTCGCAATACTGGCGGGCCTCGATGCGGGGCAAAAGGATACCGTGCGCAAGGAGCTGGCATGGCTGGGCTTCGGTGCACTGTCGGGCAACGTCATGGTGCATCCGTCACCGGACGCCGCCGACCTCGATGCCAGTCTCAGGGCGCTGGGACCCGGTCTTTCGCTGATCGTCATGGACGCGAAAACGCGCGGCGACGGCCAGGACCTGGCACTGCGCGAGCTCGCACAGAATAGCTGGAACCTCGCCGATCTCGACGCCCGTTACGCACGCTTCGTGCGCCGCTTTCGCCCGGTGTTCAGTGCGGCGCAGAAAACACGCCGCCTCGCGCCCGACACGGCCTTCCAGGTCCGCACGCTGCTGATCCAGGAATACCGCAAGATATTGCTGCGCGACCCGCTGCTGCCGTCTGAACTGCTGCCCGCCGACTGGCACGGCACGCCGGCCTACCAGTTGTGCCGCAACCTGTACCGCGCTGTTTACGCGGCCGCGGACGAATACCTCGGCGATGCGATGGAGACCGCCAACGGCCCGTTGCCGCCGCCGGAGCCGCGCTTCTACGACCGCTTCGGCGGACTGCGGTAGCATGGCGCAACCGTCGAGCGGCAAGGGCATGGCAATCCGTCGTTGCGAGGCTGCAAAGCAGCCGTGGCAATCTCGTTCCGGTTGGCAGAGGCGGTGTTATTGCGAGATCGCCACGTCGCTGCGCTCCTCGCGACGACGGCGGCGCTCCGTCGTTGCGAGGCTGCGAAGCAGCCGTGGCAATCTCGTAAACCTGGCAGGGAGATAAGATGAACGATTTAAGCCGCGCCCGCGAATGCGCGCGCACCATGTACGACGCCGACCGTGCCTCCCGGGAACTCGGCATTACGATAGACGTAACCACACCGGGCCACGCAACAGCCGTGATGCCGGTGACCGGATCCATGCTGAACGGCCACGATGTCTGTCACGGTGGCTACCTGTTCACGCTGGCCGACACCGCATTCGCCTTTGCCTGCAACGGCTATAACGATGTCACGGTGGCGGCCGCGGCGAGCATCGATTTTCTGCGCCCGGCAAAGGACGGCGACCGGTTGACGGCCACCGCCAGCGAACGCCACCGCCAGGGCCGTACCGGGATCTATGATGTCGAGATCACGAACCAGCGTGGCGAGCGCGTCGCACTGTTTCGCGGCAAATCGTTCGCGACCGGCGAACCGATGTTGCCAGCCGGCCGGGGCGCGCCTTGAAGCCGCGCCGGCGCCGGTCAACCTGATACATAATTCATTGAAGATGCGTAAAAAATGTGACACCTTGACAGGTTGGACGGTCAGCCACCTGACGGGAGGCGATTGACGTGTATACACAGGGTCTCGACCAGAAGCCGGACCAGACGGCCCGACGTGCGGTGCCGGAGCCGGAGGAGCAGCTGCAACGCTTCCAGGCGCGCATCGATGCGGAAGACAAGATTGAGCCGAAGGACTGGATGCCGGCCGCCTACCGGCGCACGCTGGTCCGGCAGATTTCGCAGCATGCGCATTCGGAAATCATCGGCATGCAGGCGGAGGGCAACTGGCTGACGCGCGCGCCGAGCCTGAAGCGCAAATGCATACTCGTCGCCAAGGTGCAGGACGAAGCCGGGCACGGGCATTACCTGTACAGCGCGGCGGAAACGCTCGGCACAACGCGCGAGCAGATGGTCGACGACCTGCTCAGCGGCAAGGCCAAGTACTCGAGCATCTTCGATTACCGACGCTGACGTGGGCGGATATCGGCGCGATCGGTTGGCTCGTTGACGGTGCCGCCATCATCGAACCAGGTGCCGATCTGCCGCTGCTCCTACGGTCCCTACGCAGCGGGCGATGGTGCGGATCTGCCAAGGAAGAAGCTTTCACCAGCGCCAGGGCTTCGACATCATGCTGACGCTTTCGCGTGGCACCGATGCGCAGCGCGCGATGGCACAGGATGCGCTGAACCGCTGGTGGTGGCCGTCGCTGATGATGTTTGGCCCGAATGACGCTGAATCGAAACATTCCGCGCAGTCGATGGCCTGGAAGATCAAGCGCTTTTCCAACGATGAACTGCGGCAGAAATTTATCGACGTCACGGTGCCGCAGGCGGAGTTCCTGAGCCTGACGATTCCCGATGACGACCTCGAGTACGATGAGGATAGCGGTCACTACCGCTTCGGAGACATCAACTGGCAGGAGTTCTACGACGTGCTGGCCGGCAATGGCCCGTGCAACCGGGAACGGCTGGCACAGCGGCAGCAGGCGCACGATGATGGTGCCTGGGTGCGGGAGGCTGCCCAGGCCTACGCGGAAAAACACGCCGCGAGCGCCGCGGCGTAGCCAATGAGGGCATCGACATGACCGGGGACAACTGGCCACTCTACGAAGTGTTCATTCGCTCACGCGCGGGCCTGAGCCACCGGCACGCCGGCAGCGTGCATGCTGCTGACGACCAGATGGCACTCGATCATGCACGTGATGTATTCACGCGGCGCAGCGAGGGCGTCAGTATCTGGGTCGTGAAGTCGACCGATATCGTTGCGTCAGATCCGGCGGAATCAACGGAATTCTTCGAGCCCGCGGCAGACAAGATTTACCGACATCCGACCTTCTATACGATACCAGACGGCGTGGACAATCTCTGACCCCATGGCGATGACGCGTGAACAGGCCTTACTCGAGTATGTGCTGCGCCTCGGCGACAATGCGCTGATACTCGGCCAGCGCCTGACGGAGCTGATTGCGCACGGCCCGGAGCTGGAGGAAGAACTCGCCAACGCAAATTTCGCGCTGGACTACCTTGGCCAGGCCCGCATGTACTACGCGTATGCCGGCCAATTGGAGGGCGCCGGGCGCGACGAAGATGCTTTTGCCTTCCTGCGTTCGGACCATGAATACCGCAATCTGCTGCTGGTCGAGCAACCCAACGGGCACTTCGGCGACGTGATGATGCGCCAGTTCCTGTTCGAAAATTATTACGTACTGCAGCTCGACGCGCTAACTCGATGCGACGATGGACACCTGGCCGCAATAGCCGCGCGAGCGTTGACCGAGGTGCGTTATCACCTGCGGCACGTGTCGCAATGGATCGTGCGGCTTGGCGACGGCACCGAAGAGAGCCATCGTCGTGTTGCCGAATCACTCGAGCGCCTGTGGCGCTACACCGGCGAGGCATTCGCCAGCGATGAAGTCGACGATGTTGTGCGCGACACGTTGCAGGGACCCGATCCAGAAACGTTACTCTCAATCTGGCGGAAAAACGTCAAGGACGTACTGCAGGAAGCAACGCTGACGATGCCTGAAGATGGCTGGATGGCCGGCGGCGGACGGCAGGGGCATCACACCGAACATTTCGGCTACCTGCTGGCCGAGATGCAGCACCTGCAGCGCACGCATCCCGGGGCGGAATGGTGAGCGCCGATTCCACTATGCCGGTTGTCCCGTCCGGCAACGATGAAATGGCGGTGCGGCGGTTGCTCGCCAATGTTGCCGATCCCGAAATCCCGGTACTGACTGTGCTGGACCTTGGTGTCGTTCGGGCGGTTGTGATCGACGGCGGACGTGTGACCGTCGACGTTGCGCCGACGTACTCGGGCTGCCCGGCGATGGAAATGATTGAAGCCGGTATTGCCGCGGAGTTAAACCGCAACGGCTACGAGGACGTACGTGTACGTCGCGTGCTGTCGCCGCCGTGGACGACCGACTGGATCAGTGATGCAGGCCGCGACAAGCTGAAGCGTTATGGCATTGCACCACCGGCCGGCGCAGGGCGCGCCGGCATGAAGGGCAATACCCGGCCGTTGGCCTGTCCACGTTGTGACTCGGTCGACACGGAACGATTGAGCGAATTCGGTTCAACGGCCTGCAAGGCCGCTTATCGCTGCAGGGCGTGTCTCGAGCCGTTCGAGTATTTCAAATGCATCTGACCGCCGTCCGTCGCTGACACGATGCGCCGCTACGTCGATCTGATCGTCGAGCGCGTTGATGAGGAAACGGCAGACTCGCGCCGTATTGCCCTCAGCGTGCCGGAGAATCTCAGGGACACGTTCCGGTTTGTGCCCGGGCAACATTTGCCGGTGCAGACTACGATCGACGGCAAGCCGGTGCGTCGTACCTACAGCATCTGTTCGCCGCCCGGGCGCCTGCCGCTCGAGATTGGCGTGCGTGTACAGCCGGATGGCCAGTTCTCGAATTTTGTTGCGGAGCAGCTGAAGCCGGGAGACACGTTGGCGGTCATGCCGCCGTTCGGCCGCTTTCACGCGAGTCCCGAGCACGGCGATGGCCGGACCTGCCTGATGTTTGCAGCCGGCAGCGGCATCACGCCGATCCTGTCGATCATGGCGGCGCTGCTGGAGTCAGAACCCGCCACCCGTATCGTGCTGTTCTATGGCGACGACGCCGCGGCGCGACCGTGGTCGTGGATGACCTGTACGCGCTGAAGAACCGGTTTCCGTCACGGCTGCAGCTCAACTTCCTGTTCAGCCAGGAGCAGCAGGAGTTCCCGGTGTTCAGCGGCCGGCTGGACGCGGACAAGGTGCGCGAACTTTACCGGCAGTTCTGCTCCGACCTCGCGCCGGATGAAGCCTTTATTTGCGGTCCGGATACGATGGCCGATGTCGTCAGCGCGACTCTTGCAGAGCTAGGCATGGACCCGGCGGCTATCCTACGCCGCGGAACGCTTCGGCGCGCCGCGGCAGCGCCGGACTGAGCAGCCTGCCGTGATTCCTGAGGCTGGTGCCGGCGAATGGCAGGTGACCGTCGTCATGGACGGGCGTCGCGGTGGTTCCGCGATGGCTATGGCGGGCGGCAGCGTCGTCGACGCGGCCGCTGAACAGGGCATCGACCTGCCGTATTCGTGCAAGGGCGGTGTTTGTGCCACCTGCCGGACATTGGTCCGGAGCGGCGATGTGCGGATGGACGCAACTATGCGCTTGAGCCCTGGGGAAGTCGACAAAGGATATGTACTGGCGTGCCAGTCACACCCGACCAGCCGCGAACTTGTCCTTGATTACGACGAGACCTAACTTTGATCCAATGGCGGTTCTTCTCGAATGGACCAGCTGCCGCCTCAGCCGATACCCCCTGCCGGGGAGGCCTTTGGGGGAATGGGCTCCCTTCGGTCCGCTTTATTTCCCAAAGACCTCCCCGCAGTGCTACCGTGTCCTCTGAGGCGGCCGGACCCTTCATTCAGTGCAGCGGCACAATCAAGGATTATTCATGAACGAATGGCACTTAAATAAGCTTCTGGGGATGTCCATGTTTTCGGATGTCCTCTCGTGCTTGCCAGCGCGGTTTCTGCAATCGTGGATACCACTTGGGTCTTCGCTTGATGGCGCGCGGCTCAACTCGCCCGGGGCGGTCGCCGACTCGCACCTGAGCAATCAGCATGAACAGGTTCGCAGTGTCCGCCGCGGCTGCAGAAAGAAACTGCCGTTGGCTCCAGGCGATCCAGACTTGCAAGGTGTGTTTGAAGCTCAGTTGACGCGGCAACAAATTGAAGCGGCAAGCTGTCGCGGCCATCAGTAACCGGATCAGGTTGTAGGCCAGCAGGTACACCCACAGTTCCTTCTGGCACATCTGTGGTGTCTTGCAGCGCAAGCTATCCATGCCGAGAGTACTCTTGATGTTTCTTAGATCCAATTCGACATCCCACCGGCACCAGAACAATTCTTTCAATGCACCCTTAGACACCGCCCGCGGCTCAAGAAACGTCGTGACCAGGACTTTCTTGCCGACTTTCAGTTCGCGAACCCTGATCTCATCGGGATAGGCGAGATAGTCTTCGCGGCTCATCCACGAGGGTTTATTGCCGGGTTTACTCCAGCTCACGACGTGATCGCGGACGCCGAGTTGCTTGCCCGCGGCAAAGTCTGTGCGGCGCCCGCCATGCTGCTCAAACAGTCCGTCCACGCCCCGCGAGAGCAGATCGGCAATCAGGAAATAACTGCAAAAATAAGCATCTGCGAGCACTATGTCGTCGGCAACAAACGAGCCTCGCAACTGCCGGTACAAACCATACTCACCCGTCCCTTTGCCTTTGATCGGCCCCAGCGCCGCCTCCAGCACCGCGCCTGTGGAAAGCGAGATCACACCCACAACACGAGCCAAAGAACATCCCGCGCCAGGACGTTGCTTCCCATGCTGCGGGAAACGTGCCAGATTCTCCGCCGTATCCGGCATCGACACCGTCGTGCCGTCCACCAGTTTCACCGTGCGGCCTCGCCACCGCCACGCCTCAGGCACTCGCTCGCCGAGCAACCGACCGCTATGCCTAACCAGCTCAGACACCATCTGCTCCGGCAAACGCTGCCGCGCAATGCAATAGCCGCCTGTGCTGGCACTCACCGCCGACATGCCGCTCAGCAGGCGACTGACAATCGCCTCATTCACCACCTGCTGGCAGGAACCATCAGCACTCATGGCTTGTGCCAAAAACATCGCCAATACCTGCGTTGGCGGATACAACCGCTCCCGATGCTCCGGCAGCTGCTCCTCGACCACATCCAATAACTCCGGACCCGTCAGCAAATTGAAAAAGTGGTTGGCATCGATCTGCCGTGCCTGTTTGGCGATACCCCATTGTTGCGCGGCACATTGCCGTTTAAAGTCACTTCTCATGAAGGTTGGCCTCGGAGCGGTAGGGTGGATGTTCTGGTAAACAACATCCTACCAATCCAGCCAACCTTCATCTTTACTTTCAATCCCTTAGCCCATAACCGCCAAATCGCTAAGGCTTATTTAAGTGCCATTCATTCATGAATAATCCGGGCGGTCGCTGCAGTGCGGCAAAATTTGTGCATTCACGGCCGCGACATGCAATTTCCGGAGCAGCGTCGTTTCGGGTTCGGTCCCGTACGTGCGCGTCCACCGCGACCTGAAACCGCGCCATGCGCAACCTGAAAAGCTTGCGCCGGATACTATGTCGTTTCTGCGCGCACCGGACTGTCTATGACCGACAACACCGCTGATTCCGCTGAAGCCGGCTGCCCGCCGGGCCGCAAGACGTCGTACGGTTACGAGGAATTGCTGCAATGCGCGCGTGGCGAGCTGTTTGATTCGGACAGCGGCCGGCTGCCGTTGCCTGACATGCTGATGACGGACCGTGTCACGTTGATCAGGAACGACGGCGGACAATACGGCAAGGGTGAAATTGTTGCCGAACTTGATATCAATCCGGACATGTGGTTTTTCAAATGCCACTTTGTCGACGATCCGGTAATGCCGGGCTGCCTCGGTCTTGACGCGTTATGGCAGCTGGTCGGCTTTTTCCTG
>JAXHMR010000003.1:0-40963 GCA_034521225.1 Woeseiaceae bacterium
GCCGTAAAGCCTGCACAGCGCACGGGTCATCGTCGTGCCAATGTAGCCCTGGATCAGCACGTCGGTGCCGGGACTGACGGCAGCCATCGCGCCGATGACGGCATTGCGCGTCGCGGTGCGAATGATCTGTTGCGAGCGTTGGGCACGATAGCGCTCTTCCGCCGCGTCGAGCTTTTCGGCCGCGAGATGGAACACGGCGCGGTCGCGCCGTTGGTCCAGCGTCTCGCGGTCACGCTGCAACAGCCGGTTGATCGCTACGGCCAGTACCCCGACATCCGCGGCGCGCGTGCGGCGGCGCACCGTCTCGGTTCCGTCGGCGCTGCGCTCGATCAGCTCCTGTTCGCCGCCGGCGGACACCGCCACGACCTGGTCGCGTGACCAGTCGCCGCCCAGCGCCTGTACGTGTTCCAGCAGCCGCTCCATCAGCAGTGCCTGCTCGGCGGCGTCATAGCGGTCCGACTTGTTTAAAACCAGTACCAGCGGTTTGCCAAGTGCCAGCAAGCGTTCCAGCGCCGTTTTCTCGGCCCGCGTCAGGTCACCGTCGCAGACGAACAATACGACGTGCGCGCGACGCGCTTCCTGTTCGGCGACCCGGTCAAGCCCGGTGTGATGCCAGCAGTACCGGGTAGTCGGTCAGCAGCACCTCGACGCCATTGTCGTTCTGCCAGCGGAAATGACGTATATCGAGCGTCGAGCCGCCGACCGCACTGATGGCAACGTCGGCTGCCGGCACCAGCGCCTTGAGTAACGAACTCTTGCCGGTGCTGATTTCCCCGAAAAAACACAGGTGCACGGACCCGGTCTGCTGGCGTTCAGCCAGCATGCGGAGCTCCTCGTCCGCCGCTCCGGTTTCTACCCCGGCTTCATCGGCGGCACGGAGGCGCGCTTCGATCTCGTCGCGGGTCAGCGGCCGGCTTGCCTGCTCCTTTCGCTTCGCGGGCTTGCGGCGTACGAGCAAGCGCACGACCAGCCAGGCGGCGGCCACGAGCAACGCAGCCATGCCCGCGACATATCCATACCGCAGCAGTGCCGGTCCCTCGAGCAGCCGGTCCCATACGTTCAGCGCCGACTCGGTAACAAACAGCAATGCGCCAATCGCGATGACGAACAGGACAGCGCGATCAGCACGCCGATGCTCACGCGGATGAAGCGGTCGAGTTTCATGGGCGCAAAGACTGCCCGAAAAGCGTATCCAGCGGAAGCTGGCGCAGCGGCGGGCCGCCATAACGCCGGCAGCCCGTGGCAGTGTCGCCGGAACGCCGGGCAGTAACCCGCCCTGTCGCAATTAAGCGACAACAGGCTATTGATTTTTAAGAAAAAAATCCGCAAACTTCGCGCCCGGTTGGGACCTGATGTGTGTCACCGTTCAATTTGCCGAACCTGCAAACGCCGTACCCTATCGCATGACGCCGGGCACGCGCGTCCAAACCTTAAATGTCATGCACTGGAGAAATTGATGAACAAACGACTTGGGCAAACGGTCGTGAGCGTTATATTTGCACTACTGGCCGGTACGACGATGGCCGCTGAACACAGCTACGATTACGTGGAACTGCGTTACAACCTCGTGGATATCGACGACTTCGACGACGGTGACGGCATCGAGCTTGCGGGCTCTGTGGCAGTACACGAAAACGTGCATGTCTTTGGCAGTTACGAAAAGCTGGACTTCGACGGCGATGTCGACAGCAATTTCCTGCAAATTGGCGCAGGCTACATGATGCCGATCGCGACGGGTGCTGATTTTGTCGCACGGCTGTCCTCTTTACCGGCGATGTCGATGTGGGTCCCGTAAGCTTCGACGATGATGGCTTCGGCATTTCTGCCGGCGTACGCAAGTCCTTTGCTCAAGAGTTCGAAGGCCGCGTCTTCCTCAAATAGCCATCACGATCTCGATGAATCCGGTGGCACCACGTCGATCGAAGTGGCCGGTGACTACTTCTTCAACGAACAATGGGCCGCGGGGAGTAGATTCGAGTTCGCGACGAAACGGTTGTAAGTCTCGGCGGACGCTACTACTTCGGTCGCATGGGCCGACGATAACCGACCCGCACCGTCATCGCGAGGAGCGAAGCGACGTGGCGATCTCGTAAACCCGGCGCCTCAGCAATCGGTACGAGTACGCCACGCCCTCGGGCTCGCGATGACAACGCACTTGCAATCCCCCACACACCCTGCGCTCAATCCTCGAAATGCCGCGCAAACGAAAAGTACGCTCTCGATTAACCCGGTGGCCACGCTACATCGCCCTAGCCGTTCCCCCTGTCCGTCGTGCTCGTCACCGTGGCACTGATCCTGCCACTCCGCTGGTTCGCCCCCGCAACGTCCGCCTTCATGCTCCAGGACGAAAGCGGCCGCGTACCGGTCGCGCATCTAATGGACCAACCGGGAGCAACTGGGCAACACCCTCCCCCTCGCGGTCGTAGCCGGGAGCCGAAATTCACCGGCACTCAGGCTTCGATCTTGCTTCCATCCGCGACTCTGTCGCCGACTATAAGGACGGTAGCGGACTCCGCGGCGCGTCAACAATCACACAGCAGCTCGCCGAGAATCTACCTGTGGCCGGGCCGCAATTTCGTCCGCAAGGGCCTCGAGGCATGGCTGACCGTGTTTATCGAAGTCTGCCTGCCAAAAAAACGCATACTCGAAATCTCCCTGAACATTATCGAACTTGCGCCGGCGCCTATGGCGCTGCGACCGCATCGCAACACTTCTCGGCAAACCCCGAAGACGGCGCTCAGCGATGCCGAAGCCGCATTGCTCGCCGCGGTGTTGCCCAACCCGAAGCGACTGAACGCCGGCAGGCCGTCAGCGTCATTATGTACGCGAACGCGCGAGCTGGATACGAACGCAGATGGCACGGCTGCAGCGAGGGCTGGCTGCAAAACGCTGGAATGGCGGCCAACGCCGACAGCCCTGACACGCTACAATGCACCACGTAATTTGCCACGAACCGGAGATTCGAGTGACCGACATTGATCGTCCGGCCGTCAGTTGTGACCGCCGCGCTGCTGATAACGCTGCTGTCCGCTTGCGGACAGACTGATCCGCGTCCTGATCGTCCAGGACGCCAGATACTGGACCGGCAATCCCGATCAACCCTGGGCCGAGGCGCTGGCGGTTCGTGGCGATACGATCATCGCCGTCGGCGGCATCGACGATGTTACACAGTACGCGGACGACACGACCGCAGACATCATCGAAGGCAACGGCGGCATGCTGGTCCCGGGCTTCATTGATACGCATGTGCACTTTGTCACCGGCGGTTCGGGCCTTGCTTCGGTGCAATTGCGTGATGCCGCGACACCGGACAGGTTTCAGCAGCGCATGCCGAATTCGCTGCCGGACTGGAACCGGGCGAATGGATCCTGAATGGAACCTGGGACCACGAAAACTGGGGCGGCGAACTGCCGCACCGTGAGCTGGATCGACGCGCTGACACCGGACCATCCGGTACTGGGTATTCCGGCTCGACGGACACATGGCGCTTGCCAATTCCAGGGCGCTGGAGCTCGCTGGCGTCGACGCCGACACCGATATCGCCGGCGGCGAAATCGTCAAGATGAGGATGAACGGCCGACCGGCGTACTGAAAGACAACGCCATGGCGCTCGTCGAAGACGTTGTGCCGCCCCGCCCGGTGACGAGCAAATGGACCGGCAACTTGATGCCGCAAATGGCCCATGTTGCCGCCAATCAGCGTTACGTCGGTACACAACATGGCCAGCTGGGCGAGCCTCAGTGCGGCACGCCGTGCGCAGGCAGACGACCAGGCTGATCAGCGCGCCTTTATTCGGTCGTGCCGCTGTCCGACTGGCAACGATTACAGGACGAAGTGGCTGAGAACGGCCGCGGCGACGACTGGCTGCGGATCGGCGGCGTGAAAGGATTCATGGACGGCTCACTGGGCTCCCATACGGCGGCATTTCTTGAGCCATTCACCGACGCGCCGGACGACAGGGGCTTCCTGATCAACGACCCGGACGACATGCGCGAGTGGATTAGCGGCGCCGATGCCGCCGGCCTGCAGGTCATGGTGCATGCCATCGGCGATCGCGCGAACCGCGAACTCCTCGATATCTACCTCGACGTCGCCGACCAAAACGGCGCACGCGACCGCCGCTTCCGGCATTGAGCGCGCACAGCACATCCACCCGCAGGACGTACCACGGTTCGCCGCCCAGGACGTCATCGCCAGCATGCAGCCGTATCACGCAATCGATGACGGACGCTGGGCCGACAAGGTCATCAGGGCGTTGAGCGGGCGCAAACGACGTATGCATTCCGGTCGCTGCTTGAATCCGGCGCGCCGTGGCGTTCGGCAGTGACTGGTTCGCTACGCCGGCCACACCGATCGACGGCATTTACGCCGCCGTTCGCACGCTAGACGGCAAACACCCTGATGGCTGGATGCCGTCGCAGAAAATCACGGTCGAACAGGCGCTGCATGCCTATACCAGCAGCGCGGCGTACGCGTCTTTCGACGAAAACGTAAAAGGGAGCCTGGAGCCGGGCAAGCTTGCCGACTTTGTGTTGCTTGATCGTGACCTGACGAGTATTGCGCCGGAGACGATACGGGAGACCAGGGTGCTGCGGACGGTGGTTGGGGGGCGGACAGTGTATAGCGCTGACGCTTTGTAACGGTCGGGCTGCCGTACGCAGTTCCGCGTCTGCTTCGGGGAGGAACCGAGCACGCGTCACTTTAGCTGACGCTCTATTTCCGAGATCACCTCCTCGGCATCTCGACCTTCCGAAGCACCTTCGTCGTATAGCTTAAGGCGTCGTTCGGCCTCGTCCAGCCAAAGCGCATCGACGTCTTCATCTTCACCGGGCTCGAGGCTCTCAAGAAGCTTGAGCGCAAGGCGCGCCCGCTCTTCGTCAGGTAACCGCGAAATCTGATCTTCGATACTTGAATCTTCAGGTTTCATTTCAGCACCTTAGATCGGGCGACTTTGGTCGTCAATCCTCAAATCCGTCCTTTCGGCCCACTTTGTTAATAGCCGCCCTTTTCAACAGTCAGCGCCGTCGCAGGGATTGAGAAGCGCGACGAATAGCTGCGAATAAATCTTCCAGCCACTGTCGGTCTTTTTCCAGGCGGCCGTCTGTGGGCCCCGGCTTCGACTTTGCCGTTCCGGATGTTCGCGTACCGACCCAGTCCCTGCTCAATGGCCAATGGATAAGCGTTGCTGATAGTAACCGACGATGGTGTCCGGACGTAGACGACATCGGGAAACTCAGCAAAATGCTGCGCAAACTCCCTGCCATGCTCGTCCGGCTGCGCTGAATTGCTCCTGTGCTTATCGTGATCGCATCGTCGTCGTTGAGGAACGACCGGATAGCCTACATCGTGCCGGGCTATCGCCTCATTCAATTGCATGCGGAGTGCTCGAATCGTCTCACCATCATCGTCTGCGGTAGACCGTCGAACTACTCAACGTTATCAATAGTGATGCAGCAATCAGCCTGCGGCAGCGATTTTTTGTTAGCCGTATCATTGTATTCGCTCGCGAAATTACTGAATTCCTGACAGGTTTACTGGAATGCCAGCGCCAAACTCCTGAAGGCCGCAGCGTTGTCACCAAAGACAAGTATTAGCCGATAATACTGGTACCGTCACAATAAGAAATGTCGGGTGGACCAACGAAAACTTCGCAGATTTCTTCGATGAACGCTTGCATGTGCGAGCTCTGCATACTGGGGGCCTTGGTAAGCCTCTCGGCTCGACCACTTTTCGATCATCGTAATTTTCGTACATCATCCAGATCTTGAGCCAAGCTCAATTGCTAAACAGTCGGGCTCTACTTTGACTTTCCGGGCAAGTGCCAGCAAATCGTCCTTTCCTTTGCTGAATAAACTCTGTGTGCAGTTGCCCATCGATTCAACTGTTACATCTTCTGATCGCATATTTTGCCTCGATTGGATGGGGGGTGACTGGTCAAGCTTGATTGAGCCAACTAGCGGCATTGGTCAGTAGAGCGAAGTATTAGCTCATTCCAAGCGGCCCGCCGCTCGCGACAGAAGCAGACGTTGGCCGAAACAAGGCCTCGCTCAGGATCGACGATCTCCGCCATCTCCGTCAAAATCTGTCGTCATCCCCAGCGGCATGCTCTCTTGCAGTTCAGGTACGATGAAGGGTGTATTCTGAAACGCGACAATCTTCCACTTGATCATCGAAGCGCTGCACGACCGCGACAGACAGCCGTCATTCCGGACGGTCAGCTCTGGCTTTCGCCTCTCTTCGTGACAAAACCTCTTAGGTGCACGACAGCGGCGTCCGCACCAGGAAACCTGATCTGTCGGACCCGGTGGTTCGAAGACTGCATCAGGATAGACGGTATCGAAAACAAATTGATGGCCGGACCCGATTTCTTCTTTCCCTTTAGCTCAAGACCGAACCAGACTGTTTAAATCAGCATCATCTAGAAACTGCTCACCCCATTGTTGGCCGTCTTTTGACCGCCATGCGTGTGTCAAAGCATCGAATACCGCGGCGATTTGTCGCTCTTCGGTCGACTGCTCGCCGTCCGCTCGTAGATTGGTGAAAATCGCCAAAATTGTTGTAGAGGAGAAAGCTCGCATTTTTCATTGTCGCTCCTTGATGGTTAGTAGTCTTCGGTGCGGCTCATTTTGCGGCTCGGTTCAAGGACCGCTTAGGGTCAGCAAGCGGCCGTTCGTAATCTCTACTTCTTCTTTTGTTGCCTGGCTCTGGGCACAGGTAGTTAGCCACAGTCACCGTCAGCAAATTCGTCAACCATTCACCATCATCTCTTTGATCTTCTATAAGGAACGAGTTCTTGCCGGGTCAGGCTGGTGCTTCGACGACATTACCGATGAACTCCCTGCCAGCTCTGGTCGAGCTAACGAACAACTGGTCGTCGCAATAAGTGCCACGACCTTGCCGTAGGATGGAGTGCACAACCACCGGACATCATCCGGTGAGTCAGGTTGCAACTGTCGTCGACCTGATCAGTGACGTATTCCACAATTCCAACCCCTGTGCGATCTCATCCCCTCA
Organism: Woeseiaceae bacterium; assembly: GCA_034521225.1. GTDB lineage: Bacteria > Pseudomonadota > Gammaproteobacteria > Steroidobacterales > Woeseiaceae > Woeseia. The sequence continues at coordinate 7,015 of JAXHMR010000003.1, forward strand.
TCTTATTCCTGCGGCAAATCGCTCACAGCGATGGCGCGACGGCTGCTTTGTGTAGAGGACTAAACCGCTCGCGCGGTAGTTGTCGCACGATTTGTCGTTCCCCGTAGAGTTGGTCAACAGGGTCCCGTCCTGTGTTGAAGTTAGTGGTTACCACACGCAACAATCAACAACAGGAGAAGACCCATGCAGCCATTCTAACAAGTCCGTGAGCCCATTGCGTCAACGCATGATTGATGACATGACGATGCGCAAGCTCGGCGACAAGACCCAGCTTTCGTACATCCGTGCCGTGAAGCGCTTCGCCCGATTCTTTGGGCACTCGCCCGCGATCAGCAACGCCAGAAGACCTGCGCCGTTTTCAGATGCAGCTGGTCGAATGACGGGGTCTCGGCGCGCACCATCAACGCGACCATCACCGGCCTGCGCTTTTTCTTTGAAGTGACCCTGGGACAATCGCACGCGCTGCGAAAAGATGAGCCCGGTGCGCGTTGAACCGAAGCTACCGGTGGTGCTCAGCACCCGAGGACGTGGCACGGCTGCTTCAGGCGGCACCCAACCTCAAAGCCCGGGCCGCCCTCGCGTGGCCTACGGTGCCGGCCTGCGGGCCAGCGAAGTGGCCCACCTGTAAGATCGGCGACATCGACAGCACGCGCATGGTCCTCGCGCGTCGAGCAGGGCAAGGGCCGTAGGGATCGCATATGCCATGCTCTCGCCGGCGCTGCTCGAGCTGCTGCGCGACCTGGTGGCGGTGGCCCGGCCCGGCAAGATGCTCGCCCAACGGCTGGCTGTTTCCCGGGCAGAACCCCGGTGAACCCGATGTCCACCCGCCAGCTCAGCCGGGCCTGTCACACCGCCGCCGAACTCGCCGGCCTGGACAAGCGGGTCTCGATGCACACCCTGCGACACTGCTTTGCGACCCACCTGCTCGAGCAGAAGGTCGACATCCGCGTCATCCAGGTCCTGCTCGGCCACGCCAAGCTCACCACCACCGCGCTGTACGCGCAGGTCGCCACCCGCGACCATGCAGTGACGGTCGCCGAGTCCGCTGGATGCGCCTCGACGGGCTAGCCCGCCGAGCGTGCACGTGGCGCGCCCAGCGCTGGCGGTCGCGGACATCTTCCGCGCCCACGGTGCCGCCTACCGCGCAACCCATGCCGGTCACCTCAGCCTTGGCCAGTGCAAGGTCATGTCGGCCGATCGAGCACTGCCGCACCGCCGCGCTCGGCGGCCACGTCGCGGCCTGCCACGATTGCGGCCATACCCGGATCGCCTACAACTCCTGCCGCAACCGGCACTGCCCCGGTTGCCAGGGCGCGGCCGCCCACGCCTGGCTGGCCGCCCGGCAGGCCGACCTCCTGCCGGTGCCGTATTACCACCTCGTCTTCACGCTGCCGGCGCCGATCGCCGACATCGCCTACCAGAACAAGGCGGCGATCTACGCCATCCTGTTCAAGGCCACCGCCGAGACCCTGCTGACCATCGCCGCCGATCCCAAACACCTGGGCGCGCGGATCGGCTTCACGTCCGTCCTTCATACGTGGGGCTCGGCGATGACCCACCACCCGCATCTGCACTGCATCGTCCCCGGCGGCGGCTTCAGCCCGGACGGCCACCGCTGGATCGCCTGCCGGCCCGGCTTCTTTCTGCCGGTGCGCGTGCTCTCCCGGCTGTTCCGGCGCCTGGTCCTGGAACAGCTCACCGCCGCCCACGCCGCCGGACAGCTCGCCTTCTTCGGCGACCACGCCGGCCTCGGCGACGCGCAAGCCTTCGCCCGCTACCTCGCGCCGCTGCGCGAGACGCGAATGGGTGGTCTACGCCAAGCGCCCGTTCGCCGGACCCGAGGCCGTGCTCGCCTACCTCGCGCGCTACACCCACCGCGTCGCGATCGCCAACTCTCGTCTGATCGCTGCACGACCAACGCGGTGTGACCTTTCGCTGCAAAGACTACCGACGCAAGGGCCGTGCACGCTATCGTTCGATGACGCTCGCCACCGATGAGTTTATCCGTCGCTTCCTGATCCACGTCCTGCCAGACCGGGTTCCATCGCATCCGTCACTACGGGCTGCTCGCCGGTGGTGTGCCGGCGTCAGGAACCTCGCGCTCGCACGACGGCATCTGAACGCGCCGGTTGAACAGCGCAGTGAGACCGATGACCGATGCGGATGAGCAACACAGCTGTGCGTTCGTCTGCCGTAGCTGCGGTAGTCCGCTGCGGGTGCTGGCAGTCGTTCAGCCCGAAGCGACGAGGGCGCCGCCGTGACCTGAAACGCGCGTTCGCACATGATCCAGAATCGCGCGGCGAATCGCGATCGCTGCAGGCCGCCCTGTGCGCCGGTTGTCGAAAAGCGGGTCTTGAATAGTCGGCTACAGACGCCACGAACGGGCGAGCGAAGCGCTGCAACAAACGGTGCTTGCGTTGCCGGCAACCACCCAGCGCCACCATCGGAAGCGTATCCGATCGCAACGGCGCACTGAATCATCCCATAGCGGACCCCACGGTTCCTCCCATTGCCGCTTATCCCGACGCCTGCAGGTCGACGGCACGCGGCAAGCGGATGCTGTTACGCCGGCGCAAGGGCGACCGTCCGGAATAGCCTGGCGGCTACTGGGAAGCCCATTGATGCGGCAAGATAGCGATATCAGATGAGGAGGCCAAGTCTTGCGCGGCGATCACAGAGAAGACGGCGGGTTGTTCAGTTATGTGTCGCTCGAGGCGCGAGTGCCGAAGCGACACCCGGTGCGCAAGATGCGCAAGCTGGTTGATTCGGCGCTGACGAATCTCGACGAGCTGTTCGATGAGATCTACGCCTGCGAGGGGCGTCCCTCGATTCCGCCGGAGCGGCTGATTCGCGCCTCGCTGCTGCAGGTGCTGTATTCGATCCGAAGCGAACGGCAGCTGATGGAGCAGCTGGACTACAACCTGCTGTTTCGATGGTTCGTGGGTCTGGGGGTCGACGAGCCGGTGTGGAATCCGTCGACGTTCTCGAAGAACCGCGACCGCCTGGCGCAGGCGGATGTAGGCCAGCGGCTGTTTGACGAGATCGTTGCTTTGGCGCGCCGCCACGGTCTGACATCGGACGAGCATTTCAGCGTGGACGGTACACTGATTGCGGCGTGGGCGTCGCAGAAGAGTGTACGGCGCAAGGATGGTGATGACGACGACAACCCGGACGGGGTCGGCCGGAACGCCGGGCGTAACTTTCACGGCGAGAAGCGCAGCAATCTGACGCATGCGTCAAGGACCGACCCGGAAGCGCTGCTGGCCTCGAAGAGCCACGGCATTGCGGCCCGTCCGAGCTATGCGGCTCATACCCTGATGGAGAACCGCAATGGCCTGATTGTGGCTGCCGAGCTGACGTCGGCGACCGGGACGGCGGAACGAGAGACAGCGGCTGCGATGGCCAGGGGTCTTCGAGCAGGCGCGACGGTGGGTGCGGACAAGGGCTACGACACGCAGGGCTTCGTCAAAGAGTTGCGAGCGCTTCGGGTGACGCCCCATGTATCTCAGAACGTCAATCGCAGGGGCGGATCGGCGATTGACGCTCGTACGACCCGACATCCGGGTTACGAGATCAGTCAACGGATACGCAAGCGCGTCGAGGAACCCTTTGGCTGGATCAAGCAGATCGGCGGCTTTCGTCAAACCCGGCAGCGCGGGCAAAAGCGCGTCAGGCAGGAGTATCTGAAGGTCATGACCGCGTACAACCTGGTCCGAATCCGGAATCTCTTGCCGGAGTTTGCGTAGTGAGCGCTGACGGCAGCGAATTGTCGGACAATAATCAAACAATCGGAGCACATTGGTCGATTCGCGACACCAGATCGGGTGTTCTTACGAAAAAGTAGCAAGTGCGGCTAAGCGATCAGAAAACTTTGCGGTGCAATCCCAGATCGAGTTTTGAATGACGTGAGTTATCCAACGTTCGAAAAACCGGCTTTTTCAGCAGCCTGCTAAACAACAGTGGCAATTATAACTCAGCGAAAGCCAGAGTCGCGTTTCGGCCAGAAGCGGCTGATCAGGGTTGTCGCTGATCTCCTATTTCGGGTATGACTGTTGACTGAAAGTGAATTATTTTCCAGCCGTCATCGTCTTTGGACCATATTTTCGTCACTACTTCGTGAACGACGCGCTCGTTTTCGTCTTGCCATCTGAAGTCTCTAACTGTGTATCCAAGATTCTCGTTAATCATGTAACGCGTAATAGTGTCTTCAATGGGAGCGCGCCCTGCGCCAAAAGGACGCTTAATCGTCCGACGGAACTTCACAACTTCGTCACGAGTTCATTCTCCGGCTATTGGCATAGAAAGTGATTTCCTTTGCGATCAGAGATTCCACCTTTTTCGCAGTCGCCCTCTTTGAACGCCTTTTGCTCTTCCATTACGACGGCCTGTAACTCGTCGGAAGACTGAGCTGCTGCAGAGAGAAGAAGCGTCAAAATACCAATTGAAATCATGGAGCTTTTCATCATTTATCGTCACCCAGGGTTCTAGAATTGCCGGAAATGTAGTTTTTCGGATTAGCGTTACAATTGTCACGAACGTCCGCTTTGGGTTGCCGCCATATTACTTCGAATCGCTTGGCCGGTAACTCCCGGCCAGAAGCGGACAGCCCCATCAATTTAGTTACTCTCGATTTGTTGCTGGATTTGTTTATCAAAGTCGAGAACAACATTTGCCCCATCCAGTTCAGATATTGCATTGTCAATGATTATTGCAATAGCCGGGTTCGTGGTCTTCCTTGTCACATTCCACCAGATTCGACCATACCCCGTTCCAAAAAATGCTGGACTTGTCGCTGTCGCCACTCCTGTGTACTCAGTAAATATTCCGTAATTGTAGTTAGTGTATTCAAATTCATAACTGATGATCACACTATCGAAAAACTGATGTAGGCGAAATCGTTCAGCCTCAGTGGTATCACCGGGTGCATTTAGTCCTTTAAGGTATATTTTTGAAAACTCGGGGTCCGACAACCACCGTCTTTGATCCATCAGACTTTGCAAAGTGACAGTGTTAATTTCAGCTTGGGCAATAATTCTATTCTGCCGAATCTCTGTATAAACGAAATACAGGCCGACCAAAATTGCCACGATACCAACAAGTTCAGCTGTGTCCTTCCAATTTGATTTGGCCATTCTGACTACTCGATTTGAGAAACGTTGGCGCCCAATGGCAATTGTCTGCATGTCCGCTTCGGGTTGCGGATTCAACCAGTCGAAAATAATTGAACTTCAGTTCACCCTCTCGATTTGATTCTGAACAATTAAGTGAATGTCCCGCACCAGGCTAAGGTAACCGCCCCATCCTTTGACGTTGGTCAATACTGCTATCGAAAGCTCCTCACCGGGCACCAAGACGACAATGGATGAAGAGCCGGCTTGTCGGCCCGTATGGCCGATCCATAGGCTCTTCTCGTTAGGGAACGACATGATTCCGTACGCATATTTGTCACGCGAAGGAATAGCGTGGCGCCACGATGTGTAATTTTCTGATTCCTTGGGGTTGTTTCGCAACCCTTGCGTCATAAGCGTCGCTGACTGATCGGATAATAGTGCTCGGGTATGAAAGGCTTGCGCGAACAAGATCAGGTCCGTGGCGGTAGTCAGATGGCCTCCTGCAGGCAGATTTTCGCTGACATCCCGCATATCCGCCCGACGCAACGGCTTTCCGCGGTCCAGGCGGTAACCGGCAGCCCGATGCGGAATAATCGCCCAGGCGTCGTCGGGAACCGTGCTGGCCATTCCGGCGGGTTCTAAAACCTCTTCTTCCAGTAACGATCGATATGTTCGGCCGGATGCGCCTTCCAGAACGCATCCCAACAGGCGGTAGCCGAATGACGAATACAACCAGTCGGTACCCGGCTTCGAAAACCAGCGGATCCTCTTTGAAGTTCTCGAGTGGCTCGATGACGTCCGTATACCGGGTATAGGTGCTCAGAGCGTCTCGGAACTGCCTTCGCTCAATCTCCGCACGCTCTTCATCCGATTTAGCCTGTGAGAGCTCACTTTTGTAATCGGTGTAGTGTCGAATGCCAGAGGTATGGGTTAACAGTTGTCGGGTCGTGATCGGCCACCTCTTTTCAGGAAACTGTGGACAGTACTTTTGTGCCGGCTCGTCCAGGTCCAGGCGCATCTGCTCCGCGAGCATCATCGCTACCGTCGCCGTCAGCCACTTTGAAATTGAGGATGAGCGATATTTGGTTTCCGTGGTCGCTGGTACGTCATTTTCCGTATCGGCGAGGCCAAATGCGCCTTCGTAGATGACCTCGCCGCTATGGCCAACGGCGACCTGTATAGATGGAGCGCCGCTTTGATCAAGTTCAGAGCGAATCGCCGCGTCAATTTCCTCCTGCAATGTTTGCGCGTTCGCCGAGGCGGCAATCAGCAGGCAAACAGCCTGCGTGAGACATAGTGAGATTCTATGCATGATTACGCCCCCTTTGCGGATTCAGTGCTTCCAAGACCGTCAACGGCTTGGGGGCAGCTTCAATTGACTCCATTTCTTCATGCCGTCTAGGCTGGCACGATGACCATTTGCGGATTGCGTTTGCGCAAGCACGACAGCGCGATATTTCTCAGCCAGGGCGCTGTCGCCAATACGGCCAGCCGCGCGTGCCGCACCTATAAGCGCATTTAATCGATTGGGGGCTCCTGCTAGCACTGCTTGATATTGCTCAAGCGACTCCGCATCGTTACCGACCTTTAACAACATGTCGGCATAGAGTTCGCGTGCTGGTAGAACCTCACCGGGTGTTACCGGATGCTTGTCCACTGCATCCTCTGTGTCTGCGGCAGCTGCTGCTAGAGACAGAGCCCCTTCCGCATCACCTTCTGCCAGCAAGATCCAGGATTTCACGGATTCGGCGTGAACCGCCACTTCCGTCCGAAAATAGGTAGGGGTTGCCTCTGGCAAGTTAGCCAGAAGATCTTCGATTATCGCCAGCTCTTGCCGTGCTCTTTCTGGTTGCTTGTTTCGAGCGCTACCAATTCCCCGCGCGAAGTAGTGAATTGATTGGGCCCATGGAAAATCGTTCCAAGCAAAGTCCTCACGCACAAGCTGTAAATCACTTGCCTCAATCCACATGCGACGTTCTAGTGCGTAGCGCGCTGGTGCGGACGAATAGGTGAAAGCGACCTTGAAGTTTTCGGTGTCTGTCTTCTTAATGTTGCCCAGCTGCATTAGTAACTGTTGCGCCTCAGCATCGCGCCCCGTCTGCAGCAGGGCGTACAGTTAAATAGTCGATACTGTGCAGTCCCTCGTCGTAGTGTCCGGGCAAGTGGGCTCTGACCGTGTACTCGGCGGCTGACTGGATTGAATCGTGATTCGACGAGAGCGACCGGTCCCAAAGACCGAGCCGCGTGAATATGTGAGAAGGCATATGTTGTGCGTGTGCCGAATCAGGTGCTGCATCCGCATACATCAGCGCTGCATCGAGGGCTAAGTGCGCAAGACCCGGATAATCATAGCTGTGAATCAAATAGTGCAAGACACCGGGGTGTGTTGGTTGCGCAGCGCGAACCCAGTTGAGCAACCCTGCTGATTTGAATTGGTGAGCATACGACTTATCTCGTGGATCCGCGCTGGCGAGCAACGACAGTGAATAGAACAACGCGGCCTCCGAGTCCTGTAAATTGTTGCTATATAGGTCACTCATGCGCGACTCGTAATTACGCACCCGATCACGATGGCTTCTAACGTCGTTACTGGAAAAAAACGTGCTTAGCGCATCAATATAGTTCGATTCTCGAGGCGTTCTTTCCAAGTCAGAAGCAATAGCAAGCAATGCAGCACCTTCCTCCAGATCAGTCTTGCTGGGTGGCGCCCATAGCGGGTGCCAAACACTCATCGCCAGGCCCCAATATGCCATTGCGCAATCAGGATCTTCGTTAGTGATCTCTTTAAATAGCCTCTTCGTCTCAAGGTACTCGAATGAGTGGAGTAGCGTTATTGCTCGGTTGAATTTGCCCTGCACGGCAGTTTTACAGGAATTCGAAAATTGAACTTGCGGTGATTCTTTCTCGACACCGAACCCTGTGATGGGAATCATGAAGACCACTGAAACGAACAGTCCTATAGCTACATTGCGCCTTCGGATACCATGTTCATTCATTTTGTTCTCCTAACAGTTATTATTGGTCGAGCAATCTGTCTGCGCACCAGAGGATTCGCAAGGTAAGAGAATAACTTACCGTTGATCTCACTAAAGGCAGCGTCCGCTTTGGATTTCTTCTTTTCCCTTTAGCTCAAGACCGAACCAGACTGTAAAATCAGCATCATCAAGAAACCGCTCACCCCATTGTTGGCCGTCTTTTGACCGCCATGCGTGTGTCAAAGTATCGAATACCGCAGTGATTTGTCGCTCTTCGGTCGACTGCTCGCCGTCCGCTCGTAGATTGGTGGAAATCGCCAAAATTGTTGTAAAGAGGAGAAAGCTCGCATTTTTCATTGGCGCTCCTTGATGGTTAGTAGTCATCATGAGAAAAGCCATTCAATCAGTAGACGGCTATTCAACGCTGAAGGACCTGAAAAATATGTCACGCGGGCACCCGCTGCATCGTCCAGTACTCGACGGCTGTATCGGGGAGCGTCCCGTGACGGAGCGTTTCAAACCTGTGCATTTCGTAAAAGGCGACGTTGCGCTCCTCGGCAGTCTCCAGGTAACAAGGGAGGCCGTCAGCGTCCGCCTGCTCGAGGATTGGCCTCAGCAGGGCGCTGCCAATACCCTTGCCACTGTAATCGGGATCGACACCAACTAGCGCGAGGTACCAGTGCTGTGGCGGCATATCCTGTTCCCGGAACGGCTCAATATGTGCCATGGCCGTCATAAAGCGCCCGAAAGCCTCGTCACCAAGCACCGCGGGCGATATAGAACATAAGGACGGCGCAAACGCTACCGTACCGGAAGGCGCCTTCCACCGAACCCAGTCCGATCTCCGTTTGCCACATGTGAAAGTAGCCTTCGCCGATCACGATGAAGAACCCATACCAGACCAGCATACCCAACACGCCGGCCGAAATTGCGACATCTTTTGATCGAATAGTTTGCCTCGATTGGATGGGCGGTGACTGGTTCAGCCCGATTGAGCTGACTAGCGGCTTCGGTCAGTAGAGCAAATTGTAACTCATTCCACGCGGCGGGCAGCTCGCGGCCATAACCACCCGATCGCGAATACTCCCTTGCCACTATTAGCCACATTTCGTTCACGTCGACGCCATTATTGGCGGTTCTAATCTCCCGCAGTCAATGGGAGCGCAACGATGCAGACGATAGTTTCAAGGCTACGCCAATCGGCGTCGGTCAAGGTTTTTACGATCGGCATCCTGATCTTGCTTCTTCTGATTCCGCTGGGAATGGTTCGAGAAACGATCAACGACAGGGACCAGATCCACCAGACCGCCAGGCTGGACATCCAGCGAACGTGGGGCCAATCGCAGCTAATTGCGGGCCCGGTGCTGGTCCTGCCCTATGACCTCGTGCACATAGACAGCCGAGGGGAGCGGATCGTCAATCGCACCGAGATGTATGTTCTGCCGCGGAAACTCGACATCGACGCATCCGTTGACTCGGAGATCCGCTACCGCGGCATTCACAGGGTCCCGGTCTACTCCGCCAGAATTCGGCTGCACGGTCTGTTCGCTGCCATCGATACCGGCGACCTCGGCATTAATGACGCAAACATCCACTGGGCAGACGCATCAATCGTCGTCGGGGTCAGCGACGGCCGTGCGATCGTGGAGACGCCCAACCTCGAACTAAACGGCGTATCGGTTGCCTTTGTGCCCGGCGGCCAGCTGGTTGCCGGACTCCCGCCGCAGATCCAGGCGCCGTTGCGTGAAATCCTTGAATCTGACCACGCCGCAGACCTCACCTTCGATACGGTACTGAACATCAAGGGCAGTGAATCGCTCTCTTTCCTGCCACTTGGCGACACCACTCGTGCATCCGTTGAGTCAACGTGGTCATCGCCGAGTTTTTCCGGCAACTATTTGCCGCACGCGCGCGAGGTCACCGACGACGGATTCAGCGCAGACTGGCAAGTGTCCAGCATCGGTCGGTCATTCCCGTCACATTGGACGAAAGCATCCGGCGCTGCGGCTTCGGCGGGATCAGCGGTATTCGGCATTGAATTGTACGTGCCGATCAGCGTCTACCGCCTCACTCTGCGAGCGGTTACCTATGGCGTGTTATTCATCGTTCTGACTTTCGTCAGTTACTTCATGTTTGAGGTTATTGCCGGGCTAAGGCTGCATCCGCTGCAATACCTCATGGTCGGCTCGGCCAACGTTATCTTCTTCCTGTTCCTGATTTCGCTCGCCGAGCACATTGGCTTCGGCTGGTCGTACATTCTGAGCGCTCTTGCCTCAAGCGGGCTCGTCGTCAGCTACAGCTACTCTGTCCTGAATCAGCGAGGCCGCGCGATGATCGTTTGTGGTGTTCTGTTTGTACTCTATTGTTTCCTGTACATGACGCTGACGGCCGAAACCTACGCGCTACTGGCCGGGTCGATTGGCCTCTGGGCAGCTCTGGCGATGATCATGTATCTGACTCGCCGGATTGACTGGTACGAGAGGCCAGTGCCGACGGACAGTGACAGCGATGACGGACAAAAGGAGCTGTTCGGGATCTAGTCACGTTCGGTGTGGCTTGAAGTCAGGCGAGGTCTTGATGGCTCAAAAGACCTGGGCGGCCGCCTTCAGCCACAAGCGGAATCCCTTGAAGCAAATAGGGCCCCGACCTAGATGGGGGCCCTGTGCGTACATAAATTGAGTACGTTCAGCCTTTCAGTTTCGCTTCAAGGTGATTCATAAGTTCACCCATTTGGTCGCTTGGACTGAACTCAATTGCCTCGTAATCCTCATCCACCCTGACCGTGTGCCCTGGCGGCCAGTAGTAAACCTCGCCGGCGTTTACCGTCTCTTCAGTGCCGTCTGCATAGGTCACATGAATGGAGCCTTTGACAACAGTTCCCCAGTGTGGGCACTGGCATAGATTGTCCGGCAAGCCCTCGAGCAGCGGAGTCGCGTCTGCACCAGCAGGGAAACGGACGCGAGCGACATTGATGCCGCCCCAGTCGTGGCCCTGAAAGCAGACCCCGCCAGCTTCGAGACGAGTCGGTAGATCGTTTTTTGCTTGCTTCATGAGCACTCCCCTTTTTTATGTTCCTGCGGGACACCCGCCGGTACAGCACTACTACAGCCCGAACCTCGAACATGCAAGGAGAAATAGATAGAACGGCTGCTTCATACGTCTCATTGAGCGTGAATTGTCGGGGCGCGCACGACAGCGCCTGGGAATTGTTGGCACGCCAAACCCGGTCCTTGCACAAGCCGCACGCGCTCTCTTGGCCGCCGTTGCCGACAATGGCGCTCGGTCGAAGTCCAATTTGCGATTCACTGGCGGAACACCGTTTTGATTAAGCATGTTTAACGCGCACTTCGGTCTGAACGCCTTCCTGCTCTTCAACGTGTCAAAAGACACTCAGCAAATTCTTCGAGGTCTTGTTACTTTCAGGTCGCAGCATGCTTAATCACGGCGCCCGCCCTATTCATCACGCAACCTCGAGCAGTACCTCAGGATGCCGCTCCGCGATTCGAAGCAAAGTTTTGGCGGCTCCTGAAGGCTCACGCCGGCCCTGTTCCCACTGCTCAAGGGTGCGTTTGGAAACCCCGAGACTGATGCGAATTCTGCCTGGGAAAGGCCGCTCTTGAGGCGCACACGCGCAACTTGTGACTCAGGCGCTACTTTCTTGCGCTTACCGCCACCAGCCTTGATCTCACGCACGCCCTCGAGCACTTCGAGCCACACATCGCGCTCTGCTTCGAATTTCTCGAGCGCCTTGTCTGTCAGTTTCTTACTCATCACGAAATGTCTCCAGCAACTCCTTAAGTATGTGTCCAGGTATGCTGCCCTTCCTGGACTTCGCATAGAGTGTCAGCATCCAGAACTCGTCCGGCTCGAGTTGCACGTAATAAACAACACGAAGAGAGTATACGCCAGAGGCGTACTTCAGTAAAGAACGCCGGAAGGCTTACAGCTACGCGGATTGAGTGCCTAACGCCGCAGTGACGGGTGCAGCACACTGTTGGGCAGCACATGATCAGAACTTGTCATTACCTTGCAGGCCGAGGTTGTTGATCCTGGATTTTCCCAGCATCTTGAGAAGCAGGTTACGACAAGCTCGAAGTGCCGGATAGAGCATCCGCGAGACCACTTTTGACCGAAACGACCAGTAGGCCAAACGATTGAAGAATCCGCGGTTGCTGCTCATCAGTGCCAACACGTGAATTGCTTCCGCGCCGTAGTAAAGCTCATTCCCGACCTTTACGACCATTCCCTGGTCGATGTCGAGACCCCGTGCAGTGATCTCCTCCATTATCGGGCCACCGTCCCGCGCGTCTATCAGTACGAGATTGCCAACCGTCTGGCGAATCCGCACCATCGTGCAGAAATAGTCACACGCAGGGCACTGCTTGTCGTATATGACAAGAACTTCCGGTACGTCGCTCAAAGTGCAGCCCAACCTCCAGCTTCACCTGCACTGATTATTGTGCACTCACCTGGCGGTACTGTCCCTCGGTAAGTACGTCCGCTTTATCCCGGTACGATTTGTCTTCGACTAGGCTTCGTTCCCCTTCACGGTCAGGTACAGGCCGGTCACGAGCATTAGCAACTGGAATTCCATTCCACCGTTCATGACGTTGAAGCCGTTTTTCGCGTGCACCAGGACAATGGCGCCAATCATAACGATTATGACGATCAGTCCGCCCAACCGGGTCAATATTTCCTTGCCGAACGCGCCAGCCAATAAAAAGATTCCCGCAACAATCTCTGCTATTGCAAGCATCCAGACCATCGCGACAGGCATGCCCATCATCGGTCCTTCAACCGGAAATTTAGTCACGCCATGGAAAATAAAAGTAGCGGCAAGTGACAAGCGCAGACCCCAATGCACATGGGGAGAAAGTCCTTTGAGAAAGTCCATAATATTTCCCTCTTCGTTGTAATTCCTGCATCAAAGTAAGAAATTGGTCTGGATGTCGTTCTGCGCCACCCAATACTGACCCTCGATGTCTTCGACCTGAGCGTCTGAGTACTCAGCCGACATTCAATAGTGGCAGTGAAGTTGGAACTTAAGACACTCGTACGGCTCAAGAAGCAGGAAAGCATCCGCAAGTTGCGTTCGGCGTGATCGCGACTACCGGCGAGCCCGAGATCCGGCGTGTTCTATGTATAATAACGCCATTTCCGGGCAAACCGCCGTCCTCAGGCAAACCGGATCATCGTTAAGATATCGATCCCACAGAGATCGAAGAACGTGCAGCGGCTTGAGAATTCCAGGCGCGCATCCAGGAACGTGCTGAGGAAAAACGATGCACGCCTCACCGAGCACGCGCAGGAGATCCCAGAACAGCAAGGCCTACCTCTGGGAGGCCCGTCGCGACATGGATCACATCGAGAAGATCGCCGTGCGCCAGACTGATCGAGCAGACGATGGGGGCCGCCGACGTCGTGCAAGCGCAGCGGAAAAGCTGGTGAAACTGACCAAGTCGCCGTATTTCGGGCGCGTCGATTTCCTGCATCACGGAGACCCGCCGGACGGTGCCATACCGGTCTACGTGGGGGTGCACCATTTCCGTGACGATGCAGCCGGCGAGACGCTGGTCTATGACTGGCGCGCGCCGATCGCGACAATGTTCTACGACTACGAGATCGGGCCGGCTCACTATACGGCGCCATCCGGCGAGGTATCAGGTGAGATTCAGCTAAAGCGCCAGTTCCGCATCCGCAACGGACAGATGGAGTACATGTTCGAATCCGGACTGAACGTCGTGGATGACGTCTTGCAGCAGGAGTTGAGTCAGTCCGCCGACGACAGCATGCGAAATATTGTTGCCACCATTCAGCGCGACCAGAATTCCATAATCCGCAACGAGGAGGCGCACACGCTCATCATCCAGGGCGTCGCCGGATCCGGCAAGACCTCGATCGCGCTGCACCGCATCGCGTTCCTGCTGTACCGGTTCAAGGACACGTTGAGTTCCGACGATATCCTGATCATCTCACCCAACCAGGTGTTCGCTGACTATATCGGCAACGTGTTGCCCGAGCTTGGCGAGGAAGAGGTTGGCGAAATCGGTATGGAAACGCTCGCTGGAGAACTTCTCGATCAGCAGTATCGCTTCCAGACATTCGCGGAGCAGACCGAGCAACTGCTCGAGAAGGACGATGCGGCGCTAAAGGCGCGAATTGCGGCCAAGGCAAAGCCCGAATTCCTGCAGAGGATCGACGCCTACGCCAGCCACGTCGAGGATTCGTCGTTCGTGGCCGCGCAGTGGCGGACCGGAAGAAAAATCGTACCCGAGTGGCACTTCGAGGAAACATGGCAAAAGCACCGCGGCGTGGCCCGGACCGAGCGTATCGCCCGTGTGGTCCGGGCAACCGAGCAGCAGATTGGCCTGCATTACAATTACGACCTTGAGGTCTCCGAGCGCCGCGATTTACGTGAGGCGATACGCGCCATGATCCGCAGCAGCACGCTGCGAGAGGCCTACAGGAACCTGTTCGACTGGATCGGGCAGCCGGAACTCTTCCGGCTGGCGGGCAACAAGCTGGAATATGCCGACGTGTTTCCCCTGATCTACCTCAAGATACGGCTGGAAGGTGTACGCAACCCCCGCAAAAGCGTCAAACATCTGCTGATTGACGAGATGCAGGACTATACGCCTGTGCAGTATGCAGTGCTGGCGCGGCTGTTCCCTTGCCGCAAGACGGTCCTCGGCGATGCGACCCAGTCGGTCAATCCGTACGGCGCTTCAAACGCCAGGCAGATCCAGCGCGCCCTCAAACCTGCAACGTGCGTCAAACTCACGAAGAGCTATCGATCAACCTGGGAGATCATGCAGTTCGCGCAGGCCATATCCCCCAACCCGGACCTCGAAGCCATGGAGCGCCACGGAGACGTGCCCGGGTCATCGGCTGCCGACGCCCGGCCGAGGCGCGCCAGCATATCCAGACCGAGATCGCCGGGTTCGAGACATCGCCGCACAACAGCCTGGCGGTAATCGCCAAGACACCGAAGCAGGCGAAACGGCTGCATCGATCCCTGCTCGACGCCGGCGTGGACGTTCAGTTACTCGATGCCGGGAGCACGGGCTTTTCAACCGGCGTCATCGTCTGTGCGGCGCATCTCGCCAAGGGGCTGGAATTTGACCGCGTAATCGTGCACGACGTAAGCCAACGCAACTTTTGTACCGGGATGGATCGCAACCTGCTCTATGTGGCCTGCACCCGCGCCATGCATCGCCTGACGCTTGTCAGCGTCGGAGCGCCGTCCGACTTCCTGCCTGACGGCATTGGCACTTAACAGAGGATTTCAGCGGACGGGCGAATGCGCCACACAAGCAAACGCAATACGGATTTGCAGCCTTATCTCGCCTGACGCCGCCGTATCGACCGAGCCGGACTTTTACGCGGTACGCAGCAGTCGATATAGTCTTGATGTTTCTTCGTTGTCCCAGGGCGCTTCGACT
Source organism: Woeseiaceae bacterium (assembly GCA_034521225.1). Lineage (GTDB taxonomy): Bacteria > Pseudomonadota > Gammaproteobacteria > Steroidobacterales > Woeseiaceae > Woeseia. The sequence goes on from JAXHMR010000003.1 coordinate 22,543, forward strand.
CGATGTGCTTCGCAAGCGCGGAAAAATCGTAGATATCAGTTGGGAAAACGGCGGCGCGACTGAATATCGACATGCCGGACTTCAGCAGGGACCGCAGATCAAGCCAAAGCGTACAATGCGCCCGAGGTCGGCAGACGCTTCTTTCGCAGAATGGTAGAGGTTGAAGCCATCCGCCAGGAAGAGCAACCAGTACTCAGGCAAAAAAAAACCTCCAAGCCGTGACTTGAAGGGGCAGCGAGAACCATAGGTCCCGCTGGGCGTACTGCAGAATTATGGAGTCTCTTACCATTTAGTCAAGAGGATCGAATACGCAAAAATCCAGTAAAGTTGTCCGACTGACCTAAAATCGTTTCTGTGGTCATTGCAGCACTGGATCCACGTGGGCCAACGAGATCAGCCAGCTCCCAGTCGACCGCAAGCTGCGGCCGTTGGCCGTCTAACCTGCGTGATAAGTGGCTGGGGCAAATCGGCAGCTGACTTGGTGCCAGGTAACCATTCCATAACCTTGTGAAGCTGCATACCGCCGCATACTCGAATTAACACGACTACGCATGTCTTACGCGCACCTCTATCTCAACGCCTTCCTGCTCTTTAATGTGTTGCAGGATACTCAGCAGATTCTTCGAGGTCGGGTTGCTCCCAGGCCGCAGCATTCTTATCAGGCTTTTGGCGTCTTTGCCGGTTAGCATCAGCAAGGGCCGCATAGCCGATAGTCGCATTAATATAGTTGCTGAGAATGCTTCTACCCCCGTCCAGGTCTCCATCGACAAGACTTTCAATCGCTTCCTCAATAAGCGCAAGGCGAAACTTCGGATCTCGCTGCGCGCGAGCCCGTACAGTTTCCTTGAAGTCACGGGTCAGGGCCATCAATCTTCTCCCTTACGCTTCCGGGTTTTGTAATCCTTCCAATACTTCCTGGCCAATTCGATCAACCGCAATAGTACCCTTGGCAGCGGCCCGCGCATTTAACCGGCTAAACCACTTGCCGTAGGGCGAATTGCCACTGGCGTCCAGATACTCGCGTATTTCGATGGTCATTGATAGTAACGTGTACGTTACCAACAAGTCTACGGGCCAGCCGATCCCTGCGCCTGCCACGCGCACTACCCCTCAGATATTTGATCCCTCAACGCGGTGTTTTGCAAGATAGTTGTCGCATAAATCAGGCTACGTTATCGAGATTCTCCCGGGTGGCCTGATCGGGGTTGAGCGCCACTTTTTCGATGTGGCGCCAGTTGCGTGTTGCAGTCGTCCAGCGTCGCGGATTGGCTTTGCGCGCGGCGGCGTAGACGGCATCACGTTTGGCAAGGATGGCTTTGTCTTCACCTCGATGACGCTGAGCCGGCGTCACAAATCGAATGCCGCTGTGCTGATGCTCGGTGTTGTACCAACGCATGGACCTCGCCACCCATTGCCGTGCCTCCTCGATCGACGCAAAGCGCCTGGGTGGGGCCATTGGCCCGTGCTTGAGCGTGCGGAACAGCGACTCGATGAACGCGTTGTCATCGCTGACCCGTGGCCGGCTATAGGACGACGCGACACCCAGATCCAGTAACTTGTGACGCAACGTGACGGACTTCATCGGTCCACCGTTGTCACTGTGCAGAATCGGCTTGCGCTCGTAACAGCGTTCACGCCAGATCGCCTGTTCGATCAGGCCCGCCGCCAGCTCGCCACACTCGGCCTCGTGCACCTCCCAGTGCACGCCATAGCGGCTGTACAGATCGCTGATCAGGTACAGGTAGAAAAAACGACCGCGTACCTCGCTGGGCAGCCAGGTCACATCCCAGGTCCAGACCTCGTTCGGACCTTGGGCGATGTGCGTGGTCGGGACCTGCCTGGCCCGCGGCACCTGCGTCGAGCCGCGATGATGCACTTGATCGGCGGCCTTGAGCACGCGATAAAAGCTCGACTCCGAGCCCAGGTACTCGCCCTGATCGGCCAGCTTCGGCACGATCTGCGAAGGTGGCAGGTGGGCGTACGGTGGCTGGTTGCACACCGTGACGATCCGTTCGCGCTCCGCCGTCGTCAGCCGGTGGGCCGGTGCCGGCCGGGCTGCCGTGGGCCGCGCGTCGCTCGCTACGTGCGACTGGCCAACCGGGCGCCAGCGCTGCAGGGTGCGTATGCTGAGACCGATTACCTCGCAGGCACGATGGCGCCGGGCACCCGAGCTCACCGCCTCATCCACCAGCGTTACCACCTGTTCGCGCTGTACGAGTGAGGTCATTTGTCCTCGTCCTCCCACAGCGCCCGGTACTTTTTTTGCAGCACCAGTAATGCCGCGCTCTCGGCCAGTGCTTTTTCCTTGCGCCGAAGCTCCTTCTCCAGCGCCCGGTTACGCTGCCTGAGCGCTCTCACTTCCTCCGCGGCTTCGCGGTCCCGATCCGGCTGCAACTGCGCCGTGTCGATGCACGCCTGTTTCCACCGCGCTATCTGTTCTGGATACAATCCCTTTCTCCGACAATAGCGGCTCAACTCGTCTGCGTTCAGGCTCGCTGTTTCCAGCACCACCGCCAACTTCGCCTCACCGCTCCATTCCTCTGCGCTCTTCCTGCCACTTCCCGGCACCGGTATGCCTCGCTGTCTCGCCGCCTGCAGCCAATTGTAAAGCGTTGCCGGACAAATGCCTTCTTCCCGCGCAACCCGCTTCACCACGCCATTGTGCGGCGGCAATAGCTTGCTCCAGAACCGCTGTTCGTCTTTCGTCTGAATACCTTCCCATGTCATGATTCCTGCGCCTCCTCTGATACTTTCAGAAAAAGCGACAACTATCCTGACAGAGGGCGGGTGGCGACCGCGGCGGTGAGCGCGTTTTTTGGAACGGGGTATGGTCGAATCTGGTGAATGTGACAAGGAAGATCACGAACCCGGCTATTGCAATAATCATTGACAATGCAATATCTGAACTGGATGGGGCAAATGTTGTTCTCGACTTTGATAAACAAATCCAGCAACAAATCGAGAGTAACTAAATTGTATGGGGCTGTCCGCCTCTGGCCGGGAGTTACCGGCCAAGCGATTCGAAGTAAGATGGCGGCAACCCAAAGCGGACGTTCGTGACAATTGCAACGCTAACCGAAAAACTACATTTCCGGCAATTGTTCGAACCCTGGGTGACGATAAATGATGAAAAGCTCCATGATTTCAATTGGTATTTTGACGCTTCTTCTCTGCAGCAGCTCAGTCTTCCCGACGAGTTACAGGCCGTCGTAATGGAAGAAAGGCGTTCAAAGAGGGCGACTGCGAAAAGGTGGAATCTCTGATCGCAAAGGAAATCACTTTCTACGCCAATAGCCGGAGAATGAGTAGTGACGAAGTTGTGAAGTTCTGTCGGACGATTAAGCGTCCTTTTGGCGCAGGGGCGCGCTCCGATTGAAGACACTATTACGCGTTACATGATTAACGAGAATCTTGGATGCACGAGTTCAGAGACTTCAGATGGCAAGACGAAAACGAGCGCGTCGTTCACGAAGTAGTGACGAAAATATGGTCCAAAGACGATGACGGCTGGAAAATAATTCACTTTCAGTCAACAGTCATACCCGAAAAAGGAGATCAGCGACAACCCTGATCAGCCGCTTCTGGCCGAAACGCGACTCTGGCTTTCGCTGAGTTATAATTGCCACTGTTGACACAAAGCAACCGTCGCGCCATCGCTGTGAGCGATTTGCCGCAGGAATAAGATGAGGGGATGAGATTGGCACAGGGGTTGGAATTTGTGGAATACGTCACTGATCAGGTCGACGATAGTTGCAACCTGACGCACCGGATGATGTTCGGTGGTTGTGCACTCTATCTGGACGGCAAGGTCGTGGCACTTATTTGCGACGACCAGTTGTTCGTCAAACCGACCAGAGCTGGCAGGGAGTTCATCGGTAATGTCGTTGAAGCACCAGCCTATCCCGGGGCAAAGAACTCGTTCCTTATAGAAGATCAAATAGACGACGGTGAATGGTTGACGAATTGCTGACGGTGACTGCGGCGGAACTACCTGTGCCCAGAGCCAGGCAACAAAAGAAGAAGTAGAGATTACGAACGGCCGCTTGCTGACCCTAAGCGGTCCTTGAACCGAGCCGCAAAATGAGCCGCACCAAGACTACTAACCATCAAGGAGCGACAATGAAAAATGCGAGCTTTCTCCTCTTTACAACAATTTTGGCGATTTTCACCAATCTACGAGCGGACGGCGAGCAGTCGACCGAAGAGCGACAAATCGCTGCGGTATTCGAATACTTTGACACGCGCATGGCGGTCAAAAGACGGCCAACAATGGGGTGAGCAGTTTCTAGATGATGCTGATTTTACAGTCTGGTTCGGTCTTGAGCTAAAGGAAAAGAAGAAATCGGGTCCGGCCATCAATTTGTTTTCGATACCGTCTATCCTGATGCAGTCTTCGAACTACTGGTTCGACAGATCAGGTTTCTTGGGCGGGATGCCGCTGTCGTGCACCTAAGAGGTTTTGTCACGAAGAGAGGCGAAGCCAGAGCTGACCGTCCGGACGCTGTTCCTGTCGCGGTCGTGCAGCGCTTCGATGATCAGTGGAAGATTGTCGCGTTTCAGAATACACCCTTCATCGTACCTGAACTGCAAGAGAGCATGCCGCTCGGGCAATTACGACAGATTTTGACGGAGTATGGCGGAGATCGTTGATCCCGAGCGAGGCCTTGTTTCGGCCAACGTCTGCTTCTCGTCGCGAGCGGCGGGCCGCTTGGAATGAGCTATAATTTGCTCTACTGACCAATGCCGCTAGTCAGCTCAATCAAGCTTGACCAGTCACCCCCCATCCAATCGAGGCAAAATATGCGATCAGAAGATGTAACAGTCCTAATTCGTATGCAACTGCACACAGAGTTTATTCAGCAAGGAAAGGACGATTTGCTGGCACTTGCCCGGAAAGTCAAAAAAGTAGAGCCCGACTGTTTAGCAATTGAGCTCGCTCAAGATCTGGATGACCTGACGAAAATTACGATGATCGAAAAGTGGTCGAGCCGAGAGGCTTACGAAGGCCCCCATATGCAGAGCTCGCACATGCAAGCGTTCATCGAGAAATCTGCGAAGTTTTTCGTTGGTCCACCCGACATTTCTTATTGTGACGGTACCAGTATTATCGGCTAATACTTGTCTTTGGTGAGAATGCTGCGGCCTTCAGGAGTTTGGCGCTGGCATTCCAGTAAACCTGTCAGGAATTCGGAGTAATTTCGGGAGCGAATACAATGATACGGCTAACAAAAAATCGCTGCCGCAGGCTGATTGCTGCATCACTATTGATAACGTTGAGTAGTTCGACGGTCTACGCAGACGATGATGGTGAGACGATTCGAGCACTCCGCATGCAATCGAATGAGGCGATAGCCCGGCACGATGTAGAGGCTATCCGGTCGTTCCTCAACGACGACTATGTGATCACGATAAGCACAGGAGCAATTGAGCGCAGCCGGGACGAGCATGGCAGGAGCTTTGCGCAGCATTTTGCGGAGTTTCCCGATGTCGTCTACGTCCGGACACCATCGTCGGTTACTATCAGCAACGCTTATCCATTGGCCATTGAGCAGGGGACCTGGGTTGGTACGCGGACATCCGGGAACGGCAAAGTCGAAAGTGGGGGCCAATATACGGCCGCCTGGAAAAAGACCGACAGTGGCTGGAAGATTTATTCTGAGCTATTCGTCGCGCTTTACTGCGACGGCGCTGACTGTTGAAAAGGGCGGCTATTAACAAAGTGGGCCGAAGGGACGGATTTGAGGATTGACGACCAAAGTCGCCCGATCTAAGGTGCTGAAATGAAACCCTGAAGATTCAAGTATCGAAGATCAGATTTCGCGGTTACCTGAGCGAAGAGCGGGCACGCCTTGCGCTCAAGCTTCTTGAGAGCCTAGAAGTCCCGGTGAAGATGAACGACGTCGATGCGCTTTGGCTGGACGAGGCCGAACGACGCCTTAAGCGATACGACGAAGGTGCTTCGGAAGGTCGAGGTGCTGAGGAGGTGATCTCGGAAATAGAGCGTCAGCTAAAGTGACGCGTGCTCGGTTCCGCCCCGAAGCAGAGGCGGAACTGCGTACCGGCAGCCCGACCGTTACGAAGCGTTCAGCGCTATACACTGTCCGCCCCCCGACCAGCCATCCGCGGCGCCCTGGTCTCCCGTATCGTCTCCGGCGCCAAATACTTGTCAGGTCACGATCAAGCAACACAAAGTCGGCAAGCTTGCCCGGCTCCAGGCTGCCCTTTTACGCTTTCGTCGAAAGACGCGCACGCCGGCGCTGCTGGTATAGGCATGCAGCGCCTGTTCCACCGTGATTTTCTGCGACGGCACCCAGCCATCAGGGTGTTTGCCGTCTCGGCGTGCGGCGGGTTACCGCCGCGTAAATGCCGTCGATCGGTGTGGCCGGTGCGACGAACCAGTCACTGCCGAACGCCACGCGTGCGCCCGCGATTCAAGCAGCGAGTGGAATGCATACGTCGTTTGCGCCCGTTCGGTACCGATGACCTTGTCGGCCCAACGTCCGTCATCGATTGCGTGATACGGCTGCATGCTGGCGATGACGTCCTGGGCGGCGAACCGCGGCACGTCCTGCGGGTGGATGTGCTGCGCGTGCTCGATGCGGAAGCGGCGGTCGCGTGCGCCGTTTTGGTCGGCGACATCGAGGTAGATATCGAGGAGTTCGCGGTTCGCGCGATCGCCGATGGCATGCACCATGACCTGCAGTCCGGCTCCATCGGCGCCACCTATCCACTCGCGCATGTCGTCCGGGTCGTTGATCAGGAAGCCGCTGTCATCCGGCGCGTCGGTAAACGGCTCAAGAAATGCCGCCGGTGTGGGAGCCCAGTCGAGCCGTCCATGAATCCTTTCACGCCGCCGATCCGCAGCCAGTCGTCGCCGCGGCCGTTCTCAGCCACTTCGTCTCGCAAACGGGGCCAGTCGGACAGCGGCACGACCGAATAAAGGCGCGTTATCAGCCGGTCGTCTGCCTGCGCACGGCGTGCCGCACTGAGGCTCGCCCAGCCGGCCATGTCGTGTACAGACGTAACGCCATTGGCGGCAACATGGGCCATTGCGGCATCAAGTTGCCGGTCCATTTGCTCGTCACCGGGCGGCGGCACAACGTCTTCGACGAGCGCCATGGCGTTGTCTTTCAGTATGCCGGTCGGCCGTCCAGCCTCATCTCGCACGATTTCGCCGCCGGCGATATCGGGGGTGTCGGCGTCGACGCCAGCGAGCTCCAGCGCCCTGGAATTGGCAAGCGCCATGTGTCCGTCGAGCCGGAATACCCAGACCGGATGGTCCGGTGTCAGCGCGTCGATCCAGTCACGGTGCGGCAGTTCGCCGCCCCAGTTCTCGTGGTCCCAGGTTCCGTTCAGGATCCATTCGCCCGGTTCCAGTCCGGCAGCGAATTCGGCAATGCGCCGGCCGAACTCGTCCGGTGTCGCGGCATCCCGCAATTGCACCGACGCGAGGCCCGAACCGCCGGTGACAAAGTGCACATGCGTATCAATGAAGCCCGGAACCAGCATGCCGCCGTTGCCTTCGATGACGTCGGTCGAGTTATCCGCGTACTGCGTAACATCGTCGATGCCGCCGACGGCGATGATCGTATCGCCACGAACCGCCAGCGCTTCGGCCCAGGGTTGATCGGGATTGCCGGTCCAGATTCTGGCGTCCTGGACGATCAGGGACGCGGGATCAGTCTGTCCGCAAGCGGACAGCAGCGTTATCAGCAGCGCGGCGGTCAGTACAACTGACGGCCGGACGATCAATGTTGTCACTCGAATCTCCGGTTCGTGGCAAATCACGCGGTGCATTGTAGCGTGTCAGGGGCTGTCGGCGTTTGCTGCTATTCCAGGTTTTGCAGCCAGCCCTCGCGCCGCAGCCGTGCCATCTGCGTTCGTATCCAGCTCGCGCGTTCGCGTACATACGCTGATGGCCTGCCGGCGTTCAGTCGCTTCGGGTTGGGCAACACCGCGGCGAGCAATGCGGCTTCGGCATCGCTGAGCGCCGCTGGCGGTTTGCCGAAGAAGTGTTGCGATGCGGCCGCGGCGCCATAGGTGCCTGGCGCGAGTTCGATAATGTTCAGGTAGATTTCGAGTATGCGTTTTTTTGGCAGGCAGACTTCGATAAACACGGTCAGCCATGCCTCGAGGCCCTTGCGGACGAAATTGCGGCCCGGCCACAGGTAGAGATTCTTGGCGATCTGCTGTGTGATTGTTGACGCGCCGCGGAGTCCGCTACCGTCCTTATAGTCGGCGACAGAGTCGCGGATGGAAGCAAGATCGAAGCCTGAGTGCCGGGTGAATTTCTGGTCTTCTGCGGCTACGACCGCGAGGGGGAGGGTGTTGCCCAGTTGCTCCCGGTTGGTCCATTGGTACGCGACCGGTACGCGGCCGCTTTTGTCCTGGAGCATGAAGGCGGACGTTGCGGGGGCGAACCAGCGGAGTGGCAGGACCAGTGCCACGGTGACGAGCACGACGGACAGGACGGCTAGGGCGATGTAGCGTGGCCACCGGGTTAATCGAGAGCGTACTTTTCGTTTGCGCGGCATTTCGAGGATTGAGCGCAGGGTGTGTGGGGGATTGCAAGTGCGTTGTCATCGCGAGGAGCGAAGCGACGTGGCGACCTCGTGAATCCAACGGCTCTGCCAATTGGTACGAGATCGCCACGCCCTTCGGGCTCGCGACGACCGCAGCGGTCGGTTATCGTCGGCCCATGCGACCGAAGTAGTACCGTCCGCCGAGACTGAGCACCGTTTCGTCGTCGCCGAACTCGAGACCCACTCCCGCGGCCCATTGTTCGTTGAAGAAGTAGTCACCGGCCACTTCGATCGACGTTGTGCCACCGGATTCATCGAGATCGACGTGATTCAGGAAGATGCGGCCTTCGAACTCTTGAGCAAAGGACTTGCGTACGCCGGCAGAAATGCCGAAGCCATCATCGTCGAAGCTTACGGGACCCACATCGACATCGCCGGTGAAATAGGACAGCCGTGCGACAGAAATCAGCACCCGTCGCGATCGGCATCATGTAGCCTGCGCCAATTTGCAGGAAATTGCTGTCCACATTGCCGTCGAAGTCCAGCTTTTTGTAACTGCCAAAGACATGCACGTTTTCGTGTACTGCCACAGAGCCCGCAAGCTCGATGCCGTCACCGTCGTCGAAGTCGTCGATATCCACGAGGTTGTAACGCAGTTCCACGTAATCGTAGCTGTGTTCAGCGGCCATCGTCGTACCGGCCAGTAGTGCAAATATAACGCTCACGACTGTTTGCCCAAGTCGTTTGTTCATCAATTTACTCCAGCGCACGACATCTAAGGTTTTGGACGCGCGTGCCCGGCGTCATGCGAGCAGGGTACGGCGTTTGCAGGTTCGGGAATTGTACGGTGACACACATTAGAGTCCGAACCGGGCGCGAAGTTTGCGGATTTTTTTCTAAAAATCAATAGCCTGTTGTCGCTTAATTGCGACAGGGCGGGTTACTGCCCGGCGTTCCGGCGGCACTGCCACGGGCTGCCGGCGTTACGGCGGCCTGTGCGCCAGCTTCCGCTGGATACGCTTTTCGGGCAGTCTTTGCGCCCATGAAACTCGACCGCTTCATCCGCGTGAGCATCGGCGTGCTGATCGCGCTGTTGTTCGTCATCGCGATTGGCGCATTGCCTGTTTGTTACCGAGTCGGCGCTGAACGTATGGGGACCGGCTGCTCGAGGGGGACCGGCGCTGCTGCCGGATGGATATGTCGCGGGCATGGCTGCGTTGCTCGTGGCCGCCGCCTGGCTGGTCCGTGCGCTTGCCTCGTACGCCGGCAAGCCCGCGAAGCGAAAGGAGCAGGCGCAGAGCCGGCCGCTGACCCGCGACGAGATCGAAGCGCGCCGCCTCCGTGCCGCCGATGAAGCCGGCGTAGAAACCGGAGCGGCGGACGAGGAAAAGCTTCGCATGCTGGCTGAACGCCAGCAGACCGGGTCCGTGCACCTCGCGCTTTTTCGGGGAAATCAGCACCGGCAAGAGTTCGTTACTCAAGGCGCTGGTGCCGGCAGCCGACGTTGCCATCAGTGCGGTCGGCGGCTCGACGCTCGATATACGTCATTTCCGCTGGCAGAACGACAATGGCGTCGAGGTGCTGCTGACCGATGTACCCGGCACCGCCGGCATCGACACCGGGCTTGACCGGGTCGCCGAACAGGAAGCGCGTCGCGCGCACGTCGTATTGTTCGTCTGCGACGGCGACCTCGACGCGGGCCGAGAAAACGGGCGGTGGAACGCCTGCTGGCACTTGGCAAACCGCTGGTACTGGTTTTGAACAAGTCGGACCGTCATGACGCCGCCGAGCAGGCACTGCTGATGGAAAGCGGCTGCTGGAACACGTACAGGCGCTGGGCGGCGACCTGGCCACGCGACCAGGTCGTGGCGGTGTCCGCCGGCGGCGAACAGGAGCTGATCGAGCGCAGCGCCGACGGAAGCCGAGACGGTGCGCCGCCGCACGCGCGCGGCGGATGTCGCGGCACCGGCGTAGCGATGGACCCGGCTGTTGGCAGCGTGACCGCGAGACGCTGGACCAACGGCGCGCCTACCGGCGCCGCGTTCCAGCCATCTCGCGGCCGAAAAGCTCGACGCGGCGGAAGAGCGCTATCGTGCCCAACGCTCGCAACAGATCATTCGCACCGCGACGCGCAATGCCGTCATCGGCGCGATGGCTGCCGTCAGTCCCGGCACCGACGTGAGCTCGATCCAGGGCTACATTGGCACGACGATGACCCGTGCGCTGTGCAGGCTTTACGGCGCCCAACCCCGCGACCTCGACATTGAGGAGTTCCTGAGCCTGAGCCAAAGCCGGGTCGGGCGCACGCTGCCGCTGACACTGGCCGTCGCCGGCAACGGCCTGAAGGCGTTTCCCGGGCCTGGGTCCGGTCGCCGGCGGTCTGGTGCATGCGGTAGCCTATGGCCTGATTTTCGACGCGCTCGGCCGTAGCCTGGTGCTGACGCTTAAAAAGCATGGCGCGCTCGAGCCGGAAAAAGCGGCGAGCGAGTTCGAGGACAGCATCGGTGAGCATATTGAAGAGGGTGTTCAGCAAGTGGCCAGGATGGCGCTCGAAGCGCGCCGAGAGCAGCGCAACGACTGACGGCGGCTCGCGGCACCTGACGCTGGCGCGCGAGTCGCTGACGGAACTGATCGACGATCCCCGTTTGCCGCCCGGTATTCGCGAATCGCTTGCGGCGGACTACGAGTCGGTCGCCGGCATGCTCGAAAAGCTCGAGCACGGTCATTTGCATATTGCTGCTGTCGGCCGTGTCAGCACCGGCAAGTCGTCGTTGCTGAACGCGCTGGTCGGCGAGCAGCGTTTTACCGTCAGTCCGCTGCACGGCGAGACACGGCATTCCGCCATGGAGCCGTGGAGCGAAATCGAGGCGGGCGGTGTTTTCCTGATCGATACGCCGGGCCTCGACGAAGCGGGTGGCGAAGAGCGCGAGCGCCTGGCGCGTGAGGTCGCGCATCGGGCGGATCTCGTCCTGTTCGTGGTCGACGGCGATATAACCGATACCGAGCGCGAGGCTGTGCGAACGCTGGTGCAGGCCGGACGGCCGCTGCTGGTGGTACTGAACAAGAGCGATCTTTACACCGCTGACGATTGTGAATCCCTGCTTTCCTCGCTGCGCGAAAAGCTTGACGGGCTCGTACCCGCGGCGCAGGTTATTGCCGCGGCGGCGGAGCCACGGCCGCAAACAGTTGTTGAAGTTGGCGCTGACGGTGCAGAGCGCAGCTATTCGCGGCCGCGTCTGCCTGAGATCGATGAACTGCGTCTCCGGCTATGGGACATCATCGAAGCGGAAGGCAAGACGCTTGCCGCGCTTAATGCGAGTTTGTTTGCCGCTGATTTAAGCGACCAGGTCGGGCGCCGTATTCTGCAGGCGCGGCAGGAGATCGGTGACCGGCTGATGCGCAATTACTGCGTCGCCAAAGGTGTCGCCGTTGCCTTCAACCCGGTGCGGGTGGCGGACTTGTTCGCGGCCGCGTTTATCGATGTCAGCATGGTCGTGCACCTGTCGCGCGTCTATGACCTGCCACTGCTCGCGCCGGTGAAGCGGGCTCACTCGCGTCGGTTATCGTGGCTGAAGCCGCGGCGCTGATGGGGACCGTCTGGGCGATGCATTTCGTCGCCAGCGCACTGAAAGCCGGGACGCTGGGCTTGTCGACGATCCTCACTGCCGGCGCGCAGGGCGCGATTGCCTGGTACAGCACCTACGTCGTCGGCCGGGTTGCGGCCGAGTACCTGTCCCGGGGCAAGTCGTGGGGTGAAGGCGGGCCGAAGCACGTTGTCAGGGAGATACTGGACAGTCTCGACCGCGACAGCATCCTGCGGGAAGCACGCCACGAAATCCGGGCACGGCTAACGATGGCAGGTGGTAAATAACCGTGTCAGCGGCGGGTCAGAAATTGCCTGCGGCGGATCGCGCGGCGCGGATCATCGCTACCGTTCGCGACATTCCGCCCGGCCGCGTCGCGAGTTACGGGCAGGTTGCTGAACTGGCCGGCATTCCGCGCGGCGCCCGGCAGGTAGGTGCGGCGCTGAGGCAATTGCCGGCCGGGCATGACGTGCCATGGCATCGCGTCATTACCGCATCCGGGCGGCTCGCCTTCGACGCGGACAGTGAAAGCTGGCACCGCCAGAAGGACCGCCTGGCAGCCGAAGGCATTGCGCTGGTCGGAGGCCGCGTCAGCATGGTGCGCTACCGTTGGCAGCCTGATCTGGATGAGCTGTTATGGAAACCGTCGGCGGCCTGGGATGATTACGACTGATTGATCGCCTGAGTCCGACAGGCTGCCAGACACTACAGCTGCAGCAAGTGCTTGTCCGTCGCTCCGCAGACAGCCTCATGTGCAATCGAGTCGTCAAAGGTAACCAATCGTCCGCCGTGCCGGACGGCAAGCGCCAGCAGGTATACGTCGGTGATCTGGCGTGGGCCGTGAATCCGGGTTGGATCCGCAACCCGACTTTCGAGCAAGCTCAAATCGTCCGGCCAGAACTCGTGCACCGCATCGAGAGTCGCCTCGGCAAGCCGCGCCATTATCGTCTGGAGCGAAGGTGCATTCGGGTAATTGGGATGCGACATGATGCGAATGCAGCCGTTCTGCGTCAGGGGACATGACGCCCAACCTTCTGCCCCGTGCTCCGCGAACCACGCCGTCGCCCGATCGTGCAGGGAGTGATCGGAATCCAGCAACGCGATCAGCACGTTGACGTCCTGCAGCAGTGCCCGCATCAGTACGCGTCATCTTCGCGCAGCTTGTCGATGAGCTCGTTGGTGACGAGGCTGCCCCGGCGCGGCAAGGGCTTGAACCCGTACACCGCCTTTGGCTCGGCAACCGCGGAGGGGGCGTCCGGCGCCGTCAGGCCGCGTCGTGCCAGTGCTGACAGCACCTGCCCGAGCGTGCGGTGTTCCCGCCGCGCCCGCTCTTTCGCTGCCTGCAGCACGTCGTTGTCGATATCGAGTGTGGTTCTCATGCATCGGATGTTTTCGCATCAAACATCAGCTGTCAAGTGGCGTTTTCCCAATCATCGACGCCTGCCGGGGCGGGTATCATGGCCTGTGGCAGCGGACCGAAAGGAAGCTCGTATGACGATGCCGGCCGTCTAGCCTCTCCCACGGGCAGGAAAGCGGGCCCTGGGGTACCAAGATCAAGCGCATGGCGGAGCGGGTGCGCTCTTTAAGTTGCCGCGTGGAAAGTATCGACTACCAGGGCATTGCCGATCCCGGGGAGCGCGTGCAGAAATTGCAGGAGGCCGGCGCGGACGTGGCCGAGCCCCTGGTACTGGTCGGTCTTCCGAGCGCGGGCGGGTACGTGGCGTACCGCTGCTGCGCAAAGCGTGAACGCCGCGGGCCTGTTCGTACTGGCGCCGGCCTACTACATTTCCGGTTTTGAGACGCTGAGCCCGTTACCGCCGGGCATGCCGGTTACCATCGTGCACGGGTGGCGCGACGACGTTGTGCCCGTCGACAACAGTATCCGGTTTGCGCGCGCTGCCTGTGCGACACTGCATGTGCTCGACAGCGATCATCGACTGACCGACAGCATCGATGAGATCAACGATTCTCCGGAACGAGTTCGGTACGCCAGCGTTGCCGCGGCCGATTGAGTCGAGAGGCAAGGGGGTGCTTGTGAAAGTCGTACTAATGACGCTGGTGTTGCTGCTGGCCGGTTGCAGTGATGACGAACAGTCGCGCGAGAGCGAGGTTTTCGATGACCTGACCGGTACCATTGACAAGGCCGAAGAGGTCGAGAAAAAAGTCATGGAGCAGAAAGAGCGGCTGGACGAGGCGCTGCGGGACGCGGAAGGAGCACCGGACGAGCAAGACCCCTGAGCGCCGCCTTGCCGTACCGGCCGGTCCGTTGCCATTGCGTACGGACACACTGGCTTTTCTGTAAGATTGGCCGCCCATGAATATCGCCCGAGCCATATCCCGCCCGCTGTACTGGCTGGCCGGCAAGATCTTCGCGACATGGGCGCGACCGGTCGTGCAGCCCGAGGAGCCGAAGAAACTCTTTGCCGACTGCAAGGGTGACATCTGTTACGTGCCTCGAAACCGGCGGACTGGCAGACGTTCTTGCGCTCGAGCGGCAATGCCGCCTGCATGGGTTGCCGTCACCGTCGGAACCGCTGCTGTTTGCCGGATTGAAGTGAAAACAGCCGCGTCGTCGTGCTGAGGCCGAGGCAGGGGTTCTTCTTCCCGGCGACCGCGGTGCAAGAGCGGCTCAGCGCGCCTGAAGCGTATTGTCGAGGTCGGCGTCGCCGCCAACGGCGAGCCCTTGTTGCTCGTACCCGTCGCCATTTACTGGGGCCGCTCTCCTGACAAGGAGCGCTCGTGGCTGCATCTGCTGTTCTCCGAAAACTGGGACGTCGCTGGCCGCACGCGCAAATTTTTTGCCACGGTTTTCCAGGGCCGGAACACGCTGCTGCGTTATAGTGAACCGCTGGCGCTTGCCAGTATCATGTCCGACGCGCCGGATGCGGCGGTTGCGTGGCGCAAGGTATCGCGCATCCTGCGCGTGCATTTCCGGCAGCGGCGTACCGCAACCGTCGGACCTGATCTATCGCATCGCCGCACACTGGTCAATGTCATGCTGCGGGACCCGACGGTACGGCGTGTCATTGCAGCCGAGGCGGGTGATGATCACGCGCGTGTCGAACAGTCGCAGCGCCTGGCGCGCAAGTATGCGCAGGAAGTCGCCGCGCATATCTCCTACCCGACGATTCGCGTCATCGAGCGTTTCCTGAGCTGGCTTTGGAATCGCATTTACGATGGCATTGAGCTGCAGCATGCAGAGCGCCTGCGCGTAACAGGAACTTTGCCGGCGACAAGGAAATTGTCTACGTACCCTGTCATCGCAGCCACTTCGATTACCTGCTGCTCGGCTACGTCAGGTGTATTGCCGCCCAGGGCCTGAGCCTGCCGCACGTTGCCGCCGGCATAAACCTGAACTTACCGGTGGTTGGCGCAATACTGCGGCGAGGTGGGGCATTTTTCCTGCGCCGTACGTTCAAGGGGAACCGGCTGTACGCAGCTGTGTTCAACGCCTACCTGCACCAGATCCTGATTCGCGGGCACGCTATCGAGTATTTCGTCGAAGGCGGGCGCAGCCGTACCGGGCGGCTGCTGACGCCGAAAGCGGGCATGCTGGCGATGACGGTCAATTCCTACCTGTCGAATCCGCGCCGGCCGATTGCATTCGTGCCGGTCTGTTTTGGCTACGAGAAGCTGATCGAGGGTGATGCGTTCATCAGCGAGCTGGGCGGCGCCCAGAAAAAGAAAGAATCACTGTTCGGTCTCATCAACAGCATCCGGTCGCTGCGCGACAATTTCGGCAAGGTGTACGTCAATATCGGCGAGCCGATCGAAATTGAGGATCTGCTGGACCGGAAGCGTGCCGGATGGCGCCTTGAGACGCCGATGGGCGAAGAACGGCCAGCGTGGATTGGCGACGTCATCAATGATCTTGGCGCGGAGATCATGATCGGCATCAATTCAGCTGCCGCGGTAACGCCGATCAGTCTGCTGGCGTCCACGCTGCTTGCTACGCCGAAGCAGACGATGGGCGCCCTCGAACTCGAGCGGCAATTGCAGTTGTCGATGGACCTGCTGTCGCGATTTCGCTATTCCGAGTCGGTCACGATTCCGGACTGGACGCCACAGCAGATTATCCGGCACGGGGAAAAACTCGAAGTCATCAGCCGCACGACGTATCCGCTCGGCGACGTCGTCAGCATGGCGGAGCCGCAGGCCGTCCTGATGACGTACTTCCGGAACAACGTGCAGCACCTGTTCGCGATACCTGCCGCCATTGCCTGCTGTTTTATACAAGGCCGGCGCCTCGCGCAGGGCGAACTGCAACGGCTGGTGCGGCTGATCTATCCGTTCATCAGGAAGGAACTGACGCTCAAATGGGAATTCGACCAGATCGACGACGTTACGGTTGCCGCGATCGACGCGCTACTTGATCTCGAGCTCCTGACGAAGGGCGACGATGAGAAAATGCTGATACGTCCACCGGCGGGTTCCGGCAAGGCCTTCCAGTTGCTGATGCTCGGCCAGACGATGGTGCCGACGTTGCAGCGCTATTACCTCGTTATCTCGCTGCTGGTCAAGAACGGTTCGGGCACGCTGTCGCGCGCGACGCTGGAGTCGTTGTGCCAGCAGAGCGCGCAGCGGTTGGCCATGATATACGGCCTGCACTCGCCTGACTTCTTTGACAAGGCGCTGTTTCGCGATTTCATCGCACAGCTACGCGAGCAGGATGTCCTGCGCCGCAACGAAAATGGCAAGCTCGAGTTTGACCATGACATCACGCGCATCGGTGAGGACGCGCGGCTGGTGCTTGGTGAGGAAATCCGCCACAGTATCCTGTCGCTGACGTCACTGGAAACGGAGCTGCTCAATTCGTGATGCCTTTGCACGTTGCGTCTTTCTACCGCTTTATCGATATTGAAACGCCCGAATCCGTGCAGGCCGGTCTCGAAGACCTGTGCGGCGCGGAAGGGCTGCTCGGCACCATACTGGTAGCCAACGAGGGCTTCAATGGCACGCTCGCCGGCAGCAAGCCGGCTATCGAGTCGGTCTTCGCGTGGATAGATAAGGCGCTGGACCTGTCATCGCCGGTCGAGGCACGCTGGACGCAGGCGGAATCGCCCCCGTTCAAGCGCATGAAAGTCCGCATCAAGCAAGAGATCGTAACGTTGGGCCGCCCGGACATACGGCCACAGGCCCGCACGGGCAGGCACGTGCCGCCGGCTGAGTGGAATGCGCTGATCGACGGTCCCGACACGCTGCTCATTGACACGCGCAATCACTATGAGATCGACGTTGGTACCTTTCCGGCGGCGCTGGATCCTGGCACCGACAGCTTCCGCCAGTTTCCGGCGTTCGCCGAAGGGCTGGCGGACGTAGCCCGCGACCGGCAGATTGCGATGTATTGTACCGGCGGCATCCGCTGCGAAAAGGCGAGTGCGCTGTTGCAGGAGATGGGCTTCTCAAACGTCAACCAGCTTGAGGGCGGTATCCTCAACTATCTTGAGCAAGTCCGTGGCGCGGACAATCGATGGCGCGGCGAGTGCTTTGTATTCAACAAGACCAGTATCGCCGTCAATCGGATCTCGCGGAAGGTGGCTACGAGCAATGCCATGCGTGCCGTCGTCCCTTGTCCAGCGAAGATCTCGCGTCCGGCGACTATCGCGAAGGCGTATCGTGCCCGCACTGTATCAATAATCCGGGCGTCAGGCGTCCAGGTCAGGAATGATGTCGCTCTCAAGGTGAGCGATCATGTCTTTCAGTATCAGGCGGCGTTTTTTCAGGCGGCGGATACGCAACTGGTCGACCAGCGGGTCGTGCGACAGGCGGTCGATCAGGTCGTCGAGGTCGCGATGGCTGATGCGCAGCTCACGCAGCCTGGCGTAATTGCGAAAGCATTCAGTATCGACCTTGTCGTCCATTGTTCGGTATAAATGGGTTGGGCTTGATGAGTCTGGCTTCCCTGATAGTAGCTCAATGATAGCTCAGGCCGTGCCACCCTGCGCCCTGGCCGCCATGCCGGTCCAGTCGCGGTCGGCCGGACCGAAGACCAGAAAGTGCCGGTTCGCGTATGTCGTCCTTCGAATTGTACTGCAACAGGGTGCCGAGTTCAGCGTCACGACCTTGCCGCCGGCCTGTTCGACGACGGCCTGCGGCGCGCCGGTATCCATTCCGAGGTCGGGCCGAAGCGCGGTAAAGGTCGGCCGCGCCTTCGGCAATCCGGCAAAACTTGAGTGAGCCCATCGGCAGCAGCACGTGTTCGCCCAGCTCGTCGAGGAAGGCATCAAGGCTGTCGCCATGAAGCGGCTGCCAACGACCCGCGGCGGCGCGGCGGTCGACGCGGCTACTTATCGGTTCGGGTTGTCCGCCGTTGCG
>JAXHMR010000004.1:0-44964 GCA_034521225.1 Woeseiaceae bacterium
TACCATCGTGTCAGCGACCAAAATCGAAAACCAGCGTGCGGGTATAAGCGACAGGCCGGACGTGATCAGCGGGTTTGTCGACAGCGACCAGAGATTCCGGTCGCTTGCATTAAAGCAGGATTGGTCATTCGCGTTCTCGAACGACTTTCTTGCTGTCGCAGGCTTTGAGCTTCAAGCGTCTCGAAGCGGAGTACGCTTACGAATCATCAATGATGATCGCGCCGCCGTTCGACCGGATCTTGATAACGAGCCGGTTACTGTTCGCGCCATCGAGACCGTGCCGCGCGGCTCGCAATATGCGCTCTATACGGAATTGCGGATGCGCGCCGGCGACCGCCTGATCGTCGACGCCGGGCTGCGCTGGGATCAACAGACGTATGCATGCGGCGACAGACGACGCGCAGGCTGAGTCCCAGGCTGAATCTTCTGTACCGTGCGGGTGAAGCGACGGACCTGAGGGTCGCGTTCGGCGAGTACTACCAGGCGCAGGAGATCAACGAGCTGCAGGTCAGCGATGGCGTGTTCGATTTCCACCCGGCGCAACGCGCGCAACACCTGGTGGCCAGCGTCGAGCACGGGTTCGAGTCCGGCATGGAACTGCGCCTCGAGGCGTACCGGAAGAAGTACCGCTCGCTGATGCCACGCTTCGAGAACGTGTTCGATTCGCTGGTGCTGATCCCGGAGTTGCAGCTAGACCGCGTGCGGATTGACGCGGAGTCGGCTATCTCCGACGGTGTTGAGCTGTCACTCACCGGCGCCGGTGCAGACGACCTTTCGTGGTGGGCGAGCTATAGTTGGTCGCGCACTGAAGACCGTGTCGCCGGAACAAGCACCCGGCGCGGCTGGGACCAGACCCACGCGATCAATTCCGGCTTCAGCATGGACTGGCGCGACTGGAGCTTCTCCGCCGCGGCTATCGTACGTACGGGCTGGCCAAAAACCGTCCTGCAGGCAGAGACGGTACAGAACCCGGACGGATCGGCGTCGCTGAACGTCGTCGCCGAGCCGAGGAACAGCCGGCGGCATAGCCTGTTCGGATCGCTGGATGCGAGGGTGAGCCGGAATTTCGACTTGCCGAGGGGTGACCTCACGCTCTTCCTTGAGGTCACCAACCTGACGAACCGGAAAAACGCGTGCTGCACGGAGTACGCGGTGCGGCTCGATGAGAACGGCGATCCGGTGCTGGAGGCGAGCGAGTCTGACTGGCTGCCGATTGTGCCATCGCTGGGTATTGTCTGGCGCTTCTGACGTCGCCCCGTTTCAGCGTGGGCCGGAGGGGTCATAGACAATCACCGAAACTGCTGCGCCTGAGGCCGCACGGCACGCAGGAAGCACGGCCGTGCCGGCGGCAAGAAACCAGTAATCACGATGGGCGAGCCCGAGCGCCTTCAGCCGCTCCGGATCGAAACACGGCTCAACCATGTCGCCTCGCAGGACGAGACGGTGGTCATCGTCACCGGACACCCATCGTGCAGCGTCGCGGCTTTCGCCTGATGGGCTTTTGCGCCGGTAACCGAAATGCACGGCCGGGTGATCCCACTGCAGCAGGAATTGCTCCTTCCAGCCCGCAAAGCCGAGCGTCTGGCCGGGCCGCAACGATGCAGCGGCAGCGTCGACGACGGCGCTGCCCGAGCGCGTCGGTCAATCAGCGGGTAGACAAGGATGGCACTGCAATCCACAGGCAGGCCATCACGCCGGCGAATGCCGATGCCGCGCGACGAATTCCAAGAGTGGCGGCCAGGCCGGTGGCAGCGAACCCGATGGCAATCGCGATCCACGACAACGTCTTCGCCTGCACGGGGTCCGCAAGAAACTCGCGCAGGCGATCAGGTTCTGCCAGCGTCACGATGCCTGCCATCATCGGCACCAGTGCCAGCAGGATCGCCAGCGTGAAAAGCACCCGTTCTGCGCCGCGGCGCGCGAGGATCATCGGCAGGTGCGGTGCGGCGAGCAGGGCCAGCGCGGGTAGCGCGGGAAGGATGTAGACGGAACGCTTGCCGTCGCTTAACGAGAAGAACAGCAGTACCAGCAGTATCCATCCGCCGAGCAACAGCGTCGTGGCGGAGCGCTGCCTCAGGTCCCGGCGCCAGGCGGGGACAAGCCAGGGGAGCAGGAACGTCAGCGGCAACCGACAGACCACGGGACGGCGTTTGTGAACAGGTACCAGAACGGCCGCAGGTGCCCCCATGCGTCGGCATAGCGTGTAACGGTCTGCTTGAAGAGTATGTTGTCACGGTACTGCAGGAGGTCGGGATCGGCCGAGCCGGTTGTTGCGAGCAGCATCGGCACGAGCCACAACGCGATCGCGCCGAGGAAGGCGGCCGGCGCCAGCAACCAGCGAATACCGCCCTGTTGGCGCGGCTGCGACCAACCGACTCCGGACGGCGGCAAGCCAGGGAATGAACAGCAGGAAAGGAAGAAAGCCGACGCCTTTCGGTGATCGACGCCGAGGCCGCAGGCAAAGCCTGCAATTCCGTACCAGCGCCAATCCGGGCCGAGGATCAAATGCCGGCAGAGACCGTAGAGCCCCAGTGTCGTCCACAGGCACAGAAAGCCGTCGATCTGGCCGGCTTTCATCTGCAACGGGAACTGCAGTGTGGCGAGCAGCGCGGCACCCGCCCACAGGGCGGTCTTGCGATCCCCACAGCCGCCACGCCAGGTCGTAGACGAGCCACAGCACGGCGAGACCGGCGGCAAACGTCGGTGTCAGGAACGCGACGCGCAGCGACCCCGTCACTGCATACACGGCGGCCATGAACCAGAAGAACAGCGGCGGCTTGTCCGGATACGGCACGCCGCCAACGTGGGGGATGAGCCAGTCGCTGCTTGTCACCATGTCCTTCGCGATCAATGCGAATCGCGGTTCATCCAGGTGGCCACGGATCGCGCAGGCCGATGCCGGCAAGCAGGACCACCGCGGCGGCCACAAACAGCCACAGCGCCGGGTCGCGCAGCCTGTCACTCATTCGGTACCTGGTCCTTCATTCTCCGCAGGTGAATATTGCGCAGATAGATGAACGCACCGGTCGACTGTCCCAGTATGAACACCGGGTCCTGCCGGTAGATGGCGTAGATCAGCAGGAGCATTCCGCCGGACAGGCTCAGGTACCAGCAGAAGGCCATCGGGAAGACGCTCTCCCCCGCCTTCTCGCTGGCGATCCACTGCACGAGGAAACGGGAAAAGAAGAACGCCTGGCCGAGGAGCCCGAATGCGATCCATAGATGTTCGGAGCTCACCGTCCCGGAATTTGCCGCCGCGACAGCCACATAACGCCAACGAGATCCAGGATGCCGGTCCAGAGCCGGTTGCGGATCCCGTACTTGGACTGTCCAAAACGGCGCGGTCGGTGGTTGACCGGAACCGTGCGGACCGTACCGCCGCGGGACTGGACCAGCGCCGGCAGGAACCGGTGCATGTGATCGAATGCCGGTAGCTCGAGAAAAATCTCGCGCCGGAACATCTTCAGGCCGCAGCCTGTGTCGCGAATGCCGTCATGCAGGAGGGACGACCTTACCCCGTTCGCTATGCGGGACGACAGGCGTCGAACATATGTATCCCGACGCGTGCGCCGCTCGCCCACGATCATGCTGGCGCCGGAAAATTCCAATGCGGCATAGAGCTTGGGGAGATCGGCCGGATCGTTTTGGCCGTCGCCGTCGAGCACGGCCACGATCGGCGCCCGCGCCGCCAGAACACCTGTGCGGATGGCGGCGCTCTGGCCGAGATTCATCTCGTGAGCTACCGCCCGGAGCCACGGGCGGGTGGCGCCGAGGCCAGCAACCTCATCAGGCGTCGGGTCATTGCTGCCGTCATCAACAACGATGACTTCAAAGCGCATGCGCGGGACAAGTGTGTGTTCGATCTCATCAACCAGTGACGCGAGGTTGCCACTCTCGTTGTAGACCGGAATGACGATGCTCACATGGGGAGTCGTAGTATTCAGCGTGTCCATACTCTACAGTCCAATTGGGTGGCCATAACTTGCGCCGCACGCCATTTGCGCGGCGCACCTCCCGGTGCGGGGATCACTCGTTAGAGTCGGGTACGCTGAAAATCCTTCGCCTCCCGGCGTCAACCCGGATAAGGGAAAATCCGGATATCACCGTCAGTCATAAAGGCATATGAAGTCCGGTTGTATAGTTTGGCAAGGAGCAGTAATGGACAGAATGGGCCGCTATTCAGGACTTTCCACGACCAATCACTGGATAACCGTGATACTCGTGGTCTCGATGCTTGTCCTTGGCCTGGTGGCGAGCGAGGGCACCAAACGATACGGTCGAAGATTACGTAATCGGCATCCATATTTCGCTGGGCTTCTTTGCCTTCCTGTTTATCGTGTGGCGGGTAGCGTATCGCCTGTACGAGGGATTCCCCGCTGCAATTGCCGGCACTGCGCCGGAACGGTGGGCCGCGTACCTGGTACACAGGGCGCTGCTGATCATTCTAACGCTGCAGGTACTTACAGGGCCGCTGTACCTTTTCACCGAGGGTGACGCTGTCAATGTATTTGGCTGGTTCAGTGTTTCGTTGCCACTTCAAAGCTCGGAGGCGATCCACGAACTGATCGAGGAGATACATGTAGTGCTCGGCGTTTATGTGATCCCTGGATTGCTGCTGGTGCACATCGGGGGAGCCATTCGTCACTACCTGGCCGGGGATAACGCCGCGGAAGCACCACAACCACCGACGGACAGGTAAGAGGGCCAACCTCTCCTGTTTCATCACTTAACTTCAGGAGTTCAACACACCCGATGTATAAGTGATTCCCCGTATGGATATTTACTAGCACAGGCTGCCAAATCGTAGCTGGGCTGTACTAGGGCGGAGTCAGGATATGTGGCGTTTATTGTTCGGCACGACAGTGATTCTCACTGTCGCTGTGACACCTTTTTTCTATTTCGAACCCGCCGCTGCCATGCCGGCATTCGCGCGCGAATACGGTGTGAGTTGCAACGTTTGTCACGCCGCTTATCCGCGTTTGAACGCGTTCGGCGAAACGTTTGCCGGTGACATGAACTTGCGCCTCCCCAACTGGAAGGAGCACGCCGTCCAGACGGGCGACCAGCAACTCGCCTTGAGCGATTCCCTGCCGCTCGCCATGCGCCTCCAGGCATTCATCCAGGGACGAGACGGTGAGGCGATTGATCCCGTTAGCGGTGCCGTCGAGGGTGATGCGAGCGTCGACTTTCAGGCGCCCTATTTGGTCAAACTATTGGCGAGCGCGCCGCTGACCGACCATATAAGTTATTACGTCTATGCCATTTTCGCCGAGAAAGGCGGCAATGGGGAGGTCATCGTCGAGGATGCGTGGTTCAGTCACGATGACCTTTTCGGCACCGGGGTCGGCCTTCAGCTGGGCCAATTCCAGGTCTCCGATCTCATGTTCCCGCGGGAGATTCGCCTGACGTTCCAGGATTTCATGGCATACCGCATGGCGGGTATCACCTATGACCGGGGCGTCATTCTCGGTCGCGATGCCGGGCCGGTGGATATCTCGGTCGGCCTGGTGAACGGAAACGGAATTGAGCAGAACTTCAGCATCAACAGTCCCGGCTACCGCCGTGCCGACAGGCTTTTCGACAACAATACACAGAAAAGCGCGTTCGGCCGCATCGGTACGACGTTAGGCCCAGCCTCGATAGGCCTGTTTGGATTATCAGGGCGCCAGATGAATGCGGTTGGACCAGCCGGGCTGGATTCGGGATCACGCCGGACGGACAAGCGAATCGTTGGAGTGGACATCTCGGGCGACATCGACGGCAAATGGTATTGGTTCGGCCAGTTTCTCTGGAACAGCTGGGACGGTTTCCTTGATCAAAACATCGACTATACCTGGAGTGGCGGATTCGCAGGCGTAGACTACATTTATAACGACAAGTGGGTATTCTCAGCACTCTACAACCACGCCGACGCAAACGACTTCGAGAATACGGACACCGTCTATGAAGGCATCGCAATGGACACACTGACATTCGGTGCATCCTATTATTTCATGAGAAACGTCAAGGGCACCCTTGAGGCGAATTTCGACATGCTGGATGACGAACCCCAGAGTGGGCTCTACTACACCGGTCACCTGAGTAAGGAGCACTACATATTGGTCGGCATCGACGCTGCTTTCTAAAATCTTTACCGCCACTATTCGCTGACAGTTTCCTCTTGATTATGCGGCAACGTTCGGAACTTCTGCACCGGACTCCAGGAACAGGCAAGGTGCGTGCATCTGATCGGGCAGACCGATCCGCCTGTCTAACCGATTACCGGGTCAGGGTAGCGCAATCGACAAGGGGTCAGGCGGCATCAAGCAGGCATTTCGGGCTGCGAAAGCGTTACATATCGAGGCAAGCGGTGCACATGACGGTGGCGGAATCAATGCGGATATCGTGCGGCATGCCGATCTGCCGAACTTCGTCAAGCCGGACTCGATCTACTGATTGCCGTTCACGCGACGGCTGCAGGCCCGGATAGGGCAGAAAATCACGGCCTGATGGGCCGCCTGATTCACTTCTCTATGTCACCTCCGGCATGTATGCTGCAGCACGACTTGAATTCCGCGCCGTTGCCACAGTGGCGCGTTGCAACACTGAATACCGGTAGTGCATCGATTCCGACTTAATTCGCTCAACCCTGCCGGCAACCTGCGTGGTGATCTGTTTGGTGGCCTGACCGCCGCCATCGTCGCCTTGCCACTGGCCATCGCATTCGGCGTCGCGTCCGGGGCAGGGCCGGTCGCGGGTTTATACGGCGCCATATGTGTCGGCTTGTTCGCGTCGCTCTTTGGCGGCACACCTGCGCAGATTTCCGGCCCGACCGGGCCGATGACCATCGTATCGGCGTCAGTGTTCACCTTGTATGCCGGCGAACCTGCCGTCGCATTCACTGTTGTCATGATGGCCGGTGCATTCCAGATGCTGTTCGGCATGCTGGGGCTCGGGCGCTATATCAACCTGATGCCCTATCCGGTGATTTCCGGATTCATGACTGGTATTGGCTGCATCCTGATCATCATGCAACTCGAACCGTTGCTCGGTTATGCAAGTCCCACCAGCGTTATCAATGCACTGACGGTACTGCCCGACGAGATTACAAAACCGGAATGGCATGCAGTCATCGTGGGTGTGACGGCATTGCTTATCTGCGTACTGACGCCGAAGCCACTGACCCGGGTATTGCCCGCGCCGCTGCTGGCTTTGCTCGTCGCCTCGCCGCTGGCGCTGTTGTTTGACGGCGCCGCGGTGCTAGGCGCAATTCCCTCGGGCCTGCCCGACTGGCAGGTACCGGCCATCAGTTTCAGTCAGCTAAACGGCATGCTGGTCTCGGCTGCAGTGCTGGCAAGCCTCGGTTCGATTGACAGTCTGCTGACATCCCTTGCGGCCGACAACCTGACAAGAAAATTCCACGACTCCGACAAGGAACTGGTGGGTCAGGGTATCGGTAACCTGGTCGCCGGATTTGCCGGCGGATTGCCTGGCGCCGGCGCGACGATTCGCACGCTGACCAACGTCAACGCCGGCGGCCGGACGCCCGTCTCGGGCGTGGTGCACTCGCTGCTGCTGTTCGGCATCGTGCTTGGCTTCGGTGCCGTGGTCGCGTTTGTTCCATATGCAGCGCTCGCCGGTATCCTGATCAAGGTTGGTGTCGACGTTATTGACTGGCGCTACCTGCGGCGCATGCTGCGCGCTCCGCGCATGGACGTCGGATTGATGATCGTCGTGCTTGTACTGACGGTACTGGTGGACGTCATAACCGCCGTGGCCGTTGGTGTCGTGCTGGCAAGCCTTGCGTTTGTCAAGGAAACCGCCGACCTGCAGATTGAATCCATCCGCGCCTTGTCGCACCCGGACCAGGCGCCGTTTCTAAATCCGGCCGAGAGCGAGTTGTTTCGACGCTGTCAGGGCAGGCTGCTGTTCCTGCATCTGTATGGCCTGATGAGTTTCGGCGCCGCCAATGAAACGACCCGGCGCTTCACCAATGTCTCAACCTATGACGTTCTGATCATCGATCTGCTCGATGTGCCACGCCTCGACGGTAGCGCCGCGATCGCCCTTGAGCAGATAGTGGAGCGAGCTGCCGAGGCCGGTAAGCCGGCGCTGCTGATAGGCCTGTCGGCAGATGTCGAACAACTCCTGGGTCGCATGGGCATGCTGGAGCACTTTCAGGACACTGCACGATTTTCGACTCGCCACGATGCGCTGCAGGCGGCAGTCGATGTCCTTGGTACAAGGCCGGCATCGCTGTAAACGAAGGACGTGTCCGTTGTTACGGTTGCGATAACCCAGTGATGCGTGATTTCGTCATGAAGAAGCTTGGCAGCTACCTGATCGCCAGTGGGCGCTGTGGCGTCCACGGTTACAAGGCAACGGCGCTCGCTTGCGGCTCTGTTTTTGATCCTGCTGACCAGCTTCGTTCTGGTCGGCTGGATCTTCGTTCCTTCTAGCCAGTCTCGCCATGAATGCACCGTTATTGCCTGAAATCCCCTCGGCCTACTCATTGTTTCTGGTGGGTATGCTGATGATTTTCACACTGCTGGTTCGCGGCGTCTTTATCCGGCGCTTCATGCCGCTGCTGATCATCTACATTGGTGTCGGCACGGTATTGGGCTGGCTGAATACCCGGATACCGCTGCTCGATCAGGGCAGCCGGCACAGCCTGGGATTATCGGCCGAAGCCGGCCTGGTATTGCTGGTGTTCAAGGTTGGCCTGGAAAGTGACCTGAACGGCCTGTTGAAACAATTGTCCAGTGCCTCCTGGATCTGGCTCTGGAATGTGCTGTTCAGTGGCGCCCTGGGGTTTGCCGCCGCCTATTACCTTGCCGATTTTTCACTGCTGACCAGTATTTTTATCGGTGTCGCGCTAACGGCAACCAGTCTGGGGGTCACCGTCACCATCTGGCAGGACGCCAAACAGCTGACGACCGAACGTGGCAATCTGTTTGTCGACGTGGCGGAACTCGATGACATCAGCAGCATCGTGCTGATGGCCATACTGGTCGCCCTTGCCCCGCTGTTAGCCAATGGACAGGGCATCGCCGCGCTTGATGTGGGTACAACACTGGCCAGGGTCCTCGCTACACTGACGGCGTTTGTAACTGCCTGCTGGGTGTTTTCGGTCTACATTGAAAAACGGCTGACGCAGTTTGTAGAGCGCTATGAAACCCGACATGAACCCATGGTGCTGATGTTATCGATCGGTTTTATCATTGCGGCGCTGGCTGAACTCAGTGGTCTGTCGCTCGCCGTGGGTGCCTTTCTAGCCGGTCTCGCCTTCAGCCGGGATACCGCCGCCGCCAAAGAAAGGCTCGTGTTTAACGGCTTGTACGTGGTGTTTACCCCCTTCTTTTTTATCGGCCTGGGGCTGCACATTGATCTGTCCGCTTTTTCGACCGCGCTGTGGCCCGGGCTGGTGCTGTTAGTCGCAGCCATCGCCGGCAAAATTCTGGGCAGCAGTCTACCTGCCTACCGGCGTCTCGGTTTCTATGGCGCGCTGCTGATCGGCGTCAGTATGATTCCCAGAGCCGAAATCGCCATGGTCATCATGCAGAAGGCACTGGAGGCTGGCGCAGAACCCCGGGCTTTTACCGCCATGATGGTGGTTACGGTGGGCACGGTGCTGCTCACCAGCCTCACCCTGCCGTGGCTGATGCGCCACGAGAAATGACATCTCTTCCTATACGCTGATGTGCGGGCTACTGGCCATGTCCTGCCAACATCAAGCCAGACTGGATATAGTGGCTGAAGTGGCTTTGGCGCTACGGGCACTGGGCCCAGCCAGTTTTCTCTATGCCGATGGCGATGTGCTGTTTGCGCACGCTGATCGGAGACTGCAACCCCTGACGGGGCAAGTTACTGCGCCAGCGCTTTATCGTCTGGAGTGCCCGGCTGGCGATAAAGAGTTTTGAAGATCGTCAGGATTTGTTGGGGCACAAATCTGATCGAATGACGACACACTACTCGGCGCCCGACATTGCACGGCTCATCGAAGCGGCGGAAAAAGTGTGTGTACGAAGGCCCAATACCGTGTTGCGAATTGCGCGTCACGCAAATCTCACGCAGTGACTGTTCGTTCCGCGCTATTCCCCGCCTTTCCTGAAACTTCCTGGCCCCACACAAAAAAAGTCTCCCGAGTATCCGGGGTGGTTCACGTCAACTTGTGATAATCAATAGCCTGACCTGCAACCTATCGCTGCAAGTAATCATTCAGCGCCACACCGATACCTATACGCTCCAAATGATGGTCATAGTCGAGCAAACTTTCTCCGTATCCATTGAAGTAACTGGCGTACAGTCTTAAGAAAGAACTCAAGGGATAACTCCAGGTGAGTTCCACCGCGCCCTCCTCGGTCCCCTGACGTAACATCAAGCCAAACGTGTTTCGATTGGGCGTATACAAGGCCCGAAACTCTCCGTAACCGAGATACTGATAGATGGCGGGGTTATCGTCGGTATTGGCATCTTCCGGCAGGCGATACCAGGCTTTCACGGATACGGAGAGATCGCCGGCATCGAGAGCGACGTTGGCGAACACGCGGTTCCAGCTGCGGGACAGTTGCGTAGGACGACCGTTTGACTGATGGGCAAAACCCAGATCCCAACCGGCGACTCGAAAGCTGCCGAAATTCGGCCCACCAAAGTGGCGCACAAACAGCTCCGGCTCGTGATCGCTTTCGCGAAACGCTGAGGAAAACTCCGTGTTGTACAGCTGCCACCAGGATTGATTGGTGTAAGCAAAGAACAACGTGCTATCCGGCACCAGGAGATCGTGGGTCACTGGAAGTTTGAAGCTCACCTGAAACTTTGCTTCTTCACGCTTTACGACATCGCCGGACTCCAGAAAATCGAAAGGTGCATTATTTGGCCGCGAGTTGTATGTATACGGCAACACGTAGTTCGGCCGGTGTGCGGTCAATGTGTACGGTCGGTCCATGGTGTCGAATTCAGAGACGAAGCGCCGCTCGATTGCGCTCGATCTACTCGAATTATCGGCCGGTTTAGCCTGTGAGTCCGCTATTGACACGGACTTAGCCATGCATTGCTCTCGCACCTCGCCGACGGTCATCGACTCACTGGCTTTTTGTACGGTCTCGACAATGCAGTCACCCACTTCATCAGCCGATGCCATGTTCAGTGAAAGTGCCGCGCTCAACAATAGCAATACCCACCGTTTAGACCGCGACGGCGTTTCTACTTTCCTTGCCACGAACTCGGTATCGTTTCTCTGGGAATCGCGCCGAGACCATCGCTGCGAATTTCCGTGCTTCCTCATAAAACGGTGCGTATTGCACGCGTTTTCGTGCCTCGGCCAGTGCACGCTGTTGCTCCGCATCGGACGGATACTCGCCGGATGATGCGATCAGTTCGGCAAGCTGACGTTCAGCCTCATCAACCGGGAGCAAACGAGCACTGCCAAAAACCACTACCGTGGAACGTACCTTGGCCTGACGCAGGTACCACTCGGGCTTTAGGAGTTCGAGTTGCAGTCGCAACGGCCTGAGATCATC
The DNA here is from genome assembly GCA_034521225.1 of Woeseiaceae bacterium. Taxonomy (GTDB): domain Bacteria; phylum Pseudomonadota; class Gammaproteobacteria; order Steroidobacterales; family Woeseiaceae; genus Woeseia. The sequence goes on from JAXHMR010000004.1 coordinate 11,499, forward strand.
CTTGGCGAGAAAATCGACATCTTCGAATGCCAGTTGATAGGCTGGATGCTCCGCGGGTTGCAAAACGCTATCTCTACTCATTTCAGTACTCAATCAAGCCAGTGTGCAATTCGGTCGCGTGCTCCAACCAGCAGCGCGAACACTTCTTCCGGGCCGGGGACTCCTCGGCAATCTGCTGAACGAGCATTCCGCTGTTTTGTGAAACATTGAATGTGCGCGCGAGCTTGGGTGGCAATAAGGTGCCAACAAATCCTGGCCAGAATGATCGATGGTCAATGATCAGTTCCCGCGCAGAATTGATGGTGACCGCGAATCCCAGTCCTTCCGAACCACCCAGCGGTTACGGATATGGCTGACGAGGCCAATCGATTGGCCTTCTTCATTGAACAGCGGATCGCCGGAATTGATGGCTGCATCGGTCTGGATAAGATCCGCATAACTGGACTCCCCCGACATTTCGGCTCGGTGCAGCAGGCTGACGTAGCCAACCGTCAGTATGTGGCTCACTCCATACGGTGCACCGACGACGAACACCCGATCGCCCACGCGCGCATTGTCAGAATCACCCACAGTGACTGGTTCAATGCCCGACACTGGTGTGTCGAGCGTCAACAGCGAGACATCGGCAAATCGTTCCGAACTCGTCACCCGAGCCTGGCGGGTCATTCCATCAATCAGTCCCACCTGTATGCGATCCGCGCCGACACTGATAAGGGCCAGACTCGTCGCAATCAGAGCGAGGGATCGACTGTTCATTTCAGGCCAGGTTCCATTGGTGGCCCGGGGGTCTTACGCACCAGCGATCGCCAGGCAATCGCGGCAATCAGGAGCCAAATCGTGCTGCGAAGGGTCATGGCCACCACCGTGCGGGTCTCGAACGCGCCACCAACGATGGCATGCAGGCCGAAGGCGGCGAACACGACCAAGGTCGCCACGCCAATGCCAAGTGCGACGCGCGCCGACCAAGTTTGCAGAAACCACAGTCCGAGCCCGGCAATGACGTACACGAAGCCCGCCAGGAAGTTGAACCAAAGCACGAACGGCACATAATTTCCCGCCGCTTCGCGGGCCGCACCATCAACGAACAACACGGCCCCGCCTTCCCGGAGCGTCATCAAACCAAACAGCATCCCAACGACGCCGGCAACACGTAGCCACAATTGCCGCTGCGGCGCGGTTGTGCGTAAATTGGATTCGTTCATTTCGCTCTCCTCGTTCAGTCCATCATTAAGATAGCAGTTAGTAAGTACTCACATGCTATAAAATGTCCAATTTCCCCTCAACTGTGGAAACCACCTGGATGCGATTAGGGTGCTGTTTCGTTAGCGCCAAGCGCTTGTGCGACGCGGGTTTTATAGACCGAGTGACATCCAAGACACGCGTTTAGCATTTGCTGATACTCGCGTTCGGCACGCACGAGATCACTTTGCGTTGCCGCCTCGCCGATGCTGACCGACAGCGAATGTACCAACTGGTCAAACTCAGCGAATGCCGGCATCTCGGCGCCCAGCGTTGCAGCGATGATGGACCGGTCACGCTCGGATATCGGTGGGTGCTCGGCGATGCCGAGGGCCGCGCGCGACACTCGGTCCGGCTCGCCCAATAACAAGCCGTCGGTCATTTCGACAAGGCTGTCACGCAGCCCTGCATGATTTCCTTCAGGGTTGGTTCGTTCTCTGCCGTTGCCGCGGTGACGGCGAACGTGAAAATGGCAGCGGCAGCGATCAATCGTGTGGTAATCATGGTAGTACCTCTCGGGTGAGTTGCGGCAGGCGTCGGTTGCGTGGCCGATCGAACACTACCGCCAGCAAAACGCGTAAGAAAGTCAGGGCATGAATCAACAACAGAAGCCCGTCAGATATGTCCAGGTCGTCTCCTTTCACGACAGGGTTAACTCATGCGGGTCTTCAGATCCCGGCAATGCTCGCACACTGTTGCTCCCCCGGCGCGCCTGCGCCTGTGCAATGAGACGGAACAGTACCGGAATCACTACCAGTGTCAGCAGGGTCGCGACAAGAATGCCGCCGATGACCACCGTGGCAATCGGTGAAAAACGCTCAGCACCAACAGCCAGTTCGAGTGCCAGCGGTAACATGCCGGCCACGTCCGAGAGTGCCGTCATCATGATGGGGCGAAAGCGCACTGACACCGATTCGGTGACGGCGTCATCGAGCGCCATGCCCGCGCGGGTTCGTTGCAAGATGTAGTCAATCAACACAATGCTGTTGTTGACCACCGTGCCGGTCAGCAGAATGATGCCCAGCAAAGCCGGCATCGACAGGTACTTACCCGCAACCAATAAAGCAATGCCAACGCCAATGAACTGCAACGGAATCGCCAGCATGATGGTGAGCGGATGCCCGAACGAGCGAAACTGGGCGACCAATACCAGGTACACGGCCAGGATCCCAAACGCCAGCGCGCGCAACATGCGTGTGCGGGCCGCTTCAAAGTCCGTTTGCTCGCCGGTAATGTCGAGCGAATAACCCGCCGGGAGCGACAGGTCCTCGACACGCGTGCGAACGTCGGCAATGACCTGTGACAACGGTCGGCCCTGGGTAAAGCCAAGGACATCGAGCGTCTGTTGATAATCTTCACGGGTAACGATGCGCGGGCCCAGCCGCCAGCTCAACGTCGGCAATCTCACGCACCGGCACATCCGTGCCGTGTGCTGTCGGCAGGCGAATATTTTCCAATGCCGGGAGATCGAGTGGGTCGCCTTTTGCATAGCGAACGAATACATCGAGATCCCGGTCGATGGGCTGACGATACGCGGTGACCGCACGGCCCTCCATGGCCTGATAAACTTCGTCCGCCACCTGTTGCCCGGTCAGACCGAGTTCCGAAGCACGCACCCGATCGACCTCGACGTGCAGCTCCGGGGTATCGACGAGCCAGTTGGCATAGGGACTGACCAGCCCGGGGACGTCGGCGACGCGATCAAGAACCTCGCGCGCCAGGCGATCAAGTTCCATCGGGTCGGAGCCACTCAGGCGTACATCAATTGGCGCCGCGGTGGTGGAGCGTGCGGTACCACCCTTTTCCCGTGCGATTGCCAGCACCACGCCCGGTTGTTGCAAAAGGACACTGCGCGCGTCGTTCATGACCGCCCATATCGTTGTGTCACGTCCGGTGCGCGGCGTCATTGTCACCGTCACTTGTGCCTGGTTGGTATCCATCGCACCGCGCGTGCCAAGGTAATAGCCACCGATCTCGTAGCCGATCTGCGTGCTGATGTCGGTGACGGCCCCCTCGGCAAGCAATCGATGCTCCACAGTCCCGACAATTTCAAGAGTCCTTTCGATGGATGTGCCCGGCACGGTGTCGATAGATAGCTCAAAGCTTCCGGAATCGAACTTCGGCAACATCTCGCTGCCTACCCAACCCATCACACGGACACTGGCCAGCAGCAATACGATAGCACCAAGCATCAGCCGCCACGGATGCCCCATACCCCAGCGCAACAATCGCAGATATTTCAGTCGCAAGAAATTGAGGCTGGCGTGGAACCGTCCTCGCCATGCGGCGTGTTGATCGTCCGGGCCCTCGGCACGCAACCAAAGTGCCGCCAAAAGTGGAATCAACGTCACCGAGATGACAAACGAGGCGCCGAGCGCAAACAGCACCGTCCAGGCAAGTGGGCCGAACAGCTTGCCGACGAAGCTGCCCAGAAACAGCAGCGGTACCAGCACGGCCATGGTGGTAATCGTGCCCGAAAGGTCCGCAAGAAAAATCTCCTCGGTACCGCCAAGTGCGGCCTTGACGGGCGAGCTACCCTTCTTCAAATGGCGCGCAATATTCTCGATTACGACGATGCCGTCATCCACCAGCAGGCCGATCGACAGAATGATGGCCGACATGGTGACCATGTTGAGGTCGATACCGACAAGATGCATCAGAGCAAACGTGGCAAAGAACGCAATCGGCACGGACAAGGCAATGATCGCGGCCTGGCGAAAGTCCGCGAGAAACAAGAACACCACCAGAATTGTCAACCCGATCGCCAGCAATACGGAGCTGGTCATGTTGGCGATGACAAGCTCGGTGAACACCGAGTCGTCATCGGCCACCGCGAAACTGAGCGCCGGATGTTCGCTGCGCAAGTCGTCCAGCGCGTCACGAACTGCCTGTGCCACTGCAACGGTGTTGGCATCGCCGCGCTTGAGCACCTGAATGGCAATGGCATCCTGGCCGTTGTAGCGATAGGCGGCGCGGCCGGCTTCCTTAGCTGCGAAGCGCACTTCGGCGACATCGTCGATACGGACCTGCCGATCGCCTTGCTGCCGTACGATCAGTGCCGCAATCTCTGCGGGCTCCTGTAACGGGGCGTAGAAGCGCACCACGGCTTCCTGCTCACCACGATCGACGCGCCCACCCGAGGCCATCAGGTTCCACGCCTGCAAGGTTGCCGTCACTGTGCCGACGTCCACTGAATACGCGGCCAGGCGATCACGGTCGAGTGCAATTTCCAGTTGGCGTTTGTGGCCGCCAAACACGTCCACGGCCGCCACACCGGACAGCATTTGCAGTCGGTCGTTGATGGCATTGTCGGCCAGCTCGCGAACATCGGTCAGCGCCAGGGACTCACTCGCCAACGCGATCGTCAGTATCGGTTTGTCGGCGGACGAGAACTGCAGTACCTGCGGCTCACCGATTGTGGACGGTAGTGTCGGACGAATACGACTGATTGCGTTTTGTACATCGACCGCTGCGGTATCCACCGCGCGGGTATAGTGAAACTCCGCTTTAACAACGCTCAAACCGGTTTGACTGGTAGAGGTGACCTTGGCGGTACCGTCAATGCCGGCAATCTCCTCCTCCAGCGGTTTGCTGAGCACTTTCGCGACATCGCTGGCGGCGGCGCCGGGGTACGGCACAATGACGGTGACTATTGGCGGATCGGTGTCGGGGAACAATCGAACCGGCAACTCCAGGCGAGCGTACAGTCCCAGCAGCACCACCCCGATCAATGCCGCGAAGACCGTATAGCGATACTTAAACGAAAACGCCGGCCAGCTCATTTCAGCGCTCCACCTGGTACGAGCTTCACGATCATGCCATCGTCAAGTCGGGTGTCGGGCGTGACAATCACGCGGCTACCCGGCGCGATTTCCTCGATGATCTGAATGCGTTGTCCGACGGTATGCCCGGTTCTGAACCGGTCGCCACTTCGCAATGCCGTCTTCCGAGACAAACACACCGCTCACCCCTTGTCGTGTGTGCACCGCGTGCGCTGGTACGGTCAGCGCCGCATCCATGTGCACCAATCGCAGCGTCACGCTCGCCAACATGCCCGGACGCAGTCCCGGGTAACGATTCGAGCAAGAACACCTCACCGGTGCCGGTGCGCGTTGGGGTATCCAGGGCCGGATACAGGCGATCGAGCTGACCGTCAATCGCCTCATCCATACCGACAACTGATACCGCCGCGGGTGCACCGATCGTGAGCATCGCCAAATCGGCCTGTGGCAATGTGATAACCACTTTCAGGCTACGATCGTCAAGCAACTCAATGAGTGGGGCATTGGCGCGCGCAAGATCGCCCGGCTGCACGTACACCGTTTGAACGAAACCGTCAGCGGGCGCACGAATTTCCGTGTAGGCGAGACGCGTTGTTGCCTGCCGAAGTGCCTGCTGCGCCTCCTTTAAAGACGCCTGCAGGGTCCGAACGCGACGCTCGCTGTCGTCGAGCGCCTGTTGCGAGACAGCCTGACTCGCGAACAGCGACTGATACCGAGAGAGTTGCGTCTGCCAATAGCCGAGATCCGCATGGAGACCCTCGATCGAGGCTTCGAGTCGCATCACTTCAGCCTGAAATTCCGTTGCATCGAGGAGTGCCAGCAACTCGCCGCGGTCAACGCGTTCACCTTCGCGCTTGGGAACCTTCAGCACGCTGCCGCTAACCTGCGCGGCGACGGCAAAGCGATGCCGGGTCGTGATGGTGCCGGTATACTTTTGAAAGACTTGCAGTGGCTGCTCGCGAAGCGTTTCGATCTGGACCGCAGGCACCGGTGGCTGCGGCAGCGGATTGGCGCCGCGCAAGCCTGCGACCCGATACGCCATCAGGCCAACCAAGCCGAGTGCGATAAGGAGCAGCGCGCTCCGCCATATCCACTGGTGCCATCGCGGCACGGACTCGTGATTCAGGTTTTTCATTAAACACTACTCATATCATTGTCTTGCCAACCGAATTGCCTGCTGTTCGCCAGCAGCCATCGCGAGAGGCTGGTCATCCAGGTATTATTGTGCATAGTGAGTACTCGCTCACTATAAGTCAAATCCACAAACTCGTCCAGCCCCGGTTTCCCCACGCTGAAGCCCCAACCGGGTTGTCGCCCAAAACCGCACCGGCGCACTTGCTATTTCCCGTCCTTCCCATTACGTTAGCGAGTAGGCACTCACTCGGAGTTACGATGGCAACCTCAACACGCACCCGTAAAAGCGCCGACGTACGCAAGGCCGAAGTGGTGTCGGCCGCACTCGATCTCGCCGATCAGCTCGGCCCTGATCGCGTGACGACCGAGACACTGGCGAATTCCGTCGGCTTAACGCACCCGGGTTTGTTTCGCCATTTTCCGAAGAAGCTCAGTATTTGGGAGGCGGTGGCGAACTACATCGGAGAACAGATGGAAAAACGCTGGGCCCGCGCGGAACAATCGGATGCCAGCACGCCGGAGGCGCGCCTGCGGCGCCTGGTACTCGCGCAGCTGCGATTGATCCGAACCTTTCCGGCCATCCCGGCGATTCTGTTTTCTCGCGAATTGCAGGTTGAAAATGATCGCCTGCGCAAGGTCTTTGTTGCCCTGATGCAGCGATTTCACCAACGCCTGACCGGCAACATCATCGCCGCGCAGGACGCCGGCGTTTTTCGGGACGATTTTGACGCCGAGGATGGAGCGTATCTGCTCATCTCGCTGGTGCAAGGGTTAGCCGTACGTTGGTCGGTCAGTGCGCGGCGTTTCAATCTGATCAAAGAAGGTGAGCGCCTGCTCGATTTGCAACTTCGAAGTCTGCGCACATCTGAGTGATTAACTGTCGTGGCGGCGAGCAAACAATTTTCCAACTGGAAGCACACCAATGAAAACCCCGAGCATCCCCACCGGCAAGACCCGCTGGATCTCGATCACCGTTGCCGCGATCGCCGTCGTCTGCCTGTTGCTGTTCTGGCTGCTGCGTGACAGCGACGATGACGGCGTGCTGCGCCTGTATGGCAACGTCGACATCCGCGAGGTCGAACTGGCTTTCCGCCAGCCTGGCCGCCTGGCGAGCATGGCTTACGATGAGGGCGACGCTGTCTCCGCCGGCAAGGTGCTGGCTCAGCTCGACGCCGTGCCTTACCGTGATGCGCTGGCCGTGGCCGAGGCCGGGCTGCGCGTGGCGAAGGCCGAACTGGACAAGTTGCGCAGCGGCAATCGTCCGCAGGAAATCACGCAGGCGCAGGAGCGTGTGAGCCAAACGCAGGCAGCTTTTCACGAAGTTGAGCGTAACTTCAAACGCCAATACACCCTGCTCGAATCGGGTGCCAGCAGCCAACGCACCGTCGATGCCGCACGCGCCGCGCGCGATCAGGCAGCGGCCAATCTGGCCGCTGCCAAGGCGGCATTGTCGTTGGCCACGGCCGGATTCCGCAGCGAGGACATCGCCGCCGGCGAAGCGCGGGTGGCAGCGGCCGAGGCTGCGCTGGCGCAGGCGCGCACCGCGCTGGCCGACACGGAGCTGTTGGCACCGAGCGATGCCACGGTGATTGCCCGGGTGCGCGAACCCGGCAGCATGGTGGCAAGTAGCAGCACCGTGTACAGCCTGAGCCTGCGCGACCCGGTCTACGTGCGCGCCTATATCAGCGAGCCGAATCTCGGCCACATCGCGCCAGGCGCGCAGGTGCGCGTGCACACTGATTCGTCGAACAAGGTCTATCGCGGCCAAGTCGGTTTCATCTCGCCGCGCGCGGAGTTTACACCGAAGTCAGTGGAGACTACCGACCTGCGCACCGACCTTGTCTACCGGCTGCGCATAGTGGTCAACGAAGCCGATCAGGGCCTGCGTCAGGGCATGCCGGTGACGGTCGAAGTCGACGTAAAGCGGACCGTAAGCGAACGCGCCCAAGAGGCGATGATTTGAGCGCTCGCTCCGCTACCCGACACCCCGCGCCGGGCACCGCAAGGATGCCGCGGCCGTCGTTATTGAGGACGTCACCAAACACTTTGGCGAGGTCGAGGCTTTGCGTGGCTTCAGTGCTGCGATCCACTACGGCCGCCTTACCGGCCTGGTTGGCCCTGACGGTGCCGGCAAGACCACCCTGATGCGAATCATGACCGGACTACTGGTGCCCAATGGTGGCCATGTAACGTTGGCCGGCTACGATGTGGTCGACGACAACGACGCTATCCACATCGTCAGCGGCTACATGCCGCAGCGCTTCGGACTCTATGAGGATCTGTCGGTGCTGGAGAACATGCGTCTGTACGCGCAGCTGCGCGGCATGAACGCCGATCAGTACTCCGACACCTTCGCAAGCTTGCTCAATTTCACCAAACTGGGCCCGTTCACCGAACGCCTCGCCGGTAAGCTCTCCGGCGGCATGAAGCAGAAGCTGGGACTGGCTTGCGCGCTGATGGCAAAACCCGAAGTGCTGCTGCTGGACGAGCCCAGTGTTGGTGTCGATCCGGTCAGCCGACAGGATCTGTGGCGCATGGTGCAGGAACTCACCGATGACGGCATGGCCGTGGTCTGGTCGACGGCTTACCTCGACGAGGCCGAGCGCTGCGAGAGCGTACTACTGCTCAATGAAGGTAAACTTGAGTTCGACGGTCCGCCGCAGGACCTCACCAATCGCCTCAAGCAGCGCAGCTTCCGCCTCGAGCAGGTCGGCGACGAGCGTCGCGCAGTGCTGTCACAAGCGCTGAATCTTGCCTCCGTCAGCGACGGTGTGATCCAGGGCGACGCCGTGCGTGTGGTGCTGCGCGCGGATGTCGGGCGCGAGGAAATCGCTGCCCTAGCCGACGAGGTCGGCGCAAAACTCGAACCAGTGCAGCCTCGTTTCGAGGACGCATTTATCGACCTGCTCGGCGGCGGCCCGGGCGGCACCTCAGCATTGGCCGAGCGCATGGACGCAGTCGAGCTCGATTCGGACATTGCGGTGTCCTGTCGGAATCTGACCAAGCGTTTCGGTGATTTCGCCGCCACCGACAACGTCAGCTTCGAGGTCCGCAAGGGTGAAATCTTCGGCCTGCTCGGTCCCAATGGTGCCGGCAAGTCGACTACCTTCAAGATGCTCTGCGGACTATTGAAGCCGACCGAAGGCGAAGCGCAGGTGGTCGGCAACGACCTACGGCATGCCACGGGCGCGGCCAAAAGCAAGCTCGGCTACATGGCACAGAAGTTCTCCCTCTACGGGCTGTTATCGGTGCGGCAAAACCTCGAGTTTTCTGCCCGGCGTCTACGGGCTGGAAGGAAGCGGTAAGCGCGAGCGCATCGACGAGATGATCGAGACATTCGATCTCAAACAGTATCGTAGGTACCTCGCCGGATTCGCTACCACTGGGCTACAAGCAGCGCCTGGCACTGGCCTGCGCGCTGATGCACCGGCCACCGGTGCTATTCCTCGACGAGCCGACCTCCGGCGTCGATCCGATCACCCGTCGCGAGTTCTGGACACACATCAACGGTTTGGCGCGCAAGGGAGTGACTATCATGGTCACTACCCACTTTATGGACGAGGCCGAGTACTGCGACCGCGTGGCGATGATGTACCGTGCAAAGCTCATTGCCCTCGACACACCCGATGCGCTCAAGCGTGGCGCCAGAGGCGACAAGTATCCCGACCCAACGATGGAAGATGCCTTCATCCATCTGGTCGAGTCGGCCGATCTGGACGATAAGGCGCGCGCAGACGCGAAGGCGGCGTGAACACCGGGACCGTCAAAACCCACGTCGGTACGGCTCCCGGCGAACGTGCCGGGCACAAGTTCGACTGGCGCCGACTGACCGCGCTGGTGCGCAAGGAAAGCCTACAGGCGATACGGGATCCATCGACCATCCTGATCGCTTTTGTGTTGCCGGTAATACTGCTATTCCTGTTTGCCTACGCGGTGTCCTTGGACGTGCGCGAGGTGCGCATCGGCGTGGTGCTGGAATCCGATGGTGCCTCCGCGCAGTCGCTGGCTGCCGCGTTCGTCGGCACCCGCTACCTGAAAGTGACACCGGCACGTGACCGCCGGGAGGTTGCCGAGCAGGTAGTGTCCGGCGAGTTGCGCGGCTTCGTCATAATCCCCAGGACTTCGAGGTCAGGCTGGCGTCACCGTTGCCGCAATCACATGGTGCAGGTAATCACCGACGGCTCGCTACCTAACACGGCCAATTTTGTCGCCAATTATACGCCAGGGCGTGGTGCAGACCTGGGCCGCAGGTCGCCGTGGCGGTGCGCCGACCGCGGCCATCCGGCTTGAACCACGCTATTGGTTCAACCCCGAACTCGAAAGCCGTCGATCACTGGTGCCCGGCGCAATCGCCATTGTGATGACCATCATCGGCACCATGCTTACCGCACTGGTGGTCGCACGGGAATGGGAGCGCGGGACGATGGAGGCAGCCCTGTCGACACCGGCTTCGGTACTGGAAATCCTGATCGGTAAACTGCTGCCCTATTTTGTTCTGGGCATGATCGCGACACTCGGCTCCGCAGCGCTTGCGACCTTCATATTCGACGTGCCCTTGCGCGGTTCACTGTTAGCGCTACTGACGCTATCGGCGGTGTTTTTGATTCCGGCGCTTGGACAAGGTTTGCTGATCTCGGCACTCACCAAGAATCAGTTCCTCGCCTCGCAGATCGCGCTGTTCTCGGGCTTTCTGCCAGCTTTTCTCCTTTCGGGCTTTTTGTTTGAAATCGATGCCATGCCGCTGCCGATCCAGGCCATTACCTACCTGATACCGGCGCGTTACTTCGTCACCTCGCTGCAGACGGTGTTTCTGGCCGGCGACGTCTGGACAGTGTTCCTGCCCGACCTTGCGGCGATGGCAGTGATCGGCGTGCTGTTCTTCGCAATCGCCAAGAAAAAACCCGTAAGAACCTGGAGGCTTGAGCGATGCGCAGCCTGCTCAAGAGATTCACCAACGCCCGCCTGCGAGCGCAGATCGTCAAGGAGCTTCTCAGCATCCTGCGTGACCCTCGCAGCCGAGTCGTGGTCTTTGTACCGCCATTGATGCAGCTGTTGATCTTCGCATTCGCCACCACATTGGAAGTTCGCAATGTCGATATCGCCGTCCACGACCGCGATGCCGGCCACTGGTCGCACGAGTTTGTGGCGCGTGTGGCAACCGCTGAGTTCGTCAACAAAGTACGCACGGTACACAGCCGCGATGAGTTGCGCGCACTGATTGATGAACGCAAGGTCATCGCCGGCCTCGACCTGGCGCCGAACTTTTCACGGGATATTGCCGCCGGGGGCACCGGGACTGCACAGGTCATCGTCGATGGTCGGCGCAGCAACGCCGGCCAGATAACGGTCGGCTACCTCAACGCCATCGCCGCCGACGTCGGCGCCGCCGCCAGGCCGGACACGCGCAACGCCTCACCCGTTGTGGTGCGCAACTGGTTCAATCCCAATCTGATCTATCGCTGGTTCGTGGTGCCGGCCCTGTCGGGCATTCTCGTCTTCTTTAGCGCGCTCATGATCACCGCGTTGTCAATCGCTCGCGAGCGCGAACTGGGCACATTCGATCAGTTGCTGGTCTCGCCGACCACCACGCTGGAAATCATCGTCGCCAAGACCGTACCCGCACTCGCCATCGGCGCCGCGCTGGGGCTGATGATGATCGCCGCGGCGGCGTTCCTGTTCCGTGTGCCCTTCGAGGGCTCGTTCCTTCTGCTATTGCCGAGCGTCCTGCTGTTCATCCTGTCAGTGGTGGGTATCGGCCTGATGGTCTCCTCCGTCTCTGCGACGCAGCGGCAGGCGATCCTCGGCACTTTCGCCATCGGCGTACCGGCGGTGCTGATGTCGGGCTTTGCCACCCCGGTGGAAAACATGCCGACAGTGTTGCAGTGGATGGCTCAGGCGATTCCGCTCAAACATTTTTTGGTAATCGTCGAAGGCACGTTTCTCAAGGCCATGCCCGCCGCGGACATTATCGCCAACACCTGGCCGCTGGCCGCGATAGCCCTGGTGACGCTGACGATGGCGACAGTATTCGTCCGCAGCCGCCTGGGGTGATCATGATTTCATACACCATGCAGGAGCTGCTATGACAGGCTCATCGAGTATCCAACGTCGCATGTTATACGCACCGGCGGCCATGCTGAGCGCATTTCTGCTCGGGGCCTGCGCCGTCGGCCCCGACTACCGCGAGCCGCCGCCGGTCGACACGGGCAACGGCTGGACGCAGCCGGACGTTGCTGCAAAGGCGCAGGTCGACCTGGCAGTCTGGTGGTCGTCGCTGGGCGATCCCGCTCTGAACCGGCTGGTGACTGCTGCGTTGTCCGATAACCTCGACCTGCGTCAGGCGCGCGCGCGCATCGACGAGACGCGCGCGCTGCGCGACCGCGCCGCTGGTGGTTATGCGCCATCCGTCGATGCCGGTGGCAGCGTGACCCGACGCCGGCAGAGCGAGAACGGGCCACTGCCGATCGGTTCCATTCCCGGGCTCGAGCGTGATCAAACGATCTATGATGCGGGCTTCGATGCGGCGTGGGAAATCGATCTGTTCGGCCGAACCGGGCGCGCGGTGGAAAGCGCCGAGGCCAGTGTGCAGGCCGCGCAAGCTGATGCGAATGACGTACGCATCAGCGTCACCGCCGAAGTCGCACGCACCTATTTCACGCTGAGAGGCGCGCAGCGCGAACTGGCCGCGCGCGAAGCCGCGGTGGGAACTCTACAGCAAACGCTCGATCTTGTACGCCAGCGCTTCGACGTCGGCGACGTGGCACAGGCCGATGTTGAGGCCGCACACGCGCACCTCGCTGCCGTCACCGCCGGCCTGCCAGCCATCCGTGCGCGCCTGCGCGGTGCTGCGCTGGGCCTCGGCTTGCTGCTCGGGTTCACCACCGGAACGCGAGCTGGCACTGATCGACGGCGGCGCACCGGAGATGGCGCTGGCCCCATTACCTGTCGGTGAGCGCGCCGACATACTGCGACGCCGACCCGACGTGCGCGCCGCCGAACGTCGCCTGGCTGCCAGCACCGCCGACATTGGCGTGGCAACCGCAGAGCTGTTTCCGAAGCTGTCGATCGGCGCTGGCGCCGGCTTCCAACTCGCCGGAAGCCGGCGATCTATCCGAGTCCGCCAGTAGACCTTCTCGATCATGCCGTTAATCTCCTGGCGCTTGTTCGACGGCGGTCGCGTGCGCGCGGAGATCCGCGCCAGCGAGGCGCGGCAGCAACAAGCCGCACTCACCTACGAGCAGGCCGTGCTGGCCGCCTTGGGCGACGCGGAGCGCGCGCTGGGCGATTACCGCCTGGGGCTTGACGCAGTTCAGGCCCAGCAGGCGGCTGTGGAGGCCGCGCGCCGCAGCTACGGTCACGCGCGGACACGCTTCCAAGCCGGTGATATCGCGCTCACCGACCTGCTGGCCGAAGAGCGAGTCCTGCGCGACGGCGAAGATGCCTATGCCCGCACCTACACCGCCGCCGCCATAGAACTGGTTGCACTGTTCAAGGCGCTCGGTGGCGGCTGGGACGCCACGCGTCCGTAGCATCCTCCGCTCTCTCATCGTGTGCTTGCAGCGCGCCACGCGCTCATGACTCATCTCTCCACTGTCACCCGCAAGGAGGTTCCCATGCAACACCGACATCGATTTCAGGGGCTTGTCTTACAGCCGCCGTCGTCGGCACACTGCTGGTAGGCGCCCCGCTCACTGGCCTGGGCTGATGATGGCAACAAATCCGAGCCGCTGGCACTGCGCACGATCATGCAGGACATGAGCAACAACATGCAGGTTATTACCGCGGCCATTTCCCGTGAAGACTGGGACGCAGTGGCAACAGCGGCACCGCTGATTGCCGATCACCCGCAGCCGCCACTGTTAGAGAAGACGCGTATTCTGCGTTTTGTTGGCGCCAATACGGGCGAGTTCAGGAGTCATGACAACAAAACCAAACAGGCAGCACAAGCACTGCAGCAGGCTGCCGCGCGCAGCGACGGGCATGCCGTAATCGCGTCTTTCGCAACGTTACAAAACAGCTGTCTTGCCTACCATCAGAGTTTTCGTAAACCGTTCGTGGAGCATTTCTATGGGCAACGCTGACGTACAACTCGCAAGCTGGGCAGACCTTGTACGTGTCGTGTGCGAATTCCTATTCATCGCAGAATCTCGCGGTTTTCGTAAGCTTGTCAAGTTCCCTGATCGGACTACCATGCACAGGCCATGCGTGATGTCGTCATCCTCGTCGTCCACCTGATCATTACCGTCGTCCGCGTGATGCGGCCGGGCGGCGCGCGATCAGTCGTTGCCGAATCTGTATTCCTGAGGCATCAGTTGCTGGTCCTGAAGCGGCCTCGACAGCGAGCACCGGATCTGCGTCCGATCGACCGAATTGTGGCTGGACTGTGTGCGAGCCTCGTGCGCCCTGCCCGCCTGCTTCGCTCCGCGATCGTGCTGAAGCCGGCCACGATCCTGCACTTTCATCGTTGCGAATTGCGCCTCACGCAAAAAAGGACAGTGGTCGGAAACGGCGTAGGAGGGCCGTTTTTAACACTCTGAAGTATAAGGGGAAAAATTGGCGCGCCCGACAAGATTCGAACTTGTGACCCCTGCCTTCGGAGCCCACCAGAGCAACAGTACGTGACGGTTTTGCTCTACCCGTATGTGGCAGGAGCGCCCGTTTGCCATCGCAGATTTGTGCACATAAGCGCATGACTTCAGTCACGCCGGATCTCACGCGGCGAAGTGTTCGGTCAGCCCCTTACGCGGTTGCCAACCTTGACGCCCGCCGCCTGTGCTGGCCAGGCTGAAGTTCGGCCGACAATGCCACGTTCGTCGGTGAGCCTCTGTCCTCCGCAGAAATTGCCGTCAGCGCGGCCAGTTGCAAGGAAGATCTCATGATGCAGGCCGCCGCGGAAGCCGGCCGGGCGGCTGACGCGAGCGCGACCTGCCAGCTGGTGCTCGCGTCAGCCGCAGGACGGCGCCCACGCGCCGGCGCACACGCCTCAAGGTCCAATCCCAGCATCCTATTCCGATGGTTTACCAGATGTCCCAGAACGCGTTGATCCTAACGGCGTTCAGAGATTTTTGCGGACCACAGCGGGTGGCCAGGAAACAGTTGAGCGACGCCTGATGGAACAATCGACCTTGTTTCTACAACGAGCGCGCAAGACGAACCGCAATCGCCACCAGCCGATTGATGCTACGCCTCTGGCGCCTTCCGTGTCTGGACCACACAACCGCAACGACATGCATACACCAATAAGGAACTTTTCCGCCTCGGCAAAGCTGCTCGGATCGCTATTGATGAGCTCAATGGCTTGATGTATCCAATCGCTTTTTGACGCCGGGCCTTCTCGCCAAAAGCTCTCTAGCTCTCCTTCCCGAACTAACGGACAAGCGAGCGGGCTTGGCATGTGTGAGACATCTCTTGCAGGCGGTGTGGCGCGCCGCCGGCAGAGCTTGGTCTGATCCCGTACTTGCTCTTGCGTCAGCTCCCGCTTTGCCGCTTGCGACAACGGTTCTATATAGGCGCCTTTGGTGCTCAGTAGATCAGTTCCCCGGCGTCGATTTCGCCTGGTGAGTCAACTCGGAAGCCTGCTCCACGAACTGTGCGACTGACTTTATCGGCAAGGTCTGGTCAGAGCAGAGCACCGCGGAATTGCATAGTCAGCGGAAACGTTCTCGAAGGCTTCGCCGGAACGCTTCGCAGGGTTCCGGCAATCTCGGACTGGAATTACGCGCAAGCACATCGAAATCCGCGATCGCAACGGTATTGACGTTCAGGGACTTGTACGCCTGCACCAGGTATTTCAATAGCGCTTTTGCCTCCTCCGTGAATGAAGTAAAGGTCAGGAGCCTCATTGAACTTCACCTTGGTTTCGATTCGCGCGAGCAGCGCCTCGAAGAATCGGCAATCCGAATCCGCCTTTCACGAACTCACCACGCCCTTGCTGGTGGAGATGCCGTTAATCGCGCCCGTTGACTGCAGCAGCGGCTTCGACCACAACTCGGATAGTTGCTTGCTATCCAGCAGGTAGGCGCGATTTTATGTCCTTCTCGCGCTCCGCACGCGACAGACGGCTACTGTTTTCGTCGGACGTCAGCGCGCCGATCAGCAAACGTCGGGGGCTGTGTGTCGCGGCTATCACCTGCCGCTGCCTGTCAGATGCAGTCTCAGCCAGCAGACGGCCTAACTTTCGAGCTTGAGGAGGATGCCCGGGGAGGCTTCAAGGTTCGTCCACCAGTCAGAACTTTGTGTGCGCCGCATAAGACCCCGAATGAGACAGCCCGCAAAACTCTTTATCCCGTCGCCCTCGTTTTCCAGTCTCGGCTGCTTTCCAGTGCCTCGTCTTGGGCACTGAGCTGGAGACGCGGTCATTCTCGTGGTCTCGGAGGCGGGTTCGTCGCCCACATGAAACCAGACCTGCTCCCCGCCGCTCCAATTGATAGATCAAGTCCTTCTTGAAAGGCGTCACGAATCTCTCTCGATACCTTTTCGAGCAGTTTCTCAGTCGACCTGAAGGACATGAATGTATTCGGCTGGATCAGCGGTTCGATCGATGCGCTTCTTTCTTTTGACGATCTGTAGGCGTTCGTCAGTGTTCAGCCGATGACAGAGGAACTGAATGAGACTCGGAATCTGTGACTTCCAGTCTTCGTCTAGCTTCTTGTCTGTTATTGCTTGGCCCTTCGTTACATATACCTTTTCAAAATTTCGTATGGTCTCGGGGTAGTTCGTCGATATCCACTGGCGGAACTACACTCGCTCTCCTTCTTTCGGCGACGTCCGTACTTGTGGACTACCAGCTGCTCGGCGACATTCGGCTTTCTCAAAACGAGATTCGATGTTGGTCAGCGCGCGTTGACTTCCCAGAGCTGTTGGGTGCGACCAGCGAGGCCCAGCGAGTTTCTCCTCCAGGGAGATTTTGTCGCCTCCGCTGAACGTCAGTTTTTCGATCTGGAACCGAATCATTGGACCCCTCGCCCCGACAACTGAAAGGTGACGAAACGGCGCTCTGGCCGTACTCGCCGTCCGGAATCAATTCAGACGATCGACAGCAACTGCAACTGGATCGACGAGTAATCGGTGGCGGAATCGAACCGACCGGCACCCGGATTTTCAGTTCGCCTATAAAACAGTACGTTGCCGGGAGCTTAAGGGAATTCCGACAGACGCGAAGTGTCGATGGAAACCATCGAAAAAGCTATGATGAACAAACGCTCAGATTGCCAACAAAGCCGACTCTGGCGAAATCTCGGGGCACTGCACCTCTACTGCACCTTTCGATTGCGTCATTCAAGGATTGGAAGAACGCGCAGTAGATCGCCCGGTCGACCTTAAAAAGGTCGTCACCCGCCAGGTGTCAGCTGGTCAGCAGTCAAGAACGACTTTATACTGCCGATACGGGCCCGGTGTGCACTGGCTTTCCTGCATCGTCACCGCCGACGAGTCACAAATCAGCGCCCTTCAGTCGGGATTGAGCCGGTCTATGCCGGATCGCGATAGCTCGGCTTTACGCTCACCCTGTCGAAGCAGTGCAAGGACGCGCAGGGCGTAGCGACTTCGGCCGGACCGCGATATTGCGCAGGCGAAGGATTTCATCTGCGCGCACCAGGGTCTGCGCGGCACCGGTCCGAGGCGACGCTGCTCTACCAACTCGGTGGCCGAGCGCTATCGCCGGTTGCGGGATCGGCGCGATGCCGAGGGGCGAGCGCTGCCGCGGTACGTAAATGACGGGTTCGAAGCCTACCTCAAGTGCGGTTTGCTCGAGCACGGCTTTCTTCGGGTCAAGTCCTACGCCTGCTCCAGGCGAAGCTGGTGGCATTCTCGTGCAAGCGCCGCGGCTTCTGCCCGAGCTGCGGCGCGCGGCGGATGGCCGAGACGGCGGCGTTGCTCGTGGACAAGGTCTTGCCACAGCAGCCCATTCGCCAGTGGGTGCTGTCGCTGCCGTTTGCGCCGCCGACACCGCCGGCGATGGGGCCCGAGGTCAGGTAGCGAACCCACGGGATCCCGTGACAGGCTCCCGGCGGTGGCGGGCACGTCTTTGGCGGGTTCCATGCGCGTCCGGCCGATACTTCTTGCGAGTGCGTACAAGCTCAGCACCAGACCGACGGTACCGAGCATCAACCCGAACAGGATTGCGTATTGCGCGAGGGGCTCATGGCGGTAGGCCCTCTGGTCACCCCGCGGTCCCCCGTTTTGCGGTCGCTTGTTTCCCGGTAATCATCTGATTGGCAACGGCAGCCGTGGTCGCTGTGTTTTCACGCATTTCGGGTGTCTCCGCCATAAAGACGGACCACCACGGCACCCCGGACTGAGTCTCCGTGACCTTCGCATCGCCGGCGCCTCACCCTGCCGGCGCCGCCGGGTAAGCGAAGTTTATCTACGGCTGCGCGCGGTGCTGAACTGCCGCATCGAATTTAATCAGTGCTGACTTCGTCGAGTTCCTGAATTCCGCGTGCATCATTGCCGAAGGTCACGCAGACGTTTCTCGTATTCGTCCTTGTCGATTTCGCCTTGCGCATAGCGACGCTTCAACAACTCCTCGGCCGAGGTGCCGGTATTGCCGGCTGACCGGCGTACCGCCCAGACGATTCCTACGACAATCGCAATCGCGACCGCCCACCACAACCACATTCCGGCCATATGTCCGACTCCATTCCAGTCATTCATACACGAGTTCTCCCGTTATCGCAGACGAAGGAGCGCACCACAGCGGCGCGCTCGCCCTCGTTACTGCTGCTCGTCCTGAGCAGACTGATGTTCCATCGCCTGCATCATCATCTGCATCATTTGCATGCGTTGCTGCATGGCGGCCTGACGATTCTGCATCGATTGCATGCGCTCGCATTGCGCATCGTCCTCCGCACAGTTCATCGCTTGCTGCTTTTGCTGCATTCCGCCCTTCGACATCAGGCCCTTTTCCATGTTGCCCATCACCATCACGGCTCTCGTGCATGCTTTGGCGGTGTTCTTGCATGAGTTCCTTGCGCTTTTCCGGATCCTTGGTGGCCTTGATCTCCTTCATTTGCTCTTGCATCGCCTGCATATGGCTGTGCATCTTCTCCATCTGCTGCGCCATCGGTCGGTCGCCCGATTGGTGTTGTTGAGCGAAGAGCGGTGCTGCGACCATCACGATCAGTGCGAGTGTCAGTGTTTGTGTCATACGTCTCATTGCGTTGTTCCTCTTGGTTAATGGGCGAATTGGTCGCCGTTAAATTGCATCCGATCTTGATCGTACTCGATGAAACTGCTTCTTGTTCCGCATCGCCGTCGCGATGGCCCAGAACCATGCGCGAATTCCCATGACCAGCGACGTCACCGACGTCGGTTCGCTGCCGAGTCGCGAGAAATCTGCGGTATCGCCGTAGAGTTTTTCCCAGGACACGCCGATGTAGGGTGCGAATTCGCGCTTGAACTCATAGCGCAGTCGAATACCCAGTTCCGTGCTGCTGAGACCGCTGCCGAGCCCCAGTTCGGGAATGTCGGAGCCCGCCGCATTCAGTTCGAGGCGGGGCTGTACGATCAGGCGTTGCGTAATCCGGAGGTCGTATTCCACCTCAATGCGCGCCGGTGACGTTGCCGTCGCTGACGAACAACGCGCTGTCCCACTCGAATTCGTAGGGCACTACGCCCTGCAGACCGAGCACCACCAGCCAGCGCACACCCAGGCGACAGGCAGGATGCAGCCGCCAGTCCCAGAATGCGGTGAAAGTGCGGCTGATCAAGGCCTGTAAACGGCATTTCTTTGCGATTTTCCCGTTCCTTGCCCTCTGGGCCCCCATTCACAGGCGATTGAAATCGCCGCCGTACCAACCCTGCAAGTCCCAGACGTAGGTATCGACCTCGTCGGCAAAGCGAGTCTCGAGACGATCATTCAAGACCATCCAGAAGGTTTTTTGGTCCGGAATCGGATTGGGCCAGTCCGCGGGCGTGCCGGCCGGTTCGTAGCCCCAGGCCCAGGGGCTCGCCATGAGCGCCGCGGCGGCCACCAACTGTCGTGGTTTCATGATGACACCTTCTGACTGACACGAACCACGCGAAACATGCCCATGTCCATGTGATAGAGCAGATGGCAATGAAACGCCCAGCGTCCCGGCGCATCGGCGAATCACGGCCCAGACGCGACTCGCCGGCATCAGGTTAATGGTGTGCTTGCGCGGGATCTCCCGGTGGTGACCATTGTCCAGTTCGATCCACATGCCGTGCAAATGAATCGGATGGTTCATCATGGTGTCGTTGACCATGATCAGCCGCAGCCGCTCGCCGTAGCGGGCTCAATCGGTCCGTCCACTTCGCGGAACCGCTGACCGTCGAAGGACCACATGTAACGTTCCATGTGGCCGGTCAGATGCAATTCAATCTCTCGCGCCGTGGCCGATCGTCGTAGTCATCGTCCAGTCGTTTGAGGTCGTCGGACAGATCAGCACCCGGCGTTTGATTTCAGCGAGCCCCGTGCCGCGTTCGCCGAGCCGGTCGCGCTGCACCTGGGCGACACTGATGTTGCCCGGGCCGTGAGTATCCGGTCCGTGGCGGGCAATGATCGGTCCGGTCGAGCCCTGCACGGCCATGCCCGCGCCAGAGCCGCCGCCTCTGGTGGTCGCCGTGGGCCATGCGGTGGCTCGAGTCCTGTCCGTCCGCGTCGGCGTTGCTCATCACACCCATCGCGGTGATCCATGCCGCCCACGCCCGTCATGTATGCCCATGTCCACCATGGTCAATAGCGGTCGCTCGCGAAGCGGCGGAATTGGGGCGCGAAGACCGGGCCGGGTCGCCAGCGTGCCGGCGGCAAAGCCGCTGCGATCCATGGATTCCGCCATCACCGTGTAAGCTTCGTCGCCCCCGGGTTCGACGATGACGTCATAGGTCTCGGCGACCCCTATCGAAACTCATCGGTTGATGCTGCACGTGCTGGCCGTCGGCGGCCACCACCGTCATTGGCAATCCGGGGATACGCACGTTGAAGTACGACATCGCCGCGCCATTGATGAAACGCAGACGCACACGCTCACCGGGCTCGAAGAGTCCGGTCCAATTGCCGGCCGGATGCAGCCCGTTCATCAGATAAGTGTAGGTGGCGCCGGTGATGTCGGCGATATCCGTCGGCATCATGCGCATGCGGTCCCAGGCAATTTCTTCGACCAAGCCTCACCTGAGGACATCTCGTCCGTGCCATATAAATCCGTCAGCGTGAACTGCTGATAGTCTTGAGTAGTTGCTCATTTTCTTGAGCTTGGCCGATCACATTGTGAGGGTCGTCGAACGTCCAGTCGGAGAGCATCACCACATAGTTGCGGTCGTAACGCATCGGGTCCGCCGTCTTGGGGTGTATGACCAGCGGCCCGTAGACCCCGGATTGCTCCTGCAGGCGGGTATGGCTGTGGTACCAGTACGTGCCGCTTTGTTTGACAGGAAAGCGATACTGGAACGTGGTGCCCGGCTCGATGCCGCGAAAGGCGACACCCTGCACACCGTCCATCTCGAAAGGCAACAGGATGCCGTGCCAATGAATCGACGTGGATTCGTGCATGTGATTGGTCACATTCAGCACCACGTCACGCCCTTCGTACCATTCCAGTAGCGGCCCCGGCACACTGTCATTGATGGTCATGGCATTGCCTCGACCACCGGCGATATCGAACGCCTGTTCACGAATACCCAGATCGAAGACCAAAGCCGTTTGCGCATCGGCTGGTTCGGATCGGCGTCACTGCCGTGTTTCTTGCCCAGGCGGGTATCCACGCATCAAAAGCCAATAGGGTTGCTGCGCCGGCACCTCCCAAGAATTGGCGGCGTCCCGGTCGGTGTCGTTGTGGCATGTGTCTCCTTTTTCGTCGTTTCGTCAAGATCAACACCAAGGCGTGGTAGGGGACGGCCCGTAAGATTAGTCATGACGGCGATACATGCCGCGCCGCCCCCTCAGAGCGGCTGCGAAAGAACCAGCGGATGCGCCGACCGGTACCGGTTTTCCGATAGGCGTACCGTACCGGTACCGGAGGAACTCCGCCCTCACGTTGTACCCCTCAGCTGTGCGGGCCTCGCGCATCACCTTGCCGATAGTCTGCCACCTGTACCCAACATCAAGGTCAAGCTTTGGCGGCCAAGGGTGCGATGGTGCACGGCGACACCGACCAGCGGCTGCACGTTACCGGCGCGCACCGGATAAGGCGAGTCGACTCGACTCGTCGGGGCCGCGGGCAATGGATGGAGGTTGAATCCCGATTTCGACGCGTCTGGCGCCGTGCCGCATCCGGTCTGCCGTAGTTCTCGACCTCCACGCGATCAATCAGGGGGCAGTACTCCCCTTCAAGCGGCTGCGGCGCGCCCATGGTCTGCCACGTATTGACGGCCTCTGTCATTCGGGCTTCAGTCGCGTGCAGTTCGGTGATTTGCCTTCGGATACTGCTCTGCAAGCCGTCTCTTACCAGCGACTTGACCTGGTCGCACGGTGCTTTACCTCGTCTACGGCGTTGAGAATGCTCTTGATGTCGCCAATTATGAGTCCAAGCGCTTGCGCCTGACGAATAAACTCAATGCGGCGTTACGTCGGGTAAAGAAAAGCACCGATAGTTGTTTTCGGGGTCACGTTTTGGGCTTATCAACTGGATCCGCGCGTAATATCGAACGGTCGCGTGGGTGACGCCGGCGCGCTCGGCGACGTCGGCAACGTGCAATGCGCCATACGGTGTTGCAGGCAATAATTGGGTTGACATGATGAAGAATCCTTCAAACGCGTTACTGAATGGTGGGTCCGAATCCCACCGCTTCTCACTGCCTGAGGCGGCAGTCATGGCACTGAAGGCGACCTATATACGTAGACGCTGTGTCGCCAGATAGACTGGGGGTGAAGTGCCGTATCGCCGTACCGCAGTACGACGTCGGGACGCGCCTTCACTCGACAACACCCGGCTTCCCCAATCCAACTCAGCGGCAAGACCTGATTGTACACCGGGCTTGGGAAGCTCCGGTTTTTCAACCGTCAGGGGGACGCTCAGATTGCAACAGCATAGTCCGCATTCGCTCGTCGGCGTCTGCGCGTGGGCGTTCGGGCAGTGTCGCCGTGAGGGGCAGCCACCAGTTCGGGCGACGGTGCGGCCGCTGCCGCGAAGGTTGTTGCGCAAGGCGTTACCAGGAATGCCGACCCAAGCCAGTACCATCATGCTGAGCACAGTGGCTGACCGCCGCTGATGTCTGATTGTGGCCAAGAAGGTTATGCGGTGAGCCATTGCGCTTGTGGTCCTGAACAACGCGTACTGCTGCATCGTCACTATCTCAACTGTTTACAACTGTGTGCAATACGTAGTACTGCGTACGCACCCGCGGGATACCGACAGAATCGGTGGTCTTCCACACGATGCAAATCAAAACTACGAGGTTTTTCTGTTTCTGGACTTGGATTGAACTATCGCATTGGCGCGGTTGCGCCGACTGTCGATGATGAGTGACCCGCTAACTACATCTTCTGGCATATACACGCCGCCGCCGGGTGAGCCGTATGCCGCGATGCTGATGGGCACGTCTGACGTGGTGCGAACTTTTTCGCGACACCTCAATTAAGCCGTTTTTTTCATTTCCAATAATTGCCGTTCATAATCGCAGGGACTCATGCAAATCCAAAATAGGAATGAAGTTCTCCGCGAGTTATTGAACATGGTGATGTATTCCAGTATGTCCTGCTGAGCTTCATGGCGAGATCTGATAATGTTGCCACTGCCCCGTATTTCCCTGCTTTCAGGCTGCCAAAGAAGCTTTCTACGACCGCGTTATCCCAACAGTCGCCCTTACGACCCACGCCGCCCCTGAAGCCCGTGCGCCTTGAGCAGTCGCCGGAATGCTGTGCTGGCATACTGCAACCCCGCAGCCACTATCGTAATAGCTGCGGCGTTGTATCCATTGGCTCAAACACTGCCCGACGAAATTACGCCGATCTACCAGTCCTTATCGATGACTCTTGCTGATCACGCACAAACGGTTTTGTTGCGCCGAAAACTGCCCGTCGAAGGCCTTGACGGGTGTCGTGGGGCGATTTTATCCACGAACTCAATTACCATCCCTGCGTTGATTTTGCCCAGTGCAAACCGATTAACCAACTGAATGTCACCTATGATGGGATACGCTGGTCCAGCGATGAGTTCCTGGAGTTGATCAAGGCTCATGCAGGCCGATTGGTGGACTCGCCGGAAGTTAGCGGTGCCGGTTTACGGATGGAAACGTCCGGCAAGCGCGAGCATGAGCTGTTTTGCTATTCGAAGATTCCACCCATGAAAGCATGAAAGGAAGCCGAATGAGCAGAGCAGGACAGAGCCACACGCTACCAGGAAGGCAGTCTTTCTTTGCCGGGAACCGTCATGTCGGGCACCGGCGTCATGATTGGTGCCGGTATCTTTGCGTTGACCGGGCAGATGGCCCAGATGGGGCGGGTGTTCTTTTCCCGCTGGCGTTTCTCGCCGCTG
Organism: Woeseiaceae bacterium; assembly: GCA_034521225.1. GTDB lineage: Bacteria > Pseudomonadota > Gammaproteobacteria > Steroidobacterales > Woeseiaceae > Woeseia. The sequence continues at coordinate 36,088 of JAXHMR010000004.1, forward strand.
CCGTGATTGTCAGCTTCAGCGCGTATTCCTACATCAACGATATCCAACGCATACCGGTTCGTCCGGCGGCATCGGCATGTATCTGGCGGCAGGCATACGGAAACCGGCTGCCAACGGCTTTCAACGCTTACTTCATGTATTTCGATGGTGATCGCGCAGAGCTTTCTGGCCCGTACCTTTGGCTCCTATACCATGCCAGACTTTGGTGGTGATGAGAGTGGCCGCATGGTACCCATTCTCGGGGTGTCGCTCATTCTGGCCGCCTTTCTGGTCAATCTCCTTGGCAACCGAACCATTCAGGGTGTGGCCTCGTTGATCGGGATCCTGAAAATCGGGGGCATACTGATCTTCGGACTGGTGGGTGTCTGGATTGCCAACTCCTGTCGATTGACTTCTCGACTCCAGGGGAAGCCGGAACAATCGGGTAATTTCCTGGGTGCAACCGCACTCGGAATACTGGCCTTCAAGGGCTTCACCACCATTACCAACAGTGGCTCCGAAATAAAAGATCCCCACCGGAATGTTGGTCGCGCGATCGTTATTTCTATTGCGGCCTGCGTGGTTATCTACACCCTGGTCGGTTTTGCCGTTGCCAGCAATCTGTCACTAGCTGAAATCATCGAAACGCGCGATTACTCCCTTTGCCGCCGCCGCACGCCCGGCACTGGGCGACTATGGCGTCTGGTTTACGGTCGCGATTGCCATGATGGCCACCGGCGGTGGCATTCTGGCCAGCATATTTTGCCGTCTACTGCGCATGCTGGCGATGCTTGACGGAGATGAAACTTCGTCCCTCATCGGCATTTCGGCGTGCCGGGAAGCATCCAGAAGCATACGCTGGTGTACACCGTGGTCTTGGGGCTGATCCTGACAGCGTTCTTTGACCTCTCCCGGATTGCTGCGTTGGGATACACGTGTTACCTGATCATGGATATTGCCATCCATTGGGGCGTTCTTCGCTATTTGCGCACAGATGTACAGGCCAGCGCCTGGGTGCCAGCTATGGCCATCCTGCTGGATTTACTCGCCCTTGTGGGCTTATGTCTGCCAGGTCAAGGTGCATACCGACCCGTTTGTCATTGGCGTGGCGGTCGTCACTATGATCTTGATCGCGGTTGCCGAGCAGATTTTTCTGAAGCGGTCGCCAGAATCCGCGCAATCCGGCCAAGGTGAGGCTCACGCTCATCACGACCGCTAATTAGCATCAGGATGGGAGGGCAGTACCATATCCCATTGCGTTCAGTGACTGGCCGACCAACAGAAACGGTGAAGGGAGATCGTGATGCACAGCGCAAATGAACAGGCACCGCAGGGGCAAAGTGAGCTTGAGTTGATTGTGCCGCCTGCGTGGATCCCACGTTACTCGTGCGTCGCTTGGCCGCGGGCGTTTCATTGCCAACACCTGCCGGTACACCTTGCGCGGGATGCCGCTGTACTTGACCGCGGCCGAGACGCTCGCAAGATAACTCCGGGCGTTGTAGCGGTGCGTTGTTCCCCTGTTCGCCAGTGGGTGCTGTCGCTGCCGTTTGCACTGCGATACCTGCTCGCAACGCGGCCCGAGATCGTCACACAGATGCTCGGCATCGTCTACCGAGCAATCTCGCCGGCCATACTGGTGCGCCAGGTCGGCCTGACGCGCGCGGGCGCGGTAACCGGGGCCGTGACCCTGGTACAGCGATTCGGCAGTGCGCTCAATCTCATCGTGCACTTTCACCTGCTCGTGCTCGAACGGCGTATATCGACGAGACGGCGAGGATCGGCTGCGGTTCATACCAGTCCGGCCCGTTCCAGACGCTGGAGAAAGTGTCGGAGAGGTGCCCAGAAGCCACCGTTATCCCGAGCATGTCGACCGGGGCCACCGACATGGCGCAGGTGAGATCGATGGGCGTACCGTCCTACAGCACATCGGGCCGACTCGGTCGGTGAGGGAATGAACAGCGGCAACGGCGCACACGGTGACAACGAGCGCGTCTCCGAGGAAGCGATGAAACAGCTCGTGCAGTTTCTCTGGTACACGATCATCGATATTGCGGCGAGCAAGTAGCTACCGGTCAGTCACTCCCGGTGTCCGCGCCAAGCCAGTCGCGCCGAAATTGCCGCTGTGCGCTGCTCGGTGACAGGCCCGCCGACTCCATCGTGACGATTTGCAGCTGCGGGTCTTCATCGAAGTCCAGCTCGGCCAGGCGTTCGATGCCGCGCTGAATGTAGCGGATCGTCGCCGTGTCGCCCGGCGAATAGCGGTCGATGGCCTTTTCCCACTGTTCCATGCTCTGGATCTTCAGCCGGTCGATTGCCAGGACCTGGTCGCCGCGATCAGAGTCCTGCCTGGTAAAGCGGGCTGCCGATGATGGTGTTCGCATCGACGATTGCGGCTTTTCCTTCGAATCGCAGCGTGACGGGTCCCACGCTGGCGACACCTTCGTTCGCTTTCCGCAACAGCAACCCCGCATTCTCGAGCAGGGATTTGTAGTCGGGCAATTCCTGCCCGGTGATGTAGCGTTCAAAAACCCGGCGGGCAAATCGCTCGTTGCCGGTGACCTCGGCCAGCGCGTCCCGCAGGTCATCCGTCGTGTACGGAATTTCCGTCTTGCCGTGTTTCTGCCACACCCGCTGCATGAACGTATCGAGCGTCACGCCATCGAATTCCTCGCGCAACGTGAGGTCGAGCGCCAGCCCGATGGCGGCACCGTAGGTGTAATAGGAGATGAACGTGTTGGCGAAATTCAGTCGGATCGATCGACGTCGCCGCGTCGACGAACGGCGCCTGGATGCTCATCCCCTGTGACGAGGCGAACGAACGCCCCGGCGAGAACGAAACCACGTTGATGTTGTCCGCGATGCCCTCGGCATACTCCTCCAGTGTCAGCTCGCGGCCCGCCGAATCGCCAGTGGCCCGTAATACGAAGTAAAGCCTTCATGAACCAGAGATTGAGCGACATGTTTGCCTGCTCGAAGTCGAACGGTTCAAGCCGGTGCGGCCGGATGCGTTCCGCATTCCACGCGTGGATGAATTCGTGTGACAGCGTGCCGAGCTGCTGAAAGTCTGCCTCGATCAGCGATCAGGGTACTCGCCAGGATCGTCGAATTCCGGTGTTCCATGCCATCGCCCGCGACATAGGGCAGGTAATCCGCAATGAACGTGTAAACCCCGTAATCGAAATCGGGCAGTTCACCGAACACCTCGGTTTGCGCCGCAACAACTTCTTCGCCATCGCCAGGTAGGTGTCGACGTCCTCGTCGATACCGTCGTGATGCACGACGAGCCTGATGGTTTGGGTGGCATCGCCCGTCCCGACCTCCCAGCTTCGAATCTGGAAGTCGCTGAGTTCGGTCGGGCTGTCCATGAAGTACTGCAGGTCGAGCACCGTGAAGACGTAGGGGTCGTCCGTGGCCCGAAGCTGCGTGGCAACGCGCCAGGCATTGTCCGGCGGGCTGAACGTGATGGTGATGGGCCTGTTGTCGAAGCCCCGTGCCCACATGAACGTGGCGGGCATACTCGAATGGGCGTGTGTCAGGTCGATGCCGGGATCGGTGTCCCCCGGCCTGTCGGCCATACAGCGTGTAGGTAACGGTCACGGTGCCGTCATGCCCGGCAACGTCCCAGCTGATCGGGATTCGGCCGTGTAAAGGGACCAGCCGGTTGCCATCGCCATCGCTGACCCAGACCTGGTAGACGTTCTTGGCGAACTCGTGGATGGCGTAACGTCCCGGGGACGAACGGCTCATGCGCATCTGCGACGGCGCGTCACCAATGTCGCGCCAGGTGGCCGAAATGCGCGCTTCGTGATGCACTGCATTGTTGAAGGAGACATCGTATTCGACCGGGCTTTGCGCGGCGGCCATGACCGGCACGCAAACCATGGTTACTGCGATGACAGTCGGCATTTTCCTCAGCATCTGGCGTTCCGAAGGCGGGTCGCAAGACCCGGAAGGCGATCAAGACTATCGCATTGGTGGTCCGACGGACAGTTCAACTATACTGGCGCGAGTCAGTCACGGGGGACGATGCATGCTCAAACATTTGTCGATAACTCTGGTGTCCTCGGCACTCACCGGTCTGTTCTGCGTGCCGGCCACGGCGTCCGGCGAATAGCCGACCAGGGCGCAGTTGCTGGCGCATCCCGAGGTATCCGGCGCGCTCGCGATCATCGACCGGCTTGGCAGCCAGAAAACGCTGTACCCGGCGCAAACCTACTTCCAGTATCCCAACCTGGCCGTCAGCCTGGCCGGCGAGATCATCCAGGCCGTTTCCGGGCAGGACTACGCCGCATACGTACGGCAAAATATCCTCGATCCGCTCGGTCTCGACGATACGCGAAGCTACTACCCGGAGGAGCTTCGCGGCGAACAGCTGGCGATCGGCTACACCGGGCTGCATCGCGAGGGCAGGTGCGACCCGGTCGCACCTTTCTTCACACGCGGCATTACCGCTGCCGCCGGCTTCACGTCATCGGTCAACGAACTGACCCGGTTTGCAAGCTGGCAGTTCCGGCTGCTGGACGGCGGCGATGAATCGGTCCTCGATGCCAACACGCATCGGGAAATGCAGCGCGTTCACTGGGTCGATCCCGACTGGGAGGTCACCTGGGGTCTCGGATTCAACGTGCGGCGCGCCGATGACGAAACGGTTGTCGGTCACAGCGGCGGCTGCCCGGGCTACATCACGCAGTTTGCCCTGCTTCCGAAGCACCGGCTCGCCGTCATTGCCTTGACGAATGCAGGGGACGGCCCCGCGTGGTCAGATCGCGGAGAACATGCTGGGGACGATTGGCGGCGCGCTGGAAAAGGTGGAGTCGCCCGTTGACGAAGAGATACCGGATTTTTCGATCTACGAAGGCAACTACGAGTCGCGACCGTGGGGCGGCGAAGCAGCCGTCCGCCAATGGGGCGACAAGCTCGTCGTCATTCGACCTGCCCACCGACGATCTCGACGACGCCATGATCAAGCTCGAATTCGACGGTGACGATACGTTCACTCGCCTGACCGACGGCGGCGACCAGGCGCGAGCCAGTGGGTTTTCGAACTCGGCAGCGACGGCAAAGCGGCGCGCATTCGCCCACCACAGCGGCTTTCTTACGCGCATCGATTGCTGGAGATCCGGATCTGTGCGGAATCGATCGGGAAACGGTTCGGCAACCGGATGGACGCCCCTGTTGCCGGTGAAAAACGCCGCAGGCCCCCGGCGGGGCTATCGTTTCGCCGCACCTGTGAGAGAACGGGCCGCGGTGTCGCACGAGATCACAAAACCCATGATAAGTATCTGATTTACTTTAAACTATAGGGCAGGACGCCCGTTGCAATTACAGCATAGTGCACAACAGTGCATCACTTAGTCACGCAATTCTCACGCACTGCGTTCATCTTGGCATTTCGGCAAAGGAATGCGGCAATCCGAACAAACTTTCGAGTCAAATGTTCGCTTCTGAAGATAAAGCGTGCCACTTTGATTTCAATAGATCCAACAACGATCGGTGGCCAACGCGGAATGGAACAACCGGCACGCGGGTTTTCAGACCGCTTAAGTGATTGATTTCGCTGTTAATTACACACCAGTTACCGGGGCGCTCGTTGCGCTATTTGCAGTACGATGCAGGACTATTCAGGACCGAACCACGCAAAATTCACGCAGGGAATACGTAACCGTTCATTCCACGCCGTCATTGCACTGACGTAGTTATTCTGTTGGCTGCTTACTCGCGGTCAGCTTCATTGGTGTAAACAAAGCGCTGTGTTGGTGTCGCGTCTTTGATCGGCGTCAGTATATCCGGTGGTACGCGCCATTGGTGCCGATCTTCGGTCAGCACCACCACCGTCTTGCGATTGAACTTGATGACGGTGCCGAACACGCGGCCGCGCGTGGCGGATTCGAAGCTCACCTGCGTGCCAAGATTCAACGTCATCATGGCCTGTTGGGCCATCACCGTGTCCAGGTATTTCAGTCGCTCGACCACGCGGTGATTGAGTTCCTCGAGCTCTTCTCGTGTGAGATTGTCGAGGTCAATACTCATGCGGAGGTGCCTCGATTTTCGTCGTCGAGATCCGAGCAGAGCGGATGTTCGGCAAAATGCTTTTTCCAAAGCCGCGGCGTCAGTTCCTGAGCTTTGCTGGCCGGATGCTGGCTGATGCGTTGCAGCACATCGACCAGGTACGTGTACGGATTGATGCCGTGCAGCTTGCAGGTCACCAGCAGCGACTGGATGATGCCCACCTGTTTCGCACCGAGTTCCGTCCAACAGAACAGCCAGTTACGGCGGCCCATCGGAATGGGCCGTAAGGCCCGCTCCAGGTGATTGGTGTCGATCGGTACCTCGGGATCGCTCAAGAAGACTTTCAGCTGTTCGGTACGGGCCATGGCGTATTTCAACGCCTTGCTTAAGGGGTTGCTGGGCAGTAAGTCGTGCCGCCGGCATTGCGCCTCGCACCAGGCCCGGAACGCGGCCACCACCGGCTCGCTGTGTTTTGTCCGGTAACGGAGCTTGTCCGCCCGCGAGGTCTTTGTCGCGGATCGCCTGTTCATGGCGGTACAGCGTGCCGATGAGTGCCAGCGCCTCGTGTACGGCACCCGGTTCCACGTCTTTGGCTTTTTCAAAGTAGCGCCGCGTGTGCGCCCAGCATTGCGCGTGGGTCATTGACGGGTGATGGCCGGGCATACTGTTCGTACGCCTCGTACCCGTCACTGATCAAGGTTCCCTTGAAGTCCTCGCCCAACACCTCACGCACTTGCCTTGCAGCCCGTGAGGACGAGTAGCTGAAGGCGATTTCATCCGCCTCCCCGTAGATCGGCCAAAAATACGCCTGCCGCAGCTTGCCCTTCTTCTTGCGGCCCGCCTTGATCGGCGTCTCGTCCATCGCCAGCACCCGGCTTTGCCGGATATGGGTAAACTGCGCCGCGTAGATGGGCTCCAGCAGATCAATGGCCCGGCTGGCGAGAGTAGACAGCGTGCTGCGCGAGAGCGTAATGCCGCTCTGTAGCAAGTCGCTGATGCTGACGGTACAAGGGCAGGTGATAGACGAACTTGTCCACCAGCATGCCCGCCAGCAAGCTGACATCGGCGCTACTCTTCTCCAGCACGCTATCCGGTGCCGGTGTGCTGATCAGTTCCCGGGTATCGTCACGCCGGATGACCGGGCGTATGTATTTCAGGACCACGTAACTGCCCGGCCGCTGGGCCAGCCGGTAGCTGACCTTCTCGCTGATCAGGCTTTGCTGATCGGCTGGCACGTCGGCCAGCGCTGCCGGCAGCGGCAGACGGATGGTCTGTACCGGTACCGTCGCATCAAAGCGCAGGCCCTCGTCGTTGACGCAGTTATCCGCACGTCCCTTGCGCCGCTCGTAGCTGATGGTTTGTTTTTCTGCCGGCGGTGGTGTCGCTTCAGCCACCTTGCCCAGGCTCGCCAGCAGGTCGGCCTGGATGGCCGGATCAATCGTTAAACGCTTTTCCGAGCGCTCGCCAAACAGCTGCCGCTTGAACCAGTCAAGCTGCACTTTGAGTGATTGCAGTTGGTCTTTGAGGGCTTCATTCTCAGTGCGCAGGACCGTGATGTCGTCTGCTGCTGCGGCCACTGTTTGCACGGAACTCATGGCACGGGATTATAACAAAGGCGCCGGCACTGATCGATGTCGATAGCGTTTGTAATGGCGCACGGAACGAACATCAATGCCCTCGAGTATGCACTTCAACTCGGTCATGTTCAGTGCCCGTTTGTTATCCGCAACCGCCGCATTGTCACGGCGATAATGGAACCGTCCCTGCTCCAGGCGCTTCGCCCACAGTGCGTAGCCCGTGCGATCAAAGTACAGCGCCTTCAGGTAATTTCCTTTGCGGTTGATGAACACAAAAATCTGACCGGACAACGGATCGGCGGAGAGCTTTTCCTTCACCAGGGCGGATAAGCCGTCAAACGACTTGCGCATGTCGGTCGCTTGCGTATACAGCCACACCCGAACCTGATCCTCGGGAAAAAACATCAGCGTACTCGAAGGTACATCCCGGAACCGAGCTCCAGTTCCACACGCCAGTCAACGCTGTCGGCTATTGAAAATGGCGACAGCTCGAGCAATGGCGCGGACTCCGCGCCTGAACGTCTCTGCCGGCGCGCGCAGCTGTTTGCGCCAATAACCGAAGGTGCTGTAGGCCACCCCTTGCTCCCGGCAAAACTCGCGCTGCGACAGATCGCCGGCTTCGTACGCCGACATCAGTGACAACCATTCCTCACGACTCCTGCGTCCCGACTTCGCTGCTACCTCGTTCATCATTTGTGCTCCGCTCGTTGCATGAGCCTCGCACGTTAGCGGGATACTGTCAGGCCGGGAATGACAGCATGAATCGAACGGCTTCCCGGGATCAACTGAATTATCTGTTGCTCGTACGTCCGGCCACGCCCGGCCGCGAATTCGCCATTCAGGCCAATCGACTACTCCATCACGTAAACATACGAGCGTCCGCTGATCGTCCCGGGCTTCAGTTTTGCACGCAGTCCAGGATCCGGTATGGAACTGATAATGACCTCGATGTTTGAGGCGTGAGATCGCCTGCTTTTTGACACTGCTGGCTGGAGCGGAGAGTCCTGATGAATATTGGTGAAGTTGCGTGATTTTTTCAATTCGAATGGTGTTAGGGCTCGGACCTTAGGCCTCGATACCTTTTCAATCCTGCACGTTTCTAACATCACCCGATCATATCGCCGGCCGACCACCATCCTACTCTTACTCATTTTCGCAATGACACACGAGCGAATGCGCAGAGATGCGTGGCCGCCCCGGCTATCGGCCCAACGATGAAAGGAGGCGTTTGCACCGCAAGGTCCACGCAGTGGTGCTACCGCAGTCGAAAGTCACCACAGTATCAAACTGCTCAAACTTGCGCTTGTGACCA
>JAXHMR010000005.1:0-58256 GCA_034521225.1 Woeseiaceae bacterium
ATGAATCTCCGAAATTGAGACCGCTCGGTTGGGTGTTTGAGATTTCGGACGACTCCCGTTTGAGTACGTGCGTCGTTGTCGCTGAAGAAGCAACCGCGCTGATTTCGCTCTGGCGCCGCGCCGAATGGGATGGCGAACCACATGATGTCGCGCATTGGCACGCTGGAGCGTCGTTTCTCCTTCTCGCAGTAGTACTTCGTGAGTCGTTCGAGTTCGTCTTTTTCTGGTACAGAATATGGCAGCAACCGATACTAAAATGAATACACAGTAGTAGCGAATTATCCAGTCGAATTATAATTGGAAAATGGAAGAATTGGCAGACAGGCTGCGGCATTCGAAAGTGTCGGTAGCCCCGATGATGGACTGGACGGATCGTCATTGCCGCTATTTCCTGCGCCAGGTCACAGCGACCGCCGGACTGTATACCGAGATGGTAACGGCCGCGGCGCTCTGCCATGGCGAGCCTGAGAGATTATTGCGGTTCGATCCCGCCGAGAAGCCGGTCGCATTGCAACTCGGGGGATCCGACCCCGGGCTGATGGCCGAAGCAGCGAAAATGGGCGAAGCATTCGGCTACGACGAGATCAACATCAATGTCGGCTGCCCGAGTGACCGGGTCCTAAGCGGCCAGTTTGGGGCGTGCCTGATGTCCCGCCCCGGCGTTGTCGCTGAACGTGTCGCCGCAATGAAGGCCGCCTGTGACCTGCCGGTGACGGTCAAGACCCGCATCGGCATTGACGAGCAGGACAGCTATGCGTTTTTGCGGGCTTTCGTCGAAACTGTCGCGGCGGCGGGTTGCGCGACGTTCATAGTACATGCTCGTATTGCGGTGCCTGGGTGGTTTGAGCCCGAAAGAAAACCGGTCGGTGCCGCCACTGAAATACGATCGCGTCTACCGGCTGAAAAGCGATTACCCGGACCTGGCAGTGGTCCTGAACGGCGGCATTACCTCGGTCGATGCCGCGCTCGAACACCTGCGCCACGTCGACGGCATCATGATCGGGCGCCAGGCGTACCATGATCCGGTGGTTCCTCGCTGACCTCGAGAGCGCCCTCGGTGTGACGACACTGCCCCGGTCGCGGCGTGCGGTCATCGACGCAATGCGGCCCTACATTGAGCGGGAACTTGCCGCGGGCACCGAGCTCAGGCACATCACCCGGCATATCCTCGGCCTGTTTGCGGGCCAGCCCGGTGCACGTGCATGGCGGCGCTACCTGAGCCAGCACGCGTTCCGTCCGGGCGCGGGTATCGGAGTCATCGATCAGGCACTCGCCGAACTGCCGCAAGCGGCATGAAAGCGGTCGCGCGCCGGCCGGCGGGATACCGATCAACGCGGTTGAGAGGCTGATTCCCCTGAATCCTCGTGCCAAAGGCTTTACACTGTGCCGCTGTTTCTCCCGGAGTTCCAAACAATGATCCGATCTGTAAATTCCGGTGGCCGCGATCGTGGCCCACCGGTCGACCTGCGTAAATTAATGGGTAATACCGGCGGCGGGCCCAGCGGTCCGGTGCTGATCGGAGCGGCCGTGGCGCTGCTCGCACTGTGGGGGGTGCTGTCGTCCGTCTATACCGTGCAGCCCGAGGAACGCGCGGTGGTCAAGCGCTTCGGGAACGTCATCGGTATCAACGATCCGGGGCTGCACTTCAAAATACCGTTTGGTGTCGACGAGGTGCAATTTGTTGCCACCGAGCGTGTCCTGAAGCAGGAATTCGGTTTTCGCACGGAGGATGTACGTGCGTCCAGTCGCACCGACTACAGTGATCTCGATTTCGAGGACGAGTCGGCAATGCTGACCGGCGACCTCAACATCATCAATGTTGAATGGGTCGTACAGTATCGCGTCAATGATCCGATCCTGTTTCTGTATCGCATGCGGGAGCCAACACGTTCTTTACGCGATATTTCCGAGTCAGTCATGCGCCGTGTTGTCGGCAACCGGCTCGGGTCGGAGGTACTCACCGTCGGACGCGTCGACATCCAGGCGAAGGGACGCGACGAGATCCAGGAAATCATGGACACTTACGAGGCGGGTATTCACATTATTACGGTTGAACTGCAGGACGTTGTGCCGCCGCCGGCCGTACAGCCGGCATTTAATGAGGTCAATGAAGCGCGCCAGGAGCGCGAACGCATGATTAACGAGGCGCAGAAACGCGTAAACCAGGAAATCCCGCGCGCCGAGGGTCAGGCCATTCGCACGATCGCAGAAGCCGAAGGTTATGCCACCGAGCGCGTTAATCGCGCGCTGGGCGAAAGCGTCCGCTTCTCGGCCGTGCTGGCGGAGTACCAGGAGGCGCCCGAAGTGACCCGCTCGCGGCTGTATCTCGAAACACTCAATGAAATATTGCCGAACATCGGCCAGATACTGGTTATCCAGGACGGGACAGGTTGGCCCGCTGCCCTTGCTCGATGTCAACCGCAGGCTGCAGCCTGCCCGGAGGTGGCCAGTGAAGCCGATATACGCCGGTATCGCCGCTGCCTTACTGTTTGTGGCGGGCAACAGCATGCTGTTCGTGCTGGACGAGGCCGAGCAGGCGATCATCGTGCAGTTCGGCGAGCCCATCGGTGATGTGATCACCGAGCCCGGACTCAACGTCAAGCTGCCGTGGCAACAGGTGCGTTTTTTCGACAAGCGCCTGCTCGGCTGGGACGGCGACGTGACACAGATTCCGACGCTTGGCCGTGAATTCATCCTGGTCGACACCACAGCACGTTGGCGCATCGCCGATCCGCTGCAGTTCCTGCGCAGCGTCCGCGATGAACGCGGTGCCGCGGCACGCGGCTCGACGACATCGTCGATTCGGTCGTGCGCGACATGGTGTCGTCGACTCAGCTCGAGGAGATCATCCGTTCGCGGGACTGGGAAGTGGATATCGAGTCTCTTGAGGACCCTGCGCTCGCTGACCGCGGCGATATCGACTTGCAGCAGACACCAAAACTGGGCCGCGAGTTGCTGGAGCAGGAAATCCTGACCCGCGCCCGGCGCCTGATGCCGGAACTCGGCATCGAACTCGCCGACCTGCGAGTCAAGCGCGTCAACTATATCGATTCGGTCCGGCGCCAGGTCGAAAGCCGCATGATCGCCGAACGCCAGTCGATTGCGGAACGGTTCCGCGCGGAGGGCCAGGGCCGCGCGCAGGAAATACTCGGCGAAATGTCGCGCGACCTGCAGCGCATTCAATCCGAGGCCGCACGCACCGCCGAGGAAATCCGCGGTAACGCCGATGCGGAAGCAACGCGCATCTATGGCGAGGCATTCGGGGCCGATCCGGAGTTCTACGCGTTTTTCCGCACGCTCGAAAGTTACCGGGCGCTCGGTGAGAACAGCACTATCATGGTGCGCGCTGATTCGGATTTCTTCCGTTACCTCGAGCGTGCCCAGGTCCAGTAAACGGTCGCGGCAAGAGTCGCTCAGCAGGATAACTATCTCCCGACAACCCGGGAAGCGAGGCAATACGATGAAGGCATCAACCGCAGGGCAGGGTCTCGGCCGGCTGGCCAAATGGGCCCTGGTCCTGGCGCTGGCCGTGGTTATCGTGGTGATACTGATGGGCCCCGGCTACCAGCTTGGCGCCGTATCGCTTGGTACGGCTTTCGGCCTTGTGTTTCCGTGGGCCACTTATGCCGCGATCGGTATCGTCGTAGTGTCGCTCGCGGGTCTGCTGGCGTCTCTGATCAAGCGGCGCATGCGCGCTGCGGCGGTCTTCGGCCTGGCGGCAGTCCTGTGCGGGGGGCTTGTTTTCCAGATGCTGGAGCTTCGTGCGGCAGCGCGTGCCGTGCCGCCTATCCATGACGTAACAACGGATCTCGATAATCCGCCAGGGTTTGCCGTGCTGAGCCCGCGCAGCGAGGAAGAGGAGACAGTTGTTCCCGCACGCGATGAATCGATGGAGGCGCTGTCACCGGCCGAGCGCTGGCTTGCGTATCACAAGGCAGCTTACGATGACCTCCGGACACTGCGGTTGAATTTGCCGGCCGACGACGCGGCCGAACTGGCGGCGGAGGCCGCCCGCGAAATGGGTTGGGAGATTGCAGCCGTTGATCCAGCCGCTGGCCGCATCGAGGCGACGGACACCACCGCATGGTTTGGCTTCAGGGACGATATCGTTATACGTATTGTCGCTGTCGATCCGGGTGTTTCCCAGGTCGATGTGCGATCCGTTTCCAGGGTCGGCGTCAGTGACCTCGGCGTCAATGCGGCACGTATTCGCAGCTACCTCGACATGCTGACGCGGATGGCGGACACGCCGCGGTAGAATTTGGTTTATTGTTTTGAGAGCAGGCGGGTGTGAAACCGGGGCGGTGTACCGATACAATGCGGGCACACTCGTCCCCTGCGGAGTTAACTTCATATCATGAGCGGAAAGAATGCGGCAATGTCCAAAAAGAAACTGACGATGGCCGAACAGGCCGATATCCACGAACTGTATGAACAGTCAGTCCAGAACGTCGAGCACGAGGTTGAGTTTATGCAGTCGACGTTTCAGGCGCTCCGTGGACGCACGGCGCACCTGTTGCGTGAAGATTTCTGTGGTACCGCCGCCGCCGCTTGCCAGTGGGTGCGGCAAGGCGACGAATTCAAGGCGATCGGTGTCGACATTGATCCGTCAGTACTGGAGTGGGGCCGAAATAACCGCATTGGCGGCTGCCGGCCGAGGACCGCGCGCGTGTCAGCCTGATTGAATCCGACGTCCTGACGGTGGAGACACCCCCTGTCGACCTGCTGGCTGCTTTCAATTTCAGCTATTTCATCTTTGATACGCGAGACACGTTGCGAAGCTATTTCAAACGCGCGCGTGAGGCGCTCACGGAAGACGGACTCTTCTTTATTGATCTGTTCGGTGGTGGTGAGGCGCATGAAGAGACGCGGGAGAAAACAAAGTTCAAGGAACTGGGCTTTACCTACATCTGGGACCAGGCGGAGTTCCACCCGGTGACCCACTATATGCGCTGCCATATTCACTTCAGGTTCAAGGATGGCTCGAAGCTGAAGAAGGCGTTTACCTATGAATGGCGCCTGTGGTCGGCGCCGGAATTGCGCGAGCTGCTGGAAGAAGCGGGCTTCCGGAAGTCGACCTTGTACTGGGAAGGCGAGGACGCAGGACGGCGAGGGCAACGGCGAGTTTACGCCGAATGACAAGGGCGAGGCGGACCTGGCCTGGATCGCGTATATCGTCGCTGAAAAATAGCCGCAGTTTTAACCACTTGCCGGCAGAACCAAGAAAGGCTCAAAGTGCCGGAAACGGGCTCTCGCCGTTGGGAATGCCCCCTTTATGTGCTTATAATCGCCGCTCGTTACGGCTTTTGGGCCGTCCGCTGGTTCCAACCGGGTAAATCGTGTCGATGGCCAAAGACCTGGAAGTCGCAATCCTGTTCGCCGACGTCGTAGGCAGCACGCGCCTGTATGACGAATTCGGCGACGCCAAGGCCAGCGAGACTGTTGCGCTGTGCCTCGACGTGATGAAGGACGCGACGCACCAGCATGATGGCACTGTCATCAAGACCATCGGCGACGAGGTGATGGCAACGTTTTCGACGGTCGACGATGCGATGGGCGCGGCAACCCAGATGCAAAACCGGATCAGCGGCAATACGGGCAGCGGTGACGACCATATTCCGGTATCGATTCGTATCGGTTGTCATTTCGGCCCCGTGGTCCGCGAACAAAACGACATTTTCGGGGCCGCAGTGCATACGGCAAACCGGATGACATCCCAGGCCAAGGCACGCCAGATCGTCATCTCCGGGGCGACCGTCGAACGGCTGAGCCCCGAGTGGGAAAAGCAGACCCGCCAGATAGATGTTGCGACAGTGCGAGGCCGGCTCGACGAGGTCGCGCTATACGAAGTGCTGTGGCAGCCGGACGAAGCGACCAGCATGCTGCCAACGATCGAATGGGAGCACAAGGCACGCAATGCGTCCTCATTGACGCTGACGTTGGGCGACCGCACGGTCGTCCTGAACGACCGGAAAAAGAGCGCCAATCTCGGCCGCGCGGATGACAATGACCTGGTCGTCAAAGGAAATTTGATCTCACGTATCCATGCACGCGTCGAAATGCGCCGCGGCAAGTTCATACTCGTGGACCAGAGTACAAACGGCACCTTCCTGCAGAGTATGCACGGCGAAGAGACGTTTGTCCGGCGGGACAGCACGGAGCTTTTTGGCGAAGGCATTATCGGACTTGGACGAGTCGCCAAGCCCGGCACGCCGCTGGCAATCCACTTCGCACTGCAGGAAAAGTAAGCGAATTCTCGCTGACGCGGATTGCGTGTAAGGCCTTGGCGCGTTGACCGGTCAAGGTGTCACGCGCAGGCCGGATTATTCATGAACAGCACAGAGATCGGAGCGGAGGTGCGCCGGGGAGCTTTTCAGGGCTGTGCCGACGGGACGTCCGGTCAGGCTACAGCCGAGCTCCCGAGTCGCCTGCGCTCCAACCACCGTTCATGAATAATCCTCCTCAGGCGCCGCGCCGGAGCTCGGCAATGACGGATTCGTGTTCCTGCCAGAGGTCTTCAGGTAGCCGGTCACCAAAGCCTGAAAGGTAGTCGCCGACGGCGTCGAGTTCCGCCTGCCATTGCTCCTCATCCACGGCGAGCAGCGCTGATAGAGTTGCTGCATCGATGTCGAGTCCGGAGAGGTCGATATCGTTCGGGTTGGGCAAATAGCCGATGGCGGTTTCATGCGCGTCCACGCGATTTTCACAGCGGTCAATTATCCAGCGCAGCACGCGCAGGTTCTCGCCGAAGCCGGGCCACAGGAATTTGCCGTTCTCGTCCTGCCGGAACCAGTTGACGTGGAAGATGCGCGGCAGGTTGTCGGACCGCTTGTCGAATGACAGCCAGTGGCGCCAGTAGTCTGCAAAGTTGTAGCCGCAGAAAGGCTTCATGGCCATCGGGTCACGCCGGACGACACCGACCTCGCCGGTTGCTGCCGCGGTCGTCTCTGACGCCACGCCCGCGCCAACCAGGACGCCGTGGCGCCAGTTCTTTGCCTCGTAGACAAGCGGCGCCAGTTCCTTGCGGCGGCCGCCGAACACCAGCGCCGAGATCGGCACGCCCTCGGGCGCTTCGGCAAGTTCCGAGTAGCACGGGTTCTTGCGCGCCGATACGGTAAAGCGCGAGTTCGGGTGCGCGGCCGGCCCGTTTCCTGCCTTGTATGGCGCGCCCTTCCAGTCCGTTGCCGGCGCGCCGGTCTTCTTGTCTTCCCACCACGGTTCGTTGTCGGCCGTCATCGCGACATTGGTAAAGATAGTGTCGTGGGTGATCATGTCGAAAGCGTTCTTGTTGGTCTTCGCGTTGGTGCCGGGCACGACGCCGAAGTACCCCGCTTCCGGGTTGATGGCGCGCAGGCAGCCTTCGTCGTCCAGATGCAGCCAGGCAATGTCGTCGCCCAGCGTCCAGATTTTCCAGCCACGGTGGGATTCGGGCGGAATCAGCATTGCGAGGTTGGTCTTGCCGCAAGCGGAAGGGAAGGCGCAGGCCAGGTAATGGGTCTCACCTTCCGGACTTTGCACGCCGACTATCAGCATGTGCTCGGCGAGCCAGCCTTCCTGCCGTGCTTGCCAGCTCGCAATGCGAAGCGCATGGCATTTTTTGCCGAGCAGGGCATTGCCGCCATAACCTGAACCGATGCTCTTGATCGTCAGCTCTTCGGGGAAATGCATGATAAAGCGCCGGTCGGGATCGAGATCGCCGGTCGAATGCAGACCTTTGACAAATGTTTCCTCGCGCTCAATGCGCTTCAGTGCCGCCTTGCCCATCCGGGTCATGATGCGCATGTTGATGACCACGTACGGGCTGTCGGTTATCTCGACGCCAAGACGCGCATAGGGCGACTCGATAGGGCCCATGCAGTATGGAATGACGTACATTGTCCGGCCGCGCATGGCGCCTTTGAACAATGCGTCAATCTTTTTGTGCGCATCCTCCGGAGCCATCCAGTTGTTGTTGGGTCCGGCGTCGTCCTGATCTTCGGTGCAGACAAACGTCAGGTGTTCGACACGTGCGACATCGGAGGGACTGGAGCGGTGCAGGTAGCAGTTCGGGTAACTCTCCTGGTCGAGATCAATCAGGTCACCGGACGTACGCATCTGGTCAATAAGTTGGCTATTTTCCGCCTCGCTGCCGTCGCACCAGTGAACCGAGTCCGGCTCGGTCAGGCTGGCAATCGAGTCCACCCAATCCCTGAGTGCCGCGAGAGATGTCGTCATCAGTAGTGTCCAGGCCGGAGGTCTTCGGGAACGCGCGATTATACGGCGCAACGTGGCAGAAACCATGCCCGATCGCAATACCGTGGACGTTTTCCGGACACCGAGGCGCGCAGACAGCAGCCGTCGTCGCGAGGGGCGCAGGCAGCAGCCGTCGTCGCGAAGGGCGCAGGTAGCAGCCGTCGTCGCGAGGCGCGCAGCGCCGTGGCGATCTCGCACAGGCAGTGACCCTGCCAATCGGAACGAGATTGCCACGGCGCTGCGCGCCTCGCAATGACACGAGGCTTGTCGTCGCAACGACGCCCGCTCGTCAGGCGCCGCGGCTACGCTCGTTCGTCAGGCGCCGGGGCATGCCTGCGCTGCGTCAGGCGGCCGGGGCGCGCGTGCCGCGAACCTTGCGAGCTTTCCTGACCGGTGTCTTCCCGGCTGTCGACTGCTTCGCCGCTTTCCTGGCCGATGTTTTGCCGGCTGCCGTCTTCTTCGCCGCTTTCTTACGGGCGGCCTTGCGCGTGGGCTTGCGTGCCGGCGTAGTCCGCACGCCGCGCAGTTCCGACACCGTTCCCTTAAGCAATTCGCGGGCTTCACTGCCGGCTTTCAGGACGATGCCGAGCGATGCACGAGTGTCAGTGGCCAGTCGCCCAACCTGCTCGGGCACGAGGCCGAGCTGTGTCCCGATGAGGTCACGAACCGAGCGCGCCTCCGCCGCCTTGCTGAAACGCAATGCAATCACATCGAGCTGGTTTTCGAGCAGCTTGGTGTTGTGCCTGAGCAGCGTGTCAGTCGTGCGGTGAGACACGCCGGACAGCTTGATACTGAGGTTAGACAGGGTATTGAGCGGCTTCTTGCCACCGCCGATGCGGCCGGCCGCCTGTTCGGTGCGGCTCCGGGCGCCCTCCAGCAAATGCTGGTAGCGGCCGCGGGCGCGGTCCTGGATTCGGTCGATCGATGCTTCGAGCTGGGGGTTCATTGCGCGCTCCTTGGTGCAGTGCAGCATTGTTGCAGTGCACAATAACGGCGTTCCGGATCTTTGTCAAGCTCCGGGATAACAGGCGATTGACCCCCGAATTTCACGCTGTGAGCGATCGGATGGCCCTGTATAGTGCCGCTGTGAACGATCCGCTGACAGACTTTTTCGCCGCCGACAGCCCGCTTGCGGCCCACCTCCCGGGCTTCAGGCCGCGCACCGGCCAGGCCTGGATGGCGCAGGCGGTTGCCGATACGATCGCGCGTCGCGGTCAACTCGTGGTGGAAGCGGGCACCGGTACCGGCAAGACCTTCGCGTACCTGTTGCCGGCACTGCTCTCCGGCTGCAAGACCATTATCTCGACCGGCACGAAGGCACTGCAGGACCAGCTTTATCATCGCGACCTGCCGCTGATGTCGAAGGCGCTCGGCCGTCCGGTTACGACCGCGCTGTTAAAAGGCCGCGCGAATTACCTTTGCCTGCACCGGCTGGAAAACGTTGCGCCCGAAGCGGCCACCGGGCAGGTGGCCGACCTTGCCGCCGTGGCCGAATGGCGGCACAGGACACGGAGCGGTGATCGCGCCGAGCTGACGGACGTGCCGGAAGATTCACCGGTCTGGCCGCTGGTCACATCGACTGCGGACAATTGCCTGGGGCAACAATGTCCCCACTATCAGCAATGTCACGTCGTCAAGGCGCGGCGCGCGGCGCAGGACGCCGACCTCGTCGTCGTCAATCATCACCTGCTGCTGGCCGACCTGGCGATGAAGGAATCGGGTTTTGTCGAGTTCCTGCCCGGCGCGGATGCCGTGATACTTGATGAAGCGCACCAGATTCCTGATCTTGCGACGCAGTTTTTCGGCTCAAACCTCGGCAGTCGCGAGCTTGAACGCATGCTCGATGAAGTCCAGGCCGCCACGCTCGGAATCAGCCAGCCTGAATTGCAACGCCGGCTTGGTGCCGCCCAGACCGCCGTCAAGGCACTGCGTGCCGCTGCACCACGGCGCGAGGGGCGTTACGAGATGGGTAACGTACTTGCGCACCTTCGTGAACCGCTGAACAGTTTGCGGTCGGCGATTTCTGAATTGCACGACGGGCTCGCAGGACTGGGCGATGCCCGACTCGATATTGAAAAGCTTGCCGCGCAGTTGCTCGATGCCGACGAACGACTCGCTTATCTATCCAGCGACGACACCTGGGACGGATTGCGCTGGCTGGACGTCAATGCGCGCAGTATTCGCATGCACCTGACGCCATTGGATGTGTCGGACACGATGCGCAGCCTGTGGCGTGCCGGTCACCAGGCATGGATCCTGACGTCGGCGACGCTGGCCATCGGCGATGATTTCAGCCACTTTACCGGCCGGTTAGGGCTTGACGACGTCACCGGGCTGACGTTCCCGAGCCCATATGCACTGGACCGGCACGGACTGATCTACCTGCCTGGCAAAATGCCGCCGCCTTCCGATAGCAGTCATACTGCGAGCATGCTTGATGCGGTTGTACCACTGCTCGACATGACAGAGGGCGGCATGTTTTGCCTGTTCACCAGCCATCGTGCGCTGAATGCTGCCGCGGCGTGGTGCAAGTCGCATCGCCGCCGCCTTCGAGGCCGCCCCTTGCTGGTGCAGGGTAGTGCGCCCCGCGATGACCTGTTACGCCGCTTTCGCGAGCACGGTAATGCGGTACTGCTTGGCACCGGCAGCTTCTGGGAAGGTGTCGATGTGCGCGGGTCGGCGCTCACGGTCGTCGCCATCGACAAGCTGCCGTTTGCATCGCCGGCGGATCCGCTGACGATGGCGCGTCTGGAGTTCATTCGCCGCCAGGGCGGCAACGGGTTTGCCGAGCACCAGTTGCCGCAGGCAGCATTGGCGCTGAAGCAGGGCGCCGGCCGCTTGCTGCGCGACCAGGACGATTACGGCGTCATCGTCCTGTGTGATCCGCGGATACTCGGAAAGAATTACGGGCGGGTGTTTCTCGATTGTCTCGCGCCCATACCACGGACCTCGTCAATCGATGACGTGGCACGTTTCCTTGAAGCGCACGAACAGGCGGATGTGGATCTGCAGGAGTCCGCATGAATCTGCTGGCACTCGATACGTCCACCGAAGCGTGCTCCGTGGCATTGCAGACGGGCGATGTCGTTCACGACCGGCATGAACTGCGCCCGCGGGAACACACACGTCTTTTGCTGCCGATGATTAATGATGTGCTTGCGGCGGGCGGAGTTGCCGTCGATGAACTTGATGCGGTCGTGCTCGGCAATGGGCCAGGTTCTTTTATCGGACTGCGTATTGCGGCGAGTGTGGCACAGGGACTTTGTTACGGGTCTGGTGCGGCACTCGTCCCGGTTTCGTCACTGGCGGCGGTCGCGGTTGAAGTGTTTGCCCTGCATCGCACCGACACCGTGCTGGTTGCGCAGGACGCCCATATGAACGAGGTATACCTCGCGGTATTTACGGCCGGTTCGGACCGGCTGCCTTGCGACGAGGGCACGGTGCGCCTGCAGCGCGCGGGCCGCATCGATACCGTGCCGGACGGTGCAGTTGCGGCCGGCGCCGGCTGGCACCGACTATCCCGGCCTTTGGGATCAGAATCGCGACCGGCTGGGCGCATTGCTGGAACCGCGGTACCCTCGAGCCACTTGCCTCCTGCCGCTCGGCCGCCAGGCGCTGGCAGCAGGTCAATCTGTGGCACCTGCGTTGCTGGAACCTGCCTATATTCGTCATAACGTTGCAGCACCGGCCCGGCACGACCCCGAACGAGTACCCTCTGCACCGTCATAAAGTCGTAATATCTGCTGTGACACCTGCTGTTGCTCGCGCTATTGTTCACGCTCCGGCGTAACACAATTGTAATGTGCGGCTGCTGTAATGCAGCACCAGATAGCCCGGCGTCCCGGGCCCTGCGGAAAACGACACCGGTATGACAGCCAGTAAAATCCTTATCGTCGAAGATGAAACCCCGATTCGCGAAATGATTGCCTTTCATTTGATGCGCGCGGGCTACGATACATTCGAAGCCGCCGATTGCCGATCGGCGCGCGAGGTTCTGGCCGACGAGCGGCCGGACCTGGCCCTGGTGGACTGGATGCTTCCGGATATGAGCGGGCTTGAACTGACCCGGCAACTGAAACGTGATTCCGAGCACGAAGATCTCGCCGTTATCATGCTGACGGCGCGCGCGGATGAGCACGACAAGGTTTCCGGGCTCGATGGTGGCGCGGATGATTACATCACCAAACCGTTTTCACCGCGGGAACTGGTCGCACGAATTGAAGCGGTATTACGGCGTTCGCGGTCGTCCAGCCAGGCAGTCGTCTCCGCTGGCAAACTCAATCTCGATTCGGCCGGGCATCGTGTTACGTCAGACGGCGTTTCGGTGCAGCTCGGGCCGACGGAATTCCGCCTGCTCAGGTTCCTGCTGACTCATCCTGAACGCGTATACAGCCGCGCACAGTTGCTGGACCGGGTCTGGGGCGCCAACGTCTATGTCGAGGAGCGCACCGTCGACGTGCACGTGCGCCGCCTGCGCAAGGCGCTGAGCGATCACGACGCTGACAGCTACATCCAGACAGTTCGCGGTGCCGGCTACCGGTTCTCCACCCGGGACAGCTGATGCAGGGCACACGCCGCCAGTTCCTGACCCGTCTGTTGCTGCTGCTGGCGGCGGGCCTTGTCATTGGCTGGTTATACGATGCAGCGCTTGCCGGGCTGCTGTTAGCGGCACTCGCGGCGCTGGCTTACTTCACCTGGCAACTTTTTCGCTTTGAAAACGCGTTGCTTGGCCGGGCATTGCAGGATCCCGGCTTCGGCGACAGTATCTGGTCGCAGATGCTGGCGCGCGTCAACTACCTGCAGCAACGCGGCCGCAAGCACAAACGGCGTTACCGGCGCCTGCTGACGGAAGTCCGGGATTCGACCAATGCAATGCCCGACGCCGGTATCGTCCTCAACAGTGACTTCGAGATATTGATGTGCAATCCGGCAGCCGAGGAACTGGTCGGCATCCGGTCGCGGCAGGATCGCGGTCAGCGTGTCGACAATATCCTGCGCCACCCGGGGTTTGTGCGCTACCTGCATTCGGCTAATGCCGGCGATGCCGCGGTCGATATCCCGTCACCCCTGAAGGAGGGGAACTGGCTGTCATGCCGGCTGGTGCCCTACGGCGGCGACCAGCAGCTGCTGCTGATCCGTGACATCACCGAACGCATTCGCCTGAACACGATGCGACGCGAGTTTATCGCCAATGCCTCCCACGAACTGCGTTCGCCGTTAACGGTCATCAGCGGCTACCTTGATTCACTGGCGTCGGATCCGGACCTGTCGCCCCACTGGTCGAAGCCTGTTCTGCAGATGCGTACGCAGGCGAATCGCATGAACAAGATCGTTGCGGAGCTGCTCGAGTTGTCGCGCGTGGAAAGCGCTGGCACCAGCGTTGACGATGAAAGCGTCGATGTACCCGGCCTTCTGGCGGGCGCGCGCAAGGCATACATTGACCAGCCTGGTATTGCTGAAATCCGCGTTGAAACACCGTCCCGTGCGCGACTGCGGGCCTCCGGTACCGATATCGAATCCCTGATCAGCAACCTGTTGTCCAATGCGATCCGGCACACGCCGGCATCCGGCACGATCACGCTGAGCTGGACCAGTGACGACCAAAGCGCGGTCCTGTCAGTCAGCGATACCGGTGAGGGCGTCGATGAGGAGCATATTCCGCGCCTGACCGAGCGTTTTTTCCGGGTTGATCCAGGCCGCAGCCGCGATGACGGCGGCGTCGGCCTGGGCCTCGCCATCGTCAAGCACATCCTGAACCGCCACGATGCAGAACTGCAAATCACCAGCGTGCCCGGCGAAGGGCTCTACGTTCAGCTGCCATTTTCCCGCCCGGCGCATCGAGACGACCGCACCGACTCCGATCGAACGCAAGCGACAGTCGGGGGCTTCCTAGCCCGGACATCTCACCGATTCGCGGGCGGTTGGGCCGCGTTCCGGCTGCGTGCCTGCCCGGATTATTCATGAACGGTTTGGTTGGATGGTAAGCGGCGCAGGCGCACCCCGGCAGGGCTTTTTCAGGGACGCTGTGAATACGTCCCTGTGCGCTCTGGTGCCTGCGATCCCGTGCCGCCCGAAAAGCCCTCCCCGGGCACACCGCTTCCGGCCGCTCAGAAAAGCGCCGGTGCCCCCGCGCTGAATCGGGCAGGTAGTCGGTAGCCCCCTGACGGGGGCCCTTTGATGGAAATAAAGCGGACCGAAGGGAGCCATTCCTTCAAAGGGCTCCCGGCAGGGGGTACCGGTGCGGCGGTCGCGATCCAAAGTAAAAAAGTACTTGGACCAACGGGATGTTTCCGCGCAGGGGGAAACGGTGCGGTCGGGACTTCGGTGGAACGAAGCGTTCAACTTTTCTGTAACAAAACCACAATAAAAATGTCACGTAGCTGACAAACTGGCCGCGTAGCTCGCCGCCGGGCTACCATGACACTTTTATGACGATCCGGCCCGCTGCGGACCCGGTATCGCGCACTTCGATGACGGTTTCGTGAAAATAGCCTCTAACTCCCTGTTTTTGTCGCAGCCATTGCAGTGCTTTGGCTGTCACCAAAATCGGCAACGGCGGCCGACACTGTCCCATGGTACGAGCAGGTAACGCTGGCCGGTGATATTCGGTTGCGCTATGAAACGATCAGCCTCGAGGGGGCACCGGATAAGGAACGCGGCCGCTACCGTGGCAGGCTCGGCCTGACAGCGCCGTTGCATGAAACCGTGCGATTGGTCGTTCGCCTGGCAACCAGCGATGGCAGCCCGGATTCAACCAATCTGAATTTCGACGACGGATTTGCCGTGAGCAACATTCGCATCGACCGGGCCTATGTCGACTGGCGTATCAACAGCAGCTGGCAGCTGCAGGCCGGAAAACTGAAGGCGCCGTGGTTCCGTAGCGGCGGCAATGCCCTGCTATGGGACAGTGATTTCAATCCCGAAGGGCTTGCCGCGACGTTCAGGACGGGACGGATGTTCGGGTCGGCGGCCGCGTTACGAATGGAACCTGGCCCGGCTGGTGACGATTCGTTATTGCTGACGGTGCAAGGCGGGCTGGATATGCCATTGGGAAATTCACGATCGCTCATCACCGGCGCCGGCTACTACGACTATGCGAATACCGCGGGCAATGTGCCTTTTCACAATGGCAGCCCGGGTGGCAACAGCAATGATGCATCGGGCAACTACCGGTATGACTATGCGATGCTCGAATTGTTTGCGCAGTACAAAACCGCGTTGGGCAGCCTGCCGGCGTCCCTGTTTGGCGCATGGGTCCGGAACACGGCAATAGGTGCCGGCGATACCGCTTACGCGCTCGGCGTAAAAATAGGACAGCACCGCGGCGCAAGGTAACGTTCAACTCGCGTACACGTGGCAGGACACAGAGGCGGACGCCGTCGTTGCCACCTTTAACGATTCCGATTTTGCCGGTGGACGAACTGCTTCTTCAGGACATTTGCTCAGCCTGGCCTATGCCGTTCATGAGAACGTAACGTTGGGCGCAACGGCAATATTGTCCAAGCGGCTGGATTCCACTGCTGGCACGCTGGACTACGATCGGCTGATGCTCGACGTTGCCGTGGCGTTCGAGTGACCGCATGCGGCTGATCCATCGTCCGGTAAGTATGCCCGCCCACTCGCGGGACAGCCGTCGTTATTCGCGGTCGCGACACCTTGCCTTGCGCCTTGAATTGCGTCATCGTCCCGCCTGTACAGGAATTCAGCGAACATGACCATGACATCATCGCACTTGAGCGATCACATTTCCCAACGATTTAACAAGGACCTCGAACATCTGCGGAGCAACGTCCTGAAGATGGGCGGGCTGGTTGAAACGCAATTGTCAAAAGCATTAATCGCCATGGTCAGCGGTGACAGCGAGCTTGGCCTTAAAGTCGCCCACGATGATTACAAGGTCAACCAGCTTGAAGTCAGTATCGATGAGGAGTGCAGCCGCGTACTTGCGACACGTGCACCGGCGGCCAGCGATTTGAGGCTGATTGTCGCTATCATCAAGACGATTACGGACCTCGAACGTATTGGCGACGAAGCAGAGAAGATTGGTTTCCTTGCATCGCAACTGGCTGGATGCGACCGCCCGGCCAATTCGTACCGGGAAGTGCCAGAATCTGGGCAATCACGTGCTGCAGATGGTGCGTACGCCATGAACGCGTTTGCAAGGCTGGACGTAAAGGCCTGTCATGCCGTGCTGCGCGAAGATGATATTGTTGACGAAGAATACGATTTGATTGCACGCCAGGGCATCACATTCATGATGGAAGACCCGCGCAGCATCAAGCGTGTTATGAACGTTACCTGGGCGCGCGCGCACTCGAGCGAATTGGCGATCATGCCAAGAATATCTGCGAGTACGTGATCTACATGGTCGAAGGCAGAGACGTGCGGCATACTGAACTGCACGAAGAGGCAAGTGACAGTTGAGCATCGCCGCCATTGCCGCGCGCAGGGCTCGATGCTCATACCGCGGGTTTCGCAGTGTGTGCGGCAATGATGGCGTATGCACTTTACGCTGAGCATTACCTGCTGCTTGAACCGTGCCCTCTGTGCATATTTCAGCGAGTTGCAACAATAGTGCTCGGCATCTTTTTCCTGCTGGCTGCCGTGCACAACCCGGCCGGATGGGGACGCAGGGTTTACGCCGTTTTAGTCGGTCTGGCCGCCGCTGCCGGCGCGGCAATTGCCGGGCGACACGTCTGGCTGCAAAACCTGCCGGCTGACGAGGTACCCACCTGCGGTCCGGGTCTCGGCTACATCCTGGACAGTTTTCCGCTTGGCGATGCTCTGGGCATGGTGTTTACGGGATCGGGCGAGTGTGCCGAAATCGACTGGCTGTTTCTCGGGCTGACGATGCCCGCCTGGGTGCTGGTTATGTTCCTTGGGTTGTTCGGTTTCGGTCTCTGGGTGGACCTGGCGCGGCGCCGGTCCGCCACCTCAGCGCTTTAGGACGGATTATTCATGAACGGCACGGAGATCGGGGCGGAGGTGTGGCCCGGGGAGGGCTTTTCAGGGCTGCGCCGGGCCAGGGACGTGCGGCACAGAGCCGCTTGTATCAGTGGGGACGATTTTCACAGCGTCCGCTGAAAAGCCCTCCGGGGTTGCGCCTCCGCCTATCCACGCAAGGCCAACCGTTCATGAATAATCCGGACCAGCCCCGACGAACTCGGTTAGCAGCAGCTCGGCGATACGACGATACATCCGGGCGAGCTGTGGCACGTCGGCAAGTCTGACGTATTCGGTTGACCTTGTGTATGGATGCATTGACCGGGCCCAGTTCGATGACGTCGGCGCCCGCCGGTGCAATGAATCGTCCGTCGGATGTGCCGCCGCCCGTCGACAGTTCCGGCTCTATACCGGCGATTTCCCGTATGGCCGTAGTGGCGGCATTCGACAATGGACCGGGTGCTGTCAGGAACGGCTCACCGGAGCGGTGCCAGCGGAGGTCGTAATCGATATCGTGCGCGTCGAGCAACGATTCCACGCGTTGCTGCAGTGACTGGTAGTTCCACTCCGTCGAATAACGAAAATTAAAGCGGGCTTTCAGAGTCGATGGCGTTACGTTCGGCGCGCGCGCTCGAGCTTTCCAGCGGCACGACCTGGATGCCGGTCGCGGAAGGTGGGCATCGCCTTCATCCCAGCTTATCTCATGCAATGCCGCAAGGACCGGTGCGAAGCGGCGCACCGGGTTATCCGCGAGCTGCGGGTACGCGACATGACCCTGCACGCCTTTGACGGTAAGCATGCCGCTTAGCGAGCCGCGCCGGCCAATTCTGAGCGTGTCGCCCAGCACGTGCTCGCTAGACGGTTCGCCGAGGACACACCAGTCGATTCGTTCGCCCCGGGCTTGCAGTGTCTCGACCACCTTGAGCGTGCCATCGCGTGCCGGACCTTCCTCGTCGCTGGTAATGAGATAGAGCGAGGCTGCCGTCATGGTCGGGGTACTGAGCGATAAACTGTTCGAGCGCAACAACCATTGCGGCAAGTCCGCCCTTCATGTCGGCGGCACCGCGGGCGTAGAGGTTGCCATCCCGGATAACCGGTTCGAACGGGTCTGTCTGCCACTCGGACAGGTCTCCCGGCGGTACGACATCGGTATGGCCGGCAAAGCACAGGAGCGGGCCGCCATTGCCGCGCCGTGCCCAGAGATTGGTCACGGCGCCAAAAGGCATCGATTCGCACTGGAAGCCGAGCGCTTCCAGCCGCTCCACCAGCAGCGCCTGGCAGCCAGCGTCGTCCGGTGTTACGGAGCGTTGCCGAAGCAGGTCGCAAAGCAACCGCACGGACGGGTCCGACTGCATCAGTTCGAGGTCATCGGGTGTGCTATTCATGAAACTGAAATATTCGCTACAAGGTAATGAAAAAGATGGAAAAAGAGCACTTTACCGTGTTCTTTTGCAAAGCGCTGAACGTGCCCATTGAAACATTCCCGTAACATTCCGCCATTATGCTTCGCGCAAATTCCATAGACCCGGAGATACTCAATCGTGAGCAAGAGAAGCACAGCGGCCGCGCTGCTGGCAAGCGCCGCGCTGGGAGTCGTGCTGTCAGCCGACGCGCTGGCGCAGTCAAATCGCGACTATGTCTACATCGTGGGCTCCAGCACCGTTTATCCCTTTTCGACCGTTGTAGCCGAGCGTTTCGGCCGCGGCAGCAAATTCAGCACGCCGAAAGTGGAATCGACCGGAAGCGGCGGCGGGATCAAACTGTTCTGTGACGGAATCGGTGTCAGCTACCCGGACATCGCCAATTCCTCGCGTGCGATCAAGCAGTCGGAGATCGATACATGCGCACGTAACGGTGTCGATGAGATCATCGAGGTCAAGATTGGTTACGATGGTATTGTCATTGCCAACGCCGTGGACTCGCATGACGTCGAATTTACCACCCGGATACTGTTTCTTGCGCTGGCGAAACAGGTCCCCGGCGAAGCTGACGGTACGCTGGTCAAGAACCCGTATACGTCATGGAACGAAATAGACGCATCGCTCCCCGCCGTGCGCATTGAAGTACTGGGCCCGCCGCCAACATCCGGAACACGCGATGCGTTCGTGGAACTGGCCATGGAGAGTGGCTGCCGCACGGAGCCGTGGATCCGGGAACTCGAAGCATCGGACAATGATCGTTTCAAGGCAATCTGTCATACGATGCGAGAAGACGGCCTTTTTGTCGAAGCCGGCGAGAACGACAACCTGATCGTGCAGAAACTCGAAGCAAACCCGACTGCTTTCGGGATTTTCGGATTCAGCTTCCTCGACCAGAATGCCGGCAAAGTAAAGGGCCTCGCCGTTGATGGGGCTCTGCCGACGTTTGATACGATCGCGGACGGATCCTTTGCGATTTCCCGCCCGCTGTATTTTTACGTCAAGAAGGCGCATGTCGACGTCATTCCGGGCCTGCGCGGGTTCCTGCGGGAGTTCACGAGCGAGCGTGCCTGGGGCGATGATGGTTACCTGTCTTATCGCGGTCTGATACCGTTGCCGGAAAAGGAGCGCGCGAAAATGGCCGCATCGGTGATGGCGCTGACGCCGCTGAGTGTGGCAGGGCGATAGTGTTCCGGCCATCGTCGTCGCGAGGCGCGGCAGCGCCGTGGCGAACTCGTACCTGCGTCGTCGCGAGGCGCGTAGCGCCGTGGCGAACTCGTGCACCTGGCAGAGTGGTAATCGTCACGAGGTCGCCACGGCGCTTTGCGCCTCGCGATGACGGCTCGCTTGTTCAAAGGCAACCATGCAACCAGTCACGCTGATATTAATACTTGCCGGCCTGGCAGTCGCGGCCTACGCGGCGGGCCGGCAGCGCTCGCTGGCAAGCGTGGGCGGGGCGCGGCACATAATGCGGTTGCATTCATTGCCCGGGTACTACGGCTATTTTACTGCCATGTGGTGCCTGTTGCCTGCCCTGATGATGATTCTGTTATGGATCGTCATTGAGCCACGGGTCATCACCGCCCTGGTGGTACAGGACCTTCCGCAAGCGGACGGAACGTTGTCGGCCGGTCAACTCAATCTGCTGGTCAATAACATCCAGAACCTGGCGCGCGGCGACATCGTTGCAGGTTTTGCCGATGAAAGTCTACGAGCCGCCGCTGACCGGTACCTGCAATACGCGTCGATGAGCCGGAACCTGATGTCCGTACTGGCGGTCGCGCTGGCCGCTCTCGGCGGCGTCGTCGCATGGTCGCGTATAAAGCCGCAGTACCGGGCGCGGAACCGGGTCGAGACACTGATGCGGCTGATGCTGATAGGCGCGTCGAGTATCGCGATACTGACAACGATTGGCATCATAATGTCAGTCGTTTTTGAGGCGGCTCGATTCTTTCGTGAGGTACCTGTCACCGACTTCCTGTTCGGGCTGAACTGGAGTCCGCAGACGGCAATCCGCGAGGACCAGGTCGGCTCGTCCGGCAGTTTTGGCGCGGTGCCGCTGTTTACCGGTACGCTGCTGGTCACGGCCATTGCGATGTTCGTTGCTGTGCCGGTCGGGCTGATGACGGCGATTTATCTCGGTGAATACGCCAGCAGCCGGATTCGCACGATCACAAAACCGCTGCTCGAAATACTGGCCGGCATTCCGACGGTCGTCTACGGCTTTTTTGCCGCGCTGACGATGGCGCCGGCGATACGGCGTTTCGGCGAGGCAGCCGGTCTCAACGTGGCGTCGGAAAGTGCACTCGCCGCCGGGCTGGTGATGGGCGTCATGATCATCCCGCTGGTCTCGTCGTTGTCCGATGACGCAATAAATGCAGTGCCGAGGGCAATGCGTGACGGTGCACTTGGTTTAGGGTCGACCCGGTCCGAAACGATGCGTCACGTAATCCTGCCGGCCGCCTTACCCGGCATCGTGGGTGGCATTCTCCTGGCGCTTTCGCGTGCGATAGGCGAGACGATGATCGTTGTCATGGCGGCCGGACTGGCAGCGAACCTTACGGCAAATCCGTTCGAGGCCGTGACTACCGTCACCGTACAAATTGTCACGTTGCTCGTGGGGGATCAGGAATTCGACAGCGCCAAGACACTTGCTGCATTTGCCCTTGGCCTGGTCCTGTTCCTCGTGACGCTGGGGCTTAACGTCATCGGTCTGCATGTCGTGCGCAGATACCGGGAGCAGTACGAGTAATGTCATCGAATAACGACACAAGGCAGCGCGTCGAAGCCGGCCTCAGGCGCCGTTATCTGAAGGAGTCCATCTTCCGGTTTTTCGGCCGGGCGGCAACCCTCGTCGGCATCACCTTTCTGGTGGTGTTCTTCTGGACGTTGATTGCACAGGGCTCGCCGGCGTTCATGCAGACGTACATCGAACTGGAAATCGAGTTTTCGCCGGAGGTCCTGGCACCCGCCGGCGAACTGGATATCGAGTATGCGGACTACGATGTGCTCGTGCGAAACGCGCTGCGCGAGAAGTTTCCCGACGTGACCGAACGGCGGGAGCGGCAACAGCTGTCTCGTCTCGTGAGCATCGGCGCCGGATTCTCACTGCGAGACAAACTTGAGGAAGATCCGTCGTTGCTCGGGCGCGAGGCAACCGTGGTCGTACCGACATCGGCAGACGTCGATATGGTCGTCAAGGGAAATATCGATCGCACGATCGATGAGGCGCAGCGGCAGCTATCGGACCAGCAACTCGAGTGGATCGACAGGTTGCTGGCGGATGGCAGCATCGTCAAGCGTTTCAATCATGCATTGTTTGAAAACGGGGATTCAAGGGAGCCCGAGCTTGCCGGTATCCGTGGCGCGCTTATGGGGTCTTTTTACATGCTGATCGTAACAATCGTGATTGCTTTTCCAATTGGCACGGCTGCCGCTATTTATCTCGAGGAGTTCGCGCCACGTAACCGCTGGTCGGACCTGATTGAAGTAAATATCAACAATCTGGCGGCCGTGCCGTCGATCGTCTACGGCCTGTTGGGTCTCGCTGTATTCATAAACTGGATAGGCCTGCCGCGGTCGGCTCCGCTGGTCGGCGGCCTGATCCTCGCGCTCCTGACGTTGCCGGTGATCATTATCGCCTCACGGGCCGCAATCAAGGCCGTGCCGCCCTCCATACGTGAAGCAGCGCTCGGTGTTGGCGCATCAAAGATGCAGGTTGTCGCGCACCACGTGTTGCCGCTGGCGCTGCCCGGGATGCTGACCGGCGCTATTATCGGCATGAGCCGTGCCCTGGGCGAGACAGCACCACTTCTGATGATCGGGATGGTGGCGTTTATAGTTGACGTTCCCGGCGGATTTACCGATCCTGCTACCGCCCTGCCGGTGCAGATATATCTTTGGGCGGACAGCCCGGAACGGGCGTTTGCCGAGCGGACGTCGGCGGCAATTATTGTCTTGCTGGGATTTTTGCTGGTAATGAATCTGGTGGCGGTTATCATGCGAAATCGCGTGGAACGCCAGTGGTAAAGCGGGTGTACTGATGGCGGGCACGGGAAATACAGAATTGAAGTCTATCGAACAGGATCAGGTGAGCCAGTTGCCGGCAGAAGATTCAGGTATTGAGATGCAATCCGCGCCGCCACAGCGGACGACGGACAATATCAGTGCCGACGCGTTGCAGAACTACTCGGACCGGGCTGAGGACACCGTTGGCCATGCGCAGTGCGACGATGCCTACATGGTCGCGCAAAACATCAACGTTTATTACGGTGACATACACGCCATACGCGATGTGTCGCTGGATATCGGCAGAAACCAGGTCATCGCGCCTGATCGGTCCGTCCGGCTGCGGCAAGTCAACGTTTTTGCGATGCCTGAACCGGATGAACGATTCCATCGAAACGGCGCGCGTCACAGGGCACATAACGCTGGATGGCCAGGATATCTACAGCAAGGATCTTGATCCGGTGGCGTTGCGCGCACGAGTGGGCATGGTATTCCAGAAACCCAACCCTTTCCCGAAGAGCATCTATGACAATGTTGCCTATGGGCCGCGCATCCACGGCCTTTCCATCGAGCCGCTCGCGAACTGGACGACATCGTGCACGACAGCCTGGAACGCGCCGGTCTGTTGAAAGAAGTGCGTGACCGCCTTGAAGAACCCGGTACCGGCCTGTCGGGCGGCCAGCAGCAGCGCCTGTGCATCGGCACGCACGATCGCCGTCAACCCCGAAGTGATCTTGATGGACGAGCCGTGCTCGGCACTTGACCCGATCGCGACGGCGCGTATCGAAGACCTGATCGATGAGCTGTCGCACAACTATGCCATTGTCATCGTGACGCATTCGATGCAGCAGGCGGCGCGGGTTTCACAGCGCGTAGCGTACTTTCACCTGGGCCGGCTGGTCGAGGTCGACGAAACCGACCGCATCTTCACCAATCCGCAGCACGCGTTGACGGAAAACTACATTACTGGCCGATTCGGCTGAGCAACTAACTGCCTGCGCGGATTATTCATGAACGCACGATAATGGCCGGGGCGGAGGCGTACCCCGGGGAGGGCTTTTCAGGGCTGTGCCGGACAGGGACGTCCGGCACAGAGCGTACAGGGACGTATTCACAGCGTCCCTGAAAAGCCCTCCCCGGGGTGCGCCTTCGCTTACCACCAAAGCCAAGCGTTCATGAATAATCCGCGCAGACTCATTCAGGGCCGCTGCCCGGCGTTTTGCACTCAGTTCTTTTTGAACAGGCGCTCGTAGTCGTCCTCGGTAAAGCCCGACAGAACGGTCTTGCCGCGTTCCAGCACCGGCCGCTTGATCGAGGGTAGGGTGTTCGAGCATTGCGGCGATGGCTCGATCGTGCCCGATATTCTCGCGATCGGCTTCAGGAATACGCCGCCACGTGGCACTTTGCCGGTTCAACAGTTTTTCCCAGCCTATTTTTTCGCTCCAGCGCTCGAGCATCTGCACTTCGATGCCGTCCTTGCGGAAGTCATGAAAGCGGAAGTCGACCCCGTTTTCGTCCAGCCAGTTTCGGGCCTTGCGGCAGGAATCGCAGCTTGCGATACCGTATAAAATCGGCAGTGTTGCCATCAGTTACTCTTCAGTCCCGTTCAGTCAGTCGCAAAAGTTCATTCAGCCCGGTTTTGGACCGGGTTTTTTCATCAACCTGTTTGACGATAACAGCACAGTAAAGGGAGTGCGAGCCATCCTCGGCGGGCAGGTTGCCTGAAACGACGACGGAGCCGGGGGATGCTCCCGTAGCTTATTTGCCGCTGCTCCTGTCATAGATCCGCGTGCTCTGGCCGATATAGACGCCCATCGATATTACCGAACCGGCGCCAACGATGACGCCTTCGACAATCTCGGAGCGGGCGCCGATGAAGCAGTTGTCCTCGATGATGGTTGGCGCGGCCTGGACTGGCTCGAGTACTCCGCCAATCCCGACACCGCCGGACAGGTGCACGTTGCGACCGATCTGGGCGCAGCTTCCGACGGTTGCCCACGTGTCGACAAGAGTACCACTGCCGATTCGGGCACCGACATTCACATAACTCGGCATCAGGACGACATCGCGTTCGACATGCGCACCATACCGTACAAGCGCGTCGGGGACGACTCGCACCCCGGCCTTCTGGAATTGCTCTGCCGTGTAACCGGCATACTTGAGAGGGACCTTGTCGTAAAAGTTGCTGGCCGCGCCCTCGATGCATTCATTTGATTGCAGGCGGAAACTCAGCAGCACAGCCTTTTTGAGCCACTCGTGTACCTTCCAGCCGTTGTCCACCGGTTCGGCGACGCGCGCATCGCCAGCGTCAAGCAACTTCATCGCGGTGGCAACAGCTTGCCGCAACTCGCCGGTCGCAAAGCGGTCCTCTTCGCGCCTGTCGAAGCCGTCGTTAACCAGTTTTTTCAGTGTCTGCGCGTCCATAAAATTCTCATGCTGGTCGTTGCCAGGTGTTCGCATGATCCCGCGCGGGAAATCAGGATTGAGCGTTCAGTTTGTCGACAAGGTGATTACGCAGCGCCTCACAACGCTCCGGCGTCAGCGGCGTGCCTTTCTCGTCCACTATATAAAAAACGTCTTCCGCACGTTCACCGATTGTCACAACCTTTGCCGTATCTATATTTACGTGGAATTCAATGAATGCCTGGCCGATCGTGCTGAGCAGGCCCGGTCGGTCGCTCGCGACGATCTCCATGATCGTCCGGCGGCCGGCGACGTCTTCATCGAAATCAATACCGGCAGGTGTCCGGAACATGCGCAACTGGCGCGGGGGCGGGCGTGTCACGGGCGCCGCCGAGTCATCCGTTGTCGTCAACACCTTACCGAGTACTTTCGTGATTTTCGCTATGCGTGAGTCGTCGGTCTCGATGCGGTTGTCGAGTTCGAGGAATACAAAAGTGTCGAGGCTGTAGCCGTTGGACAGCGGTACGATGCGCGCGTCGACAATTGTCATGCCGAGTTCGGCGAGTAGTGACGTCGTATGCGCGAAAGTGCGCTTTGCGCGCGGCGTATAAAGCATGGCTTCGATGCCGTCGCCCTGCGGCTGGCGGCGCACATCGAGAAATCCGATCCGGGCTGCCAGGTCGGACTGTCGCATTACGTCGGTGTGCCAGGCGATCTCGCTGCCGCGGTACCTGAGGAAATAGTCGTCCGTCAGCAACGCCCATACGGTCTCTCTGTCGGACGCCGGTACGCCGGCTTCATCGAGCAGCGCGGACGCCGCCTGCTGTTTGTCGGCAATCAGCTGGGCCCTGTTGACCGGGTTCTCGAGGCCGTCCCGCAGGGCGCGGGCGGTCTGGTTGTAGAGGTCGCGAAACAGTGTGGCTTTCCAGGAATTCCACAGCTTCGGGTTTGTGCCGCGGACGTCCGCCACGGTCAGGACATACAAATAGTTGAGCCGGGTTCTGTCACCGACTTCCGCGGCAAACTCATTGATGACATGCGGGTCGCCGATGTCCTTCTTTTGCGCGGTCATCGACAACAACAGGTGTTGGCGAACCAGCCAGCTGACTGTCTCTGCCTCAGACTCGCTCATGCCATGTTCGAGGCAAAACGCTTCGGCGTCGACGGCACCGAGTTCCGAATGGTCGCCGCCGCGGCCCTTGGCGATGTCATGAAACAGTCCGGCCAGGTAGACGATTTCCGGCTTGTCGAATGACTGCATGATCTTGCTGCAGTGCGGGTACTCATGATCATAGCGGCTCAATGCGAAGCGCCGCAGGTTGCTGACGACGAACAATGTGTGCTCGT
Source organism: Woeseiaceae bacterium (assembly GCA_034521225.1). Lineage (GTDB taxonomy): Bacteria > Pseudomonadota > Gammaproteobacteria > Steroidobacterales > Woeseiaceae > Woeseia. The sequence goes on from JAXHMR010000005.1 coordinate 26,352, forward strand.
CAACCGTATAAGCGTGGAACAGGTCGTATTGCATGCGGCCGACGATGCGGCCGAATGCGGGGATGTACAGGCCCAGGACGCCGTACAGGTTCATGCGCCGCAACTGATGGGTTACGCCCTCGTCGGCACGCAGGATCTTCAGGAACAGCCGGTGATTGCGCGGGTCCTGGCGAAAACTTTCGTCGATCAGGTGCAGGTGCCGTTTGATCAGTGCCACAGTCCAGGCACTGACACCCCGAATATCCGGATGCTGTTGCAGCAACAGGAACAATTCGAGCAATGCCGAGGGTTCGCGTGCAAACACGTGGTCATGCACCGTTTGCAGATAGCCGTTTTTTACCTGGAAACGTTCATTCAGGGGTTCGGGGTCAGCCTCGGGGTCCAGCAGGATAGCTTCCTCGAACAGTTGCAGCAGCATCTCGTTCAAACGGCTGAGTTCCATGACCGAGCGGTAATAGCGCTGCATCATCTGTTCGACGCCGAGCGTGTAGGCGGCATCTTCGTAACCAAGTAGCCTGGCGAGGTTGGTCTGGTGATCAAAAAGCAGGCGGTCTTCGCTGCGGCCGGTCAGGATGTGGAGCCCGAATCGCACGCGCCACAGGAATTCCTGCCCCTCGTGCAGGCGTCTCAGTTGTCCCGGCGTCAGGAAATTGTGCTGCACGAGGTCATCCAGCGTGCGTACGCCGAAGTGGCGCTTGGCGACCCAGCCGATCATCTGGATATCACGCAGGCCGCCCGGGCTGCGTTTGACATTCGGTTCGAGCTTGTAGGCCGTATCCTCATAGCGCAGGTGGCGTGCTCGTTGCTCGTCGCGCTTGGCGGCAAAAAACCGGTCCGATGGCCAGATATCGGGTGGGGCCACTGCCGCCGTCATCGCATCGAACAATGGGCGTGGTCCGGACAGCAGGCGTGCCTCCATCAGCGTCGTGGCGACGGTAACGTCGGCACGTGCTTCTTCCTGGCACTGCTCGATGCTCCGCACGCTGTGTCCGGGGTCAAGCCCCAGGTCCCACAGTGCGGTGACAAATTGCCCGATGGCCTTTTCCTGTTCCGGGGTCGGCGTACTTCCAACCAGCAACATGACATCGACGTCGGAGCACGGGTGCAATTCACCGCGACCGTAGCCACCTACGGCCACCAGCGCCAGGTCCCGGTCCAGCCCGGCGCCAGCCCGTTGCCAAAGATTGACCAGTACGTAATCGACCAGGGTTGCGCGCAGGCGGACCAGTGTCGTGACCGACTCGCCCTTTTTGAAGCGTTCGGCCAAAGCATCCCGCGCATCGGCCAGGGCCTTCCGGCCGGCAGCTACCGAATCGTCGGCCGCGAGCGCCTGCGCCAGGGTATCCAGTGCCGGGTCCGCGGCGGGGCCCGCCTTGCGGGCGGCGGCATCAGGTTCATTCATTGTTCAGGGCTCCCGGGGCGTCAGCGCTGCCCGGCTCCCAGCGTCAGTACCTCGTAGCCGTCTTTCGTGATCAATACGGTATGCTCCCATTGCGCCGACAGCTGGTGATCCTTCGTAACGACGGTCCAGCCGTCCGGCAGCAGCCGCACATGCCGTTTGCCGGCGTTGACCATCGGCTCAACGGTCAGTGTCATGCCGGCCTTCAGTTCGAGGCCGGTGCCGGCCTCGCCATAGTGCAGAACCTGCGGGTCTTCGTGAAAAACGCGCCCGATGCCGTGGCCGCAGTACTCCTGGACGACGGAAAAGCGCTCGTTTTCGACATAAGACTGTATCGCGGCCCCGACGTCGCCGAGGAATTTGCCGTCCCTGAGCTCTTCTATGCCCAGCCACATGGCGTCGTAGGCAACGGCTGACAGGCGCTCGGCCTTCACAGCGGGCTTGCCAACAAAGAACATCCGGCTCGTATCGCCGTGGAACCCGTCTTTGATGACCGTGATATCGATATTAAGCATGTCACCTGACTTCAGGACCCGCTCGCCCGGTATGCCGTGGCAGACAACATGGTTGACCGACGTGCAGATCGACTTCGGGAAGCCGCGGTAATTCAATGGAGCCGGGACGGCTTCCTGCGTTTCGGTGATGTAACGATGGCAGATGACGTCCAGTTCGCCGGTTGTAACGCCTGGCTGGACGTACTCGCCAATCATGTCGAGCACGTCAGCCGCGAGGCGGCCGGCGACCCGCATCTTGTCCTGTTCGTCGGCAGTTTTGATAGTTACGGTCATTGGGCCTCATTACGCAGAATTTCCGTAATTCTGCTTGGTTGGGCGAAGCCGGGTATGGTATAAAGCGCGCGCCCCAGAGGCAATCAATCCACACGTACACCGACACATCGCACTGGGTGCCCCACCGAAAAAGGGGTTGTGTGATGGGGTGATACGGAGGCTTAACCCGGAGAATCGAAATGGCAGACGTAACCATGCGCCAGATGCTTGAGGCTGGCGTGCACTTTGGTCATCAGACCCGTTACTGGAATCCGAAGATGGCACCCTACATCTTCGGCGAACGTAACAAAATCCATATTATCAACCTCGAAAAGAGCCTGCCGTTGGCGCGCGACGCCTATGCGTTCGTCAAGGCCATGGTCGCCGACGGCGGCAAGGTGCTGTTTGTCGGCACGAAACGCGCCGGCCGCGAGTCCATACGCGCCCAGGCCGAGCGCTGCGAGATGCCCTTTGTCAGCTACCGCTGGCTGGGCGGCATGCTGACCAATTTCAAGACGATCAGGCACTCGGTGAAACGCCTCAAGGATCTCGAACAGATGTTCGACGAGGGCACCGTCGACGGCTTGACCAAGCGCGAGTTACTCGGCCTGAGTCGCGAGCGCGACAAGCTGGAGCGCAGCCTGGGCGGAATCAAGAACATGAATGCGCTGCCCGACGTCCTGTTCGTCATCGATGTCGAACACGAGGATATCGCCGTGCGGGAAGCGAGAAAGCTCGGAATTCCGGTTGTTGCCGTCGTCGATACCAACTGCTCGCCGGACAGCGTCGATTACGTTATTCCGGGCAATGACGACGCAATGCGCGCCATTTCACTGTACGCAGAACTGATTGCGGACGCCGTGCTGGACGGAAAGTCATCGCTGCCGGAGGTCGCACTGGGTGATGATGACTTCGTCGAACTGGACGAGGAAGGCAAGCCGAAGAAAGCCGGTGCCCGTAGAAAGAAGACGACGAAGAAGGCTGGCGCACGCCCCGCCAAAAAGGCTGCTGTGCGCAAGAAGGCGCCGGCAAAGAAAACCGAAGCACCCGAGACGGCAGCGGACGAAAAGGCTGCCGCACCGGAGTCGCCTGCCGAGCCCGCTGGCGCGCAAGCAGCCGATGAGCCTGCTGCTGCCGCCGAGCCTGCTGCCGCCGCCGAGCCTGTTACTGCCGCGCCCAAAGCCACCGATGACAAAGTGGCGGCCAACGATACGCCGCCAGCAAAGGCTTCGAAGAAGAAGTCGACAGCGAAGAGCGCTGCGTCGGCGGACGCGGACAAGGCAGACGATTCGGCCGAACAGGCGGACTGACCGTCCGCCGTGCTCCTGTTGATCCGTTTGGCAGGGCAGATATGAGCCGGGCCGCTACAAGCGGCCCGGCTGCCGTGAATATATTCAGAATGAGGTAGGAATGATGGCGATTACCGCATCAATGGTAAAAGAACTTCGCGAGCGCACTGGCGCTGGCATGATGGAGTGCAAAAAGGCACTGGTCGAAAGTGACGGCAGCATGGACGATGCGGTGGAATTGCTGCGAAAGTCCGGCCAGGCGAAGCGGACAAGAAATCGGGCCGTGTTGCTGCCGATGGCTGCATTGTCGTTGCTACCGATGGCCGGCGTGCCGCGATGCTGGAAATCAATTCAGAGACGGATTTCGTCGCGAAGGACGCCAATTTCAGTGCCTTTGCCGACGCCGTTGCCGCCGCCGCACTCAAGGGCGGTATTACCGACGCCGGCGCAATCAGTAACGCGCTGCTTGCCGATGGCCGGACCGTCGAGGCAGCGCGCACCGAACTTGTGACCAAGGTGGGCGAGAATATTTCCGTGCGCCGGGTCGCGCGAGATCGAGGGCGCCGACCAGCTGGCGAGCTACACACGGCGCGCGCATCGGCGCCGGTCGTGGCACTCTGAAGGCGGTGATGCTGAGCTCGCGCGCGACATCGCGATGCATGTGGCAGCCACCAATCCGCTCTGCATCGACGAATCCGGTGTGGCACCCGACATCCTGGAGCGCGAACGCCGCATCTTCGCGGAACAGGCGGCGGAGTCGGGTAAATCGGCAGACATCATCGAGAAAATGGTCAATGGGCGCGTTGCCAAGTACCTGAAGGAAATTACGCTCCTCGGCCAGCCGTTCGTCAAGGACACGGAAATCACGGTGGGCAAGCTGCTGGACAAGGCAGGCGCCCGCGTAACGCGTTTTGTGCGATTCGAGGTGGGTGAAGGCATCGAGAAGAAACAGGAGAATTTCGCCGAGGAAGTCATGAAGCAGATCAAGGACAGCGCCAGCGCCTGATAAGGACAGTGGTCAAGCCTTCGGTCGCAGACTGCCGCCACCCGTGAATCCGGTATTCGGATCTACCTTATAAACAAGTTATAAGTTTATGAAAGGAAAGAGATAATGAGCGATAGTCCAGTGCTTTACCGCCGCATCCTGCTGAAGCTGAGCGGTGAGGCGTTGATGGGTGAACTGGACTACGGCATTTCTCCAGCGGTCATAAAGCGCATTGCGGCGGAGATTGCCGAAGTGCAGGCGATGGGTGTCGAGGTGGCGCTGGTCATCGGCGGTGGCAATATTTTTCGCGGGGCTGGCCTCGCCGGTGCCGGAATGGACCGCGTTACCGGCGATCACATGGGCATGCTGGCGACGGTGATCAACTCATTGGCCGTGCAGGACGCGCTCGAATCCTCAGGCATCTTTGCACGCGTCATGTCGGCACTGCAGATACACGAAGTCTGCGAGGACTACATCCGGCGGCGCGCTATCCGGCATCTTGAGAAAGGGCGCATCGTCATCCTCGCGGCTGGCACGGGCAATCCGTTTTTCACGACGGATACGGCCGCCAGTTTGCGCGCTATCGAAATTGGCGCGGACGTTCTGCTGAAGGCCACAATGGTCGGCGGTGTCTATGATTCGGACCCGAAGACCAACGCAAATGCGTCGTTGTTTGATACCGTGTCTTTCGACAGGGTATTGATTGACAAGCTTAATGTCATGGATGCGACGGCGGTGGTGATGTGCCGCGACAATAATCTGCCGCTCAGGGTTTTCAACATGACGGAAGAAAACACGCTGGTCCGTGCGATGACGGACAGCAATGTTGGCACGCTGGTAACGGCTTGAATGGCAGCAGGCAACCAGCCGGCCGGGCAGCACTGAAAGGGCGACAACCGTGATCGACGATATCAAGAAAGACGCGCGTACCCGCATGGAGAAAAGTGTCGGTGCGCTGAAACAGGAGTTGACCAAGCTGCGTACCGGGCGCGCTCATACCAGCCTGCTCGATCATATTACAGTCGAATATTATGGCAGCGACGTACCCTTGAACCAGGTTGCCAACGTCAATGTCGAGGACTCCCGGACGCTCGTCGTAGTGCCCTGGGAAAAGAACATGGTTCAGCCTATCGAGAAGGCCATTATGAAGTCCGACCTTGGCCTGAACCCGATGTCGGCAGGTACCGTCATCCGCGTGCCGCTGCCGGCCCTGACCGAGGAGCGGCGCAAGGACATGATCCGGGTCGTGCGGCAGGAAGCGGAGGGCGGACGTATCGCGATTCGCAATGTGAGACGTGACGTTTTGAATGATCTCAAGGACCTGCAAAAGGAGAAGATGATCAGCGAAGACGACGAGCGCCGCGCACAGGACGAGATACAGGGCATTACGGACCAGTACATCGCACGTGTAGAAGAGATTCTTGCAAAGAAAAAGACCTGATGGAAATCTGATCGTCAGGCTTACTGAACAACTCGCAGACATGTCAAATGGCCAAGCGCAGACAACGGACGCCGGCGGCAGCGCCGAAGGCGCGCGAAATTCCCGTCACGTGGCTGTCATCATGGATGGCAACGGGCGCTGGGCAGAGGCGCGATCGAAGCCGCGTCATGTCGGCCATCGCTCCGGCGTCGGGGCGGTCAGGAAAACCGTCGAGACGGCGGCGGAGCGCGGTGTCTCCTTCCTGACGTTATTTGCGTTCAGCAGCGAGAACTGGCGCCGGCCCCGTGAGGAAGTAACCGGCCTGATGAGCCTGTTTCTCGAGGCGCTGCAACGTGAGGTCGAGGAGCTGCACCGGAATAATGTTCGCCTGCGCTTTATCGGCGCGCGTCACCAGCTCGCGCCGCGCCTTAAACGGAAGATCGAGGCGGCTGAACTGAAAACGCTGGATAATGACGGGCTGAACCTGATCATTGCCGTGGCGTACGGTGGCCGCTGGGACATAGTCGAAGCAGCGCGCGGGCTCGCAGAGCGCGTTGCGGCCGGCAGTTTGCAGTCTGCCGACATCGACGAAGCCGAGTTCGCGTCGGCACTGGCGCTCGATGGCATACCGGACCCGGACCTGCTCATTCGTACCGGCGGCGAACAACGCGTCAGTAATTTCCTGCTTTGGAACCTGGCTTACGCGGAACTCTGTTTTACGGATTGCCTGTGGCCGGATTTCTCGACCGAGCAGTTCGATGCCGCACTTGCCTTTTACGCGAGGCGACAGCGGCGCTTTGGTCACACCGGCGAACAGGTCGGGGCGGCCTGACATGCTGCGGCAGCGCATATTCTCGGCTGTCATCGCTGCCGTATTGCTGTTCGTTGTGCTGTTCGCGCTGCCGGAAACGGCGGCGCGCCTGGTGATCGTCGCCGTCATACTGACGGCGGCATGGGAATGGGCCGGGTTGCTGTCGCTCGCGAGCCCGGTTGCCCGCAGCGGCTATACGATGCTCGTCGCCGGCCTCATCGGCCTGGTTTTTATTGCGCTGGCGACACCATGGGCACGTGAGGGCGTTCTGCTGGCGGCAATGGCGTGGTGGGTGGCCGCTTTGGTCTGGTTGCGGCTGTATCCCACGCCGGTGCCGGCAGCCGTCGCGTGGTTCGTCGGCATAATGGTACTGGTGCCTGCCTGGGTGGCGCTCGACTTCCTCTACCGGTTGGAACCAGCCTTGCTGCTGTTCATGCTGGTCGTTGTCTGGGCTGCCGACATCGGCGCCTATTTTTCGGGCAAGACGTTCGGGCGTGTGAAACTTGCGCCATCAATCAGCCCGGGCAAGACCTGGGAGGGCGTCATTGGCGGTTTGCTGCTGGTACTGGTGCTGGTAGTGCTGCGCGGCTACTGGGCCGGCGATAACCTGGCTGTGCTGGTGCCGTTCTGCGTCGCCGTCGCCCTGTTGTCAGTCGTCGGCGACCTGACGGTCAGCATTTTTAAGCGAAATGCCGGCGTCAAGGACAGCGGCAGCCTGTTTCCCGGGCATGGTGGCCTGCTCGATCGTATCGACAGCGTAACGGCGGCGTCACCGCTGTTTGCGCTTGGCGTGCTCTGGTTCGGGGTGCGGTGATGCTTAAGTCCTGTCCCGACAGGCGCGAAAAGACGCTGCGAATTTTGCGATATAGTGGCGGGACAGGACACCCTGTTCAGCATGGGTTCATTGGGTCCGTGACAGTCTTGGCGGGAACTGCGACCGGAACCGGCAGTCCCACAAGAACGGCATTGTGCTGCCATCAGCAAGGCCGGACACGGACCCCAAAGGAGCGGCAACGCCGATGATCCCGATCATCACCAGTGTGGGCGCGTTCATTGTCGCTATCAGCGTCCTGGTCGCCATCCACGAATTCGGCCATTACCTGGTCGGGCGCCTGTGCGGCATGAAAGTGCTGCGGTATTCGATCGGCTTCGGCAAGCCCCTGTGGATGCGCGTGGCTGGTCGGGACCGGACGGAATATTGCATTTCTGCAATACCATTAGGGGGTTACGTTAAGTTCCTCGACGATCGGGAAGGTCCGGTCGAGGCAGCTGACGAGGGACGGGCGTTCAATCACCGGCCGGTGCCGGCGCGCATTGCCGTGCTGCTGGCAGGTCCGTTTTTCAATTTTCTGTTTGCGGTGCTGGCGTACTGGGTACTCTTTGTCAGCGGCGTACCGACGGTCAAGCCGGCCGTCGGAGCAGTCGAACCCGGGTCGTATGCCGCCGAGGCGGGGCTCGAATACGGCGACCGGATTATCAAGGCGGGTGACCGTGACGGTGCCGACTGGGAAGCCGTTCTCGTTGCAATGCTCGACAACCTCGTCAGCGACGGCCGCGTCGAACTTGTGCTCGAAGGCGAGGACGGATGGCAGCGCACGACGGCAATCGAGGTCGGCGCGAATGTGTCGGACCTGACCGAGCCCGGGAAGCTGTTTGACGGACTCGGCTTTGTGCCCTGGCAGCCGCCGGCGGTCATCGAATCGGTCGAGCCCGACGGCGCGGCAGCCGAGGCTGGCCTGGCGCCAGGCGATCGCATCACGGCCATCGACGGTGAACCCGTACGGACATTCGGCGACTTGCTGGATATCGTCGCTACACGCCCCGACAAAGCCGTCACCGTGGACTACCGGCGGGACGGCAGGACTTACTCCGCCGAGGCAATGCTTGGCAGTGCACAACGGGACGGGCAGCGCGTAGGCATGCTCGGCATCCGGATCAGCAATAATGCCGGCGATTACTGGTACGAGCGCAAATACGGCCCGGTGGGGGCCGTGTCAGAGGCGCTGGAGCAGACGTGGGCATCGACGGCCTTTACAGTACGCATGCTGGGCCGCATGGTGACCGGCGATGTCTCCATCCGGAACATCAGCGGGCCCATCAATATCGCGCAATACGCGGGCGAATCAGCATCGGCGGGCATCAACCAGTTTCTGCGCTTCCTGGCGCTGGTCAGTATCAGCCTGGGTGTCCTGAACCTGTTGCCGATCCCGATACTTGACGGCGGACAGATCGTCTACCAGACCGTTGAGTGGCTGAAGGGCAGCCCGATGTCGGAGCGCTCGCAGATAATGGGGCAGCAGGTCGGGATATTCGCATTGCTGCTGCTGATGAGTTTTGCCTTTTACAATGACATTGCGCGTATCCTGAACTGAACGAGCGTCACGCGGAGAGAATTACCCGGTTTATGAAATTGCTTACCCTGAAAAACCTGTTTGCCGTACTGCTGCTGCTCGCCGCGTTGCCGCCCGTTGCGGCCGCGCAGGATGAATTTGTGGTCGCTAGATATGCGTGTCGAGGGACTGCAGCGCATTTCGGAAGGTACCGTATTCAACTATTTGCCGATCAATGTCGGCGAGACGGTAAATCAGCAGCGAATTCAGGAAGCGCTGCGTGCGCTTTACGACCAGGCACTGTTTGACGACATCGAGATTCGGCGTGACGGCGACGTACTGGTTATTGCCGTCCGGGAGCGTCCGTCGATAGAGGACTTTACGATCGAGGGTAACAAGGACATCAAGACGGAAGATTTGATGGACTCATTACGCGGTGTTGGCCTGGCCCGTGGCCGCACGTTCGATCGCTCAGTGCTGGATAATGTGCAGCTGTTCCTCAGGGAACAGTATTACGACCGTGGCAAGTATGCCGTTTCCATCGATTCGGAAGTTATCGAGCGACCAAACAATACCGTTCGCGTAAAGATCAATGTCAAGGAAGGTGATCGCGCGCGCATACGCCAGGTCAATATCGTCGGCAATCATAATTTTGAAGATGACGAAATTCGCGAAGGATTCGAACTGGATACGGCCAACTGGCTGTCGTGGATACGCCAGGATGACCGCTATGCAAAGGAATCCCTGAGCGGTGACCTCGAAACCTTGCGCTCGTACTACATGGATCGCGGTTTTGCGGATTTCCGCGTCGAATCTACGCAGGTAGCGATTTCGCCGAACCGCAAGGACATTTACGTCACGATCAACATTCACGAAGGTGAGCGATACACCATCTCTGATATCAAACTGGTCGGTAACATGGTTGTTCCGGAGCAGCAGCTGCGAGGATTTGTACTCGCGCAACCGGGATCGATATTCAATCTGCGGCTATTGACACAATCCAGTGAGCTCATGTCGTTCCGGCTGGGCGAGGAAGGTTATGCGAATGCAGAGATCGAGCCGGTGCCCGAACTCGATCGCAAAACCAAGGAAGTTGCGGTTACGTTTTTTATTGATCCAAAAAGCCGCGTTTACGTCCGCCGCATAAATTTCAATGGCATCGACCAGGTTGATGACGAAGTGCTGCGGCGGGAAATGCGCCAGGCGGAGGGGGCGTATCTGTCAAATCGCCTGATCGATCGCTCGAAGGTGCGGCTGCAGCGCCTGCCCTATATAGAAAAAGTGGAAGTCGAGAACTCTCCGGTGCCCGGCAGTCCGGACCTTGTTGATGTCGACTTTGACCTCGACTACCGGATGCCCGGGCAATTCAGCGGTGGCGTCGGCTATTCTGAATCGCAGCGATTGATCCTGAACGGCAGCGTTGTGCATACCAATTTCATGGGTTCGGGTGAACGTGTTGCGCTGCAGCTCAATTCAGGGCGCTTCTCAAAGCTCTACAGCTTGTCGCACACGGATCCGTACCGGACGATGAACGGTGTGCGCCGGACGGTCAGCGTCAACTACCGCGATATCACGCAGTTTACATCCGGTTCGTCCGATTTTTCGACAACCAGCATGGGCGCGTCTGTCGACTACGGCTACCCGATCACTGAGTACCAGACGATTAACTTCGGCCTGACCTACCAGCGGGCGGAGCTGTTGTCGTCCACCGGCAGTACGCAGCAGGCACAGGACTGGGTGCTGAACAACGGCGAAACGTTTTTCGAGGATGCCGGCGGCGGCCTGAACTTTTTCGGTACCCGCTTTGACACGCTGGAGTTCCTGACAGGCTGGACCTTCGACAGCAGGAACCGGAGCCTGTTCGCGGACCGCGGCAGCCGCCACCAGTTCTTCATCGGCATGGCAGTACCCGGCAGCGAAGTCGAATACTGGACGGCTCGCTACAATTTCACGAAATATTTCCCCATTTACGGCCGCTGGACATTGCGCGTCAATTCCGAGCTTGCATTCGGTGAGGGACTGAATGACACGACCGCGCTGCCGCCTTTCAAGCACTTTTACGGCGGCGGGCCCGAGTCGATACGCGGGTACCGGGAATCCTACATGGGGCCGCGCGACAGCTTCGGGAACCCGTATGGCGGCAATGTTTTGGTTGCCAACCAGGTTGAGCTTATAATTCCGCTGCCGGACAAGTGGTCCAACCAGGCGCGCGCGAGTATTTTTTATGACGTTGGCAATGTGTTCAATACCGGCGAAGTTGCGTTTAACGACCGGCTGGGCAGCCCCCAAAGCTACGAGCCGGAGTTTGATGAATTGAAGACATCGGTCGGTGTCGCGGTGCAGTGGCTCGCACCGCTCGGTTTTTTCCGGTTCAGTTACGCGTACCCGTTGAACAACACGGCTCGCAATGACAGGTTTTTCGGCGACGAGATTGAACGGTTTCAGTTTTCGATTGGCCAGGCGTTCTAGTGCATGGCCGCGGTTTTCAGGACTTTGCCGGCAAGACCATGAACGATGCCGGGCATGACGAATTTTTTTGAATGATTGAGGAATGGATTTGTATATGAATTTTTTGAAGCAGCATTTCAGTAAGTCGCTCATCGGCATGATGCTGGTGGTTATGTTTGCATTGCCTGCCGCGGCGCAGGAGCTGAAGGTTGGAGTTGTCAATGTGCCCCTGCTGATGGACCGTGCGCCGCAGACCAAAGCGGCTATGGATGCCCTGGAAGAAGAGTTTGCGCCACGGCAGCGTGAAATTCTGGCGAAGCAGAAGGAATACCAGGATTTAAGCGAAAAGGTGCAGCGTGATGTTGCCGTCATGGGCGAGGCCGAACGCCGCAACGCCGAGCGGGATCTCCGCGATCTGCAACGCGAAGTGCAGCGGTTACAGACGGAATTTCGCGAGGACCTGAATCTTCGCCGCAACGAAGAGCTGGGCAACCTGCAGCGCGCCTTGCTCAAGGAAGTGCAGGACTACGCGCAAACGGCGGGATTCGATCTCATTGTCGGTGACGGCGTGCTGTATGCAAGCAACGCCATCAATGTCACGGAACTGGTGCTGCGCGCCGTCGAAGCCAACTACCAGGCTGCCAACTGATAGCGGTCCATGCCGGTTAGCCTGGGAGAACTGGCGACCCGCTACGGCTGCGAGCTCAAGGGCGACCCGGCCACGGCCATCGAAAGGGTGGCGACGCTCGGTAGTGCCGGTGCCGGATGCATCAGTTTTTTTGCGAATCCGTCCTACCGGGATGCGTTACGGCAGACCGCGGCGGCAGCCGTTATTCTTAAAAGCGCTGATGCAGCCGACTGCCCGGTGGCAGTGTTGCTGAGTGATGAGCCCTACCTGACCTACGCGCGAATCGCAGCGACCTTGCATCCGCCTGCGCCGCTGGCTCCCGGTATCCATTCAACGGCGGTCGTTGCGACGACCGCTCATATTGGCAATGGTGCAGAGGTTGCTGCGAACGCCGTTATCGGGGAAAACTGTACGGTGGGCGACGACGTCTATATTGGTCCCGGGTGCGTGCTGGGTGACGGCGTCAACATTGCAGCGGAATCGCGTCTCCTCGCCAATGTTACGGTGTTGCATGGCGTCCCGGATAGGTGCACGGTGCCTCGTGCATCCCGGCACTGTCATCGGCTCCGACGGATTCGGTAATGCAAGGAGTCCGGAGGGTTGGGTCAAGGTGCCGCAGACGGGCAGCGTCATTATTGGCGATGACGTCGAGATCGGCGCCAATTCGACCATCGACCGCGGCGCCATCGACGACACAATCATCGAAAATGGCGTGCGTCTCGATAACCTCGTGCAGATAGCCCACAATGTCCGCATAGGCGAGCACACGGCGGTCGCGTCAATGTCCGGTATCTCCGGTAGTACGACAATCGGCAAGCGATGTATGCTGGCCGGGCAGTCCGGCATCGTCGGTCATATCTCGATCTGTGACGATGTGGTCATAGGCGGTGCCACAATGGTGACGAAGAACATAACGGAGCCTGGCTTCTACGCGGCAAGTTTCCCGGCCGAGAAGGACCGGGACTGGAAGCGGCAGGTCGCGCGGTTCCGCCGCCTTGAGGAACTGGTAAAGCGCGTCGGCAAGCTGGAAAAGGACAGGCAGGATTAATGACAGGTGATGCCCGGATTATTCATGAACGATTTGGTGCGGTGGTAAGCGGAGGCGCACCCCGGGGAGGGCTTTTCAGGGACGCTGTGAATACATCCCTGTACGCTCTGTGCCGGACGTCCCTGTCCGGCACAGCCCTGAAAAGCCCTCCCCGGGGCACACCTCCGCCCCTGCCGCCGTGCCGTTCATGAATGATCCAAAGCCAGACGCGCTACTGGATGCCAACGGCATCATGAAACTGTTGCCGCATCGTTATCCGTTCCTGTTGATCGACAGAATTATCGAGTGCCGGCCGGGCGAATCCATTACCGCGGTGAAAAATGTGACGATGAACGAGCCGTTTTTCCAGGGGCATTTCCCCGGCAACCCGGTGATGCCGGGTGTCCTGATCATCGAAGCCATGGCGCAGGCGGGCGGCGTGCTCTCTCATCTCACCGACCAGGGATTAACGCCAAAGCCGCTTTACTACCTCGCCGGCGTCGATGATGCACGTTTCCGGCGCACGGTCAGTGCCGGCGACCAGCTCCGGATTGTCGTCAGTACCGAGCGTGTGCGCCGGGGCATGTGGAGGTACGCCTGCACGGCGACGGTCGATGGCAAGACAGCAGTGTCAGCGCGCATCCTCTGCGCGCCCGGCACATAATTCGCCTTGCCCATGCGTTCGCGCGATTCCGTTCACCCGACCGCGATCGTAGCGGATACGGCGGTAGTTGCCGCCGATGCGACGATCGGGGCTTATTCGGTGATCGGTGACGGTGTGGAAATTGGCGGCGGCACGATCATTGACAGCCATGTTGTCATCAATGGTCCAACCCGCATTGGCAGCAATAATCACATTTACCAGTTTTCGTCGATCGGGGACGATCCGCAGGACAAGAAGTATGGGGGCGAACCGACGCGCCTGGAAATCGGCAATGGCAATACGATTCGTGAGTTTTGCACCATCAGCCGGGGAACGGCGCAGGACGCCGGTGTCACGACGATCGGTGACGATAACTGGATCATGGCGTATGTGCACATCGCGCACGACTGCCAGGTTGGCAGCCATGCAATATTTGCCAACAATACGACGCTCGCCGGGCACGTGCATGTCGGTGATTGGGTCATTTTCGGTGGCTTCGCCGGAGCGCACCAGTTTTGCCGAATTGGCGCGCATGCGTTTCTCGGCATGTACAGCGGCACTGGCCGTGATATCCCCGCCTATACGATGGTCTCCGGTCAGCCGGCTGTGCCGCGGGGTATCAACAGTGAAGGGCTCAAGCGGCGCGGCTACACGGAAGTGCAGATCCGCAATATCAAGAATGCCTACCGCGTTGTTTATCGGAAAGGGTTGCGGCTGGCAGACGCGATTGATGAACTTGACGCCCGCGCAGGCGAGCAGCCGGAACTCGGTCTGCTCATCGAGTCGCTCAGGCAGTCGGAACGCGGCATCGTGCGCTGACAGGCGCCGGCTGGCATGCGCATTGGACTGGTAGCGGGCGAGGCATCCGGCGACATGCTGGGTGCCGGCCTTATCACGGCATTCGAGGGCTGCGAGACCCGGCGTGCAATGCGAAGGTGTCGCCGGACCCCTGATGCAGCAGGCCGGGTGCGATGCCTGGGAGCCGGCGGAGTCACTTTCGGTCATGGGCCTGGTCGAGCCGCTCCGTGCAATTCCCCGGCTGCTTCGCTTGCGTCGTGATCTGGTCCGGCGCTGGCTTGAAGCACCGCCAGATGTCTTCGTCGGAATTGATGCGCCGGATTTCAACCTCGGGCTCGAACGCAAACTGCGTTCGCAAGGCATACCAACGGTGCACTACGTCAGCCCGTCTGTCTGGGCGTGGCGGCAAAGGCGCGTGCACAAGATAGCCCGCTCGGCCGACCAGGTGCTGTGCCTGCTGCCGTTTGAAAAAGTGTTCTACGACGCTCACCAGGTACCGGCCGTGTTTGTCGGTCATCCATTGGCGGACAAGGTGCCGGTCAATACCGACCGCATTGCGATGCGGCAGTCGCTCGGCATCAGTGCGGCACGCGTGGTTACCGTGATGCCGGGTAGCCGCCGTTCCGAAGTTGCGCGGCTCGGACCGCCGTTTGTCGGTGCCTGTGCCGGGCTGGCGGCGCGCTATGGCGACATAGCCTTTGTCACGCCGCTGGCAAGCAGTGCGACACGTGCATTGTTCGAGCAGCACTTGGCCGAGGGCGGCATGACAGAACGATTCACGTTGCTGCACGGGCGTTCCGAGGCGGCGATCATTGCCGGCGATGCGGTGTTACTGGCCTCCGGTACCGCGGCGCTCGAAGCGGCGCTGTTATGCCGCGCCATGGTGGCGGCGTACCGCCTGGCACCACTGACCTATGCGCTCGCGCGCCTGCTGCGGCTGGTCAAGGTGCGCCATTTCACACTGCCGAACCAGCTGACCAGGGAGCCGCTCGTCCCCGAGTTCCTGCAGGGCGAGGTACTGGCGGCGGCGCTGTCGGGCGCTGTGGCGTCGCTGCTCGATGATCATGACCGGCGAATTGCAATCGAGTACGTGTTTGCATCGCTGCGGGATCAGCTGGCGCGCGGCGCGAGCGAGCAGGCGGCAGCCGCAGTCATCGCACAGGCCGAGCGAGGCCGTGCACGACCGTGACCACGCGTGCCTCTACGCACGGAATATTGCAGCAGCGCGCCAGGAGGTTGCGCGGTAGCGCAACGGGCTGCGGTCCGTTCGGCCCGACGCCATCCTCCTCGTCACATAGTCACCACTATGCTCCTCGGACGATCGAACAACCGGACTCGAAGTGGGAAACCCTCGCCTCGTCCGTTTCTACCGCGCAGACTCCTCGCCGGCATCGATGAGGCTGGCCGCGGCCCGCTGGCGGCCCCGTTGTTGCGGCCGCGGTTGTGTTCCATCCGCGGCAGGTCCCGGCCGGCCTTGCCGATTCCAAGGTGCTGGATGCGAGGCGGCGCGAGGCGCTGGCGGATGAGATCAGGTGTACAGCGCTGGCCTGGTCCTATGCGTGGGCCGACCGGGCCGAAATCGATACGCTGAATATACTGAATGCAACGCTGCTCGCGATGCGGCGCGCGATACTCGGGCTCAGGCTCTGGCCGCTCCAGGTCCTCGTCGATGGCAACCGCCTGCCGGACCTCTATTTCGGCGCGCGGCGCCTTGAGGGAGTCGCGGTCGTCGGCGGGGATGCGAGCATTGCGTCAATCAGTGCCGCGTCAATCATCGCCAAGGTCGAACGCGACCGGATGATGAGGTCGATTGACAGCCTTTATCCACAATACGGCTTTGCGCAACATAAAGGCTACGGGACGCGTGAACACCGCCAGAACCTCGATCGTCACGGTCCCTGCCCGGAACATCGGCGCAGTTTCAGGCCCTTGTGCCGGAAATTGACCGGCGAACGGATCGCGCGACAATCCCAAGCCGCGGGCTGATAAAATCCGTGCCCGGATTGTTCATGAACTTTTTAGTCCGGTGGTTAAGCGAAGGCGCACCCCGGGGAGGGCTTTTCAGGGACGCTGTAAATTCCTGTACGCTCTGTGCCGGACGTCCCTGTCCGGCACAGCCCTGAAAAGCCCTCCCCTGGCACACCTTCGCTCCTGCCGCCGTGCCGTTCATGAACAATCCTGGTCCCAATAGTACGTATCCGCATGGGCAGGGGGCCGGATGCGGCGGCAGTGTCCGCCCGCAAAAAGATAATGACCACACCGTTCGTACATCTGCACCTGCACACCGAGTACTCCATCGTCGATGGCACGGTACGCATTCCCGCCCTGATGGAGCAGTGTGCGGCGCAGGGTATGCCGGCGGTCGCGCTGACCGACCACGGTAATCTGTTCGCGCTGGTCAAGTTCTATCGCGCCGCGCAAAACGCCGGGATCAAGCCCCTGGTCGGGGCCGAGCTGCTGGTCTGCCGACCATCGCGGCAGCAGAGACCCGTCGCGGTTGATCGTGCTGTGCCAGAACCGTACCGGTTATCTCCACCTTTGCCATTTGCTGTCACGCGGCTACCTGGAAAGTGACCGCCGCGGACTCGCGGTGGTCGAACCGGCCTGGTTTCGCGACCACACCGACGGGCTGATCGCGCCGCTCCGGGCGGCATGGACGGCGACGTCGGCCGCTTGCTGCTGGCCGGAGAGACTGGGTGTGCGCGGCGGGCACTTCGCGACTGGATGGCCCTGTTTCGCGATCGCTTCTACCTGCAGTTGAGCGCGCATCCGGTCGCGAGCGCGAATCCGGCTACGAGCAGGGCTTACTAGCGCTGGCCGCGGAGCGGGCGCGCCGGTGGTTGCCACCAATGACGTGCGCGATTCATCCACCGCGAGGACTTCGACGCCCACGAGGTCCGGGTCTGCATCCACGAGGGTCGCTCGCCTCGAGGATTCGCGCCGGCCCGCGCGACGTACACCGACCAGCAGTACCTGCGCGATCGGCGAGGAGATGGCAGTCGCTGTTCGACGGACCTGCCGGAGGCCACTGGACAACAGCGTCGAGATCGCGCAGACGCTGCAATCTGCACCTGACGCCTCGGCGAATACTCTGCCTGCCGGCGTTCCCGGTGCCTGCCGGGCAGACCACCGCGAGTAATTTCTGCGCGCCGAATCAGAACAGGGTCTTGCACAATATTTAAAGCGCGCGCTGCAACGCGACGGCGTCACCGGGCCGCGCCAGGAGGCAGTCAGCGAGCCCTACCGGCAGCGCCTGCTACACGAACTTGAAGTCATCTGCAGCATGGGGTTTCCCGGCTACTTCCTGATCGTGGCGGACTTTATGCGCTGGGCGCGTAACAGATCCCGGTCGGGCCCGGCCGCGGCTCCGGCGCTGGCTCGCTCGTGGCCTGCGCACTGGGTATTACCGACCTGGACCCGCTGCGAGTACGACCTGCTGTTCGAGCGCTTCCTCAATCCTGAACGTGTATCCATGCCCGATTTCGATGTCGACTTCTGCATGGAAGACCGCGACCGGGTGATCGACTACGTGGCCGAGCGCTATGGCCGCGATCGCGTATCGCAGATCATCACCTACGGCACCATGGCAGCGCAAGCGCGGTGGTCCGGGACGTCGGCGCGGGTCCATTGGCCAACCGCTACGGCTTCGTCGACGGCTATCGCCAAGATGATTCCCTTCGATCTGGGTATGACTCTGGATAAGGCGCTCGAGCAGGAGCATGAACTGGCGGCGAGCTATCGCGACGATGAGGAAGTGCGCGCCACTCATGGATCTGGGCCATGGCCGCATGGAGGGCCTTGCGCGCAACGCGGGCAAACATGCCGGCGGCGTGGTGATCGCGCCCGGGCCTTTGTCGGAGTACTCGCCGCTGTATTGCGAGCCTGGCGGCGGTGGCCTGGTCACGCATTTCGACAAGGACGATGTCGAGGCATGCCGGCCTAGTCAAGTTCGACTTTCTCGGCCTGCGCACGCTGACCATCATCGACTGGGCCGTAGCGCCATCGATCGATCGACGCGCGGGCAGACCGAAGCGCCGCTGGACATCACTGACATCCCTGCTGGACGATACCAAGACCTTCGAGCTGCTGCAAGCGTGCAAGACGACGGCCGTATTCCAGCTCGAGTCCCGCGGCATGAAGGACCTGATCAAGCGCCTGCAACCGGACCATTTCGAGGACATCATCGCGCTGGTCGCGCTGTTTCGCCCCGGCCCGCTGCAGTCGGGCATGGTCGATGACTTCATCGCCCGCAAACACGATGTCAACAAGGCCGAGATCGACTACCTGCATCCGGACCTGAAACCGGTCCTGGAGCCAACCTACGGCGTCATCCTGTACCAGGAGCAGGTCATGCAGATCGCCCAGGTGCTGGCCGGTTATACGCTGGGCGGCGCTGACCTGCTGCGTCGCGCGATGGGCAAGAAAAAGCCCGAAGAGATGGCCAAGCAGCGCGAAATCTTCATGTCCGGGGCGACCGAACGCGGCGTTGCACGCGCGACTGGCGACACGCATCTTCGACCTGATGGAGAAGCTTCGCCGGTTACGGTTTCGACAGATCGCACTCCGCGGCCTACGCGCTGCTGTCCTACCAGACCGCATGGCTGAAGGCACATCATCCCGCCGCGTTTATTGCTGCCGTGATGAGCGCCGACATTGACAACACCGACCGTCTCGTCATGATCAAGGACGACTGCCGGCTGATGGGAATCGAATTGCTGCCGCCGTCGGTCAATCGTTCCGCGTACCAGTTCAGCGTCGCTCACGATGGCGGCATACTTTACGGCCTGGGTGCCATAAAGGGTGTCGGGCGCAGTGCCGTCGAGGCCATTGTCGATGAGCGTGACCGCAACGGCCCCTTCGACAGCCTGGCCTCGTTTTGCCGGCGCATCGAGCTCTCGAACGCGTCAATCGTCGCGCGCTAGAGGCGATGCTCAAGGCGGGTGCCATGGATGAGTTCGGCATCTCGCGGCGCGGCCTCGTCGATCAGCTGCCAGGCGCACTGAAAAGCGCTGACCAGGCGGCGCGTGCTGCCGCTGCCGGGCAAAATGACATGTTCGGTCTGCAGGAAGCAGCACCGGCGGAGGAACCGGTAACACAGGACATTGCGCTGCGCGAATGGAGCGAAAACGAGTTGCTCGCGAACGAAAAGGAGGCGCTCGGCCTCTACCTGACCGGACACCCGTTTGATGCGGTACGCGGCGACGCGGCGTGTTTTGTCGACGGCAAACTGGGTGATATCAGCTCCGAACCGGCGCCACAGGGGAACGGTGGCGAGCGCAGTTACGCTCAGCCGCGTCGCGAGGTGACGGTCGCCGGGCTCGATCTGGACATACGCAAGCGGGGCAACCGGGTAACGGTAACGCTGGATGACGACACCGGCCGTCTCGAGGTCAGCCTGTTCAGCGAGGCATTCCAGGAATACCGTCACCTGCTCGGCAAGGACGAAATCATCGTTGTCACTGGTGCTTTGCGTTACGACGATTTCATGGCTGCATGGCAGGTCAATGCAAAGATGATCCGGCATATCGATCGTGTCATCGAACAGCGGGCAAAGAGCATGGTCCTGACGCTGTGCCCGAATGGGCAGGGACACGAATTGCTGGCCCGCCTGCACGACGTGCTGCTGCCATACCGCGAGGGCAGCTGCGATATTTCGGTCCAGTACACCGGCAGTGATGCGACGGCCAGGCTCAACCTGGGACCGGAATGGAGCGTCCGCCCGAGCCGCGAACTGCGCGACAAGCTGGCGGATTTGCTGGGCCGGAACAGTGTGCGCCTGCTGTACGCACCGGGCCGGGAAATGATGTAGAGTCCGGAGGCTCCGAGCCGGGATTATTCATGAACGGCATCGGCCTTGGCGGAGGCGCAGCGCACCGGGAGGGCTTTTCAGGGACGCTGGAAATACGTCCCTACGCGCCTGTGCGCGGACGTCCTGTCGCAGCAGCCTGAAAAGCCCTCCCCGGGCACGCTTCGCCCTGCCGCTGAGCGGCGTTCATGAATAATCCGGCCAGAGTGCTGGCGCTTTGCTGGCTGAGTGTCGAGAACAGACTGGGTCAACTTTACTATATGGATCTCAAATTCCTGGATTTCGAACAGCCGATTGCCGAACTTGAGGCGAAGATCGACGAGCTGCGATTCGTTGGTGATGATTCCGAGATCAACATCAGCGAGGAGGTCACGCGGCTGACGGCCAAGAGCGAGACGCTGACGAAGAGCATCTTCTCGAAACTGACGTCGTGGCAGGTAGCGCAGCTCGCTCGCCACCCGATGCGTCCCTATACGTCGGATTACCTGGCGCAGATCGTACCCGATTTCCAGGAACTGCATGGCGACCGTATGTACGCGGACGATCCGGCGATCATCGGTGGCATCGGACGGCTCGACGGCCGTTCCGTCATGTTCATCGGTCACCAGAAAGGCCGCGATACGAAGGAACGGGTGCGGCGCAATTACGGCATGCCGAAACCGGAGGGCTATCGCAAGGCACAACGGCTGATGCGCCTTGCCGAGAAATTCCGGCTGCCGGTCGTCACCTTCATCGATACGCCGGGCGCCTATCCCGGCATCGACGCCGAAGAACGCGGCCAGAGCGAGGCCATTGCGCGTAGCCTCTACCTGATGGCCGGTTTGCGTACGCCGATCATCAGCATTGTTATCGGCGAGGGAGGTTCCGGCGGCGCGCTCGCGATAGGCGTCGGTGATCGCCTGCTGATGTTGCAGTACAGTATCTATGCCGTAATTTCGCCTGAGGGTTGTGCATCCATCCTGTGGAAGAGTGCCGCCAAAGCCGAAGAAGCGGCCGAGGCCATGCGCATCACCGCGCAGAACCTGAGCGAGTTCGAACTGGTCGACGAGGTGCTGAAAGAGCCGCTTGGCGCCGCGCATCGCAAGCCGGCCGACATGGCGGAGGTCATTCGCAACGCCATCCTGAAGCATCTCGGCGATCTCGACGGCATGGACAAGGACGCCCTCGTCGCGGAGCGCAGGCGGAGAATTGCAGGCTTTGGCCGCTACAAGGACGCCTGAACGCGCCCGCCGCCAGCGCCCGGCTGATCCGAACGGGCGTTAACCGGACCATCATGCACGTGACCGCCGACAACCTGACCGAGCGCCTTGAGCTGCTCGTGTCGCGGCACGGGCCACCGCGGCGCTACCTTGTGGCGTGGAGCGGCGGCCGTGATTCCTCCGTGATGCTGCACGCTGTGCTGACTTCGTCTCGCACGCGCAAAACCCCACTTTGCGCCGTGCACGTCAATCACCAGCTGCAGGCGGCCGCGGACGACTGGCAGGCGCATTGCGAACGTGAGGCAAAGGCCATGGGTGTCTCGTTTCAGGCACTGCTGGCGCCGGTACCGTGACAACCCGCCTGGTGGTACCGAAGCGGCGGCGCGCCAGCTTCGCTACGACGCACTGTCCCGGCTGCTCGAGCCCGGCGACTGGCTGCTCTCGGCACACCACCGCAATGACCAGGCCGAGACGCTGCTGTTGAACGTCATGCGGGGTAGCGGGATCGCGGGTCTCGCCGGTATCGGCGAATTCCAGCCGTTGGCGGCAGGCCACCTCGTGCGTCCGATGCGGGATGTGCCGGCCGCGATGATCGCGGCTTACGCGGTGCAGCACGAGCTCAGGTGGGTGCAGGACCCGTCCAATGACGATACGGCGTTTGATCGTAATTTCGTGCGCCACGAGGTGCTGCCGCTCCTCGAATCGCGCTGGCCGGCGGCCGTTACAAGTCTTGCGAGAAGTACGGTATTTGCCGGCGAGGCCGAAACTTTGCTCGCGGAGCTCGCCGCTATCGACCTGCCGCAAGCTGGTGACCCGGCCTGCATGGATGCCGCCGTGCTGATGTCGCTCAACGAGCCCCGCCAACGAAACCTCATGCGTCACGCAATACGCGAACTCGGGTTGCCGCTCCCGCCGGCCCGCAAGCTCGAGCGCATCGTGACCGAACTGCTGCCCGCGCGCGCCGATGCCAGGCCGCTGGTGCAGTGGCCTGGCGGCGAAGCCCGCCGTTACCGGTCGCGCCTCTACCTTGGGGCCCCACTCCTGCCGTACCCGATATGTCCGACCATCGTCTCGTCGCCGGCACGCAGTCTCGGCCTTGGCGACGGACTTGGCGAGCTGCAGCTTGTGCCTGGCGTCGGAGGTATCGCACCGGCGCTTGCTCAGGCGGCCTTGCCGTCCGTTTTCGTGTCGGTGGAGAAACGCTGCGCCCGGCCGGCCGAGACCATACCCATGAGTTGAAGAAGCTGCTGCAGGAAGCCGCAATCGTGCCGTGGATGCGAAGCCGCCTGCCGCTGTTCTACGCCGGCGATGACCTTGTCGCCGTTGCCGACCTGTGGATCGCTGAAGCGCATTACGATCCGGCGGGCGATGCCGTTCAGTGGAACGGGAAACCGGGCCTGCACGAGTGGCCGCGCGCCATGCTTTTAGGCAATGGACCGCGGCCGCCGCACTGGTAGCCTGCCGGGGGTTGCTTGGAGGAATGGCTCCCTGCGGTCCGCTTTATTTCCTCCAAACAACCCCCGACAGGGGCTACCGGCGCTCCTCTGTGGGTGTGCTGCCCGACTGTCATTGCGAGGCTGCGAAGCAGCCGTGGCAATCTCGCACCGATTGGCAGAGTCAGTATCCGCACGAGATCGCCACGTCGTTTCGATTCTCCCGCCAGTGAGTACCGGTGCGGCCGTCGCGGTACGTTGTCGCAAGTGTTTGAATTATTTGACGGCGCGACAAATGCTGCGACGATTGCAGATTGTTCTGGGTGCTGCGATCTGATAACTTGTAACCCCGTCGTTATTCAATTGACGGGTCGCAATTTCAGGACCCCGTTCCCGGGGTACCGATCGAACAGAAAGCGTTGCACCGCGTGCCTTTGCGCCTGCGGGTTTCGTTATTGTTGATTAAAGCTTCCCGACGCGCGCAGGCACAGGACTTGTTCATGACATCGTATGTATTCGTAACCGGCGGCGTCGTTTCGTCATTGGGCAAAGGTATTACGTCCGCCTGCCTGGGGGCGATCCTCGAGTCGCGCGGGCTGTCCATCAGCATGATCAAGCTTGATCCGTATATTAATGTCGATCCGGGCACGATGAGCCCGTTCCAGCACGGTGAAGTCTTCGTGACAGCCGACGGGACGGAGACGGATCTGGACCTGGGCCATTACGAGCGCTTCGTCCGCACGACAACGGGTCGCAACAGCAATTTCACGACCGGTCGCATTTACGAAAGCGTTATCGGCAAGGAACGTCGCGGCGACTATCTCGGGGCGACCGTGCAGGTCATTCCGCATATTACCGACGAGATCAAGCAAAAGCGCCGGCAGAAGGGTGCTGGCGATGCCGATATCCGTCTCGTCGAGATCGGTGGTACCGTCGGTGACATCGAGTCGTTGCCGTTTCTCGAGGCGATACGCCAGATGGGTGTTGAACTGGGCCGCGACCGGGTCGTCTATGTGCACTTGACGCTGGTGCCCTACATTGCGACCTCGTCCGAGATCAAGACCAAGCCGACGCAGCACTCGGTCAAGGAACTCCGGTCCATCGGCATCCAGCCGGATATTCTTGTCTGCCGCTCGGAGCAGGATTTACCGGCGGCAGCAGCGGCGCAAGATAGCGCTGTTTACGAATGTCCGCGAGAACGCCGTTATTTCGGCCGTTGATGTCGATGACCTCTACAAGATTCCCGGGATGCTGCAGGAGCAGGGTCTCGACGAAATCGTCACGACGCAGCTCGGCCTCGATCTGCCGCCCGCCGACCTGACTGAATGGCAGGCTATTGTCGATGCAAAGCAGAACCCCACGGGCGAAGTCAATATCGCTATGGTGGGCAAGTACGTCGATCACCGGGATTCGTACATGTCGTTGGGTGAGGCGCTGTTGCATGGTGGTATACACACGCGCACGCGGGTCAATATTCATTACTTCGAGTCACAGCACATCGAAGATCACGGCGTTGAGTGCCTGCAGGGCATGGACAGTATTGTCGTACCCGGCGGTTTCGGTGATCGCGGCATCGAGGGCAAGATACGGACGGTGCAGTTTGCCCGGGAAAACCAGATCCCGTATCTCGGTATCTGCCTCGGCATGCAGGTTGCCGTTATTGAGGCTGCTCGCCACCTGGCGGGGCTCGACGGCGCACACAGCACCGAGTTCAATCGCGCTACTCCACACCCTGTCGTTGCCCTGATCGAGGAATGGCAGAATCTTTCCGGTACCGTCGAGGAGCGCAGCGAACATTCAGACCTGGGCGGTACGATGCGTCTCGGCGCGCAAAAGGTATTCCTTAAGCCAGGTTCGCTTGCGGCCCGCGTTTACGGCAGCGAGGAGATCCTTGAGCGGCACCGGCACCGTTTTGAAGTCAACAACAATTACCGCGAAGTGCTCGGCAAAGCCGGTCTGAAGTTTTCAGGGCTGTCCGTTGATGACCTCGTTGAAATCGTCGAGATACCCGACCATCCCTGGTTTGTTGCCTGCCAGTTCCACCCGGAATTTACGTCCAATCCGCGCGATGGGCATCCGCTGTTCACGAATTTCGTGCGTGCCGCGCGCCAGCGCCACAGCGGTGAATTGCCGCGAGCTGCCCAGGCATGAAGTTATGCGGTTTCGACGCAGGTCCGGCCGAGCCGTTCTTCCTGATTGCGGGCACCTGCGTAGTCGAAAGCGAGCAAATGACAATCGATACTGCCGGCACGCTGAATAGAAATTACCGGCGCGCTTGGCATTCCGCTCATCTACAAGTCATCGTTCGACAAAGCCAATCGCAGTTCGCGCACAGGCTTTCGCGGTCCGGGTATCGAGGAAGGACTGCGTATACTCGGTGAAGTCAAAAAGCAGCTCGGGTTGCCGGTACTGACAGACGTTCATGAGGATACGCCGCTCGATGAGGTGTCAGCAGTGGTAGATGTCTTGCAGACGCCGGCTTTCCTGTGCCGCCAGACCAATTACATCCTGAACGTGGCGGCGGCAGGGCAAGCCGGTCAATATCAAGAAAGGCCAGTTCCTGTCACCATGGGAAATGCAGAACGTCGTCGACAAGGCGCGCTCGACAGGCAATGACAGCATCATGGTCTGCGAGCGCGGATTCTCGTTCGGCTATAACAACCTCGTATCAGACATGCGCAGTCTCGCCATAATGCGCGGTACCGGCTGCCCGGTCGTGTTCGACGCGCGCGACACATTCTGTGCAGCTCCCAGGCGGCAAAGGCAGCGCCTCCGGCGGGCAGCGCGAATTTATCCCGGTGCTGGCGCGGGCCGCAACGGCGGCCGGCGTATCCGGCCTGTTCATGGAAACCCACCCGAAACCCGAAGAAGCGTTAAGCGACGGGCCGAATGCCTGGCCGCTCGGCATGATGCGGGAGTTGCTCGAGACGCTGAAGATGATCGATGCCGGCGTCAAGGAGCGTGGATTCCAGGAAGCGGCTTTCGGGCTCGGCGCCTGACAGGAACAAAGCGTACAGTGCGCGGGCCGTGGCCCGGCGACCAGTGACAGGCAGAATATTTTTCGCACCACGTTAGCACCACGTTAAAGGACGTCAGGACACCATGCTCAAAATCGCCGACATCCATGGCCGTGAAATCCTGGACTCCCGGGGCAACCCAACCGTCGAGGCCGATTTGCGCCTCGCCGACGGCACCGAAGCTCGCGCCGCGGTGCCAAGCGGTGCCTCGACCGGTAGCCGCGAGGCTGTCGAGCTGCGGGATGGCGATAAGTCGCGTTACCTCGGCAAGGGTGTCACCAAAGCAGTCGCAAACATCAACGGCGAATTGCGCGATGCGCTCGTCGGTGTCGACTTTGACGACCAGGCGGCACTCGATGCGCGCATGATTGAGCTCGATGGGACCGAGAACAAGAGCCGGCTCGGCGCCAATGCATTGCTGGCCGTGTCGCTTGCGGCGGCGCACGCCACGGCGCGCTCGGCCTGGGTTGCCGCTATACCGGTCGCTGGGCGACGGCGTAACGCTGCCGGTGCCAATGATGAACATCATCAACGGCGGGGCACACGCGGACAACAATGTCGATATACAGGAATTCATGGTGCTGCCGGTCGGTGCGCCGACGTTCCGTGAGGCGTTGCGTTATGGCGCCGAAATTTTCCATGCGCTGAAAGGCGTGCTCGGCGGCAAGAACCTGAGCACGGCGGTCGGTGACGAAGGCGGTTTTGCGCCGGACCTGCCGTCGAATCGTGCCGCGCTCGATACCATCGTCGAGGCGGTCGAGCGGGCCGGTTTCGCGCTGGGCACCGACATCCTGCTCGGGCTTGACGTGGCGAGTTCGGAGTTTTTCCGCGATGGGAAAGTACCGCCTCGTACTCCGAGGAGCGCAGTTTTGATGCGCCCGCATTCGTCGATTATCTCGCCGAGTTGGTCGACTCTGACCCGATCATCTCGATAGAGGATGGCATGGAAGAGAGCGACTGGGATGGCTGGCGCCTGCTGACCGAACGGCTGGGCGAGCGCGTGCAACTGGTCGGCGACGACCTGTTTGTGACGAACACGGACATCCTGGGCCGCGGCATAGCGCAAAATATCGCAAATTCTATCTTGATAAAACCTAACCAAATCGGTACCTTAACGGAAACTCTTGAAGCGATTACTATGGCAATTGACGGAGGCTATACGGCCGTGATCTCGCACCGCTCAGGAGAAACATCCGACAGCACGATCGCCGATATCGCTGTTGGCACCCGGGCGACGCAGATCAAGACGGGCTCTTTGTCACGCTCCGACCGTACCAGCAAGTACAACCAGCTGTTGCGTATCGAGGAACAACTTGGCAGTAATGCACGTTACGCGGGACGCGATGCGTTCCAGATCCGGTTACCATAGTCAGACAGGCCAGAGCGAACCACGAATGCGTCCTACCTTTTACCTGCTCCTGATCGTAGCGCTGCTGTTGCAGGTGCAGCTGTGGCTGTCGGATTCGGGATACCGCAAGACACATAACCTGCGTGTTGCAGTGTCCGAGCAGCGCCAGCAAAACGATGGATTGCGCGAACGCAATGCCGCGCTGGACGCCGAGGTCGTCAATCTGAAGAACGGGCGAGAGGCGGCCCGAAGAGCGTGCCCGCACGGACCTCGGCATGATCGGCGAGCGCGAAACCTTCTACCAGGTCGTGCCGGCACGCGTGCCCGGCAAGCCCTGACCTGATCCGGCCGGATGACTCCGGCCGCGTCCCGGCAATGCAATGACCGACGTTACCGACGCCGTTGAAATACCTGACTGGCGCCGGGCGTTCGGCGCGCCGCAGGTGAGCGGAGATTTCCGCTCCGACAACCGCGATTTCCAGGTGACTGAAGCACTGGGCTTTGAACTCGATGACAGCGGCGAGCACGACTGGCTGTGGATCGAGAAATCCGGTGTCAATACGCCGTGGCTCGCACGCCAGCTGGCGCGGTACGCGGCGGTCGCGGCTAACGACGTCGGATTTGCCGGCATGAAAGACCGCCATGCCGTCACCCGCCAGTGGTTCAGCGTGCGCCGGCCGGCTGGCGCCAGGGCTGACTGGCGCGCGCTCGACTTGCCGGGTGTAACCGTCCTGGAGCAGCGACGCCATAGCCGCAAGCTGCGGCGGGGCGCACACCGTGCCAATCATTTCGAAATCCGGCTGCGCCATCTCGACGGCGATCCTTGCGAGCGCCTCGAGCGTATTGCTGCCGCCGGCATACCGAATTACTTCGGTGAACAGCGATTCGGCCATGGTGGTCACAATCTCGCGCTGGCGAGGTCATTGTTCAGCGGGCGGCGGCTGCGGCGCGACAAGCGCTCGATAGCATTGTCTGCGGCCCGCGGCTACCTGTTCAATGTGGTTCTTGATGCGCGTATCGGTGCAGGTACGTGGGACCGGCTGTTGCCCGGTGATGTTGCAAGCCTCGAGGGCAGCAACAGCGTATTCGACGTCGACGAGGTCACTGCGGATATCGAGGGACGCGCGGCGTGCCTTGACCTGCATCCGAGCGGGCCGTTATGGGGACGCAGTCGTGGGAAAACCGGGGCGCGCCTGCTTGAACCGGAGCGGCACCAGGCGGCGGACCACGAAGCGTTGCGTGACGGACTCGAGCGCCATTGCGAGGCGGGACGCCGCGCTTTGCGGGCAGTGGTTAAGGACCTGCACTGGGAGTTAAGCGATCGGGACCTGGCGCTGTCATTCACGCTGGGCCCGCGGAGGATACGCCACAGCCTTGCTGCGCGAACTGGCGCACCGGCGTCTACAACGCTCTTGCCAGCAGCACGTAGACGGCGCCGCTGCCGCCGTCGATCTGGCGGGCCGAGGCGAAAGCCAGCACTTCCCGCCAGCGCCTGAGCCAGTGATTGACGCTGGGTTTTAAGACCGGACCGCGATTGCCCGAGCCCAGCCCTTTGCCATGCACGATGCGCACGCAGCGATAATCGCGCTTAAGGCACTCATTGATAAAGTCGCGCAACGCAGATTCGGCTTCGGCCGCCGTCAGTCCGTGCAGGTCGAGTTCGTCCTGTACGCTGTAGCGGCCGCGCGCGAGGCGGCGCAGCGTGCGCTCCCCAATCTCGGGACGCCTGAACTGCAGGCGTTCCCCGGCAAGCATTTCGAGGTCGTCGATCTCCCCGTCAAGGCTTTCGCGCAAGACGCTTTCGTCGTCACGGCGCCGGAACATCGCCCGCGGCGGCGGCCGCTGCCGGACGACCTCGACGAAATCGCGCTGCAATGGCCGTGCACCGCGGACGGCCTGACGGAACAATGAGCCCTCGTCGTCGAGTTCGTCGTCATTTTCGGTGTCTGGCTTTTTTCGTGTCATCAGGCTCAACGGGACAGGTGAAATTAAGTGTAAACAGGCCCTAACAGGCCGCGGCAACATTCAGTATCATATGCGGCTGCCTTTGAGGCCTGCGCTGCCCGATTCGGTCGGGTATCACGCTGCGCAGAGTCGCAAAGCACAGGATTGAGTTGCCTTGGCGCCCGTGCCGAATAAGGATTCCCGCAGCCTGGGCACCGAGGAGAGCAGTGTAGCGTGCAGGGCAAGCGACGGACAGCGCCGGCTGAGATGCGGACCCGGCCTGCACGGTACGATTTAACAGGGTCACAATGAAAATTCTGGTCAGTAATGACGACGGTTACCTCGCTGAGAGGCATCAATGCGCTCGCAGACGCACTGTCGGAGATCGCCGACGTTGTCGTCGTAGCACCCGATCGCAACCACAGTGGCGCCAGCAATTCGCTGACATTGCATTCACCACTCCGCATTCACGAGGTGTCGAAGAACCGCTACTTTGTCAACGGCACGCCGTCTGACTGCGTGCACCTCGCATTGTCGGGCTACCTCGACTATGACCCGGACATTGTGGTCTCCGGTGTCAATCATGGCGCGAACCTCGGTGACGACGTGATTTATTCGGGCACCGTTGCCGCTGCGATGGAAGGGCGGTTCCTCGGTTTTCCTGCTATCGCAGTGTCGCTGGTCGGGGACCGCGCCGTGCACTTTGATACCGCGGCACGCGTTGCCGCGGATCTCGTCCGCAAGCTGCAGGACCGCATGCTGGCGACGGATGTCATCCTGAACGTCAACGTCCCGGACCTGCCGGACGAACTGAACTGAACGGCATTCGCAGCACGCGCCTCGGTTTCCGGCACCGGGCGGCGCCGCTGATCAAGGCACAGGATCGCGCGCGACCGGACGATTCACGGGATCGGTCCGGCGGGCGCCGGACAGGATGCAGGGCCCGGCACTGATTTCGCGGCGATCAGCGACGGCGCCGTGGCCGTCACGCCGCTCAAGGTCGACCTGACGCGGCACGAGGCGGTCGACAAGCTGGCCGACTGGCTCAAGGATTGATGCCTTTGGACCCCGGACGGCGCGGTATCGGCATGACATCTGGCGAGAACGCGTGACCGGCTGGTGCAGCGGCTCGCCGACCAGGGAATACGTTCGCAAGCCGTACTCGAGCAGATTCGCAACGTGCCGCGCCACCTGTTTGTCGACGAGGCGCTCGCGAGCCGCGCTTACGAAGACACGGCGCTGCCGATCGGCCTGGGCCAGACGATCAGCCAGCCGTTTGTCGTCGCTCGTATGACCGAGGCGTTGCTCGAGCACAGCTCCCCGGGACGTATTCTGGAAATCGGGACCGGTTGCGGTTACCAGACCGCGGTGCTGGCACCGCTCGTCAAGCAGATCTACACCGTTGAGCGCATCCCCGAGTTGTATGCGGCGAAGACGCGCCAGAGGCTGCGGAACCCTCGACATTTACAATGTGCAGTTTCGCCCCGGCGACGGCTGGGAGGGCTGGCCGAAGTACGCGCCCTGCACGACGGCAGACTCGTGGCCGCCGCGGCATCGCGTGTGCCCGAGAAACTGCTTGAGCAGCTGGCGCCGGGAGGCAGCCTGATTCTGCCGGTCGGCGGCAGTGGCCGCCAGGAGCTGACCTTGTTGACCCGCCTCGAGGACCGCTACGAGCAGCAGTCGCTGGGTGCTGTCAGTTTCGTACCCTTGGTTTCAGGAAAATAGTGAGTTATCAGAATCTTGTTTTATCTATTTGATGTGAATTCTTACAATGGAGCGGCGCTAGTGTCCTGTCCCGCAAATAACCAGTGCAAGTCGGCAGCGGATTTTTGTGCCTGGCAAGGCGCGGCGACGAGGAATAGCAGGGCTATTGCGAGGAGCCGGAGCGCGGCCAGGCGCGAAAGACGCGCCGAATTGTGCTGGTTATTTGTGGGACAGGACACTGCAGTGAGCTTCTGAACTGTCCGGACCGCTGTACCGCAAGGTCCTCGAATGGTCGGCTCACCGACACGCCGAGCGCTATCTTGCGGCATTGAGTTTTGCCGAGTCCTCGTTTTTTCCAATTCCCCCGGACGTCATGCTGGGCCCGATGTGCCTCGCGGCACGAGACCGTGCGTGGCGTTTTGCGACGATCACGACGATCGCGTCGCTGGCAGGCGGCATCGCCGGCTACGGCATCGGTTACTTCCTGTTCGACGCCATGGAGCCATGGCTGCGCACGACGGACTACTGGGATGCCTACGTGCGCGGGCGTGCGTGGTTCGATTCTTACGGCGTCTGGGCCGTCTTCATCGCGGGATTCTCGCCGATACCGTACAAGATATTCACCATCGCAGCCGGTGTTGCCGTACTGAACCTGCCGGGCTTCATACTTGCATCGCTGGTCGGCCGCGGGGCACGATTCTTTCTCGTCGCAGGCCTGGTCGTTGCGGGCGGTGAGCGCATGGCCCGCGCCGCTGCCGTACGTTGAGCGCATTGGCTGGGCGTCGTTGCCGTCGCGGTACTGGCCGGCATCGGGTACCAGTTCGCGTCGTAACTTCGGGACAGAAGTCCGCGATGGAGCACTAATACCAGTGACCGTTATCCGACACACGGGGACGATTTGCACCGGAC
>JAXHMR010000006.1:0-5841 GCA_034521225.1 Woeseiaceae bacterium
GAAGTGCCTCCAGCCGGTTGCAGGTGGCCTGCGCCTTCTGCGCCTGCGCGACCCATGAAAACAGCGCGCGGCGTGACGGGTTCGCCGTCGCCGACGCGGGGGCAGGCAGCGCCCGCCGGCGCGGCAGCGGCGCTGA
Organism: Woeseiaceae bacterium; assembly: GCA_034521225.1. GTDB lineage: Bacteria > Pseudomonadota > Gammaproteobacteria > Steroidobacterales > Woeseiaceae > Woeseia. The sequence continues at coordinate 137 of JAXHMR010000006.1, forward strand.
TTCAATCTCAACGCGTTGCGCCAGGCCAAGCTCGTGCGCTTCTCTGTTCACTGTATCGACGGCTTCGGACCACGGAGTACGCTCGCCATTCGAAGCCGGGCATCCGGCGCACCAGCCACGGTCCATCAAGGTTACATTCCCATCGCGTAAGGCGCGGCGCAGGTGGCTGGGCATGATGCCCCCAAGGCAGGGCACGACCTCGCCGGCGCGGGTTTTTGCGGGGACCCGGGCACATTCGTAAATCGCAGCCGTCTGGAACCCATCAACGGTCAGGGCGCCGGTGGGACAGGCAGCGGAACAACGGCCGCAGCCACTGCAGGCGGCGTCGCTGACATCCACGTTGCGGCCGGTGATACTAATGGCAGCGGTTGGGCACGAGTCTTTGCATACCATGCACGACAGACCAGGACGTTGAATGGTCAGACAGGCTTCGACGCGAAGAGCAACCTGTTGGCCCGCTACCCTTGCGGTCTTCGTATCTTCCGAAAATGCATTGGGTGTTACCAAGAAATCGTCCTAATATTGCGGCGGGGTGCTTTAGCTACCCGTCGGATACTTTCCTACGTCAATGCGGAACCGGTAGACCATACCCAGGGACACGGCACTCGGGTTCTGCCCCGCTACGGGAAAAACCGCATCACCCTTGCCCCAATCGTTCGCTGAGAAAGCAACGTTATCCTCGTTCCGCGTAGTAGCGAGCGCCAGATACACTGTCAACGCTGAATTCAAAGGATAATCTACCCCAACCGACCATTGTATGGCATCAGATTCCGTCGCTTGCGCGTCGCTGTGCACGGCCTGAGCTTTGAGAATTGCGCCATTCTTCAGGGCGAAAGAGGCTCCGACCGTGTAGCTATTGCGGTCATTACCGCGGATGTCCGCGATCGACTCCTCGCGCTGCCAACCACCACCGATCGTGAATTCATTCCATTCATAGCTGCCGGTCACTGCGCCGGCTCGCCAATCGCTGCCGATCTCGGCGAAAGCCAGGCCCCCCTTTAGTTCGTTGCGCTGGTACTCAGCCTTCAAAACAAACAGGTCGGTATCGTCTACGCCTTCCTCCGGCACGTAGGTCAATCCAACGGTGAACCCTTCGTAGGCAGGCGAGACGTACTGGGCCGCATTGCTGACGCGGCCAGCCAGGCCCGTTCCGCCCCAGAGGTTGCCGAGATCACCTACCTGATCGGCAAAGAGATTGTAATCGTAGACCCACTGATTCAGGCCATCGAGCTTGCCAAGCCGTATGGTTCCATAATCCCCGGTCAGTCCCAGGAAGCTGACACGCGCTGCGGTGAACAACCCCGATGTCGAACCGGGACCATTGCCGTCGTTTTCTCCCTGGCCGGTGAGGTCAACGCCTTGTTCGTACTGAAACACCAAGGTGACACCATCGCTCAGTTGATGCTGCCCGCGCAAGCCGAGTCGCGACGAGTTGCTCGCAAAATATTCGCTGCGGTTCTGCCCGTCATCCACGGAGTCGGCTGAAACGTGCCCCTGGCCATAGAATTCAGTTTCCAGGCCTTCAGCCTGTACTGCGGCCAGCAGGATTACGGAGGCAGCTACTGACAATGTAATGGCTTTGATAGCAGACCTCCCCTTCTATTTATTTGCTTGTACAGCAAACAGTTGTCGCGACGAGAGAAACAATTACAGCGCAACCCTTCTGGCAGATCGCTGAAACGTAGGATAATGTTCGTCCTCGGCCCTGTGTTTTTTTGATCTTGCCATAGTGGTAGCGGAGGGGAATAAGGGATAACACATAGATCAATTGGCCAGACAGGGACGGCGGCCGGACCCAGCGATCAAATCTGCAGTGTGCAGTAAGGCCCCTTCGCTCCGCCGGCGTTGACCCGGCTTCCTCACTACTACGAACCTCGCCGCCACCGTCTCGTAGAAGTATCAGTCGGTGCGCTTCAGTACACCGCGCAGCTGTGTTCCCGGAGCCACTGTGTTGAAAACCGTGCCGTACTTTTTCACGTTGTCATGCAGCAGTTCGAGCCGGTGGTCGTTCTCATTCGTATCGACGAGGATTTCATAGTCGATGGATTCCATTTTCGGCGGTATATCCTGGCGCACGCCGTGCAAGCGGACTTCTACGCCCCGCAGCTCGAACTTCAAAATAGGGGTCACCCGTTCGATACCCTTGATCATGCACGCGGCCAGTGCCGCCATCAGCAGTTCCGCCGGATTGAAGGCGTCGGGTCGTCCGGCCAGATCCGTGTCCAGGGTGATGTCAGCGTCTTTACAATGAGCCAGACTGCCGTGGGCATCAACGCGCTGGGCACTGACTGAAAAGGTCATCTTGGTTTTCGCGTTCGCTCATGGCAGATCCTGAATCAGGGGTTCTGGTTGAGTCATCGCAACTGCATGCTCGCGACGATTTCACCCTGGCGTACGGCAAGAACCTCACCTTCCTGCAGGGGCATCCAGGCTTCGTGGGTGAGTGGCACGCTGGCCAACAGGATCACGCGCTGTGCTGCCCGTGTCCCCGCTGATTCCCAGTCGCGCATCAGTGTGGTTTCACTGCCGGCCGGGCACTCCAGGCAATAAAGCGCTGGCGCAGTGACTTGCCCCGTCAGGGGTTGCAGTCGCCGGTCGGCGTGCGCAAACAGCACTTCGCCATCGGCATAGAGAAAACTGGCTGGGCCCAGTGCCCGTAGCGCCAGAGCCACTTCAGCCACTGTATCCAGTCTGGCTTGCAACGATGGTAGCTGACCACGGGCGTGTGGCAGTTGCCTGATCCGATCCAGCAATAGACAGAAGGCCGATTCCGAATCTGTCTCGCCCACCGGCTGAAAAAATCCGCCGTTGACGGGCGACGATTGCGCCAGATTCTTCAGATTGCCGTTGTGAGCGAACACCTGCATGCGCCCGTTGAGCTCGCGCGCGAACGGCCCGGTATTGGCCAGCGTGATGGAACCTTGCGTGGCGTGGCGTATGTACCCGAGCGATAGGGTTGTCGCAGGTCCGTTAGCTTCCAGGTAGGGCACGAGGGGACAGGTGTCGGCTGGTGTTATGTCGCGATACAGGGCGACGTCGCGCCCCTGATAAAATGCAAGCCCCCAGCCGTCGCGATTGCGGCTTTCGCCGCCGGCATGGGCGGCCAGGGCTGTCAGGGAGGACGTCAGCCTGGCCGGATGTCGGCAGGACATGGCCAGTAGTTCGCACATCAGTGCGCCGCCGTGCCGACTTTCATGTGACCACGCCGAACAGGGAACCCACACCGGCGGTAACGGCCATTGCCAGCGCTCACCAAAAGGTCACACGGGTCATGCCTTTGCCGATGCTGGCTCCCCCGGACCGGGCCGCCAGCCCTCCGAGAAGCATCAGGAACACCAGGGAAGTGCCAGAGACTGCCAGCGCCAAGTGCTGCTCTGCGGCAAGCCACGCACTCAGCAACGGCAGAGCGGCGCCGACCGTGAAGGCTGTTGCGGAAGCCAATGCGGCTTGCAGCGGCTTGGCGCGGGTCATGTCAGAAATACCGAGTTCGTCGCGGGTGTGGGCGCCAAGTGCGCCCTTGGCCATCAACTGTTGGGCGACTTGTTGCGCGAGATCGGCATCCAGCCCACGCTGACGGTAGATGCCGGCCAGCTCGGCGGTTTCGTGTGCAGGATCTGTTTCCAGTTCCTGCTTTTCACGCTGAATGTCAGCCAGCTCGGTGTCCGACTGGAACTGACCGACACATACGCACCAGCGGCCATGGACATCGCTCCGGCCACCAATCCAGCGATACCCGCAACGAGTACCGAACTCTGTGTGGCATTCGCGGCCGCAACGCCGATGATCAGGCTGGCGGTGGATACGATGCCATCGTTGGCACCCAGTACGGCGGCGCGCAGCCAGCCGATAGTTTGTATGTAGTGCCGTTCGGTGTGTATTCGGGCCATAGTCATATCCTGTTCCGAGCCTTGTTGCGCTTGACACACGGTACACCTGCGCGCCAATCTGCTCAATGCAGGCACCGGGCTTAAATGGCTACCACTGGTCCACCCCATACCAGTAGCGGGCAACTACTACTGACGGTCAGACATTTCAGTTATCGGTCTTGTCAACCGGTTCGCGACGCATGACTTTTTCGCCCGTGAATATAGCCGAAATCAGGCTGCCGCCTTCACGCTTTTCAGCGATAACGACTCCGGCAACATGAACCACAATGAAAATAAGCAACACATAAAAACTGGTTTCATGCACTGTTATAAACGGGCTGCGAAACGCGCGCATGGCATCCCAGGCGACGCTGTCATACATTTCGGGAGAATAGGGCATCAGGGTCGAGGGCGAGATGCTGGCGGCAGCAACCCACTGGGCGATCCAGTGACCCCGCTTTTCAATGCGGCGTAATCGCCACCTTCAGCACGCCGTCGCGCTGGTTGGCGAACAGCTCGTAGGCGGCGACGATGTCGTCAAGCACGAAGTGATGGGTGACCAGTGCGCCGAAATCAGCGCGACCCGAGGCCACAATGTTCATCAGCCGACGCATGCGTTCCTTGCCACCTGGGCACAGTGCGGTGTTGATCCGGTGATCGCCAAGCCCGGCGGCGAACGCGTCCAGCGGAATGGTCAGATCGTTTGAATAAACACCCAGACTCGACAGCGTGCCGCCGGGCTTCAACACGCGCAATGCGGACTCAAAGGTGCCCTGTGTACCGAGCGCCTCGATCGATGCGTCCACGCCGCGGCCACCGGTGAGCTTCATCACCTCGTCCACCACGTACGCAAGTGTGGAAGTTCAGCGTCACATCCGCACCCATTTGCATCGCGATGCCGAGACGATGGTCATTGCCATCGACGACGATGATGGTAGATGCGCCCTGCAGGCGTGCACCCGCCGTCGCGCACAGACCGATCGGCCCCTGCGCGAACACAGCCACCACATCGCCGATGCGGATGTGGGCGTTTTCCGCACCCTTGAAGCCAGTGGACATGATGTCCGGACACATCAGCACCTGTTCGTCACTCAGGCCGTCGGGAATCGGCGCCAGGTTGCCTTGCGCATCAGGTACCAGTACGTACTCCGCCTGGGTGCCGTCGATCAGATTGCCGAAGCGCCATCCGGCCGTTGCCTTGTAGCCGTGGACGCCACAGCCCCCACTGGCGATCAGGTAGCTGCCGTCCTGCGAGGCCACGCCATCCTGAGCCGCGTAGGAGTTGAAGTTCGGACAGATCGCGCCGGCGATGACACGCTGACCTTCATTGTAGCCAGTGACGGCGCTGCCGAGCTTCTCGATTACGCCCACCGGCTCGTGGCCGATCGTCAGGCCCTTGGCGACTGGATACTCGCCCTTGAGGATGTGGATGTCGGTGCCACAAATAGTCGTCGTGGTGATACGGACCAAGGCGTCGTTGGGGCCAACATCCGGAATAGCCTTATCGGCCAACTCGATGCGCCCGCGTTCGACGAACACCGCCGCTCTCATCATGGCCATGTGCAACCCGCGTTTGGAAACCTGAGATTCAGGCTAACACCTTGCACTCCTTCAGATCTATGCGATAGCGAGCATAGGAATAGAGACATCTCCGAAAAGGATTTCATAATCGATGTATTCCATTTCCGGCGGTATATCCTGGCGCACGCCGTGCAAGCGGCCAGTGCCGCCATCAGCAGTTCCGCCAGATTGAAGGCGTCCGGGCGTCCGGCCAAATCCGTGTCCAGGATTCGTGGGTGAGTGGTACGCTGGTCAGCAGTTCACACATTAGCCGGTGTC
>JAXHMR010000007.1:0-42500 GCA_034521225.1 Woeseiaceae bacterium
GGGCGGCAACTGGCTATGAACCTCAGGACTTAACTCTGTCACTGCGAACTTAACTCCGTCACTTTCCAAATCACCCCAGGCCCGAAACGGGGTGCGAGAGATTTTATGAAAGAAGTTGCTCAGAAATGGGGTTTCGGCAATGCACCACTCAAGCCCGCAACTGAAAGCGGAATCGAATATCGATTTCGACAGTTATTGCGACCATCGAGGATTCAGATACCGAAGCCTTACTCCTCATAGGCTCGAGTCGGTGAGCGCGGTAAAAGGATTATTCAATAGGACTCTCCGGCAAGATCAATGGGACTGGTATACCGTCTGGACATTGTTGGGAAGACCATCACGCGGCACCGCCGATAGGAATTGCCAAAGCCCTTTGCTAATCTTGGTGCTGCTATCAGAGACGGTGAGACAGATGCCTTCGATGGCGCGGCGGCCGTCCTTCGGCATGCAAGAGCCATGTCTTGCTTGGAAACCTACCTCGACGGCGGGCCGAACGATGATGGCGTTCAGGGCTTGATTTACGTTCTGTCTGAGCGTAGCCAGCCAGATCTGCTCAAGATTGGATCAACGACTGGGTATCGAGGCGAGTGAAGGAAATCAATGGCGCCACCGGCGTAGCTGTACCATTTGGCGTCCGAGCTGTGTGGCGAGTAGAGGACCCCAAGAAAGCGGAAAGTGATATTCATGAGTTGCTGAGAGACTATCGCATTCGAAATGATCGAGAGTTTTTTAGAATTAAGTTCAACAATGCACTCAAGAAAATAAATGATTACATTAAAGGAGCTAGGTAGAAGTCACTGTCTGCTTTTGGCTGCGGTAGTTTGCGATTACCTTAAACAAGACACCCGAGCGACCGGTATAAAGAAAACCAGCCGCTGAACGTGGGCCAAGTGAGGGTCAGGAATAGCCGCACGTCCTGAGTGGCAGCTTTTTCCAAAAGCAGTCGCCTGAACGTATCCGGGGAAATTGAAAACTTCCGAAATCGGCCAATGGACTAAACCGCTCGCGCGGTAGTTGTCGCACGATTTGTCATTCCCCGTGAGTTGGTCAACAGGGTCCCTCCTGTGTTGAAGTTGTGGTTACCACACGCAACAAAATCAACAACAGGAGAAAGACCCATGAGCCATTCTAACAAGTCCGTGAGCCCATTGCGTCAACGCATGATTGATGACATGACGATGCGCAAGCTCGGCGACAAGACCCAGCTGCAGTACATCCGTGCCGTGAAGCGCTTTGCCCGATTCTTTGGGCACTCGCCCGCGATAGCAACGCCAGAAGACCTGCGCCTTTTTCAGATGCAGATGGTCGAAGACGGAGTCTCGGGAGTTACCGTCAACGCCACCATCACCGGCCTGCGCTTTTTCTATGAAGTGACGCTGGGGCAACCCCACGCGCTGCAGAAGATGAGCCCGGTGCGGGTCGAACAGAAGTTACCGGTGGTGCTCAGCACCGAGGACGTGGCACGGCTGCTTCAAGCAGCCCCGAACCTCAAAGCCCGGGCCGCCCTCTCGGTGGCCTACGGGGCCGGCTTGCGGGCCAGCGAAGTGGCCCATCTTAAAGTCAGTGATATCGATATCAACGCGCAGGATGCTGCGCGTTGAACAGGGCAAGGGCCGAGCGCGATCGCAATGCCATGCTCTCGCCGGCGCTTGCTGAGTCTGTTGCGCGCCTGGTGGAAGGAAGGTCACCGGCTCGGCAAGATGCGGCCCAACGGCTGGTTGTTTCCTGCGCCTGAACCCGGTGAACCCGATCTCGACCCGGCAGCTTAATCGCATGATCAAGCAAGCCGTTGCCGGGGCCGGGATCGATCAGCGGGTCTCGATGCACACCCTGCGACACAGCTTCGCGACCCACTTGCTCGAACAGAAGGTGGACATCCGCGTCATCCAGGTGTTGCTCGGGCATCGAAGCTTAACACCACCGCGCGTGTATGCGCAGGTGGCCACCCGTTGCCTGCAGTGAGGTGCAGAGTCCGCTGGATGCCTTGAGGCTGCCCGCCGGCTAGCGTGGCGCGGCCACCGCTTGAGGTGGCCGACATCTTTCGCCAGAACGGAGCCGCCTTTAGGCAGGCCCGTGCCGGGCACCTGAGCCTTGGCCAGCTGAAGGCCATGTCGGCCGATCGAGCGCTGCCGAGCGGCGGCGCTGCGGCGGCCATCGTGCTGCGCTGTGCAGCCGTGCGACGCACGCCGTTGATCGCCGTACAACTCCTGCCGCAACCGGCACTGCCCGAAGTGCCAGGGCAGTGCCGCCAAGCGCTGGCTGCTGGACCGGCAGCTCGATCTGTTGCCGGTACCGTACTACCACGTGGTGTTCACCTTGCCGGCACCGATTGCCGACATCGCCTACCAGAACAAGGCCGTGGTGTACGACCTGTTGTTCAAGGCCTCGGCCCAGACGCTGCGCACCATCGCCGCCGATCCACGAGCACCTCGGGCGCACAGCATCGGCTTGACCCTGGTGCTGCACACCTGGGGCTCAGCGCTGACGCATCATCCGCACGTGCATTGTGTGGTGCCCGGCGGTGGCTTATCGCCTGAGCGGGATCGCGTGGCTCGCCTGCAAGCCCGGCTTCTTCCTGCCGGTGCGGGTACTCTCGCGTTTGTTCCGGCGCTTGTTTCTGGAACAGTTGCAACGGGCACAGCAGGCCGGGCAGTTGCAGTTCTTCGGGCGACTGGCTTGCGCTCGACGACGACCAAGCCTTCGCGCGCGTGCCTCGCGCGCGTTGCGGCAGACCGACTGGGTGGTCTATGCCAAGCGACCCTTTGCCGGACCCGGCGCAGTGCTTGCGTATCTCTCGCGCTACACCCACCGCATCGCGATCGCCAACTCTCGTCTGATCGCGCACGACCAACGCGGTGTGACCTTTCGCTGCAAAGACTACCGACACAAGGGCCGTGCACGCTATCGTTCAATGACGCTCGCCACCGATGAGTTTATCCGTCGCTTCCTGATCCACGTCCTGCCGACCGGGTTCCATCGCATCCGTCACTATGGACTGCTCGCCAGTCATGTCCGGCGTAAGAACCTCGCGCTTGCACGACAGCATCTGAACGCGCCGGTTGAACAGCGCAGTGAGAACGATGCTGAAGCGGATGAGCAACACAGCTGTGCATTCGTCTGCCGTACCTGCGGCAGTCCGCTGCGGGTGCTGGAGATCGTTCAGCCCGAAGCGCGAGCACCGCCGTGATCAAAACTCGCTTTTGCAAGATCAAAATTGCACAGCCAATCGCGAGTGCAGGCTGCCCTGTGGCTGATTATCGAAAAGCGGGTTTGAATAGTCGGCTCAGACGCCACGAACGGGCGACGGACCCGCTGCAAAAAACGATGCTTACGTTGCCGACAACAACCCAGCGTCAAAATCGGAAGCGTTCCAACACAACGGCGCACTGAATAATCCCCATAGCGCACCACCGCGGTTTCCTCCATTGCTGCTTATCCGACGCCTGCCTTCAACAACGCAGCAACGGAGACTTCGGCGCAGGGCAGGCATCTGATAACCCTGAACATCAGCGGACTCTCACTTGCTCACAGCCAGGTCAGGCTGTTGTTCAATAAGTCGCCCTATTTCAGCAGAAATTTGACGTCGAGCAGCTTCCTCGCCGTCCGATCTGATTGCCGCCAGATAAGCCGAGAGAACAAAGTTGGGTTCGAGAAGATCAGCCGATCTATTCTCGGGTTGTAATCCTTGATCGAATCCAGACGCTCCTGGCGGCGTGTGTCAATTCTCTGTTGCACTTCCGCGGCCTTATCCACTTCACCCAGACCCTCGAGAGCGAGCCTCTGAATCGAGCGGGCAATCGACACGCCCATTTCGGTCTTACCCTGATTTTCTACCAGCTCACCGTAAGCAAGGCAGGCGTAAGCCCAATCCACACTCTGCGACGACCGCTCCTCGCACATTCTCACGTAGTCGCCGTAGCGCGGTAGCTCCGAAGCCGCGAAACTGAAAGCCGTGCTGGCTCGCTCAGGAAACGCATAGTCGGTACCCGCCCGCCAATCCGCGTTCGATCATTTCAATCATCTCGGTCCAATCAGCGCGAGTTTCACAGCCGTAGAAGCGTGCCGCATCGCTTCGAGCGCCGCGTGATAATCGTTCGCTGCGTACCTGTTCGCTGCGATACGAATCCACGATTCACTGTTTTGACCATCCACGGCAATCAGAAGCTGTTCCCGATCTCGCAGCGGGCAGGGAATGGACTCAATAACCTTGGAACAGATTTTAACGGCGCCCCATACCAGGAACGGGTCCGACGGACTCCTTGAGATCGCGCTATCAAGCAGCTCAAAACGCAAAGTCGGGTCATCCTCCAGCAAGGCGGCCAAGTGTAAGTGCTCCGCGGTCGACGAAACTGACAGGCGCTCGGACAAGTTCAATTTCAGCTCGTTGAATCCCTCAATGTGTGCCTGGATTTCCTCCTGTGTCCAGGTCCTTATTGGCGGATTCCGCGACGTTGGCGGAGCAGACTTGCATTCAGCGCGGAACGCAAGTCTGCCGTGGGGAACTCGGCTGGAGGTGGCGCAGTCGCTTCAGTTGGCTGGACGTCGCCTGAAATTGGGGAAGGCGCGGCAATTTCGGTACTGTCGGGGTTCTCTCGTTGCCCAAAGACGTAGACCAACAATAACAATGCGACAACAGCGAGGAGCCGGCGAGAGGACGACGAGGCGTGCTCATGCCAAACTTGCGCTGGTATCAGTCGAATAACATGACATTTTCACAGGTGTTGCCGGATGTGATAACAGAGGGAAGCGTCGCCAACTGGCTATAGGCAGCTACGTCCGGTATGGGTCAGCAGGAGTCGATCGCGGCAGAGTTCAGTTCCTCAACTTCACTAAGAAATCAACGACCTCAGCCAATTGACTGTCCAGGTCCGGATAAATGTAGATCGAGCGAAACTGACCGTCCACACACGCCTCTACCCATAAAGACGGGGCGCCCGGCCTCCAGGATGTATGTCGTTTGTCGAATGTCCAGAATCCGGAAGTCTCCAGGAGTTCCACAAGAGTCATCCACTCCGAGTCTGAAATATCTGTCTCGACTATAACTGGCAAGTCGTCGTAGTTATCGAACAATTTGGATGTGAGGTGGGCGCTATCGCGTTGACTCTCAACCCGAATCAACGCTACTGGATACCCGCCTTCGCCTTCGGTAACTCTGACGGCTGAGTATTCTGGACCGCAATTCTCAAAAATCGAAGGCTCATCAATGCCGCAGCACCTTTCCAGAATTGGCGCATAGTCCATCTGCATATCGGCGCTTGAAGAATAGACGCTTGACCAATGAAGACTGAACACCGCAAAGATGGGCAAGAGGATAGGCGATTTGAAAGACATCGAGCGCATTTAGCCCACTGTCGCCTTCGGGTCAGAGGCCGGCATTGTACACCCCAAGACTTGGCCGGCGACTCTCGGCCAATTGCGGCCGTCCGCACGAATGCTTACAAACGGGCTTATTTGATGCACGTGACACCGAGCCTTCGACGCGAGGTTTCTGGCAGTGGTATTACTCCATCACATATAAGCCAGTTAACAAGCAGATGATTGTATTGCCTTGCGTACACGTAGGCTCGCTCGTTCAGGTCGGCGTGCTCGTCAGACAATTGTACGTTCAAGGTCTGAGGGATTACGTGCAGTACATCGGGACTTGCCCGATAGCCATAGCAGGGAACATACATTCCAATAAAATCTGGTACGCCGAGGAATCGCAAGTCACCTGCTTCCACAGCCGATTCCAGGCGGCTTCGCGGAGAGACCGAAAGAAACTCTCGGAGTTTCGCAAGCTCATCGGAATCGGACTCCGGCGGTACAGGATCTACGCCACACGGGCACATTGCACAGATCGAATGCGTGGCATATCGCTCACGTAAAATGTCTGGATGCTCCGTGCCGTATGGGTTCAACGTATTTGCCAAACCGCGAAGACTGGACCCACAGAATTGATCATGAGTCTTTGGGAGTGGATACCCACAGCTTTCGACTGTGTTCAGTTCAGCAATCTTGTGCGTAGGCAGACTGCACGCAACTGCCAAGAAGAACCATGCTGAGCACCATTCTCAACGTTTTCGTCTGCCTGTTGGTCCGATTTTATTTTCCTGGGATACCACCCCACATGAATGACAATATGTCCGTTTTGGGTCATCAAGAGTCATTGTAGCTGAATCTTGCTGGATTGCCGGATCCGGCCAAATCCGGCCACAGGCTATTGCTCAGATTCCCGCTTCAGGAACTCCTCGGCGGCCAGCAATACTCCGGTGACCAGCTACAATGTGAACGTCTGTCGCTGGAGGTCCCGATCATGAAGCGTGCGGCGCTTCTCATACTGCTCACGGTCCTACTCATCGCTCCTCACGTACCCGCCTGGTCCGGCGCGTGGGGCCGTGTGTTTGCGGTAGAGATTCGCAGCGACGCCCTGGCAGAGCAACTGAGGATCACAGACCCCGCACTCGTGCAGGAACTTAGCTTCTGGGTAGGCCCTGGAACCGGCTTTAGTGAGTTCATGGGGCCGGTCAACGACGAGCGCAGCATCGTTGACTGGGAGCGCGGGGAAGCTACAGACCGGCCGAGCGAGTTGAAGAATTTTCGAGGTACGATTCCTGCTTGAGCCGCGCGACAATCCGCCAGTGTACCGGGTGCTGTACGAACCAGATCCGGAGCACAATACAGGCTACATCTTCTACCCTGCCGACGGCAGCAGCGGCATCGTCACGCACTTCGTGGAGAATACCTGGAGGTACGCATCCGACCGGTGGAACGAACGAGTCGGGACTGGCAATCTCGGAGCAGCTTCAGGGTCAGCGGTAAGGTAGCATTTGACGAGAGCAGCCGAGCGGCTGTAGGAGTGTGTTGAGCAACTAGCAACAATTAGCGGCCACAAAGCTATTCAGCTTCCAAGTCAGCGATCACCTGTATTTTGACGTCTGAAAACACCAACGACCAGGAGCGCTGTTGCAACCATGATCGGTAATGCGAATATCACAAGCACGTTAAACACAAGGTCGAATTGTAATGATCGCAATCCTGTTGATGCGGTGTAATGAGTCATTACATTCGCGATCAGCAAACTCAACACAATCACAGTGACGCCGAACTTGGCCGTCGAATTGGCGCCAACTCCGGAAAGGCCACCGATGACAATCGCCGCATAGAGCGGCAAATACGCCAATTACACCGTCAACCATTGCAATTGGAATCGATGCCCCGACTAGCAAGACGCTGATCCATCCGAGGGCCGCCCATATCTTTGCCGAAACTTGAGCTCATCGCAATCGTGTCGCATCAGTGCCTGCAATGGGTCAACTGCCATCTTACTCCGAATCGCTTGGCCGGCAACTCCCGGCCAAGAGCGGCTCATCTGCTAGGTATCGTCTACACGACGGCAGTTGAGCTTAGAGGCTTTATGTGGTGGGAAAAGCTGTTGCATAGATCCCATGCTGTCAGCAATGTTGTCCGGGATCAGTACATCGTACAGACAAAACCAGTCAGCCTGCCACTTCGTTAGCAGCAAGCGCAAGGTTGCTCCGCCAAACCCGCCAGTACGAAATGCCACCGCTGCAATGGCGTCGGTCACCCCGGTAAAAAGATGTTGCGCAGTCGGCGCACCAGGGTATAGGAGATCAGTAGAGTTCCATTGCTCACCAAAATCAGCGATTTCCGCACCCGTAACGGAGTAGAGCTTTGTCTGAACGTCGCGCGGTATCTCGGCAACCTCGTGAATTATCCGGAACTTTGTCGATGAAAAGTTGCTTTCTAGCTCGGATATTTCCTGGTTGTCAGCGGAAGCCACGCCCAGGAACAGTGCTCCAATGCTTAGTAGGACCATCGGAATCGCGCGTCGGTGCATGCTGTCTAACGTCGCTGTTGAGTGACCGCGCCTATCAAAAACCGTACCTGATGCCGATACCAACGGTATCAAGGTCAAGATCGACTCGAGTATATTCCCCGAAAATCTTCCAATGGTCATCGAAGGACCAGCGCACGCCGGCGCCATAGTGCAGATCCTCACCTGACTCGTCAAAATCTGACGAGAGATCACCATCCAGCTCCCAGCTGGTCAGTCCCAGTCTTCCGTAGCCATCTAGTTGGCCGCTGATTCGGAAGCTAGCCACCAACGACATGGACAATGCTGCCGTGTCCACCTTCTCGCTGGCTATCAGAATTATGGGACAGATGGAGGCCGTACACTTGGTCGTACCCGTATGGTTACCGAAGTTCTGATAACCCGCCTCCAAAGAGAAGTTTTCGTGGAATTCATAACCGACGCCGAACGCGAAGCCGTCATCGTCACTGTCAACCCGTCTCTCGAGTACGCCGGCTACGTCGAGAGCTACATCCGCGTCCGAATTGCCGATAGTGCCAATAGATAGAACCCACTTTGTGCGACTGCGGCATGAGAAAGCAGGCTCAGCGAGAGTATTGCGAACTCCGAAATTATCGCATGGCGCATGGCTCCAACCCCAACGCGACACAACAGCGCCGCCGCGGACAGATATGGCTATTGGTCAGGCAGGTGCAGCAATACGCAGTGTAATATATCTTGAAGACGGTTGCCCAACGTCCAGTCTGGCAGGTGTTGGTCGGCTGCCGCCTGACCTGGCCAATCAGATCTGAGCCCTCGATCATCCGCTTCCAGGCGTTTTCTAACGGCTGGCAATGAATGGCCGGTTGCCGCTGCCGGGATAAAGCAGCCGATCGAACCAATCGGACAGTGGCTGTACAGCCCGGTTTGGGCTACTCCAGATAAGACTTTCTTAGAACGACCTTAGAAAATCCTTAGAAAATCTGGTGCCGGCACCAGGAGTCGAACCCGGGACCTACTGATTACAAATCAGTTGCTCTACCAACTGAGCTATGCCGGCATTGGCCGCCTGAAATGGACATGGTTGTGTGTTGCAGGGGGCGCATTATTGAGTTTTCCGGGCGGCGCGGCAAGGGTCGGGCGCGGATTTCGAGGTATTTCACCGGGGCCGCGGGCAGCTGGCGGCGCCGCGGAGCAGAACCTGCTCTTCGCCGTATTTTTCGACCAGGCTGCCGGCGCCGCGGCCGGGCGGCAGTGCGACGTCGATAAAGAACACCGTGCCTTCGCGGGTCCGGGGCGTTATTTCGGCCGGCAGGTCCATCGATTTGGCCTGCAGTTCGGTGCGTTCCGCGCCGCTCATGTCGCCGAACAGGCCGAGCGAGATCTTTATGCCCTCGTCATCAGTGCGGACCATGTAGGCCTCGCCGATACCGCCGGCCTGCAGCGTTTCGAGCATCCGGTCGGCCGTCGCGCGGTCCGCGATATTGCGAATCTGTACCCAGTGGCCGACGAAAATCTCGCCGCGGGTCGTGCGGAGGCTTGCCAGCATGCCGTCAGCTTCGGTTTCGGCAAGAGCCCTGTCGGCATCGCCGCTGTCGCGGAACGGGCCGATGCTGACACAGGTGCGTCCGACGGCGGCCGCCAGTTCAATGGGTTCGATGACCTCAACGGGAGCATCACTTTCAATGCCATCTTCTGGCAGCGCGCTGTCGGGTGCCGGCGTGCTGCTGCCATCCGCCAGCTCGAGCGGCGGCCCCAGCTCACCCTCTGTGACGATAGCGACGCCCCGCTCGCTGCTGTCGCCGCTGACCTGCCCCCACAGGAAATACAGCACGTTCGCGAGCAACAACAACAGCAGCAAATTTCTCATGTCTTGCCTTGCACCATGATCGCCAGGCCCTGCAGCACCAGGTTCGGCCGGTGGACTGCAGTACCTTCAAGCCGCTCCAGAATGCGCGACGCATCCCCGCCGGTCAAGACGAGCTTCGGCCGGTAACGCGCCGCACGCAGCGTGCGCACGGCGCGCTCGATGCCACCGCAAACGGCACCCAGTGAGCCGTTGTAGATGGCACTGCCGGTACTGGTCGCGAATGCGTCCATGCCAGCGGCAGCGGTCGACGGCGCGCGCTTTACGGCCGGCAGGTCGCTGGTATCGGTGCTAAGCGCCTCGGTCATCAGTGAGATGCCCGGCAGGATCTCGCCGCCCAGGTGCTGGCCGCCACGATCAAGCGCATCAATCGTCACCGCCGTGCCGGCGTCGACGATACACAGCGCCGAACGAAACTCGTTGTAAGCACCGATCATTGCAACCCAGCGATCAATGCCCAGGCGCCGCGGTTGGCGGTAACTGTTCGTCACGCCGAACGCGGCTGCCGACGTGCGCGCAAAGTGCACTTCACAATTACAATGCATGCCGATAACGCCGGACAGCCGTGTTGCAAAGCTGGCACCCGCCACGTTGCTGACCAGCACGGTATCTGCATCGCGCGGCAGACGGGTTGTGAGCGCAGCAATACCGGTTTCGGACAGTGTCTCGTGCGTGATGGCACCGGTGCGGGCGAGGCGCGTGCCTTCGGCGATGCCCCACTTCAGGCGCGTATTGCCGGCGTCGAACAGCAGCGCGCGGCTCGCTGTCATTTGGCTCCGGCTCCTTCACCAGGCAGTTGCACGGTGCCGGTGAAAACGCGGCGCCGCCCGTGCTCTGTCAGTACGCGCAAGGCACCGGTGCCGTCGATGCCGTCCGCCGTGCCATCGATAACACTGTCCGGCATTTCCACAACGACGTGTTTACCGCGCAGCCAGTCGTATTCATGCCATGCGGCGAGGAACGGCTCGATACCTTCTGTTTCGAAACGGATTATGGCGCGCTGCATCTCATCGATCAGGGCGGCAGCGACGGTGTTCCGGGAAGGTGACTCGTCCATGCAGCTTCGAAGATCCGTTATTGGTTTTGGCAATTCAGTGATCGGATCGTCACTGCCAGCGGCGCTCAGGTCGATGTTCATACCGACACCGCAGACTATCGTGATGCTGGTGCCGGCGCCGGTCATTGCATCGGTCAGGATGCCGCCGAGCTTTTTGCCGCCCGCCATGATGTCGTTTGGCCATTTGAGGCCATGGCCGTTTGCACCCAGTTGTTGCAGGGCATTGGCGACGGCAACACCAATAACCAGCGTCAGCCCGGACAGATTCGGCGGGCCGCGCTGGAAGGTATAACCCATCGAAAACGTCAGGCCCGTCATCGGCGGCGAGTGCCAGATGCGGCTGTAACGGCCCCGGCCGGCGGTCTGGTGTTCAGCCAGTACGACCTCGATGCGGCCCGCCTTGCGCCGGGCGCGCTCGAGCAGCCAGGTGTTGGTCGATGCTACCTCGTCGAGAACTTCGAGACGCTCCAGCAATTGCCGCGTGTCGTCGCTCAGCGACCGGTCGATCAGGTCGGCATCCAGCGCGCCGGACATGGCTCACCCGCGATCCCGGCGGAAGATCATCAGCCGCGGGTTGCGATGCTCTGTGCCATCCCGCATGCGGCGAATGTTGGAGCGATGACTGTAAATAAGGTAGAGCGCAAGTGCGAGGCAATAGAGAAACAGTGGCTGATCAGCTGGTAGCCGCGTCATCGCGAGATAGGTGGGTGCCGCAACACCGGCCGACATCGTTGCAAGCCCGACGTAACCGAACAGGACGAGTACCCAGGCCCAGACCAGCAGGATCGGCACCAGCAAAGCCGGCGACAATACTGCGATCGTGCCGACCAGCGTCGCCGCGCCCTTGCCGCCGCGGAAGTTGTGCCAGATGGGCCAGACGTGGCCGATGACGGCGGCCGCGGCACAGGCCAGCGTCAGCCATGTGCGGGACACAAGCGGGTCAGCTGGCACGAACGGCAATGCAAGCTGCGGAACAACGCCCGCACCGACCATGCCCTTGCCGACATCAATGATGATGACACCAACCGCAAACATCCACCCTTGCGTGCGCAGTGCATTGGTGCCGCCGGCATTGCCACTGCCCATCGTGCGAATGTCGACGCCGCCGGCGACCCGGCCCATCAGCATCGACCCCATGATGGAACCAATGAAATAACTCAGGAGGAATTTGGTACCGAGCTCCAGCATTGCCGCGACCGTTCCTGCTTGGTGGAAGTACCGGCGCATTGTAGCATCCACCCGGCCAGGCACCGTTTCCGGAATAACAGAATGACAACAGACGCTGTAACGGTAATCTACAACCCGGACGGCCGCGCGCGGTCGTGCCGCGCGACGCATCGACGTTGTCAGCGCGGCATTTGACCGGTTCGGTCTGCCGTATCGCCTTGAACCCAGCCGGGCGGCCGGCGGCATCGAAACGGCTATCTGGCAGGCCGCGATGGACGGAGCAACCCGCATTATCGTAGCCGGGGGCGACGGCAGTGTGCATGAGGCCGCGAATGGCCTGATGCGTGCCAGTCGCGAGACCGCCCTCGGCGTCGTGCCACTCGGTACCGGCAACGATTTCGCCAAGGCCTGCGGCATTCCGCAAGATGCCAGCGATGCGGCGGAATTGCTGGCCGAACGTATCCGGCACGGCGTGCCACCGCGCACCATTGATGTCGGACGCATGAACGGGCGTTACTTTGTAAACGGTGCCGGCATTGGTTTTGACGCACGTGTTTCCGAAATTGCGGACGGGATACGCTGGCCGATCGGTGACCTTGTGTACCTTGCTGCCATTTTTCGCGGGTTACTTGAAGGCTGTTGCACGCCGCCGCTTACGCTCGAATACAACGGCGTGATCCGTCACGGCCCGCTTACGCTTGCGAGCATCAGCAACGGGCCGTGGGTGGGTGGCATGTTTCCGATCGCACCGATGGCGCGTAACGACGACGGACAGTTGGAGCTGGTGTTCGCCGATCCGCTGGGCCGGCTTGAGGTTATCGCACTGTTGCCGAGCCTGCTTCAAGGCAAGCACATTGGCCGCAAAGCCATTCATCACGCGGCGGTGACGAGTTGCCGGATTCGCGCTGAGCGGCCGCTGGCATCGCACCTCGACGGTGAGAACCAGCCAGCGGCGACAGGCTTTGACATTGAGCTATTGCCGGGGGCATTACGGTTGGTGTGAGGCGATGATTGTCATTGCGAGCCCGCAGGGCGTGGCAATCTGGGTCGGATTGGCAGAGTCATTGTCGGTGCGAGATCGCCACGTCGCTGCGCTCCTCGCGATGACGGGGCTGGTGCGAGATCGCCGCGTCGCTGCGCTCCTCGCGATGACAGTCTTGTCAGGGGGTCTCGCCGGTCAGCCAAGCCTGGCGTTTCTGCAGGGCGATACTATCGCTGTCGTCATCGAGCGTCAGGTACGCGGTATTTTCCGGTGTTGCTTCGAGCTTTGCCTTGAACGTCAGCAGTTCGTCGCGGCGAAAGACGGTGACCGTCACCTTGTCGCCGGCTGAATACTCCCGCAGACGCTGGTCGAACGTGGCGGCGGTGAGGCGGATATCGTCGAGCGCCACGATCTCATCGCCGGGAGCGATTCCCGCCTGCTCCGCGGGACTGCCGGCATGGACGACGCTGACCAGCGTACCGGCGGGTGACTCCGCCACTACCGCGCCAAGCCAGGGTGCGGCAGCAGTGTCTTGTACCGGACACCGGTTTGCCGCCATTGTCATTGCGGTTTTCCGCGGCCCGCCAGTGCAGCTGCACGCCCACTTCCCGCAACAGCTGTGCAAGCGGCAGGTCGGCCGTGCCGCGCACGTAGCGCGCGAAGAAGTCGGCGGGTTCGAGGCCGGACAGTTCGGCGGCAACGGATTCAAGGCCGCGTTCGGGCATGCCCTCGCCGGTTTCGCCGTAGCGTTGCCAGCATTCGCGCACGACGTCGTCGAGCGTCACCTTGCCGTTCGTACCGTGGCGAAGCGTCAGGTCGAGCGCTAAAGAAATTAAAGTACCCTTGGCGTAATAACTGATGATCGCATTCGCGGCATTGGCATCCTGCTTATAGAACTTTGTCCACGCGTCAAAGCTCGACTCCTCGACGCTCTGCCGGAAGCGGCCGTGGGTGCGGTGTACGCGTGTGATCGTTTGCCCGAGCAGTTCGAGGTAGCTCTCCGTTGTAATGAGGCCTGAGCGCAGCAGTGCCAGGTCATCGTAATAGGACGTAATGCCTTCGAAGACCCACAGCAGGCCGGTGTATGCCTCCGACTGCAATTGGTACGGATCGAATGCCGCCGGCTTCATGCGCTTGACGTTCCACAGGTGGAAGTACTCGTGCGAACAGAGACCGAGGAAACGCCGGTAGCCGTTGGCAATTGCTGTATCGCCGCGTTTGGGCAATTCACTGCGGCTGCAGACGAGGCTCGATGACCAGCGGTGCTCGAGCCCGCCGTAGCCGTCGTTGACGACATTCAGCAGGAAAACGTAACGGTCGAGATCTTTCGGTGCGCCAAGGAACGAAAGATGTTCCGTGCACAGCGTCGACAGGTCACGGCAAATGCGCGCCATGTCGGCACGGCGGTGACCGCGTATCGCGATCGTATGCGGAATACCGCCCGCTTCGAATTCACCGATCTGCAGGTCGCCGATTTCCACCGGATGGTCGATCAGCTCGGCGTAGTCTGCGGCGCGGTAGCGGCCGAAGCCATACGGCTCCGCGCCATCACGTTGCATCGACGTCGCCACGCGCCAGCCCTTGCCATCGGGTACAGGCGGTGGCCGGATATCGAGTTCGCACGGGGCAGTCTCCTGCCCTTCGACCATCGGGAATACGCAAGTACCATTGAAATACGCATGCGTCGTATCGAGATGCGCGCCGCGCACACTCAGATCCCACGCGTAGATCTCCGCGATAACCGTCAGCGCACCGGGGCACGGCGCTGCCTGCCAGCGGCTCTTGTCGAGTTTCGTAAGCTCCACGGTCTCGCCGCCGGCTTCCGCGCGGATTGCAACGACGTGCCGTGCGTAGTCGCGGATCATGTAACTGCCGGGAATCCAGGCCGGAATCGACAGCACCTGCCCGTGCGGATCCGGTTCGCCGATCGTCAACGTAACTTCAAACAGGTGCGCGCCGGGATTGGACGGCGTAATTGTGTAGCAATGCGGTGACGTCATGCGGCACTGCCGAAGACCGGTTCGTTCAGCTTGAGCGTCAGGCACTTGGCCGAACCGCCGGCCTTGAGGAATTCCGACAAATCAACCTCGTGCACCTCGAAACCCGCCAGCATCAGGCGCGCCTTGAGCGGCTCGGATGCCTTGTTCAGGAACACCCTGTCGCCGACGTTGACCGCGTTGCAGGCAAAGTTACCGGCATCGGCCGTGTCGACGACGATGCGCTTGTGCGACGGAATGCGGCTTTCGATCGCGATGCGCGAGTCAAAATCGAACGCCGGCGGGTGATACATCAGGAAGCCACCCTGCAACGGACAAAAGCAGGTGTCGATGTGATAGAAACGCGAGTCCGTCAGGCGTATCGAAACCAGGTCGAGGTCGAAGAACCTTTGTATTTCCGCATGCGCCTCGATCTCGGTGCGAAAGCCGTAGCCGGTCCACAGCCACGGGCCACCGCGGTCCAGCAGGCAGTCACCGGCACCCTCGAAGCCGATTTTCTCATCAAGGTCCAGAAGCTCAAAACCGCTTTCGCGGAACCACTTCTTGAAGTGCGGCTCTTCCGGACGGCGCTCATGCGGCATGAAATGACTGGCAATGGCCTTGCGGCCATAGACGACGCCGGCATTGGCCGTGAATACCATGTCCGGCAGGTCCGGCTGCGGCTTGATTTCGACGATCTCGGCATGCTCCGCCAGCGCATCGCGCAACGTGCGCCACTGCTTCTTGGCAAGCTTTATGTCCATTGAGCTTTCGTGACCTGCCATCCACGGGTTGATGACGTACTCCACCGTGAAGTAGTCCGGTGGGCACATCAGGATTCTGTCTCGCTTCGCGGCCATGCCAGGGATCCCCTTTATTCGGTTGTTTTTTGGCCCGCCAGCTTTACTGGCGTGGCAGGTGAATTTCCGCCAGCATACAGCGCACGCTGCCGCCGGCTGATGCTTCGATGCGGTCGATCGGCGCACTGACGATGCGGGCGCTCGACTCGATAACCGCAAGCTGTTCCTGGTCGAGCGACTGCCGCGCCTGGGCGGACATCACAAGCACGCGCTCGCCGCCTGACGAGCGAAGTTCAAGCATGTTACCGGCAAATGCTTCGAGCTGATTCATGCTCAGATCGACGACCTTGTGGCCGCTCGACGCCAGGCTCTCCAGTACCGCTTGCTTTTGCTCGGGACGCGGCAACGCATCGGCACAGATGATCGCCACTTGCTCGCCGACACTCATCAGCACGTTGGTGTGATAGATCGCGGCACCGTTGCGATCGACAGCGTCGAAGGTAAGCACGTCGTAGTCGAGCTGCTGGGCAAAATCCCCCAGCGGATCCAGATGCGTGCGGCTCGACAGGCAGGCGTAGGCGATATGATTGACACGGTCCAGCACGAGGCTGCCGGTGCCTTCGAGATAATGGCCCTGCTGTTCGTGGCCTGACAGGTCGATCACCCGGGTTACCCTGAACCCGTGCTCGCTTGCGAGCCAATCGATGATCCCGGGACGGCGCTCTGTGCGCCGGTTGACGGCTTCCATCGGGTACAGCACGGCCGTGCCATCAGCATGAAACGTGACCCAGTTATTCGGGAAAATCGAATCAGGCGTCGACGGGTCGTCGGTGTCATCGACAGCGATGACCTCAACACCGGCATCCTCGAGCGCCGCGCGCAAGCCCGTAAACTCGTCCAGTGCCGCCTGCTGCTGCTCCTGCTCCGACAGGTCCGTCCTGCCCTGGAAGCGGTTCGAGGCCGCGGTCAGCGGATTACTGTGGAAGCGCGCCGGGCGGATCATCAGCACGGCACTGGCGAGTTGTGATTCGTGTCTGGAGGTCATGGTATTCGGGTTGCCGCGGGCGGCCCGGAGTCGAACCGCCGCCCGCACCTGGGAAGCATCGAATTATGCCTGTAAACCGGTAGCCACTGAAAGGCAAACCTCAGGCGCTGGCGCTCGGCCTTGCGCTCAACTCGCCATGCAGGCGCTCAAGATTGGGCGCTGAGTCCAGCAATTCGAGTTTGGCGCGCTTAGCGAAATCGAGGCAGGCCAGCGTCGTGATGTCCGCAATCGACAGGGTATTGCCGGCCACGAAGCGGCGCCCGTCCATGTGCGATTCCAGGCGCTGGAAGAACAGCATGGCGCGCTTCCTGCCACGTTCCGCAAGCGCCGGTATCTGCTCGAAATCCGCCGGTCCGGTCAGGGCGCGGGACTTCATGCCCGCGACGCTATTGCGGAAAAAATCCGCGATGGAGCTCAAACCGATCTGCTCGATCCTGGAGTTCCACATCAGGACTTCGGCGCGCCGCGCCGAGCTGTCGCCAAACAGCAGCGGTGATTCCTTGCTGTTCTCGAGGTAGTCGCAGATCGCAATGACCTCGCTGATGCAGGTACCGTCATCGAGTTCGAGAACCGGCACCGTACACTCCGGATTGCGCCGCCGGAACTCGGCTGACATTTGTTCACCATTTGCGAGATCGACCCGCACGAGCTCGAGTTCAATGCCCTTTTCGGCAGCGAAGATACGGACGCGCCTTGGACTTACCGCCGCTTCGTGGTCATAGAGTTTCATCATTTAACTTCCTCCGCGCCGTTCAGCGTCGGCCAGTAGTAAAGATTGATCATCGAGTCATCTCCCCGGTGTCGCGTACGCCAAAGCGCGATGAAATTGGGTTTGCTGCTGCCAGTGTTGCCGTGAACCCCTGCCGGATCATCAGCACGGCGCCGGCCAGTTGTGATTCCTGCCGCGGGATCATAAGGTTCAGTATTCGGTGAGCCGGTGGCATCCGGCCCGGTAACTCGGCAAGCCACAGAGTATGCCTGTAAACAGCGAGCGGTTTAAATCGTATTGGGCCATGATCCGGAGTCCCGGCTGGCTGTGTTTCGCCTGGTTTGGCATGACAGCCGGCATTTCGCTGCTCGAAGCGCCGGTGAAATTCACTGCCCCGCTGCTAAGCCGGGTTGCGGCACTCGATGTCGGGCGGGTCGTGTTCGCGGCGCTGAACAAGGCGGAGCTGGTTGCTCTCGTCCTGCTGCTGGTGCTGGTTCGCGTATCCGGCATGGCCCGAGCGTTGTGGGCGGCTGTCGGTGCGCTGGTACTGATCATGATCACGCAGTCAGTGTGGCTGTTACCGGAACTGGCGAGCCGGGCGCAGCAGATCGCGAGCGGAGTCGAGCCGCCGGCATCGTATGCGCATGGCGCCTATGCCGTACTCGAACTCAGCAAGCTCATACTGTTGCTCGTTATCGGCTTTCGCTCATTGGTACCATCAACGACGCCCCGAGGTTGATCCCATGCCTGCTGCATACTGGCTGACTGCCGTAACCACCGCTGTCGCAATTGTCCTTTGCACGGCATTGCACTACGAGACATTGCGGCTGCTAAGCACCCGTTTTTCGCTGCCGAAAGCGCCGCATCGTCCGCGCATCATTCTGTTGATTCTTTGCCTGCTGATGCTGCATATCGCCGAGATCTGGATCTTCGGTACCGCCTATTACCTGTTGCTCGCGACCGGCGACCACAGCACATTGATCGGGGCAAATTCCCTGTCCATTGCCGACTGTATTTATTTCTCGGCTACCGTTTTTTCGACACTCGGTTTCGGTGACATTGTACCGACCGGCCCGATCCGCTTCCTGACCGGTACCGAAGCCGTTGCCGGCCTGACGTTCATCACATGGTCTGCGTCGTACACCTTCCTCGTCATGCAGAGGACGTGGAAATTCGACCATGACTGAAACCGGACTGCCGGCTGTGCAGCGGGACGACACTTCAGTCAACGCCACCGACGGGCATGCGATACCCGTCATTACCTGGAGACCGAAGGACAAACCGGCCGCCATACTGCAGATTTTCCACGGCCTGTCCGAGCACGCGGAACGTTATGCACGATTTGCAAATGTGGCAACCGCGGCTGGCTACATGGTGGTCGCACACGATCATCGAGGGCACGGCAAGGCAAGCCCGGAATCCGGGCTCGGGCATTTTTCAGACGCCGACGGCTGGAACCTGGTCCTGCAGGATGCGAAAAGCGTCCAGGAGAAAGCCGGCGGCCAGTATCCCGGCCTCCCCGTTATTCTTTTAGGCCACAGCATGGGGTCATATATTGCGCAGGACTTTGTCATGCGTCATCCGCACAGCGTCTCTGCCCTTGTGCTGTCAGGGTCGACGATGCCCTCGCGGCTCAAGGTGAGGGTCGGACGATGGGTCGCGCGGTGGGAAGCCTTGCGCCGCGGCCGACGGCACCGCAGCCAGCGGCTGAATGCGATGGGTTTTGGCTCATTTAATCGACGGTTCGAGCCGGCGCGGACACCGTTTGACTGGCTGTCGCGCGATCCGGCGGAAGTCGACCTGTATATCTCCGATCCATTGTGCGGTTCTGTTTCTTCAGCAACGCTATGGCAGGACCTGCTGGGCGGGTTGCTTGCCATCAGTTCGGTGAAAGCGCTGCAACGAATCCCGTCCGGGCTGCCAGTGCTGATTACTGGCGGCGAGAACGACCCGGTTGGCGGCCGGCACGGTATGACACGGCTTGCCGCCGCGTATGAGCGTACCGGGCATACCACCGTCACGCTGAAGATCTATCCCGGCGGGCGGCACGAAATGCTGAATGAGACGAACCGCGATGAGGTGACGGAAGACATCCTGGGTTGGATGGAACGGACACCGCTGTAGCGCGCCGGGAGTTGCGGTGCCGGTTGACGGAGATTGCCACACCCTTTGGGCTCGCAATGACGGGCCGCTTCCAGCCCCGTCGTTGCGAGGCACGCAGCGCCGTGGCGACCTCGTACCGCCCAGGCAACGCCCAACAAAAAAGGCGCTTTCCCGAAGGAAAGCGCCTTTGTTTTTCGAACAGCGTTCCGCTTCGAACGCTTAAGCCTCGCGGCCTATTCGAACTCCGCCCGCAGACGGAAGTACCAGAAACCACCATCAAAGCCCCATGGCGTACCGGTGTCGTACGTATTACCCGATCCGATCGTGCCGTCGAGATTGTTCTGGTCGATCGGGCCGCGGTTGTCGCCGACGTTTTGCGCACCGGCGATGACGCTCCACGTATTATTAAACGTGTAGGCAGCCTCTACGTCGATGATCCAGTCGGCATCGTAGCACTTGTCATTGAAGTTCTGCGGGTTGCAGTCCAGCGTATAGTTGGTTCCGTCTGCTCCCCTCGGGGTCGGGTCGCCGCTGAAGCCGGAATTCACCCAGTCATCGTAGTAGCTCGCACGTACCAGGAAGCGCCAGTTGTCGCCCAGGAAGTGGTTGTACGTGAAGATACCACGATGGTCCGGATTGAAGTTCTCCAGATCCACAACACGATTACGCGATACTTCCTCACCGGCATCATCCACTTCGGTATCGGTCCAGTTCCACGCCGCCGTCAGGCTGCCGTTGCCGGCATCGCGGAAATCAACATTCCAGGTCGCGACGAGATCGATACCCTGCGTCGTGGTCCGGAAGTCGTTGGTGTAGAACGATACCGAGTTAAGATCTGCCGCGCCCGGCACACCCAGTTCCTGCAGACACAGGGCCAGGTTGCCATTCGGGTTGGCCGCCGCGTTCGGGCAGTCGATGCCCGGCGGGACCGGCTCGCCGGCGATCACGATCGTGCCCGTCTGCGAGATGCGATCCTTTACTTCGATATTGAAGTAGTCGGCCGTCAGGCTCAGCGTGTCGGTAACGTCCCAGACAATACCAGCCGAGAAGTTCGTGGCATCTTCGGGTCCGAGCGGCTCCGCCCCCAGGAACTGGGCGATCGGGTTGGACGGCGGAATCTGGCCGCGCTGTTGCAGCTCACCGTCAATCGTTGTCGTCGAGACCTTGGTGATGTTCGACTGGCCCGGCGTCGGTGCGCGGAAGCCGGTACTGGCGGATGCGCGAAGGGCAACGGCGTCGGTCAGCGCCAGGCGTGTTGCCACCTTGCCGTTGGTCGTGTCGCCAAAGTCTTCGAAGTCTTCGTACCGCAACGCGACGGCGACGGTCCAGTTTTCGACGACATCGGCCTCAAGCTCGCTGTATACGGCGATGTTTGAACGGCCAAACTTGCCGGCCTGGTTCGGGCTGAAGCCCGCGAAGCCGTGTGCGCCGATGCTGAGATCCGGCAATGGCACAACACCACCAGCGTAGAAGTTCGTGCCATTGCCGCTCTGGAAGGCAAACCGCCCTGCGTCCCACGAGTTTTCTTCGCCGAGACGTACCGTGAACACCTCGTCGCGATACTCACCACCGAAGGCGAAGTTCAGGTCCGAGGCAAACGCGTCAACGGCAATCGGCCACACGAAGTCGGCATTGAAGTTTGTTTCGGACTGTATGTACTCGCCGACCTCGAAGTCCCGCTGAAGCTCGCCGTTGATGATGCCATCCGGGCCGAGCGACGGGTTCCAGGTGTTATTCAGGAAGAAATCGACCGCGTTGCGGCCAAAGCTGCCGCTGAAGTCGTAGCTGATGCCGTTCTGGAATTCGCCGCGAATACCGCCTACGAGCGACGCGTCCTCGAGGTTGCCGCCAAACCGCGGCGTGTAGCCGCCGGGCAAAAGCTGGTTCAGTACAAAGCAATTCGCTGGCAGGCCAGCGATTGTGGGGCTGTCATTGGCGGGCGGTACACCGTTTGCGCCGGAGCCGGGCGCGACCACCGCCGGGCAATTTGATATCACGCCCGTGTCGCCGCGCTCGATCGTAGTGTCGACAATCGCGCGATACGTCGTGCCGCCTGCGTCATGCGTAAACACACCCGAGCGGTTGTTCGGGTTGCGGAAGAAGAAGTCGCCTTCCGTCTCGCGGCCGCCGATGTTACCGAATGCATAGACTTCCTGCGTCGGCGACAACGTAATACCGGTGTTGATGAACAGGTTGAAGTTGTCGCGGTATTCCGGCGCACCCCATATCTGGGCGAATGGCGTGCGAATATCCGACACGCCGGCGGCGATCAGCGCCGCCGCATCGGTGCGCTGCGTGCTGCCGCTTGCAGCCGTTTCGTCGGCTTCATGCCACTGGAACGTCACGTTGGCAAAGCCGTCGTTGCCCAGCGGAAAACCGGCATTGGCGGCGAACTGGAACATCGTTCCGTCACCTTCAAAGTGCTCACCGGTCCGGACTTCAGCCACGAAGCCGTCGCGGTCCTCGCGCAGCACGAAGTTCATGACGCCGGCGATGGCGTCCGAGCCGTACTGTGCGGCGGCACCGTCGCGCAGCACTTCCACCTGCGCGATGGCAAGGGCGGGAATCGCCGAGATGTCAGCGCCCTGTGAACCGGCTGCCAGCGATCCGCCCAGTTCGGCGATGACGCCGGACCGATGCCGGCGCTTGCCGTTCACAAGAACCAGTGTGTTGTCGGGCGGCAGGCCGCGCAGCGTCGCCGGGCGAACCAGCGTGGCGGCGTCAGAGATGGCCTGTCGCGTGACGTTGTACGACGGCACGGTGTTGCGCAGCATGTCATCGAGGTCAGTGGTGCCCATATTCTCGAATTCCCGGCCACTGATCACGTCGATAGGTACGGATGACTCCGCGACGGTGCGCTCGGCGCGCCGTGTACCTGTCGTAATAATTTCCTCGATTGCCTCGTCCGAGCCCTGCTGCGCCATTGCAACCGGGCCCAAGGCCGGTACTGCAACGATCGCGGCGGAAACGGACAGCAGCCACCTAAAGGACTTAGGTACGTTTAGCATTTGCGTTCTCCCCCAACAAAAATTAATTCGTGGTTGTTCGCACGGACCGTGGCACACGGACGCGCCGCAGTGGATGCGATTGGCTGATTGAACCACTCTGCGCGGCGAAAATAAAGCCGCGACGGCGGTTTTTTTGGTTTCAGCGGGAATCAACTGTAGCAGGCAGGCAACATTGGCCCACGTGGCGGAGGCACTGAATTCACTCGTAATGCACTTTTTTTAGGTCACTGCGCGACCCGGAGTAGCGTTCGTGCAACACTGAAATTGCGGCGATCCGACGAGCATACGCGTCCCTCGGCAACGATCCGAACCAGCCCTTTTCGGGTCCGGTCAGAGGGCAGTGCCACGACCCGGCTCGGCCCGTGGCGCCTGTGGCGGGGCGGCATTGCCCATGCGGGCTGTCCGACCGGTTTCACCAAAAACACTGTTTTCATGCCGGCAGTTGTGCGAGCCTTCCGGCCCCGAAAAATGACCGTCCCCGTGGCGACACGGCGGCATCTGCAATCGACGAAATCTACCGGTGACGAGACAACTGACAGGCCCGCTGGCCGGCCTCATAACAAGTTTACTGTTGGCGTGTCCGCTCGCGGCCGCAGACCAGGACGCCGCGGGCGAAACGGCGGCTACCGACCGCATCCATGTGGCTCCGGGCGTCTACAGCACCGGCGATGGCAGCAAGGTCACCTATGATGCGAGCTATTTCACGCCGTACCAGGTTGTGACTGCTGCCGATATGCTGCGCTGGGTGCCTGGCGGCGCCGCCTTGCTGCCCGGCGGCCCGGGTGGCGGCAACGACGACAAACGCGGCTTCGGCTCCGGCGGTGACCAGGTACTGATCAACGGCAAACGGCTCTCCGGCAAGTCGAATGACATAGGCAGCGCGATGCAGCGGATACAGGCCGACGTTGTGCGCCGCATAGAGCTGATTCGCGGTACCGCGGCGGGGCTTGATGTTCGCAGCGAAGGGACGCTGATCAATATCGTTCTGAGCGAGGATATCGCTGGCGGCAGTGGTTCCTGGCAATTGCATTCCGCTTTCTACGGCCGCAGCAAACCCGACTTCGACGGTCTTTTCTCCTACAGCGACGCCGCCGGCAAGCTGGACTACCTGCTCAGCGCAGAGCTCGGCCCTTACAACCGCGGAAATGATGTCGAGCGATACGAGGAGTTCTTCGCGCCGGATACAGGCGCGTTGACCGAGCGCCGCGAAATCGTCCTGCCCATGTTGAAGAAAGAACTCGTGCTGAACGCGTCCGGAAGCTGGGCGTTCGACGACGGTGCCATACTCAACGTCAATACACGATTTGCCGATACCGGGAACGAGGAAGACGAAACGACACGCGCCATCTCCACGGGCGAACCGGACGCCGCTCTGTTCCGGAATATCCTGGATCAAACGGGTAAAAATTGGGAGATCGGCGGTGACGCCGAGCAACCCGTCGGCGCCGGGTCGCTGAAAACCCGCGCAATTTTCCAGCGTCGCAACGGCGACGAGGCACGACGCATTACGCTGTCGTCAACAGACGCGGGAAACGTGCCGGCGGAATCGCTGTTCACGACCCGTGATGTTGCGACAGAGTCGATTCTTCGCAGCTCCTACAGCTGGCAGCCTGCTGCCGGCCATAACCTCGAACTCGGCGTCGAGGCGGCAAGGAATACACTCGACAAGGACATCCGGCTGTTCGAGGTTGCCCCTGACGGCGGACTGACGCCGGTTACGCTGTTCAATTCCGACTCCGACGTCACCGAGGACCGGTATGAGCTTTTCAGCACGTACTTCTGGCCCATGCGGCCGAGTATCGTGCTGGAAAGCGCGCTTAACATCGAATACTCGGAGATCGGACAGCAAGGCGTGGATGTCGACAACGCGCGCTCCTTTATGTACGTCAAACCGCGCATCGACCTGCGCTGGGACCTGACTGGTGCTACACAGCTCCGAAGCTCGCTCGAGCGCACAGTGAGCCAGCTCGATTTCGGCGATTTTGTTGCCAACTTTGATAACGACAATGACCAGGTGGATACCGGCAACCCGGAACTCGAACCCCAAAAGGCGTGGGAGTTCACATTTGCCTGGGAACGCCGGCTGGCCGACGACAACGGGGTACTGCAAGCCCGCGTTTTCTACAACGATGTCGAGGACCACATCGATAACGTTCGTGTCACCGATACCGTGTCGGCCGCCGGTAATATTGGTGACGCCAGGTACTATGGTGCCGTGTTTTCCGGGAGTTGGCGCTTGTCATCAATCGGGCTGGAAGGCGCCGTTCTCGATGCAAGCTACACGCTGCAGGACTCCAGCACGACAGACCCGTTTACCGGTTCTGAACGCAAGATGAGCGGAATTCGCGAGCGCGAGTACAGTTTGAATTTCCGCCACGACATTGCAGCCTGGCGCTTCAACTACAACATCGAAGTTGACTGGAGGGGCAAACGCTACGCCAACGACATCAACTTTCGCGAGATCCAGACCGCGGTGCGGCCCAACACACATATCGCCATGCAGTACCGCCTGACTGACCGCGTACTCCTCTGGTTCGACACGCGCATCGTCTTCGACAGTCATGATCGCCGCACGCGCGAGCGTTATACCGGCAACATCGCTGACGGTAACCTGTTGCGCCGCGAAGTCCGCGACCACCATTACCGTCGCGAACACATTATCGGCTTGCGCGGGCAGTTCTGAGACCGGATCGCGCCACGGGCAACCGGTGTTGTCGCAGCGTCAGGGTGATGTCGAATTCGTCGCCTTGACCTGACGCTTGAACGTCGAGATAACCGAGGCGGCTTCGAGCATCACCATGATACTTGTGACCAGAACAATGAGATCGATCATTACCAGTAGCCAGTTGCCTGCCTGCCAGAACTCGATCAGTTTCAGTACCGCGGCCCACGACGAGGTGATCATGACAAACACCATCGGGATCAGTGTGTAGCGCGCCGGACGGCCCAGCTTGATCAGCATGACGCTGATTACCAGCAGCGTCAGGCCCGCGAGGATCTGGTTGGTGGATCCGAACAGCGGCCAGATAATCAGGCCGCCCGAGCCGGAAGCACCGCCGGCGCCGAAAGCGAGCAGCAGGCAACAGGTCACGGCAATCAATGTCGCCGCGACACCTTTTTTGAACAGCGGAATCCCGTAGATCTCGCCCCATTCCTGGATGATGTAGCGCTGCAAACGTACGCCCGAATCCATAGTCGTGCCGGCAAACAGCACAACCATCGTTGCCAGCAAGGTGGTGGCAATCTCCGTCGGCAGGCCCCAGCCATTCGTGATCATCTGCGCGCCGCCGAGGATAAAGGTTCCTGCGCCCGCGGTGCCGTACTTTTCATAGATTTCGTGCCAGAGTTCAGGCGTCGCTGCCAGCGCGACGCCACTGACGGCCACAATCGTAATCAAGGCAAGCGAGCCCTCCCCAACCGCACCAAGATAGCCGACAAATCGCGCATCAGTTTCCTTGTCGATCTGCTTCGAGCTGGTACCGGATGACACGATGCCGTGAAACCCGGACACCGCGCCGCAGGCGATCGTGACAAACAGCAACGGTATCAGCGACGGGGATCCTTCTGCCATTTGTTGATTGAAGGCCGGTGCGGAAATGTCCGGCATTGACAGCAGCACCGCGCCGTACAGCAGGAACAGGCCAACAAACAGCTGCATGCCGTTTATAAAATCCCGCGGCTGCAACAGCACCCAGACCGGCAGCATCGACGCGATCGCCGCGTACACGAACAAAAGGACAATCCAGTTGGCATTTCCCGACATCCCGAGCAGGTTTTCGGGTAACTCCAATGGCATGACGCTGCCAACGTACACTGAAAAATACAGCGCGAGAACACCAAGCAGGGACAGCACTGTCAGGTTGAAATTACGATGTATGAGCTGGCCGATAATCAAAGCTACGACAATTGCCGACCAGGCCGGGAACACGGCGCTCGGCGTGCCGATAAACGCGCTGGCAATCACGACTCCGAAAACGGCATTGACCATCAGCAACACAAGAAAAACGACAACCATGAACAACGCGCGTGTGCGCTTGCCAATCACGGCTTCCGACAGCGCGCCGATCGACTTGCCCTTGTGGCGCACGCTGGCCCACAATGCTCCCAAGTCATGCACGCCTGCGAAGAATACAGTGCCGAGAGTTACCCACAGTACCGCAGGGACCCATCCCCAGTAGACGGCAATGGCGGGCCCGACTATAGGTGCGGCACCCGCGACCGACGTAAAGTGATGTCCCCACAGGACGTTCTGTTGCGGATGGTAATCAACGCCATCATTGAACTCGTGCGCCGGCGTTACGAAGTCCGGATCCAGCCGGTAGATGCTGTTGGCTATGAATCTCGAATAGACAAACCAGCCGAAGGCCATTCCGGCAATGCCAAGGGCCACGATCATGATGGACTGCATGCAAATCCCCCCGAATTACGCCTGTGCGGCGTCCGCGGCAGCGCGAAACACCGGCGGCAGAGCTTAGCGCGTGCCGGATTTTTGTGAAAGTTGGCCGCCGCTAGTGTCCTGTCCCGCAAATAACCGGTATGAGTCGGCCGCGGATTTTCGTGACTGGCAAGGCGCGCGATGCGTGAGCGGGACTATTGCGAGGAGCCGCAACGCGGCCAGGCGCGAAAAGACGCGCCGAATTGTACCGGTTATTTGTGGGACAGGGCACTAGCCATCAACCGTTTGTAAAGTGCGTACATCACCCACGCGACCAGCGCGACTATCAGAAACAGCATCAGCCAGCGCATCAATGCGCCGAAAAATGCGGCATTGATCGCCGGCCACGCAAATTCGTAGGCGCCGAGGGCCGCCAGCCTGTCGGTCATCCAGTGCCAGCCGCTGTGTGCCAGCAACGCCGAAATGATGATGGTGCCGGCGCGCTCGGGCAGACCGAGACGAAATGCCGCGTTCAATAGCGGCACGGCAATGACGATCAGCAGAATCTGCCCCAACTCCACGCCGATATTGAAGGCAAGCAGCGACGTGACCAGGTGCGACCCCGCAAACTGCAGCGTTTCACCCAGGGCGAATGAAAAGCCGAAACCGTGCACAAGTCCGAAGCCAAACGCGACGACCCAGCGGCGCTCCCAGCGCGACCCGACGATGTTTTCCAGCGCCATATAGACGATTGACGCGGCAATCAGTGACTCGATCAGCGCCGGAAACCAGGGCACGGACGGCGTGATCCCGAAGGCCGAGCCGATTAACGTGATCGAGTGCGCGACGGTGAACGATGTCACGATCGCGATCAGCGGCCTGATCCGGCGAAACGGGATGATCAGGCACAAGACAAACAGCATGATCCGATTAGCGCGTCCAGTATGTGATCGTAGCCGAACGACGAATGAAACGTGTGAACGCGTTGTGCCACGATGGGTCCAGCTCGACGACGCCCGGATCGCCTGAAAATTCGAACAGGCGCTCCGTGCCATCCGGGGCAACAAACGTGAGAACCGTAATTGTATTGAGCCCGAGACGGCGAAATCGCGGCTCGATCGCAATTGCAGCATCGGCTGACCGGATCGGATACCGGATCAGCACATCGAGCAGCGCCTGGTCGCGGTGCAGCTCGGTATCGGCATCGAGTGCGGGACCGGTAACGTGCTGCAACGCGGCGTCGAAGCTTCGGAATGACCGGTCGGAAGGCAGCGATACGCGGACCGCGGCAATGTCATGCTCGGTGAGCAATCGGTCTTCTTCAAAAACGCGGACTTCGTTGGCAATCCAGATCGTTGCGGCATCACGCAGCGGTTTGCCGGCCGTCGCGATGTCGAGATAACCGGGGCCGCGTACCGGAAAATTCACGTCACGCATCGCTTCAAGCGGCACGCGTACGAGCAGGTTCAGCGTCGAGTCCTGCGGTTTCAGGTAACTCCGCACGACAACATCTGACGGAATTTCATGACCGTATACAGCAGCGGGCACGAACAGGATCGCCAGGGCAAGCGCCGGAATCCACTGCGAAAAAGGCTTCTGTGGCAGCATAGTCATTGCAGACGTAACTTTGTCATCGAAGAGTTTCAGCGCGGCCGAC
Organism: Woeseiaceae bacterium; assembly: GCA_034521225.1. Classification (GTDB taxonomy): domain Bacteria; phylum Pseudomonadota; class Gammaproteobacteria; order Steroidobacterales; family Woeseiaceae; genus Woeseia. The sequence continues at coordinate 28,539 of JAXHMR010000007.1, forward strand.
AATAGCGGGAATCGCGACGGCCTTCGAGTTTTTTCGGCAGGCTGCGGAAGAGATTCCGTAGTATACTGCCGCATCAAAGGTGCTGACTTCGTCGCATCGGAATCATCGGGGGGAATGACGGATGATGACAAAAAAGCACGCACTGGCTGCGGGCGCAGTAATCGCAATTATCGTCGCACTGGGCTGCGGCCAGAAAGCACTCGAAAATACGGCCAACGCTGACGCCAGGGAAGCACCGAAGTTTGTCGTGGATCCATTCTGGCCGAAGCCGTTACCCAACCACTGGATATTGGGCGCGACCATTGGCCTTGCCGTCGACTCGCGCGACCACGTCTACATTATTCATCGCCGTGACACGTTCAATGAGCGCACGGAAATCGGCGCGGCAACAGACCCGGTCAAGGCAGATTGCTGCATCCCGGCACCCAATGTTCTTGAATTCGACCCCGAAGGCAACCTCGTCAACCATTGGGGCGGCCCCGGGGAAGGCTACGACTGGCCAACCTCGAACCACGGCATCTCAATCGACCACAAGGACAATATCTGGATTGGCGGCAACGGCGAAACGGACTCCCATATCCTTAAATTTACGCGTGACGGAAAATTCCTTGCGCAATTCGGCACGCCGGGGGCAGAAACGGACAGCCACAGCAGCGAGAATTTCGGCAGCGTCGCGGAAGTCTCATTCGACGCGTCTTCGAACGAAGCCTACGTCGCCGACGGATACCGCAACAAGCGCGTCGCTGTACTCGACGCGGACAGCGGCGAACTCAAGCGCTACTGGGGCGCCTACGGCAATGAACCGGATGACGCCGATCTCGGCCCGTTCGTCCCGGGCGAGCCGCCAGCGCAACAGTTTCGCAATCCGGTGCACTGTGCGCAGCCATCGAACGACGGTCTCATCTATGTCTGTGACCGTGTCAACAATCGCCTGCAGGTATTCGAGACGGATGGCACGTTCGTCAAGGAAATGTTTGTCAAACCAAACAGTCTCGGTGACGGTTCTGTCTGGGATATTTCGTTCTCACCTGACGAAGCACAGACGTACATCTACCTGGCGGACGGCACGAATCGCAAGATTTTCATTATCGAGCGTGAGTCCCTTGAGATCCTGACGAACTTTGGTGACGGTGGGCGCAACCCGGGTCAATTCTTTGCCATTCACAACGTCGCCACGGATTCGAAGGGCAACATCTACACGACCGAAACCTACGAAGGCAAGCGCCTGCAGAAATTCCGCTACACCGGCATGGCACCGGTTGAGGTGATGGACCAGGGAACACCGTGGCCGGCCGACAAGCTGTAACCGGACGGGTACCATGGCAATGAATCCACAGCTTTCACGACGGCGCTTTATCAAGGCAGTCATTGCCTCCAGTGCCGCTGCGGCGAGTAATGCCGGTGTTCAGTCGGTCATGGCGCAGGATCGGCCGACGGGAACCGTCGAACGACTGATGTCACTGAACATTAATGGACGTACGCGTCGCGTCGATGTACTGCCCCAGGAAACACTTGCTTACACATTGCGTTACAAACTCGGCCTGACCGGCACCAAGATCGGTTGCAATCGGGGCGAGTGCGGTGCGTGCACCGTGCTGATCGACGACGTCAGCAACTACTCGTGCTCGACGCTCACTCACAGCGTGCGCGGCGGACAGGTGCTGACCGTCGAAGGGCTGCAAAAGCCTGACGGGACGCTCCACCCGGTGCAACAGGCATTCATCGATGAACTGAGCCCGCAATGCGGCTTCTGCACGCCCGGGCAGATCATGTCAGCGGTCGCGTTGCTCAAGGAGAACCCGAACCCCACGCGCAAAGAGGCGCAGCAGGCGATGGCCGGGAATCTCTGCCGTTGCGGCGCATACGACAATTACTTGAACGGTGTCATGCGCGCCGCGGAGCGTAGCTGATGAGCAACTACAAGCATATCGGCAAGGATTTCACGCCGCCGGACCTGCTCGGCAAGGTGACCGGCAAGGCCAGGTTTGCGGAGGACTTTCGCGCTGATGGCATGGTCTATGCGCGGCTCTATACGAGCCCGATGGCCAACGGCCGTGTTACCAATATCGATACATCCGGACTCGACGGCATGACCGGGGTTATCGGTGTCATCACGGCCGATGACGTGCCGGCCGTCGAGGCGCCGAATGCGGCCATACTGACGAACCGGCCGACCTTCATCGGCGATCCGATCCTCGCCGTCGCCGCCGAGGATGAGAAAACGGCGGAAGACGCGCTCGCTCGCATCAAGGTGTCTATCGAACCGCTGCCATTTGTTGTCGACCCGCTGGACAGCCTGGTCACCGGCGGCCCGAATGCCCGCGAGGAAGGCAATGTCTTCGCGCGGTCCAGTGAAGGCTCGGGATTCCGGACGATCAAGTGGACGCCGGAACAGATCGCGGAATTCCGTGCCGGCAAGGAGCCCACTGGCGAGTTCGCGTCCGAGTGGAGTTATGGCGACCTGGCCAGGGGATTCGCCGACGCGGCGGTGATCATCGAGGAACCGTTTGTGACGACGGGCTATGCGCACATGAGCATGGAACCGCGCACCGCGATGGCCTACTGGCAAAACGGCACCTGCTTCGTCTACGGCTCCGCACAAAGCCAGAGTTTCTGGATGCCCGGCCTCGCGCGCCTGCTCGAAGTCGAACAAAAAGACGTCGTGCTGATCAGCGAATACACCGGTGGCGGCTTTGGCTCAAAGATCGGCGCGTATCCGCTCGCCGGACTGCCCGGCTGGTTTTCGCGAAAGATCGGCCGGCCGGTGCAATTGCGCATCACGCGCGAACAGGAATATTACATCGGCTCCGCGCGCGTCGGTTTCCAGGGCTGGATGAAGTTGGGCTTTGCGGCCAATGGCCGTATAACGGCGGCGGATGTTTTCATCGTCGAGGATATTGGCCCAAACGCGACGGGCGGCGACGGCTCATCCGCGGGCGGTGCCGTGTCCCTCGTATACGACCCGGAAGCGATGCGCTTCCGCGGCTTGCCCGTCATGACCAACACAACACCGCGCGGCGCACAGCGCGGCCCGGGGCAGAACCAGATCGCTGCCATCATGGCGCCGATCATGGACAAGGCCGCGCGCGAGCTGAACATGGACCGGGTGGAAATACGCAAGGTCAACGCAACCAGCAATGACACGACGGTCTATAAAGACCAGGAACCGGTGACCAGCGCCTACATGAACGAGGCGCTGGACATGGGCGCGCAGATGTTCGACTGGGAGAACAAGCGCAACAAGCCACCGCGCCGCGGCAGCAAGGTCCGTGGTATCGGTGTCGGCCAGGGTTATCACTCGGCTGGTGCGACCGGCTATGACGGCCTCGTGCGCATCACGCCGGATGGGCGGATACACCTGCACAGCGGCGTTGGCAACCTTGGCACTTACTCGTACGCGTCCACCACACGCGCCGCGGCTGAAGTGCTGAAGTGCGACTGGGAAGACTGTGTCATACACCGCGGCTCAACCGAAGAAAACCTGCCGTGGAGTTCATACCAGGCAGGCAGCAATACCTCTTTTACGCACCAGCGCGCGAATTACGTCGCGGCACTCGATGCCGTCGATAAACTGAAGCAGATTGCAGCGCAATCGTTCGGCGGCGGCGCGGATGAATACGATATTGATGGCAAGCGCGTCTTTCACGTGGAGGACTCGTCCCGCTCGATGAGCTACGCCGAAGCGGCACTGCAAGCCATTGCCCTCGGTGGCTCGTACAGCGGCCAGACCTGGCCCGAAGATATACACGAAGTTACTCAACGCGCGGTGCAGAACCTGACCGGCAGCGGACTGATCGGTGTCGCGAAGGACAAGCTGCCGCAGAACGGCGTTATCCCGGGACTTGCCGTTGCCTTCACCGAGATCGAACTGGATCTCGAAACCGGCAAGTACGAAATACTGGATTATGTCGGCATCGCGGAATGCGGCACTGTCGTGCATCCGCAGGGCCTCGCGGCACAGATGGCCGGCGGTGCGGTCTGGGGCATGGGCATGGCCTGCCTCGAGCGCCATGTCTACGATCCGCATAACGGCCTGCCTGCCAACATCGGCTTCCACCAATGCGGGATTCCGACCTATCTCGATACGCCGCTGCATGTCCGCACCGGAGCGGTCGACCTGCCGGACCCGCAAAGTCCGTTCGGCGCACGCGGTATCGGTGAACCGGCGATGGGTTGTTCGGTGGCGGCGCTCACGTCTGCAATTGCTGATGCGCTGGACGGGCATATCTTCAATCGCACGCCGGTCAGCCGGGACATGATCGTCAACCACGTCGCGGGACGCGGGCAGTCATTCCAGACACTGCAGACCAACAATTTCTGAGGTAGCTATGGCTTCATTTCGATGTCATGCCGGACGCACAGCTCTACCAGCCGGTGGAGCTTGCCGACGCGCTGGAACTGGCGGCGCGGCACGGCGAGCGTGGCTGGCTGCTGGGCGGCGGACAGGATACCTACGGGTGGCTCAAGGATCGCGCGAAAAACCCGCAGGCGATGATTGATCTGAACGGCATCGCGGCGCTGAAAGGGATACGCGAGACAGCCGGCGGTATCGAGATCGGCGCGGCTACAACACTGCGGGATGTCATCCGCAATCCGACGATCCGTAACAACTACGGTTTATTGAGCGACGCGGCATCGCGCGTCGCCAGCCCGCAGATTCGCAATGTCGGCACTGTTGGCGGCAATCTCGTGCAGGACGCCCGTTGCTGGTACTACCGGCGTGGCCTGTCCTGCTACCGGGCGGGTGGCAATATCTGTTATGCCGACGGGCCGGATGCGATGAACCGGGAACACTGCCTGTTTGAGGCCAGCCGCTGCGTCGCCGTCAGCCCGTCCGATACGGCAACGGCAATGGTGGCACTCGAAGCCTCTATGGTGGCCGCCAGCCTTGATAACGAACGCATAATCCCGGCGGACAAATTTTTTGTGGGTCCGGATACGCACATCACCCGCATGACATCGCTTGAACCTGGCGAAATCCTGACTGCCGTTCGCATACCGGCCAAATGGTCGGGCAAGCGATTTTATTTCGAGAAAGTCGCTGATCGTGACGTTTGGGATTTCGCGCTCGTCAGCATTGCGGTTGCGATGGAACTCGATGGCGATACCGTCGGTGAGACGCGATTCGTCTGCGGCGGCGTGGCGGCAACACCGTACAGGCTGCGCGATGTCGAGCGTGCAGCGCGCGGCAAGACGTTGTCCGAGGATTCTGGTAACGAACTGGCAGCACTGGCAACGCACGGTGCGAAGCCACTCAAGTACAATCATTTCAAATTGCCGCTGATGGAAAATCTCGTGCGGCGCGCAATGCGGGGTTGATTGCATGGATATTGCAGAATTCAAGCGGGATGTCTGGGGCCGGGAAGTTTTGCTGGGTGTTTCGTGGGATCTGCTGTGGGTAATCCTGATCGCTGCCCTTCTGTTTATTGCGATTCATGCATTGATCAAGGCGGCGGCAAAGCGCCGGCAATCGCCAACGGCCGATGGTCCCCGGGTCTTGCGGCATGATGCATTGGATCGCACATTCCACTGGATCATGGCCATCACGGTTGTTGTGTTGCTCGTTACCGGCATCCTGCCGATCATCGGCGTCAATTTCGCGTGGCTGACGATACACTGGATCGCGGGGCTGGTGTTTACCGCGGTCATCCTGTTTCACATCGTTCGCTCGCTGTTCCGGAAAAGCCTTCAAATCAATGTGGATCAGCCTTCGCGACCTGCGAGAGCCGTTCGACGCCGCGCAGAAACCCGGAAAGTACTCACTGGCACAGAAAAGCATGCACGCCGGTGTCACGGTGCTGACGCTGGTCGTTATCGTTAGTGGCCTGGTTCTTTTTGCCGTGATCGATACGCCATGGTGGGATCGTAGCAATGCGCTTTCCGAGGCCGCGCTTGGCTGGATGTTCTTTCTTCATGGCCTGTCGACAGTGCTGCTGGTCGGAATGATCGCGCTGCACATTTATTTCGGCGTGCGGCCCGAGAAACTTTTTTATCTTCGCGCCATGATCAAAGGCTGGATTTCGAAGGATGAACTCGTGGCCAATCATGATCCTGAACAGTGGAATCCCGGCGAATCGTCCTGATCTGCTCCTGACCCGCCATTAATCAATGTCGCACACCACACTGCACGACCAGATCGATGTAGTCGAATCCGGCTATGAATTCCTGCTCGCCTATGCAGCGCAGGGGCGAGACGATGATCGTTCCGGATCCGGCACATCGGAGGTGCGCGGAGTTCTGGGCGGCATGGCTGACGCGGCCCGTGCGATTCGCGCTGCGTTGGAAGACGACAGCCATGAGTTCTCTGTCGTTGTCATCGATGACGCCCGCAAGTCTATCGCCGCAATTTCACTGGTACTCGAGCAGGATAAAATCAGCTCGGAACTAATCGATAATCTGAATGCCTCAATACACCTTCGCGCGTTGCTGACAGACCTTTTCCTGCTCAGCGAAGTCCGATACGGGACTGAAGACCAGTGAGATACAGGGGCCTGGCGGGCCACCGCGCTACATTTTAACTCATGATGAAAAACACCTGATATGAAAGGACCACTAACACGCCGGCATTTCCTGAATCTGGTCGGCGCTGCCGGCGGGGCAACTGCCATTTACCAGACCAGCCTGGCTTTGGGGTTGCTGCCCGAGACAGGACCGGCACCGAAACTCAACCTGATGCAAGTCGGGCGCAATAGCAAGAAAGTTGTGATCCTTGGTGCAGGCGTTGCGGGCCTGACCGTGGCGTACGAACTCGAACGCGCCGGCTACGACTGCACGATTGTCGAGGCGTCGCGCCGCATCGGCGGGCGAATCATCACCTTCCGGCACGGCGATGTCGTGGACGAAATGGGCTACAACCAGGTCTGCAATTTCGACGATCAGCCACATTTGTATTTCAATGGCGGCGCCGCACGAATCCCCGGACACCACCACCGGGCACTGCATTACTGCAAGAAGCTGGGCGTCGAACTGGAGATCATGGCAAACGACAATCGCCTCGCCTGGACGCAGGATGACAACGCTTTTAACGGCGACCCGGTGCGAATTCGTCAATACACGTCCGACGCACGCGGCTTCATGTCGGAACTGCTGCATAAGGCGGTCGACAAAAATGTATTCGAGACACCGCTGACAGACGAGGACAAGGAGCGACTGCTTGAGTTCGTGAAGGCATACGGTGACCTGAACGATAATGCTGTCTACAAGGGCACGGAGCGCGCCGGTTTTGAGTCGGGGGGCTTTCTGAAGCATGGCGAGCTAAAGGGCACGCTGGATTTCTCGGAAATACTGAAAAGCAGGTTCTGGCGTTATGGCATGCACTTCAATGAGGCTGAATTCTGGGCAGCACCATTGCTCACGCCGAAGGGCGGCATGGACAATGTTATCAGGGCATTCGTCCGCAATATTCGCAGTCCGATCGTCCTGAACGCACAGGTACAATCGATTCAGCTGAAATCAGATGGAGTTGACGTCGTCTACAATCACGACGGACGCCGCAAAAAAGTCAGTGCGGACTATTGCTTCAACAGCATACCGTCGCACTTCATCAACGGGATCCCCAACAATTTTTCACCGGATTATGCCCACGCCCTGGCGACGATGCTGCAGAGGAACTTCTTCAAAATTGGCTTCCAGATGAAGGAGCGCTTCTGGGAACGGCAAGGGATTTACGGCGGTATCTGGTTCACAGGTCAGGAAATCAACGAAATCTGGTATCCGTCGCACGGCATTCACCAGCAGAAGGGCGTTGTGCTGGGCGCATACGCATTCGGGCCAGAGCAATCCAACAAGTTTGAGCGGATGCACCCGCAGGAGCGACTGCGTTTTGCAGCCGAGCAGGGCAACAAAGTCCACCCTGGTTACAGCGACTACATCGAGAACGGCATCAGCGTCCCGTGGGGCCGGATGAATCACATGATGGGCTGCGGCAACAGGTTCGAACCGGAGGATGCGGACCGGTATCTCAAGCTGCTGCAAAAGCCGGATGGCAACCACTACATGATAGGGGACCAGATCAGCTACCACTCCAGCTGGCAGGAGGGTGCCTACGCATCAGCGCTGCATGCGATCGGGGATCTGGACAGGCGTGTCCGCGCAGAAACATCTACGACGGGGGTCAAGCGATGATTCTGTTGTCGCGCATGCGGTATTTGTCTTCCGTGGCGGTCATGCTGTTCGCACTGCCGGCCATCGCCGCTGATCAGCCCGTAATTCCCGATGACAAGTTTATCTACTGCACCGTTTGCCACGGCGTGCAGGTTGGCGGCAACCGGGTCATTGCCGCGCCGCGGCTCAGTGACCTGCCGGCATGGTACGTTGAACGGCAGCTGCAAGGCTTCAAAAAGGGCTGGAGAGGCGTGCACGAGGACGATGCCGGCGGGCACGAGATGCGCCCGATGGCGGCCATTCTGACCGACGCCGAGATCGTCGAGGCCGCGCAGTACGTAGACGCGGTCGACTCGTCGTTACCGGAAGTAACCGTCGACGGGAACCCGGAACGTGGCAAATCACTATACGGCAGCTGCATTGCCTGCCACGGCGTGAATGGTGAAGGCAGCGAAACGCTCTTCAGCCCGGCTCTGGCCGGCCTGAATGACTGGTACGTCGTGAGCCAGTTGGCCAGGTTCAAGGCGGGTATCCGCGGCAATCACGCCGATGACACCTACGGACAGCAAATGAGGGCGGCAGCAGGACTGCTGCCGGACGAACAGGCAATCAGGGACATTGCGCGTTATATTTCCACACTGAGCAACCCATAAGAGATGAGACTATGAAACCAATATTAGTGGCGGTAACTTTGTTGTTCGCAGGCGCCTGTGCATCGGCCGGCGATATCACGCGATACCCGTTACCCAATAATTCGACGTTCCCTATTGCGCAGGCCGTTGCAGACATCGGCCGACACGGCCATCATCTACCACAGTGGCACGGTCCCCGGCCCGGCCAATCCGGATGCGAAACGCTACAGTGCAGAGTACTGGGGCGATACGGAAGCGCAGGCGCTCAGCGTATTCGGCCGCATGGAGTCTTCTTTCGAGAAACTTGGCGTAGACTTCGGTGATGTCATCAAGATGACGGTGTTCCTGGTCGGCGACCCGGCGCTCGAGGGCCGCATGGACTTCAGCGGTTTCATGCGGGCTTACACACAGTACTTCGGTACGGATGAACAGCCCAATCTGCCCGCCCGCTCCGCCGTGCAGGTAGCCGGGCTGGCGTCGCCAGGCATGCTCGTCGAGGTCGAGAGCTATACTCGCCCGGCCCGAATAACGGCGAGCGTTCTCAGCCCTGCGGCTCGAAATTTACGACGACGCCTAAATAGACATTGCGTTCGGGAGCCGGCTCGTAGAAGCGGTTCCCGAACGCGTTAATGCGGATGTTACTGTTGTAGCGTGCATTGAACAGGTTGTTCAGCCCGAGATACGGGCGAACACTCCATGTGCCCTGATCGAACTCCCTGCTCACGCGCAGGTTTGACACGGCATAATTATCAACGACGACGTCGTTGCGTATTGCTGGCGAAAAGCTCGCCGGAATAAACCGTTTCAAAGACAGCGTAGAGGCCCTGCCCTGAACCCAGGACAGACTGCCGTAGCCAAAGTGCTCAGGCAGGCCGGGAGACTATTTGCCGGATACAGTTGTTGCCGTTTTCATCCGTAAACTCGTCGAACCTGAAATCCGACCAGGTGTAGGAAAGATTGATGCCAAAACCTGACTCACTATTCCACGTGAATGCGGTTTCGATGCCTCGCCTGTCAGAACGGCCGACATTGGAATAAAACGTTCGTCCCGGAAAAGCTGCAAGTTCAAACGGTACCAGTTCGTCCTCGAGCTCGATTTGAAATGCCGCGATCTCAAAGTACACCTGTTCGTTGCCGGTCTTGTAACCCAGCTCGAAGTTATCCGCGACCTGCGGCTCAAGCAGCGGATTGAAGCCACCGCTTGCATCCGGGTTAGCCAGTTCTGTCGTAGTTGGCGTTTCGAACGAGTTGCTGTACGACGCAAACAGGACATGCTCGCCAAACTTGTAGTTGAGGCCAAGCGACGGGCTCACATGGTTGAAATCGATGCTGCCGGAATCATCCCCGTCCGCCAGGTAACGGTCGGAAATATCAAAAGTAATCTGGTCATATCGAATGCCGGCGCTCATTGTCCACGCATCTGACAAGTGATACCTGGCGTGCATATAGACGCCGGTGCTATCGACCTGCTCGTTCTGGTCAAACACCAGGGCACCCGGTTCGCCATCGTTATTGTCGAACCTCTGGCGGTCGTCGTCCTGCCGCTCTGCTTCGGCCCCTGCGGACAACTCGAACGCTTCCGGCAATATATCGCCGAATGCATACTGCACGCCGGCCCCGTAAAAGAAGCGGCTGATGCCGACAGAACCTCCGCTCACAAATGGCAGTTTGTTCTTGAAGTCACGCCAGACATAATGATTGCGCACTGTCAGCGTACCGGGGTCGCGTACTCTCTCGTAAACAAGCCCTACGCGCTGTTGGTCAAGCGCCTCGCCACCATCAAACTGGACATTGAGATTCCGCGCGGCGCGGCGATCGGCAGCGACATCCGCTGCACTGATTCCGCCTGGATCCTGCGCAATGGGCTGATCCGTATGATTGAACACCAGCTTCAGGCTGTCGCTGTCGTTTAGCGCGTAGCCAAGTCGCGCGTTTGCGAGCTTGCCTTCAAATCGCGAATGCTCGCGATAACCGTCGAAGTCCTTCTGCGACACATTGACCATGTAATCAAGGCGCTCGAAGCGCCCGCCAGTCTTCAATTGCAAACGCCTGTAGCCAAATTCGCCGGCTGCCGTGGCGCCTTCAACGTATGGTTCAGCGGTTCCAGCCTCGCTGGTGATGGCAATGACGCCACCGGACGCGTTGCCGTATTGCGTCGATGCCGGTCCACGCAGTACCTCGATACGCTCGGCAGAACCCAGGTCGATGTTATCCACTTGCGCCTGGCCATCAGGCAGTGTTTCCGGGATGCCGTCGACCATCACCTTGATGCCCCGGATGCCGAAGCTCGAACGGGACCCGAACCCCCGCAACGAGAGCCTCAGGTCCTGGGTGAAGTTATAACGATTTTGCATGTACAGGCCGGGTACAGACGCCAGCGCCTCGTCGATCCCGAGTTGCTGCGTTGCATTCTGGATCTGCTCCTTGTTGATCACCGAAATTGACCGGGCTGCATCCCGAACCGAGGTTTCTATCCGGGTGGCGGACACGACGATCTCGTCAAGCGTCGCTTGTTCCTCGGCGGCCGCGGACGTCAGCGGAATGGTGAGTAACAGAAGCTTAAGAACCCGGCCGGGCGGGAAAGAAATCTGGCGATAGTGTTGCATGGAAATCCCGTTTAACTGGTTTCGATTGAAAGCGCCGCCCGTCGGAGCAACCCGTGTCCTTTTCTCCGACACGCGGCTGCTTCTGTCGTTCGATGCGCTCAAGGGGCGTGAATATTATCACGTACTCTTTCGAATTCCGGTCGAATCTGCCCGGCCACCCCGGAGCAAAAAAAAACCGCAACCCTTGCGGGCTGCGGCTCTTCTGATTTAAAAGCCTGGCGATGTCCTACTCTCACATGGGGAGACCCCACACTACCATCGGCGCTGAGCGTTTTCACTTCCGAGTTCGAAATGGGATCGGGTGGTTCCCACTCGCTATTGCCGCCAGGCAAACCGGTTGGGAATCAAGCGGATAGTTACCTGAATTCAGTATGGCAACCACATCCGCGGAATTCCCGAAAGAATAAAGGTAACTGTCCCCTCAATTCTTTTCGAATAAAGCACAATCTGGAAAATTTCTGACGACCAAGTGTCGCATTACATGTCGCATAACACACAAAATGCTTTGGTGTTATATGGCCAAGCCGCACGAGCAATTAGTACTGGTTAGCTTCACGCATTACTGCGCTTCCACACCCAGCCTATCAACGTCGTAGTCTTCGACGGCCCTTCAGGGACCTCGAGGGTCCAGGGAGATCTCATCTTGAGGGGGGCTTCCCGCTTAGATGCTTTCAGCGGTTATCCCGTCCGTACGTAGCTACCCGGCAATGCCACTGGCGTGACAACCGGAACACCAGAGGTACGTCCACTCCGGTCCTCTCGTACTAGGAGCAGCTCCTCTCAAATTTCCAACGCCCACGGCAGATAGGGACCGAACTGTCTCACGACGTTCTAAACCCAGCTCGCGTACCACTTTAAATGGCGAACAGCCATACCCTTGGGACCTGCTACAGCCCCAGGATGTGATGAGCCGACATCGAGGTGCCAAACTCCTCCGTCGATGTGGACTCTTGGGAGGAATCAGCCTGTTATCCCCGGAGTACCTTTTATCCGTTGAGCGATGGCCCTTCCATACAGAACCACCGGATCACTAAGACCGGCTTTCGCCCCTGCTCGACGTGTCTGTCTCGCAGTCAAGCACTCTTATGCCTTTGCACGCAACGTACGATGTCCGACCGTACTGAGAGTACCTTTGCGCTCCTCCGTTACTCTTTAGGAGGAGACCGCCCCAGTCAAACTACCCACCATACACTGTCCCTGATCCGGATAACGGACCCAGGTTAGAACTCCAAACATGCCAGGGTGGTATTTCAAGGTTGGCTCCACCGAAACTAGCGTTCCGGCTTCAAAGCCTCCCACCTATCCTACACAAGCAGGTTCAAAGTTCAGTGTGAAGCTGTAGTAAAGGTTCACGGGGTCTTTCCGTCTTGCCGCGGGTACGCTGCATCTTCACAGCGATTTCAATTTCACTGAGTCTCGGGTGGAGACAGTGTGGCCATCGTTACGCCATTCGTGCAGGTCGGAACTTACCCGACAAGGAATTTCGCTACCTTAGGACCGTTATAGTTACGGCCGCCGTTTACCGGGGCTTCGATCAAGAGCTTCGCCCGAAGGCTAACCCCATCAATTAACCTTCCGGCACCGGGCAGGCGTCACACCCTATACGTCCTCTTACGAGTTTGCAGAGTGCTGTGTTTTTAGTAAACAGTCGCAGCCACCTGGTCTCTGCGGCCTCCATCAGCTCCAGGTGCAAGACCCTTCACCAGCAGAGGCGTACCTTCTCCCGAAGTTACGGTACCATTTTGCCTAGTTCCTTCACCCGAGTTCTCTCAAGCGCCTTAGGATTCTCACCCTGCCCACCTGTGTTGGTTTGCGGTACGGTCAACTGTCACCTGAAGCTTAGAGGCTTTTCCTGGAAGCATGGCATCAATCACTTCGCTCCACATGAGGCGCTCGTCATCGCATCTCAGGCATTGAGCGCCCGGATTTGCCTAGAGCACTCGCCTACATGCTTGAACCGGGACAACCAACGCCCGGCTGACCTAGCCTTCTCCGTCCCCCCATCGCAGTAACAACAAGGTACAGGAATATTAACCTGTTTCCCATCGACTACGCCTTTCGGCCTCGCCTTAGGGGCCGACTCACCCTGCGCCGATTAGCGTTGCGCAGGAAACCTTGGGTTTTCGGCGTGCGGGTTTTTCACCCGCATTATCGTTACTCATGTCAGCATTCGCACTTCTGATACCTCCAGCATGCCTCGCAACACACCTTCACAGGCTTACAGAACGCTCCTCTACCATGCATACATAAATGCATGCATCCGCAGCTTCGGTACAAAGCTTGAGCCCCGTTAAATCTTCCGCGCGGGCCGACTAGACCAGTGAGCTATTACGCTTTCTTTAAAGGATGGCTGCTTCTAAGCCAACCTCCTGGCTGTCTGTGCCTTCCCACTTCGTTTCCCACTTAGCCATGATTTGGGGACCTTAGCTGGCGGTCTGGGTTGTTTCCCTTTCCACGACGGACGTTAGCACCCGCCGTGTGTCTCCCGTGATTGCACTTCCCGGTATTCGGAGTTTGCATCGGTTTGGTAAGCCGGGATGGCCCCCTAGCCGAAACAGTGCTCTACCCCCGAGAGTGATACACGAGGCGCTACCTAAATAGCTTTCGAGGAGAACCAGCTA
>JAXHMR010000007.1:47500-58320 GCA_034521225.1 Woeseiaceae bacterium
TGGCTGTAGAGTACGGTCATACAACATCCCCGGGGAGAAAAGAACGTGCATCGACCGGTGAGCCCGCTGCTCCACGACTACAAGCCGTCCGCCGGGACCCCGGCCCGAAAATCCAATCCGCTGCGCTGGTTTGCACTTGGCCTGGGCTTGCCGCTGCTCGTACTGGCCGGCGTGCTGTCGCTGCGCAATGCCGTAGGCAGCATCACCACCGTGGTGGTGGAACAGACTCAGGATATCGGTGCCGTGCCGCCGGCCGTCGAAGAGTCGATCGCAAGTCTCTACCGGATGGCTGAACCTTACGGGATGGTTGTTCCCCCGGCGCAAGCCGCCGCAACCCAGACCCTGCCGGCAACAGGCTTTCATCCGCCGCTGGTCTACGATGTACCTCAGTATGACGTGCTGGTGCACACGATCCGCTCGGGCGATACGCTCGATCGCCTGTTTCGGCGCAACAACTTGAGCCTCGGTGACCTCGCGCAGATTGTGCGACTCGACGGCGCTGCCGAGCAGCTGCGTATGCTGCGCCCCGGCGACCGGCTCGAAATCCGGCACCATGAAGGGAAGCTGTTGAGTCTCAGCCGCGACCTCGGCCTGACCAGGACGTTGCGGATCGCACGGAATGACGACGGCTTTGCCGCCGAGTTCATCGAACGCCCGGTCGAGCTCCGCCGCAACTCGGCATACGGACGCATCGAGTCATCCCTGTTCGAAAGCGCGGCGGCCGCCGGGCTCAGCGACAAATTGATCATGAACCTCGCCGGCATATTTGCGTGGGACGTGGATTTCGTACTCGATATTCGCCGCAAGGACGATTACTACATTATCTACGAAGAAATCTGGCAGGACGGCAAGTTCGTCTCGACCGGCGAAATCATCGCCGCTGAATTCAATAACAATGGCAGAACGTTTCAGGCCATACGCTATATTGATGCTGACGGACGCGCTGACTATTTCACGCCGGAAGGTCGCAGCGTGCGCAAGGCGTTCGTACGCGCACCGGTCGACTTCTCGCGCATCAGCTCGAATTTCAATCCGACGCGGCGACATCCGATTCTGAACACCATTCGCGCCCACAAAGGCGTTGACTATGCGGCTCCCAGCGGCACCCCCATCAAGGCCGCCGGCGACGGCAAAGTGATATTCCGCGGTCGCAAGGGCGGCTACGGTAATACGGTAATCCTGCAGCACGGCGGCAACATCACGACGCTTTACGCGCACATGTCGAGTTTTGCGAAAAACGCGCCTATCGGCGGCCGTGTCAAGCAAGGCCAGACGATCGGTTTCGTTGGTAGTACCGGACTGGCAACGGCAGCGCATCTGCACTACGAATACCGGCTGAACGGCGTGCATCGCAACCCGCGTACAGTCCAGCTGCCGCAGGCGGACCCCATCAAGGACGTCTATCGCAATGACTTCATGGCGACGGCCGCCCCTATCCTTGACGAACTGAAGTCCTACAAGCGTACGCAGATCGCCGCCGCGACTTACGAGTAAGCTGTCGTGGGCCCGGCCCGGAAGGTACTTCATGTCGGCCTTATTTCCGGTACGAGCATGGACGGTATCGACGCCGCACTGGTGCATTTCGGCGAACGAAGCTGCGAAGTTTTGGCGTCACAGACTTGCCCGTATAACGATAACCTGCGGCAACACCTCCTGACCGCCAGCCGCAATCCAAAACAGTGCACCGTGGATGACATCGGCATGCTGGACCGCCGGGTCGGCGAAGCCTTTCGCGATGCCGCCGTGGAACTGCTCGACAAATCCGGCATTCGATCAGCACAGATTGCCGCCATCGGCAGTCTCGGGCAGACGCTGCGACACCAGCCCAGGGCGACACATCCGTTCACGCTGCAAATCGGCGACCCGAACGTCATCGCCGCAGGCACCGGCATCACGACTGTGGCCGATTTCAGGCGGCGGGATCTCGCCGTCGGTGGTGAGGGCGCGCCGCTTGCACCGGCATTTCACTACTGGCTGTGGGGCGACAGTGCAGAAGGCCGTGCAGTACTCAATATCGGCGGGTTTGCCAACCTGACGGTACTCGCAAAGGAACCCGACAACGTCCATGGTTTTGATACCGGTCCGGGCAACTCGCTGATGGATGCCTGGTGCCAGCGGCATCTTGGCCAGCCGTTCGACTCGGACGGCGCCTGGGCTGCGAGCGGCAAGGTCTGCGAACCGTTGCTCGACCAGTTGCTGGCCGATCCGTACTTCCGGCAGCCACCGCCGAAGAGCACCGGTTTCGAGTACTTCAATACGGCGTGGCTCGATGCACACCTTGCAATAGCTGGCGCAGTCTCGGCCGCCGACGTGCAGGCGACGCTGTGCGAATTGACGGCGCGCGCAATAGCCGACGCGGTCAGCGTGCATGCAGGCAGCACGATGGAAGTGATGGTGTGCGGCGGTGGCGCGCACAACCGCACACTGCTTGATCGCATTGCGACACATTTGCCCGGTGTCAGGCTGTCGTCCACTACGAAGCCGCCGGCGTCGGTCCGGACTGGGTGGAAGCGGTGCTTTGCGCGTGGCTTGCGGCTCGTTGCATCGACGGGTTGCCCGGCAACCTGCCATCGGTTACCGGCGCCGACAAGCCAGCCGTGCTTGGCTGCATCGTATCCGTCGTAACGCAACGGCAACACGCCGCTGCTATACTCCACCGCCCCGAAACCACCGTGAACGAGCCTGTGCATCCGGCCGCAGACCACTACATCAACCGCGATCTGGGTCTCGCCCGAGTTCAACCGACGTGTCCTGGCGCAGGCGGCTGACGAAAATGTGCCCCTGCTCGAGCGTTTGCGGTTTCTTTGCATCTCGTGCACCAACCTCGATGAATTCTTTGAAATCCGGGTCGCCGGTCTCAAGCAACGCCTGGAGATCGGAGCACCGGCTGCCGGACCCGACGACCTGACGCCGCAGCAACTGTTAGCCGCCATCCGGGACATCTCCGGTCGAGTTGATAAGCCAGCAATATGAGCTTCTCGAACGACGCGCTTTTGCCTGCAACTGGCCGAAGCCGGCAGGACGGTTCCTGCCGCGCGGTGAATGGAACAGCAAGCAACGAAAGCGGGGCTCGCGCGCTACTTTCACAGCGAGGTCGTCCCGGTACTGAGACGCCGCTGTAACGCTGGACCCGTCGCGGCCGTTTCCCCGCATTCTCAACAAGAGCCTGAATTTCATCGTCCGCCTCAAAGGCCGCGACGCTTTCGGGCGCCGGAGGCACAGGGCCATTGTGCAGGCACCGCGCTCGCTGCCGCGCATCATCATGCTGCCTGCCGAGCTCGGCGGGAATGGTGCCGAAGACTACGTGTTCCTGTCGTCGATCATCCACGCGCACGTGACGGACCTGTTCCCCGGCATGGAAGTCGAGGGGTGCTACCAGTTTCGGGTCACCCGAAACAGCAACCTGTACGTCGACGACGAAGAAGTCGAGGATCTCGTCAGAGCGCTCGAGGGCGAGCTTGCCGCAAGCCGCTATGGCGCTGCCGTTCGTCTCGAGATCAGCCACCATTGCCCCGGCGACCTGTGTGACTTTCTACTCAATCATTTTTCACTGGACACGGCCGACCTGTTTACCGTTGATGGCCCCGTCAACCTGAACCGTCTCGCTACCGTCTGCGACATGGCACACCGGCCGGAACTCTGTTATCCGCAGTTCGCGCCGGGCCTGCCGGAGGAATTGCGCAGTGACGACAGCATTTTTGCCATCCTCCGGAAACAAAACGTGCTGCTGCACCACCCTTACCAGTCCTTTTCGCCGGTGGTCGATTTCATTGCGGCGGCCGCTGCTGATCCGAAAGTCCTGGCGATCAAGCAGACGCTGTATCGTTCCGGTGCAGACTCCCCGATTGTTGACAGGCTCGTCGACGCCGCGCGCGCCGGCAAGGAGGTCACTGTCATTGTCGAGCTGATGGCGCGCTTTGATGAGGCCGCCAATATCTCGCTCGCAAACCGCTTGCAGGAAGCCGGTGCGCACGTCGTCTACGGCCTGGTCGGTTTCAAGACCCATGCAAAGATGGCGATGGTTGTGCGCCGGGAGCCGGATGGCATCCGCCGTTACGTGCATCTTGGCACCGGCAACTATCACCCGGGGACGTCACGCGCTTACACCGACTATGGCTACCTGAGCAGCAACCAGGCGCTGGGCGAAGATGTACACCGTATTTTCATGCAACTGACCAGCCTGACGCGCGGGGAGAGTCTCGAGCGGCTGATCACGGCGCCGTTCTCGCTCTTTGAGTCACTGAAGTTGCGAATCGAGCGCGAGATAGAGAATGCAGCGAACGGCAAGGACGCGCGCATCATCGTCAAGATCAACTCCCTGATCGAACCGCAGATCATTAACCTGCTCTATGCCGCTTCGCAAGCCGGCGTGCAGATCGACCTGATTGTCCGTGGCATGTGCTCACTGCGGCCCGGCATTGCGGGATTGTCAGAGAATATCCGCGTGCGTTCCGTAGTCGGGCGGTTCCTTGAGCACTCCCGCGTCTACTGGTTCTTAAACGGCGGAAATGAGGAATACTTCTGCTCGAGTGCCGACTGGATGGAGCGCAAGCTTTTTCACCGCGCCGAAGTGTGCTTCCCGATCCGGCAGCGGCCGTTGAAGGACCGCCTGTTCCGCGACCTCGAGTTGCTGCTGGCCGACAACAGCCAGGCCTGGGAGCTGCGGGCAGACGGTCGTTATGAACGCCTCGCACCCGGTGACAACCCACGGCTGTCCGCGCAACAGGCGCTGCTCGAAGAACTGTCGCAGACTCCTGGCGCGGATTGACTCTATGCCGGGTCGGAGAGGTGCTCCACGCGCAGTTCGTAGCCGGCCTGCCGGCAATAACCCTGCTCCCGCTCGAGGTCTGCAACCGTCAGCGGATTGGCCTCGAGCCAGGATCCGGGCAACTGCATGGTCATCGTATTCTCGCGGACCGCGAGGCGGAACGTGGGCAATGCTTCCGTACTGCGGCTGCGGTTGAGCAGCACCGCGAGGCGCAGCAACAGCGCGAGCCGCAGGCTTTTCTGCCGCCAGCTCTCCGGCAGGCGCTGGCACGCACCGAGGTCAATTGACCGCCGCTGCGTCGCGATAAGAAAGGCGAGGCAGCGCTGTTCGGTCCATGGCAGGCCGGGCATGTCGGCATTCCCGGCAATGTAGGCGCCGTGACGCTGGAAGCCGTCATGCGAGATATCGAGTCCGATCTCGTGTAATCGCGCCGCCCAGTCGAGCAACTGCGCGGCCAGCGGCGATTCGAGATTCCATTCACTCCTGCACTGCAGAAGCAGCGCCGTTGCCGTTGCCGACACCCGCTCCGCCTGCAGTGCGTCCACGTGGTAGCGCGTCGCCATCGCCGCAACACTGCGCTCACGCGCATCCTCGTGCTGCAGCCGTCCCAGCTGGTCGTAGAGCAGGCCTTCCCGCAGGGCGCCGTCCGATACTTGCAAGCGCTCGATGCGCAGTACGCCTAACAACTCGACGAGTATTGCCAGTCCGCCCGGCCAGACCTGTGCGCGTCGATCCGGCAACTGCGGCATCGAGATCCTGTCGATCCGTTCAAAGTCCGTGACCCGCAGGATCAGTTCCTCGACCGACGCGCGGGTCAGGCCCGTGCTCTCGATAATGCCAAGTTCGCGCGCCACGAGTTCCGTCGCGATGATCGTGCCGGACGTGCCGATTGCCTGCACATCCTGGGAGCCGCGAAAAAAGGCCTTGACCGGGCGGAGCTCGAGCCTGGTGGCCAGCCGTGCCTTATCGAAGGCGCCTTTGGTAAGCCGGCCATCTTCAAAATAACGTTCGGTGACGGCAACGCAGCCAAGGTGCAAACTTTCCAGCGCACGCGGCAACGCTGCCTGGCCGAGTATCAGCTCCGTACTGCCGCCGCCGATATCGAGCACAAGGCGGAGACCGTCAAAGGGCGGCATGCTGTGCGTCACACCCGAGTAAATCAGCCGCGCCTCCTCGATGCCGGAGATCACTTCAATCGGGTGGCCGAGCGCCTGCTCGGCTTCAGCGAGAAACGCCTTGCTGTCCTGCGCGCGGCGCAACGTGCTGGTGCCGGCCGCGCGGACACTGGATGCATGCATATCGCGGAGCCGCTCACCGAACCGGGACAGGCATTGCAGGGCGCGCTCTTTGGCAGGAGTAGCGAGATCGCCTTGGTCACGCAGGCCTTCAGACAGCCGCACCGTTTCCCGCAGTCGATCGATGATGGTCAGCTGCCCGTGGCGCAGCTCACCGACGATCATATGGAAGCTATTGGAACCGAGGTCAACGGCGGCGATGACCTCGGCAGCCCCGGATCCGGGCTGGCCGTCTGCTGAACGCGTTGCCGGGGCGATCGCTATCTGTATTTCCCTTGACGGCTGTAGTCCGCCGCCGCGGATTTGTTAACCCGTCGGGGTCAAGTGTTGAATGACTGGCCGCAGCCGCAGGTCGTCGACGCATTCGGGTTGCGAATGACGAACTGCGCACCCTGCAGGTCTTCCTTGTAGTCGATTTCGGCGCCCATGAGGTACTGCACGCTCATCGGGTCGATAAGCAGCGTGACGCCGTGATTCTCGACCTTGCTGTCACCGTCCTCGATCGCTTCATCGAACGTGAAGCCGTACTGAAAACCGGAGCAGCCGCCGCCGGACACAAATACGCGCAACTTGAGTCCGGGGTTGTCTTCTTCCCGGATCAACTCGCCGACCTTTTCAGCGGCCGCATCGGTGAATTTCACCGGAGGCGGTGGCGGCGCGGGGCTGTTTGTAGCGTTAGTCGTTTGCATAATAGTCTATGTCCATCGTTTGCTGGCACGGTACTCAGTTATCGCCTACGGCCTTGTCGACCGGCGTGTCCATGCGGTGGGTCTGCTCCAGGAGCGGCACCCGCCCTTCCGGCTGATGTACCAGCTTGCCGTTAATCTCGGCGCCTATCGCCATTTCTATGAGATTGTAATACACATTGCCAATGACTCGCGCGGTCGGCCCGAGTTCCACCCGCTGGCTGGCGGCCACATCGCCCCGCACGATGCCGTGCAAAACCACATATGGCACCGTGACGCCGCCTTCAATCGTGCCATCCTCGGAAACGGTCAGTGCGGAGTGGCTTTCCGGATCAGCGTTGACATTGCCCTTCACAGTACCATCAATATGGCAGCCTCCGGAAAAGTGGAGATCGCCGTTTACCTTCGATTTGGCGCCGACGAGCGAGTCGATCACCGTATTAGGTCTATGCTTGCGGCCGAACATTCGGTACTCCTTGCGGGGCTCGTCAACCGGGGCTGGAATCGACCCGGTCTGATCTCGCCTGGGACTGGCCCGTCTGCCAGAGAAACTCTGTTTCACATCGGCAATCGACCGGGTTTGCGACTGCACTTCAATATTAATCTGCTCCGGCACAAAGCCGTCCGGCAGCACAAGCTGCCGGTCGAAACTCTGGAAATAGCGAAAGGAAAATGGCCAGCTACTGTCTACATCTTCAGGCAGCAATTGCGCAAGTACGTATGTTGTAGCAACACCATCCTGCTCGCCATCGAGACTGATGTCCACCTGCCCCTTCACAGTAAGGTCATGCTGCATGACCTGGATCAGGACCAGCTGGAGATTGTACTCACGTTCGGACTTGCCTTCGGACAACCTCAGGCTTTGCACACGAAGCCCACGACCGCCGTCTGCCGGCGACACGATGCCGCGATAGAATTCAATGGCATCGCGCTGTTCCTGTATCTTTCGCTGCAGTCCGACGAGGCTTGTCTCGACGTCCTGGTAGGCTTCACGATCGATTTTCCGGTGGCGTTTCGAGCAGCGCTATCTGCTCCTTCAGCGTGACGATCTCCGCGCCAGATCCTGGATCCGGTTTTCGTACGCGCGGCGCTCTTCAAATTCATCGACAATATTGTACCCGGCCTGGATCCGGCCAAATTCAAAGGTAAGATAGCCGCCCAGCACGATCGCAAGCAGGATCGCCGAGCGCACGACCCAGACAGGAATGCCACTGATGTTTGCGGGTGACTTTCTGTGCACGGATAATCAACGGGTTATAACCTGAATATCGTATGGTACGCGGTGACCGTAGCAAACAGAAGTGCCGCAGATCACGGAATCAAAGTGCGACAGCACACATTAATTAACCGTGCAGATTCACGATAAGGAAGCCGCGACAATGCTGACCCCTGATACCTGCTTTCCGTTTCGCAGTACGACCGGACCAGTATTGCGGTTGTCGGCGGATTGCGACACCTCAATGTTCTCCGGACCGGGCTTACGCTGATGCTGGCGGACAGCTACCTCTGGCTCAAGGCATTCCATATCGTGTTCATGGTCACGTGGTTCGCCGGTCTGTTCTATCTGCCCAGGCTGTTCATTTACCACGCCGAAACCACGGACGAACCCAGCCTGCTGCGATTCGAAATCATGGAACGCAGGCTTTACGGCATCATGACCATTGGCGCCGTGATCACGATAGTGTTTGGCCTGCTGATGCTATGGGTTAACCACGGACTGCTGCAGCAGCCCTGGTTTCACGCCAAACTGCTGCTGCTCGCGGGCCTCATCGTCTATCACTTCCGATGCCGCAACTGGATCCGGCGTCTCAAAGCCGGCGAGCGGCCCGACGGCACCCGGTGGCTCCGTTGGTTCAATGAAATTCCCGTCGTCTTTCTGATCGGCATCATCTGTCTTGCTGTCATCAAGCCCGGCTACATCTGGACCGCCGGGCGGCCCTACGTGAGCGCAGACTCCTCGCGTGCGCGTTCGAGGTCCCGGTCGAACGCCGCGCGCCAGCGCCGCGGCCACCAGCCCGGTTGGGGCGGCAGCCCGTCCGGACAGAGGCACGGACCCAGCTCGTGGAGTGCGCGCGCATAAACGCGGCGCTTGAAGTAGATCACTTCGTTGACCGGGCGCCAGAAATCAACCCATCGCCAGCGGTCGAATTCCGGTGCATCGCTGCTGTCAAGACACACCCGGTCCTCGGGACACATCAGGCGCAGTGCAAACCAGCGCTGTTTCTGGCCGATACAAAGTGGTTTGCTGCGATGGCGCAGGTACTTTTTCGGCAGCCGGTATCGCAACCACCTTTCGGTCACGCCGAGCACGTCGACATCGGCCGCCGTCAGACCGACCTCCTCGCGCAACTCGCGGTACATGGCTTCCTCGACGGATTCGCCGTGCAGCATGCCCCCCTGGGGAAATTGCCATCCCTTGCTGCCAATGCGCCCGGCCAGCAACAACTGGCGTCGCTCTCGTTCGAGAGGATAATGCCAACATTGGCCCGGAACCCGTCGGAATCTATGGAATCGCTGCTCATGTGCGCCTGATTATTTCGATGTATGCGCCGGCTGTCCAGAATCGCGAATCGGTTAGCAGCGCCTTGTACCGCTCGCGGCCATTGATTAGCCTCATCGGCAAGAGCGTAATGGCCGCTGACACGGGTTTCCAGATGACAGGTATAAAGACGAGCGGCCGGCAGTGCAGCTGAAGCAGGCAGGCATGTTGCTCGCGGGCCTCGCGCTCCTGTCAGTCGGCACGATTGGCGCCGCATTGCTGTCCGGCAGCGCGGATATCGCTCGCCGGCTGACGTCTGGAGCGCCATAGCCGGGCGTGCGCCGGAAGAAATTCGCGGGCTCGCGCTCGACCTGCGGTTACCGCGCGCATTGGACGGCTTTCGGCGTCGGTGGACTGCTCGCCGTGGCGGGCGTGCTGATGCAGGTCTTGCTGCGCAATCCCCTGGCCGAACCTTACATACTGGGGACTTCCGGGGGCGCCGCCGTTGCCGCACTGTTTGCGATGACGTTGGGTCTTGGAGCCGTCCTGGTTGACGCCGCCGCGTTCGCAGGCGCCCTGGGTGCGAACCTGCTCGTTTTCGCCATCGCACAGGGCTCGGGGAGCTGGGCCCCGGCCGACTGCTGCTGCTGACCGGCGTGGTGCTCGCCGCCGGCTTCAGTGCCGTCACGACCCTGCTGCTGGCACTGAGTCCCGACCAGGATCTGCGCGGCATGCTGTTCTGGCTGATGGGCGATTTCAGTTTTGCCTATTCACCGCAGCGAATCCTGGTATTGCTGGCCGTCGTCACGGCCGGGTCGATGCTCGTTGCAAGGCATTTAAACGTGCTGGCGCGCGGCGAATTGCAGGCAGCGATACTCGGACTGCCGGTTGCCGCGTTCCGGCTGATCATATTTGCCGTGACCGCGCTTGCCACATCGATTTCGGTAACATCGGTGGGTGTTATCGGTTTTATCGGCCTCGTCGTGCCGCACCTGATCCGGCTCGTGGCCGGCAGCGATCATCGCATCGTCATTCCCGCGGCAGTCCTGGGCGGTGGTTGCCTGCTGGTCATCGCGGACACGCTTGCACGCAGCGTCATCGCGCCGCGCCAGCTGCCGGTCGGCGCATTGACCGCGGCGATCGGCGTGCCGATTTTCCTGTTGCTGATGAGCCGTGGCCGCCGCCTGGCTTGAGTGGGGAGTCTGCGCGGTATACCACTTTACTCGGCGGGAAAGACCACCATGTGATCGGTTTCCAGTCGTATGCCGATTTTTTCCCCGACCGGGTGATTGTGATGGCTCGGTACCGATGACAGCAAGCGAGTGCCGCTGGTCGGTCTTCAGTTCGTACAGGAATTCCGAACCCTCTGAACTGGCGTGCTATGACCTCGGCTTTCATGCTGCTGTCGTCATCGTGCACGACGTCATCGGGCCGCAGCAGCAACTCCACCCTGGCGCCTTCGGGAACGTTTGCTTCAGCCGGCCTGGCGGACGACACCGAGTTCGGTGTCCACCGTGTCGTCGCCGTTAATCCGGCCGGGCAGCCAGACGCCCTTGCCCACGAAACTCGCGACAAACCGGCTGACCGGACGA
>JAXHMR010000008.1:0-73854 GCA_034521225.1 Woeseiaceae bacterium
TGGCGATCGAAGGTTCGCTGCAGGACCCACAAATACATGAGGTCCGCGATGGCGCGGCGCTTCTGCCTGCGGGGTCGGCTTGCGGCATCGGTGCTTTGACCGCCGAGGATCTTGCCGAGATCGCCTTCAGGCTGGAACAGGACGGGCTGGCCTGGGACCATGTCGCCCGGAATGACGGGTGGGATGACGAGGTGTTTGCCGAGCGACGCGCAATGGGGGCGTCTCCTGGTCGCTGAAACCGAGAAAGATAAACAGCGGCGGCGGTTCATTGAGGCACAGGGGGTTGGGTTCGGCGACCGCGAACAGAGCGTCGCGCACCCGATTGATATCTTCCTTGTAGGCAACGCCCAGAGCAAGATCCAGCCGGCGGATGGGAAACCGGGTCAGCGTGGTGACCTCGGATTATGCGCGAGTGCCCTGGCCACTGACCAGTCATCGCGCGAGGATCAATGCTGCCAGAGATCAGCTGGCAGTTATCAAAGCGAAGTTTGCAGGTCGCGTACCGGCAATCTAAAGTAATGTTGTTGAAGCTGATGAAGTTGCATCCTTACTCAACATTTTCAGCAAGCGTCATATTGATTTGATGACCATTGGATCAAGAGGTCATGGCCGGAGATAATCGCGATGCTGGAAAGCGCAAAAGACGCCGGCGATCGCGGCGGACGCTCCCGGGATCGCCGCCGGGCATTCTGACGCCCGACCCGCAGGCGCGCCAGACGCGGCTCCAACTCATCACCTATGGCGCAGAGGAGGTTCGCGACTGGCCCGGCGCGACACTCGACACGGTTGCGGAACTCGACGCCTATTTCCCACTGCTCGAGCACTATGGCGAGTATGTGGAAGCGCTCGAAATCGACGTCCTGGAGTACCCCGACCATCGCCACCATCTTCATCCCGCTGACCTTCATCGCCGGTGTTTACGGCATGAATTTCGATACCGGCAAGTCGCCCTGGAATATGCCCGAACTCGAATGGCGCTACGGCTATGTCGCGGTATGGGTGCTGATGATCGCCGTCGCCGGCGGGCTATGCGCCTGGTTCTGGCGCAGGGGATGGTTCGCCAGCACCGACATTGCCAGCCGTCATGCAGCGGCGAAACCGGACAAGCTGCCATCCCGGAACAAGCGCAGGAAGGGCGATATGCCATGAGCGGCCCGAGCCGGGTTTCCGTCAGTCGGCCCCGAACCCGGCGCGGCGTAGCGCTCGACCCATTGCCGTACCTCGCCGTACCTGTGCGGTGCGAATTGATATTCAGACGGCAATCGGAAGCTGATACAGGCCACGACAGCATGATTTCCATCGATAGGAATTCGCACACGACACCTACCGAGCACGGCCTTCGTTGCTGACAAAATCGCTAAGCCATGTACCGGGCGAAATCACCGAGCTTCGTGACGGAGGATTTTCAAGCAACAAGCGATCACCAGTGACCAGAATGCTTTCCGGGCAGGCGCTCAACAGGCTCCAAAGCTGGTCGTCACCCGGATCGGGCGCCGGAGAATCGGGCTTCGGTTCACGCCAAATCGCGTTGGCCGTGAGTTCAACAAGCAGCTGATCAACCTGGGCTTCCGTGAAACCGTGAAGCTTCACGAGCTTCGGTCTGGTCAGTACCGCGCGATACTCGTCGAGAAGCGCCGGCGATAACAGAAAGACCAGCGTCCCCGACAACATCCCGTCCAGAGCCAACGCAACCGGGCTACTGCTGGAACCCGTGACCAGACCAGCGACCACCACATTGGTATCAACGACGAAGACAGGCGGACTCATCGCTTTCGCGCAGTACGTGTCTCCTCGACAGCCAGCTCCAATGCCGCATCCGGATCCAGCTGCGCTCGCTTGCGAGCCTGTGCGACCAAAACTCGGGCACTTGCCTGGTCCCGTATGCCGCGCAGGCGCAGGCTCTCCTCGATGATGGAGGCAATGGAACGGCCTTGCCGCGCCGCCGTCTCTTTCAGGGCGCGGTGCAAATCGTCATCGAGAGTCACTGTCAAACGACTCATACCAGGTCTCGCTTGATTTCGGCCGTACACTTTAGCGCATAGTCACCAATACACCAAAACATCACTGGCGATCTTTGCATCGTTCCATGGTGAAACTTAAATCCAGCCTGCTATCTCCGCCTGCGATCCGGAAATGCCGGGGGCGAGGATTGATTTTCCAAAGCCCGCACATTGCCTATGGGCGTCGCCAGGGCGTCGGCGACGATATCTTCGATATTACTGCCGGTAAGGGTTTGCAGGAACGCGACCAGTTGCTTCAACTCTTGCTCCGAGAGTTTCAGGGGCCGGATGATCGGATCCAGTTGCGGATTGGGAATGCCGCCGGCATTGTAAAAGCGGACCACTCGCTCCAGTGAGGTCACGGAACCGTCGTGCATGTACGGTGCGGTCAGGGCCACGTTGCGCAGCGAGGGCGTGCGATATTTCCAGCGGTCTTCCGGATCGAGTGTGATCTCATACAGACCCAGGTCGGTGGGCGTCGGCTCGGAAGCACCCTCCGCCACGTCCGGAGCTGCTTCGATGTAGGTGCCCGGCGCTACCTGAATACGCCGGTTTGATCCGGTATTTGCCATGGAGCGGGCATAGCCGATGCCGGTGTTGTGCATGCCGTTGTCGGTGAACAGCGCATGGTCCTCGCCCACGGTATGACAACTGCTGCAGGCCGCCTTGCCGGTGAACAGTTTGAATCCCTGTTTTGCCTCTTCATTTACAGCGCCTTCGTCCGCGCCGTAGTACCAGCGGTCGAACGGGCTGTCGCCGGAGACCAGCACGCGCTGGTAGGTGGCCAGTGCCTGGCCCAGGGTTTCCATGGTCAGACCGCGTTCACCGAACAATGCCCGGAAGCGATCCTGGTATTCGGGAATAGCACGGATTTGTTCCAGCACGTAACCCGGGGAAGGATTGCCCATTTCATTGGATGCCAGCAGCGGGCCCCATACCTGCCGTTCCAGGGACGTTTCCCGTCCGTCGTGAAACAGGCGGGTCAGGTAGGCAGTGTTGTAGAGCGTGGGCGCGTTGCGGCGCACCGTCTGGCCTTCGATACCGAGAGCGGTGGCCATTTCCTGGGTAGTGAAGCCCTGTTCGGGAATATGGCAGTTGGCACAGGCCATGGTCTTGTTGAGGGACAGGCGTCGATCGAAGAACAGGCGCTGCCCCAGTTTGATCTTTTCCGCCGTGACGGGATTGGTTTCGGGTGCCTGGATCGGCGGCAGTCCCAGCGGCGTTTCTCGCAGATAGTCAATCAGTTCAAGCGCCCGGCCGCTGCGGCCGGACAGGCTCCGCGATCGGGTTTGATAGTTTTTGTTCTCGTAGCCCTGTTTGACGTCACCGGCGCCGAGACTGACCGATGCTGCCGCGGTGGTTGATGCGACGTCGCCCGGCTTTTGCGCCTCCGGCATGCGCAGGGTCCGCAGGTCGTTCAACAGTACCTCCGGATGCAGATAGGAGGTGGAGTAGATATTGCGGATTCGTTTTTCCCGATCGATCAGATAGACGCGGAGCAAGTGGGCGATATTGCCGGTGGCTTCGCCACTGGCGCCGATCTCGGGTGTAATCGCCTGGCCGTAGTCGTGCAGAATCGGCACCAGATGCGACTGATCCGCGGCCGTAAGGAAACGCCAGTCCGCGCTTTTGGCGGCGAACCGCCTGCCGTACTCGGCCATGACTTCCGGTGAGTCGTGGTCCGGATCGAAACTGAGGCTGATGAAACGCACGTCTTTCGCCTCATCTGTTTCCCGGAGTTTTTTATGAGCTTTTGCGAGAACGAACGTAGCCAGGGGACAGCCGTTGGCATCACTGCAACTGCTGTAGATGAAGCTAAGGATAACGAACCGATCCTCGAACAACTCGTGCAGGGAGGTGCCGTGACCGGTGGCGGAGTCCAGCACGCGGCCGTCCCCGGCCCGGCCCAGCACCGGCAAACGGTAGCTGCCCGGTTCGGCCAGTCGGAAGGACAGCTCTTCGGACCAGCCCGGCGCGGGGGCGGGTCCCGCTTCGCGGGTGTTGGAATGTCCGCCGTCCTGCGCGACGGTCGTGCCGGACAGCCACAGGGCGGCGAGCACGACCAGCGCGCGAGACAGACCACGCACGGGGAGACCGCCGGACCGGCCGGCCGCGCCGGTTAATCCCGGGTACGGCAGGGCCATGCTCAGGGGCGGGTATTGGCAACCGGCGGCCCGGATGCCGGGTCAGAGCGTTTCGCGTAGAGAGCCCGGGAACCGAAACGCATGATGTGCGGCAGGCCCAGTTTCTCCTTCACGAAGTCGATGCTGAACTGGTGAACCAGCTCCTTGCCGTTCCAGGTATAGGCCTTGAAATACTGCAGGTCCTCGCCCTCCGGGGATTCGGTCTTGTCCCAGTTGGCAAGCAGCGACGAGGTGAAGTAGACACGCTTGCCGTCCCAGCTCTGCGAGACCATGTTGATCTGCGCGCCGATGTCTTTTGTATAGATCTCTTTCGGGTTGAAGGGATCGGAGATGTCGAACAGCCGGGCCATGCCGTCGTTCCAGGTATCGATCCACAGACGGGTATCGTCGGCGAAGATGGAAATGTCCACCGGCAGCGGCACCTTGCTGGCGTCGGCAATGTCCGCCACCGCCTTGGCCTGCCATTCACCGGCGTCATCCTCGTAGATGAGCCATAGCTTGGAAGTGAGGGCGGTGGTCGTGAAACAGTAATTGTTATGGGCGCCCCAGGCACAGCGAACCTCCAGCGGTGCACCGGGCACGTCCAGCACCTTTTTCGGTGTGCGGGTATGCAGGTCCCAGATGACGACGGTATTGCCGAAGCGCTTCATTGCTTCCTCGTCGTTCAGAAGCTTGCCCAGGTTCATCATGTAATTGTTCCAGCCTGTGAACGAGGAGGTAACCAGGACATTGCGCCGGGGCAGGGCGCGTACATCGTAGCCGTAACCGTCTGCGTAGTTGCCGGATTTCTCGGCACCGTTCAGGTCTTCGTCGGTGGGCATCCAGTAGGTATCCAGGTATTCGCCGCTGTTGCTGTATTCCACCAGGGCCGTGCGGCCGCCGTGATCCTTGTCGTTGGACAATGCCGAGATGAGCATGCGGCCGGGCATGGCGTAATGGGTATGGGGACCGACCACACCGCCACTGGCGTCAACGAAATTGTTGATGGTTTTGTGCAGGCGCGGCTTCGCGGGATCGGTATGGATGTCGATGATGAATATCCGGCTGGTGTCCAGGCCGCCAACCCACAAATAATGGCGGTCATCGGTCAGGCCCGCATGATGGGCCTCGTTGCGCCCGCCCAGGGACAGGCTGTGCACCACCTTGCTGTAATCGGCGGAGTCGGGATTGACATCGATGGTAACGACTTTGTCCTGCTCGTCGCCGACGCCCTCGGCGCCCAGGGTCCAGACGTAGACGTAGTCCTCCTGTCCGGTAATCTTGGCCATGTAAGGCGACATGCAGGTCTCGTCGGCGCCCGCGGGTGTGGCAAGGCCGGCGGCCAGCAACGCCGAGAGCGGAATGAAACGGAAAGCCGCGACGACTCGTTTGAACAGCGTCTTGTAAATGGTCATGGGCTGCCTCCTGATAAAGGAATCCGATTGAATTGACCGCCGGTAGTCCTGCTGCTTTTTGCGTGGATCGCATTCCGGGATATACCGGATGGCTGACATGATAGGCCCACGGTCAGGATAATCACAATCGATTGCCTGTTTCTCGCATCCGCCCGGCTTGTCTCCTGGAGAGAAGACGACCAAACCGGCCAGACGAGCTACTTGCCAAGCCCGAGCGTCGCGGCGTCGCGCAGCACGACGTCCAGATCGGGACGCGTGCGGTAGGTCGGCTCCATGTAGCGCGGGCGAACGTCGCCAAAGAGCCTTTGTGACGGCGTAAAACGCCGGCCGACCGACCATACGCAGTCGGCCGGCCGGCACCGAAGCGACTCGCCACCCACCGATCAGGCCAGGGAGCAGTTGCTGACGGCCGCTTTCTTGCGAACGCCGACTTATTCTTTCGGCCTATCTTTCGGCGATTTCGGAGCGCGCTGCTGCTGCAACGTCGATTCGATCATCATATAGTCGGCCAGTTGCCGCGCGTTGTCGGCCGCGGGTTTCGGGCCCTGACCCTTGGTGCTGACGCGTCCGTCGCCCTGCGCGGTTTTCGACGACTTCACCTGCTGAATGCTTGGCTGGGGCGCCGCTGGGCCGCTGGTTTCTCCCGGCGGCCGGGCATCCTTGCGTGTCGGCGCTTGTGCCGTTGGCGGTCTGAGCGCCCTGTTGGCTGGAGCAACCGGATTCACCGCGGGCTGGGGTCCTGCATCACGTCGTGTGGACCGGGGTGCAGGTGCAGGGCGCGACCCTCAGGAATTCGGGCGCGTATCCCGCCTGGAACTCGACGCCTGGTAACCCCGGTAATCTCCGCCGACCAACCGGATTGAAGTCGCCGGCCTGGCCTGCCCGTTTTGTGCTTATGGCATCGAGAAGAAGCTGAATGCCATCGAAGGTGTGCGGTGCGAATTGCAATTCAGGCGGCAATCGGAAGCTGATACGGGCCACGACAGCATGATTTCCATCGATAGGCATCAATGGACCCGACGTTTCGACTAACATCACCGAATTCAGGCTGGGGAATAGACCCACACTCCACAAGCTGTCCTTACTGTGGCGAGGTCGCCGTGTTTACCCTTCAGAATTCGTATCCGAATCTCACGCCGAAGGTACGTGGCCGGGACGGCCCGAAAGTATGTTCGGCGTAGATGATGATCGGATCCGGGTCGTCGTTCGCGTAGTTGCCGTCGTACCAGACGCCGTCGAACACGTTTTCGACGTAGGCCCGCACACTCCAGTTCTCGGTGCGGTATCCGACCGTCAGATCGGTCTGGTTCAGGGCGCGGATTCTCTGGAAGATGACGCTCTCGTCGGGCCAGTCGCCGCGGTAGTCGTCTTCCCAGCTCCACGATACGTTGCCGAAGATCTCATTGCCGTCGCCAACCGGCCAGTTTGTATTGAGTACGGCGAACGCTGTCCATTCCGGTGCCCACGGGATCGAATTCCCTTCGCAGGAGTTGATATCCCCGGTCAGGATTTCACCGTTACCGCAGAATGCCTGGACGTTTGTGGCTTCGGAGTCGAACCACGATGCGCCGACGTGAAAATTGATGTTGTCCGTCAATGCAGAGTTGATATCGACTTCCAGGCCCGTGCCATCAACCTGTCCGACGTTGTCGACGACCACCCTCGGACCCACATTGAAAATGGCCTGGAGATCCTCGTAATCGTATAAGAATGCGTTGACGCTGAGTTGCGTCCGGCCGTCCATGATTCGTCCCTTGTACCCGACTTCATAAGAGGTCACGGTCTCCGGGCCAAAATCACCGGGACGGTCGGTCGAGTTGTCGGCGACGCACAAGCCGAACGGCAGCGTGCAGCCGGCCCCGCTTCTGGGTTCGATGTTGAAGCTGCCGAAACCACCGGGCTTGTAGCCGGTCGTAATGCTGCCAAAGATCAGGTTATCGTCATTCGGCCGCCAATTGGCCACCGCACGCCAGGTAATATCATTCCAGTCCTGTTTATCACGTAACGGGCCGTTCGGCGTCGAGAAGCCCGTCTGTGCCTTGAATGCCAGCAACGAGTTTCCGGGATCGGGCAGTACCTCTTGCGAGAAGTCCTTTTCGTCGTAGGTGTAGCGGACACCGAAGCTGACATCGAAGGCGTCATTGAACTGATAACTCAGGTCGACATAGGCCGAGTAGCCCCGATACTTGCCGATAACCCGGTTGCG
The DNA here is from genome assembly GCA_034521225.1 of Woeseiaceae bacterium. Lineage (GTDB taxonomy): Bacteria > Pseudomonadota > Gammaproteobacteria > Steroidobacterales > Woeseiaceae > Woeseia. The sequence goes on from JAXHMR010000008.1 coordinate 7,745, forward strand.
ATCGTTGATCAGTCCGTCAGGCGATGAGGTCCAGCTGCAGGTCCCGAAGTAATAACTGAGGTAATAATCGCAGAAATAGGTGTTGCCGTAATAAGAGTCGAGGTAGTTGTAGTAATCAAACATGTCCTGGCAGGTCTGGGCGCCGCTGTAATACCAGTAGCCCGCGCAATAGGCGTCCTCCGACTGCTGGCCGAGGAAGATCGTGTCGATGTCTTCCTCGTAGTAGGAAGCGCCCGCATACCAGGAGAGCGGGCCGTCCGCATTGGACGTCAACCGCACTTCCTGCTCCAGGTAATCTCCTTCCTGGTCCTGGCCGTAGTTGAACAGGACTATCGGCGAGGCATCGAAGTCCTCCATGTACGCGTATTCATGGTCCTTGAAGCCGGTGATCGAGGTAAACGTAGCCCAGTTGAGGTCATACTCGAGTTCCAGGCCCAGGGCCAGAATCTCGGTCCTGTCAAAAGAGCCGTTCGAGTTATCGTTGTTGACGTTGCGCAGGTCCGACGGCAGTGCAACGGGCACGCCGCCGTTCATGTTGGTGTGATGGAAATCGAACGCGTTGCCGCGGCCCGCCGGGAAATCCGCCGACACCGGCTGCTCGTAGCCGCCGCCGGTGGCCCGGTAAACGGTGCCGGTCTGGTCACGATCCTCGTATTCAATGAAGACATCCGCCAACAGCCGCTCTGACTGATAACGGCCGGAGAGCCGTAGCGCCTGCTTGTCGTGTGCTATCAGGTCGGGTCCGCCCGCAAGATTCTCGACGTAGCCGTCCTCTTCCGAGTGATACCCTGCCAGCCGAAAGCCGAAATTTTCGCTGGCCGGGACATTGACCGCTCCCTCAAACACCAGCACGCCGCGCTCACCGGCATCGAGTTCGAGATAGCCGCCGGTGTCTGTCAGATTCGGCTTGACGGTGATGATGTTAATCGCTCCGCTGACCGAGTTCCTGCCGAACAGGAAGCCCTGCGGCCCCCGCAGGACCTCCGTCCGCTCTATGTCGTAGAGGCTGGATACCGCCGAGCCGGTACGTCCCTGGTACAACCCGTTCTTGTACAGGCTGACCGAAGGATCGCCGCCGTTACCGAAATCAATGGTGCGAATGCCGCGCACGCTGACGAAGTCGAGAAAGCTGTCCTTGCTGTTTCCTGTAATACCCGGGGTGAATGAAATAAGGTCCTTGACATCGTTAAGGTTGACCTCGCGTATGGCCTGGCCGGACATTGCCGTGATGGCAAGCGGCACATCCATGACGGACTCCGCCCGCTTGGTGGCTGTGACAGTAATCTCTTCCAGCACGCGCTCCTGGCCCTGCGCAATTGCAGTTGCCGGGCCCATGCCGGCGATGAGCGCGACCGAAATGGCTTGTGCGAGAGCGGTTCGTTCAGGACGATGGGTGACGCTGTCAGCCGTTGTGTCACCGTGCCGGATTGCTTTACCTGCTCGAGAATCTTTGACGCCCATAGGTTTTCCCTCGAAAACAAAAACTGGTTACCGGAACCGTTTGCTTTCCGACTATCAAATTACGCCCTGCACGACACGAGAGAATCCGTGCCTATAGGCGCAAATCCTGCCGACGGGAACCTGGAAAAAATTCATGGCAGGCCAGTCGGTACACCCTCTTCCTCAAGCGTTTGCCGCATCGGCGCCAATTGTCTCTCGTAGCGGCGCCATCGATCAATGGACCGGGTATGCGCGGGCTGGCGCACCTGCACCGCGCTCGCCGTCGTTACCGCGGCATCCTGCCTGTGAAACTCGAGGCAGGCATCTTCCCACGGCAATTCGAGGAATTCCAGAAGGGCACGGGCATTAGGCTCGATGTCCCGCGCCGTGTCCTCGTAGGAGATGTCGAGGAAGCGCCCCGCAAACCGTTCGCGCCACACAGCCATCAAGTGGTAATAGCGGGCGTGATGCCGCGCCATCTCGGCCTGGTCGTATGAATGCGGATAGGCGTCCGCGAACAGCTGCTTGAAGCTTGCGAACAGGCATCCATCGGGTTGCGGGTCAGGTGCACGATCCTGGCTCGCGGCAGTGCTTTCAGGATTAGCGGTATGTAGAGGTAGTTCGGCGGCAATTTGTCGACAAAGCGGGGCAGCGTGCCACGCATCTTCGCCGTCGTCGCCATGTAGGCGCGGCCCAGTTTTTCGGCATCGATATCGGCGGCCAGTGTTGCGAGCTTCGCCGAGTGCCGTTTCGGTTCCCGGGTAGTCAGCGAGCCGGCGCACACTGTGGCCGAACTGCTTCAGCTCGCCCGCTGAATGCACCTGTGAGTGGCTCGTTATGATCCGCTCTACCAGCGTTGTGCCGGTTCTCGGTTGGCCGACGACAAAAATCGGCGATGGGTCGTCGAAGCCCGCATGCCCCTGCCGGAACCACTCGGCCGTGAACACGCTGGAGAAAGCGTCGTACATCTCGATTTCCGAGTCCTCGTCGAAATCGACGGTACCGCGACGCGCCTCAGCACCGCGGGCAAAGGCTTCGAACGCCTCGTCCCAGCGCTCGAGGTCTTCGAGTTCCTTGCCGAGGCCGTAACAACGGAACGCCTGCGCGCGCGGGTTCCGGTCTTCCCGCTCAAGCAGCCGCTGCAGTTCCTCGACGTGTTCGCTGTTTGTGGCCTTGCGGAGATTCGACAGCACCCAATGCGCGTTCGGGTTTTCCGGGCTCAGTTGCAGCACCTTGCGCAACACGGCTTCTGCATCCGCGAGTTTGCCGAGAAACATATGGCTGTTTGCCTGGTTGACCAGGAATGCAACATTGTCAGGGGCCTCGAGCACGGCGCGGCCGATCCATACGGCCGCCTCGTCCTGATCGCCGAGCAGCCCATGAATCGAACCGATCAGGTCGAGTACCAGCGGGTTGCCGTCGTGGTGTTCGACCGCCTTCGTGAGTGCGGCATCGGCGCGCAGCGGCTGACCGGCGACCAGAAACAGGCGCGCCAGGTTGGCCCACGCCGCGCCATGATCTTCTTGCAGTCTGGTGACCGAGCCGAACGCACTGACGGCCGTCGCATGGTCCTTGAGTTCCAACGCCACCAGGCCGACGAGGAAATGTGCCTCGACGAGATCGGGCTTGGCGCCCAGCAGCCGCCGGCAACAGGCTGATGCCTCGTCAAGATGGCCCGCCGCGAGCCTGGCGAAACCCTCTCTGAGGGTATCGCGCATCCACGGTGCCGACCTCACTGATGAATGTCCGGGAATCATTGCCGGCATAGATTACCAGAGCGGCGTGCTGCCGCGCCTGTAGGCGCGGAAGTCGAGCCTGCCCGGTTTGATTAATTTGTTCCGCGCTCCCGGATCGCGACACGCAAAGGCAAGCTGTACGTGCAAAGCTACCACTCCATTATCATCGGCGCCGGTCACAACGGGCTCGTATGCGCCGCCTACCTGGCAAAGAGCGGGCAACGGGTACTCGTACTCGAGGCCGCTGACGGGCCGGGCGGGCTTGCGGCACAGCGCGCGCTTGGTACCGGTTTTCGTGTGCCGATTGCCCATACAGCCAGCCACTTTCCCGGCAAGATCAGCCGTGACCTCGAACTCGCGCGACACGGCTGCGAACCCGCCATGACGCTACTGGCTACGATCGGCCTTGATCGCCATCAGGACCACGTGACAGTGCGGGGGAATACGGTCAGCGGCGTCGGGGCGGCAGACGAAGCGGCCTGCGACAAACTGTCGAAGCTCCTCGGCCGGTTCGCCGAAGCACTGGCACCCTTCTGGCTCAGGCAAATACCGGGTCTCGGCAAGGCAAGCTTCAGTGACTCCGTTACGTTTGCCCACCTGGGCCTCAATCTGCGCCGCATGGGAAAGCAGCGGTTTTACGAATTCCTGAGAATTGCGTCACTGCCAGCCCGGGATCTCATGGACGAATACTTCGACAACGAGATTCTTAAGGCGACCCTCGCCTGGGACGGCCTTATCGGCGGCAAAATGGCGCCACGGTCACCAAACGGTGCGGTGCTCGCCATGCTCTATCGCCGGGCCGGCAATCCGCACGGGATGCACGGCATGCCCGATGGCGGCATCAGCGCCCTGATCGATGCGCTGGCGGGCGCCGTTACGTCCTGGGGCGGGGAGATTCGTTACGGCGCCCCGGTCCGCAGGGTGCTGACCGACGATGCCGGTACCACCGGTCTTGTGGCCAGCGGCGTGGAGCTCGAGAATGGCGACGTTATCACTGCCGAACACATCGTGTCCTCGGCGGACCCGAGAGACGACTTTCGTCGATCTCGTCGGTGTGGAATCACTCGATATCGGCTTTGCGAACCGGATCGGCCGGCTGCGCAGCGACGGCTATGTTGGCAAACTGCACCTCGCGCTTGACGGTGCCCCGGAATTTCCGGGACTCGGGCAGGCTGACGGCCGACTGATCATGGCGCCGGACATGGATGCGATCGAATTTGCCTTCGATGATGCAAAACACGGCGGTATTCCGGCCAACCCGGTCATGGAGGTCGTCGTGCCGAGCTTCCATGATCCGTCGCTGGCGCCGGCCGGCAAGCATGTGCTCTCCGCGCATGTCATGTATGTCCCGTATCGCCTCAAAGGCGGGTGGACCGAAGAGGCACGCGCGACGATACGTGAGCGGGCCATTGCAACCATCGCGCAGTATGCGCCCGGAATACGCGAGCAAATCATCCACGATGAGTTTCTGACGCCGGCCGATCTCGAGCAACATTATCGCGTGACCGGTGGACACTGGCACCACGCCGAGTTTGCAATCGACCAGATGCTGATGATGCGGCCGACGTACGAGGCCGCGCAGTACCGCACACCGATACCGGGGTTGTTCTCTGCGGCGCTGGTTGTCACCCCGGCGGCGACATCACCGGCGCGGCGGGACACAATGCCGCACGGGAGCTGCTGCGATGAACGGTTACGATGCAATCGTCATTGGCGCCGGCCACAACGGGCTGACGAACGCCGCTTATCTCGCGAAGGCCGGTCTCAGGACCGTGGTGCTCGAAAAGAACGACTATATTGGTGGCGCCGCGGTCTCGCGCGAGCTGCACGAGGGCTGGACCTACTCCAACTGTTCCTACGTGTGCAGCATGATGCGGCAGGCGATACACAGGGACCTGGACCTTGCGCGGCACGGGCTGATCCTGGTGCCGTATCTCGGTACTGTCAATTTCGGCGACGGTGACGAACTGACTGATCGCCTACCACGATGAAACGGCTGCGTACCGGGAGCTGCAACGGCACTCACGGCACGATGCGGACGCGATGCATCGCTTCCAGGCGGACCTGACCCGCTACTCGCAGCTGATACGCAAGACGCTGATGCGCACGCCGCCGGATCCGGCGTCATTTAGCCCTCGCGATATCGGCGAGTTTCTGTGGCTGGCACGGAAATTCCAGGCACTCGGTGAGAAGGAGATCTACGAGTACATTCGATTCTTTACAATCAGCGCGGCCGATTTTCTCGAGGACTATTTCGAGAACGACCTGATCAAGGCGGCGATGGCCAGCCCCGGCATCATCGGCACCGCTCTCGGTGTGTACTCGCCCGGCTCTGCCTACATCCTCCTGCACCACGTAATGGGCGACGTCGACGGTAATATCGGCGCCTGGGGCCTGGCGCGCGGCGGCATGGGTGCGATCTCGATGTCCATTGCGAATGCGCTTGAGGCCCACGGCGGCGAAATCCGTACCAACGCAGGCGTCGCGCAGGTGCGGGTTCGCGGTGGCAAGGCGACGGGCGTGGTTCTCGATAACGGCGATGAGATCAGCGCGCGCATCGTCGTGTCCAACCTGGACGCAAAGCGGACCTTCACCCGCATCATGGACCGGAAGGACCTGCCGGAAGGCATTTATGAGAAGGCCCTCAATTTCAAGATTCGCGGCTCATCGGGCAAGGTCAACATTGCACTGTCCGGGTTGCCGAAGTTTACCGGTCTTCCTGACAATCGCTACGTCAATCGCGGCGGCCAGGTCTTTACCGGTTCCCTCGAGACGATGGAGCGTGCGTACGATTGCTGGAAGCGCGGGCGCTGGTCCGATGATCCGTTTATTGAATCCGTCATTCCGTCCGCCTGGGACCCGACCGTCGCACCGCCCGGCCGGCACTGGATGTCCAATTTCATACAGTATTGTCCGCCGACGCTGGCCGATGGCCCCTGGACCCCTGCCAAACGTGATGCCTTCGGTGCCACGGTCATCGACAAGATCGAGCGCTACAGTCCGGGTTTCCGGGACCTGATCGTCCATATGGAGGTTCGCACTCCGCACGAAATCGAAAATGAAATCGGTCTTACCGAGGGCAACATCTTCCAGGGTGAGCTCACAATCGATCAACTCTTCTTCAACCGGCCGTTCCCCGGCTACGGGCAATACCGCATGCCGGTCAGGAACCTTTATATGTGCGGCTCCTCGACCCATCCTGGCGGCGGTGTCTCGTCCGCCTGCGGCGCGAATGCGGCGCGGGAGATTCTGCGCGACCTCAAACGTCCCAATACGGTACCTGAAGATGATTTCTACGGCGAGTAGGCAATGACCGCAAACAGCCCCTACGCAGGCGAGTACCCGAAGCTGTCGCCTTTCCATCAGCGACAGGAAGTCCTGAACGTCCGGGATGCGTGGCGCGTCTGGAATGGCTACAAATTTGCCGATCATTATTACGATGCCGAGTACGAACAGCTCTGCGTCCGCAATCAGTGCGCCACCTACGACATATGCCCGATGCAGAAATACGAAATCAGCGGTAGCGATGCCGAGGCAATGCTAAACCGCATGGTGACGCGGGACGTCACGCGACTTCGGCACCATCGCGTTGCCTACACGGTGTGGTGTACCGACGAGGGACGCATTATCGATGACGGCACGATTTTCAGGCTGGCGGATGACCGCTTCATGCTCACGTGTGGCAGCCCGTGCACCGCTTGGCTAAGGAAAAGCGCTTTCGGCTTCGCCGACGTATCGGTCACGATGTCAGCGACTCGTTGGCGGCACTTTCGCTTCAGGGTCCGACGTCCCGGCCGTACTGAAATGCATGGGGCTGGAGGGCATAGAGAACGCAAAGGCCTTCGACATCAGGCTGTTTCCATTTCGCGATGACCAGCTCATGGTGTCGCGTACCGGCTTTACCGGCGATCTCGGTTACGAGCTCTGGATTCGGCCGGAGCTCGCCCTGGCGCTCTGGGACGAGATCTACGCGGCGGGAGAGGATTTCGGCATCCAGCCCTACGGCGAAGCGGCCACCAATATGGCGCGCCTCGAAGCAGGCTTCATCATGCCGGCCATGGACTTCAATGAAGCCCTGAAGACCGTCCACTTTGAACACGACCAGACTCCCTTCGAGTTACAGCTTGGATGGCTGGTGGATTTCAACAAACCGCACTTCAGCGGCCGGCGCGCGTTGCTGGAAGAAAAGCGGCGTGGACCGCAGTGGACGCTGGCAAGACTCGACATCGAGGGTAACTGGCCCGCGGAAGGGGCCATCATGTATAACAATAAGAAATGCAGCCGGGACATCGGTTACGTAACGTCGGCGATGTGGTCGCCTGCTGTGAAAGCGAATATCGCACTGGCCATGATCCGGTACGGAGTTTCTCGATGGTGAGGTGTGGGCGACCGATCCATCGCGCCAGGGAGCTTCGGCAGTACCGGCGCATGGCCAGGTGCAAGCTGATGAGCAAGCCATTTTGGGCACCGGCGCGCGCCCGTGCCACGCCGCCGCCCGATTTCTGAACCCTTAGATTGCCGGTTCGCATGGTCCGCCCTGAACCTGGTCTTCATACGGGCCAATGATCCCGTTCACGGCTGATACGCCGGCGCGCAGCAGATTCAGTGACTTAAACTGCAACTGGAGCTACGAAGCTGTCAATCGCCGGCACCCGCACAAGACGCACCGGTTGCTTCAGGTATACTGATTGCACGTCGGTCGGGGGACTTCGGTGCGCGCTGCGGAATTTGTTGAAAGCTACTTCGAAGCCTGGAACCACCGCGACCCGCTTGCGGTGGCAGACCACCTTGCGTCCAACGGCATCTACAGCGACGTAACCCGAGCAGTCCCATCACGCGCATGACGAACTGGTTGCCTACCTTCGAGAGTTCTTCGCCGAGAACCGCCACCAGTATCGGCTGGTCGGCGACCTGCTCGCGAGCGAACACACGATCGCGTTCCAGTATGAAATCCTGCCTGGTACCGGGGAGCTCCGCTCACGCGCCGGGGGAACATCTTCGCGGCGCCGAGTTTATTACCTTGCATGAGGATGCCGCGCTGAGCATCGTCGACTATTACGGCGTTGCGGAAAGAAAAGTACCTTCGGATCTCGCGCGCATAACGTCACAGGCGATCCGCACACGCAAGTACGCGAAATCCGGGCTGAACCATGAGCAGATGGCCAAATACCGGGATCGCCTCGACCGCATAATGCAGTCGCAACAGCTGTTCCTGCATCCCGACATGACCCTTCCGCGGCTGGCCGCTGCAGTCGGTTGCTCCGTCAACCACCTTTCACAGGTCATAAACGCCGGTATCGGCACCAGTTTTTTCGAGTATATGAATCGCTATCGCGTCGCCTACGCCATAGAGTTACTGTCAAGTCCGGAAGGGCAAATACCCGATCTGAGATCGCCTTTACGGTCGGGTTCAATTCCAATTCCGCTTTCTACGCGGCGTTCAAGAAATGTGTTGGACAGACGCCGGCTCAATACCGTAAGCAAAAGCCGTAACGCCGCCAGACTGCGAAAAGACACCTCGAGCATCAGGTACCCCGCCAACACTCCGCGATGGCGCGCTGCGCTTCCTCGATCGCCGATTCGGTCATGGCGTTGGCCGTGTGCCGCTCGAACGATGCCGGACGATTTATCCCCGTCATGCAGTACCCCAGGCTACCGTGCCTATACGCTCGACAGAAGTCGCCCCGGGTCTGCGGTAACATTAAGCGCTTCTGGCAGCGGAAGCGGAAATTATCCCGACGATGCAGGACTACGACGCCGTCATTATCGGCGCAGGCCACAACGGTCTCACGAATGCCGCGTTTCTTGCACGGGCGGGACTGCGGGTGCTGGTGGTCGAGAAAAACGACTATATCGGCGGTGCAACCGTCAGCCGTGAGCTGCACCCTGGCTGGAAATACTCAAACTGCTCCTACGTCTGCAGCCTGTTCCGCCCCGAGATCTACAACGCGCTCGATCTCGGCCGCCATGGCCTGCAGGTGATCCCGCTTGTCAGCAGCATGACCTTCAAGCAGGACGGCGATTTCTTCGGCAGTTACCAGAATCCGCACATTCGCCGCCGGGAATTGATGCGCCACAGCCCGCGGGATGCCGATGCTGCAGTCCGGTTCGATACTGACGTCATGCGCTGGTGCCGGCTGATCCGCAGCATGCTGCTGCGCACACCGCCCGATCCGGGCTCGTTTCGCCCACGCGACGCCCTTGAATTCGCGTACCTGCTGAAGAAGTTTCACGAGCTCAGTGAGAAGCAGCTGTGCGAGTTCATTCGCTTTTTCACCATGCCGATTGCCGAGTATCTGGAGAACTACTTCGGCAACGAGACGATCCTCGCGCATTATTCCGGCGGCAGCATCATCGGCACCGGTCTCGGTGTCTATTCGCCGGGAACGGCTTACGTGCTGCTGCATCATGCGATGGGCGAGGTCGACGGCAACATAGGCGCGTGGGGCTTCGCGCGCGGCGGCATGGGTTCCGTTTCCCGGGCACTCGCATCGAGCTTCCGTGCTGCGGGCGGAGAGGTTCGCACCGGAGCCGAGGTGATGCGTATCCGTGTTTCGGGCAACCGCGCAACGGGTGTTGAACTGGCGAGCGGTGAGATAATCCGTGCCGGGATCGTCGTTTCCAATCTCGACGCCCGGCGTACCTTCACGCGAATAATGGACGAGCAAGACGTGCCGCCGCACCTGTTGCGGGCCGCCACACAATTCAAGATTCGCTGGCTGGTCCGGCAAACTGAATATCGCCCTGGACGGCATGCCGTCGTTCCCGGCGCTGCCCGACGGTTCGCCACTGACGCTGGGTCATATGCATTTCACGGACACCCTGACGCGCCTCGAACGAGCCTATGACGACTGGAAGGAGGACCGCTGGGTCGCCGACCCGTACTGTGACACCCTGATTCCATCGCAGGATGATCCGACCCTGGCACCGCCGGGCAAGCACATGATGACGGTTTTCGTGCAGTACTGCCCGGTCGAGCCAGAGGGCGGCTGGACCGATGACAAACGCGACCGGTTCGGCCAGACAGTGATCAACCAGATTGGTGAATACAGCCCGGATTTCAGGGACCTGGTACGGCACGTCGAGATTCGCACGCCGCGGGAGCTCGAGGAACGAAGTCGGCCTCACCGAGGGCAATATATTCCAGGGTGAGCTGACATTCGATCAGCTCCTGTTTAACCGGCCGTTCCCGGGCTACGCGCAGTACCGTGGCCCGGTCAGGGGCATGTACCTGTGTGGATCGTCCACGCACCCGGGTGGCGGCGTTATGGGTGCGCCTGGTGCCAATGCCGCGCGCGAAATCCTTCGCGATCTACACAAACCCGACACCACGCCGGCGGAATTCAGCGATGACTGACCGCACCGTTGCCATCGTGATTGGCGCCGGACACAACGGCCTTGGTGTGCGCGACGTCACTGGCCCGCGCTGGCATGCAGGTGCTTTGCGTCGAAGCCGGTGACGTCGCCGGGGGCATGGCGGCGCAGCACGAACTCGCCGGCGGGTATCGCATCCCGGCACTGGCGCACGTCGCCTACCCGGTGTCGGCGGCCCTCCGCCGCGAACTCGGTCTGGACAAGTATGGCTACGCTCCGGGCCCTTCCGCCGACACTATCATGCTCGATGAACAGGGCCGCCACCTGGTACTGGGCAGCAGTGGCGTAAGCGGCCCGGGCCTCGCGGCATCGGACGAAACTGCCTACCCGGCCTTTCGGCAACAGTATCTCCGTTACGCGCGCATTCTCGGCAAGCTGTTCGACAACAAGCCGCCCGCTCTCAGGAGCATGCCGTTCACGGAAAAAGCTGCGCTCGCCGGGCTCGGCCTGAAACTCCGCTTCGGGCTGGGCCGGACTGCAATGTACGAGTTCCTGCGCGTGGCAGGGATGAACATATTCGACGTACTCAATGATGTCTTCACGGACGATCGGCTGAAGGCCGGCATTGCACTTGATGCGGTCATGGGCAGCGCGATGGGTCCACGTACGCCGGGCACTGTACTGACGTGGTTACAGCGCCTCAATGGTGCCCTGAACGGCCCGCTGTCGGTGCAGTCGGGGACGCAGGAGACACTGTTGCCCGCCCTGGTGCAAGCGGCTGAAGGCGCCGGTGTCGAACTCCGCCTGAACGCGCGGGTCGAGCGGATCCTGATCGAGAATGGCTGTGCGGCCGGGGTCGTTCTGCAGGACGGACAGACCATTGCGGCCGGTCTCGTTGTCTCCGGCGTGGATCCGCGTGAGACGTTTTCCCGGCTTGTCGGGGCGCGGCACCTGGATGCGATGTTCGCGCACCGTGTGACGCAGATTCGCGGCAAGGGTGTGGTGGCGAAGCTGCACCTGGCGCTGTCCGGCCAACCTGGTTTTTCCGGTTTGTCCGACTCGCAGCTTGGCAATCGCCTGGTCGTGGCGCCGTCCATGCGCTACATGGAGCGTGCCTTCAACCCCTCGAAGTACGGCGAGTGTCCGGAACAACCAGTGCTGGAAATCACGGTGCCGAGCACGCACAACCCGTCGCTGGCTCCTGGCAACCATCACGTCATGTCGGTCAACGTCGCCTGGATTCCCTGTGACCTCGAAGGAGGATGGGCAGGGCAACGGGAGGCATTGGCGAAGCGCGTGATTTCATTGCTTGGGCGATATGCGCCGAACCTCGAGTCCATGATCGTCGATCACGAATTGCTGACGCCGCAGGATATCGAGCAACGGTACGGGGCTGTGCACGGGCACTGGCACCATGGGGAACTGTCGATGCACCAGTCTTTCATGCTGCGGCCACTGCACGGTGCGTGTCGTTACGACACGCCCGTTGCCGGACTGTTCTCTGCAGCGCCGGCTGCCATCCTGGCGGCGGACTCACCGGTCTACCCGGCCGCAACGCAGCCAGGCGCATCATCGAACGCCGGACAGCGCCATGAAGATCGACCCGGACCATTTTCGCCACGCCCTGTCGCGAACGCCGTTCCATGACCGGCTTGCAGCGCTGTCGCTCGCCGAGGACTGGATGGCATGGAACACTTATAAGGTAGCGCGCGTCATCGACAGCGTGCCGTCCGAATATTTTGCCGCGCGCAGCGCGTGCGCCGTGATGGACCTGACGCCGATGGAGAAATACCGCGTGCGCGGGACCGGCGCGCGCCAGTTCCTGGACAGGCTGGTGACCAGGGATCTGTCGAAGCTCTGTGCCGGCCGCGTGACCTACGTCGTCTGGTGCAATGATGACGGCAAGATCCTCGACGACGGCACCCTGTTCCAGCTGGGCGAGGACGACTACCGCCTGTGTTCGCAGCATCACCAGCTCGACTGGCTGCTGATCTCGGCCGCGGACTTCGATGTGCAAATAGACGTCGAGACGCACGACGTAGCCGCGTTGGCTGTACAGGGACCGACCTCGTGCAAGGTCCTCGCTGCTGCCGGCGTCGAAGACCTGCCACGTCTGAAGCCATTCGACGTCGCTGCGTTGCGCTGCGGCGACATGCCGCTGACAGTCTCCCGCACCGGTTACACCGGCGATCTCGGCTATGAACTCTGGATGGATCCGCAACATGCGATGGCCGTCTGGGATGCGATATTTGCTGTCCGTGGCAGTTATGATGTCCGCCCCATGGGTCTTTCGGCGTTAGAGATGCTGCGCATCGAGGCCGGCTTCATCATGCCCGGCTTTGACTTCAATACGGCCGAAGCGACGATCCGGGACGGTTACGATCGCTCGCCCTACGAAGCAGGGCTGGGCTGGGTCGTTGCACTCGACAAGGGGCATTTCACCGGGCAGAGTGCATTGCGGGCGGAACATGCACAACCACCAAAACGGCAGCTGACGAAAATCGTCATCGAAGGCAACAAACCTGCCGGGCAAGCCTTTGTTTATACCGGCAAGAACGGCAAGCTTTGCGGAGAAGTCAAATGCACGACCTGGTCGCCGATCCTCAAGGCCAACCTGGCATTGGCGGACATTGAGTTCCGGAACGGGCATCTGCCACCTGCTCTCTGGGCGCGCATCGATTACCAGCGTGAGCTGAAATGGCACACGACGTGGGCGAGGTGCCAGGCCCGGTCGAAGCCTTTCTACCAGCCCGAACACCGCAGCGCGACACCGCCGGAGCATGGCCTGTGACGAGACCGGGCCGTTGTCGATGACATGAGCGGCACCGATACGCGGGTATTGAAACGCGCCACTGTTTTCGACGACTGGCATTCGATACTGATCTCACTGTACATGACGCTGGTCGGTTACGGTGTGCTGGTCGGCATTCCGGTGATCAGTACCGCATGGGTCAATCTCTTGGGCTTCTCGGAGGTAGAGGTGGGTCGCGTTGCGGGCGCGGATCTTGGCGGGTTGTCGCTCGGCGCCGTATTTACGGCAACGGTTATTGCGCGGGTCAACCGGCGCTATCTTGTCGTTGGCGCCGTATTCCTTGCCGTCACTGCAAACGCGCTTTGCATGGTGATGGTCGCGTATGAAGAGGTTCTATGGTTGCGGCTTGTCGCCGGTATTGGCAGCGGCATTTACACCGCGGTCGCCGTAGCCACTCTCGGCGCAACCGCCAGGCCGGCGCGTGCCTACAACATGATGCTGTTCGCCTTTGCCTTCTCCCAGGCGCTTGAAATGCACATCCTGCCGCAGCTGTCGATGAACGGTATCTACCTCGTCTTCATAGGGTGTTACTGCTTCGGGCTGCTGTTCCTTCACTGGATTCCGCCGCGCCCTGCGAAAAAGAGTCTGGCTGTCGAAATCGATGTGGAAAAACGCGACGGCGGCCATCATGTTGAGCAAACGCCCGTGCCCGTCTACGTGCCCTGGCTGGTGCTGGCGGCAATTGTCGTTACCTATATCAATATTGGTGCGTACTGGACCTATATCGAATTGGCGAGCCTCGCCTTTAATGCAACGCCCACGTGGGTCGGCCGGGTGCTCGTCTGGGCATCGTTCTGTTCAATTTTTGGTTGCCTGTTCGCAACCCTGGTGAGTGGCCGGTTCGGTCTGGCGCGGCCGCTGCTGGTGACGCTGGTTTGCCAGGCCCTGATCGTGGGGATGCTGGTTGGCGGCATCAATGACTCGAACATTGTCATCAGCATGTTCAGTTTCAATTTCCTGTGGGTCTTCATCGATGTCTACCAGATGGCGACAGTCGCGAACGTGGATCATTCCGGCCGCTTCGCCTCGCTGATGCCCGGAGCGCAGGGATTCGGGGCAGATCCTCGGCCTGAACATCGCTGCATCTATTCTTGCAGCTGGCCTGGGGTACGATGCCGTGTTCGCAATGTGCGCGGTGGCGTCGCTGACCGCCATGTTGATCTACCTGTTCATGTACCTGCGGTTGAAAAAGACGATTCCGGCACTCGCCGACGCTTCCTGAAGCGAATGGCCGGGAAGCGCCTGCCGGACCGGATGGCAGGTCGCCGCGAACCTCAGGTAGTCAATCCAATAACGGCTGTTCGCCCTCGAAAACGAGTTCGCGTTCATTTTGGCTACTCCCGATCTGCAGGCTTGCAGCACCAGCGACAAGTAAGGAGCCAGAAGAGGCGATCGACCGCGCGCGTCTTTTATCTTGTTCAGGCGCCGGCGGCGATTGCCGACCCGCTTTCTGCCTGGAAGCGCCAGTGCTGCGCCGACGCTTCCTGCCATTCCCGGGTCAGCGAACACGGCGACAAATCGCCGGACAGCAGTGCGCCGGGCTCGAGAAACTGGTATATCTCCGCCAGGCTGCGCACATTGAGATCGTCGACCCGGCGATAGACGTGATGTGGCCGGATCTCTTCGGGATGCCTCAGGCCCATGGCTGCGATCATTTCCAGGAACGCATGGATTGTGGCTTTGTGGAAGCGGCGAACACGCTCGGCCTTGCTCGGCACGTGTAATCCTTTCACCAACGCCGGCTCATGGGTGGTAATACCCGTCGGGCATTTGTTGGAGTTGCACCGCAACGCCTGGATGCAGCCCAGTGCGAACATCATGCCACGCGCCGAGTTGCAGGTATCCGCGCCGAGCGCAATCGCACGGATCATGTGAAAGGCAGAAAATACCTTACCCGAATAAATCACTCTCACCTTGTCCCGCAAGCCTGCACCCGTCAATGCGTTGGCGACGAACGCCAGGCCATCGCGTCCGGGCATGCCGACCGAGTTCGAAAACTCCAGCGGAGCCGCGCCGGTTCCGCCCTCGCCACCGTCGACGGTGACGAAATCGGGTGCAGACCCGAGTTCGAGCATTGCTTTGCACAACGAGAGGAAATCGGTCCGGCGCCCAACGCAGAGCTTGATACCAACCGGCTTGCCGCCGGACAGTTCGCGCAGCCGCGCCACGAATTCGATCAACTCGCTCGGGGTCGAGAATGCACTGTGCCAGGGCGGCGACAAGGCATCTTCGTACGGTGGCAGGCCGCGCGCCTCGGCTATTTCGGGAGACACCTTTGCCGCAGGCAGGATACCGCCATGACCGGGCTTGGCGCCCTGAGACAACTTGACCTCGATCATGCGGATCTGCTCTTGCGCGGCGGTGTCGCGGAAGCGTTCCGGGTCAAACGAGCCGTCTGCAGCGCGGCAGCCAAAATAACCGGTTCCGATCTGCCAGATGAGGTCGCCGCCGGGCGCGAGGTGATGGCGCGATACGCCGCCCTCTCCGGTATTGTGGGCGAAGCCGCCGAACTTTGCGCCCTCATTCAGTGCCAGCACCGCACGGTTCGATAGCGCACCAAAGCTCATTGCCGAAATGTTCAGGTGCGACGCGGAGTACGGCAAGTTGCAGTCGGGTCCGCCGAACACAACCCGTGGCTCCTGATCAAGCTGTTCGACCGGCGCCAGTGAATGGCTGGCCCACTCGTAACCGACCCGGTAGACATCGCGCTGAGTGCCAAACGGCCTGGTTTCGAGTTCGCCCTTGGCCCGTTGATAGACCAGCGCGCGAAACTCGCGCTCGACAGGGTATGCATCGAGGTTGGATTCGATCAGGTATTGCTGCAGCTCCGGTCGCACGCTTTCGACCAGGTAACGGCCATGACCGATGATCGGAAAGTTGCGTAATACGGTATGCTTTGTTTGCAGCGTATCGCGCAGGCCGATCAGAAAAAGAGGCACCAGTACTACCAGGCTCCATGCAATGGGAGGCCAGAAGAACCCGGTCAGGCCGACAAGCGCGAACAGCGCCGCGGACATACCGTAGAACCAGTGTCTAACCATGATCGAGCGTCGCTTTCAGTAGGTGACTTTCATGTAATGGTGCGTCAACGCCGGACGAGCCGCCCGCTCAATCGCTTCGGGATTTGTCGCTTTTAAGGTGCGTGGTCGTGTGAAAGCTGTACCAGGCGAACCAGATCGTACGGCTTTGTATGAGCCGGCCTCAGGCCGCGTCGCGCTCGCCGTCCCAGGCCTGGTCGGCGAAAGCGTCATCCAGCGGCGTGCCGGCAATATGATTGGTGTAATTGCTGAGCGTCTTCATCGCGAGGATCGTGATTACGTCGAGCACGTGGCGTTGCTCGTAGCCTGCTTCGGCGAAGGCCGCAAGCTCCCCATCGGGCACCCAGCCCTGATGTTCACGCAGCGCCGCCGCGAATCGGGCCAGTGCCCGCAGCTTCGGATCCGGGATCTCGGCTCCGTTGCGCAGCGCCTCCAGTACCTCATCGGACATGGATGTGCCCTTCGCGAGAGTGCTGTGTGCCGCAACACAATAGTCGCAGCCGTTCTTGGTGCTTACGGTCAGGAAGACTACCTGTTGCTCGACCGGGTCGAGGGCCGCCTTCTTGAGCGCCTTGCCGATCGAGGTGTAGGCCTCCGCCGCTGCCGGCGAATGGGACAACACACTGACAAGATTCGGTAGAAAGCCGTAGTTTTCCGCGACGGCGTCCATGATCGGACGGGACTCTGCGGGTGCGGTCTCTCTGTCGAGTACCTTGAATTTCATTTCGTTTCTCCTTGGTCGAAAACAGGAATGCGTGACGGGCATGCGGCCGTCCCCGGAATCCGGGTCCGGCATCAGGCCAGGGAAGCCAGCGCCAGATGCGCGAGATCGTTCAGTTCTTTGCGGCGGGCGCCTGCCTTGGCGAGAGTGCGCAGCCCGCTCATGGTGCAAACGATGTAGCGCGCCATGAGTACCGGGTCGCGCTCGGGCGGTACATCCTCTTGCTGGGCCTTGCCGATCGCATCGGCGAATACACGGGTGAAGGCGTCGACGCCTGCCGCAACCCGTCCCGCCACGTCGGGATTTTTCTGCCCGAACTCGGCAGCCGAGTTGAACACCAGGCACCCTCTTGGCCCGTCCGCGCAGGCCGCATCCTCGGCGACCGACTTGAGCGTGTCCTCTATGAAAGCGATTCCCGAGCCCGACACTGCCAGCGACTGGCGCAGCGCATCGACCAGAGAGTCGCGGTAGCGCTCGACCGCCTCCAGGAATACTTCCTGCTTGCCGCCGAAGACTGATAGAAGCTGCTGCGCGCGATACCCATGCTCCGAGCAGGTCCTGCAGCGACGCCGCTTCATAGCCGCGACTCCAGAACAGCTGCATCGCTGCCTCCAGGGCAGTATCCCGGTCGAATTCGAGGGGTCGTCCTCTGCTCATGACGCTAATTTAGTACCAATCAGTCTATATTGCAAACCCGTCACCGGCAGCTGGCGCTGGAGGCATCGCGCCTGAAACCCGCTGCATGCAGACGCTCTTGGCAGGCGGAGGGCGGGGCGGCCGATTGAACTTTTCGTCAGCAGCGTGGTAATTTAGTATCGATCAGTTCAAAATATAAACGTCGACGCAAAAGGGGATCAGTGCGCTGGATCGACGTACACACCGAGGTTGGCGCCAAAGGCACTGTCGCCGGCCACTAAAGTCTGGAGGAGGCCGCCACATGACCACAATCACCAAACGCCTGCCCGTCTCGTTACTGACGTTGCGCATCGGCATCGCCATCGTCATGCTCGTGTGGTCCGTCGACAAACTGCTGCGACCGGGAGCACGCAGCCGGCGTTTCCGCACGTTCATGCCATGCCCGGATTGGGCGAGACCGTGTCTCATGCACTTGGCGCGCTGCAACTCGCGATCGTGCTAGCGTTCCTCGCAGGCGCCTGGCGGACCTGGACCTACGGTGCAGTGCTGGCCATGCACACCGTCTCGACGGCTGTCCTCTTTCCGTCAGTATCTGCGCCTTCTTGAGGGCCCGAACATACTGTTCTTCGCCGCGTGGCCCATGCTGGCGGCTTGCATTGCCCTTTTCCTTCTGCGCGATGAAGATACGTTACTGAGCATGGGAAGACCATGACCGGCTAACCGGCAATATCCACTTCCAGGCGGAAGAAGCCCTTGAACAATATTGTTATCGTCATGGTCCTGGTGCTCGCGGGCATAGTTGCGATGCTGTGGGTCTTCGTCCGCCGCAACCTCCGCGGCAAGCCGACACCGCTCGCGCTCAAGCCCGGGGACCCGCTGCCCGAATTTTCGGCCGAAGACGTGGACGGCCAGCCGGTCAGCTCGAACGACCTCCGCGGACGGCCGTCGGTGGTCCTGTTCGTACGCGGCAACTGGTGCCCGTTCTGCAGCCGGCAGGTGGCCGACCTGACCTCGCATTACAAGGAGATCAACGCGCTGGGCGCGAAGCTCGTGATCGTGACACCAAAGCCGCTTGGAACGACGCGGCGCGTCGCCAAGATCTTCGACGTGCAGTTCGATTTCTGGCTCGACCGCGATCTCGCCGTGGTGAAACAGCTCGGCCTGCTGCACGTGACCGGCGTCCCGGGCATGTACCGCGATCAGTACGGCCCCGACACGGTTTGGCCCACGGCGCTGGTCTGCGACGCGGACAACGTCATTACCTACGTGAAGCAGTCGAAGCGAATCATCGACCCGGCCGGACCCGGAGTATCCTGGTCGCGGAACTGCGCAAGCTCGTCTGAAGCGGCCCGCTTTTGCGATTCTCATCGTCACAGAATGCCACTATGCTCTCGGACGATGGCACATACGCACTTGAGTTGGGAACGTCTCACCTCATCCGTTTCTAGCGCGCAGACTCCTCGGCCGATAACGTGATTGGTCGTTTGGATTGAGTAACGCATCGATGATCGGCCACTCCGGAACGTCTTCATCAGTGCGTGTCGTCGGGAGCGACGGCCGCCTGAGCCTTACCACGTACCCGATAAGTCGCGAGCAGCAGCAAGCCAATGAACAGATAATTGAGAATTCCGTAGGCGACGGGAACGATATTCAGTTCGGGCAAGCCAAGCAGGGTCGCACCGATCACCAGTGCCAGCGGCGTGTTCTGGACACCCACTTCCACCGATATGGCGACGCGTTTTCCCTGGTCCAGGTGCGCCAGGTGTGCAATCAGCCACGCGCCCGGAACGACCAGTAGCGCAAGGGCCATCGCCGCTGCAAGGATCATAAGGGCGTTGCCCTGGATCAGGCCGAATGCGTCACGCACGCTGATGACTATGATCGTAAGAATCAGAACCAGCGAAAGCACTCGAAAAACAGCCAGCGACGATACAGCAGTCCCGGGGGCGAAGTAGCGCACGATCATGCCCAGTATGATCGGTAGTCCGGTGATGATGAACAGCCGTTGCATCATAGATCCGGCTGGCAGGGCGAGTTCAGTGGTGCCGCCTGTCACGAGCACAAAGCCGAGCCCCACGATGAACGGGATAGTAACAATGCTGAGGACGCTCGACAGGGCAGTCAGCGTGACGGACAACGCCGTTTCGCCGCGCAGGGCAAATACGATTGCATTCGAGGTGGACCCCCCTGGACAGGCCGCGAGGATGACCAAGCCCAACAGGATGGGTTCCGGCAATGGCAGCATCAAGGCGAGCCCCACGGCGACAGGCCGGGTAGAAAGATCATTTGACCCGCCAGGCCCACCAGGACCGCCCGCGGCACCTGCAGGACATTGGTAAAGGAGGCCGGGGTCAGGCTCAACCCGAGCCCGAACATGACGATGAAGATCACGCCGGGGAACAGGTACTGAGCATTAAATGTAGCGAGGTCCACAGGTGATCACCCTCGGAGGTTGCGCATCAATCTGGCGTTAATCCGTGTGCTTGCCGCGCACCCATCCGCGCGGTTTCAAATGCTCGCTGGCAAACTCGCTGGCGCCTTCCTCCAGCGGTGTTCCTATTGAATCATTCCAGCGATTCAGGAATCCGAACAGGGCTACCACGCCGAGAATCTCGACGATCTCTCCTTCGTCCCAGTATTTGTGCAGTCGTTCACTGATTTCATCATCTACGGAATTTGGTACACCTGAAGCGGCGATGGCGAAATCCAGTGCGGCACGCTCGGCATCGGAATACAGCGGGCTGGACTGGTAACTCCAGAGCGCCTCAAACCGCTCCTCAGTCAGCCCGAATCGTTTCGCGGCGAGCGCCGTATGCGCCTGGCAGTAGCGACAGCCGGTGCTGAGGCTGGACATATAGGCGATCAGTCGTTTCTGCTCACTGGTGATCCGGCCTTCGTTGTGCATTACAGCCCGATTGAGATCGATAAAGGCGCGCGCGATGGCAGGCCGGCGCTGCATTGTCAGAACGCTGTTCGGTGTAAAACCCAGAGTGGATTCGAAAAATCGCGCGAGATCCGCGATCTCCGGATTAACGGTGTCTAGCGGACGAAGCAATGGCATGCAATAGCCTCCAACGGAAGTTAATTGATCCACCCTGTTAAGGGCAGCCACTATTAGTCATCGAACAAGCAATGCTGGCGGCGTCGAAGTGTCGTCGCGACAGGGTATTCCCCGACATTACCGGACCCGAAGCGGGAATTCCTCGCCTTGCTCGTTTCCGCCGTGCAGACTCCTGGCCAGCGGCATTACTGGTGACCCCAGTCATCGAGGTCGTCAGCATTATTCGGAGACTTGCCCAGCGATTCTCCATCGGTTGATACGCCCAGGCCGAGAAACTGTTCTGTTGACGTAGCAAAAATACGCAGCGACCTGGTTAATTTCAAGAATCGCTCCGTCATCGACACCTGCTGCTCGCACAGCGTCAAATATTTTCGTCATCCCGGACGGGATCAACGGCCAATTGCCGGGCATACTGCATCAGTGCCAACTGCCCGTTTTCAAATGCGAGTTCTGGCTTGTCCGACAACAATGCTTCGTAAATAATATCCGCACGCTCATCGTTTTTAAGTAGCCTGCGCATGCCGGCAACGTGATGCTCAACACAGTAAGCACAGCCGTTTAATTGACTGACATAAACACCGACTGCTCAAGAAACCACTTGGGCAACTGGTTGGCGGGGTGATGGAGCACGTTTTTATAGAGCGCCATATGACCCTCGAGCGTATGAGGGCGAAGGCTGTGGATCTGAATACATGGTCAACCTGGCCGTCGGCGTCGGCTAACCGGTCATAGAGGTTTTTCAGGCGCCCCTTTGCGTCTTCGGGGCGAATAGTCTTGATCCAGCTCATGGTCGGCTCCTGCGGGTTTGAATCCGTCGACAATCTGCAGTCGTTGAACCTTGCCGCGCCCGTCTTCCGGTACAAAATGAGCCGTAAGCTCGTAGCGCGATCCCGGGTGACATATCTCCGCATACGAAGCGACACATCCGTTGCTCCACGTACGGCGCGACGACAAGCAGGCAGGGCTCCATCGTCGATACTTCAACAGGCGGTGCGAAAGGGCGTTTGGCATCACGGCGCGCAAAATGTTCAGCCCCTTGCAGGGGCGCAATACTCATCAGGTATTCGTCAGGCGTGACCTGAGTGAAGTCATTCATCAAATATTCCGGTGCGATAGCCGGATCGACATAACGGTCTTCAAGCTGGATGGCTATGCCATCTTCATGATGGATGACGATTGAGCGAAACAGCCTGGTGCCTGCCGAACACCAAATTGTTCTCCAAGCTGTGCGTTCGCTGCGACCTCGGCCAACTCGGCAGCCACGGCATGATACGCGCCGCCCCGTGCCCGCACATCTTCCGCAATGTTGCGGATCTCCAGCGGGTGCGCCCTTGTGCGCCGATCAGCACCAGAAGTGCCGACGCCGACGATGCGGAACAGCAGTCCCTGGTCGGTCAACTCGCGTACGGCACGATTGACGGTCATCCGCGAGGCCTGGATCTCGCGGCCAGTTGATGTTCCGTAGGAATCTGTTCATCCGGACCCCACACGCCGGACTCAATACGTTCCAGAATGTAGCTCTTTATCCGCTCGTAGATTGGAACCGCTTGTCTTTGCCTGCACCGACACTTTTCCCCAATGGCGCTCGTCGCTGCTCGACCTGAATTGCCAGTCTGTCACGCCATGCTTTGTCAGCATAATGATGATATTGTCTAGACAAAGCAACCGATGCAACGCTAACCCAGCGAGATTGAAACGGAGGCAGGCATATGAACGATAGCTACCCATCGGCGCGCACTTCAACCAGTGCGGCGCAATGGACATCGCCACTGACATTTTTCCTTGCGTCGACCGGAATGGCGGTAGGGCTTGGAAATATGTGGCGGTTTCCCTTTCTGGCCGGTGAAATGGTGGTGGAGCCTTCGTATTTGTCTATCTGGCCGCCGTCGCCGCAATAGGCTTTCCGATAATGACGGCAGAACTGCTGATCGGCCGACGCGGCGGCGGCGCATCCGATAACGCCGTGCGAGCACTGATCGTTTCGGAAAGTGCCAGCCGGAAATGGCGCATCATTGGTTACCTGTCTTTCATCGTTCATTGGTCGCCGTCGGCTACTACGGGGTAATCGCCGGTTGGGTACTCGACTACGCCGTCGCATTCACGGCCAGTGGCGGTTTCGCGGAAAACTCGAACAACGCCGCAAGATTTGATTCGCTGCTTGCCGACCCGGTCCGCCTGATTGCGCGCACACCGCTTTCATCGTCGGCTGTGCATTCGTTGTCAGCCGGGGGCTGCGCCAGGGCATTGAGCGCATGGCCAAATTCGTAATGCCGGCACTGTTCTTCATGCTCGTCGGGCTTGTCGCCTACGCGGCGTTCTACGGCGAGTTTGCCACCGCGTTTGCCTTCCTGTTTGCGCCAGATTTCAGTGAACTTACCGGGCACAGCATCCTGTTGGCGGTTGGCCAGGCGTTTTTCTCGCTCGCTGTCGGATTCGGCGCACTAATGACCTTCGGTGCCTACCTGCCAAAACAGGTCGCGTTGCCTCACACGCGCTGCGCGATTTGCGCAGCCGACACGCTGGTGGCCCTGCTGGCTGGTCTTGCGATATTTCCATTGAAGCTTTTTGCGGCCGGCCTTGCCGCAGACGGGGGGCCGGGCCTGGTGTTTATCACCCTGCCCATCGGCATTTGCCCAGATGCCCGGTGGCTATATCGTCGGTTCGGTCTTCTTCGTATTGCTGTTTGCCGCCGCGTTTACGACCGGTGTCGGCACTTTCGAGGCAGTGGTCGGATGGTTGGGGTCACGCGGCGTCGATCGCCGTGCGGCAGCAATCTGGAGCGGGTCGATTGCGTCGGGATTGTCGGGTTGCAGGCGCGTTGTCGTTCAACCTTATGGCCGGTATACGCGTTGCTGACTGGATACCGCTTTATGGCGGCAAGTCCTTGTTCGATTCACTCGATTTCACGGTTGCCAGTGTCCTGCTGCCCGTCAACGGACTACTCATCGCCCTGTTCGCCGGCTGGGCCGTCAAAAAGGCCACCAGCCGGGCCGCAGTTCGGCGGCAGCGGCAGGAGTTACCAACTCTGGCGCACGCTGATACGTGTTGTCGCGCCAATTGCCGGTTGTCGTGATTGTGCTGTCGGCCGGGTGAGCCTGCGAAGAATGATTATGCTTGTATATACAATATCGATTTTGTAAGGCTCGGAGCGACCGGGCATTTTTTCAGGGGGAGACGTCAGGATGAAGCGGAACAGCGTCGGCGGTCTGAGTAATCACGCGAAGAATTCGTTGCAGCGTGCCCACTGGACCTTGCCAATCGGTACCTTCGGCGTAGCACTCGTGCTGCGGCATCGGTTGGCCTGGCACGGGCGCAAACAGCAACGCCCGCGGATGAAACCGTCGAGGAAATCGTAACCATTGGAACGCGTGTTGAGGGACGTACGGTAACGGAAACGACCGTAGCGATCGACATTATTAATGAAGCCGCGATCAGCAAGAGCACCGGCCTTTTTGAAACTGGCGAATTGCTGCAGCGCCTGGCGCCGTCGTTCAACTTCAGTCGCACCCAGATCTCTGACGGGGCGGATATTTTCCGGCCTGCCACGTTGCGTGGCCTCGGCCCGGACCAGGTACTGGTATCTGCTGAACGGCAAGCGCCGGCATCCGCGGGCGCTGTTAGGCCTTGCGGGAACCGTTGGTGAAGGCGCTGCGGGTACTGACTTCAATGCAATTCCGTCAATCGCAATCAAACGGATCGAAATCCTGCGAGACGGTGCGGCGGCGACATGCGGGTCCGACGCGATCGCCGGCGTAATTAATATCGCGCTCAAGGATCTGTCGACAGTTGTCGTTTAACGGTCTGATCGGAGAAACGTTCGACAACGATGGTGACCGTGTCCAGTTTCAGGCAAACGGGGTATCCCGCTCGGCTCCTCCGGATTCCTGAATCTCAGCGGTGAGTACCGTGAAGGCGATCCGACCAATCGGGCCGCCGAGAGTCCCCAGTTTCCGGGACGGCAGATTTTTCGGCACGGTGACGCGGATACGGAATTCCTGGGTTTCTTCGTCAATGCCAGCCTGGAGTTGAGCGCCGGCGAGCCGAACTTTATTCCTTCAGCGGATACTCGGAAAGTGAAGCGGTTGGTGCCGGGTTTTACCGCTTCGCCGATCAGGCAGACCGTTCGGTGCCCCAGGTATTTCCGGACGGATTTCTGCCCCGTGACGTCAATGAGTCTACCGATTTCTCCCTGGCGCTCGGGTTGCGCGGCGATCTGTCCGATATATGGACGTAGATGTGAGTGCGCGTGGCGCGGTCAAAATGACTACGACTTTGGGGCAGCAAACACCATCAATGCCTCTATCGCAGCCGATTTCCGTAACCGCAATCCTGGCGCCACAGATGCGGAAATTGCCGCCAACGCCGGTCCAATGGAGGGTTTTTCCGGTAGTCAGAATTTTGAGCAATTAACATTAAACGTCGATTTTGCCGGCAAGTCAGAACTGACCATGCAGAACCCGGTGTACCTTGCGTTTGGCGCCGAATACCGCGATGAAGATACGAGCTGATATCCGGTGAACTCCTTTCCTTCAGTTGCGGGCTTTCTCCCGACAACGCGTTCATCCCGTCGATACTCGATCCAGGCGCCGGCGTTGATCCCGTAACCTTCGAACCCGTTGATACCTCAACCGGAACGCCTGCGACTTGCGGCTTTCAAGCTTTTCCCGGATTCCGGCCGGATCTGCTGGCAGTTTCGGGCGTGACAGTTTCGCCGTTTATGTCGACGCGGAAACCGATCTGACCGACCGATTCCTGATTGGCGTAGCAGGGCGCTACGAAGATTTCGGTGAGGTTGGTGATGAAGTTACGGGCAAGCTCAGTGGACGCTACGAAGTTTCCGATCAGTTTGCAATTCGTGGTGCTGCGCAGACAGGGTTTCGGGCGCCGAGCCTGCAACAGCTTTCGCTGCAGTTCGTGACCACTACGGTTGGCGCCGATGGCCTGGACGGAAACCTGGCTGGCCGGACCGGACCACTTTCCCTGGTTTTCGGCATCGATACACTGGATATTGAAACCTCGACAGGTTTTTCCGCTGGCTTCGGTGTGGGAGCCGCTCGAGCAACTGCGTATCTTCACGGTTGACGGGTTCCTGATCGATGTCGACGACCGGATCGTACTCGGTAGTCCTTTAGCACCGGCGCAGCTTGACGCTGTCCCTGATGCACAGGCATTTCTTGTCGATAACCTGATCTCGCAGGCGAATTTCTTTTCCAATGCCATTGACACGGAAACTGTTGGTGTAGATATCGTCGCCGCGCACAATACTGATCTGTGGAGTGGCGCACTTGCGGAGCACGCTGGCCTTTCACTTTAGTGAAACGTCGATCGAGAAGCATCAACGCTCCCCAAGGCGTCGATCCTGACTTGCTCTTCCCGGATCCATCGCGGACCTTTCGTCGGAGTCCGGACGCAGCCGCAAACACGCGTTAATTTGTCGTTCAGCTATGGGAGCGGGACTGTATTCAGGCTGCATGTTGCGCCTGAACTATGTTGACGGGACCGAAACATCCTCTCCACCGAACAAGGCCTTGGCGTGCCTGTGGCCGCGCCGTTCAATAATGAAAGAGTACCGAAGCCGGGCTTGGCGTTGCTTGTGGATGTGGAATTCAGTTTATGGCCTCGACGAGCATTGGCGCTTTTTCGATAGGCGGAAATAACGCGCCTGATGGAGAGGCCGAACAAGGTCGCGTCCGACTCCGTCATCGCCGGCATCAGCGCGCGGAAACCTGCAATTCCCGATGCGCGGCCTGGCCTACGGCCTGAACGGCGGCTTTTGCTATGCGAGTGGTGAGCGCGAGTTTCTGAAAGTTCTCGGTCAGGTGGGGATGGTGGCCGCATGGTCTGAAGAGTGAAGCTGAGGCGCGTGCGATCGATGGCGGCTCGCTGACCGGCGATGTGTAACCGATTTCGCTCTCGTCAAAATGTCAGTCCGTCGACGACAGAGACCAAGAATCGCCTGCGGGTGCGGGATTGATTTTGATTAATCCATGGTAGTGGCCGCTGCCTCCCGATGGCATTCGCAAGTTATTTTCGCCGTATCCAAACTGAGTCTGGATGCTTAGCCGTCGCCAAGCGCGAAGGATCCATGTTATCGCCGCCGTGCGCGTTCCGTAAAATATGTATGGACAAGAAAAGACAAGCCCATTCCCATCACCAGAATCGCAACCGACGCTTTGCCGCGATGAGGTGTATCGTCCGTCCAGGTGTCACTGTATTCCAGCCAGTAAATCAGATAAATGGATAGCACCCAGGGCGTGAATGCAACGGCAATTTGCATCGCGTAGCGCATTCGATTCTTTAAGGCTTCGTACATGTGCAAATGCTATCAGCAATATCGGATACCTCGCCAGAGCAAAGCTGCCAATGCTTTCTTGACCTATCGGGCAGGTCGCCGGCCGCTCCTGATTACGGGAAAATGCGATATTATGCAGGGGCTGTATCGATTGGTTGGTGTCGTCGTGAGCACCAGGCTGAAAGTATTGCTGGCCAGCAAGGCCATCAACGGGTGGCGATTGTTCTGGCTGGTCTCGGTTCCGATGTCCGCGGTGATGCTTGCCACCACGATGCGTGCGGATATGTCGACGGGTGCCGGCGTATCCGAAATGATTTCATTTTCCGTCCGTTGCGCGGTTCCTTTCATATACCTGGTAGTCGCCGCATCTGCTGCCCAGACGTTGTTTCGCGGGCCGTTCTCAGCGTGGTTGCTCCGCAACCGAAAATATGTCGGCTTGTGTTTCGCGGTAGCAATGGCTTGGCAGGGTTTATTCATATTCATTATGTCGAACTACTTTCGAGAAGTACCACTTCGACGAGGTGTATCTTCTTCGCGACGAACTCGAAGGTTCAATTGGCTATATCTTCCTTTTTGCCATGGTTTTGACCTCTTTCAACTTCGGGCGAAAATACCTGAACTTGACCCAGTGGAAGGTACTGCACAGGTCGGGCGTATATTTCCTCTGGGCATATCCGTTCAGTGTCTACTGGTGGAACATGTTCTACTACGCCAACCCGGAACCTATCGACTATGTATTTTATTGGAGCGGCTTCCTCGCGTTTGCGTTGCGAATCGCGGCATGGGGCAAAAAAAGTCAACAGGCGGCGCCGAAAGGAGCGCTACCCGGCACCACACCGCTGGCCTTTAAGATCCTCGGCGGCGTACTGATTGTTTGCGGAGCACTTGTAGCCGCTACGGGCCGGTATTGGCAGGAGGCCGTAACTGGTTTTCTGACCGCCGCGCAGTGGTCTGCGGACCTGGTGCTGTGGCTACCGTTCTGGCCGTTCGAGCCTTTCCTGTCACTTCTTGTGATCGGACTCGGCACCGCACTGGTAAAGAATGCCCGATCTGCGCAGCGCGTTGCCGCGAACAACCAACGTGCAACTCACCGGCCGTACAGAGCCAGTACCTGAAACCGGCAGATCGTTGAACGAATACGCATTCGGATCATTTGAGTTTTAACTTCGAGTGCCGGACTATTCTGGGATATATTAATTCCTTAGTTGACAGCATCCGGGAGCCGGCGTAGGCTCGGTGACCTACTAAGGAATTAATACCGAGACGTCCATGGCGCGAAAGCAATCTCCCACCCTTACAGAAGGCGAACTCAAAGTGATGGCCGTTCTCTGGGATCGCGAGGAGGCTTCCGTTCGCGAAGTGACGGCCGTCCTGTCGGAACAGCAGCCGGTCGCTTACAGCACCGCGCTTACGATGCTGCGCATCCTGAACGACAAGGGCTACGTCACGTACCGCAAGGAAGGCCGCGCCTTCGTTTATTGCCCGCTGGTCAGCCGGCACGAAGCGCGCAGCAGTGCGCTGCGTCATCTCATCGCAAAGTTTTTCAACGGGTCGCCGGAAGCATTGGCACAGAACCTCGTCGACGAAACGGACGTTGATCTCGCGGAACTCGAACGGTTGCAGGCGAAGCTGGAGAAGGGAGATAAAACGTGATCTTTGATATCGATACTGCCCGTCTGCTACTCGGGATCGTTTGGCAGCAGCTCTGGATCGGCAGCCTGCTCGTGTTGCTCGTCAGCGTCGGCCTTCGACTCTTCAAAAGCCTGAATGCCGCCACGCGTTACTGGATATGGCTGCTTACGCTCATCACGCTGGCAATGCTTCCGTTGCCCATTTTATTTCCGGCGTCTCCGGCAACCAGCGTCGCTGAGAATCTCGAGCAACCCTCGACCTATGCCGGTTCGGCCGTTGTCGATGCCGCACCATCCTTTGCCGCCTCCGAAGAGCTACAGCCACGACGACGCGCCTCCGAAGTTGCGATCGGCCACGCTCTGGTACATCCCGACGTTTCGCGCGGACTCGCCAGTTCCCTGGCGGTGGGTTGGCTTTGCGGTACGCTATGGATGCTGCTCACCCTGCTACGCGGCGCCAGGATCGCCAGCCGGCTGCAACGCGAATCGCGGCCGGCGCCGCTGCCGCAAGCGCCCGCCGAGATCCGCCTGTCGAATCTCGCCAGGACACCCATGGTGGTGGGGCTGCGCCGCCCGACCATCCTCATCCCTGCAGCACTCTTCGAACAGGTTTCGCGCGAAGAACTGCAACGGATCCTGGAACACGAACTGGCCCACGTGCGTCGACACGACCAGTGGCTGATGCTCGTGCAAAAGCTGATTGAGGCGTTGTACTTCTTCCATCGCTGCAGTTCGTCATGCCGCCGGCCGGCTTGATGATGAGCGCGAGATTTCCTGATGACGAGCCGCGCACGATCAGCGAAAGCACTATGCCGGCAGCCTGATCCGCATCTGTCAAATCCATTGTGCAACCTCAACCGGAAGCTCTCTCTGTCGGCGCGGTCCGTTCGCGGAACCAGCTGACTCGGCGAATCGCGTGCCTCATGGACGCCAGGCGAAACCACACCGCTGACGTGTCGCGGACGAGCCTTGCGATGAGCATGCTCCATGCTGGTTGCCGCGATGACCGTTGCATTCGAGTTCATGCCACGCATTGCAATTGCGGAGGCAACGCAGGACGAACCCGCAAGGTCTGGCCAGCATGAATTCGGGACGCCGCTCATCGCAGCATCGATGATGGAGGCAGCGGCGCGCGGCGAAGTCGTATTGCTCAAACGACTGAAAGCCGCCGGCGGTGACGTCAACCAGGTAAATCCGGGCGACGGCACGCCGCTCATCGCCGCCGCGAGACGCGGCAGCCTGGCCGCCGCCAAGTGGCTCCTCGAGAACGGCTCGGATGTGAACCTGCCGTCGAAGGGAGACGGCAATCCGTTAATCATGGCCGCCGCACAGGGCCACACGGACATCGTGCGACTGCTGCTGGACCATGACGCTGATATCGATGCCGTCGTGCCGGGTGACGAGACTGCATTGATCAGCTCTTCGCGCACTGGCGCGATCGAAGTCGTCCGTTTGCTGCTGAAGCACGGTGCAGATGTAAATATCGAAGTGCCGGAGGGCGGCGGCATCTTCGGCGAGCCGGAATTGCGTACGGCGCTCAACCAGGCGGAGAAATCCGGGCACGGAGACATCGCCGCGCTTCTCGTTGCACACGGCGCGAGCCGCTGAACCGATGTTGATCGATACGCGCGAGCTGCCTCCGGGCACCGTGATCGAGGCCGACCTGGTGATCGTCGGCGGTGGTATTGCCGGCATCGCGATTGCCCGGGAGTTCGAGCAATCGGGTCTTGACGTCTGCATCCTGGAAGGTGGCGGCGAGGAGCCGGAGAAAGCGGTACAGGACCTCTACAGCGGCAAGGCGCAGATGCGCGGGCCGATAGGCGAGGCTCGCGACATCGACGACTACCTGACCAGTTCGCGCTTTCGCTATTTCGGTGGCTCCGGCAATGCCTGGGGCGGCAAATGCGTGCCGCTAGACTCGGCAGATTTCGAGGCGCGCGACTGGGTGCCGGACAGCGGCTGGCCCATGACCAGGGAGCAACTGCAACCGTACTACGACCGGGCCTGCGACCTGTTCGAGATCGGGCGCTTCCCTGCCGACATGAGCGCCAACTGGAAGCCCGAAAGGCCGGCGGCGGATCTCGGCAATGCGGACCTGCAATCGTTGCCGCGACGCTTCACACGCTGCACCGGCGCGACAACGGACGGTACGTACAGTGCGTTCAAGGCGAGCGTCGCGGAGAGTAAAACAGTCCGCGTCTACCTCAATGCGAACGTGTGCGACATCCGCCTGCGCAATGACGGCGGAGCCGTGGAATCTCTCGAAGTCGCTACCCTCGATGGCCGGCGTTTCGCGGCGCGAGCGAGCCGCTACATCCTCGCGACCGGTGGCATCGAGAATGCGCGACTGCTGCTGGCATCCAACTCCGTAGCGCCGAAGGGTATCGGCAACGGCAACGACCTTGTCGGGCGTTACTTCCAGGGTCACGTGACGCTCGGACTGTACGATGGTGCGGCGGGACGCAACACCTCGTTCTTTCTCTCGCGGCTGAACCAGTCGTTCGGCCTTTACGTGGACGGCGACCGGCAAGACGTGCAGGCCGTGTTCGGGCCGACGCAGGCTGCGCAACAACGGCATCGATTGCGCAATTGCACCCTGACCCCGTTCCGCATCTGGTATACGCCGCAGCGCTCGTCGCAGACGATCATGGATCTCGCGGGGCTCTTGGAGAACGGGCGGAGCGGCACGGTTACCGAACGCGGCGGGCATTTCCAGTACTCTTTCATGCTCGAACAATCGCCGAATACACGGAGCCGCATTACGCTCACAGATGAGCGAGATCCACTCGGGGTGCCGAGGGTTCGCCTCGACTGGGACTTCAGTGACCAGGATTTCGAAGAACTCGATCGCGCCGTCGACTTCTTCAGGCGCGAACTCGGCCGTACCGGCCAGGGCCGCGTCGAGTGGCCGCTGCTCCACGACGAAATCATCGCGACCATGAGGGCGTCGCGGCATCATAACGGCGCCACGCGCATGCACGTGAATGCAAGTCGCGGTGTCGTGAATCCGGATTGCCGTGTGCACGGCGTGAGCAATCTGTATGTCGCTGGCAGTTCCATATTCCCGACCGGCGGGATCGCCAACCCGACGCTGACACTGGTGGCGCTGGGAATGCGGCTTGCCGACTATCTCAAGCAGGAGTTGCGGAGCTGATCATGGCGGAGCTTTCCCGACGAGAAGTATTGATGTTGCTGGCGAGCGTGGGCGGAAGCTCGCTGCTGCCCCTGCGGGCAGCTGTAGCCGATGCGCTGCCGGCACCCCTTGCGGAGTTGACTGACGGTCTCGATCTGCAGGCTGCCATGCGCCTGGGGCGCAGTTACCTGAAAAGGTATCCGGAAGACACCGACATCGAGCGCGCGCTGCAGACGCTGCTGCGGGATGCGCAAGGGGAAGCCGATGTGCGGGGGTTCTCGAACGCAAAGTCGCGGAAGACTTTGCGGACCGACGCGTGGTCGAACTCATGGACTGGCAGGTATCCGAAACCGAAGCGCGAATATTTGCCGGCGTGGCGCTGACTGCCTGAGGTGATTCGCACCCGCGTCCGACCCTCCAATTCCGCACACGATACTTCAAGCGCGGGTGCTTACATCTGCCGGAACAGGTGCAAAAATCCGCGGCTGACCGGCAGCACTTCGTCGCGCCCCTTGAGGTGGATGTTGCCGGTTTCGTTTTCGTTGCGGCTGAAATGGCTGACTTTACGCAGATTGACTACCACGGAGCGCCGCGGCACCGCGGCGCGCAGGTAGGTGATCAAGCGATCCAGCACCGATTGGGGCCTGCGCGGAGCGCGATTCTACCAATTCACGCACATTGGCCAGCGTATTGAACAGAAAATGCGGTTGTATCTGGGCCTGCAGGAATCGCAGGCGGGCATCAACAGCCGCTCGTTCCAGCTTGCCGCGTTCGCGCTCGAACGCCTGGGCCTGGCTGCGCACCGACTCGTCGCGTTGGCGCAACAGGGCCGACATGGCAAACCACGGTGCGAACAGCATCCCGGTAACGGTCAAAACCGCGAACCCAAGAAGGCGCGTGCCGCCCTCCCGGAACGGAAGTACAGCCGTATCGCTGGTGGCCAGGTAATACACCGAAACTGTCAACGGCACCGAGACAGCCACGCCCAGCACCTGCAACACCCAGCGCGCGAGGCCGGCCGGCAAGCGCCGCGGCCACCGTTCGAAAAACCCGAATACCGACAGGGCAACCAGACCGATAGCCAGGGTACGGGCCACTACTGACAGCGTGGAACTTTCGAAAATCACGCTCAGCAACAAGCCCCAGGCAAGCGAGGTTGATGGATGGTGACTGGATCAACGTCCCCGTACGTACGCTAGCGAACAGACAAGGGCGAACGCGCGGACTCCAATGACTTCGTCTGATCTGCCATCCACGCCAGTGACCTACGAGCATGATGGTCGTCAATTCGTGGTGATGATGGTGGGTGGTCATCATTTCATGCAAACACCAATTGGCGATGCGCTGGTTGCCTATGCGCTGCCCAAGAAGTAACGTGCGAACGAACCGGCATCGTGCAATCCCTTGAAGGAATACGATCATGACCCTGAATGAGAAACAGAGAGCCCTGTGTGAGAATCACGACTTCGACTTCTCCGACCTGAAGGCGCTTTACATCAACTGTACGTTGAAGCCATCGCCGGAACTTTCCCACACCGAGGCGTTGATGAAAGTCTCGGAAGAGATCATGGCGGCCAACAGCGTGTCGACGGAAACGGTCCGGGCGGTGGATCTGACGCTGCCGCCCGGGGTGTATCCCGATATGCGCGAACAGGGTTTCGAACACGACGACTGGCCGTCGCTGTGTGAAAAGGTCATGGCTTCGAACATCCTCGTCGTCGGCACGCCGATCTGGCTGGGCGAAGAGTCGTCGGTCTGCCGGCGTATCATCGAACGGCTGTACGCCGAATCCGGCAAGCTCAACGACAGCAATCAGTCAATCTATTACGGTCGCACGGGCGGCTGCGTCATTACGGGCAATGAAGACGGCGTCAAACACTGTTCGATGTCCATCCTGTACGCGCTGCAACATCTCGGTTACACCATCCCGCCGCAGGCGGACGCCGGTTGGATTGGTGAGGCCGGTCCGGGCCCATCTTACGGTGACGAGGAGTCCGGCGGGCCGCAAAACGACTTCACCCAGCGCAACACCACGTTCATGACCTGGAACCTGATGCACATGGCGCGACTACTCAAGGATGCTGGCGGCATTCCCGCGCACGGCAACGACCGCAAAGCATGGACCGCCGGCTGCCGTTTCGACCATCCTAACCCAGATTATCGCTGAAACACGCCTCGCGTTCTCACTCGCTTAACAAGGCCGCCACCTGTCCTGTCCCGGGAAAGGTTCTACGTTTAGTTCCGCTCCATCCGTCTCTTGGTGGGCGGTTGCATCCTGTTTGGCATGGCCCTGAAAACAACCCACGGTTGGCAACGCAAGGTCGTTCAGTTCGTTACAATCACCGCGGATTTCAACAGACGGTGCTCCTGTGTCCATACAGTCCCTGGTCGGTTTTGCGGTTGCGTTGTTCGCCCTGTCAGCTCTCACCGAGCCACTGGCGCGATGGATGCGTCTGCCGCAGACATTGCTCCTGGTCGTGTTCGGTGCGATCGGCGCATTCGTTGTTACCGACGTGTTGGACATGGATACAGGCCTGCGGGCGGCCAACTTTCCCGGAGTGAGTCACGCGCTGGTGTCGCTGGTCATGGCCTACGGCACTTTCCTGCTGGCGGAGTCCCTGCTGGAAGTGTCCGGCATCATGGCCACTTTGCTTGCCGTACTGCTGGCCCGCCTGATCATGGTCTTCGGAGCATCGCCGCTGCTTAACGCCATCGCGCGCGAGCCCCTGCCAATCGGCCATCAGGCTGTTATTGCCTGGGGCGGCCTGCGTGGAGCCGTCACCCTGGCCCTGGCTCTGGCATTGCCCACCAGTCTGGACTATTGGTGGACGATTCAATCCATGGCGTTCGGGGTAGTGCTGTTTACCCTGTTCGTGCAGGCACCGACCATGCCATGGCTCATCCGCCGCGCCGGCGTTCCACAGAGCGAGAACGATGATGAGCCGCACGAGGGCTCTGCGTGAGCACCGTCCGCGGCAAGCCGGCCCTCATGCTGCCCGGCGGTGGTGCCCGCGGCGCCTATCAGGTTGGCGTGATCAAGGCGCTGATGGATTACCTGCCGGGCGCCGAGTCCCCGTTTCCGATTATCGCCGGGACATCCGCAGGTGCCATCAATGCGGCCGTCATGGCCAGTCATGCGGACAACTTCCGGGAAGGTGCAGCAAGCCTGGAACTGTTCTGGGCGACGCTGCAATCCGGGCAGGTCTTCAAGGCCGGTTGGCGGCACAATCTGACCACCGGTCTGCACTGGCTGGCAGCCATGACCCTGGGCGGGCTGGGCATCGCCAATCCACGTTCGCTGCTCGACACCGCTCCGCTGCAGGAGCTACTCGAGCGGGAAGTCTACACGGCCGGCATTGCTGAATGCCTCGAGCGCGGAATGCTGGAGGCCCTGTTGGTGACTGCCTCCGGGTACTCCACGAGCCGGGCGGTAACATTCTTCCAGACCGCCCGCCCTATGCCGGGGTGGGATGTCCCCAGGCGAACCGGCACGCCCACGCGAATTGCAGCCGAACACCTCATGGCCAGCGCTGCCCTGCCCCTGCTGTTTCCGGCGATCCGCATCGGCCATGAGTACTTCGGCGACGGCGGCATGCGTCACGTAGCCCCGCTCAGCCCGCCCATTCGCCTGGGGGCGGATCGGCTGTTGATCATCGGTACCCGGGAGGAAACACCGGATCCGGAGCCGAACCGAAGATGCCTGCTATCCTGAGATCGGTGACATCGGCGGCTATCTACTCGACGTGATCTTCATGGACTATCTGGCCAACGACCTGGCCAGGCTGCACCGCATTAACAAGACCCTGTCCCTGATGAGTGAAAGTCAACGTGCCGACAGCGGTCTGCGCATCGTCGAAGCGCTGCAGATCAACCCGTCGCAGGATCTGCGGGAGATCGCGGCGCGGCACATGCACCGAATGCCCCGGAGTGTGCGCACCCTGCTGCGCGGCGTGGGTGTCTGGGGTCCGGGACGGCTCCCCAGCTACCTGCTGTTTGAAGGGGAGTTCTGCCGGGAACTGATCGAGCTCGGCTACCGGGACGGTCTGAACGCCCGCGCCGATGTGGAGCGGCTGCTGTCTGCCTGACCTGTCATGGTGGATCTGCGGATTTCTTAGCTCCTGTCCGCTAATGCGCCGCCGGTCGGAAAAACGCGCCATGTAATAAGTAATGCTTCCCTCGGGTCGTACTTATAAGCATGAATACGGATTCAAACCGAAAAGCTGAAGCAGTCATGAGCGACGTGAAACTTACAGCAGGATACCGCGCGTTAATCCGTGCACAGCCAGTGCTCGTGATGATGCTTGTGCTTACTCTCGGTACCGGCGGCGTCGCCTATGGCGCAGAAAAAAACGGCTTCGATTTGCAAGCGTCGCTGGTACCCGGCAAACGAGATACTGCGGGCGGGCCTCCCAGAGATGGTATACCGGCGCTGGACCGTCCGAAGTTCGTGAAGGCGGAAGACGCGAGCTTTCTTGAGCCAGAAGACAGGGTGCTCGGCATTCGAGTAAAAGGCGTTGCCCGCGCATACCCGATAAAGATTTTGAATTATCACGAAATTGTCAATGATCGACCAGGCGGCGAGGCTGTTGTCGTCACCTATTGTCCGTTGTGTGGATCGGGTATGGCGTTCGCTGCCGAAGTTGACGACAGTATACTGACCTTTGGTGTATCCGGTCTTTTGTACAATAGCGATGTATTGTTATTCGATCGACAAACGGAATCGCTATGGTCGCAACTTTCCCGGCAAGCAGTTACTGGCGCACTTAAGGGCGAGATGTTGCAGTCGCTACCCGTGACGCATACGACATGGCGTGACTGGCGCGAACGCCACCCCGATACCGATGTGCTGTCGACCCGAACCGGCCACATTCGGAATTACGATGTGGATCCCTATCCGAATTACGGTAGCGATGGCCGCATCTATTTTCCGGTTGCAAAAGAGGATTCCCGATACCCTCGCAAGGCCATCGTCATGGGCCTTGAAATTGACGGGCATTTCAAGGCGTATCCTTTCGTTGAACTGGCGGCCGGACCGGCAAGATTTCGGGACGAATTTAAAGGGCGCGCAGTAGAAATTGTCTTCGATGAAGAAAACCAGACGGCAAGCGCGACTAACGACGATGGTAATGAACTACCAACCGTACTGGCGTTCTGGTTTGCCTGGTATGCCTTTCATCCTGATACGGCCGTGTACCAGGCTGGTGCGACATACGATAACTGACCTGGTTGCGTTGTAGTAAGCCAATGATGCATCCGCACCGCAGAAGTGCCAGGCACCGAAAATCGGGGTTTGCTGCTGTGGTCACGCTGGCGTTCCTGGCAGGTGGCTGCTCAACGCATACCCTGAATACCAGGCTTGACGAGAACCACGCCACCCCGGCGTATGATTTTGAATCGCGGCTGCCCGACAACGACGACCGGCTTTTTGTCGTGCTTGCTTTCTCCGGCGGCGGCACCCGGGCAGCGGCGCTGTCTTATGGTGTGATGGATGCGCTACGGGACGAGCACATTATGATCGACGGCCAGCGCAGCCGGTTACTGGATCAGGTCGATGTGATTTCCGCGGTTTCCGGTGGCAGCTACACAGCGGCTTATTATGGCCTGTTCGGAGACCGTTTATTCGAGGACTTCGAGGCGCGTTTTCTCCGTCGCAACTGGCCACGCACTTACGGCTGGATGCTCGCCAATCCGTTCAATTGGGCAAAACTTGTTTCTCCGAATTTTAACCGTTCCGATCTGATGGCCGGGTATCTGGACAAGCGAATCTTTGACGGGAAAACGTTTGCCGACCTGTCCCGGGGAACTCGCCCCTTCGTCATCATCAACGCCACGGATCTGAACAATTCGCTGACCTTCAGCTTTATCCAGCAACAGTTTGACCTGCTCTGTTCGGACCTTGACGTCTATCCCGTTGCCAACGCCGTTATGGCTTCGTCCACTGTGCCGCCCGCATTCGCACCGGTCAGGCTTCGCAATTATTCCGGTTGCCAGTCGAAAACAAACCCTGGATCAGCCAGGCCCTGCAAGCCCGCAACCTGCTGTCGCGGAAGTTTGCCGTCGCCCAGGGAGTTTCCCGTTATCTTGACCACAAAAATATGCCCTATCTCAACCTGGCAGACGGAGGCATCACCGACAATATCGGCGTGCGCGGTTCCATGATGAGCCCGATTGCCCATCACGGTGATGTAATGAGAATGGCCGGTGCCTTTTCCGAACAGGCACTCGCCAGGGTTGAGAGGGTGCTTGTTGTTCTGGTGAACGCCCAGGTTTACCCGCCCTATCCCTGGGCGCTCTCTGGCAAGGAACCGGGGACGTTCGACACCCTGACAGCCTCGTTCGACGCGGCAGTCAACACGCTTACCACTGAAAACATTGCGCAGGCACGGAGGGAGTTTCTGGCGTGGGGCGAAAATATCAATCTGCATCGCGCTCCGGAAAAACCGCCTGTCACTGTTTATTTTTCAACCCTGACATTTGATCAGGTGGAAGATCCCGCCAGGCGGGAACAGTACCATTCGCTTCCAACGGCAGCTTTGAGCCCAGGCCAGGTCCACGACCTGAAGAAACTCGGTGGCGAACTTCTCCATCAATCACGACCCTTTCAGAAATTTATGGCCCAAACAGAAAGCGCAACCAATGGGATAGCGAAGACTAAAACCGATACCCAGCCATAAACGAGCCGAAGCTGTTTCCTGGATCTTCACTGGATGGAGGGTAGTTCGGGTTCGCTTGCTCCGCTCGGTTCAGGATCAGTCGAGGGTCGGTGCGATTCTCGATACCTGAGACCGGGTTCGCGGTTTCTTCCAGCAATATCGTTATGCTTCCTGTTGATAGCGGCCCCTCACCAGAAACCGCCTTCCATGCTGCCGGTCCATCGGCGCCCGAAAAAAGTTATGGCGACAAGAGTAAATACATAGTGGCTACTATCCTGATCATCGACGACCTGATCACCAATCGTGCGTCGCTGGCGGACATCCTCATCGAGGCAGGTCACCAGGTGGTCGAAGCGGACGACGGCGCGACCGGGCTGGCGGCGGCCGTGGCGAACCGTCCGGATCTGGTGATCACCGACGTGCTGATGCCGGGGATCGATGGCTATGAACTGGTGAGGCGGCTCCGAGCTGAGCCACGGACAAGCGACATCCCGGTCGTGTTCTACACCGCGCCTTATGGAGAACTTGAAGCGCGAGTGGCGGCGAAGGCCGCCGGCATCCCCTACGTGCTGACCAAGCCGCCATTGGCGGCGGAAGCGCTGAACATCGTGGCACTGGCCCTGGCCGGCAACTCGATGGAGGAGGCGCTCGAGGCCGCGGAGCTCGATCACGAACAGCTGCGGCTGCTCGGCGATCGGCGCTCTCAATCGCCGGAAGACCTGCGCACCGCCAACGTGCGGCTGCGCGCGCTGATCAACATCGGACTCGATTTCGCGTCGCAGCGCGACTCTGATCACCGTTTGCAGCGCTTGTGCACGGCAGTGCACGACCTGTATTGCCCCACTTACGTGACGCTTGGCCTGCTCGAGCGTGGCGAGGGCTCTGTCGACCGCGTTGGCCGTGTCGTCGTCTCAGGAGTGGAAGCAGGACCCTGGATTGCCGAGGGCAACCCGCTCGCGGGAATCTTTGCCACCGTGGTACGCACCCACCGCGCCGCCCGCGGCACCAGCCCCGACGGCGAGGACGCCTTCCCCGGAAGCCACCCGGCCGTTAAAGCCTACTTGATCGTACCGGTCGCATCGCTAGCACGCGTCTACGGCTGGATCTGCCTGGTTGGCAACGAAGGCGTGGCGTTCAGCGAGGAAGAGGAGCAGCAGCTAATGGCGCTGGCCGGGCAGGTCGGACGTATCTACGAGCTTGAGCACCAGGTCAGTGAGCGTCTCCAGGCCGAAACGGCGTTGCGGCAAAGCGAGCGTCTCAATCACAACCTGCTGGAACACCTCCCGCACGGCATCATCGTCAAGGATCGCAACTCCATCATCCGGTTCTGCAACAGCAGCTACGCCGCCGACCTCAGCCTGACGGTCGCGGAGGTGGTGGGCAAAGACGCCTCTGCGTTCCAACCTGCGGAACTGGCCGACGCCTGCAGTGCGGATGACCAGGAAGTGATGGCGACCGGCGTTACAAAGCACAACGAAGAGCGCTATGAAGTAGACGGAAAGACGCGCTGGGTACACACGATCAGGGTGCCGTTTCGCGACAAGCAGGACGAGATCACCGGATTGTTGCTGGTTTTCGAAGACATCACCGAACGGCGGCTACTCGAACAACAGTCTCAGCAGAGCCAGAAGATGGCGGCCGTCGGCCAGCTCGCTGGAGGGATCGCCCACGACTTCAACAACCTGCTGACCGCGATCCTCGGCTATTGCGAACTGCTCGTCACTAATGCTGAGGTGCCGGAACCGGCACGGGAGGACATCGCCGAGATCCATAAGGCGGGCATGAGCGCCGCGCGCCTTACCAGGCAGCTGCTGGCGTTCAGCCGCAAGGAAATCATCGAGCCCACCAGTCTCGACCTCAGCAGCGTGGTTGCCGACCTGCGGCCGATACTCGGTCGCCTGATCCGGGAGGACGTGAAAATTCTCGTCGGATTAAAGCCGGAGCTTGACCCGGTGATTGCCGATCGCGGCCAGATCGAACAGATCGTCATTAACATGGCGATCAACGCCAGTGACGCCATGCCGATGGGCGGGACACTGACCATCGAGACCGACAATGTCGAACTCGACGAGGAATATGCGCGGACCCACGAGTCAGTCACCGCCGGGCCGCACGTCGCATTAACGATCACTGACAGCGGCTGCGGCATGACGGCGGCGGTGCAGGCGCGGATTTTCGAGCCGTTCTTCACGACCAAGCCAGTCGGTCAAGGCACCGGGCTGGGACTGGCGAGCGTCCATGGCATCGCCGGGCAGGTCGGCGGCAGCATTGCCCTGGACAGCGAAATCGGCCACGGCACTTCTTTTACCGTCTACTTCCCGCGCGCCACCGCCGATACGACGACCGCCGAGACGCCGGTGGTCCCGGTTGAGGACCTGACGGGAACGGAAACACTGCTGGTGGTCGAGGACGCCGCCGAACTTAGAAGCCTGACGAGCCGGTTGCTGAAAGGGATGGGGTACACGGTCCTCGTCGCGGACGGCGCTGAAGAAGCACTGCGCCTGATCGCGGATAATCCCTCCATCGACCTCGTACTGACCGACGTCGTGATGCCTGACGCCAGTGGACCCGAGTTGATCCGGAGTGCTATCGAGAGCCGTCCGGACCTGAAAGTGGTGTACATGTCCGGCTATACCGAAGACACCATCGTTCAGCACGGCGTGCTGCTCCCGGGTATCGCATTCCTGCCCAAGCCGTTTACCACCGAGGCCCTGGGCCGCAAGATTCGTATGGCGCTCGATGGCTCGGTGCCGAACGCACTGCCGCCGGCAGTGCCATGGGATGATGAGGTCGAACCGATGATCGCTCAGCGATAATCGGTTCGAGCACGAAGGAACGGCCGATTTAAAGGATGAACTCGGGCAGAGATGGCGTCCGGCAGCGTGTGTACGTCACAACCCGATGATCCCGCGAATCGGTGAGATATCTTTCCAAGGGCATCGGACTGGCTCCTGGGAGCGAGGATCACTTTGCGCTGTCTCCAGCGTCGCATAATTCCCGGAAATATAAGGATTTTCAGTTTGTCGGGCCGCCGCGAACTGGTTATAATAACAGGCCTGTATAAAACACCAGTCAGGTGCTGCTATGCTTTCCCACGCCTCTGCTGTCCCGCCCGCCGTCCCGAGCGACAACGACCTCTCCATCGACGACCTCGACCGCGCTATCACCAGCCTCGCCGCACAGCTGAACGCGGTGACCCACGACTTCCTGATACTGGTCCGCCGCTTCGACGAGCGTGCCGGCTGGCTCGGCTGGGGGTTCCAAAGTTGCGCCGACTGGCTGCACTGGCGTTGCGATCTTTCCTTAAGCGCCGCGCGCGAAAAGGTGCGGGTGGCGCATGCGCTTAAATGCCTGCCGGCTATCGCAATGGCCTTCGCCAAAGGCGAGCTTTCCTACTCCAAGGTGCGGGCACTCACCAGGGTTGCGGGTAGGGAGAACGAGGACGAGCTTCTCGAGTTTGCGCTGCGTACGACGGCGGCTCGTGTCGAGGAGCGATGCCGGGAGCTGCGTTGCGGCAGGGCAGCCTCCACGGACGAGGCAGTCCGCGCACTCGCGCGGCGATCTTTGAGCCTGCGACGCGATCCGGATCGCGGGACGATCACGATCACCGTTGAGCTTCCGCTGGAGACCGGTGAGCTCGTTGACAAGGCGCTGGACCAGGCTGTCGAGGCAACGGCGTCATCGACACCCGAACTCGCGGAGGAAAGCTGGGCGGCACAACGGGCGGACGCGCTCGTGGCGCTGGCGCAGACGTATCTTGGCAGGAGCGGCGGGGGCGAGGCTGCAACTGGAACGTCGGATCACTACCAGGTCGTCGTGCATGTGGATGAGTCGGCCCTCCGCGGAGGTGTGGGCGGGCCGGTTTACCGATCGAATCGCTCCGGCGCATCGGCTGTGATGCGAGCCGCCTTGTACTGGTCGAGGACGAGCACGGCGAGCCGTTGAGCGTCGGGCGCAAGAGTCGCGTCGTGCCGCAGGCGATCAAACGTGCGCTCTGGGCACGCGACCAGGGCTGCCGCTTTCCGGGGTGCGGGCAGCGGCGCTTCGTCGATGCCCACCATATCGAGCACTGGTCGGCGGGTGGCGAGACGAGCCTCACCAACCTGATGTTGCTCTGCTCGAAGCATCACACGCTGGTTCACGAGGGGGGCTTCCGGATCGTGAAGGATTATCGCGACCGCTGGTTCTTCCGGCGGCCGGACGGCCGCGCGGTGCCGGCTTGCGGCTATCGCGCCGCGGATATGCGCGATGAGGATGCGGCCGCAGAAGACGAATACTTTGAAGTAGAGCACTCAGCCCATCCCTCCGCGGAGGGATCAAGAGTGGCAGAGCCCTGCTATCGGGACCTGACTGATATAGCCAAAGCCGCCAGGATGACCGACAATGCCAGCCGGCCTGAAACGGACAACACCAGTGCGCTGGAGAGGTGGACGACGCAGCAAGAACATCATCGACCGCCGCAGTAGCGGCCCCGGTCGAAAAATGGTCGGCGGCGGTATCGGCACGATCGTTGTCATCCTGGTGGGAATGTACTTCGGGATTGACCCGACTTTTCTGCTGGAAGGGATGCAGTCAGTCAGCGTGGATGATTCCGGTACGCAACTGACCGCCGAAGAGCTCGAAAACGATCCGCAAGCCCACATGGTCTCTGTAGTGATCGCGGACACCGAGGATGTCTGGCGTGCGCTGTTTGCCGCCAGTGGTGCCGAATACGTGGAACCGCGGCTGGTCCTGTTCCGCGGTGCGACTCGATCCGCTTGCGGCCTGGGACAGGCGGCGATGGGTCCGTTTTATTGCCCTGCCGACCAGAATGTTTATATCGATCTTGCCTTCTTTCAGGACCTGCATGATCGTTTCGACGCGCCGGGCGATTTTGCGCAGGCCTATGTCATCGCGCACGAAATCGGCCACCATGTGCAGACTCTGCTGGGCGTCTCCGGCGAAGTTCGGCGACTGCAATCACAAGCAAGCGCGGCGGAAGCCAACCAGCTGTCGGTGAGGCTGGAGCTTCAGGCGGACTGTTTCGCGGGGGTCTGGGCCAACCGTGCGAAGAACATAAAGCTGGAGGAAGGGGATGTCGAAGAAGCCCTGAATGCGGCGTCCGCCATCGGCGACGACCGGCTGCAGCGGCAAAGCGGCGGTACCGTGACGCCGGACTCCTTCACGCACGGCAGCTCGGAACAGCGACGACGGTGGTTCAGCAACGGACTGCGTAGTGGCAATCCCGATAGTTGCGATACCTTCGCTGCAGACGATTTGTAATCAGGCGGCGACTGCGTTCGACATGCGACGTTCGCGCTCACGAA
Organism: Woeseiaceae bacterium; assembly: GCA_034521225.1. GTDB lineage: Bacteria > Pseudomonadota > Gammaproteobacteria > Steroidobacterales > Woeseiaceae > Woeseia. The sequence goes on from JAXHMR010000008.1 coordinate 51,518, forward strand.
GACTCAAGTGGCTCACCCTTCCCGCAAAGCCAGCGATGGTTCGAGCTGCGCCAGGCGAATGCCCCCCAGCATTGCCGCAACGCTCGCGAACACGAGCGTCATACCCAGTGCGACGAGGAAATGCAGCGGAAGCAGACGGCAAACGGCCTGGCCGCCGCCGATATTGTCGGCAAACAGCGAGTTGAGTCCTAACTGGACCGCAAAAAATGCGACGGATGCGATCAGCCAGCCCAATACACCGGTCAGCATTGCCTGCAATATCGGAAACCAGACGATACCCCGGGTGCGAAAGCCGGTAAGCCTCAACACGCTGAACTCGCGCCGTTTCCTGTCTATGTTCGCCCACACGCTGCTTCCGAACGACAGGCCGTAACCCATCGCGGCGATGATCGCGATAATCCAGAAGACGATACTCAAGTTACGGTCCAGTGACTGCACGAGTTCGATGTCCGCGCTCCGCGTCCGTACATCGATACCCTGCGACATCAGGCCGCGGCGCAGTCCGGCGACGTCCTCCAGCTGCGCGGCATACAGCCGGAACCCGGCAAATGCGCGGGCCGAGTCATCGACCACGGCGCCGTCCCAGTCGAACTGCGGCACAGCACGGCCATCGCGGAAGTCCTCGACCGCGACCATGAGATCGTGCGACACAAACATGCCGTCACGCGCGAAGGCGGCTGGCGATGCAACGCCTGTCACCTCGAGTGGTATCAATTCGGTTTCCGCGTTGCCCGACAAGGTGCGGGAAACGATACCCTCGACGCGCGCCCCCGCAGCGACGCCAAGTTTTTCAGCGGCGTCGAGCGACAGCACCACGCGGTCGTAGCCCGTCGGCGCGTCCAGCTCATCGAGCACCGGGTCTCCCGCTGCCGATGGCACGAGTTCCACACTGATGATCCGCCCCTCGTCACTGGTGGGCACTCGCAAGCGCATCGTTGCGGCGATGGCACGTGTGCGCGGCACGATAAACGCGACATCGCCGCGAGCGGCCATTGCGTCGAACCAGGCGGGATCGAAGCTGCCGCTGCCGGCGGGCACGATCTGGCGATAGCGGGGATCTTCGGTCAACGGCGCGAGCAGGTTGCCGATGATGCCGAACTTCAGTCCGAACAGGACGAGCAGCGGCAACAGCACGGCACTCAATGCCAGTATGAAACACGCCGACATGATGCGCTCGTGCAGGAAGTCCCGCCACGCAAGGCGCAGTATCAGGCCGGATTGGGATTCAGCTGGCAACGCCGGACACCGTTACGTGCATCGTAGTTGCGTCGACCGCATCGACATGATGGTCGATCATGTCGAGGCCGGCGCTCCGCATCAGGCGGTGGGCATGGCTCGCTACGATCAGCGTAACACCGAGGTCATCGACGAGTCCGACCATCAGTTGCATGATGCGTTCGGCATTGAGCGGGTCCACCGATGCCGTCGGTTCATCCGCGATCAGCACTGATGGTTCGTGGGCCAGTGCGCGCGCGATCGCAACGCGCTGGCGCTGGCCCACCGAAAGCTCCGCCGGCAGCTTGTCCAGTTGCCCGGCAATATTGAGTCGCTCAGCCCAGCCGTCGGCCGTTTCGCCGATCTCCTGCTGCAGCAGTCGCCGCGACAGGTTGATGTTCTCGCGTACCGTGAGATAGGGGAGCAGGCCGCCGTATTGCAGCACGTAGCCTATGTGCCGGCTGCGCAGGTTGCTCAAACCATCGACGTCGGCGGATTCCCATGCATCCATTATGTCGTGCGTGTCGTTGTCAGGCTTGAAGTCGAAGCGATCGCTCGCCGACGGGCGCAGTATCATCGCGAGCAACTCGAGGAGGGTACTCTTGCCGGACCCGCTCTCGCCGATGAAGGCGAGTTTCGCGCCCGCCGGAATGTCGAGACCTGGAACGGTCAGGCGAAACTCCGAGCCGCCGGCCCGGTAACTCTTCACCACTCCGCGCAGTGAAAAGACCGGATCACTCAGGGCAACGCCTCCAGCAACAGCGGGTACACGGAATCTCCGTCCACGGCCTCGCCATCCAGCGACACCCAGAGATCGACGTTATCGTGCAATGCGCGGTAGTACGCAACCTTGCCGTCGAGTTGGTTGATGAATTCGAACTGCCGTTGTGCCGGCCACTGCTCCCAGATGCTGAGATCGAGATTCATCACCTCGCTTCGGTAGGGCAGGCCCTCCAGGTACTCGCGCATATAGCCGAGATCCGCGAGGCTCTCTCCGCCTAGCGCTCGTGTCGCCGACTTCACGGCTTCCGGATCGCGGCTGATTGATGCGGAAAGGCTCTTCAACTCATCCAGAAAGTCGTCGGGTGCGAGCGCTCCTTCCTCGGCAGTTATCAACACCTGTTGCAGGACTTCATGCAAGTCACTGAGCTGGTCACGTGTCAAAAGCACCCGGACATCGAGTGCGCGTTCCTGCGGCGCATCGAAATCGCGGTCGATCATCCAGGCATTGAACAGCGATGGCACGCCTTGTCCGGACTGCTCCTGCAGGTAACGCATGCGCAGACCGTAGCCGAGGCGAGCAACTTTGTCCTGCAACTCCCCGAGTTCCGTTTCCGCATTAGCGGCGGCGATCTGCGACGGCGGCTGGCCTGCTGCCGCGGCACGGACCTGCGACGTGAGTTGCCCGGTGAGCGTGCTCAACGCCTGTTCGAAAACATCGACGTCACCGGTTTTCACAGGGTAGTAGAAATCGCCAATGCCGCTCACGGTGGATAACTGACGATACTCGGCCTCGGCGTAGTCGTGATTGTCGGTGCCTGACGGCGACTTCAGGTGGAAAACACTGATTGCGATGTCTTTGTCTGCCGCGAGCCGACGCAATGCCGCCGCATCGAGCCCTGTCGTCGACAGCGGATCGTTTGCGCCGCGCGGCCCGGCATCCGTGATCAGGATGACGTAACGCGCGTAGTAGCCACTCCAGTCGATCGCCCGAACGGCTTCATTCACACCGGCGTAGGCGTCCTCGTTGTATCCCTGGCTCGAAACCGTTGCAGGCCGAACCTGGTCGATGCTCGACAGGAACGCCTCACCGCTGACGCCATCCTCAAGGTTCGCGAAGGTCCGGCTTACGTATTCGAGGCCGGGGACCGCGGAGGTACTGTCGCGGAAGGCGACGAGACCGTAACTGACACGCTCGGAAAGTTCTGCCTCGTCAATGGCACGATAGACGCGCTGCATGACGTCACGGGTCGCATCGATGTAGGGCTTCATCGATATAGTCGAATCGATGACGAATACAATCCCGGTACGGTAGGCCTCCACGATTGCCTCGGAATCCTGCAGCGGTACGGTGGCGACCCGCAGCAATCTCGCCTGCTGGCCGCTGACAAGCACGTCTTCGTGGCCCAGGATCGGTACGAGGTAGAAGTCGCGACGAATGTCGACGTGTCCCTCCGGCTGCACGGCCACCACCGGCGAATCGGCATTCGTTCCCTCGATGGCTTGCGCACGCAACTGCCGGTAGGCAGCCGCGTCGTTTCCATCGACGATTTCTTTCAGCGCGTCGCGGTCGCCGAACAGTAATACCCGCTCGTGTTGTGCCGGATCGCGAAACGCGACTGTCAGCGTCTGTTGCCAGTCGACAGCTTCTTCGCCAGCAAGCCAGCCCTCGATGTCGCCCGTACTGTTCAAGCCGACCTGCAGCCACTCGCGATCATCCCGCTGTTGGCGGTCGTAAACGTAGTAGGTCGAAAAAGGCGGCACGATGCGTGGATCGGATGTGTCGCCTGCCGTATCCACGAGTGCTGCGCCTGGCACGGCGATGACGCGCTGGTACAAGGCGGTCTTGCCTTCCTGCAGCATTGGCCGCTGGACCTGTGCCGAGGCGTCAGCCGCGAAAGTAGTAACGAACCCGGCAAGCAGCGCGATCGCGGCTGCGGAGAATATCTTGTTATGCATGATGTTTACTCCCATTGCAGCAGCAGCCGCTCGGCGTCCGCGCTGCCGGCGGCTGCCGCCTGTTCGGCCCATGCACGCAATTCGTCGAGTCTCGTTGCGGCGTTCTCATGACCCGCCTCTGCTGCCTCGCTGTACCATTTGTAGGCCTGAAAGGGATCGGGCTCGTCCATAAAGCTTGAGTCCGGCGAGTGATGATTCGGATCATTGAACGTAGCCAGCGAATACGCGGCCGGTGCGTGGCCGCCGCGCGCGGCGTAAAAGTACAGGAGTTGTGCGTCTGCCATGCGTTCCTCGGACAGGAACTCTTCCGCCCGTCGGTACGCTTCGGCGTAGTCCACGCTGTCCGCTGCGGCTTCGAGTTCGCCGATGATGTCGCGAGCCGAATCGCCGCGTTCGGCCGGTGACTCTGCTGGCTCGACGGTTTCGAGCGGGCGTGTGGAAGCGGGTGCCGGCACCGGTTCAGGCTCCGGTTCGGGCCTGAGCCACACGATGGCGAATATGATCGCCAGCAAAGCGATGACAGCGACAATCACCAGCAGGCGATTGTCGATCCGGCCACGACAACGCCGGCGCGCTGCCGTGAGCATCAGCGGTTCTTGATTCAGTCGTTGCACGATCGTGCTCCTCATTATTTTGTTGTTAAGCTGGAACTGCGGCCGCGGAGGGTGCGATCATCCGTGGCACCTGCGAATCCCGTGGCGCTACGCATCGGCTTCGATGTAACGCCTTGCCGGCCGGAGACCTGACTTGCGCAAAGCATGGTTGAGAGCGTTGCTCGTCATAGCGACTGTTTTCGCGCTGTACTCCCTGGCCGGGTTCGAACTCGTTCCTCACCTCGTTGAAAGGTGGTTGATCACGACGCTGGCACCCGATGCCGATCAAAAGCTGGACATCGAAGGCGTCGCTTTCAATCCTTATACCTTCGAAATGTCGTTGACCGACGTTACTCTAATTCAGGCAGAAAACCCAGCCAGAATTTCGGTCGATCGCATCGACGCGCGACTGTTCGCGGGCAGTTTGCTTGACGCCAGGTGGTTGTTTCGCGATCGGGTTGAGGTTTTCGGCATCGAGGTCGATTCTGCCTCAGACGGGCATCCGGAGTTCACGGCGGAGGCGTTGTCCGCCACCGGGGTTGCCATCAATACCCGGCAACCCTCGATAGCGATTGAAGCCATGCATGTCGCCGGACCACTGCTGGAGATCGAGCGCAGTGCCCGCGAAAGTGCTCTGCTGCCGCCCTGGCTGAATCACCCGGCCCTGACCGATGTAAGCCCGGACGCCCCGATCGACACCATCGTCCTGAGCGCCGGTCGCCTTGTATTTCTCGATCGCACGGTCCGGCCCACGGTGGAGGTTGGCGTTAACGGCATCGATGCGAGACTGTCGCGGGACCGAAGCGGCAACGTACCATTTGTTGCATTGTCGGCCAGCGGCCGGGTAGTTGGCTCCGGTAACGCGGATTTGACAGCGCGGTGGCAACCGCCGGGGCTGCGACGGGATTCGACGGTTCGGATCACCTTGTCCGATGTAGACCTGCCCGCCGTTTCGCCTTACGCGACTCGCATCATTGGGCGGAAAATTGTGTCAGGACGTGCTGACATTGATTGCAGTCTCGAGGCAATGGCGGCGGAGGTGTCGGTCGAATCCCGACTCGTCGCGGACGACGTGCGGCTCGCGAACCCGGATGAGCATCCGGCGGACGCGCCATCGTTTCTCACGCTTGCCTTGCTCGAAGACCCGTCGGGCCAGGTGCGTGTAGTGCGGCGAGCCCGGTTTGACCGGAGGAACCTGGCTGCGGGCGTGCCCGGCCTGTGCCGTGAGCTCTGGCGCGAATTCTTTGCAGAGCTGCCAACGGCGCCATTCGAAGTGCTGGCCAAGCTCGCCGATTGGCAGCGCGGCCGCCTCGACCACCTCGCCTTCGAATTCGGCAGCGCCGAACTCTCGCCGGCTGCGAGCGAACAACTCCTTGCCATTGCCGGCGCACTGCGACAGCGGCCATTGCTGGGCCTCACTGTACAGCCCGGCTACGACTCGGTGGCCGACCGCCGGGCCCTCGCGACTCGCCAGCTGCGCCAGCATGTCACACTCGCAACGAGTGCTCGTCCTCCCGGCGGGACAGAGGTCGCACCGCTCGATGTCGGGGATGTGAAGGTGCGCAATATCCTTGATGAGTTTGCAAGTACCCGTCTTCGCCCTGCACAGCGTCGGGCGATCAACACACGATTTCCCGACAAAAACGGCCGTTATTACGAGGCCGTTTTCGAAGAGCTGGTACAAAATGAGGAGGTCAGCGAAACGGCGTTGCAGCGCCTGGCGCGCTACCGCGCGCGCGCTGTCGCCGATGCGCTGGTCCGGGACGGCATCGACGACGCACGCCTCGATGTGGCCGGGGAGCTCGAACTTATGACGAGCGGCGGGGATATGCTGCAGCTGCCCATGTCGCTGCAGGCCATCGCCCGCCGGTAATGCACCGTCGCCCTGCGGGTGTAGTTACGTGCAATCCCGCGGAGTGGCAGGTCATTCTGCACCCGGCTACTCGAATTTAGATTATGTACAATGCCAGGAAGGCAATAGTGAGCATTTAAGAGGGTAGCGTAACGTTGGCCAATGATTCTCGACGGCGCAGGCATCTTGTTCTTCTCTCGTTGAGCGCCCTGCTGCTCGCGTCCTGCAGTGGCGACGACGGTGCCACGGGTGCGGCCGGCCCGGCAGGCCCGCCGGGGCCGTCGGGCCCGCCCGGGACGTCCGGTTCCGGCGGCGGCGTGCCGGTGACATCGGCCGAGAAAATCAACGTGCAGATCACCGACGTCTCGGTACCATTGGGCGGCGGCACGCCCAGCGTGACCCTGTTGCTCACGAACGATCTCGGCCAGGGGCTTTCCGGGCTGCCCGCGGCGAATATCAGTTTTGCGATCTCACAGCTCATTCCCGGAACCAACGGCGGTTCCAGCCGCTGGCAGTCGTATGTAACGCGCAGCAGCGCCGGCATTCCCGATGCACAGGCAAGCACGGAGTCGGCCACCGCCGGCGCCTTTACCGACAACAACGACGGCACATACGTTTACACGTTTGCCAACGCCCTGACGGGCTACCCGGCCGGACCTGCTTTCCACGCAACAAACACGCATCGAATCGGCGTCGAAATCCGGACCAGGTCGGGCGGCTTTCATCCGGAGAACATCCCGGCGAACAATGCGCCCCTCGACTTTCTTCCGAGCGGTGGTGCTCCGCTCACCAACCGCCTCATTGTCGACAATGACACCTGCAATGCCTGTCACGACAACCTGGAGATTCATGGCGAGGCACGTTTCGATGTCGGGTATTGCGTCATGTGTCACAACCCCTCATCGATCGATGGCGACAGCGGCAATACCATCGACATGACCGCGATGATCCACAATATCCATTCGGCGCGCAGCGACTACAGCATCGTCGGCTTCGGCGGCAACGTCATTAGCTGGGATGACCTCGAGTTTGGACAGGATATTCGCAACTGCCAGGCCTGCCATGAGGAAGACGACACCGACACGCCAGAGGGAAGTAATTACCGTCTCGTGCCGAACCGGGCCGCGTGTGGCACCTGTCATTACGACGACGGCGTGCCGGACAGCGGCAACGATTTCGCCATCGAGACCGGCGTGCATCCCGGTGGGTTCAACTTCACGGACGATACCCAGTGTGTGGACTGCCACGGACCGAATGCGACGGTGACTGATCCTGAAGGCCGGCTGGTCAGCATTCCGGTCGCTCATGAGATACGTACGCAGACCGCGGGCGGGCGTTTCCAGTTCAACGTAGTCGACATCGCCGATACAGGCATCGGCGAACTGCCCCTGGTCACAATCTCGGTCACCGATCCGACGAACGGGGGTGCCCCTTACAACCTGCATACGTCGGCGCCATTTACGCAGTGTGCGGGCGGTGCCAGCCGCCTCTCAGTGATCGTTGCCTGGAGCACCGGCGACTACACGAACCGGGACAGCGGTTCGCTGCCCGCGCTGCCGGTCACAATGAATCCGCTCAATGCCTGCGGCGGGAACTCCACCGACAACGGCGACGGTACCTTCACGGTTACATCAACCACGGCGATTCCGGCCACTGCCTCCGGGAGCGCGGCGATCGTGCTTGAGGGACACCCGGCGCTCGATGCCGACGACGATGGCGCCATCGACCGGATAGCCGTGACCAACGCCATCGCGTATGCGCCGATCACCGATGCTGAAGCCGTGCCGCGGCGTTCGGTGGTCGACATCGGGAAATGCGAAGATTGCCACAACCAGCTGTCTCTGCACGGCAACAACCGAACGGACAACCCTGCCGCTTGCGCCACCTGCCACAACCCCAACATGACCGACGTTACGCGGCGCTCGGGCGAGCCATGCAACTCGACGCTCGGGCCGGACGATACCTCGATCGACTTCAAATTCATGATCCACGCCATTCATGCCTCGAACTCCATCGGACAGACTTATGACGTGTGCGGTTTCGGCAACAGCGCACACAGCTTCGACGTGCACTACCCGGGGCGGCTCAATAACTGCGAGGGCTGCCATACCGAGGACAGCTATTATCCGGTCGAACCCGGCGCGATCCTCGGTACAACCGTGGACGCCAATAACGTATTCACCCCTACCGACGACCGGGTAATCTCGCCGAACACCGCCGTGTGTTCGACGTGCCACGTGAGCGCGCTCGCCGCCGAACACATGAAACAGAACGGCGGCGACTTCAACGCGACCAAGGCCGCCGACAGCACGCTTATTTCGTCGGGCGTCGAGACCTGCGTGCTGTGCCACGGACCCGGACGGACGGCGGATGTGAAGGAAGTGCATGAGATCGACACGTTCAACTTCAACTGATGGGGTTGGCCGTTCGGCAAAGGCGACCCGGCAGTTGCGTCTCCCCGACTATCGCCTGTTGACTGTCGTCGCGGCGTTGCTGCCGGCGTGGCTTTTGGCCCAGTCCGCGGGCGATATTCCCTACAGCCGCGACGGCGCGGATACCTGCCTCGCCTGCCATAGTGGCCCCGAGGTACTGGGCTTGTTCCGTACGCCGCATGCGGTACCGACGGATGCGCGCACGCCCTTCGGCCACGGCCAGTTGCAATGCGAAGCGTGCCATGGACCCGGAGGCGGGCACACGGCGCGCGTGCGCCGCGGCGAGGAACGACCGTCAGTAGTCCGCTTCGGCCGAGACGCTGACACAGCGGCGTCGGTCCAGGACGGCATGTGCACCGGTTGCCACGAGGCAGACACGGGTTTCGGTTGGCACACGGGCCCGCACGCGCGAAACGACGTCGCATGCGCCGACTGTCATCGCAGCCATACGACGGAGGACGCGGTATTGCATGCCTCCACGCAGCCGGCAATTTGCTTTGATTGCCACATCACGACGCGCAGTGAGACACGGAAGGCATTCGCGCACCCCATCGCCGAAGGCAAAATGGAGTGCGGCGGCTGCCACAATCCGCATGGCGCCACGATTGACGAGCAGCTCAATCGCCAGACGGTCAACGACACGTGTTACGAGTGCCACGCCGAAAAGCGCGGCCCCTGGCTATGGGAGCACGCGCCGGTCACGGAGGACTGCACGCTGTGCCACGCACCGCACGGGTCGAATCACCCTGGCATGCTGACCCGTCGCGCGCCACTGCTTTGCCAGGGCTGTCATTCAGAACGCGGCCATCCGAGCATTGCACAGACGCCGGGAGGATTGCCCGGCGGCGCCATGCCATCGCAATTCCTGCTGGCGACAGGCTGTCTCAACTGCCACGAGCAGGTACACGGCTCGAATCACCCGTCCGGTTCCCGGCTTATGCGGTAGGGATCAGCCATGTACAACCTGAGTCGAGCAACCATACGCAGAACACCCGACCGTCGCCGGCACCGTGCGGCTGGCGTCGTCATGGCCGTTGTCCTCGCCACCGCGATGCCGGCGTTCGCGCAAACGCCGGATACGAGCAGCTGGACCTGCGAGTCCTGCCCGTTTCCCGAAGGCTACAGCGGTGATTACACAGCTGAGACGATTTACGTAACGGATGACTCCGCGTACCTCGGCGATGCTGGCGGTTACGATGAGGAGGGCGCCTACGTCAACTTCGCCGGGAACGGTTCCTACCTGTCCCGGGAGTACCAGGCGCGCTGGGCCATCGAGGACCTCGGCCTCGATTCACGCTACCTTGCTGTCACCGGCGGACAGCAGGGACTGTATGACTACCGGGTGAGTTACCGCGAACTGCCGCGCCGGCAGTACGATACGACGCAAACGATCTTCTCTCCATCGGGTGCGGGTTCGCTGTCGTTGCCGTTAGGTTGGCAGCGCGCAACTGCAACGAGCGACTTCCCGACGCTCGCATCCGACCTGGTCGACGTCGAAATTAAAAGTGACCGCAAGCTGTTCGAGGCCGGCGCCAGCTACCTGCCACTGCCGGCGGTGAAGCTGGACGCGAATTACCGGCGTATCGAGCGTAATGGCGTCGACATAGCTGCGGGCTCTTATTTCACCCAATCGAGCCTGCTGCCACGCGCGCTGGACTACAGTACCGACAACGTCGAGCTTAGTGCCCGTCTTGCCGTCGACCGCGGTTATCTCGTGGCAGCGTACTACGGCTCATTTTTCCAGAATCGTTTCCTCGCCACGGGTTGGGAAAGCCCGTTCGTAACTGCCGCCGGCGCCGAAACCGGACTCATTGCCCAGGCACCCGACAACCGCTTGCAGCAGGTGTCGCTGTCAGGCGGCTATCGCTTCGATACCTGGGACAGCGGACTCTCCTTCAGCGCCGCGGCCGGCCGAGCCACGCAAAACGATGTGTTGCTGCCGTACACGACCAATGACAATCTGACCACCGTGCCGCTGCCTCGTACGCGACTCGATGCGGAGGTCGACAAGCGCAATTTCGCGATTGCGGCGAGCGCGTCGCCACTCGACAAGCTCCGTATTGACGCACGATTCCGGTACGACCGCAGGGACAACAACACACCGATAGAATCCTGGACCCGTGTCATCTCGGATACCTTTAATTCCGGCGAGGCGGAAGAGAACGTCCCGTACGGCTTCAGGCGGAGTAACCTGAGTCTGGATGCGGCCTACCGCTGGTCGCGCGAACTGCGTTTGTCGGGCGGTTTTCGCAGAACGGAGCACGACCGCGACCACCAGGAGGTCGCCGAGCAGACCGAGGATTCAGGGTGGGGCGCGTTGCACTGGCGGCCGAACGGACGTATCGACCTTCTCGCAAAAGGGGGCGTCGCGAAGCGGGAGATCGATCGCTACGACGAGTCGCAGGCGTTCTCGTTCGGCCAGAACCCGCTGCTCAGGAAATATCACCTGGCGTATCGCTACCGGCGTTTCGCCGAACTTACGTTGTCCGCCTCCGGCGCCGGGACACCGGTTTCGGCGACTCTTGCGGCACTGTACGCCGACGACGATTACACCAAATCGCCGCTCGGGCTGACCGGCGCCGAGGATCTGCGCATCAGCGGCGATCTGAGCTACGCTGCGAGCGAGAAACAGCATTTTCACTTGCAGGCAGGTTATGAAGACATTCGTTCCACCCAGGCCGGCAGCGAGCAGTTTTTGTTGCCGGACTGGCGCGCCCGGAATACCGACCGGTTCTACACGGCCGGCGCCGGCATGCGGCTGCTCGAGGTAAGCGATGACATCGACGTCACCGTGGACTACCTTCGCTCGATCGGTACAACCGCGAATTTCCAGTAGTCACGACAGGCGGTCCGGGCGTGTTTCCGGATCTTGAGACCACACTCGACTCGTTTAACCTGCGCGTGGCATGGCGCCGGTCAGCCCGCACGACGTTCAATCTGTCCGCGCGCTATGAACGCTTCGTCATGGATGACTGGGCCTTGGAGGGCGTGCAGCCGGACACGATACCGGTGGTGCTGGCGCTAGGCGCCGAACCCTACGACTATGACCGTTTCCTGATCGGCCTGGGCTTCAGTTATCGCATCGGTCCGGAGAAGTTCTGACGCAACCAAAGCTGACAGGCTGAACGATGTCCGAGGGCGCCTCAACTCCCGGTGAGAAGAAGATCCAGCGCCGCGATGACGTCGTAGCGGGAATGTGACAGGTCACCCACCTGGGCGCCCAGCGATTTTCGGGGACGCCGGCAAGCTCGGGAGTGACGGCGATGTAAGGCGCACCATCGAGTTCAAGGCGCGGCGTCAGCGTGCCGATGACGGCATCCTCCACGGCCGCTGGCATATATAAAGGAATCACGACCCGGGTCACGAGTGCTTCGAGAAGATCGCTTCGGACATCCAGCAGCAGAGGTATTGCGGTGCGCGTTGCCGGGTTCGGATTCCGGTACACGGCAAACTGCGGCATCAGAATTTCCCGCAGCCCGTCGCTAAAGACGCCGTCCGTGTTAACGCGCTCGTTGTACGCCTCAATTGCTGCCTGATTTTCCTCCAGCCAGCGTTCACGTTGCTTGCGCGTTACCGCGTCGACCAGGGCCGCCTCCATTGTTGCGGAAAGGTTTATCTTGAGCTTTCGCGCGACTGCCAGTAAGTCGCTATTAATGCTGAGATTGACCGGTTTCTTTGCGGTTTTGGGAACGTTGGCTGATCGCATGGCAATTCGCTTTGTAAAAGATCCGCATATTATATGCGGATAATTAATGCGCATCAATTCGGTTCGACCCCTTCCGGACTCATGGCGACCCGAAGCGTTTGAACTCCGGCGCATTAATTCGGACTTCCGGCCGTGGCGACCTCTTCGTCCGACGACGGTCTTCTCTACACATTGCAACTCGCCGGCAGTCGTTTGAGCGAAGCGATGCTGCGCAGGATCGGCCACGCATACGAAGAGGCGACACAATGGCATCGCAGGCACCCCCAGGTTCGACACAATGAGCTCTTTGCCGATCCGCCACAGGGATGTATCAAGTGAAGCATGTAACGATGGGCCTGATGAAGGCGCAGTGCCGATATCGTCATTCACCATCCGGCTTCCGAGGGATTCATGGCCGACCTGACCGAAGATGATCCTCCTCCTGGGCGTCGTGTTCCTGGTCGGCCTGGCAGCGGAATCTCTGGGCCGGCGCACGCCGCTTCCCCGGGTAACGCTTTTGATCGTCGCCGGCGTGGCCTTCGGCCCGTCCCTTTTGGGTTGGCTGGAGCCGGCGGGAACGCAATGGTTCACCGTCGTGTCCCAGGTGGCCCTGACCATGGTCGGGTTTCTGTTGGGGGGCCACTTGAACCGCCGGAACCTGAAACGCCACGGGACTGACGTCCTGGCCTTGTCCCTCGCGGTCGTAACCGTCACTGCCGCGTTGGTGTTCGTCGCCGTCTGGCTACTGACTGACGATATGGCTCTCTCGTTGCTGCTGTGCGCGTTGGCGACTGCCACAGCACCGGCGGCTACGACCGACGTTGTGCGCGAGAGCGGCGCCGAGGGACCGTTCACCGAGACCCTCCTGGGCGTAGTCGCTGTGGACGACGCTTGGGGCGTGCTCATGTTCAGCCTGCTGATGGCCGTGGCGGCGATGCTGGATGGCGGCGACGGGATGGCCGCGTTGACTCACGGGGCGTGGGAGATCGGCGGCGCATTGGTCCTGGGCGTGGGCATTGGTGTCCCGGCCGCCTACGCGACGGGCCGTATCTCGCCCGGCGACCCGACCCTGGCCGGCGATCCGGGCGATCCAGTTGCGCGCATCAATGGTATGGCTCGAAGCCGCCGTATACAGACTAACAACGATTGAGGTGATTCGATGTATTACATAGTTGAAACTGAAAAATCATTTGACGAGGCTTCGGCAGATCTTGAGGCAGCGGTTAAACATCATGGCTTCGGTGTGCTGCACGTTCACGATCTGGGTGCCACGCTTCGCAGCAAAGGTATTGCATTTGACAACGAGTGCAAGGTATTTGAGGTTTGCAATCCGGAGCAAGCTGCAAAAGTGTTGTCAACAGACATGAACTTGAATATGGCGCTGCCGTGTCGCATTTCCGTATTCGCTGACAAAGGCAAGACAAAGATCGGTCTTATCAAGCCGGTGCAAATGCTTTCCGCACTATCTCAGGATGCGACCTTGCTTCAAATTGCCAAAGAGGTTGAAGACAAAACCATCCAAATGATTGATGACGCCAAGTGAAATGTCACGTTGAGCGCCAGGGGACGACTCTTCGGTCGCAGAGCTATTTTCCGAATTCATAAATCAAGCCGGCGCTGAAATTTCTTTCAGCGCCATACAGTCGCTCCCCCACCGGAATGTCCGAGCCTGTCGCGCGGTTGATTCCCGCGAGGTGGTCCTGGAAAGTTTCATCGAGCAAGTTGTCGATACGTGCTTCAATGCGCAGGCTGTCGGATGCCTCCCACGTGAACGTTACATTGACTATCTCGTAGCCTGGAGTGGGCCGCTCGCTGTTGTAGCCAGAGACCTTGTCCTGCTTCGAATAGATAACCAGTTCAGGTTCGATTGACCATGAGTCGCTTCTATACGTCAGTCCGATGCTGCTGTTAAACGGTGCCAGCCGGTACAGGTTGTCGTTAACATCAGTTCTCTCGCCGCTGCTGTATGTCGAAATGCCGTCGAGAAACCACGAGTCGTTGAGGTCAAGCTTCCAGGCGATATCGCCGCCCCGGATTTCAGCATCGACATTCGAGAACTGAAGTGCCGGCGCGCCGGACATCATCATCGAAAGAGTGTTCGCGAGCGTATTCGTCGACGGTATACCCTGGATGTAGTTGTCGACGTTCCGGTAGTAGATTTGCGGCGACAGACTGAACCGGCCGATCTGGCTGGTGAAGCCCACTACAATCTCGTTCGAGCGCTCATCTTCGAGATCCAGATTGCCGATATAGGTCCGCCCGTCTGCCAGCCCGCCCGTAATCTGCAACGGCAGCCACAGGTAAAGTTCCTGGTAAGACGGTGCCCGCGTCTTCGTCCCGGCTTCGAGGACCCATTCTGTCGAATCAGAGAACCGGTAACGGTATTTGGCCACCGCATCGATGGCATTCCAGCCCAGATCACGATTTGCATCATTGAAGGCGCTAGCCAGCGAACCGGCCAACGTGCCCATTGGCTCGGGCATCCCCATGGCACGGGCAAGACCGCCAGCCGTCCTGACCTGCTTGTAGCGCAGACCAACTTCGATGCCGGACGATTCGAAATCGCCAGACCATTCAGCGAAAATGCCGTGCACGTCACGCTGGACATTCTTGAAATTGTCCACCTGGAACATCGCCATGGCCGGATTAGTGATGACCGATTCATGGTCTGCCATGATGCCGTCTGCGCCGATACGCAACTGCCCGTTGCCCAGTTCGAGCAGGCCGGCCAGTTGGAATTGAGAGCCGGAGCCGTGGGTGACATTCTGTCTTGAACTCATCGGCGGCGGTGGAGAACGCAGCGAGAAATTATCCATGACGTGGTCTACGGCGTTGTATGCCAAGCGGCCTTCGATGCCAAACGTATCGGTCAGATTGACATCGAACTGCAGGCCATACATGTCGGTCTCGATGTAGCGGATGTCCATCGCCAATGCGGGCGATCCTGTATCCGTTGTATCCAGTCTCCCGGCAAACATAAGAATGTCGATGTCGCTGCTGCTGAAGGCATAGCTGACGTCATAGCGTTCGCGATTCAAGCTCGACGGCCGGATGACACCGATGGGTGTTGCGATGTCGTTGCCCTCGTCCAACTCCGAAAGGATCGAAAATCGATGGTTTATATCGGCATATGTCAGTCTGGCAGCAGACGTGCTGATATTGCCATTGCTGGAAAACCGGGTGCCGAGCATCCCGGACACCGCGGCATCTCCCTCGCTGAAATCGCCCCGCGCGAGCCGTGCGTTGAGGTAGCCACCAATCGACTCTGGCGCGGACGAAATGCTGGCGATACCGCGCTCGACGACCAGGTCCTGGGTAATCATCGGCGACGTATAGGAGAGTGGCGCATCCATCGCATTGGGCCCGCCGGATATCATCCCGAGCTGGTCGATATCGACGGCAACGCGATCACCGTACATTCCACGATACTGCGCAATACCGGTGATCATCCCGTTCGAGTTGACGTTCGCACCGGGAATATTTTTAAGTGCCATAGCGGAATCGACAAGCATTTCCCGTTCAACCTCGATTCGGGTCGAACTCGTCTTGACGGATCGTCCTACTACGACGATCACATCCGTGGGTTGCTCGTCGCCGTCTTTCAATTCCTGCCCGGGGCTGACCACGGGCAGAGAAACAATCGCAGCAATGGCTGCGACCTGCCAGGTAACCATTGTTATTTCTCCTGAATAGCTCGATCAATCGTCCCGGCATCCCGCCGGACGGTGATATTTCATGTTCTGAAAATGCTACTCAGGCAGGCGGGCCGCGGGGCTCATAGTTGACGCGGGAAACGCTGGCAAAGAAATAGACAGGGAGCGCGGCCACTGCATACCCGTCGGGCGTAATGTCAGGCTGCCAGTGATTGTCCGTCGCGGCAGCCGACAGCAACATATGGCCGACAGGGCATCTATGATCATCATCCCGGTCGTGCTGATGATCGTGCCCACCGTCGCCGGAGAGAATCTGCATGAACTCGGCAGACACACCCTCCGGACAAAACTCGAACAACAGGCCACTGCCTGCGCCGGCGGGCATGTACCCGGCAGGAATAGCTGCCTGCAGCAGAATTGCCGCTGCGGGCAGCAGCAACAGTTTGCGGCCAATGTTTCCAAATCTTTTCACGGGAATGGGAATATACCAGATCGAATTGCTGCCGTTGTCAGCCTCTCAGGCAAGGCTGCAATGCTGATATGCGTCCGTCATCGAGGAATCACAGGTGCCGGTGGTTCTAATCCTGCTATTTCAAGCTCGGGGTGTATGCCAGCAACAATAGTGCATTGCGAATTGTCGCGGGGCCCTTGCGCATCATTTGTCCTCGTTGGCACAGCTCTTTGGGGCCATTTTGTCGACAAACCTCAACCCGGTCTGCTGTGGATATTACCTATGGAGCAGACCGGATATGCCGATAGAACTTCCCACACTGTCAGTATAGGCCACGAAAAAGCTTGACGGATCAACACTATAGCAATGCATGTTGCATGCTCGGACCCGTGCCGCCGACTTCGATTGCCCCCGCGTAGTGTTCGTCGTTGAGCGCCTGCGATGACATGGATATTGACCCACGTAACGACTGATTATTCATGCCGGAGCGCGTCGATAGGGTTAAGTCGGGCAGCTTTGCGGGCGGGAACCAGGCCAAAGATGATCCCGATGATCACGGAAAAGGAAAATCCGAGAGCCATTACACCCGGGGATACAAAAAACGGCATGTCCAGATACCAGCTGGTGAGCCAGGTTCCCCCGAGCTCGAACTGACAAGTCCTGCAATTCCGCCGATGGTGGATAGCACAATCGCTTCAACCAGAAATTGTATCAGTACATCTCGCATTCGCGCCCCGATCGCGAGCCGTATGCCGATCTCGCGGGTGCGCTCGGTCACCGATACGAGCATGATATTCATTATTCCGATACCCCCGACCAATAAACTGACAGCGGCAATTGCCCCTATCAATATCGTGAGCGTGTTGGTCGTTTGTTCCAGTGCGTCAGCGATGTCCTGTGTGTCCCGCACGTAGAAATCGTCATCTTCGCCAGTGCCTATATGACGTCGCTGGCGCAACAGGGATTCGATGTCTGCCTGTACGCGCCCGGTAGTGCCGTCGACCAGCGCTGATACATAGATGGACTGCACGTCCAGGCTTCCTGCGAGGCGCCGTTGTACAGCCTTGATAGGCATCAGGATCGTCTTGTCTCGATCCTGACCCATTGACTCACCTTTCTCTTCGAGCACACCAATGACCTGGCAGGCCGTTCTGCCGACGCGAAGTGTGGTTCCCAGTGGCTCTTGCCCCAGGTACATTTCCTCGATCAGCGTTTTTCCGATGATGCAAACTGCGGCGCCTGCCGTTAGTTCGCCTGCCTCGAATTTACGGCCGTACTCGACAGCGTGATTTCGTACCTCAAAGTAATCGTTGGTGGTGCCCTCGACGGGAATTGTCTCGTTGGCGTTGCCGAACACCACGGTTGCGTTCCTGGTAATTGCTGGTGCGATACGGATACCGGCGACATCTTGCCGAATCGCCTCTACATCCGCCATATCGAAGGGTTCTGCGGAGGTCCTGGTGCCGCCAGGTCCGCGCTGGGAAGTTCCTGGCATGACGAAAAGCAGATTGGAACCGATGCTGGCTATCTGTTCGGTCACGCTACGAGTCGCTGATTGACCAAGATGGACCATGGCTACAACACTCGCCACACCGATGATGATGCCCAGTGTAGTCAGGAACGAGCGCAGCTTGTTGCGACCTATTGCCTGCATGGCCATCGCGAGGATATCGAATGTCCTCACTGGAGTATCTCGGCCGGGGGGCTGTCCCTGATCAGTCTGCCATCGACAAAGTAGAGTACGCGTTCGGCGTAGGCAGCGATGTGGGGCTCATGCAGTCACCATGACAATGGTGATGTTTCTCCTCTTTCCTGGTCGATGTCAGCAACCCCATGATGTCGTTTGCCGTTGCCGTATCCAGGTTTCCGGTGGGCTCGTCGGCCAGCAGCAATGACGGTTCGGTTACGAGGGCACGAGCAATGGCAACCCGCTGTTGCTGGCCACCTGAAAGTTGGTTCGGTACAGCGGTTGCCCGATCCAGGAGGCCCACGGACCTGAGTGCGTCGAGGGCCCGTTCTTGCCGGCGGGAACGCTTCACCCCGTCGTAGACGAGGGGCAGCTCGACATTGCCAACCGCACTGACCCTCGGCAGCAAATTGAAACTCTGGAAAACAAAGCCCATGTAGTGACGTCGCAGCAGGGCAAGTTCGTCCCGGCCGAGCTCGCCCACAGCGACTCCATGGAATAGATACTGTCCCGATGTCGGTACATCCAGGCAGCCCAGGATGTTCATACATGTCGACTTGCCCGAACCACTTGGACCCATCACCGCTACGAACTCACCAGCACGAATCGTCAGGTCGACTCCGTCCAGGGCCCGTACTTCGGCGAAGCCGCTACCATAAATCTTTCTGATCCCGACCATCTGCAGGATGGGTGGCGCCACAGGTTGTGGCGGGATGGTATTTGCGCGGATCTGCGCCATCCCTAGGACGTGTCCGCGCCGGACCGGACGCCGGTGAGAATTTCGTCACCTTCCCCGAGCTCGTCGCTCAGAACCTCCGTGTAGTGCCCATCGGTGTGTCCGGTACGTAATAGCACGCGCTGTGGTGTTCCGTCCTGCAGCACCCACACTGAATTGCTCGCACCGGTTGTCTGCACATCTGACCGCATTCCGGGAGGGCCGAGAAGCATGCCGCCGCCGAGATCATTACTGGGTGGCCGGAATCTGAGCGCCAGATTGGGAACCCGTAGTACTTGCTTGCGCGTTCCTGTAGTGATGGTAGCAGTAGCCGTCATCCCGGGCTGAAGCAGCCCATCCGTGTTGTCGACACTGAGTACTGTGGTGTAGGTGACAACGTTGTTCTCGACGGTCGGGTAAAGATAGACCTTGAGTACTTCGGCATTGAAATCCCGGCCTGGCCACGCATCGACCGTGAAGTTTGCTGTCTGGCCCGCCGTGACGAGGCCAACATCGGCCTCATCCAGGGCGACATGCAGTTCCATCTGGCGCAGGTCTTCCGCCAGCAGAAATAATTCCGGTGTCTGGAAATTGGCGGCGACGGCATTACCGGGTTCGATATTTCGCTGCAGAACGACACCGTTGATCGGGAAAGTGATAACTGTTTTGGCAAGCCGGGTCTTCGCCACCGAAACAGACGCTTCCGCCTCACGCACGGAGGCTTGGGCGAAAGCGAGCCTGGCAGCAGCACGTTTGCGAGCGGCACGGGCGCTGTCCAGGTTGGCCTGTGACGCCGAACCCCGCCCGACCACTACTTCAATGCGCGCTTCATCGAGTAATGCTTCCTCGAGACTTGCCTCGTTCTCCGCAACCGACGCCATCGCCAAAGCAAGCCGGGCCTCGGACTGCTCGAGATTGACTGTTAGTTCCTCAGCGTCGAACCGGGCCAGGATCTCGCCTTTTTCCACGGTATCATTCTCGGCGACCATCACCTGGATAATGAGGCCCGAGATTTCAGCGCCAACAGTGATCTCGCTTTTCGGCTCCAGATTACCCGTTGCCGTCGCGGTCAATACCATGTCCCCACGGTCGACAACGTGTGTTTGCCAGGAAACCTTCTCATCTTTGGGCCAAAGCCACCACGCCATGACGCCGCCGACGACGACAACCGCCAGACCCCAGATCACGAAATCAAGCAGACTCCGGGTATGCTCGGTATAGATTGTTTCGCGCACCTCTTGGGCCATTTCTTTCAAGGTCGCATCGTCATCCGTGGTCATCCGGGGCGCTCAACTCTGTTATCGGTAGCGGATTAAGCGGTTGATATGTGGCTGTCAGTATTCAGGTTCATTGATATTGTCAAAGCCAGTGTGCCTTGATGGCCATTCGTATTTGTACCGATCCGGGCCATATCTGAAACCGGGCATGATTTAGTATCATAGAATATAAAACCGACCTGTCAGTTGGCGCTCGTCTTCGCGTCAGACAGCCGTTTCACGTTTACCCGCTGAGGGGGAAGTAACATGAAGAGCGTCCGAATGGCTTTGCTACGTAGTCTCTTACTGCTGTCAGTTGGCACTTTCAGCATGCCGATTCAGGCAGATGACGACCCGCGACTGGCAGACAGCCGGGAGATCGTGAAGGAATTCGCCGGCCGCTTGCAGGCCGCCTTGCAATCCGCGGTATCGAGTGGTGGGCCCGCGAATGCAATCGGCGTTTGCAAAGATGTCGCACCGGCCATTGCGTCAGAGCTCTCGCGCGAGCGCGGCGCGGCAGTCAGTCGTACGAGTCTGCGCTTGCGCAACCCGGCTAATCTCCCGCGAGACTGGCAGTTCGATGTCCTGCGGAAATTTGATGATCGCAAAGCGACAGATACCGCGCCCGAGTTCTACGAAAGCC
Organism: Woeseiaceae bacterium; assembly: GCA_034521225.1. Classification (GTDB taxonomy): domain Bacteria; phylum Pseudomonadota; class Gammaproteobacteria; order Steroidobacterales; family Woeseiaceae; genus Woeseia. The sequence goes on from JAXHMR010000008.1 coordinate 72,379, forward strand.
GTCCCGACGGCCAATTCCGCTACATGAAGGCCATACCGACTGGCGGACTTTGCCTGGCCTGCCACGGTAGCGAGATCCCCGCCGAGGTGGGCGAGCTGCTGGACGAGCACTATCCGCATGACCGTGCCCGCGGTTATGCCGCAGGCGATATTCGCGGTGCATTCAGTATTGTGTGGCCAGCGCCGATACAGACGGACAAATGATCCTGTTCAGCGGCTCTTCTTCACGCCCGGAGAGGACACTGAGCATCGTGTCGAGGTTTGAGGTGGATGCCCGACACCCATGATTGACGACCTGCAATGGAGTTATCAACTGGCGGTGGCACTGGCCATCGGTCTGCTGGTCGGTATCGAGCGCGGCTGGGATCGGCGGGAGGCCGAAGAGGGTCAGCGAACCGCTGGCGTGAGGACCTTTGGCTTGATGGGAATGTCGGTGGCCTGGCAGGGCTGGTCGGCATTAAGGCGGACTGATTCCGGCCAGTCTGATGTTTATTGGCGTGGCCGGATTTCTGTCAGTGACTGTACGCCCTGGATGTGCGCAAGCACGGCGACCTGGGAGCCACGACCGAAATTGCGGCCCTGACAACCTTCGTGCTGGCGACGATGGCCGGATTGGGACACCTGGTGATTGCCTCGGCGGCTGCGGTCGTAATGGTCGTGCTGCTGGGTGCAAAGAGCTTGCTGCACGACTGGCTGGAGCAACTGCGCCGTCCGGAACTCGTAGCCGCGGCCAAACTGCTGGTCATTTCGGTGGTTCTGCTGCCGTTATTGCCCAACCAGGGCTACGGCCCCTGGCAGAGCCTGAATCCCTACGTGATCTGGTGGATGGTGGTATTGGTAGCCGGATTATCGTTCGTCGGCTACTTTGCCGTGCGCCTGGCCGGTGCGCGCGCCGGTATCGCCTTTACCGCCTTGTTCGGGGGAATGGCGTCATCGACTGCCGTCACGCTGCACCTGTCCCGTCTGGCGGCCCGGGCGCGCCAATCATCGTTTGCTGGCCGGCGGTATTCTGCTGGCTTGCGGCATAATGTTTCCACGCTTGCTGCTGGTAGCGGTAATAATCAATCCCGCGCTGTGGTCCAGCCTGGTCGTGCCGGTGACCGTGATGTCGATTCTGGTGTTGGGGCCGGCGTTCTGGCTGGTTGGTCGACCAGACGGTGAGGTCAATGCTGATAACCTGCTGCCGACCAATCCATTGGAATTGACGTCGGCCCTGGCATTTGGCGCATTGCTGGCTGCAATCATGCTGTTGGGCAAGGCGCTGACAGAATGGTTCGGAGACGCAGGTGTGTACGCGCTGGCTGCTGCATCGGGCGTGGCCGATGTGGACGCGATCAATCTCTCGTTGGCCGGCATGAGCCGGGATGACCTGGCGCTGGCAGTAGCCAGCCTGGGTATTCTGATCGCGGCCGCGGTCAATTCGCTGGTCAAGGCAGGCATCACTGTTTTTTCGGCGAAGCGGTCGACCAGTGTGCCG
>JAXHMR010000009.1:0-73727 GCA_034521225.1 Woeseiaceae bacterium
GCTCACCACGACGTGTTCCAGATGTATTACTACGCGCAGCACACCGGCGGTGACCCGCATCTGCGCAACAAGTACCGCGATTACCGGTGGTTCGATGCCTGCGCAAATTTCTGTGAACACTGGGACCAGGCATCCTTCGATCCGGACTACCCGACTCTGCCGCTGGCGCATTTCGAACCGCTGGTGCGCCGCGTCTTCTCGCGCCGACCGTTCGATCCGGCGATCACGCAGGCCGGATGACTCCGCGCCACACTATCCGCGTCGCACACCGCCGTCAGATCCTCGGCATTACCGTTGCGGTGCGGGGTGGCTTCGCGAACTTCAGGGAGTGATTGGCGGCGGAATTCAGGTACGCGTGCGTGTCCTTGCCGTGAGACAGTGCGCGATAATGTCCTCTGCAAAACTCGACCCGAGGTACATGTCGAAGGCGTTGCTGTCGACACAATGCAGCAGCACGCGCAGCTCCGAGAACAACGTCCACGCGACCTGACCCGTACCGAACGATCGTGGGCGCAAATCCATTGGGCAATACTGCGCCAACCAGTCCCTTGCGGTATCCCCGTGCAGCCGGACGCACACCTGCCCGTCGCTCATCTCGGTAACCGCAAGCCCGTCAATGTCAGGCAACGGCGTGACATCGTGATCTGAGCGCAGCCACCAGCGTCGCGGTGCGGCAGGGAAGAGTTGCATCAAATCATTGCCTGTCGCTCGCCCCGGGTGCAGTGGCGGCGGCAGTGCCAGCGTGCGTGCCAGCATCTCGATCGCACCAGGGTCATTGCCCCAGGCGGCAATCTCGAGCATACGGAATCCGGCATCGACAACCGCTGTTGCGCCGCAAGGCGTCTCGAACTCTGTCGCGCCGGCCAGGGTCACGGCTGTAATCTCGTGCCGTCGGGATCGTAAAAACAGGGCGCACACGCTGGCGCGAAGATCGCGTTTGCTGCCCCGCAGCGGATCTGCAACGTATACGGAATCGCCGGTGCGGGACCGGCCGCCGGCGAGCAGTGCAAGCGCAACATGCCGGCCGAGTGTGGGACTGTATGCAGCGGACGAGACGTGACCGATACTGCTACCGAAACCCCGTTGGCCCTGCGTCGCCAGCAGTTGTGCACCCTGGTTCATGGCTGCGCCGGGATCGTCGGCCAGCAGTCCCACGAGCTCGAGGCGGTTGCCGGCGTTCCTGTGTACACGCTGCAAGCCGTATTGACCGATGTGCCGCTCGGTCTTGCCAGTCATGCGTGCGAAGCCCAGGTCAATCGGTGTGGTGCGTCCGTTGGCCTCGGCACCCACACCTATGAAGCCTTTCTCGATACGCAGCGTGTCCATGGCCTCGAGCCCGTAAGGTAGCGCGCCATGTCGCCGCAACTCATTCCAGACGTGCGTGCTCTGCCGGGCCGGGACATAGATCTCGCAGGCCCATTCACCCGAAAAACTGATCCGCAACAGTCTCGCCGGAATGCCGGCGACTGTTCCGGTGGTCACAGCCATGAAGGGCAACTGCTCGATGCGCGGCGAGCAATCGACACCGACAGCTTGCAACACCGCCGGAGCTCGCGGCCCGGCGACCGCGATCGCGGCCCAGTATTCGGTCACGCAGGTCACGGCGACCTCCATCCCGGCGCAACAGATCTCAAGAAAGTAGTCGAGTTGCTCGTGGACATGCGCAGCATGGCTCGTCGACGTAGTCAGGAAGTAGCGCGACTCGTCGAGGCGCGTGACGGTGCCGTCGTCGAAAATCATGCCGTCCTCGCGCAGCATGAGACCGTAACGTGAACGCCCGCTGGCCAGGCGGGACAGCCGGTTGACGTAGACGCGTTCCATGAAGCGGGCGGCATCGGGACCCTGGACCTCGAACTTGCCGAGCGTCGACACATCGATGATGCCGCAGTCCGTGCGCACGGTGCGGGTTTCCCGTTCCACCGCGTCACGCATGCTTTCCCCGGCGGCCGGATAGTACGCGGGCCGAAGCCACAGGCCGTTGTGGTCGAATTCGGCAGCCAGTTCCGCATGCACATCGTGCAGTGGGCGAGCGGCGCACGGGCTCAAGCCGCTCACGCACCTCCGGCCCGGCAACCGCGCCCATCGTGACGGGCGTATAGGGTGGCCTGAACGTAGTGGTGCCGATAGACGCTATCGGCCTGCCGCGGCGCCCGGCAAGGATCGCCAGGCCATTAATATTGGATGTCTTACCCTGGTCGGTACCCATGCCCAACGTGGTGTATCTTTTAAGGTGTTCGACCGACTCGTAACCCTCCAGGCAAGCCTGCTCGACATCGCCGCCGGTCACGTCATTCTGCAAATCAACGAATGCCTTGCCACTGGCGGAATCCGGTACTGCCCATAACGGCGCAACCTCGCCAGCGTCGCCGGGCAATCGGCTGCGGGCAACAGCCCGCGGCGGCTGGCATGAAAATCCGGCCTTTGCTGCAGCGGCCGCGCCGGCGCGAGCACCGTCGTCCAGGCAGCGGGCAAGCCCGAAGCGGCCGCACACGGCACCGGCAAGATGCGTTGCCTGGCGGCTGTCGGCCGGAATAACACTGGCCGTGGCCTCGTCGTATGTTGATACGCCACCGGATTGCGCATGCAGATGGATCGCCGGCGACCAGCCAGCGGATACGGCCAGCAAATCACATTTCAAGCGGCTGGAACGCCCGGCAGGCCCGGCCGCAGGCCTGACGCGAACATGCCGAAGCCGCGAACCGCCAGCAGCGCACACGAGCACGTGTTCTTTCAGTATCGGAATTTTGCGCTGCCGGATTTCCTCCTCCACGCCCGGGTCGGCCGCCGTCCTGCAGTCAACCACCGCCACCACGGTAACGCCGGCATCGTGCAGGTCCATTGCCGTGCGATATGCGCTGTCGTTGTTGGTAAACACCACAGCGCGGTGGCCGGCCCTAACGCCGAACTGATTGACATAGGCGCGTGCGGCTCCGGCCAGCATGACACCCGGCAAGTCATTGCCGGCAAAAACGCACGGACGTTCGATGGCTCCGGTGGCGAGAATCACGCGCGATGCACGTACCCTCCATAAGCGCTGGCGACCCGCCGACCCGGCGGCCGGCAGTTGCGCCAGTGCAACGAGATTGTGATCGTAGTAACCGAATGCCGTCGTCTGCAGCAGCACCCGCACGTTGGCCAGGCTCTCAAGATACGCGATCTCGGCGGCCGCCCATTCGCTGCCGGTCCTGCTGTCGATGGTCGCGCGTTCGCGATTCAGCCATCCGCCGGCCCAGGGGCTTTCGTCGACCAGCCAGACATCGGCACCGGCATCGGCCGCGACACGCGCGGCGCTAAGGCCGGCGGGACCGCAGCCGACGACCAGCACATCGCAGTGTCCGAAGGCATGCTCGTATGCGTCCGGATCGGCCCGCACCGGCGGCTCGCCCAGCCCGGCCACTTTGCGGATAACGTGCTCGTACGCCTTCCAGGCTCGCCGCGGCCACATGAACGTCTTGTAATAGAATCCGGTACTCAAAAGCGGCGCAAGGGCGCCGAGCATGGCGAAAACGTCGAAACCGAGCGTTGGCCAGCGGTTCTGGCTCCATGCCTCCAGGCCGTCAATGAGCGGTACCATCGTCGCGCGCGTATTGGGCTGCCCGTCGTTGCCGATGCGCACGAGGGCATTGGGCTCTTCGCTGCCGATGCTGAATATGCCCCGCTTGCGGTGATACTTGACGCTGCGCCCCACCACGGTGACACCGTTTGCCAGCAGCGCGGATGCGAGCGTGTCGCCCGGCAGACCCTGGTAACGCCGCTTGTCGAAGCAAAACGAGATGGCCCCGCGTCGATCGACCTGCCCGCCGCTGCCGGTACGCCTGCGACGCGTCACTTGCCGCCGCTCCGGCCGTTGCAGGCGTAGGCAACCGAGCGGATGTCATGCGTCCTGTTATGGCGGTCGATCAGCAGCCAGCTGCCGCAGCCGCCGGCATGGTTCCACAACTCGACATGAAAGCCGATTGCATTGGTCCGGTTCAGCATCCGTTCGTGCAGTTCCGCCTCGTGCTCCGATTCCCAGTCGCGCGGCAGTCCCTCACTGTCGCAGTGATAGGTGAATTCGACCTGCGCCCGGGGGCCGCACCATGGACATTCGATGAGATGCATGTCGGTGTTTGCTAGTGCCTGAACGGTACGGGACCGGTTCCGGCCTCGTCGATATACCGGCCATTGTCAAAACGGGCCAGCGCGAACGGCTCAAGGATGTCATTGGGCTTGCCACTGGCCAGCAAATCAGCGAACAGGTAGCCGGAGCCGGGCGTTGCCTTGAAGCCGCCGTAGCACCAGCCGCCGTTCACAAAGAGCCCGTGCACGGGGGTTGTGCCGATAATGGGCGAGCCGTCCATCGTCATGTCATTGATGCCCGCCCAGCAGCGCATCATGCGGAGTTTGCCGAACGACGGAAACAGGCTGAGTGTGTACCGGGCAATTTTCTCGATGCGTGGCAGGTTGCCGCGCTGGCTGTAACTGGGATACATATCGAGCTCGGCACCCATGATGATTTCGCCCTTGTCCGTCTGGCTGACGTAACCGTCGTAGGCTCCGGCCATGATCACCGTGTCCAGCACCGGCTTTACCGGCTCCGTGACCATCGCCTGCAGCAGGTGCGTCTCGATCGGCAACCGCAATCCCGCCATTGCCGGGACCTGGCTGGTATGGCCGGCGACCGCGATGCCCACTTTGTCCGCGCCAATCCATCCCCGGCTTGTCTGCACACCCGTGACACGCCCGGCGCGCGTGCCAATCCCGGTGACTTCGCAGTTCTCCAGGATATCGACGCCGAGGGCATCAGCCGCGCGCGCGAAACCCCATGCCACGGCATCATGCCGGGCCGTGCCACCGCGAGGCTGCAGCAACCCCACCAACAACCGGCCAGCGCGTAGCGCTCGAGCAGTCAAGGACGGGCACGAATTCGCGAAGCTCTTCGCGGCTCAGCAACTCCGCGTCGATGCCTCGTAACCGCATCGCATTCCCCAGCTGGGCAACGCCGGCGAGCTGCGCCTCATTGTGCGCGAGCAATACCGTGCCACGCTGACTGAACATAACATTGAAATTAAGTTCGTCACTCAGCTGCTCCCAAAGCTGCAATGAACACTCGTACAATCCTGAATTCTCTTCCAGCAAATAGTCGGAGCGTACGATGGTTGTGTTGCGACCGGTATTGCCGCCGCCGATCCAGCCCTTCTCCACAACAGCGATCCGTTTCGCACCGTGGTGTTTTGCCAGGTAATAGGCTGTTGCAAGTCCATGTCCGCCGCCACCGATGATGATGAAGTCGTATCCGTCTTTGGGCTTGGCGTTGCGCCAGGCTCGGGACCAGTGACGGTTACCGGTCAGCGCATGCCGCAGTAAATTGAAAGCCGAGTAGCGTGGCGGCCTGGAATGACTGGAAAACATTGAACGTTACCCGGAACTGCTATGTGACGATTGTAAATTCCCGGGACGCCCATCGGGCGATCGGATTCATATAATGAAAATTGGACCTTGGTGCATGGCTCCGCCTCCCGACCTACGATGGGAAGATCATCCCATCCAAGGAAACCACAGTGCCACAGAAGTTTCCTTTCAACAGCGTGGCGGCGCGCGGCATCGAGGCCGGGCCGCCGCCATTCCGGCCGCCGTCGGCGGGCGGCACATGCCGGTAATAGTCGAGGCGCAGCGGCTCGAGGGGCGTCTTGCCGAGTATCAGGTCGGACGCTTTTTCGGCAATCATGATGACCGGGGAATTGAGATTGCCGTTGGTGATCGTCGGCATGACCGAGGCATCGACCACGCGCAGTCCGTCAACGCCGCGTACCCTGAGCGCCGCATCAACCACCGCCTGCTCGTCGCTGCCCATCATGCAGGTGCCGCAGGCGTGATACGCGCTTTCGCCCTGCCGCGCGACGAAGTCGAGAATCTCCGCGTCGCTCTGCACCGACGCGCCGGGCGCCATTTCGGCACCGCGATAGGCATCGAACGCGGCTTGCCCCAGGATGTCGCGCGTGCACGCGATGGCTTCCACCCACTCCTTGCGATCCTTTTCTGTCGTCAGGTAATTGAAGCGGATCGTGGGCGGCTGAAACGGATCGGCCGATGAAATCTCGACGCTGCCGCGGGCATCCGAGCGCATCGGCCCGACGTTACCTGGTACCGTGCCCACCGTGCGGCGCCGTGCCGTCGTAACGAATCGCTACCGGCAGGAAGTGATATTGCAGGTTCGGGTAGGCCACCTCGTCGTTGCTGCGAATGAAGCCGCCGGCCTCGAATTGGTTACTGGTACCGATGCCTTTGCGCCGCAGCAGCCAGTCGGCTCCTATCAGCGGCTTGCGCCATGCGCTCAAGGCCGGGAACAGGCTGACGGGCTGCAGGCAGGCGTATTGCACGTAGACTTCCAGGTGGTCCTGCAGGTTGCGGCCGACGCCCGGCAGCTCGCAAACCACGGGGATGCCAAGCCGGCGCAGGTGATCCGCGTTACCGACGCCCGACAGTTGCAGCAGTTGCGGTGAATTGAAGGCACCGCTTGCGAGGACGACCTCGCCGGCCATCGCGCGATGCAAGCTGCCATCCTGCCGAAATTCGACACCGACGGCACGTTGCCCGTCGAACAGCAGGCGGGTGGCGTGCGCCCTGAGCCGTACCGACAGATTGCTGCGATCGCGCAACGGGTGCAGGTAGGCGCGCGCCGCATTCCAGCGGCGGCCGCGGTATATCGTCGCCTCGAACCGGGAAAAGCCTTCCTGCTGATACCCGTTGACGTCCGAGGTCAACGGGTATCCGGCCTGTTGCACGGCCTCGAAGAACGCATCGTAGAGCGGTCCGTCGCAGTCCGGCCAGGTCAGGTACAAAGGACCCTCGTCGCCGCGATACGCATCGCCGCCTTTCAAGCTGTGCTCCATCGGCGAAAGTACGGCAGGCAATGGGCATACGACCAGGTTTCGAGGCCGGGACAGGATGCCCATCGCTCGAAATCCATCGGGTTACCCCGAATGTAGATCATGCCGTTGATGCAACTCGAACCGCCGAGTACCTTGCCGCGCGGATGATAAATGCGACGGCCGTTCATGCCGGGTTCCGGTTCGGAGTCGTACCACCAGTTGTAGTCACGGCTGGTGAGTGGATAGCTCAAAGCCGCGGGCATGTGGATGCGAAAGTCCCAGCGATGATCGACCGGCCCCGCCTCCAGCAGCAACACGCGGTTGCCGCGCCCGGCACTCAGTCGGTTGGCCAGCACGCAACCGGCTGAGCCACCGCCGATCACAATGAAGTCGAATTCCCTCGCCATGTCTGGCATTTGCCCGGTTTCCTCCGATCAGGGCCTGTCAGCAGGCCCCGGGTAGGCGCTTGAACGACGGATCATGGCACGGCGGTCCGCGGCTCGCACCTCACAATGCGAACCGCCGAATCAAGAGCACGGCGACGTCGCAACCCCGTCGCGCCGGCGTGCGACGTTTGCGGCGGCAAGCCGCTCGCGCAGCCATTCGTGGAACTCCCACAATGAATACTCCTGCGGCATCAGTACACCGTTGTCATGACGACGGCTCTTCAGTCCCTGCTGATTCAGTTCGCAGGCGCGGCCGTCCTGCTCTATGACCCGACGCCCGAGTTCCAGCATCGGCTCTATGGCATCGATATGAGAGTCATGGATGCCCGGTGGCAGCATCCAGTCCACAACCAGTTCAGTCGTTTCCGGCCCTCCCGGATAGATACGGACACTGCGCACGTAATCCGGATGCGCAACGATGAACATGCTTGCGGTAAACGATGCAAACGTCATGCCGCGCGCGCGCTCGGTGTCGTCAGGCCCTTCGATTGGCGGTAGCGACGACGCGCCGTCCAGCGTCCATGTCGCCAGGCCTGGCCCGACGTGCGGCCGGCCGCCATCGATATCAGCAGAGCCGTCCGGAATGTCCGCGTAATTCAGCACGCCCTTTTTGTATAACGGCACGATATGGCACAACTCCGGGTGCAGCCGCGGGCAATGGTAACACTCGGAGTAATTTTCCCAGAAAAGCTTCCAGTTGCAGGCAATGGTTGTCGTTTCGCGATGCACGGTTACCATGTCGGCCAGCGGCCAGTTGGCGACTTCGTGCGCCTCGCCTCCCAGGAACTTCGCCAGCGTCACAGCGGGTTGCTCGCTCAGGTTGACAAAGACGAACCCGCCCCAGGTGTCGACATGGATGCTGTACAGCGAAAAATCCTGCGCAAGGAAATCATCGGTTTCAAGACGCGCCGGCGTTGCGATCAAATCGCCTCCCAGGGAATACGTCCAGGTGTGATACGGACAAACAATACGGCCATTGGCAAAATGACCGTCTGCGGACACGCATAGCGCCGAACCGCGGTGCCTGCAGGTATTGTGAAAAGCCCGCAGCGTGCCTTGCCGGTCGCGTGTGATGAAAAGCGACTGATCGCCGATCACGGCGACACGATAATCGCCCGGCCTGGCGAACTCCCCGGTTCTGCCGACGCAAACCCAGTCGTGATACCAGATCGCTTCCAGTTCGTGCTGGTAATGCCCTGCATCGTAGTACCAGTGACTCGGCAGGGCGGCTTCGATGCGGTTCAGTAAGGTCATATTCACTCGGCTATTTGCACCTGCCACTGTGATTCTAAACCCAAGCATCGCTTACTGATATCGAAGTCCCTGTAATTCGGTGGCGGGTTTCATATTCTGGAAGATCCGCACGTAGCGGTCTCCCGGTTGTGCCGGCACGGTTATGATGTAGCGGAGCGCGAACGGACCTTGGTGCATGGCTCCGCCTCCCGAGCTACGATGGTACAGTCGCAAATCGCGCATGATCCACACGATCATTGCGGGTTATGATTGAGCGCGATGAATTTTGCCGGCAACTTCATTCACATCGACAGCGTCGATATCTCCAGAGCTCAGGCGTCGCGTCGACACGCTGACGGAGGAGCAGTGGTCCGGGTTCGAGCTACGGCAAAAGCGTTACGAGGTTCACCGCGACACGCAGACGATCGGCCTCGTGTTCGACCCGGAATTTCGCCACAGCCACCCCACGCGGCTGCCAGCGCTGGAAATCTTCCAGGATGCCTTGCAGCCGGTGCTTGCCACCGTGGCCGAGCACTACGAAGCATCCGACGAAGGGCAACGACTGACGAAACAGTATGGTCTGGGCTATTTCATCCGTGCGACGCTGGTGCGGCTGCGTGCCGGCGGCACGATAGACCCGCACACGGACAATAATTTCTCGCTGGTCCATTCGCATCGCGTGCACTTGCCGGGCACGAACGGCACAACCGGCGCGCACAGGGCGTTGCCCAGCTCGCGAGCGATGGCCGGACAAAGCGCCTTGAGAATCACGTTGTGCTTGCCGGTCGTGAGGTAGGGGCCGTTTTCCTCGAGGCCGCCGGTAGAGACGATGACGGTGGTGTGGCCGTCGCGAATCCGGTCGCGGACCTCGACCCAGGTCAGGTTCTCCATCCAGACGGAGTCGACCGCCTCGAGCGGATTCGGCGCCGCGAGCATCGCCTGGATGCGCTGCTGCCGTTCCTTATCGCTCAATGGGCCAACCTGCGGCACCGCGTTGCCGCAGCCCATGACCAGCGCTGCGGTTATACCGAGCCGCAGCAGTGAATTGATTGACGCGCTCGCCATGTGTGTTTTCCCTGGTTGTTACCCGTGCTTGTCCAGCAGTCGACCGATGCGCGCCACGCCTTCCTCAATGTCCGGCTCGGTGTAATGCGCGAACGACAGTCTGATGAAATTGCGCAAACTTCCGGATCCGGGCGAAAACAACGGCCCCGGCTGGAAGCCAGTCTGGAAGTCGTCGGCGTGCTTGCGCAGGCGCTCGGCGTCGACGTCGGCGGCAAGTTCCAGCCAGAAAAAGTAGCCGCCCTGCGGCACCATCCAGCGCGCGCGATCGCGGACGTGTTCGCGTAACGCGCGGTCCATGGTCTCAACACGCGACAGGAACGTCCTGCGCAGCTGCTTGATGAATTCGGTCAGCAGGCCAGATTCGATCAGGTGGCGCACCAGGTGTGAGGAATAATGGTTGAAACTACCACCGCTGTTGACCACGCCGCTGGCAAGCAGCCTGTCCATGTGGCGTGCGTCCGTCTGTATCCAGCCGAGGCGCATGCCGGGCGCAAGAATCTTGGAGAACGATCCGAGCGAGACGACGTTGCCCTGTTCCGCGTAGGTACCGAGGGCGGGAGGCGGCGGCTCGCCGAAGTACAGCATCTGATAGACCTCGTCGGCGGCGATCAGGAAGTCATGTTCGCGGCTCAAAGCCACCAAACGTTCGCGGCGCTCGCGCGTCATCGTACGCCCGGTCGGGTTGTGGTAACTCGGGATCGTGTACATGAGGCTCGGGCGATGCTCCTTCAGCGCGTTCTCGAGGTAATCAATGTCAAGACCTTCGTCGTCAACCGGGATACCGACGACGTTCAAGCCGTGATCGCGCAGGATCTGGAAGGCGAGAAAGTAGCTCGGGTCTTCCACGAACACAGTGTCACCGGGCTGGGTGAAGCGATTGCACACGAAGTCGAGCGCCTGCGAATTGCCGGCTGTCAGAAACAGGTTACCAGCGGGCGACGGCTGCCCGTACTCGGCCTCCAGCAGTTTGCTGACGGCGGCGAGGTAGCGCACGTCGCCCTGCTTCGGTCCGTAATTGAGCTCGAACGGCTGCGCGACGGTGAAGAACAGCTCGCTGGCGGCGCGGATCAGGTCGACCGACAGCAAGTCCGCGGACGGCTGGCCCACACCGAAATTGATGAAACCGGGTTCCGGTGCATCGTCGAAGGTGACGACAGTGGCACTCGCCGACTCAGCTCGTGCTTGCTTACTCATGGTTTGCCGATCTCCTCGGGTACGTAGCATGTCGAACGACGTTGTTCAGGGACCGGCTTCCGCCTCGGCGACACCTGACGATCGACGACGCGACAGGATCACGAACACTACTATTGACACCACCAGTCCCGGCCACAGCGGATCAATACCGAACAGGTTGCCACTGCCTTCCGGCAGGCCGAAGCGCCACAACAGCACGGTGCCGAGCGACAGGCAGATGCTCCAGAATGCCGCCGCCGGGTCCGCATGACGGCGCCAGAACAGTGCGACGACGGTCGGCAGGAACAGCGCCGCACCATTGATGGTAAAGCCCAGCTGCAGTACCGCGATTATGTCCTGCATCTTCCAGGCCATCAGCGCTGACAACAGGCCGAGCACAGTCGATGCCAGCATGCTGAGTCGCAACATGCTGCGCTCGCTGATGTCCGGTTGCAGGAAGCGCTGATGGATGTCACGCGTATAGTTGGCGGATGACGTCAATATGCTGATGTCCGCGCTGGACATCACAGCGGCCAGCACACCGACCAGTACCAGCCCTTTCAGGCCTACCGGAAAGGTTTCCAGTACGAATAGCGTCAGTATACCGCTGCTGTTTTCAGTGCCGGGAAAGAGCACGGCGGCTGCCATGCCAAGCCAGGTTGCGCCGATCGCGATTGGCAACATGAACACGACAGCCAGCAATGCGCCGTTGCGCGCGGCACTCGGGCTGCGCGCAGCAAACGAGCGTGAGTAGCTGTCCATGGCAACGAAAAAACTCAAGACTATCGAACCAGTCAGCGCCAGGATCTGGCCCGTGCCCCAGGCACCCAGATCGAAATAGGACGCGGGCAGCGCCATCTGCAGATCACTCCAGCTGCCGGCCTGCTGAATGGCAATCGGCATTCCTATGATTACGATGCCAGTAAATAACAGGATGAACTGCACCCAGTCCGTGTACGTAACCGCCAGATAGCCCCCGGTCGCCGTATAGAGAATAACTATTGCGCTGGCCAGCATCAGCGCATGGCTGTAGTCCCAGCCGAGCAATACTTGCAGGATGGCGCCCGCGGCGACGAGCTGGCCCGCGGAGTAGGCGGTGAAGGCGAGAATCGTGGTAACGGTCGCAACGATGCGGGTGCGTCCGTCGTAATGCTCTTCGATGAAGTCCGGATAAGTCAGGTAGCGCGATGCGTCGCCGAGGCGCTTTATGCGGGCCGCCAGCAACAGGCCGAACAACAAGCAGCCAATCGCCAGCGCCATCACATACCAGATGGCCGTGACGCCCAGATCATATGCCCGCGCCGAAGACCCAACGATCGATGCGCCACCCACCCAGGACGCAAGCCACAGGCAGCCGATGGTAAAGGGACCCATACGCCTGCCGGCAACAAAATAGTCGTCGACATCACGTTGCTGGTAGTTGGCGTAGAACCCCAGCCCAATAAGTATGGCCAGGTAGCCGAAAAGTATAGCGGTATCGATACCGCCCACGTCAGGACGCTCGTGCGCTGATGGGCAACGCCGCCCTTGGTAGCGTTGCCATAGGCCTGCACTTGCTCATGATCCACCCCCCGGTCCGGCGCGGCAGCACCGGATCATGCTGACATAACACAGAATTGCGGCTAAAGCTTGTGCAATCTCGGCACCCTGAGGCAACGTAGCGCATCGGAGTCTTTTCCAGACTCTCCATAGCAAGCCACATTAACCGTACCGGGCGACACCGGTTTCATCCACGAGCATTCCACCATATGAAGGGCGTTCAAAGTCCGCCGCGCGCCAGCTGCACATGCTGGACGAGCTGCTTACCTGGATGAAGAGTTTCGACGGTGTCTGGATCGCGACCTGCCGCGAAGTGGCTGCGCACATGAGCCGCACGCACGCGACAGCGCAGCAGTAGCGAGCCGCATTCACAGAAGGTGCAGGCGTCGCAGGGGACCGACGGCCCATTGAACCCAGGTAACCCATGTCTCCGGTCAGGACCGTCGCTAAGTCGGGGGATCAATGCGCTGCTGGAAGATGCAGGCGGCTGAAGCGCCTTCGGACGGTTTTCATCATCGAACGGCCTGCTACACTCGCCTCTGGCAGTCGAATTTGGACTGGCAAAGGAGCAGGGCCGTCACAGTATGGACATCGGAGTCGATCAGCGCTGCCTCGGACCCGTGGATGTGGCGGCTATCCGCGAGCGGACCCTCGCTCAGGAGCCGGCCGCATGGACGGAACAGGCACTCCGGCAGCAGACATACGAGGTACACAAGGACACTGAGTCGATCGTCATGCTGTTCTGCGAGGAAAGCTGGCCCGACGGTGAGATCTACCGCGAGGCGGGCTGGAACAGGCTGGCCGACGTGGCTCAGCCGGTTGTGGACCGCATCATCGCAGCAAACTACGAACCAGGCGGCATCGTACTGCGCGCTATGGCCGCGAAGCTGAAGGCCGGCGGGCGAATCAATCCGCATCGCGACAAGCTGCACTCTTTCCACATCGGGCACCGCGTCCATGTGCCGCTTACGACGAACCACGCCGTTCGCTTCACGATCGGCGGCAAGCCATACGCGTTCGAAGTCGGCAACGCGTACGAGATCAACAACCAGAGGGTCCACAGTGTCATGAATCTGGGCCGGGACGACCGCATCACGTTTATTTTCGATTACGTTCCCCCGCACCGGGTTCCGGAAAGTATTCAGACCGGGAAATCCATCGAATGAGTACTGCTCTCAACGAGAAGTCCGCAAGCATCGAGCGCGGCCTGGAGTTCATCCGAAATAGTCGGCCGCTGCGCGCCGAAGAGGTGGCGCGGGACTACCTTGCGGAACATCCGGGCTGCGTTGATCACATTCGACTGCTTGCGACGGCCCTGATGCGACAAAAGCGATTCGGCGAGGCCGAGGAGCAATTGCGCTTCGCGCTGACCTTGCGGCCGGATTTCCCGCAAATTCACGAAGACCTCGGCAGCGCGCTGGCGCTGCAATCCCGCTTCCAGGAGGCGATTCCCGAGTTCGAAAAAGCCATTCAGCTCCAGCCTGCGCTGCCCTTTGCGCGGCGCAAGCTCGCGCAGGCGCTTGCCGCCGTCGGGCGGAGGGACGAAGCCGAGCAGGAAATTGACGACTACATCGCCAGCGATCCCGAACGAACGGAAATCGCCCGGGTCATAGACCTGCAGCGTGACGAAAAGCACGAGGAAGCGATCGAACTCCTCCGCGATTTGCTGAAGCGAAACCCGGGGAGCGTCAATGCCATGCGCTACCTGGCATCTCGCTGTGGCGGGGACCGAAGAATCTCGAAGATGCCGAGGCCCTGTTGCGCCAGGCGACGCAGCTCGCACCGGACTATACGGGCGCCTGGATGATGCTTGGCGGCCTGCTCATGGAAATGAACAAATACCCGGCCGCGATCACGGCCTACGAGAAGGTCACGAAGCTCGAACCCCGCAACCCGCAGGCCTGGGCCAGCCTCGGCGGCGCCTACGGACGATCGATGTATCCGGAAAAGGCCGTGAAGGCTTACGAAACGGCCGTGGCGATCGACGACACGTCGCCGAACATTCTTGCGAGCTACGCATGGGAGCTCAAGACCGTGGGTGACCAGGCCGGCGCCCTTAAAGCCTACCGGCGTGCGATCCGGGCCAGGCCGGGATTCGGCCCTGCCTACTGGAGCATGGCCAATCTAAAGACTTTCAAGTTTGAAAACAGCGAGGTCGAGACGATGCTGGAGCAGGTTGAGCGAGACGACCTGAGCACCGTCGAGGACGTGCATTTCCGTTTCGCAATCGGCAAGGCGATGGAAGACCGGAAAGACTATGACAAGGCCTGGCACTTCTATCACACCGGCAACCAGCGCCAACGTGCGACGGTGGAATACGATCCCCTCCGCTTCGAGAAACGCCTCAGCGCCGTCAAGGAGGTCTTCACGAAAGAGCTGTTGACCCGGCGTACAGGCGCGGGCTTTGAGGCCCCCGACCCGATCTTTATCGTCGGCCTGCCGCGATCCGGCTCGACGCTCGTGGAACAGATCCTCGCAAGCCACAGCCAGGTCGAAGGGACGGCAGAACTGCCGATCCTGGGCAGGATAAGGGACTCGATCGGTCGCTACCGCATGGACGGGGTGAGCTACCCGGAGGCCGTGCGTGAATTGCGGGACAAAGATCTGCGCGGCTACGGCAAGCAGTTCATCGATGAAGCACACCGCTATCGTTCGACCGACAAGCCGTTCTTTACGGACAAGCTGCCGAACAATTTCGCGATGCTGGGCTTCGCGCGGCTGATCCTGCCCAATGCCAAATTCATCAATGCGCGACGGCATCCGTACGACTGCTGCCTCGGAAACTACAAGCAGCTTTTCGGCCAGGGCCAGAACTTCACCTACGATATGCTCGACCTCGCACACTACTACCAGCAATACCATGCAATGATGAAGCACTGGCACGAGGTCATGCCCGGCGAGGTGCTTGACGTTCACTACGAGGACACGGTCACCGATCTCGAAAGCCAGGTGCGCCGCATTCTCGAGCATTGCGGGCTGCCGTTCGAGGAGCAGTGTCTCCGGTATTACGAGACTGACCGGGCAGTCAAGACGGCAAGCTCAGAGCAGGTGCGCCAACCTATTTACACCAGCGCCCTGGGCAAATGGCGACGCTACGACAAGCATATCGGGATCTGGAAGGAACAGCTCGGTGCTATCGTGGACGAACTGCCCGATGTCGTGAAAAACGCCGGTGTCTGATCGAAGGAGACAACGGCGTCAGAGTCCATTTGCAAAAACGCTGCCCTCTTTGTCTAATCGAAGGGCCAGCGCTCCAGCCCGTGGATCGCGTTGCGCACGTCCATGCTGAGGTTCACGAAACCCAGCTGCTCGTTGGCGGCAAGATCGTAGACCGTCACGGTCGAGGGGGATGATCCGCCCGCGACGAGCCGGTCGGACAGCACACAGAGACCGCGCGCGAAGCCGGGCCGCGCCAGCCCTTCCTCGAAGAACTCCATCCGTTGCAGTTTCCCGGCATCGTACTCCGGCACGCGCATGGCGCGGTCCTCGTGGCCCTCGCCGCGCCCGGTGTAGCGCAGCACGTCCGCTTCCGTGTCGTTGAAGATGACGCCGTCACGGAACGGCCGGGCATTGTGCGTGCCCGTCGGCAGCTCCACGGCCATATTTACTTGCCGGCCGTTGAAATGCAGCATGCCACCGGTCCGCAACCCGGTGATGTACATGCCGTGCCGGTTGCAGAAAACGTTGTTGATGTGCAGCTTGTTGAGCGGCATCGGGCCCTCGCCCGACAGCGGATCGAAAGGGACGGGCCTGAACCTGAAGTTGGAGCGCTGGATGTGGATGGCCCAGTCGAACGTCTGCCTGTCGAGATCGAAGCGGAGGATGCTGTCGAAGCCAGTGGACGTCAGGTACAGCTTGCGCTCCCACATCGCGATTTCGTGACAGTGCTTGAGGAACGGACTTCGCCAGGAGCCGGCGGGCAGGAAATCCGGCGTATAAGCGAACAGTTCGTCGCTGGCGGCGATATAGACGATCTCGCGATCGATCGCGACACCGCGCAGGCCGCGGTCCGCACCGCGGCCCCGCCAGTCGATGTCCATCGTGTTCCAGTCGAGCGGCTGCCGTGCCGTCTGCGCCTCGAGATCGAGCACGTAAACGCCGCCGTGGCTCTCACCCTGCCGGCTGCCACGAACGACAGACGTTGCAATGAGCCTGGCTATAGGCCGCCGAATCCCTTCTTGAGCGTCAGCCAGACGGTGCGCGGCCGATGCTGCGCGCGCTGCCGCTGGTAGCGGTCACTGCCGAACGTGTCGGCGCTGCTGCCTTCGCCGGTCCAGATGTAGGTGAAGCCGTCCTGGTTGAACAGGTTGTTGACGGTCACCGTGATATCCAGCTGATTCTGAAGCCTCAGCCCCGTCGAGAAATTGCTGATCGTCATGCTCGGTGCGAGACCGTCGAGATCGTTTTCCCGGATATGACGAATGCCCGCCCAGGACTCGTCCTGGTAGGCGAAGTCGTAGTAAAACCACAGGTCGCCGCCGAGCACGTTCGGTACTGTGTAGTTGACGCTGGCCCAGGCCTTGAGGTCGGGCGCGTTCGGCATGGTCATGCCCGCCACGATCCTGCGCTCCGTGGTCTCGTCGACGCAACCGAGGTTGACGTCGCCGTCGAAATTGGCGCAGAAATCGTCCTGGAACTCGCTGTCGAAGAAGCCGAGATTCGCCGAAAACGTCAGGTTATCGATCGGCGTGGCAGACATGGACATCTCGAGGCCGCGTGACTCAGCTTCGCCGGCGTTGACCGTGCCCTCGACCCACCAGACATCGCCGCCGACGCCCTGCATGTAATCTTCCCAGACCATCAGGAACGCGCTGGCGTTGAGGGTCAGGCGGCCGCCGAAGAACTGGCTTTTCGTGCCGACCTCGTAGTTGTTCAGGAAATCGCCGTTATAGACCTGCGGGACCACACCCGAGGCCGCGGCGCGCTGGCTGTTCGCACCGCCGACTCTGAATCCCTGGCTGTACAATCCGTACACCATGACGTCGTCGGAAATGTCGTACCGCAGGCCGGCCTTGTAAATCGTGTCGCTGTCGCTGCCGTCGGAACGGAAGGAACCGTCGCCACCGTCGCCGCGCGCACCAAACGGAACGAGACCCGCCGGATACAGGTTCAGCTCGAAACGACTGGCGGTCCACCTCGGCCCACCGCAAACCGCCGAAGATCGTCAGGTTATCCGTCAGGTCGTAGTCGATCTCGCCGAACACGGCAGTGCGCTTTTCATTTTGCGTATAGTCCCATTCCCACGACCGGTTGGTAACCGGCAGCGGGTACTCTATGTTCGGGTTCGGCATGTAGTTGTTATAGTAATTCGAGCTGACGCCGTAGTAGTACGCGTAGTAATTGGCGTAGTAGAACATCGTCGTGTTCTCAAGGCCCGGAACCGCGGAACCATAGAACCAGTCGTTGGTGAAGTCCTCGTGGTAGGCGCCCGCCACCCATTTCAGCTTGCCGTCGCCTTTCGATACGAGCCGCGCCTCGAACGCGTCGCGTTCCTGGAACTGGTCGTCTGAAGATGTAGCTCGGGTAGAAGTCGGCGACGTACATGCAGTAGAAATACGATCCGTAATACGGGCAGTAGTTGCCGTAGTAGTAATCCCGGGACTGGCTGTACGTCATGTTGTCGTATTCGTAGACGATGTCGCGCTCGAAGCGGGTCGCCGTCAGTGACAGGTCGGCGAAACCGAGGTCGCCGTTCAGCGTGATCGATGCCGAGGTCCAGTCGTCGTCGCGGAACTCTTCGTGAAAGCGGGTAACCTGGTAGTCGTCCAGCGCGGCATCCGAATCCCAGGCACCCGGTGCCGAGGATCCTCGCCGGCTGAAGTGATCAAGGGTCGACCACTTGTCGCTGATGTTCCACTGCACGTGTATCCGGCCGCCGTCGACGTCAAACTCGTTATGATCCTTCTCGACGAGGTCGGCGTTGTCGTAATTGCCGGTAAAGCTCGTACCGAAGACGTTGTCGACATAGCCGCCGTCGTGCGACGTGTAGCCGACGAGACGCACTGCCAGCTTGTCCTCGACGAGCGGGACGTTGACGACACCGCTGAGATCGTAGCTGTCGGCGCCGCCCGTCGTCGTACCGTAGCGGCCCTGCACGTAACCCTCGTAGCGATCGGTTCTGGGCTTGTTCGAAATGTAACGAATTGTGCCGGCCAGGGAACTCGAGCCAAACAGCGTGCCCTGCGGTCCGGGCAGGCTCTCGACGCGCTGGATGTCAATGTTGCGGAACCCGACCTGCTGCGCATTCGACGTCATCGGCTGTTCGTCGAGATAAACGGCAACGAGCGCCGGCCGCGTGTATTCGAACACCTCGGCCGAGACGCCGCGCATCGTCAGCTGGTTCTGTCCCGGCTGCAGCGCCGTCAGGTGGACGCTGGGAAGCGCGCGCATCGTCGCTTCCAGGTCCATGGCGCCCATTTGCTCGAGCTGAATGCCGGACAGCACGTCAATGCTGTGCGGTACGTCCTGCAGGTTGAGTTCGCGCTTGGTCGCCGTAACGAGGATCTCTTCAATCTCGCCGGACTGTTGCCGCGACTCCTGAGCAAAGGCGGGGCCGGCCGGATGAAGGGCGGCGATGACTGCCGCGGCCAATGGCGTCATGGCGGCCGTGACGCCAAGAGTGCGCCGGAACTGTGACAAAGCACTGTACTTGCTCGACGTGCTCATCTTTTACTCCCCCACTGTCTCTGAATCAGGTTCTCAATGTTCTCGCGGTGATTAATCCGCGCTTTTTTCTTTGTTTGACATGATTGTGGCACGGCTTGGAGATGCTTTCAACGCAGCGTGGACAAGCATCAGCTTCTGATTCTCAATCGCTGAAGAGCGAGCGCCGATCCTTCGGCCGACAGACCGCGTCATTGTTGGGCTGTGCTCAATCTTCATGCGCCCTACCCGTCTGCTGCGTTCACAGGTCGCAAGGTCGCTCGCCTGTCCAGTTACCGGTGGCAAGAGCGCTGCCGTGGTTTGTATCAGCTCCCGGTAGTGGCTTGAATACTAATTTGCACCCAACAGGTACCAAAGCCCCGCGCCCACCTGACGAGGTACCACGGCGTGTTCGCGCGCTGGCGAGCCCCGACCGGGCAAAGATGTTGCCCCGGATCCGTGCCTGCATCTTTTGCACCCGCACCATAATTGCGCAGCACAACCTTAATCGGCATCGGTAGCCGGCAGGTCGAGTGCCGGAGAAGCAATCGCATGTACACATCGCTTAAAATCCTGAGCTACGTAGTGTTGTTCCTGATGGTCGCTGCAGCAGCCTATTCGTTCGGAATTTCGGTAGTTCACTGGTCCGGCATCAGCGTTTAACAGCGGAGCGATATTGTGAATAACCGACAGGCACGGCATTTCGCTATCGCATCCACGGCAATCGCCGCGTTCATCTTTCTCGCGCTGACGGTTGACAGCCACCGCCAGTTCCCCGAACTGACCAACGCCGAAGACATCACACCCGCTGTGACGCGCGGCAAGGATGTGTGGCACGACAACAATTGCATCAACTGCCACACGCTGTTCGGCGAGGGAGCGTATTACGCGCCTGATCTCACCAAGATTTCGGAGCTGCGCGGCGAGCCGTACCTGCGGGCCTACATGCGCGACCCGTCGCAGTTCTACGATGAACAAAAGCACCGCCGGTTGATGCCGAAGCAGGACCTGTCCGAGGACGACATCGGTAATCTCATCGCGTTTTTCGACTGGGTCGCCAAGGTCGACAACCAGGGCTGGCCACCGCGGCCGATTTACGTGACGGGCCAGCTCCTGCGGGAGGGCGCGGAGGCGGAACCGGCGCTGGCCGCGGGCGCGGTGCGTCCCGTCACTGAATCCAGTGACCCGCGCGCGCTCGGCGAAAATCTCTACAGCACCGTGTCGCCGGCCTGCAACGCCTGTCATTCGACGCGTGCCGGCGCCGACATGGCCGGCCCGTCGCTGGCAGGCCTCGGCGACTCGCGCGGAAAGCATCATCAATGCGCCCGGGTACGAAGGGGAAGCAACCGACGCGCACGATTATATCCGGGAATCGATAGCCAACCCCAGCGCGCATCTCGTGCCGGGTGCGATGTACTCGGCGAACGGCGTCTCATTCATGCCGAACACCTACAGCGAGACGTTGACCGACCAGCAGATCGATCATATTGCCGCGTACCTGGAATCGTTCCGGTAACGGCGCTTTGCCGTACCGGGTGCCAGGTGCCGGGGTACGTGACATGACAGACATCGAGGCCGCCAATGCGTTATAGATCCCAGTCCGTCGCTTACTGGTATTTTGCCGTCGCCGTACTGCTGTTCGGGCTGCAGATCGTCTTCGGCCTGCTGTCGGCCGCGAAATACCTCGGTCCGGATCCACTGCTCTACATCCTGCCGTTCGACGTCACCAAGGTCATTCATACCAACCTGCTGATCGTGTGGGTGCTGACCGGCTTCATGGGCGGGACCTACTGGATGGTGCCCGAAGAGTCGCGGACCGAGCTGTACAGCGTGAAGCTCGCGGTCGTGCAGCTCGTGTTGTGGACGCTGATGGGCGTCACGGCGGTGATCGGCTACCTGTTCCGCTATGGCACCGGCAACAAGTTGCTGGAACAGCCGCTGCCGCACAAGATCGTCATTGTCATCTGCATGCTGATCTTTCTGTACAACATCGGCATGACGATCTATCGCTCGAAACGCTTCACGACGACCGAGGGCGTGCTCCTGCTCGGCCTCGGCAGCGCCGCGATCCTGTACCTGCCGGCGCTGTTGCACTACGAGAACTACACGATCTCGATCTTCTATCGCTGGTGGACGATCCACCTGTGGGTCGAGGGCGTGTGGATGATGATCATGGGGTCGTTCCTCGCGTACCTGCTGATCCGCCTGTCCGGCGCCGACCGCGAGGTCATGGAGAAATGGCTTTACGTCATCGTCGGGCTCGTCTTCATCGCGGGCATACTCGGCACCGCGCATCACTATTACTGGGTCGGCGTACCGACGTACTGGCTGCCGATAGGCGGCATTTTCAGCGCGCTGGAGCCGGTGGCGCTGGTGGGCATGGCGATCTACGCGTACTCGGCGATCCGTCGCTCCGGGCTGTCGCATCCCAACGCGCTGGCGCTGCACTGGGCCGTGGGCAGCGCATTGTTCACGCTGTTCGGCGCCGGCCTTCTGGGTCTCGCGCACACCTGGCCCGCGGTCAACAAGTGGACCCACGGGACGCTGATTACCGCCATGCACGGTCACTCGGCGTTCTATGGTGCCTACGCGATGATCGTCATCGCGATGATCATCTACGCGCTGCCGTCGCTGACGCGCAACCGACCGGAGCAGGGCACCGCGCTCGGCTACTGGGCGTTCTGGCTGCAGCTCGCGGGCATGTTCGGCATGACGATCTCGTTCGCGACCGCCGGCATCGGGCAAGTCTACCTCGAGCGCATCATGGGCCTCGGCTACCTTGAGACCCAGCTGAAGATCCAGGTCCATTTCCTGATGCTGATATTGACGGCATCGGTATTCGCGGTTGGCGTAGCATTGTTCATTTACGACTTCTTCCGCTTTTCACCGCGGCAGGACGCCGACGCGCCGGAACACGAGCGGCGCATCTGAGCTCGCGGCCGCCGTGACGCGGACCAGACCGTCAGCACGCTCGCACGACACCGGTCGAGCGCCAC
This sequence comes from Woeseiaceae bacterium, assembly GCA_034521225.1. GTDB lineage: Bacteria > Pseudomonadota > Gammaproteobacteria > Steroidobacterales > Woeseiaceae > Woeseia. The sequence continues at coordinate 21,946 of JAXHMR010000009.1, forward strand.
CGATACGAGGACTGACCAGCAGGAGCCGTTCTACCTGCCGCTGGGCAACGAGGTGTCGGTATTCGAGCAGTGTCATGCAAGACGTCTTGCCGTCATGCTCAAGGGGCCGACCGGCTGCGGCAAGACGCGTTTTGTCGAGCACATGGCCTGGCGCCTGGGCCGGCCGCTGGTCACGATTTCCTGTCACGATGACCTGACCGCGAGCGACCTCGTGGGCCGATTCCTGATTCGCCATGACGGCACGGCATGGCAGGACGGTCCGCTGACGCGTGCCGTGCGCGAAGGAGCCATCTGTTACCTTGATGAAGTTGTCGAAGCGCGCCAGGATACAGTCGTCGTACTGCATTCACTGAGTGACTATCGCCGCATCCTGCCGATCGACAAGACCGGCGAGATCGTCAAGGCAGCGCCGGGGTTTCTGCTCGTGATTTCGTACAATCCCGGTTACCAGCGCATGCTCAAGGATCTGAAGCCCAGCACCCGGCAGCGTTTCGTTGCACTGGACCTCGAGTTTCCTCCCGAGGACCGCGAAGCTTTGATTATCGAACGCGAAAGCGGCGCCGAACATGCGACCGCCCAGGCACTGGCTTCGCTCGGCCGACGACTGCGCGAACTGCGCGATCGCGGCCTCGCCGAGGTGCCCAGCACGCGCCTGCTGATCGCGGCGGCAGCGCTGGCGGCGAACGACGTGCCGGTACGGGAGGCCTGCTACGCGGCCATCGTCTCGCCCGTTGTCCGACGATGAATCGCTGGTCGGTGCAATGCGCGACCTGGTCGACGCGACCTTCGTCTGACCAGCCCGAGGCAAGCCGGGTATCTCATGGCCGAAGCCGAGGAAGTCGTCAGCGATGTGGCCCGCCATGCCACGTCTTACGCCCGTGACCTGTGGCACCGGCATCGCGGCATGGCGGCAGTCGCCGGAAGTACGTGGCACTTGCAGATGTGGTCAGCACGCGTGGACATTGCTGGTGACGACCGTGTTCGGTCAACTGTTCATACCGATCCGCGATCGCACAGCAACCCGCGCCGCCGACGCTGTTGACACGCGTGTTCGGCCGGCGGCGGGGTCCGGTACGGCGCCAGGCCATTCCGGCAACGGACGGCCGGACGATCTGGCTGCCGGGAAGCCTCGGCACCATCGATCCGAAGCTTGCGAGCCAACGCTACCGGACAATGGCATTGCAACAGGCAATGCGTGCACAACGCGGCAGCATTGCGCTATGGCCCGGCATCGCCGATACGCTGACAGGCGATATTTACCTCCTGCTCGAAGCGCACGCTGCGGACGTCACGCTGAGCCAACTACTGCCGGGCATGGCGGCGCCTGTGCGCGAGCTGCGCGCGGCCGCATTGGCTGCGCGCCCGCCGCTGTCGGCATTTCCCGCGGCGGCCCGGGAACTGGAACGATTCGTCCGGAACCTGGTGGACGAAGGGATCGGCGGCCCCGTTTCAACAACGTCGGACGACGCCATGTGTCGGGCAGAGTCGATTGTTGCTCGGCTGTTGCCGGCCACCGCCGACACGCGCATACCGCGGCTCTGCGCGTCTTGAAGGACCTTTGGACTGGCGATTTCGTTGCACGCCGGCTCCGGCGGCTGACGGAGCCCGAACACTTGAGACGGATTTTGATGACGAGGACGACAGCGACCGGCCCCGCAGCGTCTACCTGGAACGCCGCCCCGATGTGCGAGATGCCGATGACGACGAGGACGATGACAAGAAGAACCCTGGCCCGTGGATGGTCCAGGCGGATGAGCCGCACCAGAAAGCCGAAGACCCAATGGGTGTACAAAGACCGACGGACCGGGACGACGGGTCGGATGCCAGCGAACTAGGCGAGATGCTCAGCGAACTGCATGAAGCGCGCCTGGTGACATCCCCGGGACGCCCCAAGGAAGTACTGCTGTCTGACGACCCGCCTCACGCCGGCACGCATCACCACTTGCCGGACCAGGAGCATGACGATCGTGCAGCACGATACCCGGAATGGAACTACCGGACCGGACGCTATCGCGAAGCTGGCGCTACCGTCCAGACCCTGCCGACGGAGCCCGGCTCGCAATCGTGGGTAGACTGTACGCTCGAAGAACATCGCTCGATGCTGCAACTGATCCGGCGCCGCTTCGAAATGCTGCAGGCGCGGCGCGTCGTGCTCCGCCGGCAGCTCGACGGCGAAGAGATCGACTTTGACACCTGCGTCGACGCCATCGCCGACCTGCGCGCCAGGCGCCTAACCTGCCCGAGCGGCTGTACCAGCGGATGCCGTCCGGCGGAACGCAGTCTCGCCATCATGCTGCTCGTCGATGTCAGCGGCTCGACTGACGGCTGGGTCTCCTCGATGCGCCGGGTGATCGACGTGGAACGCGAGGCGTTGTTGCTCGTCTGCATCGCGTTGCGGGAGATGGGCGAACCCTACGCCGTGCATGGCATTCTCCGGGCGCGGACCGCAGTGACGTCACGGTGCAGACGCGATCAAGGACTTCGACGAAACGTACGGCAACGACGTTGCGATCCGGATCGCCTCGCTGGAACCGGAACAGTACACGCGCGCCGGTGCGGCGATCCGCCATGCGACGGCGACGCTGATGCAGCAACCGGCAAGCGACCGGCTGCTGCTGCTGCTCTCGGACGGCAAGCCCAACGACATCGACGAATACGAAGGGCGGTACGGCGCCGAGGACATGCGCCAGGCAGTGACCGAGGCGCGCCTGCAGGGCCTCGCACCGTTCTGCCTGACCATCGACCGACAGGCCGCCGACTACCTGCCGCGCGTATTCGGCGCCAACCAGTACGCGATGCTGCCAAGGCCCGGAACTGCTGCCGACCGTGCTGCTCGACTGGATGCGCCGGCTGCTGGCTGCAAGGTAGGCGCGCCGGCGGCGCCGTATTGTCGGGCAATCCGCGCATCGCTCTTAGCTCGACAGGTTTAACGATGTCCGAAAGCGACATAACCCGGCTGATTATCGACAGCCCATACAAGAGTCCCGCGTGCGGCGCGCCGATTTGGATTTTTTTCATGCTCCCGCCAGACTAATGGATCCGGTTGTAATACTATCTGGCTCCAGCCGGATTTAAAGCCCGTCAGCTATAGTGCAGAATTGGCGCGTGCAGGAATTCGAATTACACAAGTCTCCGGGGGGGCCGATAACGCCATGCCGCTACACTGTGAAAAACAGTGGATGGCCGGGTAGCAGCGAATCTGACATTTGTTTTCGGGCTTACAGGTACCCATGACTGAATCTGCAGTATCCAACCCTTCTGTATTTGTGATCGACGACGACCAGTCGATCCGGCATGCGATGGAACTCCTGATGCGCTCGGTCGGCATGACCTGCCGGATATTTCACTCGGCCGGTGATTTTCTCGACGTTTATTCCCCCGACCTGTCTGGCTGTTTAGTACTCGACATACGCATGCCCGGCATCAGCGGACTGGAACTCCAGGACAAGCTTGCCAACCTCGGCAGCTCGCTTCCGATCATTTTCATCACGGGCTACGGCGACGTTCCGATGGCAGTTGAAGCCATGCAAAAAGGCGCCTTTGACTTTCTGGAGAAACCGTTTCGTGACCAGGAATTACTGGAGCGGATTGGTGCCGCGATGGAGGCAGACAGTATGCAGCGCGCGCAGGAGCATCAGGCACAAGCAGTCCAGCAACGGGTCGCGCGCCTGACCAAACGGGAACGGGAAGTGCTTGAGCTCGTGGTCACCGGCAAGCCAAACAAGATCATTGCGCATGAGCTCGACGTAAGCCAGCGTACCGTTGAGATTCATCGTGCGCGAGTAATGGAAAAGATGGAAGCAGGTTCGCTGGCCGAACTGGTGCGCATGTACCTCGCGATTACTGGACAGAGCGGCTGACCGGCGCGGTTTCAGCGTTCCGGGCGCAATCGATGCATTGTGCCGCGTACGGCCAGGCCGCAAGGCGTTCCTCACCGATAGCGCCCCTGCAGTTGTGGCAGGTTCCGAAAGTGCCATCATCGATGCGCCGCAGTGTTTGGCGGATCAAATCCAGTTCTTCCGTCGCATCAATACCGAGTGTATTGACAACATCGCTGTCCTCAAGCTCTTTGGCCCGTTCCTTCGAATCCGGATCGAGTCCTCTCGTCAGGTTGGCCTTGATCCTGGCCAGGCGTGCATTCAGGTCTTCCGCCTTGTGCTGCAAGCGCCGGCGGAGCTCAGTACGATCCGTGGTAACCATAGCGGTCAATTCCATATTGCCTGCCCTCGGTTGGCCTGTCGATTGAAACGGTTCTGTGCAGCTGTTCCAATAGGTACAAACCACCAGGAGCTACGCAGGATGCCGTATGGAGTGGCTATTTGCGTTACCCTATTGTCTGGCTGGACATACGTGTTCGTTGCCATTTCAAGTCTGTAAACAGGTGCTTCCATGACAAAAATTTCCAGAATCCTGTGTGTCGTCGACCCCACCACAAAGACGCAGCACGCTGTCGAACGCGCCGCCTGGGTTGCCGGCAAACTTGGCGCTGATCTCGAGCTTTTCATCTGCTACTACAACGAGTACCTGAGTGGCACCCGCTTCTTTGATTCGCCGTCGCTCGAGAAGGCCCGCGAAGAGGTTATGGAGAATAACCAGAAATACCTTAACGAGCTGGCCAGGCCATTGGCGGACTCGGGCCTCACCGTCAGCACCAAGACAACCTGGGCACACCCGCTGTACGATGAGATCGTCCGGTATGCCGCCGCATCCGGTGCAGACCTCGTATTCAAGGACACGCATCATCATTCTGCCGCCGCCCGCGCGCTGTTGAGCAACACGGACTGGCAACTCATCCGCAGCTGCGCATCGCCGCTATGGCTGGTCAAGCCGCGGACGTTCTCTGATAATCCGGTATTCATAGCCGCGATCGACCCGATGAACGAGCACGATAAACCGGCGGCGCTGGATGATGAGATCATCCTGACCAGCAAGGCACTGGCCGAGAAATGCGATGGGGAACTGCACGCGTTCCATTCCTATGACCCTCGCATTGCCATGGCTACATCATCCGCAAGCGCTTATTTACCGGTATCGCTGCCAATGGACGAGATCGACCATGCAGCAATGCGGGACAGTCACGGGGAGCGATTCAACGAGATTACCGAGCACCATAATATCGGCGCTGACAAAGCACACCTCGTATCCGGCCTGACCCACGAAGAACTCCCGGAGCTTGCCAACAAGCTGCACGCAGACGTTGTCGCCATGGGAGCCGTGTCCCGCAATCGTCTCAAGCGCCTGTTTGTCGGCGCTACTGCGGAACGGACTCTGGATCACTTGCCATGTGATCTGCTGATCATCAAGCCATCCTGGTTTGAAACGCCGGCCGAAATACTCGAAGGCTGACGCAGCCCGGCAATCCGTGCGGGTAACACTGTAGAGGCTCTCCGCGCCGCGCATTGTAAAAGGCTGTTTCAGCAACCTGGCAGTAAGCATTAGCCAGTACTTGCTGACATCGCTGAACGCGGGACTGTCGGCGTCAAAGCGCGCTGCTTTCAGCAAGAGGCCGTACCGGTCGCCAAATCGGCGCTCCAAAGACAGATCAAATTCCGTGCCCCAGTCCGCCGGGCCCGACTCCGCGGTAAAGTCGTGCCATACGCCTTTTGCGACCCAGTCGCCGAAGGAGTACGTGGCCGAAACAATCAAGTCGTCGATACCGGCGTCCGGTGTTACAAGAAACTGGTCCGCCCATCCCTGAAAGGCATGCAGTGTGGCCAATGGCGTGCGGAAGGCACGTCCCGTAGCAAGGTTGTCGCCACCCAACGACTCGAAACCAAGCCCCACCGACAGGCTGTCTCGCACCTGCATCGTTGCATCAATGCGAAAGTAATTCGCCCGGAAGCCGACAGGGAGCATCGGATGCATCCGACTGGGTGGCGAATTCACCAATGACTTTGACGGTCTTGCCGGCGACAGCCAACTGGCCGGAGCCGCGGGCTCCCACCGTAGTAGTCGAGAACGCGAGTGCATCGTCATTGTCGATGAGATAAGCATAGGGCGCTATGGACCAGCCTTCGGCAATATCGATGTCACCGTGCAGCAAGTGCACTCCGCCGCTGTGGCTGCCAGCGGGTGAGCGATCGCCGAAAATTCTGTTGACCCGCCATATATAGGAGTACTGCAGCCTTGTCCGCGCCAGGCCGTTGTAGAAAACTGAAAGCCCGTCATAGGTTTGTTCGTTCTGGCGCCAGCCCACACCACCAACAAAGCGCTGGTTATCGAGCAATATACGCTGCCTGCCCATGCGAAGCGCTGTCCCGCCTGTACCGGCATAGTCGAAGTACAATTGATTCAGGTCGGTGCCATCCGGGTCGGCAACCACCGGGTAGACGAGCCGATCCGCATTGATGTTGCCGCTGCCATCATTGAAATCATCAGCCAGCAGTTCGGCGACGTAGTCGAACTCCGCAAACGCATGCCAGCCGCTGAACAGGCCCGTCTTTGCATTCAGGCGCAACCGCACCGTCGATGCGTCGGCATCCTCGCTAAAGCTGTCTTGCTCGACATGCTCATAGCGATACCGCAAGTCAATACCTGCAGTCGCCCCCTGCAGCGCTTCGCTCAGGCTCCCGGCAGCCAGCTGCTGTTCCCCGGCCTGGCCAACGGACGCCAGGCAGAGGATCAGCAGAGCTGTCGGGGCGACACAACGCCGTATCGTCCTCACAGTGTCAATACACGTCGTTGACTGTGTTGTAGATATTAAACTTTCCCGTAGGCGTGACGATGTCCGGGCCTTTGATCACGTGCTTGAGCGTGCGGGTCTTGTCGTCAACCACGACAATTGCCGACTCCTCCTCCTTGCCACTCCAGACAGAGAACCAGACCTCGTCGCCTTGCTGGTTGTACTCCGGCTGAACGACCCGCTTGGGACCCGGCCCGAGATCTGCCCATTCCGCAATGGGTAAAGAGACGAAGCCGTCGTCGAGATTGTCGATATCAAGAGACGGCAACACTCTGCGAAATGCGCTCTTCCGGGTTCAGTGGCGCATCGACCCAGAGATTGCGTGATTCAGGGTGCGACTTGACGAACAGCGAACCGCCGCCCATGCCGTCAAGAACCCTGACGACTTTCCATGCGTGCTCGGGATGACCTTCAGGGTCCGTTGCAAGGAAAGTTACATTCGCGTTGCCGAGGGCACTTGTTACCCAGACCGGTCCAAATTCCGGATCATCGAGATTGGCACCGCGGCCCGGATGCGGGATCTTCGACATCCACAAGCGCTGTCAGCCGCCGCTCACGGGAATCGACGATCGCAATCTTGTCGGACTGATTGGCAGCAGTCAGGAAATAGCGCTTCGAGCGATCCCAACCGCCATCATGCAGGAACCGCGCCGCTTCGATGTCAGTAATACTGAGAGCGTCGATGTCTTCATAGTTGACCAGCAGGATATGCCCGGTCTCCTTCACGTTAACGATGAATTCAGGATGCTCACGTGATGCGACGATCGCCGCAACGCGTGGTTCGGGTGGTATTCCTGCGTGTCGACCGTCATGCCTCGCGTCGATACGATTTTCAGCGGCTCCAGCGTATCACCGTCCATAATCGTAAATTGTGGCGGCCAGTAAGCGCCAGCGATCGCCAGCTTGTCTTCGTAGCCCTTGTACTTTGATGTTTCGACCGAACGGGCTTCCAGGCCTATCTTGATCTCGGCAACTATCGTCGGCGTCTCCGACCACAGGTCTATCATGTCGACCTTGCCGTCGCGGCCGATTGTGAACACATAGCGGCCCGATGCCGATGGCCGGGAGATGTGTACGGCGTAACCGGTGGGCAGGATACTGACGATCTCCTTCGTGTCGCCGTCGATGATGGCTACCTGTCCTGCATCGCGTAACGTAACCGCAAAAAAGTTGTCGATATTCCGGTCATGCATGGGCTTGGTTGGCCGGTCTTCCGGGGCCACCATTACCTTCCACGTCTCGCGCATTTCCGCCATGCCGAATTCCGGCGGTTCCGGTGGCTCCTGTTGCAGGAAGCGCGCCATGACATCAATTTCCTCAGCGGACAGCTCGCCGGAACTGCCCCAGTTCGGCATGCCGGCGGGCGAGCCGTAAGTTATCAGTGCCTTGAGATACTCCGTGCCCTTTTCCACCGTTATGTCGGGTGTCAGCGGTTTTCCGGTTGCACCTTTACGCAGCACGCCATGGCAACCCGCGCAGCGTTCAAAATAGAGCTTCGTTGCCGTCTGGTACTCGGCTTCCGTCATTTCCGCGCCACCGTCACTCCGTACCTGTCGGGTCTGCTCCGCGTCAATCGGCGACGGCGTGCCCCGGTAGCGCATCTCACCCTCGGTGGTGCCTGTATGCCGCCCGCCCTCTGCCCGGTCGCCCTGCCCCAGTTCTTCGCGCAACGCGGCGACTTCAGCAACGCTGACCGCCGCATAGTCATTGCCCCAGGATTTCATGACATACGTCAGCGCCGCAGCGAGGTCTTCGTCATTGAGATAGCCCATGCTGGGCATGACGCCATCGCATTCCCTGGCCATCTTCCCGGGCGACGGATCGGTCCCGACAGCCCGAACAATGCCGCAGAAAGCACTTCGCGACGGTCACGTTTCAGGTAGTCCGAATTAGCCAGCGGCGGAATGCGCCCCGGCAACTCCGGTCCCGGCAGGCTGGCGGCCATGCCGAGCAATTGCCGAGGTATACCTGCTCCCCCCTGGCGATCAGCGCCTCGAGTTCTTCGCCTTGCATAGTTTCCGCCGTGTGCACGGCAGCGTCGTCCTGGCGCGCAACCGCCTGGCTGGATGCATCCCCAGCACCGCAGGATGTCAGCCAAAGGCAAACAACCAGGATGGCGCCGATGCACCCGTGATCGGTTTTTTCGTATATCTCATCAACTTTCGCTCCCGAGGTTCGGCTCGAGGCGTCTACCCCCATGGCACCTGCAGCCGCTGACCGAAACATTACGGCCCGGCCGCGCGAGGTGTGGAGGAAGGGGATCGTCGGTGCGGCCCCGCGCGCACCGCGGTCCAGTCTCGAGCGCGATCCTGTCCGTCACGTTTCGCAAGGCAGCCCGCAACGTCACGCGTTCGGCGAGTCGCTGAGTGACGTACACATCGAGCACCGTATGGCCGGCTGGTTTGAATAACGGTCCGGCGGATTCATCGCGGTCATCCCATGATCCGGTAGACGTGGCCTGAAGCCGCACAGCACGGGCCCCGTCCGGCGGCTGCCACACAAGACCCAGCACAGCCTGTGCCGGGCCGACGGAATTCAACGGCTGTCCGCCATCGCGATTTTCTCCGCGCGCTCTATACAAGGAGCCGCTCAGCGTGAAGTCACGCAGCAGTTCCCTGCCCTGCACTTCCCATCCGGCTTCGAATCCTGAAATGACCGCCTGTTCGATATTGCGCGCCTGGAACAGGATGCGGCCACTGGCAGGATCTGTCCCCACGCGGGCTCGCGACTCGATGAAATCGTCGTAGTCGGTATGAAAAAATGATGCGTGCAGCCGCAACATATCGGCACGAATACGCAAGCCGATTTCGAAACCATCTGAAGTCTCGGAGCGCAGATCGGGGTTCGGTATCGCGCGCAAATTGAATACCGGGATCTCGAGGCCGATGTTGGCGTCCTCGTAAGGTGGTGCCCGAAAGCCACGCGCATACTGGGCATACAGGTCCGCGATTTCACCGAAGCGATACATCAGGGCAAGCTTCGGAGACAGGTCCGATTCGGCCAGTGATACCGGATTCGCGAACGGATAATCTTCTGCAAACATTGCATCGTTGTGCGGCTCGAGACGGTATCGGTCCGCGCGAACTGCTGCGATGACTGACCAGTTACCGAGGGCGACGGAATCCTCTACAAACGCACCCCATTCCCTGGTCGTGCTGAGCGGGAAATCCCGTAACGGAAAGACTTCGCCGAGAATGACGTTGGTCGATACGCCGTCAACAAGGCCGCGCTCCAGCCCATCACGATACTCTTCCTGTGCGGTGCTCCCGGTATTCCAGCCAGCGCGGCCGGTGTTAACGGTTTTGATCCAAACGTCCCGTGCAGATTGACTTCGATACCGCGTATGTCCTGGTCGAACTGGAAATACCGGTCGATGGATACCGGACCGCGCTGCCAGGGCTCGCTCATCGAGTGTGGACTGCTGCACCTCGGCTTTCTGGAAATACGCACGCAGTACACCGCGCTATCAACCCACTCTCCGGGTGAGCCGAATTCGCGCGACGCCGTAATCATTGTCATTTGATAGGTGTCGTCGCCCTCGAGTGCGGAGGTTGTGCGAAACCGGCCGCTTCCCAGCATTGCATTCAGTTCCGAACTCACATCCGCCTCCTGATGCAACGCACTGAGGCGCCAGGTTCCGCCGGTAGAATCGTCGACAACAACTTTTACGAGACCGGAGCGGCGCCGATAGTGGCGGAAATCAAGAACCTCCGCGGCCGCAGCGGAGTCGGACTGACTGCCATCGCGCCAGCTGCCACCCAGCACAATGCCGCGGCCGATCATCCGCTGCCATCAGTGCGGTCCCGTGACGGCTGTCATCGGCACCCCGCCAGACAGTCTGCAGTTCGCCGCCCGGCGCCCCCGGTTGTGCCATGGTGCGCGGGTCCGGCGTCTGTACCGCGATGACACCGCCTATGGCGGCGCTGCCATAAAGAGCCGATGCGGGGCCGTGCAGGATTTCCATGCGATGGATCAGACCGGTATTCAGGAAATCGCGGGTCGCATTGGAAAAACTTCCGACATCAAACTGGTCACTTAATGGCACGCCATCCACCAGCACGGCCACGCGGTTGCCACCAATGCCGCGAATATTGATGCCCTCATGGCCGAACCGGGTACCGCCCCACTCCTCGTCAATGCCTGGCGTATAGCGGAGCACATCGGCAATTGATACGGCCAGATTGGCGTCGAAATCCTCCCGCGCGAATACCGTGACATTCGCAGCTACATCACGAATGGATCGCGCCTGCTTGTTCGCGACGACAACAATCTCTTCGAGCGGCTCGGCAGGCGGCTCACCAGAGTATTCGCCTGGCGATGCAGCGGTGACACCAAAACACTTGCGGTTGCCAGGCACGCGAAGAACCCGGTCCGCATCAACAGGCTGCTGGCAATAGGCGGCATTTTCGACACTCACAACGGGTGTGGACTGAGCCCTACATTGCCTGAACACGCCTCAGAAACCATACGTAGGTTCACGTACTTGAGGCGCATCGGGTACGCCGTTTCCGGACCGGCACGTGCGTACAGGTACGTGTCAGAAGTCGATAACGCCTGCCTGGTCCGGTGATGCGTTGCCGCTGGCGATGGCCGCCCGGGTAGCCCGCAGAAGATCATCAATTGCTACCGGCTTACTCATTACCCGGCTATTCTTTAGCGACCGGGCCTCCTGCACGACTTTCGAAGTGTCGCCACTGACGATGAATGCGGGCAGATTCTCATTGAAATGGCTGCGGACCGCTTGTACCGCCTGTACACCCGTCGACCCATCCAGTAAATGGAAGTCAGAAATAACAAGTACCGGCGTTGTATCGAGTCTCGAGAATTACCTCTTTCGCGCTTGCCAGCGAGTCTGCAATGGCAACGCGATAACCATGCGACTTCAGGAGCATCGCCCATGCACCGGCGACACTTCGATCATCTTCGATCAGAAGGATCAGGCCGGAGTTGCCGTCCGGATGCGCAGTGGCCGCCATCGAAACACGGTCCGCGCTTGTGCTTTCCCGACCGACGGCCATCGGTACGCCTACAGAAAAGCACGAGCCTTTACCAGGCTCCGAAGTCACCTTTATTTCAAGATCGAGCAAATCCGCGAGCCGGCGCACGATAGCAAGCCCGAGGCCAAACCCTTCTGTATTCTTGCCGGGGCCGCGCAGTTGGTGAAACTCACGAAAAATATTGTCGAGTTGATCTGCCGCTATACCAATACCCGTGTCGCAAACGCTGATACTGACAGAGTCATCGAGACTCTCACAAGAGAGGTCGATCCGGCCGTTTTCCGTATAACGAATCGCATTGGATACCAGATTCTGAATGATCTCACTCAAGAGATTGATATCACTGCATACAACGCTGTTATTACTGCTGGCTTCGAACTCAAGTTTCTTTTGCCTGGCCTGCCTCGCGAACTCAGCGGACAGGCGGTCGACCAGGCGCCGGACCGGAAATTCTTCAAATACAGGCTTGATCGCACCAGCGTCCAGCCGGCTGATGTCCAGCAGCGAATTGAGAAGGTTTGTCATTGCATCCAGGGAGTGCTGCTGGCTGTCGACCATTTCTTTTGCAAGGGGATCCTTGACAGTGCGGCGCAACGCGCCATTCAGCAAGGTCAGGGCCTGCACTGGTCTGACGCAGATCATGGCTGGCAGCTGCAAGAAAGGCGGTATTTGCCTTGTGGGCTCGTTCTGCCTCCTGACGGGCCTCGATCAGGTCCGACTCCGTCTTTCGGCGCAACGACACATTGCGAATGACGCTCGCAACGAACGTACCGCTCGATCCATTCACCGGACTCAAGCTGATTTCCACCGGAATTTCGGATCCGTCCGCACGCCGTGCCTGCAAATTCAGGCCGCTGCCCATCGGCCGCAGACGCGGGTTCGCGAGATAGCCGCGTCCTGCGATTGGACATGCCGGTCACGCAGCGGCGCCGGCAACAGCATTTCGATTCGCTGACCGATCAACTGATCACGATCGTAGCCAAACATGACGGCTGCCTCGTTATTGGCTATTGCGATACGGCCGTCACTGTCAACGATGATTATGGCGTCCGGCGCAGCCTCGAGAATGTGCTGGAAATAAAGCTCAGAGGAGTTGTCGCCGCTAACGTCGCGTATAGTGCTGGCCACCAGCCTGTCGCCACCATCTTCGATCGGCATCAAAGCAATTTCTGCGTCGAATATTTCACCATTCTTCCGCAAGCCACGAAGGCTGAGACCGGACATCAGCGGCCGGGAATGAGGAGCCCCGGAAAAACGCTGGCGATGCTGCCGGTGACGCGCTCGAGTGGATTCAGGCAGCAGAGTTTCCACACTCTGCAGATGCAGCTCCTGACTGGAATAGCCAAAAATTCGCTCCGCCTGGGCATTGACAAACACGATCCGGCCGTCCGAATCGACAACGATTATTGCGTCAGTTGTCGCCTTCAGCAGCGCCTCAGCCGCCGCCGTGGATAATTGCCGTACTTTTGATTCCACCCGGAAGTCCTGCTCTGTGAGTCAAGCCACGCCGCGCAGCTGGCATGGAGGTTTTTCTGATAACTGCCTCAGTATAAACAGTTTAGGTGAAGCTGTGGGTTATGCGCCTACGTATTCCAACTACGCCTCGTGCAAATGCCTTCGTATGAATCCGTAACGACAAAGGCATGGTCCGCCATAAGGGCAATTGCGTATCCACGGCGCGACGAGCAGCGTCGATAATCAAATTGGATGCCTACGGCAAATCCAATGACAACACCGGCACACTTTTCGACTCGATGCCACACTACTCCAAGGCGATTTGACGCAAGGTGCCGGACGCCGTACAAACACTCGTTATCTTGCGTAGCATGCCAGGTGTAAACTTTCACGAAGCCCGCACACTGCAATGACCGAATACTATCCATTCATCAAATCGCTGCATGTTGCAACAGTGATCGCCAGCGGCACGCTGTTTGCGATGCGCGGTGTGGCAGCCCAGGCCGGCAATCACTGGGCAATGGCGGCTCCTGTGCGTTATCTGAGTTATGTAATTGATACCGTATTGCTTGCAGCGGCCGTGCTGCTGCTGGGGATACTGCCAGCAGCCGCCGTGCTGCTGCTGGGGATACTGCCCGCTACCGTGTACGCTAACGGCTGGCTGGCAGTAAAGCTCTCGTTGCTCGTCGTCTACATCGGCCTTGGCACTTTCGCTCTGAAGCGCGGAAGGACACAGGCGGTTCGGTTGAGCTGCTTTGCGGCCGCTATTGTGGTTTACCTGGCGATGTTCAGTATCGCCCGCAGCCACGATCCATTGGGACCATTAAGAATGTTCGCAGGACCAGGTTGATGGCACAGACCCCGCAAAAAGGAGCACACTGGGTACCGTTTGCCTACGGCTTTCGGCCGTTTTTCCTGTTGGCAGGATGCTACGCCGTAATTGCCATGCTGGCCTGGCTCGCGATCTACTCTGGAGGCGCTACACCGGTGGGCCCGATTCCGGCCCAGCCTGCGGGATGGCCATGAAATGCTGTTCGGATTTGCGGGCGCGGCGATCGCCGGGTTCATGCTCACCGCCGTTCCCAGTTGGACCGGCCAGCGCGGTTTTGCCGGCTGGCCGCTCGTGCTGTTGACAGTCATCTGGCTTGCCGGACGCGCGTCATTCGCCACGGCCGGACAGATACCGGCCGCCACCCTGCTTATAGGTGAATTGCTGTTCATGCCCGCACTGGCCCTGATGATCGCACCCGCGTTGTTGCGCGCGCGTAACCGGAATACACCGCTGTTACTGGTACTGCTGGCGTTCTGGATCCTCGATGCAATCTTCCTTTTTGCCGTACTGCGCGGAGACATGCTGTCGGCGACTAATGCACTTCGCAGCGGAATCGACCTCATTCTGGTACTGATAACAGTTATCGGCGGACGAATTGTGCCGTCGTTCACTTCAAACGCATTGAAGCAACGTGGCATCCGTGCGCCGATGCGGACGAGCAAGTTGGTCGACCAGTTGACGATCGGCAGCATGATCGCACTGCTGATAGCGGGCTTTATTTCACCGCACCAGATGGCAACTGCTGCTATTGCCGGCATTGCCTGCCTGCACAGCTTATCCGGATCAGCGGATGGCAGTCATGGCGCTGCCTGAATGACCCTCTTGTCCTGATACTCCACGTGGGATACCTGTGGCTGCCCGTTGCGCTCGCGCTAAAATCCCTGCACCTCGGAATTGATGCGGCCTGGGCAGTACACTGGGTTCATGCCGCCGGCGCCGGAGCAGCAGGCACCATGATCCTCGCAGTAATGACCCGCGCCGCACTTGGCCACACAGGCAGGCCGTTAGTCGCCGGCAAACCCATCACGGCGGCGTACATACTCCTTACACTTGCGGTACTGGTGCGTACCTTTGGTCCGGCTCTATTGCCGATAGGTCATTCAGCGATCGTTTCGCTTGCCGCGGTCCTGTGGAGCGCTGCATTCCTGGTTTTTGTGCTTGTCTACGCACCCATCCTGACCCGCCCGCGAGTCGATGACCGATCCGGATAAATCAGGCGGCATCCTCAATATTCAAATCGACGGGCGTTTTATAACCGTCCGGCTTGATCACCATCAGGTCACATGGCAGCCGGTCCAGCGTACGCTCCGCGCTTGATCCGATAAACAACTGCTTCAGGGGGTTTCTGTTAACGGAACCCATGACAACGAGGAATGCGTCGATATTCGAAGCCAGCGCCGGCAATTCCCGATGTACGAATCCGGCTACCATATGCGCTCTTCCGGATGAAATGTTGTGGGATTCGATAATTTCCTGAAACCGATGCCGGTGCTGCTGTTCGATTTCCTGCGCCACATCCGTTATACGCATCGAGGCAGCCACGTAGGCATTCAAGGTGGCCAGTGATGCTATCAATCGCGGATCGTAACTGTGGAATGCGTGAACTTCCCCACCGACGGCTTCAGCCACCGAGTTGCTGATACGCAGTATCGCATCATCCAGTGCAGCGGGCTTGTCATGGCTGTGCATAGGGTCGATTGCGGCGATCACACGAAGCTCGCCGGACATATGCCGCGGCTTGACCAGCCATAATGGCACGGGACAGCTCCGAATAAGGTTCCATTCTGTATTTGACAGGGAAGACAGGTTGAAAATGGAGTGATTGGACGTGTCCTTCAGCACCATGTCGACATTGCTCCGGCAGGCCCGCCTTATAACGCCTTCATGGATCGGGTGATCCCAAATAGCGTCTGTTTCTACCCGCAAGCCTTCCTTGCGAAACGGTTCCGCAAGGTACTCAAGCCTCTCCCTGTCAGCACTGAGCATTTTTTCCCGGGCCCGCTCCAGGAGCTGTTCACCAAACAGGGGATGAGCAACCAGGTAATCGTTGTAGTCGCAGATCACCAGCTCAATCGTCGCATCCATCTTCCGGGCGAGCCAGCCGGCACGCTGAAGTGCCGGCTGGGCCTGGGATTGTGGATCGACTACACAGAGAATTCGGCTGGCAAAGGACACCGGGTCACCTGACTTGCACCAGGTGTTTTCGCCCGATGCTTATGATTGCTCGCCACCTTGCCGGGCGGAGCCGGCCATGTGGTTCGTCTTCATTGACCGCCAATCTGCCATGCTGGACGGCTTTCGGGCATACGGAAAACTACCTAGCCATGAAAAGCGGGGGTGCGATTTCGCCAATCACCCTCGTCAGGCGTCTACGAATAATCCGGAACCGGGGTTTCGGCCGCAGGGCGAAATCCAAACATCCGCTTCATGACGATGGCCGCCGGGCAGAATCCGGTGAACGCCTGCTGGAACAGGTTTAAACCGATAAACACGGTCAGCCAGGCGAAGCCGACGTGGACAAACCAGGTCAGCGCAACGGACAACAGGATCATGATTCCGGCGAATGCCTCAACGGCATGTTCGAGTGACATTTTCTTATTCATACTCGTTACCCTCAGTAATTGTAGCGAAGCCGCAGCCAGGCATTGCTGCCATCCTGCAACTGGTTAAAAAAAGTGTGGTCATCCTCACCACCGAAAATATTCGCGCCAGCCATAAAGGACCACTGATCGCTATAGCGCCATGTAAAGGCCAGCCTTACATAGAAGTCGTCATCACTGGGCGAATAAAAAGTGAACAGGGACCAGGTGTAGCGATCCCGCCTCATCCGGTACGTCAGCCTGTTGGTCAGGACGTGCCGAAACTCGTCAGCCTCGAATGCCGGCACGGGCGAGTTATCGACCAGATCATCGTGATCGAGCGTTAATTCCAGGTACGTACTGCAATCCGACGTTGAAGTTGGGCCAGGGCTCCCACTCGTAACCGGACAGGAACCGAAACTGGTCATTGGGAATACGCGGATTCGAACCGTCACTATCGTCGCGGGACATGTACCAGGAAGTCTCGACATTAAACAGGCCGGGTCCGAACTGCCTCCGCAGACTGGCCCCGATTGCACTCATCGGTGCAAATGTGGGTACCAGCGCTTCTGTTAATGCGCTCGGCTGTTTGAAATAGCCGCGATAAGCGTAAAGGGCGTATTCTCGTCCTTCGATGTTTCGAAAAATCCGCACTGCAAACTCGCCGTTCCCGAGCGATTCGCGCGGTGTTACCGCAGAAAATGGTGGCTTGGGTGCGACGTTTCCCCCTGCCACCGGCGAGAAAAACGAAAATCGCTCGCCGGTCAAATATACGTCCGGTTCAAAAACCGGCGTCCAGGCTAAATCGACGTTGGCCGCCTCCGAGTAGTGTGTGAGGCGAACGGCATCGCCTGGTGCCTTCAGATATTCATTATCCCGGCCGGCAAAAAATGACACGAAGTCCTTGGGAAAAAGATCGTTCAGAAAGACCAGGTCTCCCGTTCCCCAGGTTTGTACCTGGCGGCCAATCTTGACATCGGTGCTGCCGCCAACCGTGAACGCAACGGTTAGCTCACGAATGTCCCCAAATATCGTGTCTTCGATACCGTCGTACCCGGCATCGCCTTTGAATCCAATAGTCGCCTTGCCCGGCTGCCACTCGGTCTCGACGCGCCAGCGCAACTCCTGGAGAGTGTTGCGTGTTGACAGCAACGAGTCTTCGTCAAAGCGAGTACCAAGCCCGGTTTCGATAAACCCGGACCAGTTGCTCGCCTCCTCTTCGGTCTCCCACGCCTCGTCATCCCAGATGTCATCCTGACCATGAGTCAGCAATGGCATTAGCAGCAGTGGCAGAAAATACTTCACACCATTACCTTGCGGGCGGCTCGAGCCATTCGCGCGGCGGGTTTCTGAGGGATCGCTCCGTGAAAACGTCCGCAGGAAAATTCCAACGTCATAGGCAATATGGCGGAACTGCATATCAGTCTGCCCCCCGCTTTGGACATCAGTGACCCGGCTTACGGTCACCGTCGGGATCCCGTCGATCACGTCCGTTTCGAAAACTTCGATACGCCGATAAACGTTGCCGGCGGTATCGCTGTATTCGATTTTCATCGGGAGATACGTTTCCCTGTCAATCCAGGTGGTATAGCTGGCAAACTCCACGCTTTGCGGATCCAACGGCTCATGCCTGAGGACATAGTATTCGTCGTTAACTTCCTGCACTTCGTGCGCGTCATCCGTCGGACGCCTGCCTGAGACGTCTTCGTAGTAATAATGCGCACCCACAAAACTTGTGCGTTTGTCGCCGGCGGAAATTCGCTTGACGAGATCCAGTCCGGGCAAATACAGCCAGCGATCATCGTCCCGGTCGGTGTGCTTGTTAACCAGGAAAACCGTTCCCGAACATCGGACGGCTGACTGAAAATGACAAGAAACTGCTGGTCTCCGCCCTCTTCGACGTCGCGTCGCAACACGGTGAACTGGCGGCGCTGCCGCCTGCCCTGCGCATCGCTGATGATCATGCGAACTTCGGAACGACCATCGTCACCACCGTAATAGGCAGCAAGATTGGCGCGTTCAACAATATCGTCCGCATTCGGATCACTCTCCGCCCAAACAGCCGATGGAGCCATCAATGCTGAAAGGATTAATAGAAATATTCGATTCATACAACAATCTCCTTTTTGGTTCTGATCATGCTGCTTCCGCCTTCGGTTCCGAAAATGCACCGATCTTTCTCTCTTCCGGAAACAGCCATCCTCCAGCCCACGACATGACCGCCGGCAACAGGATCAGGGTACTAACGCCGGACAACGCCATGATCGCCGCCATGAATGCTCCGACTGTGATGTAGGGCACCAAAGGTGCGAAGAACAGCGGCGTAAAGCCGATTGCAATGACAATTGCATTCCGGGCAATGGCTCGCGCCGGTTCCTCGAACACCTTTTCCATCGCCGAGGAAAAAGACCCCGTCGCCGCTATTGCTGACCGGCTGCGCTCGATAAAGTGAATGGCGAAATCAATGGACAGACCCAGCGTCAATGACGACAGCACAGCAATCGGCATGTCGTCATCCTCTGCCTACCCAGCCAATGATTCCATAGACGCCGGCTATCGTCAGTGTCAGCGGTATCATCGCGAGAAGACCCAATCGCAGGCTGCGGAACAATATCGCCATCATCACAAACACGACGAGAAAGGCTCCCATCAGGCTGCCCAGCATTCCCTTCACCATCGCGTCCTGCCAGACGACATTGATATAGGTCTTGCCGGCCCAGCGTACGTCAACATCCGAAGACAGCGGATTCGCTGCGAGGTAGTCATCGAGAGCCCGCACCACCTGGCTCATATTCCTGGTTGTCGCCACTGTTCAGCTGCAGCCAGATCGCTGTCGATGAATAATCCGGGGTTACCATGTGCCACAGGTCCTGCGGCCGATGCGACGACTGGTACTGGAGCAGTGTCTGTGCAACTCCCGGTATCGATTCCGGTACTCGATAGTCGTCCTCAGCCCCGCTGCGAAGCTCCCGGTTAACGACTTTTACAACGTCCGGCAGCGCGTTCGTTTTGCCAACATGGCCCGAGCTTTCAAGCGCTCGCTGTATGTCTTCTATTCGGCGCAGGACTTCCGGCCGCTGGAAATACTTGGCCGAGACTTGCGCGTTCTCGGCCAGCTGCTGTAGCTCGGCCAATCGCTCTTCAACATCCGGGTCTACTGCTGCGAACAGTACGTCATCTGTCACTGCGATCAGGCTGCCAAAATACTCTCCCAGCTCACCGGAATCCGCGTTCAGTGCCTCCCGGATAGCACTGATTCCTGGTGCATCGATACCATCGAGAAGTGTCTTTGCTTCCCCGAGAAACGATGTGAGTGCATCCGCGTCGTTGTGAGTCAGGACTACAAACGCGTCGTAGGTTCCGGCGAAATGTTCGTTCAGAACAGTATCTGCGATACGGATGGGATGACTGGTCTTGAACCACCGAACCGGATTGTCGTTGATCTCGATCCGGGCAATTCCGGCAATGCTGACCACAAGCAAAACCATAGCAAAGGCCGTGAACAACCGGCCCCTACTCAAGGCTACCCGCCCGGCGGACCGCAACGTGCGCGACAGCAGTGTCTGCCGGTGCGGCGTCCTTGCCCTTGATGCCAGTTTTTTCAGCGATGCGGGACTCATTCTGGCGATATAGGCAGGAATCAGTACGATGGTCAGCAAAAATGCCAGCAGGATGCCGAATGCAACGAAAGCGCCGAACACCTGCACCGGAGGAATCGGCGTCAGCAAGAGGGACAGAAACCCGACTGCCGAAGTCAGCGACGTGAACAGCATGGGCGTGAAAAGATGACCGACGACTCTTGAAATAACTGTCTTCGCATCGTCCTCCGGGCCATAGGTATCTGCGAACTCCGACATGATGTGCACGGAATCCACCACCGCGATAGGCATCAGGAAGATCGGGATCATCGAACTCATGATATGGACGGTGAATCCAAAACCGGTCAGCAACCCCATCGTGATGATCACCGTTGCCATCGCTACCAGCATCGGCGCAGTGACGAACGCTGCGCTTCGGAAGAAATAGAGCATCAGCAGGAATATCATCAGGCCTGCCAACGGCGCCGAAATACCCATTTGCACGAACATGTTGTGGCCGAATGTATCTTCGGCGACCGGCAGGCCGGTAATATGAATCTCGTCATCGACGCCAAGTTCTGCCGCGATTTTGCTGATCTCGAGAGACAAAGGATGACTTAAGTCTTTACTTGCAATTGGCACGTAAATAGCCGCAGCCTTACCGTCGCTGGAAACGACTGTATCCATAAGCAGCGGTAACCGGCTGACCTTGTCGCGAATCTCATGCGCCTGATCGAGGGTGGCAGGCGCTTCCTTCATCATCCATTCGAACCGGATGGTGCCCGGCCCTTCCTGCGAAATGTTATCGACCACGGACAGTGACATCAGGTCCGGCCCGATGACACCGTCGAGCGCCAGGATCGAATCGCTCAGACTGTGCAATGCGGACAGGGATTCCGGATTGTAGATGCCGTCCGGGTGATCCTCATTGACGATGCCGACAACGATCGCGTCATGCAGTGTGAACCGCTGCTCCACCTTGTTGTGAAACACGCGGTCCTGCTGCTCCGCGGAAAGCATATTCTCCGGATCCGTATCGATCTGGATACGGGAGATCAACGCACCGATCAGTATCGTCAATGCCAGCACGATGACATAGACGGTCCTCGGCCTCTCGGTTGAAAATCGTGTCAAGGCACCCCTCATTGTGTGGGTTCCTTGAGCCTGGTAGCACCGAGGAGTTTCAGGACCGTCTTTTCATAATAGGGCTCGGTCTTTGCCGCCCGCACCTTGTGCAGGAAGTATTTTTCGTACGCCACCTTGGCAAAGTGCACCCACTTGCCGCGTGATGCCCAGTTGGTATTGCGCGGGGGAATCTGTGGCAAGGCAACGAAGGCAACACCACTGTCACCAAAGTCCGCCAGGCAGACGGCGTTCCAGGTAGCACGCGTTTCCGGCGACTTTCCATCCAGAGCATTAATGATATTATGCGTTGTCGCGGTCACCATTGATTCAATCATATAACCGGTTTTCGGAGCCCCCGTAGGCACGGGTGTCGGTCCGACCGGGGGAATTGCCACGCAAACGCCTACCGCGTAAATATTCTGGAACCTCGGATTTCGTTGGTATTCGTCGATCAGGATAAATCCACGCGGATTCGTCAGTCCTTCAATACCAATCACCGCATCGATGCCCTTGAAGGCTGGCAGGATCATCGCATGCTGAAAGGGCAGCTCCTGTTCCTTGATGCCCTTTCCATCGGCATCCACTTCAGTGAAGGTCAAATTGCCGTCGCTGACACCGGTGATCTTTGCATTGCAGGTCCAGTGAATGTGCCGGTCGCGGAACTCCGACTCCATCAATCCTTTGGTATCGCCCACCCCGTCCAGGCCAAGATGGCCGATATAGGGCTCCGGCGTGACGAAATGCATTGGCACGCGGTCGCGTATCTTGCGCTTCCTGAGCTCGGTATCGAGGATAAAGGCATACTCGTAGGCTGGACCGAAGCAGGATGCGCCCGCGGCAGCACCGACTACGACGGGGCCTGGATTGGCGGCGAGCTTCTCAAAGTCCGCATACGCCTGAATGGCATGACCAGTCTTGCAAATCGACTGCGTAAAGCCGCCGTCGGGACCGAGGCCGGGCACTTCATCGAATGCGAGCTTCGGGCCGGTGCAAAGTACGAGAAAATCGTAGTCGAGCGATTCGCCATCGTTCAACTCAATGCAGTTTTTGTCGGGATAAAGCCGTTTGACTCCCTGACTGTAGAACTCGATATCGTGCTTTTGCATGACACGCTGCAAATCAACGGTCATTTGCTCAGGCTTGCGCCAGCCAACGGCTACCCAGGGATTGGACGGCGTGAACTCGAACCGGTCGGAATCGCTGACTACAACGACACGGTGCTGCCGCCCCAGCTCTTTATGGAGTTCGTAAGCCTGTGAGATGCCGCCGATCCCGGCGCCCATAACGATAATTGTGGCCATGCTCTGTGCTCCCTTGCCAAACCTGGTGCGCGTAACCAAGATATTATAAATCACTAATTTAGTAAAGCCTAATTTCTTGTTTTCTAATTTACATGATATAGTTTGGCTTGAGTTTTCCTATACGTGGAAAACGCAGTATTCGGCGAATTGGGCGCAGACCTTGGTGAAAACCACAAATAGTTCGGAACAACAGGCACTTGGCGGAATGCGGGCCGCCGATATGCGGGCTCACGCCGAGGATGCCGCCGGCCTGATGAAGGCGCTCGGCAACGAAAGCCGCCTGATGATCCTGTGCCTTCTGGCCGAAGGTGAACGATCGGTCGGCGAGCTGGACGCCATGATGCCGCTCAGCCAGTCGGCGCTATCGCAACACCTCGCCAAGCTTCGCGCCCAGGGGATGGTCGCGACCCGCCGCGAATCACAGACCATTTTCTATTCGCTGGCGCGCGGTCCGGCAGAGCGGATCATTCACCTGCTGCACGATGTCTTTTGCTCTACCGGTGCGGCCGCGCAGGATTCGCAATAGCCTTCCGGTTGCGCGCCCGGCCGCTGCACGTCAGCGAAACTGGCCCGCATTCATCACCGATTTCGCGGGTAAGATCGGTGACGGATGCGGGCCAGATGTGATGCTCGCTACCCGGCCTCTGTGATTCCGAAAAAGTCGCGCAGTACCGAGCCTGCCGCATAGGCCAACAGCCCCGCCATCGAGCCCGCCATCATGGTTTCCAGGCCAAACCGCAACCGCCGATCGTTTAGTACATGGCCTTTGAGTACGCCCACTGCGAAAAATGCGGCCAGGGACATGACGACACTGGCCGGAAATACCTGCGCCGGGGTAAGCGACGTGATCATGAAAGGCAGCAGCGGAATCAGGCCGACGGCGATAAACGCAAAAAAGGTGGCGAGTGCGGACAACCACGGATGCGGTACTTCAAGAGCCAGGCCATGTTCCTCGACCAGCATCGTGTCAACCCACGATTCCACATCGGACGTGATCGTCGCGACGATATCGTCGAGTGTTGCACCCGAGAATCCCTTGGCCACAAAGATTTGCCGGATTTCTTCAACCTCTCCTTCCGGAAACCGTGCAATATGGTCGTATTCCTCGCGGCGCGTCTTCTGCAACTGATCTTCACGAGTGCGCCCACTTTGGTAATTGCTGACCGCCATGCTGAATCCGTCGGCCAGCAGATTTGCAAGCCCGAGTACTATCGCGACTGTCGGCGGAAATTTTGCGCCGACGGCACCGGCGACTACAGCAAGCGTCGTAACGCAGCCGTCGATTGCACCAAGTACGGCATCGGCGAGATAACTGTGACTTACCGGCGCGGCCAGCCTGCGGCTGATTGCTTCCGGCTCGTGTTCCTCATGCAGTGCCTGCCGGGAGTCGGGCATGGATTCACCGTGTGCCAGGAGTCTGGGCGTTAAACCGATTAACCCGGCCTGAGAACGAGAAGATCGCAGGAAACATGGTCCATGACACTCTCCGCCGTGCTGCCGATCACCGCTCGCTTGAGCTTGGTCCGCGCAATGGCTCCGAGCACAACCAGCGAAATACCAAGTTCGGCAATGACGCCTGGCAGTGTTGTCCGGACAGGACCGCTCGTCAGCACGCGCCGCTCTTTTGCAATCCTGAACTTGTCCGCCAGCGCATTAAATGCAGCCTCATGGTCCGCCTTTGCGCGTGCACTGATCTCGTCAATCGGCAGCTCCTGCGGCTTGAGCGCCCATGTGGCAGCGTGACCAACCGGTACCAGCGGATTGAAGGAATGAAACGCGTAAAACTCCGCTTTCAGCGAGTCGGAGAGTACCTTGCCTGTCATCAGGATGTCGAGATCCAGTGACTCGGGCTGGTCGTGCTCCCGGACAGGGTCGACACAGGCCAGCAGCCGCGTACGACCTCCAAATGACGTATCGGTTTTGACCAGCCACAGCGGCAAAGGGCATTTGCGAATCAGGCGCCAGTCGGTATTTGTGAGCAGCGCCCGTTCAATGGCGGTGTGGTAATGCGTCTCCTTGACGACCAGGTCAGCGCGCCAGCGCTGTGCTTCGGCAATGATGCTGTCCGGCAGGTTCTGGTGCCACTCCGCACTGGCAGTTACGGTATGCCCGTCCGCCCGCAAATTGTCTGCCAGGCCGTCGAGGCGCCGCTGCAGGCCCTCAATTGCCGCTTTACTGAAGGATGCACCGACCTGTCCATAATCCGCCGCAATATCCGTAAGATAAGCGTAGTACCAGGAAATATACAGGCGTAGCTCAGCGTTGAACGTTGTCGCCAGCATGGCTGCCCGAGCCAGCGCAGGCTGCTCATCCTGGGTAGGATCGATAATACAAAGTATTCGTTTCGGCGCTTTCATTGATTCAGTTCCTGCTCCGTTGTCCAGGCCGTGGTTGCGTGCCGCAGGCTATCGCCAACCGCGCGCATACCTGGCCAGCCACTGCAAATGCCGTCCACATGCAGGTGTCGGGTCCTGCGTCTATCGGGCACAAACCGGCTCCGCACCTCCGACCCCGGCAGAGCGCTGCACAGAGTGACAAGGGCTATTGTGAGCAGCGGCAACACGCCGGGCGCAAAACAATGCTGCAGAATTCAGATGCGCCGTAGGACTTGCGGCTGTCAGGACAGAGAGCGGACCTCAGGGAGCTGTCCCTGCCCTCGGGGATCACGCGCTGAAGGCTCCGGGCTGGGAGTCTGGGCGGTAGAAGCCGAATGGGCTGCGGTGCGGGAAGCGCTCTGGTCCGTCAGTGCAACGTTAAAGCTTACTCTTCAGCCAGCGCTCCAATGACGTATTCCTCCAGCTCCGCCCAGGCTGCGGGGCTGTGATCGCGACCGTATCCCTTGGTTCGCATTCCCTTTGTAGCCTCCGTGCCGCACCAGGGAAGAATAACGGCCGCCGGCGTCGGGTGGTATGGCAGGTAATCCGTCAGATCGTAGACCTTACCCTCGATTGCCATCCAGCAATCCTGTTCAGTGGCGTGTTCGGCTACTTGCGCCAGCGTAACGGCAGGCAGTGCCTGTGCTTCGTCATGTGACGCTGATACCAGCTGGTTGGTCGACAGAAGCGTCGCGATGCTTGCCCAGAACGCGACAAACGCGGTGTAAGTCAGTTTCTTCATAGCAGTACAAAATCCTCGGTGTGAATATGTTTGCGACTGCAGCCAGAATGCAGCAGCAAAGACTCGCTTAGCGCGATCAATGGCGATGGCCCGCAGATATAGGCATCTCGTTGGGCAAGGTCCGGGCAGTGCGTCGTGAGGAACTCGGCAGTAAGCGGTCCCTCCTGGTAGAAGTAGTGCATGACCAGCGCAAATCCAGTGACGGTACGCGACAACGCCTCCAGTTCTTCGCGGAACAATGCCCTGGGTTCATCCTGGACGCAAAACACGAGTTTGACATCCACCGACAGTGATGTTGCAGCGAAATGCCTGGCCCGGGCGAGAAATGGCGTGATTCCAATGCCGCCGGCAATCCACAATTCGCAACCAGGATTATCGGGAAAGAAGTCGCCGTAAGGACCTTCGATTTTTACTCTTGTTTGCGGGGCGATTTGCTGGATCGCCCGACTGGCATCTCCCAGATCCTTGATCGCGATGCGCAAGGTGCTCTCCCTCGGCGATGACGAAAGCGTATAGGGGTGCTCTTCGCCATAGCCTGCCGCCAGATTACGATCCAGGGGTGTCAAATAGACAAATTGACCGGGTCGATAGTCGAGCGCCCGACCCTCGGCGTCGAGACTCAGTTCCACGACGTTATTCGCCGGATGCGAAATGCCCGACACGCGATAAGGCAGGCGGCCAAGATGCCTGGAAAAAACAAACCTGTATGCGACAGACAGTACAGCCAGCACCGACAGGCCGCCCCAAACCACCCAGCTCGACGGTGCCGGCAGGCTGCGCGCCAGCATAAATGTATGTGCCAAAGCAAGCAGCACAGCGATGCCCGCACTGCGATGCAACCATTTCCAGTGTTGATATTCGGGCTCCCCAAAGAATGAAAAACCCGGCGCCAGGAAGATCATCATGACGAGCAAGGCCGACCAACCCAGCCATACAGCCAACCCCCCATGCGGCGGAAAGAGTGTTTGCACGGCCGCCGGCAAGGACACGTCCGCAGCCGCGAAAGCCAGCAACAGTGGATGCGCAAGCAGGAACAGGAACGAAGCGGCCCCTAACAGTGGTGCGTCCGCCACAGCCGGGTAAGGCCGCCAAAGAGGCGATCGAAGCCCGGCACCCGGACGATCAGCACTGCTGACAGCAACAGGCACACCAGCCCGGCGATACCAGTCAAGCGACCCAACAGGTTCAGCAACGCGCCAGTATCGACGAAGTCGGCCACCGATACCTGCAACAGCGCCACTAGCACCGGCAGAAGCAGCAGCAGCCAGAGTAGAAACGACGCCAGCCGCCTGGCCGCAGTCAATCTCATGGCGTCAGGTACAGAAGCAACGGACGAATCGGCAGCGTCCGGAAGCGAAATCGCAATTCAACCTGTAACGCATTCGCCATTAACTTGTCCAGGGGATTCATTGCCGCGACCTGACAACTGTTGAAAAAGCCTCAGCCGGCGCAACACCGCCGGAGGAAATTCGCCGTTGGCAGGCTGCCAGGATTTGCTGCGAGAAGCTGAGTTTGCCAGACTGGCGGCATTCGATTCAACGAATTGCTTTGTTCGAGTGACCTTAAATGACAGCCAACACCAGGACGGCACACGTCGATAAGTAGTTTCCGCAATCGACTGCTATCAATCACGTATTTGCGAGCGAATGCTACCGGATAAAAATATCCACAGCGCCAATTCGGCGCAGGGATTAGCCATCATGAATAGACTTTTTTCGCTGCTTCTCATCTCACGTAATGTAGCACTGGTTCTCGCCATCGCCGGCCTGTGGGGTTGCTCATCAATCCGAACCGGTTCGCACCTCGACGGAACGAATGACTTTAGTCGCTATGAAACCTTTTCATGGATTGCCGAAAACCCTTACATCGGGCACGATTCCGATGACGCGATCAGCCCACTGGCACAGGCGAAGATTAAGAGCGCAATAAGCGACCAGCTCGAGTTCAAGGGTTACACCTACACGGCGAACCCGGATGCCGCCGACTTCATCGTTTCATACACGGTAGGTAGCCGTGAAAAATTGAGAACGACTTCGTACCCCAGCGCTTACCACGGATCCTGGGGCTGGCACATTCGTGGAAGCTATTACTATGTTCGTGAGTACGAGGAACACAGTTACACAGAGAGCACGCTTGCCGTCGACATTTTTGACGGCGCCTCCAAAAAACCGGTATGGCACGGCTGGGCCGGGAAAACAGTCACCGAGAGCGACCGAAAGAATCCGGATGAAGTCATAAAGAACAGCGTGGCAAAACTGCTGGAAGCTTTTCCCCGCTAGCGAGCCCCGTCAGATGGCTATGGATTGTCCTGTCGCCGCGATAGTCACCGGCGCGTCAAATCGTGTCCTCAATTCAGCCTCAAGTGCGCTTTGAGCCTTCTGTTCCCCATGCACCAGGTAGACCGGCGGTCTTTCTTCAAATGAATCGTACCAGTCGAGCAGGTCAGCCTGGTCCGCACTGGGCCGAAAGGCCGCCCACTGTATGAACGGTTGCACGCACCGGGTACGCCTCACCCCACAAACGTATTTCATCCGCGCCATCGACAAGCCGCCGGCCCAGCGTCCCGAAGGCCTGAAACCCGACAATGACTACGTGGCACTCCGGCCGCCAGACATTGTTCTTCAGATGGTGATGAATCCGGCCGCCGGTGCACATGCCGCTGCCGGCAATAATGATCGCCCCTGACCGCACACGATTGATTACCATGGATTCCTGCGGTCGTACGCGTGGCAAAAAAATTCGGGAGATTCGGCGCGTCTCGACCCGGGCCGGAACAGTTCCGCACCATAAAGACGCCTATACTGTGCGTATACCTTTGTCGCCTCAATTCCCATAGGGCTGTCGAGAAAAATCTGCCAGTTACGAAGCCCCCACCGTTCATAATTATCGGCCATCAGGTACAACAGATCCTGTGTGCGGCCGACGGTAAATGCAGGAATCAGGATATTGCCCTTGGCTGCCCTGGCAGTTTCAAATACATCCGCCAGTTCGTCCAGGGTAGCGGCAAAGGGACGGTGCAGGCGATCCCCGTAAGTACTCTCCATCAGTATTGTATCGGCATGACTGAGGCGTACCGGGAACTCCATGACCGGCGCATCGCGGTAGCCAAGATCACCGGAGAAAACCAGCGTACGGCGGTCGCTGCCCGACTGGTACGTCAATTCGACAATCGACGATCCGAGTATGTGTCCGGCGTCGTGCAGACACAACGTAAGGCCCGGAAGAATTTCGCATGGCTCCCTGTACGCCAGGCCTTTGAAATACTGCAGGCACTCCTCTGCCTCCCGCCGTGTATAGAGCGCCTCGACCGGTGGCTCGCCCTTCTTATCATTTTTCTTATTGGCCCATTCGGCGTCTTTTTCATTCAGGTAACCGGAGTCCGGCAACATGATCCGGCACAGCTCACGGCTCGCGTTTTGCACGTAGACGGGCCCACGGTAGCCACGCTTCATGAGCAGCGGCACCCGACCGGAATGGTCAATGTGCGCATGGCTCAGGATCACCGCATCGATGTCCGATATCGCGACGGGAAACGGATCGGCGTTCCTGGCTTCGTCCTTTCGTCCGCCCTGGAACAAGCCCGCACTCCAGCAGAACGGTGTGGTTGTCCGTCCGTATTACATAGAGTGACCCGGTGACCTGTTCGGTCGCACCGAAGAACTGCAATTCGAATTTCATTGGCCTCTACTTCCGATATCCAGGCAACGACGCCGCCCTGGGGTGGCACACACTACGGCAAGGCTCGTTGCAGTTTTCCTGACTCCTGGCATTGCGCAGCCGCCGCGATGGGCAGCTGCATGCGATGACTTGATATGGCACTATACCCGTCGCACGATGGGACGTCCGGATTGGAGGCACCTGTGGCAACGGACCCGGACATCCGAACGCAACTGCGGTTTCCCCTTATGGGACAACCCCGCGTCCCGTGCTATTGATGACCCGACGCTTGAGAACAATATCGAAATAAATGGAGGTGCACCATGCGCAAAACGGCCGCCCTGCTTATGCTTGCCGCATTAGCCACAATGATGGGTTGTGAACGGGATCCGATGTCCGAAAAAGGCTTCCGCCTTCCGGATGGCGATCCGGATCTTGGGCGCGAGGTGTTCCTGTACATGCAATGCAACCAGTGTCACACGATCAGCGGTGAGGACCTGCCGGTCGTGCCTCTCGCGGATCCTCCCTACGTTGAGCTGGGCGGGGCCGTCACGCGTGTAAAGACCTATGGCGAGCTGGTCACGGCAATCACCAATCCGTCGCACAAGCTGGCCCCCGGCTATGCCAAGGAAGTTGTCTCCGAGGACGGCGAATCGAAAATGTACAACTACAATGGCTTCATGACGGTACAGGAGCTGGCCCATATCGTCAGGTTCCTGCAGCCACATTACGACGTTATTGTGCCGACGCATCACTACCGGGTCTACCCGTAACACCGGCGTGCCGGGGTCACGCCCCGGCAGTGGTTGATCACTGTGCCGCATCCCCCGCGGCAAGGTTAACCGGGCGCACGGCTGCGGTGGCTGCATGATGTTCGTGACCGGCTGCACCGGCACCGGGCTTGGCGTGCCATCCCGGCAACGCAAGCGCCAGCAGTCCGATGGCGAGTAACACAACACCTGCCGCCTGCCGCAGTCCCCGGCGTGCTTTCAAGCGATGCAAGGTGGCCGCCGACGCACCCGCAACCAACAGCGCGGGCAACGTTCCCAGCCCGAAGGCCAGCATGACCATACCGCCCGACTGCGGACTGCCACTCGTAGCTGCGAGGGCGACGGCACTGTAGACCAGTCCGCACGGCAGCGCCCCCGTAGAAATCCCGCGGCCAGGGCCGTGGCCGGCGATGAAATTGGCAACACATGGCGCGCAAGCGGCGAGACAAGCTGCCAAAGCCCCGCTCCGGCACTTTCGAGAAACCGCAAGCCGCGCCAGTCAATGACCAGTGTCAGGCCAAGCGCAATTATCAGCGCAGCGGCCAGCAGGCGCAGCAACATCAATGCCGCGTCAAAACCCGCCGTAAGCAGGTTGCCGGCGCCGCCGGCCACGACACCAAGCACAACGTAGAAAAGCAGCCGCCCACCATTGTAGGCGAGGCGTCGTGGTAATCCGGGGAAACGCGCGGCCCCTTGCCCCTCGAGCAGCACCACGACCGCACCGCACATCGCGAGACAATGGGTACTGCCAAAGAAACCTGCCGCGAATGCAGCCGGCAGCAGCAGTTCCGGATTCATCATTGCTCGGCCGGAGGCTCGTCGTTTTTCTTTCCCGTCCCGGCAGCCGGCGGCGCCCGGTCATCATCCATGACTACCCGCCAGGCGGGGCTGTCGAGATCATCGAATTGTCCCGATCCCACGGCCCAGAAAAATGCCCAGATCGCGGCCGCGAGCAAGATCAGGCCAAGCGGAATCAGCAGGTAGAGTATGCTCATGTCATTGCGCGTTCGGCGACTCTGACGGTATCAGCGCAATGCTGTGGCGCATGCCTGTCGGGGTGACTACGCTGGAGGCGCAACGCATTCAGCACAACCAGCAATGAACTCAGGGACATGCCAAGCGCCGCCATCCAGGGCGCAAGCCAGCCGCTGACCGCCAGCGGCACCGCAGTCGCGTTGTACCCGATCGCCCAGGCAATATTCTGCCGGATGATGCGTCGCGTACGCGAGGCTACCTCGGCTGCCTCTACGACCGATACCAGGCGACGGCTCAGTGCGACCGCATCGGCGCTGGCACGCGCCAGCGCGGTGCCGGCATCCAGCGCGATCGATGCGTCGGCTGCCTGCATGACCGGCGCATCGTTGATACCGTCGCCCACCATGATGACCCGCTCGCCGGAACGCTGCCGCTGTGCGACGAGCGCAAGCTTGTCCGCCGGCGTCAGCTCGGCGTACCAGTCCGCCACGTCCAGCGCCCGGGCCGCAGCAGCGACGACCGGCGCGCGATCACCGCTCGCAATGACGACTTTATAACCGGCATCCCGCAACTGCGACAGTGCCATTTGCGCATCGCCGCGGAGCGCATCACCTATTGTGAACGCAGCCAGGAACCCCCGTTCGCTGCCCAGGTAGACCAACGTCGAGCGGTCGTTCGACGGTGGAAGTTGGCAATGTCCGGCGATCGCCGCCACGTAGTCGCGACGGCCTATCCGGTACCGGACACCGTCAATCATCGCCTCGACACCGGCACCGGCTTGCGGCGCCAGCGCGCTGACTGTGAATGCCCGCGACCCCCCGCGCATGGCAAATGCACGGGCCAACACATGCTCCGACGCCGACTCCAGCGCCGCGGCAAGCTCCCGGCAGTATGACTCGCTGACACCCTCACTCGCCGCCAGGAGCCGCGTGTCGACTATCGAGGGCTCACCGCGCGTCAGCGTACCCGTCTTGTCGAAAATGATGGTCGCCCCCGGACGCAGGACTTCCAGCACTCGCGAACGAATCACGTAAAAGCCGCTCGCGGAAAGCCGCGACGCAGCGGCGGCGAGCGCCGCCGGGGTCGCCAGCGCCAACGCGCAGGGACAGGTCACGACGAGTGTCGCGAGCACAATCTCGAATGACCGGGACGGGTCGATCACCAGCCAGGCGCCGCCCGCAAACGTTGCCAGGACCAGGACGGAAACCACGAAATAACCGGCAACCCGGTCGGCCAGCACCGAGATCGGCGGGCGATCGGCTTTGGCCCGCTCCAGCAGACGGCCAATCCCGGCGATGCTGGTACTCGCGCCCGTATTCAAAACCCGCAGCGTAGCACTGCCGCTCACGGTTACACCACCCGCGAACACCTGCATACCGATGCTGCGAGCTACCGGCATCGACTCACCTGTCAGCAGCGACTCATCAACCGCCAGTTCCCCGTCGACGATTTCACCGTCTGCCGGAACGATATCACCGGGCCGGATGCGCAAGAGATTACCGGCTTGTAACCGGTCAACCGATACAGTTTCTTCCCTGCCGTCTTCAAGCCTGGCCGCCGTATCGGGCAGCAGGCGTGCCAGCGACAGCGCCTGGTCGTCTGCCCGGTGTCGCGCGCGCATTTCGAGAAAACGCGTGCCGCTCAGGAACAGCACGAACATCGCCACCGAGTCAAAGTAGATTTCCCCGCTTCCCGTCCATACGGCCCAGGTAGAGGCAGCAAAGGCAAAGCCAATTGCCAGGGACACCGGCAGGTCCATGCCAGGTGATCGCGCGCGCAGGCCCCGCCATGCCGCCTGGAAGAATGGCCGCGCGGAGTAGAAGACGATCGGCAGCGTCACGAGCAAGCTGATTGTGCGCAGGAACTGCTCAATAGCACCGTCAATGCCGAAATGGTCGCCGGCATACAGGGCAACCGCGAACATCATGACCTGCATACCGGCGGCAGCCGCGACAATAAGGCGTTTGAGCGACTGCCGGTAGTCCTTGTCTCGGCGATCGCCGGCATAGCCAACCCGAACTGGCTCCGGTTTGAAACCGACATCCGCGATAACCTGCAGCAGTTCACTGAATGGCATGGCGGCGATGTCCCAGGCAATGATAGCCCGCCGTGTCGCTGCGTTCACATCGACGGACCTGATTGCCGCATGTTGCGCAAGCGCCCTGTCCAGTAACCAGACACAGGCCGTGCAATACATGCCGCCAATATCGAGTGCCGTCTCTGCGCGTTCGTCGTTGCGATCCACATACCGCGCCAGCATGTCTGGCGCGTCGAACGGTTGGAAGTGCGCTTCTTCCGGCCGGACATCCATGCCGGTGCGCGGTTCGTCGCGATAAGCATAGTACGAACCGAGCCCGTTGCCCTGGATGAATTCTGCGACTGCCTTGCAGCCGAGGCAGCAAACGGGCTGCTGCTCGTCACCAAAACGCGCCAAAATGGGTGGCGCGTTCGGCAACGGTTCGCCGCAGTGAAAGCAATCGCCGGAATGCGCCATGATCAGGGTAATGCGTCGCGCGGCGTCCGGGTGGCGGGTGCGGTGTCAAGCATCGGATCCTTGACCAGGACGTCCGGGTTCGTGACAGCCAGGTAAATCGTCAGCATGCAGCCTGCCACCGTCAGTCCCGGGATGGCAATGACGAGCCACACCCACCCGTTGCGGTACCAGCAATTATCCACGTTGGTCTGCATTAATCAGTATTCCTCCGGTCCGCGAAAACGGCTTTCGCCGATTACCGCGATCGAGCTATCGTCGATACTTTGCAGGCGAAACTCGATGACATTTCCGCCGGTCGCGGCCTCATGCGGCACGGTTACGGACACCGGCAGCGTATGCACTGACTCGGCCGGTACGGAAAACTCCGTGTCCGTTCGAATCGTGATGCCATCGAGACCCGAAACGCTGATGCGATAGGTGTGATCGCGATTGTGCTTGTTGACAATCCGCATCGTGTAGCTGTTCTCGATTCCGGCGAGACCGACGTCACGATAAAGGGTATTGCGGTCCCTCATGACATCAAGAATGACCGGTTGGCTCAATACGAGCGAGGATACCAGCCCGGCCAGCAGTGTCACCAGGATCAGGCTATAGACAATGGTGCGAGGCCGCCACAAGTGGTAGCTCTTGTGCTCCAGCGCATTCTCGGTGCTGTAGCGAATGAGGCCACGTGGATACTCCATCTTGTCCATGACACTGTCGCAGGCATCAATACAGGCGGCGCAAGCGATGCACTCGTACTGCAGACCCTTGCGGATATCGATTCCGGTCGGGCAGACCTGCACGCACATCGTGCAATCGATACAGTCGCCAAGCCCGAGTTCGCGCGGTTCCGTTCCGCGGCGGCGCGGGCCGCGCGGCTCGCCGCGCTCCGGGTCATACGTAACGATCGACGTATCCTGGTCGAACATCGAACTCTGGAACCGGGCATACGGGCACATGTACTTGCACACCTGCTCCCGCATGAATCCGGCATTTCCATAGGTAGCGAAACCGTAGAAAAGCACCCAGAACCACTCCCATGGCCCTGCCGTGAATGTTGCCAGGTTTACAGACAGGTCTCGAATGTCGACAAAGTAGCCGACGAA
This sequence comes from Woeseiaceae bacterium, assembly GCA_034521225.1. GTDB lineage: Bacteria > Pseudomonadota > Gammaproteobacteria > Steroidobacterales > Woeseiaceae > Woeseia. The sequence goes on from JAXHMR010000009.1 coordinate 56,596, forward strand.
TGTATAGCCGGTGTATAGCGCGAGTGTTATCCAGAGAAACTGCTTGGCACTCTTCTTGAAAATCTTGTCGGCAGTCCACGGGGCCTTATCGAGCTTCATGCGCTGGCTGCGATTACCCTCGATCCTTTGCTCGATCCATATGAACGCCTCGGTCCACACGGTTTGCGGGCAGGCAAAGCCGCACCACACCCGGCCCGCGATTGCAGTGAAGAAGAACAGGCTGACGGCCAGGATGATCAGCAACAGTGCAAGATAGATAAAATCCTGCGGCCACAGTGTCAGGCCAAAAATGTAGAACTTGCGTGCGGGAAGATCGAAGAGTACCGCCTGGCGGCCGTCCAGGGTCACCCATGGCATGACGTAGAAGAGGCCGAGAAGGACGACTACCGCCAGGCGGCGAAAATTGAAGAACCGGCCCTTTATTTCGCGAGGATATATTTTTTCCTCGCTGCGATAAAGATTGCCGTACTCATACTTGCTGCCGGATTCGTTACGCGAGTTCTGCATCAACCCTGTTCCGGCTTCCATGCCGTCGGCCCGCGGCGCTTGCGCCTGATCAGTCGCACGGTATTGCAGCAGCGCAACCAGGCATTTGCCCAGAGAAAAAAGAATCCGATTGCGTAGCCGGAACTGCGGCTTTCAATAAACTGCACGTTGACCGCATCGACTATTACCAGCGGATCGATAAAGGCAAAAAGAACGACGGAAAAGGCCGCCGCGGAGAGAAAAGAAATCCATGACAATACCGCATACTTTTGCGTGTCACGGCTCCACTCCACCGGTTTCTCGTCGCTGTTCGCGGGCGTATTCATGACCGGTTAATTCGACAGGCTGTAGACGTAAGCTGCAAGGATTCGTGCCCGGTCCGTTCCCAGCAGGTCAGCATGTGCGGGCATGACACCATTGCGTCCCTCGACGATGGACTTGCGGACGGCGGACTGTGAGGCGCCATACATCCATGCATCGTCGGCCAGGCTCGGCGCTCCCAATGCCTGCATGCCGCTGCCGTCGGCGCCGTGGCAGCCGATGCACAGGCTCATGTAGCGGCCATGCGCTGGCGAGGACGTATTGGAGCCATCGGCCATGTTACGAACATAGATTACCATTTCGTTAATGCCCTGTTCTCCCTGCAGCGCAGCGCCAAGGGCCGGCATGATGCCGGTACGCCCCTGGAGGATGGACTGTTCAATTTGCTGCGGCGAACCGCCCCAGTTCCAGGTATCGTCCGCCAGGTTCGGAAACCCCGGGGCGCCGAGCGCATTTGCACCATGACATTGCGAACAATAGTTTGCATACAGGCTGCTGCCGATGCGCATGGCCCGTTCATTGCCGACGAGGTCCTCAACCGGCATCGCCCCAAACTCGGCAAATACAGGCCCGTAGCGCTCCTCGGCGGCAGCCATCTGTTCCTCATATTGCTGCTGCTGGCTCCAGCCCAGTATTCCGGAGAAATTTCCCAGCGACGGGTACAGCACAAAATAGGCGGCACCCCATACCAGGGTAAGCACGAACAGCCACAGCCACCACATCGGCAACGGATTGTTCAGCTCCCGTATATCCTCGTCCCAGACGTGGTGCTCTGACGCCTCGATTTCCTCGTCAGACTGACGTTGCCGATTCGTCCAGAAAATCAGCCAGAAACAGGCGAGCATACTCGCGACCGTGCCAACAGCGACATACCAGCTCCACGCGCTGCTCATCATTCGCGCTCCTTGTTCTCTCGGGAATCACTTTTCGGGGGTTGCGTATCGTCTTCGAGGGGCATGCGCGCCGCCTTGTCGAAATCACCCCGTCGTTTGCGGCTGAAGCTCCATGCCACGATGCCGATAAACAGAATCAGCATTACCACCGTAAGCAAGCCGCGTATGGTTCCGATGTCCATAGCTAGCGTGCCGACCGGACTGTGCCGAGATTCTGCAGGTAGGCCACCAGCGCATCCAGCTCGCTCTTGCCGTTGACGACTTCCGGGGCCGCCGCTATCTGTTCGTCTGTATAAGGATCGCCCAAAAGCTGCAATGCCCGCATCTTGCGCGCGACGATGTCCCCGTCGACCATCGACGCTGCTCGAGCCATGGATAGGCCGGCATATTTGAATCGGGCACCAGGTCCTGTGGCTTGATCAGGTGTATCCGGTGCCAGTCGTCGCTATAGCGCTTGCCGACGCGTGCAAGATCCGGCCCGGTGCGTTTTGAGCCAAACTGGAACGGCCTGTCATAAACAAACTCCCCGGCAACCGAATACGGCCCATAGCGTTCCGTTTCGCTGCGAAACGGCCGTATCTGTTGTGAGTGGCAGTTGTAGCAACCCTCACGGACGTACACATCCCGTCCGGCCAGTTGCAGTGGCGGATACGGCTCGATGCCCTCCAATGGCTCCGTTGTCGAGCTGCTCGCCATCAGCGGCAGTATCTCGACCAGTCCGCCGATGCTGATTACAACGACGATCAGGACCGACATCAGGGTTATGTTTTTCTCGACTGTTTCGTGATTCATATCGATGCCCTCACGCCGCCGGCTGTACGACTGTAACCGGTTCGGGCCTGACCCTCGCCGCAGTCTTGTATACGTTGTAAACCATGATCAGCATTCCCGAGAAGAAGACCAATCCGCCCAGCAGCCGGATACCGTAGTACGGATAGGTGAAGCGGATGCTTTCGATGAAGGAATACGTCAATGTGCCGTCCTCGTTGAACGCTCGCCACATCAATCCCTGGGTTATGCCGGATATCCACATCGACACTGCATACAGCACGACGCCTATCGTCGAAGTCCAGAAATGCACATCAATGAGCTTCGTTGAATACATCTTTTCCTTTCCGTACAGCTTGGGTATCAGGCAGTACAGCGAGCCGATCGTCATCATCGCGACCCAGCCCAGCGCGCCGGAATGTACATGGCCGATGGTCCAGTCCGTGTAGTGCGACAGCGCATTGACCGTCTTGATTGACATCATCGGGCCTTCGAACGTAGACATACCGTAGAAAGACAATGCCGACGATCATGAATTTCAGCACGGGGTCGGTACGCAGTTTGTGCCAGGCCCCTGAGAGCGTCATGATGCCGTTGATCATGCCGCCCCACGACGGCGCCAGCAGGATCAGCGAAAAGACCATGCCGATTGATTGCGCCCAGTCAGGCAATGAACTGTAGTGCAGATGGTGCGGACCGGCCCACATGTAGATTGCGATCAATGCCCAGAAATGGACGACGGAAAGCCGGTAAGAATAGACCGGACGCCCGGCCTGTTTCGGCACGAAGTAATACATCATGCCAAGGAAGCCAGCCGTCAGGAAGAAGCCGACCGCATTGTGTCCGTACCACCACTGCATCATTGCATCCACCACGCCCGAGTAGATGGGATACGACTTCCATAACGTTACCGGTCTGGCGAGGTTGTTAAAATGTGCAGAACGGCAACGGTGATAATGAACGATGCGTAAAACCAGTTCGCAACGTAAATATGTTTTACCCGGCGCCTGGCGATGGTGCCAAGGAATACCGCGCCGAAAGACACCCAGACGACGGCTATCAGCAGGTCAATGGGCCATTCCAGTTCCGCATATTCCTTGCTCTGGGTAATGCCGAGCGGCAGCGTGATTGCCGCCAGCACGATCACCAGCTGCCAGCCCCAGAAAGTGAAGGCCGCGAGCTTCCCGAACGCGAGCCGCACGTGACAGGTTCGCTGAACGACATAGTAGGCTGTCGCAAACAGCCCGCAGCCTCCGAACGCAAATATAACCGCGTTCGTATGCAGCGGCCGCAACCGGCTGTAGGTCAGGTATGGCAGGTCAAAACTTAAGCCCGGCCAGATTAGCTGTGCGGCGATTATCAGTCCGACCAGCATGCCGACAATGCCCCACGCAACCGTCATGATCGTGAACTGGCGGACGACCTTGTCGTTGTAACTAGCTTGAGATTCCATAAAGAGGGGTCCCGTTTCTCTGTGTCATTTATTGGGGGCCATTCACGGTTCGCGCGACCGCACGGCACGGCGGGCTGGCGAGCGGCGAGAAGGGCAAACCCGGATATCCATTTCCGGCCCCGTTGGACCGATCACGAACCCAGGTTGACGCCCTCGCCGTCCTGGTTGCGCGGCATGGCCGTAATGCCGACAGCATGCCGGGGAAATGCACTTGCATCGATGGTCTCCAGATATCCGTGCCAGGCGGCATAGCCGATGACAGGCAGGATGACCACCAGGCTCACGAAAGCGGTTGCGAACCCGATTACCAGAGCAAGAACGATGACAGCAAGCCAGACCAGCATGGCGAACTTGTTCCGCAATACGGCATTTATCGAAGTAACGACCGCCGTGATTGTATCTACATCCCGGTGCATGATCATCGGCAGGGAAAAGGCGCTGGCCGAGAACGTCACTGCAGTAAAAATCGCGCCAACGAACGTCCCGATACCGAGGTAGGTGGCCATGTTCCCGAGGTTGGGCTCGCCTTCACTGGGGAAGAAAATACTGACCATCGCGCCACTGCGTACCCAGACGATGAAAATTACCAGCAGAATGACGGCGAACAGCATCTCGTTACCGAGGTGCCGCCGGAATGCGGCACGCAGGCTGCCTGCCATCGACGGCGGCTGGCCGCGTTCGAGCTGCGCGCTGATCGCATACAGGCCGATGCAGGCCAGCGGCGCGAGAAATACAAAACCGCCGAGCATTGCAACCATCAGCCATACACTGCCGTAGGCCCAGGCGAGCAATGACACCAGTGCGATGGTGGCGGCCATGAAAATGCCGTAGGCGAGGCTCTCGCGCGGTGCCTGCCGCCAGTCGCGAACGCCCTTTCGCAGCCAGCCCAATGCCGCAAACGGCGCCAGTTGCCGGCAGGGCGCGACAAAGGGCATCGTATCCCTGTCAAATGCCGTATTGTTATCCGTCATGCAAGCATCTTCCGCCAACCTCGGTGATGCAGGACTCAGTGCGCATCGGCAATGATACGCGGCAGCCTCTGTCATTGTAATCTACAGAATCGTTCGGTGTCCGCCTCTGACAGGCACGTGATTTGATTTCATGCACGATCGAACCAGCCACAACAGGTCCCCCATGGTCTCCGCCGGTTTTACCCTTCTCTTCCGCTGCTCTGGATCTGCCTGAACAGGCGCTCGAACGTAGCCTCTACCTGGCGGCCGAACAGCGGATCGCCGCGCTCTGTTCCGCCGGAATGCTCAAGGAATTGATGTCCGTCCTCTGCCATCGTTCGGCAACGCCGGAACAGATCGAGTTCTTCCCACTGCATATGACCGCGCAATGCGTGAACATAGCGCAGCAGGTCTGCCACGATGGATTTTCGGTCAACGAAGTTGCCGGACTCGATCAATGCCAGCTGATCGCGCGCACGCCGGCCCTGCTCCCCTGTTCCCGGTGGTCATGGGAAATGCGCTGAAAGCCGGCAGTCAGCTCCGGGCGGACTTCCTTGATTTCCGCGTAAAGGCGATCTTCCTTGGGGTGGTGTACCGCATCCGGGTAGCCTGTCATGTACTGCATGATATCGTGCATCAGCTCGAAATCAGGGTTGCCGTCATCCAACAGGCGATTCGATTCCCGTTCCAGCAACTCAAGCAGAAACGCCATGTTCCTGTGGTCCTGGTGCAATTCGTCCAGCAGCACTGCAATGTCGTTGGACACGTCTCTACTCAGCAAAGCACCTGTAGCGGTTAATTATCCTGTGGCGGGCAGACTGCCCATATCCGCAATTGTACCTACGGTAATCAGCAAACAGACCGAGTTCGTCATATAACCACCGCCTACTCCACCGCTTCCAGCCGAAGCCCGGATATTGGGGCGAGTCGGCAAAGCCACGTTGAATGTGGTTCCCTGGCCCGGTCTTGACGTAAAGGAGATCTTGCCGCCTGCCTGGCGAATGATGCCGTGGCTGACGGCCAGGCCAAGGCCGGTCCCTCCACGTTTTTGACGGGTCGTGACGAACGGCTCGAAGATACGCTCGCCCAGCGCCGGGTCGATGCCTGGACCAGTATCGGCAACGCTCAGGCGCGCCGTGTCGGGCCCGGATTCAGACCCGCCTGCGCTCAGTTCGACCGCGATGCGTCCCTGGGAATCGATCGCGTCCCGTGCATTGACCACCAGGTTGATCAGGACTTGCTGAAGCTGGACCGGATCGATAAAGCAAACGCCGCAGCTTTCGGTCCGCCATTCCAGATTGATGCTGGAGGGCAACAGCCGTTCAAGGAAGTCACGCGTCTTGTCGACTTCGTTCGCCAGGTCAAGCCAGCGGGGCGCCACGGGCTGCCGTCGGGCAAAGGTCAGCAACTGTCGGGTCAGGCTGGTTGCGCGCTCGGCCGCGTCGAGGATCTGTTCGGTGTCCTTTCGCAGGATCGAATCGGCGGGCAGCTGACTGGCCAGAGTTTCGGTTCCGCTGACGATGATCGTCAGCACATTGTTGAAATCATGCGCGACACCGCCGGCCAGTAGACCGACCGATTCCAGCTTCTGCGCTTCCATCTGCGCGATCCGGCGTTGTTCGCGGCGACGGTAGACCGCCTGCATGAGCAGCGCCAGGCCGCCGATCAGAGCGGTGATGCTCAGCAGCCAGAGCAGTGGCTGGTGCAACAGATGCCGTTCGACATGCAAAGCTGTGCTGGAGAGGCTTGAGAAACCGCTGCCGGGGAGGCGGGCCTGCACCTGGAAGGTGTAGTCGCCGGCCGGAAGTTTCCGGTACATAGCGCTGCGCTCGGCGGTTTGGAACCAGGTATCGTCGTATCCGGCCAGTCGATACCGATACACAAGATCGCTCGCCTGGAGGAATTCGGGGCTGGCCCAATTGAATTCGATCCACTCCGGCAAGGGCTCCAGCCGCAACGTAGCGTCGGTGGGCAGCAGCCGGTTCTCGCTGAGGACGCGCCCGAGGACCGGCACCAGCGGAGGCGACACATGCTCAAGCGGTGCTGGATCGATGATCGCGACCCCGCTGCTGGTGGGGTACCACAGCCGACCGTCGTGCGCGCGCCAGACCGCGGGCTGGAACCCGCCGTTAGTTTCAGACCGTGGCATGCCGTCTGACTGGTTGATGTGCAAGCTCTCCAGACGCTGGCCCTGACCCGAAAGCACGGCTTCGAGCGCTTTGGTTTCCATCCTGAACACGCCTCGATTGCTGCTGATCCAGGTGCCGCCGATCGAGTCTTGGACCAGGGAAAAAACGTGGCTGTCCGGCAGGCCCTGGGCCGGCCCGATCACGCGCGCCTGCTGGCCGTCCCAGTGCACCAGGCCGCTGGCGGTAGTGATCCACACCGCCCCCGAGGCACTCTGATGAAATCCTGTCACGCTGTGACTGGGCATCTGATCTTCCAGCGGTGTGCGCGCGATCCGGTCACCACGTTTCCAGAACAGCCCATCGCCGTCGCTGGCGATCCAGAGCGTTCCGTCGCGATCGACCAGCAAGGCGGTGATGGGTGCATCGAAACCGCCTTCGGGCTGCCGGATTTCGATACCACCCTCCCGGAATTCTGCCAGGCTATCGATCGTGCCCAGCCACAAACGCTCACCATCGCCGGCCATGGCACCGATGGTCGGGTGCGGCAAACCATCCTGATCATTCCAGCTGCCGGTCACCTGCCCGTCGGCGATTCGATTCAGCCCGCTGCGCGTTCCCACCCAGACGGCACCGTTCCACTCGACCAGCGACAGCACCTGATTCGAGAGCAACCCCTGTTCGGTGCCGAAGGTCGAAATCTCGCCATTGGCCAGCCGGGTGACGCCGCCACCAAAACTGCCAATCCACATTGCGCCATCCGCGCTCTGCATGACCGGCAGGATCGGAAACGCGGGCAAGCCGTGGCGGTCCGTGAGCGGCAGGGCCCGGGCCTTGCGCAATCGAATCAGACCGCTGCCGCCGGTGGCCAGCCACACGCTGCGCTGACGGTCCTCGAACAGGCGGGTGACGTGGGTCCGCACGAGGTCATCCGGTGCCGATAGTTGCTCGAACTGCTGGTTGCAGCGCCGGACCACAATGCCGCTGTCGAGCCCCATCCAAAGCACGCCGTCACGGTCCTCGAGCAGGGAGCGTACGAAAAATTCGTCATCCAGACCGCGCCGGCCGGCGTGATCGACAAGTCCATTCTGATCCAGGCTGAACAATCCGGTCCGCGTGCCGATCCATAGCGTGCCGTCGGCTGACTCGATCAGGCTGTTGACGTGAGCCTCGGCAATCAATTCGGCCCCGACAGCATCATGAAAGACCCGGCCATCAAACCACTGGATTCCTTCCCCGGCATAGCCGACCCACCAGCCACCCGAAGCGCGGGGCGCGATATCGTTGATGGTGGATCCGGCGCGTTGCTGCGTCGGTTCGAACTCGTCCCCGCTTTCGGGGTCGATCAGAACCAGGCCATGACCTCGCGTTGCAGCGATCAAACGCCCGCCGTCCGCCTCGGCCAGCGCGTGAACCCGGTAGTCGCCTGCCAGAATCCGTTCAGCCTGGTAAGGCGCAGTCAGCCGCATGCGAAGCGTGCCACTCGAATTGGTTCCTACGATCAGCCGATCCTGATCATCAAACAGGAGTGCGGTGATGTACTCGCCGCCATATTGGAGCGGCTCGGTCAGGTCGATTCGTTCGAAAACTCGACCATCGAAGCGGGCCAGGCCGTCTTCCGTTCCGACCCACAGGAACCCGGCCGCATCCTGGCCCAGCGCGTAAAGCGTATCCAGCGGCAATCCCGCTTCGCTGTCGTAGTGGGTCACCTGCCACTGAGAAAGTGGCACTTCACAGGCCGGCCTTGCCGTCGTCCAGATCAAAAGCCCCAGGCCCGTCAGCAGAACCTTGTAGATCATTGCTTGCATGATCGGGCCCCGACGAGATGAAGTCCGATTCTGAAGCCTGCGGTCTGTTGTGGCAAGGCGGAAGAATGCATACGATTCCTGATACCGGCACCAAATTGAAGCTGCATCGGACCTTGGTGCATGGCTCCGCCTCCCGACCTACGATGGTACAACCCTGCCGCCCACGGAGACCGCAGCGCCACAGATATATCCACAGCGTAACCAGCTGAAGTAAACGAAGAAGCAATATCGAGTCCGGAACTGGAGGGAATACGACGCCGGGCTCTGCAAACGCGGTGACCTGACGATCTTGTTCTCGGAAGATGCACTTCGCGACTGGCATCCGCCGGTGGGCGCAAAACCCGATCTGATCGACGTCGCGCCGGAAGTGAACATGACGGTCGGTAAGTTTCGAGTGCTCGCTCTGGAAGAATTGATTCGCCAGAAACAGACGATGAACCGGCCAAAGGATCGCGCCGTTATCGAATTGCTCGAAGAGGTCCTGCGGCAACGAATTGGGTAATGACTGAATATTCCCGGCTAACTACTGTCAGGCGCATTCCGCTGCGATGGATCCCGATTGAAAGTCCGGATCTGCTCAAAAGGATCAACCTGGCTACGCTGTAGTTTCGCAGCCCTGGACCACCATTCCAATTGCCTGAAGGTTCTGCCGAGATAATCTGTCCAGGCGTCCGCATCCTCCTGCACTGATCCATCTTCGTCGAACACCTCATGCGCTTTGGGTATATGAACCATTGCCGACACTGGCAGGCACCCGAGCTCCGACAGGAAAGTCCGCATGGCAACGGCAGCCCTGGCGCCACCCCATTGGCCAGCAGAGTAGGTCACGATCGCGCTTGGCTTGTATGAGAAGAGCGAGCTGCCGAAGTGATTCAACAGATGTGCAAGCGCCGGGCTCAATGAGTGGTTGTATTCCGGACTCACCATGACGTAGCCATCCGCGCGGCCAATCTTATCAGCCAGTGTTTTCAGATCCTTCGGCACTTTGCTGCTTGCATAAGCGAAGTGCGGTTTGAACACGTGGCCAAGGGCCACGTCCAGCGGATCTATCAGCTCTACCGTATTCCCCTCATCAGTCTTCGTGAAATGGGAAGCGCAGGCCCTCGCAACTCTAAGGCCCAGTCTCGGCGGGTTCGGCGGACTGCTTTGACGAACCGTTCCCAGAAAAATCAGAAATTTCATAGCTGGATATCGTTTCCTTGATGAGTTTACCCGGCATCAATCGGCCGGCGCATGGCGATTGATGGTGGGGCGTTGGACTGAGGCGGCGAGGCGGTACCGGTCCGAAGTGGTTGTCGCGTCTTGCGCCGCTCCTGCGAAGCCCCGGCGCGAACACCAACCATCATCTCAGCGGACGCCAGGCCTCCATGATCTTGCGGATGTCCTTGTCGTTGCCGGTCAGCTGCCACTGCACCAGCGAGGTCGGCACGCTGCCGGCCTCGTTGAACTCGGCGAAGAAGTCACGCAACGGGTACGCCTCGCCCTTTTCCTCCATCTGCCGCGTGCGGTGCGCGAGCAGGCGTTCCAGCAGGTACTTGCCGGTGACGTAACTGGTGCCGTAGCCGGGCTGGCGCAGGTACAGGTGCTGCTCGAACTCCAGTAACTCGGGCTCGTTGCCCATCCAGCCGCGCGGCGTCCACTTGACGTGCACGGTGCCGGCCTCGGCCATCGTCATGTCGTTCGAGTGTGCGTACAGCGAGCCAAGCCCTCTCGCCGCGCGTTGCGCGAGCATGATCCACACGAGTTCGCGCGAACGCGGGTTATCGTCGTAGAGACCGGCATGCATGAACATCTCCTCGACGCCGGTCGCGGTGCCCTCGTTGCGGCTGTCGAAGATGTTGTACAGCATCGGTCCACGCCGGATCGGGCTGGCATGCGGCTCGTCGCGCATCTGCGCGAGATCCCACCAGTGGTAAAAGTGCGTGTACAGCGGCGTCGGGTCGTAATGCGCTGCGATCCAGAAGAAGTTACGGGTCTCCACCGGCACGAACTCGCCGAGATGTTCACGTAACGCCGGCTCCATGTTGTCCTTGACCGGCATGACCTCATTGTCGCGCAGGAAAGCGATAAGTTCGCTTGCCTTGCGATCGGCCAGCGCGTCGTACTCCTCCGGGGTGCTCGCTGCCTCTTGCGGTGGCAGGTCGCGGTTGCGGTGTTCTTCGAGCTTGAGCGACGACCACGCGCGATCGAGCTCGCGCTCCAGGAGCCGCACCTCGTCTTCCCAGTCGAGCGGGACGTAGTGCACCTGCTGCAGATACCAGCTGTAGTTGTCCTTGCCGACACCGGACTGCCCGTCCTTCCCGGGCAGCTTCGCCTCGAGCCAGCGGATGAACTCGTCGGTCGCCGCCTGCGCTTCACCGAGCGCACGCGCAAGTTCCCGGCTTGCGACCGGTCCGACGGTCGCCTCGATGTTGTCGAGATTCTCGCGCTGGTTGCGAATGTTGTTGATACCCGCGCGCCACAGGTCCCGCGCGTTGCCGGTCAGGTTTTCCTGCGCCTGGCGCATCAGCGGCGGGATGACTTTGAGTTCCCGGACCATGCGTTGCTCCTCGCTGTCCGACAGCGGGAAGCGGTAGGTCCAGAGCTCCAGCACGGTATGGTGGGTCGGGCCTTCGTGCGCCGGCACGTCACTCTTGTAAGTCCAGATCGACTGGTAGAAGGCCGGGTCGCGCGCCCAGGGCTGCAAGACGATATGGTTGAACTCGAAGCCGTTCATCTCCGCGCGGACGAGGTGCCAGTCGACCTGCTGCGCGACCGGCCAGCCGCTGGTGTCGATAGCTTTAAGGCGCGCCCGTAGCGCCGGCAACTCGGCATAGGCTTTCGCGAAGCGGAGTGCCGTGTAATCGGGCGCGCCGTTGCGGAGCGGTGGCTCCTCGAACGCCCGCCAGTCCTCGAACAGCTCGACGAGTTCGGCATAGGACGATGACTGCGCCTGGGCAATGACGGTAGCGGCAAGCAGGCAGCAGGCGGTAACGGCACGCAACGCGTGTCGGATCGTGTGGCTTCGCATGAGACTTTCCCGGAGAGCGTAAACTGCAACCGAGTATAACGGCGAAGGCGGGGCGGGTCCCGGTCGTTACAACGAAGACGATCTCCTAAGGCGCGCAACTGGTTTTGTTCAGCAGATTAGGCGTTCGCAGGGGAACGACAAACCGCCTTCGACAGAGAGATCACCGAAAAAACTAATTCTCCGGGCCAGTGCCTGCGAAACCCAGGAAAACCAGTACTGCGCGATTCAGGCGCACGATATCCTCGTCATCGAGGCGCCCGACCTGCTCGCCAAGCCTGCATTTCGGGACTGTAGCGAAACAGGACTGTCTGCTGCGGCGTCAATGCAATCGATCCAGTTCCGCGCGCACCTGTGAATCCCACAGCTCACTGACGGTCTTGCCCGCTGGCAGATCCGTCGACTTTCTGCGCCATGCAACTGTGCCATCGGCATCGATAATCAGCAGGCCCGGGATGAAATCGATCGAATACGCGTCGCCAATGGCGTCTCCGTCCATAACGGAGACGTTGTCAAAGTCGAGCGTCCGGGTATAGGCCGCCGGATCGCCGGCCCCGCGCTCTTTGTGATTGACGAGCACGACATTGATATTCGCTTTTCCGTAGTCCTTCTGAATTTCGCCGAGATAAGGCATGAACGCCCTGCAATACGGGCACCATGTCGCCCAGAAAACCATGACGGTGGGCTTGCCCTTCGTGATGCCGGGAAACGTCACCTGCTCGCCGTTTTCGTCCTGTCCCGTAAAAGCTGGCGCCTTGTCGCCTGCCTCGACGGCAAAGGCCGGCAGTGAAATCAGGAATAGAATGAGTGGTACGATTGATCGATTGAACATAGGTCCCCCGGTTTCTCGATAGGTCTGCGGTCAGAGAGACCGGCCGAGCCCGGCAGATTATTACTCGTAGGTGATCGATTAATCGAGCAGGCTGTGGATCGCCGGAGTGATACGCCTCTCAGGTACTCTCCAGCTTGTCCTGCGTGCGCGTCTCAAAATCCTCCGCGCCGTGGCGCTCGTGCAGCTGGGCAGCCGGGTCTCCCCAGGTGCGATTGACCATGCGCCCGCGTCTCACCGGCTTACGATCGTAGATCTCCGCGGTCCAGCGTTGCACGTGCTTATAGGATTGCACGTCGAGAAACTCGCCGGCCTCGTACAGCTTGCCCGCGGCGAGTGCACCGTACCAGGGCCAGACAGCCATATCGGCGACGGTGTAGGCATCTCCGCAGAGATAGCGATTCTCCGCCAGGCACTGGTCGAGCACATCCAGCTGGCGTTTCACTTCCATCGCATAGCGGTTGATGGGGTACTCGTATCTTTCCGGCGCATAGGCATAGAAATGACCGAAGCCGCCGCCGAGGAACGGCGCGCTGCCTGCCTGCCAGAACAACCAGTTCAGGCATTCCGTGCGATCGCGCCTCTCCTTGGGAAGGAAAGCGCCGAATTTCTCCGCCAAGTAAAGCAGAATAGAGCCCGACTCGAAAACCCGCGTCGGCGGTGAGGTACTCCTGTCCAGCATCGCCGGGATCTTGGAGTTGGGATTAATCTCAACGAAGCCGCTGCCGAATTGCTCACCTTCGTCGATACGGATCAGCCAGGCATCGTATTCAGCGCCGCCGTGACCCGCTGCCAGCAGTTCCTCCAGCAGGATCGTGACTTTCACTCCGTTCGGCGTCGCCAGCGAATAGACCTGCAGCGGGTGTTCGCCAACCGGCAGCGCTTGCTCGTGGGTGGGTCCAGCAACAGGCCGGTTGATCTTCGAGAACCGGCCGCCGCTATCCTTGTCCCAGCTCCAGACTCTGGGTGGGGTGTAGTTATCGCTGTTTGACATGATTCTCCCGAAACGCTGATCGTAGAACAACCGAGAAACAACTCGGCATTACCGGACACCGGCTCAGAGCCGGCTCACCAAATTCCGCGCGCGCACGTTACCGCAGTTTTTACCTGCCGGTCGTGGCCTGAATAAGAATTCGCACCCTACATGTTGATCGTGAAGACGCAGCACACACCGATACGGCAGAGGAAACTCGCGCAGTAACAGACCCGTGGTATGGCACCCATATTACGAATGTCCCACTGAGCACAGGGTCTCCTGTAATAAATCAGGAAAATCGTGGTCTTCATTTGTCGCGATTCAGGTCAGCTGGTCAAGGTTTTTGCGGAGCTCTGCCGCCCAGTAGGGCGCCCTGTGATTGACGTAGTTGCCGCTATAGTTCCGGCCCTGGCGTTCAATAATCGGCAATTCCGACCCACGAACATCAGTTTATCCCGTAATTCACCATAAGGAACCGCAGTGACTGTCTCCGAAGTATTACTCAAAGTACTCGCCGCGCATGGCGTTGAACACCTGTTCGGCATTCCCGGCGATGCCATCAACGATGTGACCGAAGCCGTTCGCAGGCAGGATGCGATCCGGTTCATCGGCGTTCGGCATGAGGAGGCCGGCGCACTCGCCGCCTCGGTTCAAGCGAAGCTGACGGGGCGCCTGGCGGCCTGCATGGGAACCTCCGGGCCGGGGGCCATTCACCTGCTGAACGGTCTCTACGACGCGCGACTGGACCATGCGCCGGTCCTTGCCATTACCGGACAGGTGGCAACGGGATTCATCGGCACGGAAGCCCATCAAGAGGTTCGTCTCGAGCGACTCTTCGCCGATGTGGCCGTCTACAGCCAGACGGTCACGACGGCGGCTCAGGTGCCCGATGTGTTTCTGGAGGCCTGCCGGGCCGCGGTCGTGCATCGCGGGGTAGCGCACGTGTCCATTCCGACCAACGTATCGGGACTGCGCGCAAGCTTCGATGACGAACAGCAGCTGCAAACGGCGGCGGCAGGAAAAATATCGCCCGTGACGGCGGACTGCGACGCAGCCGTTGAACTGATCGAGCAGTCCGAGCGAATTGCGATTCTCGCCGGCCTCGGCTGCGCCAGGGCCGAGGCCGAATTGTTCGCGTTCGCGAACGCGGTCCAGGCACCCATCGTGCGCAGTCTCAAGGCCAAGGAAGTGATCGACGACGATCATCCGCTTTGTGCCGGCGGTCTTGGTCTGCTGGGCGGCAAGCCCGCCGTCAAGGCGATGGACGAGTGCGATCTGCTGATCATGGTCGGCACGGATTTTCCGTACCGGGATTTCTATCCGAAGTCGGCGCGGACGATTCAGATCGATTGGGAGCCCACCCGTATCGGGCGCCGCCATCCCGTGGACATCGGGCTGGTTGCTCATGCCGGCCCCACGCTTGCGGCACTGACCGAACGCGTCGCTCCGCGCGAAGCTGGCTCTTTCCTCGAAGCAATTCAGACGGAGATGGCTCGGTGGCGCGAAAGCCGCGACAAGGACGAGGCATCGGACTCGGTCCCCATTGCCCCACCGCGTGTGCTGAAGGCCCTGTCCGATGCAGCACCCGACGACACCATTTTCATTGCCGATACGGGCACCGCCACCGCCTGGGCCGCGCGCCATCTGCGTATTCGATCGGGGCAGCGCTTCACGCTCTCGGGCGGACTGGCGACCATGGCCATCGGCCTGCCCGGCGCGATCGGCGCCCAGCTCGCCTACCCGGAGCGGCGGGTGGTCGCCATTGTCGGCGACGGCGCATTTTCCATGCTGGTCGGCGATCTGGTCACAGCGGTGCGCTACGAGCTTCCGGTGGTGATCGTGGTTCTCAACAATGCCAAGCTGGGCTTTATCACGCTCGAGCAGGAAGCCAAGGGCCTGCCCGACTGGGGCACTGACATCACCAACCCCGATTTCACCGCGCTGGCGGAAGCATGCGGGGCGCTGGGTATTTCCGTAACCGAGCCGAGTGATCTGAATGCAGCCCTTCAGCAGGCCTTCGACGCCCGCAGGCCCGTGGTCGTCAATGTCAGCGTCGATCCGGACGCCCTGATCATGCCGCCGAAGATCGAACTATCCCAGGCGATGAAATTCGGCATGGCAAAGATCCGCGAAGCCTTTGGTGCCTGAACGAATCCGGCTATTGTCGAATCCGACAAAGGGAGACGCATCATGACCCTGAATGAGAAACAGAGAGCCCTATGTGAAAATCACGGCTTTGACTTCTCCGATCTGAAGGCGCTTTACATCAACTGCACGTTGAAGCCCTCGCCGGAGTTTTCTCACACCGAGGCGCTGATGAAAGTCTCGGAAGAGAATCATGGCCGCCAACGGCGTCTCGACCGAGACGGTCCGGGCGGTGGACCTGACCCTGCCGCCCGGCGTGTATCCCGATATGCGCGAACATGGTTTCGAGCGCGACGACTGGCCGTCGCTATGTGAGAAAGTCATGGCCGCCAATATCCTCGTCGATCGGCACGCCGATCTGGCTGGGCGAAGAGTCGTCGGTCTGCCGGCGCGTCATCGAGCGGCTGTATGCCGAATCCGGCAAGCTCAACGACCGCAATCAGTCAATCTATTACGGCTCGCGCCGGCGGCTGCGTCATCACGGGCAATGAAGACGGTGTCAAACACTGTTCGATGTCCATCCTGTACGCGCTGCAACACCTCGGCTACACCATCCCGCCGCAGGCCGACGCCGGCTGGATCGGCTGAGGCCGGTCCGGGTCCGTCCTACGGTGACGAGGGTTCCGGCGGGCCGCGAAAATGACTTCACGCAGCGCAACACCACGTTCATGACCTGGAACCTGATGCACATGGCGCGACTGCTCAAGGATGCCGGCGGCATCCCCGCGCACGGCAACGACCGCAAGGCCTGGACCGCCGGCTGTCGTTTCGACCATCCCAACCCTGACTATCGCTGAAACACGCCTCGCGTTCTCACCGTTGAACAAGGCCGCCACCCGATGACCAAACCGACTGGGCAAGCACCGCCGCTGACCTCTCGCCTGAACAAATCCACCGCTTTTACACGTGAGGAGCGCGAGCAATGCGGTTTGCGCGGCCTGTCGCCCTATGATGTCCTGACATCGAGTCTCAGAAGCGGCGTGTACTCGGAATATACGACGCAAAGGTAACGACATAGAGAAATACATTTTCTCAACGCGCTGCAGGAGCGTAATCACCGCCTGTTCTTCCGCACGATAACCGATCACATCGAGGAACTTCTGCCGCTGATCTACACGCCGACAGTGGGCCAGGCCTGCAAGGAATTGCACATATCTTTCGCCAGCGCAGGGCCTTTGCATGTACCCCCTGAAGATCGCGGTGAGGTCCGCCAGCTTCAACTGGCCGGAGCAGGATGTGCGCGTTATCGTGATGACCGACGGCGAGCGCATCCTTGGCCTCGGCGATCTCGGGCGCGAATGGCATGGGCATTCCGATCGGCAGTCTTGCTCTCTACTCGCCAGAACAATACCGTTGAGCACTGTACATAA
>JAXHMR010000010.1:0-120657 GCA_034521225.1 Woeseiaceae bacterium
AGCAGTACCCGAAGTAGCTCAAGGCCAGTCAGCAGCCGGATACGACCGCGCGGCCGGTTGCCGGTACGTGTTTCAACGAGATCACGGACAGCTTCATCCGTAGGGCACGGATTCAGGCCGACATGATCGCTGCGCCGAAACCGCGCGAGAGCCGCACGTTTGGCGGACGATAACCAGTAGCCGTCGAACAGTGTCGGCAACTCGGCAAGATCCACGCACATCAGGAAGATCCGGTACGTAAAACGATGCTGTACCGGCTCCTTGCGCGAATGCCTAACCCGCCCTTCGAAAATGCAACTGTCCACGTTGCAGGGCTTCTTTAAACGCGGACGGCATTGATCGCGCCAGACGCCGTTCGCGGAGCTGTTGCGCCAATAGGCGCCGCAGAACAGGTGCCATTACCGCCTGGTCGACTGGCCGTGACGTGCCTGGGCGGTGATGACTTTGGTAAATACCGGGTGCTCGTACATAACACCATGAAGTATCCGGTCGGTGTTATGGCGTCTGCGTTGTTCAGTGTGACGCAATATTGTTCGGCTGTATCCAGTCCCTGCAGGATGTTCATGTTGTAGGTCACGATTACTGATTTTCGCCGGTTTGCAGGAATACGGTAATTCCATGCAGCCCAGGCACGCCGCCGCGACGGTAACAGCGAGCGGTCCGTATGCAGTACAGCTTCATTTTTCCCGTAGGGAATGGCGCACTTGAGCATCGCGCTCTGCCGGCGTGAGATCGCGCAGGGCCAGCGACTGGTCATGGTGGCAGGCGATGAATACGCTGTCATACCGTTCCTCAGATGTGCCCGGGCACGCAGGAGACACCGACCTCCGGCGTTTGCGTACCGACTGCACCGGGCAATTGAGACGTATGCGGTCTACATGGCCGGCAATGAGCTTGGCGACGCACTTCATGTCGCTGGACTACCCGGCGAGTTGGACGGCTGATTGAGTTGCAGCAGTCCGTGGTTCTGGAAAAAGCGCACGAGAAACTTGAGCGGCATTTGCTGCACGATGCCCGGTTCGGAAGACCAGATGGCCGCTGCCATCGGTACCAGGTAATGCCCGGTAAACTCCGGCGAATACCGGTGCCGGTCGAGCCACGCGCCGAGGCTCAGGTTCCCTTCGTTGCCGTGCAGTGCCGCTAATGCTTCACGATTGAAACGCAGAATGTCCCGAACCATGCGCCAGAACGAAGGTTTCAGCAGATTTCGGCGCTGCGCAAACAGTGTATTGAGCGATGCACCGTTGTACTCGAGCCCGTCTGCCTCGCTCTGGACGCTGAAACTCATGCAGCGCTGGCTGCCAGCGTTGGTTACCGCCCAGCAATCTGTTACCGTGATGTACGGGTCATTTAATACAATGAAACCGGTATCGATCGGGATCGTGCCGTTCGCAGTCGGCACGTCAACTGTGTTTGTATGCCCGCCGGCGTAACCCTGCGACTCGTAAACGGTTATATCGTGACTGTCGCGCAACAGGCGTGCCGCCGTGTTGCCGGCAATACCGCTGCCAATGATTGCGACTTTTCATCCGCGGTTTCGCCAGCCGCTAAATGCGTGGATCTGCTTCATCACTCCGGCACCTCGACGAGGTCCGCCGGGTCATAGCCGATGTCATCGACAAATTCGACGAGGCGCTCATACTTGGCATCCGGTATCTGCGGCTCACGCGCCATGATCCAGACATAGTCACGCTTGTTGCGTGCAATGACCGTGGTTGAGTAGTCGGGCGCCAGGTGAACGATCCGTAATCAGCCTTGATGGGCCAGATAAAAGCGATCCAGACAGCATTGGAAAGATCATCGCCAACAAACCTATGTGGGTTAAATTCCTTCAGTTCCCCGTCGAATGAGCCCTTGCGAGAACGTGAACGTGGTCGCGATCGTACCGTCGTCGTCCAGCTCATAAGTTTCGACGGCGTTATAGGCGTCCTTTTTGAGAAACGTCGGAATACTCGCAATAACGTACCAGCGACCCGATGAAGCGCGGGATATCGACATGATCGACTGCTCAAGTTCTTCAGGCGCCGAGCCTGCAGGCGCCGAAGGCGAACATCCCGGTGATCAGGGACAATGGCAGCGGAAACGGAAATCCTGGTCATGATCAATACTCAGAGATCGGAACGCGAGCCACGCCAGGCATAATCGCGTTGTGGCGGCGGCGGCACGGTCCCGGTCAGTCTCATAGCGAATCTTACGCCTGCTGGCTGACGGACTGGTGTGCCGGTAGACAAATGAGTATCAGCACAGCTGGAAGGAGGATCCGCATGTTCACGAATCCACTCCCTCTGCAGCCGCCTTCTTCGGCGGCCACGGAATAAAAGCGCTCGTGCGACGGATGTAATCGGCATAAGCAGGCCGGCGATCGCTGATCGTTTTCTCCAGCATCGCCACGCCGGACACCTTGAGGAGCAGAAAAGTCATCAGCAATGGGGCGTATATTGTCCACCACCCGCCGCTGCCCGCGGCAAACAGCCAGAACGTCATCAATGCAGGCTTCACCGAAATAGTTCGGATGCCGCGTATCGCCAGAGCCCGTATTCTGAGAACGTCGCCGCGGCTGTCCCGGCGTTCCCTGAAACGATTGAGTTGCCAGTCGCCCACCGCCTCGAAAAAGAATCCCGTCAGCCACAACAGCGTTGCAAGTACGGCAACCGGCACGGAAGGAGGTTCACCAGTAATGGCAGCATAAAGGGGCGAGGAAATAACCAGCGCCAGGACACCTTGAAGCAGGAAAACAATATAAAAGCTCTTGATGCGAAAATTGGGTTCGTTGTTGGCGCGAATTTTCTGGTAACGGTGATCTTCGGGTTCGCCATGATTGCGCCATGTGATGTAGATCGACAGGCGCAGGGCCCAGATCGCCGTTAATGTCAGCACCAGCATGCCGTGAAACCCGGGCGCCTCGACGGAGGCCGCATAAACAATCGCCGCTGCCAGGAAAAACAGTGACCAGAGACTGTCGACAATACTGACGTCGTTCAGGCGCAGGCTCAGCAACCACGCTGCAACACAGATTGCTGTGATGACGAGCAGTGCCTGTCCGAATGTAGCCACCATTTCCATCAGTCCAGTATCCAGCCCTGACGTGCATCATCGTGAACGGTGACGCCATTGAAACGGGTGGCAAGCAGCAGCAACAGCGGCATCATCGCACCCCAGCCGACAGCCAGTGCCAGCAGCGCCTCCTGCATTTCCACGAGCTGGATCCCACCGAGTTTCTCGCCGGTGAAGTAAGCTAACGGGCCGCCGGCTACGCCGAACAGGACGGCGAGCGCGGGCCGGCCCTTGAGCCATTCGCAGATAGACCCGCAGTTTAGCGTCGTCGCAAACAGCATCCACATCGCAACGATCCAGTAAGGTGCCGCGCCCTGGAAAACCATGCCGGACGGATAGGCAACCCAGCCCATGCTGACCAGGATGCTGTCCCAGAGACCACCGATGACACCGCACACAATTACGAGCGCCAGTTCCGGTCCGGCGCGGCGCACCGTTGCGAGATGAACCAGGACCACGACGGCCATGACGAGCGCGCCGAGCCGCGGCTGGTTTCCAGTCCGGCGCCAGAACCGCCGAGAACCAGCCGATCTGGAATGCAACAAAGTTGAGCACCAAAGCCATCGTGTCGTTCCCTGATCCGCTATTTCGCGTCATGCCGACGACCAAACCGATAGCGGCGTCCGCACGTACGACTCCTCGCCGTTAACGGTAGGCGAACAGTTCGGCGCATGCCATGAAAAATATCCGCCAGCGTTGCCACCAGATTTGCGCATTGCCGGCACCGTAGGTATCACGAAGAATCGGCATGATCTGGTCCCGGCGCTCATCCATGCGCTCAAGCCATTCGTCGCCGGTTTCGGCGCTGCACCACTCGAGCGCCGACGCTTCCTCTACTGCGCTAGGTGCTTCTGGAAAAGAAGCGGCAGATCGCTGGACGGCATGATGCCGCCGGAGAAAAAGTGGCGGCTCATCCAGTCGTTGGGTCCTTTGTCGACAAACTCATACGGCGTCGAACGGTGGCTGAATATGTGCATGAAGAAGAAGCCTTCCGCCGTCAGCCAGGACGCGACACGGGCGAACAGGAGTTCGTAGTTACGCATGTGCTCGAACATTTCGATGGACACGATACGATCAAAGCGCTCCACCGGATCGAAGTCATTCATGTCCTGGACCAGGACCTTGAGGTTGGTCAGGCCGCGGCGCGAAGCCTCGGCCACGATGTGGTCGTGCTGGGACTGCGAATTGGAGACCGCCGTGACGTGACTGCCGGGGTAGCGGCGCGCGATCCACAGGCTCATTGAACCCCACCCGCAACCGAGGTCGAGGACTTTCTGACCGTCTTCAAGTGCAGCACGCTCGGCGGTAATGCGCAGCGCTTCTGCCTCGGCTTCGGTCAGTTTTTCGCAACCATCGGGCCAGAAGCAGCAGCTGTACTTGCGATGATCGCCCAGGACCTCGGCAAAGAATGCCGCCGGCACCTCGTAATGCTGCTCATTGGCCAGTTCCGGTACCAGCGCAATCGGGGACTGCTTCATCATTTCGACAAAGCCCGACAATGCCGCCGATGACATCTCACAGTCATCGGCATGTATATCGACCAACCGTTGTTTTAACAGGCGACGAATGCCATGTCGGATTACTGCATCCGGCACCAGTCCCTGCTCAGTCCAGTCGACTGCACGGTTGGCAGCTACCTGCATTGTCATTTTCAAGCCTTCGGAAAACCGTTTCATGTTTTAGAGAAGACAATGTAGAGAGCACGCCCGACCTTGGCAATACGCACCCACTGGATCGTTACAATCCATTACATTTGCTCGAGTGCAGCTGTCGCGGATGCCGCCTTCGGTATATCAATGGATGAAACACTGCCTTGCCATTTGCGGGTGACGGCATCATGATCTTTTCATTAAATAAGGGGCAGGTCACCGTCCCAATAACAAACCAATCGGTGTATCAATGACTCGAAAATTCCCTGCGATCTTTCTGCTGACCCTGGTCCTGGCCGGCACGGCCCTGCTTGGGGACCAGGCGGCCGCCGACGCCCGCCTTCTGACCGTCAACGACCTGATGGCGATGAAGTCCGTTTCGGAACCGCGCCTGAGCCCGGACGGCAACTGGGTTGCCTACACCGTGGAATCCACGTATGCCGAGGATGACGAGTCACGCACCGCGATATTCATGCATTCGACCCGGGATAACGCCGTCGTGCAAATGACGAGCCTCGATGAGTCCGCGTACGGTCCGCGCTGGAGCCCCGATGGCCGTTACCTCGCCTTCCTGTCAGCCCGGGGCGAAGAGGAAGATGCGGCCAAAACCCAGGTCTGGACGCTGGATCTCCGCGGCGGCGAGGCGCAGCAATATACGGATGTGCCGCAGGGTGTCAGCGACTACCGGTGGTCGCCGGATGGCGCGCGCATGCTGCTGATGATCAAGGACCAGAGCGCGGAGGAGCGGGCGAAGCTCAAGGCCGAGGAAGCTGGTGAAGAACCGCAGCCGGTGCCGTGGGTGATCGACAGGCTGCAGTTCAAGGAAGACGGTACGACCTACCTGGATCGCAGCCGCACGCACCTGTACACCGTATCGGAGCCCATGGGCGAGCCCCGCCAACTGACGGACGGCGACTTCGATGACGCAGAGCCTGCGTTTAGCCCCGACGGTAAGCACATTGCCTTTGTCAGCAACCGGACCGAAGAGCCGGATGCCAACCAGAATACTGACATCTGGGTCGTCGCGGTGGACGGCGGCGCCGGCATCCCGGAACCGCGACGCGTTACGACAAACCCTGGCTCTGACTACTCGCCAGCATGGAGCAACGACGGCGCGTACCTGGCCTATGTCACGTCAGTGGAACCGGACCTGATCTGGTACGCGACAAATCACCTGGCCATCGTGCCGGCCAGCGGCGACGCGCCGCGCATCCTGACCGATACGCTTGACAGGAATGTCGCCTCGCCCGGTTTCTCCCCGGATGACAGCCGTATTTTCTTCCTGCTCGAAGACAGCGCGGAGCGCCATCTGGCCGCCTACGACCGGGATGACGGTGCCATAGACCGGCCTGTTCACGGCGGACTGAGTGCCGGCAGCTACGACCTGCATCCATCCGGCGACATCGCAATTCTGATCAGCACGCCGCATCTGCCGCGGGAGGTGTTCCTGCTGAGGGACGATGAACCTGAAGCAACTGACCGCAACCAACGCCGAGGTGCTTGACGGGCTTGAGCTAGGCGAAGTCCGCAACGTGACGTTCCCGAGCGAGGACGGCACCGAAATCGAGGGCTTTATCACGACACCGCCCGGCTATTCCTCCAACCGGCGATACCCGACACTGCTCCGCATCCATGGCGGACCCGTATCGCAATACGACTTTTCATTCAGCGCCGAGGCGCAATTATTCGCCGCGCACGGCTATGTGGTCGTCATGACGAACCCGCGCGGATCCAGTGGCTACGGCCAGGATTTCTCTGCTGCCTTGTTCGGCGAATGGGGCGTCAAGGATTTCGAGGATGTCATGGCCGGCGTCGACTACGCCATCGAAGAAGGCTATGCCGATCCTGACCGGCTGGGTGTTGGTGGTTGGTCTTACGGCGGCATCCTGACAAATTACGTCATTACGAAATCGGATCGTTTCGAAGGCGCTATCACCGGCGCCAGCGAAGTCCTGTATACCTCCAACTACGGACACGACCACTACCAGTATCACTGGGAAAAGGAACTGGGCCTGCCGTGGGAAAACCAGGAAGCCTGGGACGCGATATCGCCGTTCTACAGTGTCGGCAACGTCACGACGCCGACGTTGATCATGGGCGGCAAGGAAGACTGGAACGTCCCGATCAACAACTCCGAGCAGCTTTACCAGGCCCTGAAACGGCGCGGCATAGACACGCAGCTGGTCGTCTACCCCGGTGAGTCGCATGGCATCTCGCGGCCGAGTTTTATCCGCGACCGTTATGAGCGTTACCTCGACTGGTACGACACGCGGGTGCGTGGTCAATAGACTGCCCACGTAAGCAGCGGGCTCTGGGTAGCACCGGCATTTCCTGCGGGGCGTCCGTTTTACCGCGCAGACTCCTTGCACCTGTCGAACCTGGCCAGCGTTTGCTCGCCGAGTGCCCGCTTCAAGGGTTCGAGTCCCGCCTCGAAGTGCTTCCAGTGACGGGGGTTCCGCCCGTCATCGCGAGCCGCACAGCGGCGTGGCGATCTCGAGATGGTGAACGCGATGATCATCGCCGCTCCGGCAGGAAAAACAACTGACCGGAGACACGTCGCCGCGCGGCCGGGCAGGCGCGGGGTCGATGGAAATGGCGCCCCGACCATGATTCGAACATGGGACCCCCAGATTAGGAATCTGGTGCTCTATCCTGCTGAGCTACCGGGGCGGCGTCAGTGCGCCGGCATTCCAGCAGACTACGCCGTCAGGCTCTGCCCGCGGCCAGCCGGTCGTGCTTGATGGCCGGGATGACGCTGGCGATGAGGGCGATGATCAGGGCAAAGACCGCGATGTTGATCAGGCGTGCGTAGTTGTCGTCGCCGAGCAGCAGGCCGGCCGCGAACGGCCCGGTTGCCAACCCCATTTTCGAGGCAAAACCGCCGAGAGCCGCCATCTGCCCTGCCTTGTCGAATTCGGCGGTCAGGCCGAGCAGGTACGGCATCGTAAATGCCCAGGTGATGCCGACGGCGCAGTTGGCTACCAGGAAGATCATTGCGTTGTCACTGAAATGCAGCGCCCAGTTGGCAATGGCGGTCACGATCATTGCCATCACCAGCGGCCGCATGCGGCCGAATTTGGTGTAAATGCCAATGACAATGATCGGCCCGATGATGCCGATCCAGCCGGAGGCAGCGAGCGTCGTCGTGATGTAGGACAGCTCGAGTCCCGACGTGCGGCCGAGTCCGATGATGAAGGCGAACAAGCCCATGTTCGCGGCCTGGAACAGGAAGATCGACAGCAGCACTAGCGCGAGCGGGAAGATCGCGATTGGCTCACGTGCCGTGACAGGCCCGGTTTCCGTTTGTACCGCATAGCCCGGCAGGAACGGCAGCATGATGGCGGTGATGACGCTGAAGGCAATCAGCGACAGGAACAGTACGTCGGTGCCAAAGAATGGCACGAGTCGCGGCAGGAACAGGTTACCGAGGCCGCCGAGGCCGAACTGGACGACGAGCAGCACGCCGAACGTGCGATCCGGGTTGCTCGTGCGAGCGATGACGGAAAAGCCAACGCCGACCAATGCGCCACCAACAATGCCGTGCACCAGCCGGAATGCCGTCATCGCACCCGGGAGCGTGATCCACATTGAAAGCAAGTCCATCAATATCAGTACGCCGAGCAATACGCAGGCCGTGGGCCGCCAGACCACGCGACGAATCAGGAAGACAATCAGCAATGCGCCCGCCGCGGCGCCGTAGATATTGGCCGAGCCAACAAATCCAGCCTGCCGCGTTGTGAAGCCGAGTCCCTCGACAAGGCCGTCGACTATGGCCGGCATGATATTGACGTAGAACAGGCCCGCCGTGGCCAGGAACGCGAGAAAAATGCGGGCGGCGAAGCCGTCGGCCGAGACGCGCCGCGACGGCTCGACGCGCAGGATCGCGTCTGCCTGTTCATCAATTTTCATGCCGTATCCTTGCAAAAAGACCGCAGGCGATGGGCTTCGCGCGCGGCCGCCAGCCAGCGGTGAGTCCCGCCGTCGCTGACGTAGTAATAAACCATGCCGTTCGGAAACAGTGTGACGATGATGCCGCCGTAGCCCGACATCAGTGGTACATGAACCGGCCGAGGGCACCCTATATGCGGCGCGACATCGTAGGCCCAGAAACCTGCGTTGTAACGCAGGCCGGGAACGCCGGTGGGCAGGCCACGGTCTTCGGGATCGCGTTGCATTGCCGCATCGAACAGTGCCGGATCAAGAACCGTCACGCCGTCGATACGGCCGTCATCGCGATTGAGGAACAGGCCGATGCGTGCGATGTCGTCGCGCAGCAGCGCAAGGCCCCAGCCGGTAAACGGCTGCCGAGCGTCATCGTAAGTGCGCCGCGTTACCCGGGTCAGCGGGCTCAGCGCCAGCGGCTGCCAGAGCGGGCGGACGACCAGGTCCTCGTAGAGGTCCGCGTCCGGATAGCCGTGCTCCTCAGGAAGGCGACGAAGGCGGTCCCGGCGAGGTAGGTGTCGGACGTGTGGTAAACCCAGCGTATCGCCTGGTGTCAGCCGTGCGGCGGTAAGCATTGCAGGCATGACGGCCATTTTCGCTTGCGTGATCGCTTCAGCGATGAAGAACGTTGCTGTCGATCGCCTGGTCTTCGTCGGCCAGCTGGTGCTCCTTGCTGTCGTAGTTGCCCGGTTGCCATGTCGAGCGCATGCCCGATCGTCACTCCGTGCCAGGCAGCCTGCGTCGCGTGGCAGGCATCAATCGTAGTCGCGAGATCACGCATGCGGCGCCGGGGTGACAGGTACTCGGCGCGCATCAATGCGAGGCTTGCGACCATCGACTTCGCGAGCGAGTAAGTCGGCAGCGGCATGTCATTGCAGTTCGGGTACGAACCGTGGCGCGTCCGGCATGCGCTGACATAATGGATGCCATCGATGATGAAGCCGTACGCGGTCATTGCCTGCGGCGGCACTTCGTCGATACTGCCGAATGCGGCCGGGTCGGCACCGGGATAGTCGGTGGCAATAGCGTCGATCGGACGTGTCGGCAGGCGTGCCGCCAATTCGTACCCACGTGCCTGAATGGTCCCGGCCCGTTCGGCCACCTCAGGAGCGCTAATCGGTTCGACACCCGTCTCGCTTTCGGCGCGGTGCAGGCCGCGGGCATTGAACTGCAGGTAGGCGACAGGTCTCGCTGCTGATTTGCGAAGCGCGGCCCGCGGAGACCGGTCCTGCGATCAGTCAAGCGGCAGTGTCAGCACGCCGTAGTGCGTACAGTCGGCGTTACTGCTCCATCGAGCGCAAACGGCATCGTCTGCGCGGTCCGACTTCACCGTCCGCCTGCATGCCGGACGCGGCCGGGCGACAATTATCCATTCCCAAGGGCTGATGACGGTGTTCGGCAACCGGCGTGCGCATCGGTCGGCAGCAGCGTCGCCATCGCCGTGGACGAGCGTCGAGGTCGAACGAGCGGCAGGCCCGGCGAAATGCCGTCGTGTGCGGCCGAGGATGCCAAACTGGTCGGTAATGATATCGACCTGCAATTCCAGGCCGCTGGCAATGCGCAGGCGGCCGGCGAACGGCGAGGCCGCCTGGACGGCATCGGCGGACGGCCCAAAGCGACTCATCGCGAACGGCTTGCTCGCGACCTTCCCGGATTCGAGATACCCGTCGTCAAGCGGTGCGTCGTTGCTGGCGAAGGCGGGGCTTGTGCAGGCCAGGCCGAGTATTATCAGAATTGCGGCATGGGTTTCGGTCATTCCGGCTATCAGTCGGTCAGCCAGCGCAACGGCCCTCGCACCGACAGCTTTAATCGGTTCAACTCTTTTGTTCCGGGAGGTTTTAATCGGTCCGGCCTCTTTGTCCGATATCGATGCCCGCCGCCTCAAGGCGCTCGGCCAGCGGTTGCAGTTGCGTCTCGTAGCGGCGCCAGCGTTTCAGGGCATCGCGGTAGCAGGGGTTGCCGCACCTGCGCCGCAGCTGGCGGTCGCGACCGGGGCGGTGCATTGCGGTGGAACGCGAGGCACGCCGGCTTGCCCAGTCGCAGGCCGCAGTAATCGAGGATGCTGCCGGGTCACCGGGTTCCTGGTCCGCGACCAGCGCTTCGTAGCCGGACGTCGAGGAACGCGCCCGGGATCGACGGTCGCGCCAGTGCGTCATCAGTCCGCGAGTAGGCGATGTAATAGCGTGCAAGGTCGTCGAAATCGTAGGAGAACGGGTAGCCGGCGCGAAACAGCGTCCGGTACATGCCGTAGCAACTGTCCATCGGGTTGCGTCGGATATGGACGATGCGCGCATTCGGCAGGGCCAGACGGATCAACCCGGTGTACAGGTAGTTGAGCGGCGTCTTGTCGATCAGGTACGGAGTGCCGCCGACATGCCGTAGGCCCGGGTGCTGGCGGCGTAGCGGCGGCCGAGGCGCTCGAAATCCAGCTTGACGCCGAGCGCTCGATGCGAGACATCCTGCTCGCCGCCACCGCCCGCCGTGCGCATCAGGCTATAGGCAAAATCATTGACCTCGCCCAGGCTCGCAACCTGGCTGTGCGAGGCGATAATGCGGTCGACCAGGGTCGTGCCGCTCCGTGGCAGGCCCATGACGAAGATGGGTCCCGGCCGCGAATCTCCGCACGGCTCGCTCTGGAACAGTGCATCGTCAAATACCTGGCGGATCGTCTGCATCGCCGATACATCCGATGCGACGCGATAGCTCATCAGGCCGCGCCGTTTACCGGCGCCGCGTTCGAGCGTAGTCGGAATGCCGTCATCATAGTCGCCCGAGGTCTTCGTATTCCTTGCCGAGCGCATAGCACAGCTGTGCTTCACCGGCCGGCCGTTCGCACACCGCGCTGCAGCAAGGCCAGCATCTCGTCGATATGGTTGTCGTCGGGACCTTGCGTCCTCAGTGTCGAGCGATTGCGGTAGGCATCGTAATCGTGCGGATCGAGCGCAATGACATGGTCGAGCGTCTGCTCTGCCTCCTCGAGTTCGCCGGTTGCGATCAGCGCAGCTGCAAGACTGAACTGGTATGCCGGGTTGACAGGTTGCAGTTCCGTTGCGCGCCGCAAACAGCGCAACGCATCGGCGTGCCGTGTGCAATGAGTGTAGAACTCGGCGATGCGGGCAATCAGCGCATGATCGTTGCCCGCGGAGGCTTCCATCTCTGCAAGCGTGGCGACGACGCGGTCCGCCTGACCGCAATAGAGCCGGCACTCCAGCACCCGGAACTGTGCGCCGGTGTGTGCGGGCGCCATGGCCAGGGCCTCCTCCGCGCGCTCCAGCATGCGATCAAAATCACCGCTCTGCTGCTCGACGCTCGAGGCCAGCAGCCGGATATCCATCGACTTCGGAAAGCGCCAGATCAGCGAGTCGCAACGTGCCCGTGCCGCGTCACTGCTACCGTCCCTGAGCAGCGACGTGACCTGGTCCATCTCCGCCTGCAACTCCTGCTTCGCGATTTACCGGCATGGTCCTCGCCGTAGTCCGGCATTCATGTAGCGCGCCGTTGTCATCGCAGGGAGTGCCAGCGACGACCCGTCATCGCGAGGAGCGCATGCGACGACCCGTCATCGCGAGGAGCGCATGCGACGTGGCGATCTCACGATTACATCGACTCTGCCAACCGGTACGAGATTGCCACGCCCTTCGGGCTCGCAACGACGGATTGCCACGCCCTGCGGGCTCGCAATGACGCTTGCGTGCCGTCATCGCGAGGAGCACAGCGACGTGGCGATCTCGCACTGACACGTCATCGCGAGGAGCGCTAGCGACGCGGCGATCTCGTGACGGCACCGACTCTGCCAACCCTTACGAGGTTGCCACGCCCTTCGGGCTCGCAATGACGCAATGACGCGGTCCTGATCTCAGAAGTGCCAGGTGACATTCGACCCTGATCGTGCGCGGCTGGGCGATGAATTCCTTGTTGCCGTTGCCGATGTAGTTCTGCGCCGGCGACGTGCCCATGTACTGCTCGGTAAACAGGCCCGTAATGCCCTCCTCGTCGGTCAGGTTCTTGACGAAGAGTGATGCGTCCCAGTTGTCCTTCGATACGGTCGTGACGAAGTTCCACAGTGCGAAGCCGTCCAGTTCGCGCATGAACGTACCGGGTGCACGGCCGAAATCACCGAGTGAGTTCTGCGTCTCGGACTGGTAATAACCGTTAATGCGGCTCATCCAGGTCATGCCGTTGCCGAGTTCCGTCGTGTAGTCCAGTGCCGCGTTCAGCGTGTGCTCGGACGTACCGGGCAGCGGTGATCCGTCCGCCGCGAGCAGGCCCATCGACGCCGTTGGCGCGAAGGCATCGCCGGTCAGTTCGCCATCGACATAGGCATAGCCCACGTTATAGTGCCACTGGTTGCCAATCAGGCCGTCGAGCTCCAGTTCAAGGCCGGCGGTGCGCGCCGTGTCCCCATTGGCAGCGGTGAAGAAGGCCCAGTTGCTGGAGGCCGTGTTGAGCTGCACATTGTCCCAGTCCACCATGAAGACGGCCGCCGAGTAGCGCAGCCGGTCCGTCGTACCCTTCGACGCCGAGTTCGTAGTTGACCACCGGAGTCGGAGTCGTACGGCAGCCAGCCCGGATCCTCGGCAAACGGGCCGGACAGTGGCACGGCATTGCTGCCGCCGCGCCGATAACCTTCAGAAACCGTGCCGTACAGCATCGCCTGGTCGCTCAGATCGACGGACGCGTTGATCTTGAACAGCACATCGTCCTCGCTCTCCTCGAAAAACGCCGTGTCGGTAATCTGGAAGATCGCCGGATCCCACAGGCCGATACTCATGAACGTATCGTTTTTGAATTCGTTCTCGAAGTAACGCAGGCCGCCGGTGACCCGGAACGTATCGGTAAAGTGCCAGGTCACCTCGCCGAATACACCGAGGTCCGTGAAGGTCTCGTCACGCTCGTAGTCGAAGTCCTTGTCGCGCACGATCAGGTCCGGATCGCCAAACGCCGTATCGGCCCAGTTCTCGAAACCGCGCAGGAAGCTCTGCTGCGTCGAGTTCAGGTCCTGGTCACGGTAGAACGCGCCGACGACCCAGTCGATTGCATTGTCCCCGTTCGAAACCAGGCGCAGCTCCTGGACAAAAGCCTCGTCGGAATACGTACGCACGGCGGATGCCATCGGCCGCGGGTAGTTGTAGTAATAGAACTGCAGCCAGCCTAACTGGGCATAGAAACCGGTGTTCTCGCTGACGCTGTCGCCTTCGTGGTTGTAGCTCGACGTGCTCGATGTCAGGGTGGCGAAGCCCAGATCGATTTCCGCCTCGAGGCTGACAAGGTCGACGTCCCGGGATGACGGCTCGAGTTGCACCGAGCCGATCTCCCGCTCGCCGTAGCTGTCCCCGAACCCGTCAGGGCCGTTCGTCTGCTGCCGGCGGCCGCCGATATCGTCCGACTGCATGTGATAGGACAGCGTGAATTTCGTCGTATCGGTTGGCTCGAAAGCGACCGCGGCACGTGCGTACTTGATGTCAACGTCATCGGCATCCTCGACGCGCCGGTAACTCGCCGCCGGGTCCAGCACGCCGTTTGGCGCCACCGGAATGCCGTTCTGGTCCAATTCATAGACATTGACGTAATCAACAACACCATCGTACTGCAGTGTGCCGGCGGACAGCCGGAACGCCGCCGTGTCCGCAAGCGGCACGTTCAGTACGAGGTCGCCGGTATAGTTCTGGCCGTCCGAGTCCGCCGTCTGGCTGACTGAGCCGCTAACCTGAACCGGAGAATGCCTCAAAATCGGGCTCACGCATGATGTAACGGACGGTACCGCCAAGTGAGCCGGAGCCGTACAGCGTGCCCTGCGGCCCGCGCAGTACTTCAACCCGCTCGATGTCCTTAAGGATGAAATTGGCGAAGATCGGTGTGTCGTTCACGTACGTCGACACGGTCGGCACGGTATTCAGCGCGTAGTCGCCCAGCGCCGAACCGTCGAGATTCAGGCCGCGAATCATGATGCTGTTGATGACACCGGCATTGCGGTAACCACGATCGACAACTGAAGCGCCGGCGACATTGCGCATCAGCTCCCAGTTGTCGACGACCAGCGCCTCTTCCAGCGTGGTGCCGCTGATCGCGGAAATGTTGTAGGGAATGTCCAGTACCGATGACTCGCGGCGCGTTGCCGTGACGACGATCTCCTCGAGTGACCGCTTCACCGTCGCTCGATCTGCGCGACGGCGAGTGGCGCGGCCTGCGCGAGGACGCCGCCAATCGCCGACGGCCAGCGGTGTCTCGCGTGAACGAACGCTGTGGTTAGTGCTCATGTGCTCATTACTCCCCCGGTCGGGTGCAGCGGCAGAGGCCGGTGCACGGCCGCGTGAGACTGCGGCCTTAATCCTTCGGTTATTGATGGTCAAGCTACCCCAGCGTCCGGGTGCCGCGTAGTGCCAGTACGCCACTCCCCGCTGGTCCAGCGCTGCGGCGTTGCTGTGCTCATCCGGCTTGCCGCGACCGCGGCCTCGACCAGCGCGCCGAGACCGCCTCGAGCGCCTCAGACCGGGCGCCGTCAGCGTACGGCGGAAACACAAGCGTGCTGTCGCGGAACGACTTGAGCGGCTGGCCAAGACCATTCCATCCGCAGCGCCGTACTTCGCGTACATAATCAAGATCGAGCTGTAATGGAATGATTTCCCGGCCCTTTCCGGCCTGATACAGCACTTCGCCGCCCGGTCCGGCGATGCACGAGCGGCCGACGCCCAGCGGTCCCGCCAGGTTGATGTCGAGGAAATAACACTGATTCGTCAGGGCGCTGCTGCGCACAAGCGACAGTTCGGCCTCCCGGTCGATCGTGCTCGTCAGGCTCGGGTGCAGGATGACCTCGGCCCCCATCCAGGCCAGCGTGCGGGTCGTTTCCGGGAACCACATGTCGTAGCAAATCGACACGCCGAAACGGCCAACGTCCGGAATGTCGAAGACGACAAATTGATCGCCCGCGGTCACGCCCTTCTCGTACGGCAGCCACGGAAACTGCTTGCGGTAGCGGGCGACGACCTCGCCCGCCGGGTTGATGACCGGGCACTGTGTTGTAGACCCGGTCGCCGGACCGCTCGAACAGCGAGCCCGGCAGGAGCCAGATGCCATGGCGCCTGGCAATGGCCTGGAAACGTGCCTCGACGTCGCCGGGCAGGGCCACCGCCGCCGCCGGGTCTGAGCCGAAGGCGTTCAGTTCCGGCAAGGAGAACCATGTCCAGCCACGGGAAGCGGCGCATCGTGGCATCTATTTCTGCAGCCATCGAGTCCAGGTTGTCGCCGTTAGCGGCTTCGAGCTGCAGGCCGGCTATCGAGAATCTGGTCATGGTACCCCCTTGGTGCCGCGCACGGTAGCCTGCGCGGCAGGGGTTTGCCATAGGGCCAGATTGCCGCTATCGACTGGACCAGTGGTTGCGGCCAGCAGGGCCGTCGCCGATTCGCGAAGGTCTTACTGGCAGGCGCCCTCGCCTCGGTGATCGATTCGGACTGGTCAGGCGGGTGGCTGCATCGGCCGGATGAATGCCGCGTCGACAATCTGCCGGTCGGCGTTGAACCACTTGATGCGGTCGCCGTCGACGACGACGTAGTAGGCGGTTTCGTCGCCGTACACCCACTCCTTCCATTGGCGATGCCAGCGGTCACCGTCCACCCACCAGCGCCCGGTGTCGCAGTCTTCATTTGAGTAGCCAGCGGTACCGACCATACGGCCGTCGGCATGCAGCTCGATCGAGCACGGCACGCCATAGACGACGTTATAGAGGATGATCCGGTCCGACATCGCGTGCTCGTAGGTCATCACCGGTCAGCCACTCGCCGCGGGACGAATCGAGGTGCTCGACGCGGCCGCTGACGAGGTTGCGGATGCAGTTCAGTCAGCCGCAGCGACGCCGGGACGAATGCGCTCGATCGGCAGGCTCGTGACACCCATGCGGAAACAGTTCTCCGGCGTGGTCCTCGTTGGCGTAGTAGTGCCGCACGGGCTCGATCAGGATGCCCTCGCGTTCCGCCTCGCTCGACGAGGTAGTCAACGTTGAAATCCTCCGGCAGCCGCACCCAGTAGGTCGTGCCGCCAACTTCCGGCGAAATCTCAATGGACACCGAGCGGTAGTAGTTCAGTGCATCGCGCAGTGCCGTGCGGCGCTCCTGGAAGATGCGCGCCATGCGCATCATCAGCGCGTCGTAGTGGTCCAGCGACAGGAAGAACGCGGCGCTGCGCTGGTTGTTCAGCGGCGGATGATTGAGCATCGTCCGCCTGAGTTCGCGCGCGCGGCGTATGAACGCCGGATGCGCGACGATGAAGCCAAGCCGCATGCCGGGCGCGAGCACCTTGGACAGGCTCGCCACGTAGATCACGCGGCCTTCGGTCGTCCATGCTGCGCAGGGCGGGCGCCGGCTGGTCGAGGTAGCTGGTCTCGCATTCGTAATCATCTTCAACGACCGAGGAAATCGTGCCGCTCGGCGGCGTCGAGCAAATCTTTGCGGCGTGCCTTGGGCATGATCACGGCGGTCGGAATCTGGTGGCTAGGTGTTACGTAGACAAGCTCGCATTTCGCCAGTCGTGTCGTCGACGACCAGTCCGTCCTGCGTCCACCGGCTGGGCTGATGACGCTGCGCCTGCCGGCGTGCCAGCAGCTGGCGCATCTCGACTATTGCCCGGCTCTTCCATTGCGACTACGGTCGTGGTCCGGCTCGGCGAGCAACTCGCTGACGATAAACAAGGCGTGCTGCGTACCAAGCGTCACGAGGATCTCGTCCGGTCGAGCGCTGAATGCCGCGGCGCGTCAGTATCTTGGTGCGGATCTCCTCGACCAGCATCGGGTCG
The DNA here is from genome assembly GCA_034521225.1 of Woeseiaceae bacterium. Taxonomy (GTDB): domain Bacteria; phylum Pseudomonadota; class Gammaproteobacteria; order Steroidobacterales; family Woeseiaceae; genus Woeseia. The sequence continues at coordinate 17,431 of JAXHMR010000010.1, forward strand.
TCCGCGTCACCGCTGCCGGTCGACCAGTCGCGCACGTCGGCGACGCTGTGCGCGAGCCGGCTCGCCTCGCGCCACTCGGCCAGTGGGAAAAGCGTCGGCGTCGAATTTACCGTCAATAAATGGGTACGGGTATTTCCCCCAGTTCGGCAGGTCCCGCGCGCTGCGCGCCGCGTCCGGCGCGTTGCGAAAGCGGCGCCGCCAGACCGGCGATTCGCCAGCTTCCGCACTTGCCGCCTGCGCGCTGAAGCCGACGCGCGTATCGAGCATCTCCTTGTTGACGAAGATGCCGCTGCGTTGGTGACTAACGAGATAGCCCTCGGCTATCAGCTGCTGGTAGGCGAGCACCACGGTATTGCGCGCCACTGATAGCTGGTCGGCCAGCCGGCGCGACGACGGCAGCCGCGTGCCCGGCGGGAAAGCGCCGCCCAGGATGCCGTCGACGAGCTTTTGCCGAATCTGGTGCTGCAGATTAAGCGGACTGTCGGGATCAAGATAAATTAACGCGTCTTGCACGGTCCGCGCGCGGTCAGTCGCCCGCGCCTTTCAGGTATTTGTCCAGAAACTGCACGTAGGATTCCGACGCGGTGACGCGGTTTTCCTTCTTGACGAAACCATGGCCCTCGTCGGGAAACACGACGTATTCGACCGGTACTTCGTTTTCCTGCACCGCGGCAACCAGTTCGTCGCTCTCGACCTGCAGTACTCGCGGGTCATTCGCACCCTGGATGACGAGCAGCGGCTTGACGATGTTCTCGGCATGGAAAAGCGGCGAAATGCGCCGGTGCCGTTCGGCATCGGTTGCCGGGTCGCCCATCTCGTCGTACAGCGCTTCCTTGAACGACTCCCACCACGGCGGGATGCTCTCCAGCGTGCGCACCCAGTTCGTTACACCGAAGATGTTGATGCCGACATCGAAGACGTCCGGACGGAACGCGAGTGCCGCGGCGGCCATGTAGCCACCGTAGGAGCCGCCGATGACACCGATGCGTTCGTCGTCGACCCACGGCAGTGTCTCGAGATACGTGCGCCCGTACACGATGTCGTCAAGGTCCTCTTCACCATGGCGGCGGTCGTCGAGATGATAGAAGGTTTTACCGTACCCCGAAGAACCGCGATTGTTGGCCGCCAGCACCGCATAGCCGTGGTTTACAAGGTGTTGCACCGTGGCGTTGTAGCCGGTGCGGCTCTGCCCGCCGGGGCCGCCATGCACCCAGACCAGTGCCGGGACCGGGTTGTCGGCCGATGCCTGGTGTGGCTTGTAGAGAATCGCCGGAATCTCCAGTCCATCGAAACTCTTGTAACGCACGACTTCGCTGTTGACGAGATGCTCCTGCTCGATGGCCGGACTCAGTGCATTCGTGAGCTGTCGCGCCACGTTTTGCTCGAGGTCGATGACGTGTATGTTGGACGGCGAATTCGACGCATTGACGACCAGCGCAATGCGGGATTCATCCGGCGAGAAGCGGACGTTGTTCAGGTCACCCGGCGGCAATGCCGGCAGGTCCACTTCCTGCTCGTCGTGCTCGTCGTAAACAGTGACTTCTGTGCGTGCATCCGCGTTGATGCCACTGACGCGGTAGCGTCCGCTTGGCGAATGCAGCACGTAACTGACGTCCCACGGTGCACTGACAAGTTCAGACTTGTCGCCACTTTCGAGCTCATAAAGCCAGGCTTGCGTGAACTCACCGTGTTCGTCGGTATCGTAGACCAGCGCCTTGCTGTCGGGCGTAAATTCATGCACCGAGTACGAGATGTTGCCGTCGTGCGGCGTGATCAATTTCGGTTCCGGGCTGTTGCTTGCGAGATCGACAAGGTAAATGTCGGAGTCCGCACTGGTGCGTGGCTCGACCAGGGCAACCCAGCGGCCGTCCGGGCTGATATCGCCTACGGCCAGGCCGGGATTCTCGAATACGAGTTCGCGACTGTAGTCTTTTGCGTTGTACCGATAGATGTCAAAGTTTCGCTGGTCGCGTTCCGTCGTCAGCAGGTAGAAACTCTTACCGTCGCCGCTCCAGCGGAGGAATTCCGCTTTGAGCTCGTCGCCGGGCGTCAGGTCACGATGCTCGCCGTCTTCTTCCAGCACGAGAACATGGTTCAGCTCGTTGCCGCCACTGTCCCATGTGTAAAGTAGGCGGCGGTCGTCCGGGAACCAGCTGACGGCAAAAATCGCATTGTCCTCTGAAGAGGTCAGCGCGACGGGATCACCGCCATCCAGTGGGAGTTCGTAGGCATTGAATACGCCGGTCTCGTCGGATGACACCAGCAGCGAATCACCATCCGGCGCAAACGCCTTTGCCGTGGACGGCACCATGCCGTAGGACGTCGTCTCGTAGAACTCGCGGGCGCTGTACGTCGGGACGCTCGTTGCAGCCGGCTCAGTCGCCGAGGCGGTTTGCGGCGCGCTCTCTTCGGCGGTGTCCGACGCGCGGTCGCTGCAAGCGGACAACAGCAGGCCTGCCGCGAGGAAAAGTAGCGTGCTTGCAACAGGACGTCTGGCGGACATATGCAACTCCATCATCAAATCTGATGCCGCATGATACGCTGCCTTATCCGCAATTCCAGACAGGGATGAAATAACAACAGGTTATTTGCGGGGCAGGACCCTGAAAACATTTGGCGCCGGAGGAGCAGCAGTATGTTAAAAGCAGGAGCACGGGCACCGGAATTTGTTTTGCCGGATGAGAAAGGCGAGGATGTGACTCTGTCCGACCTGCTGAACGACGGACCCCTGCTGCTGTACTTCTACCCGGCCGATTTCACGCCCGGCTGCACGCGCGAGGCCTGCGCCTTCCGCGACATGCACGACGACCTGACGGCCGTCGGATTACGCATCGTTGGAATCAGTCCGCAGGACGCCGACAGCCACCAGCGATTTCGACGCGAACACAAGCTGCCGTTCGTGCTGCTCAGTGACGTCGACAAGGTCGCGATTCGCATGTACGACGTCGACGGTCCATTCGGCGTCGGCGTGCGCCGCGCAACCTTCCTGATCAACCGCGACCGGACAATCCAGGACGCCGTGCTGGCCGACGTCATGATCGGCCGCCACACCGAGTTCATCGAGAAGGCCGTCATGCTGCGCGAAACGGCCGGCTTCCGCGCCGGCAAGTACGATGACTGAATAGCCCGAATTCCATCAACAACGTCCGGCTTCTACCGCGCAGACTCCTGGCGTTCGCCGGCGAGGGTCAACAGTACCGTGCGCGTATGAGGCGCATGGCGGTGCTCCCACAGGTAGACGCCCTGCCACGTGCCGAGTGCGCAGGCGCCGTTGCGGATCGGCAGGTTCAGGTCCGACTGCGTCAGCACGCTGCGCACGTGCGCGGGCATGTCGTCGGGGCCCTCGGCCGTGTGCGTGAACAGCGGATCTCCGTCCGGCACGGTGCGTGTCATGAACGCTTCGAGATCGCGCATGACGTCGGGATCGGCGTTCTCGCACAGCATCAGCGACGCACTGGTGTGGCGGATGAAAATGTGACAGATGCCGGTGCGAAGGCCGGATTCGCTAACCGCGCGATTGACGGCACCGGTCAGGCTGTACGTACCGCGCCCGTCCGTCGCGATGCTCAGTTCGTGCTGGAGGTACACAGAATTATCGTTTAATTTCAGATGGATCGCGATAATACTTAAAGTAAATCAGGTCATTGTCTGCGAGGACGGCTCCGAGCCGTCGGGCTGGTACGGCTTACCGAAGCGCAGTCGTATCGTCTTGGTCTTGCCAAACCACGGAATCGTGACGATGTAGATATTGTCGTATTCGTTGTCGTGGATCGGCGGCACGTTTTTGCTGGCGCCGAGATCCGCGATGAGCGCAGGAATCGTGTCGCTGTGACCGACGACGAGGATGATCTCGCCCTTGTGGTTTTCGAGGATGTCTGCGAAGACCGCCTCGTTGTCGTCCGGGTCGTAGGTCGTGATCGGTATGTCCAGTGCCTCGGACAGCGGTTGCGCGGTCTGCTGCGTTCGCTTGTACGGCGTCGAGTAGATGGCGTCGATGCCCGCAATGACGTCGGCATCGACGAGCTGCCGCGTCAACTCGGCCACGCGCCGGCGGCCAGCCGCGGACAGGTCCGGATCATCGGCCGTCGCACTGACCTTTTCCGCATGCCGCACGAAGATCACCGTCGTCGTCGCCTGCGACTCGAAAAACCACGCGAGCCCGACGGCAATGGCAACGTAAATAATGATGAGCTGAATGCGGCGCCGGCGGCGTTTGCTGCGACGGTGTGCCTCGGATGAGCCGTTTTTCCCCATGGACCGCGAGCTTACGGTGTTTTGCACGGTTTGACCACGCCCGGTGTCAGCAAGGCGCGCTGACGAGCGTCAGGGATTGGGACGCAAGCGGGGTATCAGTCGCGCCGGCGGCGGCTTCCGCTCTTCGAGCCTGAAACGTCCCGGAACTCGCCTTCGATGACCTCGATCGATTCGTAGTGTTGAGTCGCGGCGCCCGGCTGGCCAGCTTGCTTTTGCAGGCGGCGGTTCAGCCACCAGATCCGGATGCCGATAATGGCGCCGAGTACCAGCAGCAGGCTGCCGAGCACAACAAACATGACGAAGCCGACCACCAGCGACAGGCCAATGACGACGACCCCCGCTATGACGACCAGCGCATTGGCGATGGGATTGCCGGCTGGAAACGAATGGTTGTTGAATCGTTGATACAATTTGATAACTAATCCTGTTGCGATGTTTCGCTGCGTGTATAAAAGCCTTCAAACCACGGCGTCCACGTTTCGCCGTCGTCATCTGACTGTTCGAAAAACTGCCGGACACGGCCATCGGGTAGTGGTGTCCACAGGCCACGGAACGATGCCGTTGTGCCGTTGCTGACATAGTGTATCTGGCCGGTCAGCAACATGCCCTCGTCCGTCAGGTTACCGCGAATGTCGATCTGCGCGCCATCCGCCGAAGTCCACACCTGCACCCATTCCTTCCCGGCATGGTCGAAATAATTAATGCTCATACCGCTGCTGCCACCAATACCGGACCAGTGCTCGGTCAGTACGCAGCCCCGTTCTGCGCGCTCGATACGGTTCGCGCCCGCAAGTGTGCCGTCCGCTGTATGCACGACCCAGTCGCCAAGCCAGAAATCGAATTGCCGGAACGCGTCCTGGTGTTCGCAGGGATAGGCGCTCACCGACATCGTCTCTACGAGCGCATCAAAGCCGGCATGCCCGGCCAGCGTGCCGAGAAGCGGATCACCGGTCAATAGAGAGACGGCGCTGAAGCCCTGCCCGGCCAGCGTCTCAAGCCGCTCGACGGCCCCGTCACGGTCATCCTTTGCCACGAGAATACGCGCCCGCTCAATACCAGCGCGTACCGGTGACAGCCCGAGTTCCGTGGCATGGTCCAGAGCGTCTTCCGCGGCATCCAGGTCAGCGGCCTGCCGTGCATCGACAGCCGCCCGGTACCAGGCCTGTGGATCCTCGTTGTTGGCGTCAGGCGCGGCATGGGTAGTGGCGGACAGTGCCAGTACCGGCACGAGCAGGAAACCGCAAAGTGCCTTAAACAGTTCGTTTACTCGATTTTTCCTGGTCATGATTGGCTCGCCGTGCGCCCCCCCGCGGTTTGGATGAGACATTTGACCCGGCAAGGTCGCTTGCGTTCAGCGGCGATACCGGTTTCTGCAGGAACCCGCATCAAAGGTGATCAATCCCTGGGCGCCAACCGGTCAATCAGCAGATTCAAAATGGTCAGCAGCAGGCTGCCCAGCAGTGCCGCGCCAAAACCACCGATCTGGAAACCGGGCACCAGCGCGGCGGCGAGCCAGAACATCAGGGCATTGACGACGAACAGGAACAGACCGAGAGTCACGACGGTAAGCGGAAGGGTCAGGATGAACATGACAGGCCGCACAACGGCGTTGACTACACCAAGAATCAGGGCAGCAATCAGTGCCGGCAAAAAACCGCCCAGGTAAACGCCGCTCACAACGTTCGCAACGACGAGCAAAGCAACGGCTGTAAGAACGAGATGCAGGAAAAATGCGCCCATGTGCCGATCCTATTTCACTTGCACGAGCGTGCGGCTCGCCACCCATGCATTGACCCGGCGTTCCAGGATCTCGAGGGGCAATCCTCCGCCGCCCAGCACCGTGTCGTGGAAACCCCGGATGTCAAAACGGTCCCCGAGTTCGGACTTTGCTTTCTCGCGCATCTCAAGAATTTTCATCATGCCGATCTTGTAAGACGTCGCCTGTCCGGGAATGACAAGATACCGTTGCACCTCTGAGCGAATTGCGCCTTCGGCGCTGGACGAATTCGCCCGGAAATAGTCGACCGCTTCCTCCTCACTCCAGCCCTTCGCATGGAGACCGGTATCCACTACAAGCCGGATGGCTCGCCAGATTTCGCTCGAGAGCCGGCCAAAATCGGAGTAAGGATCCTCGTACGCGCCCATCTCCTTCGCCAGTTGTTCGGCATAAAGTCCCCAGCCTTCAGCATAGGCATTGAAGAAACTCTGCGTGCGGAATTTTGGAATGCCTTCCAGTTCCTGTGCAATTGAAATCTGCATGTGATGGCCCGGGTTACCCTCGTGATAGGCGATGACTTCGAGCTGGTGTTTCGGCATCGCGCTCATGTCCGAGAGATGGGCGTAATAAATACCGGGACGCGATCCATCAGCGGTACCCGGGAAATAATGCTGCGCCGCTCCTGGCTGCTCGCGAAATGGCTCGACGCGTTTCACCTCGAGGCTAGCCTTGGGGAGTATGCCGAAGTAATCCGGCAAGCGGGCAGTGAGCGCGTCAATATGATCGCGCGCCGCCTGCAAGTAGCCTTCCCGGCCCTCGTCGGTATCCGGAAAAAGAATTGCGGATCTTCGCGCAGGAATACGAAGAATTCCTGCAGCGTACCCTCGAAACCGACACTTTCCTTGATCGCTTCCATCTCGGATTGGATGCGTGCTACCTCGGCAAGACCGTACTCGTGAACCTCATCAGCGGTAATGTCGGTCGTCGTCGCGAAAGCCAGCCGTTCGTCGTAATACAGAAGTCCGCGCGGCAGAGCACCAACGCCGGAGGCCTCTGCATCCGCGTTCGGCAGATCGGATTCGAACCAGCTGATCAGCGCATCGTAGGAAGGCTTGAAGCTTTCGATGAGCGCCTGGCGCGTCGCGGCGCGAAGATCGTTCGCTTTCTCCGCATCGATTTTGCCTTCCTGTTGCAAGGCATCGATCTTGGCATTTCGCGTCCGCCCACAGCGGGGATTCGCCCTCACCCTCGAAAGGCACGCCATTGACGAGGCCGCGAGCCTGTTGCAGAACCCCTTCATAAGCGAATTGCGGGGGCCGGATACCTTCTTCGGCTGCAAGTTGCGCACGTTCGAGAAGCTGGTCGAGGCCGCGCGAAATGCCGACGATACGCGTGACATACGCTTCCATGTCGGCCAGCTCATCGACCTTGTGGAAGGCGATGAGAATCTGCGGGAGGATGGCTTGCGCGCCTTGCATTTGCGTAAACACGTAGTTGTGACGGCGGAAGGGCAACGCACGTTCCGCTCGTTCGAGCTCATAGACCCAGACGTCATAGGACATCTTCGCCTCGTCAGTCAGGCGCTCGTAGTCGAATGATTCCTGCAATTCCGCGGTCGTGCTACGCCGCCATGCGAGCTGCTCGTCTTCACTGCGTTCGGAGAAATCGTCGACCCTGTCGTAGTCGTCCTTCCGGCCCAGGATGGTCTTGCGAATCGGGCTGAAGTCGAGTTCCTCTTCCCAGCGCGCTGCAAACCATTCGTTGAGTCGCGCCGTCTCGGCTTTATTCACCGCCGACGCGGACCCGCCGGCTCGTTCGGTCGTCGTTGCCGGCACGGCAGATTCGTCCGCGCTGCGGTCGCCGCAAGCAGCGAGCATCGCTGCCAGCAGCAGGGCAGTCAGGGGGTATTGCATGGGGAGATCCTGAATTTCGGTGATTACCGGATTCTATATCAAGCCATCGGAAGTTGGGGCATCAACCCTGGTCGAAACAAGCTACTGGCAAGCCGCGAAAACGACCCCATCGAGGAGATGGGTACGACTATCAGGGCGGGCCATGCAGGCAAGGGCGCTTGCAGGGCAGGCCAGACTTGGCATTTGGGCTGGAACCCTCCGATGAAACTACCTGATCTTTCGCCAAAGTCGTGACCGGGTACCTGTCCTCGAATTGCAATCCGCTCCACAATTCAAGATGACCATCGGCTGGCAATATTGCCAGTGTCTGCGAGTCTTTCGGTGACCTCACGCACGGCCAATAAGCCGATGATGGCACCATTGCAATGGGAAACATGACGGAATCTAGAACCGGTTTCGGTGCACTCGAGCGACTAAAGTCCGACACCCACCTGGCTATCCTGTGCGGGTTCGCCACAGTCGGCTCACTGGCACTTGGGCTATTCGCCGTCTTTCGCCTGACTCAGGGCCAGGTCTCCGAAGCGGTGGCTGATGGACTGCTCGTCGCCTCGATTGTCGGCGGCTTTGCTTACGCCTGGAAGACCGGACGCAGCGTAATGGCCGGGAATCTGATCGCCATACTGCTTACCGCCGGCGCCCTGTTTATGATTCCCGTCCGCGGATTGTCCTACATGTGGCTGTTCTCACTGATGATTTCGATATTCCTGATGGCCAATAACCGTGTCGGTATCGTGCTGTCGATGCTGCTCGTCGGCGTTATCGGCAGTACACCTGAACTGTTCGCCGACCGCGTTGAACAGGCAACGTTTATAGCAGTCGCCGTACAGGTCGCGGTGTTCTCCTTCGTGTTTGCCTGGCGAACCTCACGCCAGCATCGGCAGCTCGACGTCATGGCCAACCGCGACCCGCTTACCGGAATCGGCAATCGGCGCGCCCTGCGCCGCGAGATTGCGATACACGCGGAAGCTGCCCGGATGCGCGGCGAGCCGGCCGGCCTCGCGGTCATCGACCTGGACCATTTCAAGGACGTTAACGACGCCCACGGTCACGATGCGGGCGACAAGGTACTGGTCGACCTCGCCGGGATCGTAAGCGACACCATGCGCGCCGCCGACAGCTTTTACCGTTATGGCGGCGAGGAATTCGTCCTTATCATGCCAGGCACCGCACCGGAAGGGATCGCGCCCGCACTCGACAAGCTGCAGGGGGCCATTCGCGAACGGCTGCACGGGCCCGGCGGACCCGTGACCGTGTCCATAGGCGCGGCCGGACTCGATGCCGACGACGATCCAGGCCAATGGCTAACCCGCGCCGACCGCGCGCTTTACGCGGCCAAGGCTGCGGGGCGCGACCGCTTCTGCGTTGACTACGACTGACCAAAGCCGCCTGTCGAACAGACTGGAACACCGGTCGAAGCGGTCTCCATCGGTCAGCCGTTCGGCTATTCCTGGCTCAAGGCTTAAGGAAAATGGCGGAGAGGGAGGGATTCGAACCCTCGAAGGGCTATTAACCCTTGCTGGTTTTCAAGACCAGTGCATTCAACCGCTCTGCCACCTCTCCGATTCAGTCCGCCTTTCCATTGCTGCAACGATGTTCACTTAAGATCAATCCGCGCCGTCCGGCTTTGGTGCTTTTTAGGGAGTGAGCGGATTGGGGATTTTCAAGACCAGTGCATTCAACCGCTCTGCCACCTCTCCGTTCTTATCCGCCTTTCCATTACTGCATCGTCAGTCACTAAAGATCAATCCGCACCGCCCGGCGGAGGTGCTTTTAGGGAGTGGGCGGATTGGGGATTTTCAAGACCAGTGCATTCAACCGCTCTGCCACCTCTCCAGAACTCACGTCGCGTGCATCGCGGTCGCATTGTGCGTGTGCACCTCGCCGGTTTCAAGCAGGCCGGCCGGGTCAGCCGAGCGCGCGGCGTATGCCGGCCAGTCCCGCTTCCAGTTGCTTGCGCGGACAGGCGACGTTCATGCGCAGGAAGCCCTCGCCTTCAAGGCCGAATTCCGTGCCACCGTACAGTGCGACGCCGCCCTGCTCCGTCAGCCGGCGCATGACCTCGGTTTCGCTGATGCCGAGTTCCCGGTAATCGAGCCACGCGAGGTAAGTGGCTTCAGCCGGCACGGCACGCACACCCCGTACGTGCTCGTCGAGATACGATGCCACTAGCCGGTGATTCTCCGCGACATACTCAATGACGTCGTCCAGCCAATCGCCGCAGTAGCGGTAGGCCGCGACCATGCCGACACCGCCAAACGTGCTGTCGTGATTGAGTTGCGTCGTATCCAGGAAGCGCTGGAACGCCGCACGTATCTCCCCGTCCGGCATTACCAGCGTTGCCTGCGGTATGCCGGCCGTGTTGAATGGCTTGTTGGGCGACACGACGGACACGGACTTCGACCAGCCGAGTGACACAAACGGAATGTGGCGCTTGCCGGGCAGCAGCAGGTCACAGTGGACTTCGTCGCAGATGACGATCAGGTCGTGTTCGCGCGCAAGGTCTGCCAATGCGCCCAACTCGCTCCGGGTGAACACGCGGCCGGTCGGGTTGTGGGGATTGCACAGTATGATCATGCGCGTGTCATCGCGCAGCAACCGGCGCATGCCGTCAACGTCCAGTTCGAATCGGCCATTACGTTCGATGAGCGGGTTCCGCAGCAGTTTGCGATCCGTTTTTTCGACCAGCCCCAGCAGCGGCCCGTAAGTCGGCGTCGGCGCGACGATGCTGTTGCCCGGATCGGTCATTGTCATGATCAGGCCGTAAATCCCTACAATTGAACTGGGCGGACAGAACTTGAGCCATTCGCGCGGCACGTCCCAGTCGTGCCGCTTCAGGAGCCAGCCGCGCACGGCATCGCGGTACTCGTCGCTGCGTTCGACGTAGCCCAGCACCGGGTGCTCGAGACGGTCGCGAATGGCATCGAGGATCGGCAGCGGCGTCGCGAAGTCCATGTCCGCGACCCAGAACGGCAGCAGCCCTTCCCGGCCGAACAGCCGCTCGCTGCCGTCCCACTTGTAGCTGTCGCTGCCGTGCCGTTCGATGGCGTGGTCGAGGGTCGTCATTTATTCCTCCGTCAGATCAGCAGGTACAGGCCGGTTGTCACCACGGCGACCAGCACCGCGTACGGCAATTGTGTCACGACATGGTCGATGTGATCGCTGCCGGCGCCGACCGATGCCAGTACCGAGGTATCCGATACCGGTGACGAATGGTCGCCGAAAATACCGCCACCAGCCACCGCCGCCACGGTCTGGTAGACGAGCGGCGTCAGTTCACCGCCTGAAAACTCGAAAGCGACGGGCAATGCGACCGGCATCATCAAGGCATAGGCGCCCCACGATGTTCCGGTTGAAAACGAGATCACTGCAGCCATGCCGAACGTCAGTGCGACCAGTGTGTTCGGTGTCAGGTCCGACGCAAACTGAGCGATGATGTAGCCGGCGGCATTGAGTTCGGACGTGACCGCGTTGAGCGCGTAGGCGAGCGCCACAATCAACAGTGCGGGCATAATGCTTTTGCTGCCGGCAACAATAACATCGCCGAGTTCGGCGACGCTTGCGAATTCACCGCGTACGCCCAGAACCGCGAAAAGGTAGACGTTGACCAGCATGAATGCTTCGACGATTTTTACCGAGCCACCGATGATCAGCGTTGCAGCACCAACTCCCACCAGCAGCAGCACCGGCACCAGCAGTTCGAATGTTAGCGATGGCGGCTTGCGGCGATCGCTGGCTGTGACATCGTCCCCCTCATCGCCACTCAAGGGTTTGGCACCCGGCCGAAGCAGCTCGCCGGTTTCGCGCACGCGCTGCTCGGCCTTCTGCATCGGACCAAAATCCGGAATGACGCGCAGGCAGATCAGCAATGTAAACAGCAGCATCAGCAGCGGATAGAAGTTGTACGGAATGGCCGCGATGAAGACGCTGACGCCCTGCTCGATGGAGGTAACCGGGCCGCCCTGCGCCGCAATCAGGCTTGCGACATACGCGCCCCAGGCCGTGAACGGCACCAGGATGCAGACCGAGGCCGTCGTCGAATCCAGGATGAACGCAAGCTTTTCACGCGGGATGCGTGCACGGTCCGACATCGGACGGAGCACGGATCCGCTGAGCAGCGGGCTGAAGTAATCGTCGATGATGATGAGACCCATTGTCCATGCCGACACCTCGACGCTGCGGCGACTGCCCTCGGCGCGGCTGAAGCGCTGCGCCAGAGCACCGAGCACACCGGCGCGCCGGAACAGCTGGAACAGGATGCCGATCAGCAACACGATCTGGCAGATCCAGATGAAGTCGCCATTGCCGAGTGCGGCCTGGAACAGTTCGTTCAGCCCTGCGCCCGGCGCCTGTCCCAGCATCAGCGTGCCGGTCACGGTGCCGAGCAGCATCGCAACGAGTGCCGAACGTGTCGCGAACGCCAGTATCAGCGTGATGGCCAGCGGTAGCAGTGCCCAGGGCCCCCAGTCCGTTGTTATCATGTCCCGTGTCCTGTTTGGTGACTGTCATTGGTTCATGAGATCGCCACGTCGCTACGCTCCTCGCGATGACGAGGGTCGCCGCGCCTCGCGAGGGCGGCACGTCTTTGCGAGCCCGAAGGGCGTGGCAATCTCGACGAAGGCCGCTACGCTCCTCGCAATGATGATGTGTCGCCGCGCCTCGCGAGGACGGCGCGTCTTTGCGAGCCCGAAGGGCGTGGCAATCTCGTAGTGCTGGTCGCACTTTGACTGGTGACCACCGGCGCCAAGATGCAGTTTTTCGCCCGTCATGACAATATGGCATCCGGGTCGCCGCCGCCGCTGTTGGTTTCACGCGGTTCGATTGCTTGCAATCAAAGGGCAAGACTCGGACTATTCGCTACCTGTGTTTCGACGCCATGCCGCAACACTTGTAATTTCAAAGGGGGATAATCATGTCACTGGATCGTCGTCGTATCGTCACGCCGGTACTCGCGCTCGTTTCCGCTCTGCTCGTTGCGGGCACGGCCGCGGCGCAAAATCACGCGCCTAATCCCTATCGCACGATAGAAGGCTGGGCCACGCTGCCCGGCGACCGGGTCTGGGGCGCAACCAGCGCCGTATTTCCGGCCAACGACGGCAAGCACATCTGGATTGCCGAGCGCTGCGGTGCGAACCTTTGTGTCGGCAGTGACCTTAACCCCGTCATGCAGTTTGATCCGGACGGTAATGTAGTTCGCCAGTTTGGCGCCGGCCAGATCGGTCTGGCCGCACGGTATTTATGTGGATGCTGATGACAATGTCTGGATCGCGGACGCCGTCGGTTATGCGCCGGTGCCGGAAGGCGTCGGCCACACCGTCATGAAATTCAGCCCCGAAGGCGAATTGTTGATGACGCTCGGCAAGGAAGGCGTTGCCGGGACCGGACCGGACGAGTTCAACAAGCCGTCCGATGTGCTCGTCGCCCCGAACGGCGACATATTCATCGCCGACGGGCACGACACCAGCGGCAACAACCGTATCGTCAAGTTCGACAAGGACGGCAATTACCTCGACGAATGGGGCACAACCGGCGGCGGCAACGGCGAATTCCGGGACCCGCACGCGCTCGCCATGGACTCGCAGGGACGCCTGTTCGTCGCCGACCGCGGCAACAGCCGCATCCAGATTTTCGACCAGGGCGGTGAGCATCTGGCCACGTGGACCCAGTTCGGGCGTCCGAGCGGCCTGTACATCGATGACAACGACATTCTCTACTCTGCCGACTCGGAGTCGAACGAAGGCCGGAACCCGGGCTGGAAGCGCGGTATCCGCATCGGCAGCGCCCGGGACGGCTTTGTCACGGCGTTCATTCCGGACCCGGAGACGGACCAGGACAATTCCGGCACCAGTGGCGCGGAAGGTGTGGCGGCGGATGCCGCCGGCAACATCTATGGCGCCGAAGTTGGTCCGAGAGCCATCAAGAAGTACGTGAAAAAATAAGACGTCATCGCGGCCCGCAGGACTTGGCGATCTCGCGCCCCCGCTCATCGGCGAGCCCGCAGGGCGTGGCGATCTCGCACCCCCGTCATCGCGAGCCCGCAGGGCGTGGCGATCTCGCACCCCCGTCATCGCGAGCCCGCAGGGCGTGGCGATCTCGCACCCCCGTCATCGCGAGCCCGCAGGGCGTGGCGATCTCGTACAGATTGGCAGAGTCATTAGCGGAACAAGATCGCCACGGCGCTGCGCGCCTCGCGATGACACGGTTCACTCGGCCGCGCTCCACAATGGTAGAATCAGTCGTCTATCCGGAGCCCCGTGGAGCAAAACTGCATGAGTGACAACGCAAATTACCTGGCACCCGTTTCCAGCCTGTCCGTCGAAGACCGTTCGACCTTTATCTGGCGGTGCTACGCGCATGTTGTCGGTGCCATCATCGCGTTTGCGGCGGTAGAGGCTTACCTGATCCAGTCCGGAATTGCCGCGCGTATTGCCGGGCCGATGATCAACAACTGGCTATTGGTGCTCGGCGGCTTCATGCTCGCAGGCTGGGGCGCCGCACACGTTGCGCACCGCCTCGTGTCGAAGCAGGCGCAATACGCGGCCTTTGCCTTCTTTATTGTCGTCGAGGCAATCATTTTCTGCCCGCTTCTGCTGCGCGCTGCGATGATGGATCCCGGCATGATCGACAGCGCGGCCGGCGTTACGCTGCTCGGCTGCGGCGGCCTCATCGCCACCGCGATGATCACCCGCAAGGATTTCTCGTTCCTGCGCGGCCTGCTGGTTTGGGGCGGCATCCTGGCGATGGTGGGTATCGTCTCCAGCCTGTTGTTCGGATTTGCGCTGGGCACGTGGTTTTCGGTCGGCATGATCGGCTTCGCCGGCGCTGCTGTCCTGTACGACACGTCGAACATCATGCTCCACTACCCGGAGGATAGGTACGTGGCGGCATCAATGGCGCTGTTCGCTTCAATCGCACTGATGTTCTGGTACGTATTGCAGCTCTTCATGTCCCGCGACTGAAGGTAACGGGTAAACAGAGGAACAGCTTGTACAGAGGTTGCCGAATCCCGTGACCTTGCAGAGACAGTGGGAGGCCCACCCAGCGTGTTCCCCTCGTCCTGCCCTCTACTGCCGCATTTCGTTGTTCCGGCGCCTGCTGCTCCCGCAGGCGCTGTTGTTCATCACCGCTATGGCGGGCGTGCTTGCGACCGATGCAAACGCGCAGCAGCCCGCGCCCTTCGATCCGATCGCAGCGGGCATCGAGCTTGATGACCTCAGCAATAAGATAGCGGCCGAAGCGTTCGAACCCGGCTTCCTCGACGAAGCACGGAGCCGTGCGGTTGCGATCGCTGCGCGCGCCGAGCAGTGCTATCGGCAGGCCACGGCTGATCGCGAGCGCCTCGTCATCCGCTATGAGCCACTGCGCGACATCGATGCAGAGGTTCCGCCCGCCGTCATGGATCAGCGCATCGAAGTTCGCGCGCTGCTGGATCGCGCCATTACCCGGCAGACCCAGTGCCAGGCCGTCAAGGACCAGGCGGACGCGCTCGCTGCCGAGGCTACCGACACGCAGGCACGTATCTCGCAGCAATTCCTGTTCCACCGCGTTGCATCACCGCTCGGCCAGCTTCAGCAGCTGCCGCAGCAGCTCGCGACGATGCCGCCGCGGCTGCGTAGTGCCGTGGACCTCGACCTGAAGGCTGGCATAACGCCGCCGACGATGCTGTGGCTGTTGCTCGGCTCCGGCATCCTGGCCGCCGGCATCGGGTTGTACATACGCAACCGGTTTACGCGCTGGTTTGAGGCTGGCGGCGGTCACGACGCTGCCCCGCAGCTCAAGTACCTGCTGCCGAAACCGATTGCGGAATACTCGCCCCTGCTGCTCGAGGGTCTCGCACTGCTCGGCGTGCTATTGACGGGTATCCAGAATGCGTCGCTTGACCTGGCGGTCGTACGCATCGCAGCAGGCATTTTCCTGTACGGACTGGGTTGCGTAGTCATCGACTGGGCAACAGGACCGCTGTCCCCATCGGCCAGTATCAAGGGCTTCATTCCCGACCATGTCGCGCCGATGCGCCGCCGTCTGCGGTTTTTTATCCTGACTCTGGTTGCCAGTTTTGTCGTGCTGGGCACGGATTGGCTGTCCATTCGGCTTGTCGACCCGAGCGTGGGAGGCCGCACCGCCATGACGCTGCTCGTCGCAGTTTCGATGATCATTATTATCGTATACCTGCGGCGCATACCCGGGCTGATGCACCGCTTCCGGCTGATCCGTTATGCCGGCCTGCTGACCTTGCTGACGGGCCTGGTTTGCCTCGGCATCGGTTATGAAAACCTTGCCGGTTACCTGATTCATGGCGCGACGCGCACCGCGCTCGCACTGCTGGTCCTGTGGTTGCTGCTGTGGATGTTCTACCAGGCGTTTGACTTCCTGATTAATACGGACACACCAGCGGCTGTCAGCGTCCGCCGCGGTCTTGGCGTGTCGCGCGAGGGGTCTCGATCCGGCCTCGGTGTGCTGCAGCTGTTCGCCGACCTGATCCTGTGGCTCAGCTTCATTGTCTACCTGATTTATGTCTGGGACGAAGCCGGCACGACGCTCGACGAACTCGTCAACCTTATCCAGCAGGGCGAAACGGTCGGCAATATCCGCATCGTTCCCATCGACATTATTCGCGGCATCCTTGTCTTCGCAGGGCTGATTGTGTTGATCGGCTGGATCAAGCGCTGGATACAGCGTCGCTGGTTGCAGCACATTGTCGGTGATCGAGGCGCTCGCGAGGCCGTCACAACATTGATCGGCTACGTCGGCTTCCTTGTTGCTGCCGTGTTCGGGCTCGTGCTGGCCGGCATCGACCTGAGCGGCCTGACAATCATCGGCGGTGCGCTCGCGCTCGGAATTGGCTTCGGCATGCAGGAGATCGCCGGCAACTTTGTCTCCGGTATCATCCTGCTGTTTGAACGTCCTATCCGCGCCGGCGATTATGTGACAGTCGGCGACATAGAGGGCTTCGTGCGGCGCATTCGGCTGCGCGCAACAGAACTCGAGACCCTGAACAACCAGAATGTCCTCGTACCAAACTCCGAACTGATCTCGGGACGTGTCACCAACTGGGTGCTGCGCGACCCGCAAGGACGGCTGCAGGTTTTCGTCCGCGTCGCCTATGGATCTGATGTACAGAAAGTCAGGCAGATACTGGAGCGCGTGGCCAATGAGCACAGCGAGGTCGTCACCGACGGTCGAGCACCGGCGCCGCGCGCGTTGTTGATGGAATTCGGCGAGTCATCGCTGAACTTCGAACTGCGAGTCCGGCTGCACCGTATCGAACGCCGCTATTCAGTGCTTAGCGATCTCAATTTCGCCATTGACCAGGCGTTTCGCGAGGAAGGCATCAAGGTACCGTATCCGCAACGGGATCTGCATATCGTGTCGTACCCGGATACCACGGCGAAACCGGCGCGTGAAGAGGCAGCGCCTGTCGATGAAACCATTCGCACGCGCATCATGCATCATCCTGAACACGTCACTCGCAGTCATCGTCGCGATGTCAATCTGGCGATCGGCATCGACGAAGTCTGGCATGCCATTACCGATGCCGACAAGCTGAAGAAATGGCTGGCACGCGACGGTGAGTTCCGCCCGTTCATCGGGGGACCGTTTTCGCTGACGCTACGCGACGATGTGCAGTTCAATGGCCGCATCGATATCTTCCTGCCGCCACGGCGCATGCGGCTGGTGCATGAAACGGCGGAAGGCGAAGAGCCGCTTGCCAGCGGGCCGATTACGACGGACCTGCTGCTGAAGGAATCGGAAGGCAGCACCCAGTTTACGGTCATCGTGTCCGGCATTCCGGCGTCCGAGGACTGGGAGATCGAATACCGGCGCTCGGAAGACCGCTGGCAGGACGCGTTGAACGAACTCGAGGACTTGCTGACGCCCGGCTGATCAATCTGCCGGCGGCAGAATGACGTCGACGCCGCCCATGTAGGGGGCGAGCATTTCGGGTAGCCGAACACTGCCGTCGGCCTGCTGACCATTTTCCAGTATCGCAACCAGCGCACGACCAGCTGCAACGCCGGAGCCGTTCAAGGTATGCAGCAGCTCCGGCTTGCCGGTATCCGGGTTTCGCCAGCGAGCCTGCATGCGGCGTGCCTGGAAGTCCGTGAAGTTGCTGCAGGACGAAATCTCACGATACGCCTGTTGGCCCGGAAGCCAGACTTCAATATCGTGCGTTTTGGAGGCACCGAAACCGGTATCACCCGCGCAGAGCGCAACAACGCGGTATGGCAGTTCGAGTTTCTGCAATATTGCTTCCGCGTGTCCCGTCAGCACATCGAGTGTTTGCCAGGAGTCAGCGGGCCGCGTCAGGTGCACGAGCTCCACCTTTTCGAACTGGTGCTGCCGAATCATGCCGCGCGTATCGCGGCCGTACGCACCTGCTTCCGAGCGGAAACAGGGCGTGTGCGCAACAAGTTGTTGCGGCAATTCGTCAGCATCGTAGATCCGATCGCGGGCCAGGTTGGTCAGCGGCACCTCTGCCGTCGGAATCAGGTAATAAGGCGTTTCATCCGTGGTACGAAACAGGTCAGATTCGAACTTTGGCAACTGGCCTGTACCTTTGAGCGCATCGGCCTGCACGAGATAAGGGACATAGGTTTCGCGGTAGCCGTGCTCTGCCGTGTGGACGTCGAGCATGAACTGGATCAGCGCGCGCTGCAGACGTGCAAGCGCGCCGTGCAATACCGAAAAGCGGGCCCCGGAAATGCGTGCCGCGGCGTCGAAGTCGAGCAGGCCTAGCTGCTCACCTATATCGACATGGTCCTTCGCGGGAAAGTCGAACGACGGCGGCTCGCCCCACCGGCGCAATTCCCGATTGTCCGATTCGTCCGCGCCATCCGGCACATCGTCGTGCAACAGGTTCGGGAGGCCGAGTTCGATGTCATCCAGCGCCTGGCGGACGCCGGTCAGCTTTTCGTCCGCCGCATCCAGGCGGTCACCGAGATCCTGGACAGCGGCCAGCAGCGGTGCCGCGTCCTCGCCTCTGGCCTTCGCCTGCCCGATGCGCTTCGCGCTGGCATTGCGTTCGCTGCGCATGGACTCAACCTCGACCTGCAGCGATTTGCGCTGCTCTTCCAGCGCCTGCCATGCGCCAGTGTCGAAATCGAATCCACGTCGTTTCAGGTTCGCCGCAACATCCTGCGTCGCCTGTCTTAGCATTTTCGGGTCAATCATGATCGCTGGTGTCAGTCGTCCGTACCGGGAGTGGGTTTCCGGCGGCTGTCATTACGACGGGCGAATTCCTTGAGTTTTTCACCAATCCTGAGCTCGAGGCCGCGCGGCACCGGATGATAATACGTGCGCTTCGGCATGTCGTCCGGAAAATACGTTTCGCCTGCCGCAAACGCATCATCCTCATCGTGTGCGTATCGGTACGCCTTGCCGTAGCCGAGTTTCTTCATCAGCTTTGTCGGCGCGTTTCGCAAATGTACCGGCACTTCCAGGGATCCGAACTCCTGCGCGTCAGTCGCAGCCGCCTTCGCGGCCTTGTAGACGGCATTGCTCTTGGCCGCACAGGACAGGAATATGACGGCTTGTGCCAGCGCCAGCTCGCCTTCCGGGCTGCCGAGGCGCTCAAGCGTCTCCCACGCATCGAGACACAGGCGCAGTGCGCGTGGATCGGCATTGCCGATGTCCTCGGACGCCACGCGCAGCATGCGCCGGGCAATGTAATGCGGATCACAACCGCCATCGAGCATACGCATCAGCCAGTACAACGATGCATCCGGGTCCGATCCGCGTACTGATTTGTGCAACGCCGAGATCTGGTCGTAGAAATACTCGCCTTGCTTGTCAAAGCGCCGGCGGCCACCCGATGCCACCTCCTCCGCCAGTGCCAGGGTAATCGAGGGCCTGGCAGTATCGACCATGCCGGCGGCCAATTCGAGCAGGTTCAGGCCGCGGCGGGCATCGCCGTCTGCCGCAGCGACCAGCAACGTGAACGCGGCGTCATCCATAGTCAGCGTCGCCAGATCAAGTTCACGCTTGAGCTCATCCAGTGCATTGCGCAAGATTTCGGTAAGTGCGTCCGCATCCAGTGTCTTGAGTACGTAGACGCGCGCACGCGATAACAATGCATTGTTGAGCTCGAACGAGGGGTTTTCGGTTGTGGCACCGATGAAGGTCAGCGTGCCGTCCTCGACGAACGGCAGGAAGGCGTCCTGTTGGGATTTATTGAACCGGTGCACCTCGTCAAGAAACAGCACCGTCGCCTTCCGGTGCCGGGCCCTGAAATTTTTCGCTTCGTCGACCGCAGCACGGATGTCCTTGACGCCCGCCATGACCGCCGAGAGCGCAATAAAATGCGAGTCGGTCGTTGCGGCGATGATGCGCGCCAGCGTCGTCTTGCCGGTTCCGGGCGGCCCCCAGAAGATCATCGAATGCGGGCGGCCGCTGTCTATGGCGCGGCGCAAAGGCTTGCCTGCCGCAAGCAAATGATCCTGGCCATGAAACCCGGCCAGGTCACGCGGCCGCATGCGATCCGCAAGTGGCCGGCCCTGAACCGCCTCGTTCGCCGTCCCGGTATCGCTTTCGAAAAGATCAGCCACTGAAATTACTGGCGTTCGGGCGACAGCCATTGCTCGAAGCGCAGGCTCCACCCGCCGGGTCCAAGCATTGCGAGCGCCAGGCCCCCTGCAATACCGGCGGCGTCCGCATAAAAATCCGCCCATTCAGCGCTACGGTGATAGGTGAAATACTGGCAAATCTCGATCAATGCTCCGAATGCCAGCAATCCGGCAGCGACGCGCCAGTACGAGGACCGCGCATACTGCCCGGAAAACCACAGCGCGAGCAGCACAAACGCGAAGCCGTGTAGCCACTTATCCAGCAACATGATGTCCCGCACGCTCACTTTCGGCCACAGCGCAGGCATCAATGCCACCGCGAACGAGATGGCCAGAACGGCGACGCCAGCGACACGCCAGCGCATGCGGTACCGTAACGGCAGCATCAGCTCTCTGCTTTTTCCATTTCAAGCGGCGTGCCGACAAGATCCGCGTTTGCCGGTACGTCGAACTCAAACTGCGTGTCGTCAATCGGCTCATTGACCACGACATCGAACAGCCCGATCAATGTGCTTTGCTCGAGCGAATCAAAAAAGATCATGCGCCGCAACGTGCCGTCATCGAAACCGAGCTCGACCCGTGTGAAGCCGCTGTCCGTATCGATCGGGCGGAGCCGCACCCAGACGATACCGCGATCCTCGAAGCTGCCGTCGAACTCGAAGTCATCGAGGACATCAGCCGCACCCCCGAGCAGCAGCGCCGGCGTGCTCCCCAGCAACTCCGCCTGCGGTTTGACCGTGACCTGCTCGAGCTCGACATCGTGATTCCAGACGTTCAGGCCGTCGGCGACAAGTATCTGCTCGTAGGGCTCGCTGTAGGTCCAGCGGAATTTCCCCGGGCGCTTGATCGACATCGTGCCGCCCGATGTTTCCACGACGGTGTCGTCTGCATCGACCAACGTCTGCTCGAAGCGGGCGGACAGTGTCTGTATGTCGTTGACGAAGTTGTCGACGAGTCGACGACCGGGGGCGTCGCACGATGGCTCAGACACGGCCAGTCCGGGCAGCAGCAGGCACAGACAGGTCAGCCGCCGTACATAGCCGCTCGTTAATGTATTGGTCATGATTATCAGTCCCTGGGAGGTGCGGGTACCAGAATCTCGCGCGCGCCGTTCGGCTGCAATGGTCCGACGAGGCCGGCCTGCTCCATCGTCTCAACCATGCGCGCGGCACGGTTATAACCGATCTTCAGCCGGCGTTGTACGCCGGAAATTGATGCCTTTCGGGTCTCTATGACGATCTGTACCGCCTGGTCGTACAGCGGATCCTGCTCGGAATCCACTTCGCCGGGCAGGGCATCGAGCCCGGCCATTCCCGGAGTTGGACCGCCATTGCCCTCGGTAATTTCATCGATATAGCGCGGGGAGCCGCTTTTCTTCAGGTTCCTGACGACCGCATGCACTTCGTGGTCCGCCACGAACGCACCGTGCACCCGCTCCGGCAGCGATGTGCCCGGCGGCAGGTACAGCATGTCGCCGTGTCCGAGCAGTGCCTCGGCACCCATCTGGTCCAGAATCGTCCGCGAGTCGACCTTGGCGGAGACCTGGAAAGCGATGCGCGTCGGGATATTGGCCTTGATCAGGCCGGTAATGACATCGACGGACGGACGCTGCGTTGCCAGCAGCATGTGGATGCCGGATGCGCGCGCCTTCTGCGCGAGCCGCGCAATCAGTTCCTCGACCTTCTTGCCGACAATCATCATCATGTCGGCCAGTTCATCGATAATAACCACGATGTAGGGCAATTCGGTCAGCATCGGGTGCTCGACCGGCTTGTCCTCGTCGATCAGCGGCGGCGGTACAAACGTCGGGTCCTTGATTGGGTTGCCGGCACTGATCGCATCCTTGACCTTGCGGTTGTACCCGCCAATGTTGCGCACGCCGAGTGCCGCCATCAGCCGGTAGCGGCGTTCCATTTCGCCGACGCACCAGCGCAAGGCGTTTGCCGCCTCTTTCATATCGGTGACGACCGGCGTCAGCAGGTGCGGAATGCCCTCGTAGACCGACAATTCGAGCATTTTCGGGTCGATCATAATCAGCCGCACGTGCTCCGACTTGGCCTTGTAAAGCAGGCTCAGCACCATCGCGTTGATCGCTACGGATTTACCCGACCCGGTAGTACCGGCGATCAGCAGGTGCGGCATGCGCGCAAGATCCGCGACGATTGAATGCCCGCCGATGTCTTTGCCGAGTGCCAGCGTCAGCGGCGAGGCCATCTCGTCATAAGCTTTTGATTTGAGAATCTCGCCCAGCGTCACCAGCTCGCGGTGCTCATTCGGAATCTCGAGACCGACGTAGGATTTGCCCGGGATCACTTCAAGCACGCGGACACTGACTACCGACAGTGCGCGTGCCAGGTCCTTCGCCAGGTTTGAAATCTGGCTGACCTTGACGCCCGGTGCGGGATCCAGTTCGAAGCGCGTAATGACAGGCCCGGGCGATACGGTCACCACTTCGACATCTATGCCGAAATCCTTGAGCTTGAGCTCGACGAGCCGCGACATCGCCTCAAGGGATTCCTCCGAGTAGCCGGCCTTGTGCGGTGGCGGGTCATCCAGCAGTGACAGCGGCGGCAGTTCGCCCGCGGACGGCGGCTCGAACAACGGCACCTGCCGTTCCTTTTCGGCCCGCACACTCTTCTCCAGCGTCGGCAGGACCGGTTCGATGCGCGGTGGCGCGCGCCCTTCAGTGCGTTTTTTCTCGGCCTTGAACACATCCTGGCGTTCGGCGTGCTTGCGCCGTCCTTCGGCGCGGTCGCGCATCTCGCCGATCCAGCCACGCACGGCGTCCCAGCCCCTGAGGCACCAGCGCCCGACCCGGTCCATGACGGCGAGCCATGAAATACCGAGGAACAGCGACAATGACGCGAGCCACAGGAAGAACAGCAAGGTACTGGCACCCAGCAATTTCATCACCGCCCGGAGCGAGCCACCGACGACCTGCCCGACGATGCCACCGGCTGTCTCCTGGAAACCAATTGGGGAGAAGTGCAGACTCGCAAGTGCGCAGCTCGTAATCAGCGTCGCGATAAAACCGCCGAAACGAAGTGCAAAGTCTGCGCGCGTCAGCATTTGTTGCGTACGCTGCTCGCGGTAGATCATCCAGCCGAAATAGAACACCATGACGGTGAACAGATACGCGGGCCGTCCAAACAGGTTAAAGAGCATGTCGGCAATGTGCGCGCCGACGCGGCCGACCCCGTTCTGGATTTCCAGGTTGCTGCTGGCCTGCGAGAAACCCGGATCGCCCGGATGGTAGGTAAACAATGCGAACCACAGAATCAGTGCGAACGCGCCGAACACGTACAACGCGCCTTCGCGGAGCGTACGTACGACCTGCGCGGACAACGCGCCGCCCGATCTGGCTGTCTGGCTTTTGCTTGCCATATTAAAGTAAATTCAAGCGATTATGGCCTAAAGCGCTGATTCTAATATACCTTAGAGGCCAAGTCGCCCCATGCGGGAGTGTCTTTCCGACGCCGGACCCGCCGGCGCCCAAACCGGCCGCGGTCGCAGCTTGCTGTTTTGCCCGGGGTAGCGCTTTTCCCTACACTGGCGCCTCGACCCTCGACCCTCGACCCTCGACTATAGGCACCTCAAGTGACTATCCCCGCGCCCGGACTTGAATCCGGCCGGCACGGTCGCACTTCAATAAACTGACGCAGATTCCGGTACAAGCTGTCGGACGCAAACCCTTAAGGCGAAGTATACATGAGCGACACCAAACATTGCCGCGTGCTGATCCTTGGCTCCGGTCCAGCGGGTTATTCGGCGGCGGTCTATGCCGCGCGCGCCAACCTGAACCCGGTGATCGTTACCGGCATCGAGCAGGGCGGCCAACTGATGACGACGACGGATGTCGACAACTGGCCCGGCGATGCCGAAGGTCTGCAGGGCCCGGAACTGATGCAACGCATGCTGAAGCATGTCGAGCGCTACAACACGGAAGTCATCAACGACCACATCAGCAAAGCGGACCTGTCGAAGCGCCCGTTCGTGCTGGAAGGCGATTACCGCACGTATACCTGTGACGCACTGATCATCGCGACCGGCGCCACGGCGAAATACCTTGGCCTGCCGTCCGAAGACGCATTCAAGGGCCGCGGCGTATCCGCCTGTGCGACCTGCGACGGCTTTTTTTACCGGGGCCAGGACGTTGCCGTGGTTGGCGGCGGCAATACCGCGGTCGAGGAAGCACTGTATCTCAGCAACATCGCATCAAAGGTGACACTTGTGCATCGCCGCGACTCGTTGCGGGGCGAGAAAATTCTTCAGGACCAGCTGTTTCGCCGCGCAAAGGAAGGCAAGGTCGAACTCAAGTGGGATCACGTCGTCGACGAAGTGCTCGGCGACGATGCGGGTGTCAACGGCCTGCGCGTCCGCAGTACGAAGGACGAATCAAAGCTCGAGGACCTCGCCGTAACTGGTGTCTTTATTGCCATAGGCCACAGCCCGAACACCGGACTGTTCGACGGTCAACTCGACATGAAGAATGGCTACATCACTGTGAAGACGGGCCTCGAAGGTAATGCAACCGCAACAAGTACACCCGGCGTCTTTGCAGCAGGTGATGTCGCCGACCAGGTCTACCGCCAGGCCATCACATCAGCCGGCGCCGGCTGCATGGCGGCCCTCGATGCCGAGAAGTACCTCGACGCCCTGGAGGCAAGCCACCCCGCCAGCGACGCCGCCGCCTGATGCTGAGACTCGTGGACCGGATTATTCATGAACGGCACGGAGGTCGGGGCGGAGGTGTGCCCCGGGGAGGGCTTTTCAGGGCTGTGCCGGACAGGGACGTCCGGCACAGAGCGTACAGGGACGTATTGCACAGCGTCCCTGAAAAGCCCTCCCCGGGGTGCGCCTCCGCTTGCCACCCGAACCAAACCGTTCATGAATAATCCCGGCTAAGCGGATCGATATGCGGGTCGATCGTCATGACAGCATCGCGGAAATAAAACCCGATGACTGGAATCGCCTGAACCGTGCCGGTTACCCGTTCCTGCGCCATGAATTCCTGCTGGCGGCGGAGGAAACCGGCAGCGCCTCCGCAACAACCGGCTGGACACCGCAGCACCTGTCGATTCGCGGCGCGGACGGCCGGCTACAGGCTGTCATGCCGCTCTACCGCAAGCAGCATTCCTGGGGCGAATTCGTTTTTGACTGGGCGTGGGCACGCGCCTACGAACAGGCGGGACTGCCCTACTACCCCAAACTCGTTTCCGCGGTCCCGTTCACCCCGGCGCCGAGCCACCGGCTGCTGACCAATGGCGAAAATCATGCCGAATGCGCCGCACTGCTGCTGGGCGCGGCCCTCGATCTCGCGCGGGAGGAGGATCTGTCCTCGTTTCACGTGCAATTCCCCCATCCTGACGAGCTCGATGACCTGGGCCGTGCCGGCCTGAAGACCCGCAAGGATTGCCAGTTTCACTGGCACAACGGCGGCTATCGGTCCTTTGACGAATTCGTGCAGCAGTTCAGTTCCCGCAAACGGAAAAAAGTCAAACGGGATCGCCGCCATGTGCAGGAGCAGGGAATAAAGTTTCGCTGGCTGCGAGGGGAGGACCTCGATGCGGCTATGTGGCGTGACGTCTATCAATTGATTGCAATCACATTTCTGCGCCGTGGCGCAATGCCCTACTTCAGTCTCGACTTTTTCACGGACGTAAGCCGTGCGTTGCCGCAAAACATGCTCGTCGTACTGGCGGAGCGCAACAGCCAGCCGGTCGCCGCAGCCGTGTTCTACGTCGGACCCGACACGCTGTATGGCCGCTACTGGGGCGCGGATGCCGACTATAACGCGCTGCATTTTGAGACTTGCTATTATCAGGGAATTGATTTCTGCATAGCCAACGGCCTGGCGCGATTCGAGCCCGGGACGCAGGGTGAGCACAAGGTCAGCCGGGGATTTCTGCCGGTAACAACGTGGTCTGCCCACTGGCTCGCACACGATGAATTCTTTTCAGCGGTCGGCCGTTACCTCGACGAGGAAGGCCGGCACATCGACGACTACATCGACGCAGTCGACCTCCACAGCCCGTACCGGAAGCCGACAGCAGGCAGCGTGGCAGGCAATAAATGATGGAATTACCCATCCGGTATCTCAGCAGCGTGGACGTCCCGGATGCGTTTCCCGTCATAGACAATGCGTGCCGGGAGCCGAATGGCCTGCTCGCCGCCGGCGGTGACCTTTCCCGGGAACGATTACTGTACGCCTACCAGCACGGCATCTTCCCTTGGTACGAGGACGGACAGCCGATACTGTGGTGGTCACCCGATCCTCGCTGCGTTCTGGAACCGCAGCACTTTCACGTCGCGAGGCGGTTTGAAAGATGGCTGCGTGGCGCATCGTTTGTGATCACGTTCAACCGGGCGTTCGACGCCATCGTTGACGGCTGTGCCGCACAGCGCATGGGCCAGCACGGCACGTGGATTACGGCGGAAATACGTGCCGCCTACAACGACCTGAATCGTGACGGCTGGGCGCACTCGGTCGAGGTCTGGCATGGTGACTCGCTCGTCGGCGGACTATATGGACTTGCGATCGGCAAAATCTTTTTCGGTGAGTCGATGTTCAGCCGGGAAAACAATGCATCCAAATGCGCCATGCTCGCCCTTTGCCGCGAGCTGACTCGTCATGAATTCAATCTCATTGACTGCCAGGTCGTCTCCCCCCACCTGTTAACACTCGGTGCCGTGGCGATGCCGCGGGCCGCGTTTCGCGAGATACTGGAGAATGCCTGTCCGGAGCAAACCCGGTTCACCGGGTGGCCCGGCGGTGAGGTCGCCGTAGCGTCATTGGCGCCGGATTGATTCCGGGAAAGGCCGACAAGGCACCCCGCGTCGTTGCGAGTCCGCAGCGCGTGGCAATCATGCTGTCGTTGCGAGCCCGGAGGGCGTGGCAATCTCGTTGACCTGGCAAAGAGGTAATCGTTGCGAGGTCGCCACGTCGCTGCGCTCCTCGCGATGACGACGGCGCTGCGCGCCTAGCGATGACGACGGTGCTGTACGCCTTACGCCGTCCATGTATTGCGTTGCAATACCGGTCCCGTTTCTGCACAATTCGCCGCCTGATTACCGGAGACCAGCCTAAATTGGCGAAAGAAGAAGCATTGCAGATGGAGGGCGTCGTGACCGAGACGCTCCCGAACACGACTTTTCGGGTAGAACTCGAGAATGGCCATGTCGTGACCGCGCATATATCCGGGAAGATGCGCAAGAACTACATCCGTATCCTGACGGGTGACAAGGTTACGGTGGAACTGACGCCGTACGACCTCAGCAAGGGCCGCATCGTCTACCGCGGACGTTAGTCCGACTCTACTGCGTCATTGAGAGCCCGCAAAGCGTGTACGCCATTGCGAGCCCAAAGGGCATGTGCGTCATTGCGAGCCCGCAGGGCGTGGCAATCTCGTAACTGTTTGCACATGGGTAAACTGAACGAGATCGCCACGGCGCTTCGCGCCTCGCGATGACGGGGTGATCACCCACCCGCCGTCATTGCGAGCCCGAAGGGCGTGGCAATCTCGTTACTGCTGGCAGACGGGTAATCCTTGCGAGATCGCCACGGCGCTTCCCGGTCGGTCGCAATCAGTTTTCAGGCAGGTGTTGCAGTTCCTTGCGCGCCGCTTCGGACTTGAGCTCCAGGTCGCCGTCACTGCCCACACCGACACGGACATGTCCGCCTTCGGTCAGGCTGCCGAATAACAATTCCTCGGCGAGCGGACGCTTGATGTGCTTCTGGATAACCCGGGCCATCGGCCGCGCACCCATTTTCGGATCGTAGCCGCGCTCTGCGATCCACGCCCGTGCCGCATCATCGAGTTCCAGCGTAACGTTGCTTGTACTCAGCTTGGCCTCCAGCTCGACGACCAGCTTGTCGACAACGCGGGCAACTGAATGGTCATCGAGCGCCGAGAACTGGATGATCGAGTCAAGGCGATTGCGGAATTCCGGGGTGAACGCCTTGCGCAGGATTTCCATACCGTCGCTGCTGTGATCCTGCGTCGTGAACCCTATTGACGGCCGACTCATCTCCTGGGCCCCGGCATTCGTTGTCATGACAATAACGACGTTGCGGAAATCCGCCTTGCGACCATTGTTGTCCGTCAGCGTTCCGTGATCCATGACCTGCAGCAGCAGGTTGAATACTTCCGGGTGTGCCTTCTCAATCTCGTCAAGCAATACAATGGCATGCGGGTTCTTCGTGACTGCCTCGGTCAGCAGGCCACCCTGGTCGAAACCGACATACCCGGGCGGTGCACCGATCAGTCGCGACACTGTATGGCGCTCCATGTACTCGGACATGTCGAAACGAATCAGCTCGACACCAAGTATCAGCGCCAATTGCCGCGTCACCTCGGTTTTGCCAACGCCCGTAGGCCCGGCAAACAGGAAGGAACCGATCGGCTTGCCTTCGTCGGTCAGGCCCGAACGCGCCATCTTGATGGCAGAGGCTAATGCGGTAATCGCCTTGTCCTGGCCGAAGATTGTCAGCTTCAGGTCCCTTTCCAGCGTACGCATGACATCCTTGTCCGACGCGGATACGCTCTTCGGTGGAATACGTGCCATCTTGGCCACGATGTTCTCGATCATCGTGACGGTTACGCGATCCGTACGGTCGGCTTCAGGCTGCAATCGCACATTGGCGCCCGCCTCATCTATAACGTCGATTGCCTTGTCCGGAAGCTGCCGGTCATTTATGTGTTTGGCGGCCAGTTCCGCTGCGGTGCGCAACGCCTGGTCGTCGTATTTCACCCCATGATGTTCCTCGAAGCGGGACTTCAGGCCGTGCAGGATCGCAACGGTTTCATCGACGCTCGGCTCCGGAACGTCAATCTTCTGGAAGCGGCGTGCCAACGCGTGGTCTTTTTCGAAAATGCCGCGATACTCCGCATAAGTCGTCGACCCTATGCAACGCAATTCGCCATTAGCCAGCACCGGTTTGATCAGGTTTGAAGCATCCATGACACCGCCGGATGCCGCGCCGGCGCCGATGACGGTGTGAATCTCATCGATGAACAGAATTGCGCCCGGATCCTTGCGAATCTCCGAGATGACGGCCTTTAAGCGTTTTTCAAAATCGCCGCGGTATTTGGTTCCTGCGATCAGCGTGCCCATGTCCAGCGCGTAGATCGTACTGTCACGCAGCACGTCTGGCACCCGTTCCTCGGTAATCATGCGCGCGAGGCCTTCGGCCAGCGCCGTTTTGCCGACGCCCGCGTCACCGACGTACAGCGGGTTATTCTTGCGGCGGCGGCACAGGATCTGGACCGTGCGTTCGATTTCAATATCGCGGCCGATCAGCGGGTCGATTCGACCTTCCATGGCACGCTGGTTGAGATTCGTGGCGTACTTCTCGAGCGCACTGGACTCAGCGTTTTCCGATTCGCTGTCCAGCGATCCCTCCTGTTGCTCTTCGCCACCTTCACCCGGCACCTGCGGCATGCCGTGAGAAATATAGTTGACGACGTCGAGGCGCGCGATGTCCTGCAGTCCGAGGAAATAAACGGCCTGCGACTGTTTCTCGCTGAAAATGGCGACCAGTACGTTGGCGCCCGTTACTTCTTTCTTGCCGCTTGACTGCACATGGAACACTGCACGTTGCAACACGCGCTGGAAACCCAGTGTCGGCTGGACGTCATTGTCCGCGTCCGACGACATACGCGGCGTGGCCTCGTCGATAAATGTCGTCAGTTGCTGCCG
The DNA here is from genome assembly GCA_034521225.1 of Woeseiaceae bacterium. GTDB lineage: Bacteria > Pseudomonadota > Gammaproteobacteria > Steroidobacterales > Woeseiaceae > Woeseia. The sequence goes on from JAXHMR010000010.1 coordinate 47,574, forward strand.
CAGCTCACCAACGTTCGAGTCACAGGCCTTCAGGATCTCGTGCACCCTCGGAATGTCAAGCAGGGCCAGCAGCAGGTGCTCTACCGTCATGAATTCATGACGGCGATCCCGCGCATTCTGGAACGCTTCATTGAGACAAAATTCGAGTTCGCTACTTAACATGGTTACCTGCTCTTGACCTCACGGCTCTCTGTCGGACTCACGCCTCTTCCATCGTACACAACAACGGATGCTGCTGCTCCTGCGCTATCGTCGTTACCTGTGCAACCTTGGTTTCCGCGATTTCGTAACTGTAGATACCGCATGTTCCCTTGCCCTTGGTGTGCACCTCCAGCATGACACGTGTCGCTGACGTGCGCTCCAGACCAAATACTGACTCCAGAATCCCGACGACAAATTCCATCGGCGTATAATCGTCATTAATAAGAATGACACGATACATGGGTGGCCGTTTGAGTTTCGGACGGCTCTCCTGGACGGCTTGGTCGTGGTCCTCCATGTGCGAATATTCGGGGCTTTTTTGCGACATAATCGGCTAACTGCTGTTCCTGCGACTTTCCGGCGGCCGCGTTGGTTCCGCGGTCCGACACCATTATATATTGGCATCCTTTTGCAATATCCAAGGCTGGTTCTCAAAACGGGCCCGCAGGCCGCCACCCGCTCAATACGGCGTTAACTTTCCGCCCAGGAACATGACTTATATGCTTGCCAGATAACGATTTTTTTCGCTTCCGGGCTTGCTTGCCGTAACCGGTAAACCATATCATCCAACGGCGGCGTTAATTGTGTATGACGCAACCGCAGGCGGCGGCCGCAGCTATCGCGGCGCTGCACAGGCAATAACCATGGCAATAAGCGCAAATTGGACGGATTTTAGCAGATGGGACGGACAGCGCCTGTTCGCCATCCTGACCCGCCATTTGCCCCGTTGGGTGACACTGCTGTTGGTTGTCGCACTCGGCTGGCAAGCCGCGAAACTGGTGTGGTTGCTCGTCGCGGGCCCGCAAGGCGTCGCCACGATCCCGGCGGCGGTCATGACAGACCCGTCGTCGCCGACGCGTCCGGGCACGCATGGAGTTGACGTGACGGCTATCGCCAACGCACACCTGTTTGGAGAAGTCAGGGTCGAGTCCGCTGCCGAAGCGCCACCGGCCAACGTCGAGAACCTCGAAGAAACCCGCCTGAACCTGACGCTCAAGGGCACGATAGCGGCAACCGATGAATCGGGCTCCATCGCCATCATCGCCGACGACCGGAATAACGAAAAGATCTACGGCCTGAATGACTCCATTGCACAGGGCACTACGCTGCATGCCGTCTATGCGGATCGTGTCGTCCTGAATCGAAGCGGCAGCCTCGAAGTGCTGAAGCTGCCCCGCGAATTTCCGGACGGGACCGCACGACGACGCAACGCTGCAGCACTGGATCGCGCCAATGCCCCGCAACCGGACGAAAGCCAGAGTATCCAGGCCGTGGTCGCACAAAACGTGACCAAACTCGCCGACGTCATCCGCCCGACTCCGTACTTTGTCGGCGGCGAGCAGCAGGGTTACCGCGTATACCCGGGCCGCGACCGGCGGCAGTTTGCTGCACTTGGATTGCGCCCCGGCGACCTGATCAAGGACATTAACGGCGCAGCACTGACGGACCCGCAGCAGGCCATGGAAATTTTCCAGAGCCTCGGGACTGCGGAACAGGTTTCCGTTACTGTGGAGCGCAACGGCCAGCCACAGGTCCTGGTCCTGAATACCAATCAGCTCAGCCTTGAAGACGAATAAAATGAGAATCCATTGAACATAGCCCGAACAAGAACACGCGGATGCGGCGCGGTGCAGCGGCTCCTGCTGTTGCTGGCTGTCATCACGCTGCCCGTACTGGCACAGCAGCGAGCGACCATCACGCCGAACTACAAGGATGCGGACCTGCGCCAGATCATAGAGGCCGTAGGCGAGGTCACGCGCAAGAATTTCCTGGTCGATCCGCGCGTCGATGCCAAGGTCACGATGCTGTCGGCCACGCCGCTGACACCGGATGCCTTTTACGAGGCTTTCCTGTCGATTCTTGAAGTTCACGGGTACGTCGCCGTTACAACCGGTGACATTATAAAGATCCTGCCAAATGCCAGCGCACGCCAGTATCCGGGCAACCTGTCCAGCGACGGGGCGGCCGCCGACGACATCGTGACCCAGGTGATACAGGTCAAGAATGTAGGTGCCGCGCAGCTGGTCCCCATCCTCAGGCCACTGATTCCCCAATACGGCCATCTCGCAGCGCATCCCGGTTCAAACATGCTGATTATTTCCGACCGCGCGCTGAACGTGGATCGAATGATCAGCATCATTCGCCGTATCGACCAGTCGAACGATGAGGACGTCGAGGTCATCAGGCTGACGCATGCTTCCGCCGGTGAAATAGTTCGTATCCTGACCGCCCTGACGCAGACACCGAATACAGATGGCATGCCCGTGACGACCAGCCTTGTGGCCGATGCGCGTACCAACAGTGTGCTGATCGGCGGCGATCGGAGTGAAAGGCTCAGGCTTAGGGCGTTGATCGCGCATCTCGACACGCCGCTTGAGGAAGGCGGTGATACGCAGGTACGGTACTTGCGCTATGCGGACGCTGAAGAGCTGGCGACCAAGCTTCAGCAGCACTTCACGCAGCAGGCGGCCGGGGCCGCTGCTGCTGGCGCCGGAGCGCCCGCTGGCGCCGCGACTGACGGAGTCAGTGTCTGGGCCGATCCCGAGACCAACGCAATTGTCATCAATGCGCCGCCAAAAGCGATGCGCTCGTTGATGGCCATAGTCGACAAGCTGGATATTCGCCGCGCCCAGGTCCTGGTTGAAGCGATCATCGTCGAGATCGCAGCGGACCGTGCGTCGGAACTTGGCGTCACCTGGGTCGTGGACGGCAGCGGCAGTAACAGCGTTGTCGGGGCTACGAGATTCTCCGGTGCCGGCACCAATGTACTGGACCTTGCTGCCCTGCTCGGCAGCGACAGCTCCGTCGACCCGTCCGGACTCATCGGTGAAGGTATAACCACCGGCATCGGCCGCATCAGCGAAACCGGCACCAGCTTCGCCGCCATCCTGAATGCCCTGCAGGGTGATGCGAATACAAATATCATTTCGACGCCGACACTCGTGACGATGGACAACGAGGAAGCCAGCATCAATGTCGGTCAGGAAGTGCCGTTCGTTACCGGATCCTTCTCGAATACCGGTGCCGGCACCGGTGGCGGCGTCAACCCGTTCCAGACCATCCAGCGCGAGCAGATGCGGTGTAAAACTTACGATAACGCCCAAGATCAATGAAGGCAGCGCCATTCTTCTGAAAATTTCGCAGGAAATTTCGAGCCTGAGCGAGTCGGCGACTGCGGGGGCAGCCGATCTCATTACCAATGAACGGACCATCGAAACGACCGTCATTGTTGAGGACGGCGGTATTCTCGTGCTCGGCGGGCTGATCGAGGATACCTTGCGGGAAAATACCCAGCAGGTGCCAATTCTCGGGAAAATTCCGGTACTGGGTGCATTGTTTCGCAACCGCAGCGTCCAGAAAGTCAAAACAAATCTGATGGTGTTCATCCGCCCGAAAATTCTGCGCGATGGCGCGGCCGCCGCGTTCGAGACTGACAGCAAGTACAATTACATTCGCGATGTCCAGCAAGGCCGGGACGATTCGAAAATTCCGTGGATGCGAGGAGTCGAGCGGCCGGTCATCCCGCCGCTGGAGTCATTCGAGGATACCGAGCCATTTATCCAGCCGGAAGGCGACAACTGATCCTGCCATGACCGCGATTGAACGCCCGCATGAACTGATGCTCGAAGAGCCGGAGGTCGCGCCTGCAACGGGTGTCGCTGCCCTTCCGGCCGATCAACGGCCGCTGCCGTTTTCCTTTGCGAAACGTCACGGCGTGCTGATACACGATGTACATGCTGATACTGCCGATGCGGTGTACCGCAGTGGCGCATCGCCAGTGAGTATCGCTGAGGCACGGCGCTACGCGGGCATGCCGTTGCGGCTGAAGCGCGTTGATGTCGATACCTTTGACCGCATGCTGCAGCAAACCTATGAGCAGGGCAGCCACAAGGCGATGCAGATGGTCGGCGATCTGGACGATCACACCGACCTGTTGCAGGTTGCGCAGGAACTGCCGGAACCCTCGGACCTGCTCGAAAGCGACGACGATGCACCGATCATCCGCTTCATCAATGCTGTTTTGACCGAGGCCGTAAAGGAAAATGCATCGGACGTGCATATTGAGCCATACGAAAATCGGCTCGGTGTTCGCTTTCGTATCGACGGCGTAATGCAGGAAATACTGCAGACGCGCCGCGCACTGGCGCCACTGGTCGTATCCCGAATCAAAGTCATGTCGAAACTCGACATTGCCGAGAAACGCCTGCCCCAGGATGGCCGCATCTCGCTGCGTATCGCCGGCCGTGCCGTCGACGTGCGCGTGTCGACGATGCCGTCCGGGCACGGCGAGCGAGTCGTGTTGCGGCTGCTCGACAAGCAGGCCGGACGGCTGGACCTGACATCACTTGGCATGGACGACCAGTCACTCGCGCTGATGGATGACCTGGTCCACAAACCGCACGGCATCATTCTCGTGACCGGGCCCACCGGCTCGGGCAAAACGACGACGCTTTACGCGGCGCTCGAGCGCATCAACGACAACAGCCGCAATATCATGACGGTAGAGGATCCGATCGAGTACTTTATTGACGGTATCGGCCAGTCACAGGTGAACACCAAGGTATCAATGACTTTCGCAAAGGGACTGCGCGCCATTCTTCGCCAGGATCCCGATGTCGTGATGGTTGGCGAAATACGCGACCTCGAAACGGCAGAGATTGCTGTTCAGGCCAGCCTGACCGGCCATCTCGTGCTGTCGACGCTGCATACCAATACGGCTGTTGGCGCCGTGACCCGGTTGCGTGACATGGGTGTCGAACCGTTCCTGTTGTCTTCGAGCCTGATCGGAGTCATTGCCCAGCGACTCGTACGCGTACTCGACCCGGAAACACGCGTTGCCTACACTGCCCGGGATTACGAATGCAGCACAATGAAAATGGACCCGGCGAATCCACCGACCCTTTATCGCCCGGGAGAGAACGAATCCGTCGGCTTTCGTGGCCGTACCGGCATTTATGAAGTTATCGCCGTCGATGACGAGATGCGCACGATGATTCATGACGGTGCCAGCGAACAACATCTCGAGCGCCATGCCCGGACAATGACACCCAGCATCCGCGATGACGGCCGCCGTCGTGTGCTGGACGGCGTAACCACTATTGAGGAAGTGTTGCGCGTCACCCGCGCCGACTAAGTGCATGCCATTGCTGCGTATAACCGGAATATAAGCCGACTGGATACTTCGCCATGGGCGCGTTCGAGTACGTAGCAATCGACAAATCCGGCAAGGAGGCCAAAGGCCTGCTTGAAGGCGATACGCCGCGCCATGTGCGCCAACTGTTGCGCGAGCAGCAGCTGTTGCCGGTACGAGTCAACGAAGTCACGCGGAAGGAATCGCGTCGACGTACCTCATTTACCTTTCGGCGCGGCATTTCGGCAGCCGACCTGTCGCTGGTGACACGGCAGCTCGCCACGCTGTCGCAGGCAGGACTGCCGCTGGAAGAAGCCCTGCTCGCCGTTGGGCAGCAAAGCGAGCATCCGCGCCTGAAAAGCATATTGCTGGGTGTTCGCTCCCGGGTGATGGAAGGTCACACGCTGGCAGACGGCCTCGCCGATTTTCCACATGCGTTCCCCGAGCTTTACCGGGCCACGGTTTCCGCCGGCGAGCAGTCCGGTCATCTCGACCTCGTGCTCGAACGCCTCGCCGAGTTCACCGAGTCCCGCCAGATACTGCAGCAGCAGATTCGCAATGCACTGATTTACCCGATCGCGCTGGTTGTCACGGCCGTTGGAATCATCAGTTTCATGCTCGCCTACGTCGTGCCAAAGGTCGTCTACGTCTTCGAGAATTTCGACCAGGAGTTGCCGCTGCTGACGCGCATCATGATCGGCACGAGCGACTTCCTGCGCGATCACTGGCTGTTGCTGGTACTCGGAATCGTGGCAATTGTAATTGGCGTGCGGCACTTGCTGAAAAAAGAAGGCCCGAAACGCCGCTACCACCGGCTGCTGTTGCGATTGCCCATCGTCGCCCGCCTGACGCGCGGTATCAATACGGCTCGTTTCACCCAGACATTAAGCATACTCGCTGGCAGTGGCGTGCCGATTCTCGACTCGCTGCGCATTGCCGCGCAGGTGGTCGTCAATGTACCGATGCGCGAAGCCGTCGAGGAGGCCTCCCTTCGGATTCGCGAAGGCGCGATGATCAGCAAGTCGCTGGCCAGCAGCCGCCTGTTCCCGCCAATGACGACGCACCTGATCGCCAGCGGTGAAGCGAGCGGCCGACTGGAAGAAATGCTGGGGCGGGCCGCCAGTAACCAGGAACGCGAGGTGGACGGATTGATCGCGACACTGCTTGGCATCATGCAGCCTTTGCTGGTCATCGTCATGGCGGCCATCGTATTGCTGATAGTGCTGGCGATATTGCTGCCCATTTTCGAAATCAATAACCTCATAGCCTGATCGCTTACTTTAGCTCCGCACCGGTATCGCCTGCGGGGAGTCCTTTGGAGGAATGGCTCCCTGCGGTCCGCTTTATTTCCACCAAAGGACTCCCCGCAGGCGATACCGGTGCTCCTCAGTGCCAGCTGAATTCTTGAGCAACCTCCATTGGGGCAAACTCGTTGCTGCGCGCGGGTTTTATTGCATTCCCGAGCGTTTTCAGAACTGCCGAACACGATCTTGCGTGTGCAATGCATTAAGGGTATACAGGCACAAGCGCGGTCAGGAAGAACCGTTGCGGTACAGGAGTTTTTGCAAACAGGAACGCGACGATGCCCACGAAGCAAAGTGAGCGGAACGAACGCAATGACCGCGAGGAATTGCCGGTCGGCGACGAGATCGACGAGGATGATGTAGAGCAACCGGAAGACGACACGCTCAACATTCGCCTGTCTGATGACGACGACGATGACGATGACGCGGATGATGACGGCGACCTGTCCTCAGAGCTGAACGTCGAAGAACTGCTCGCGCAACTTGAGCGCACGAAGTCCGACGATATCGCGCGGAAGAAGGAAATTCGCCGCCGCCTCGAGGAAATCCAGGAGGAGCGCAGCCTGGAAGACACCTATTCCTTCGACCTGAACGGCGACGACTGAACCCGCGGCAGTACGCTCAGTGAAAGTCCCGTGAGCGCACGCGCAGGTCGCCGAGCCACGCACTGAGATCGATGAGCCTGCGCGCGATGACGTGAATCACGCTGCCCTCGATTTGCAATTCACCGGCAACCCCCATCAACTGTGCATTCAGCAGTGCCTGGCGCTGTGACTCGGCTATTTTTTTCCAGACGATCAGGTTCACATGCCCGGTCTCGTCTTCCAGTGTCACGAACGTGACGCCGCTGGCCGTGCCGGGCCGCTGCTTCGTGATTACGAGCCCGGCGACGCGCACGGGCTGGCCGCCCGCCCTGTCCGGCAATGACCGCGCCGTGCAGTAACCGCCAGCGGACAGGCGCTCACGCAGCAACGCAACCGGATGCCGCCTGAGTGTCAGGCCCAGGCTCCGGTAGTCCGCAACGATGTCCTGGCCTTCAGTTGGCCGCCTTAGCATCGGCGCCGCCTCAACGGGCGCCCCGGTAATAAGGGACAACGGTGCCTCGACCCCGGCGACGGCCCAGCGCACCTGGTGGCGATGACCATCCAGTGATTGCATCGCACCGGCGGCCGCCAACGCACCCAGTTCACCGCGATTCAGGCCGCTTTGCGCGGCAAGGTGCTGCACGCTGTTGAAACGACCTGTGGCACGTGCAGCGAGCAGGCGCTCGGCGGCGGCCCGGGACATGCCGCGAATCTGCCGCAAGCCGAGCCGCAATGCGGCACGGCCATCCGCCGGCACGTTCGAGCTGCTGTCCCAGCCACTGTCATTGACATCGGCCGGGCGTATGTCGACACCGTGACGCCGCGCATCCTGGGTGAGCTGGGACGCGGAATAAAAGCCCATCGGCTGGCTGTTTAAAAGCGCACAGACGAACGCCGCCGGCTCGTGGCATTTGAGCCAGCACGACACGTACACCAGCAACGCAAAGCTCGGCCGAGTGCGACTCGGGAAATCCGTACTCACCGAAGCCCAGGATCTGCTGGAATATGCTGCCGCGCGAAGGTCCTCCTCGTAACCTCGCTCACGCATGCCGGTGATCAGCCGCTCCTCGAACGAGCCGAGCCCGCCGCGACGCTTCCATGCAGCCATCGCTCGCCGCAACCGGTCGGCCTCACCCGGCGTGAAACCGGCGGCGACAACCGCCAGCTGCATAACCTGTTCCTGGAAGATTGGCACGCCGAGAGTGCGTTCGAGTACGCCGCGAACTTCGTCGCTTGGATACTCCACGGGCTCCTCGCCGTTACGCCGTCGCAGGTACGGGTGCACCATGTCGCCCTGGATCGGACCGGGACGAATGATCGCAACCTCGATCACGAGGTCGTAGTAACAGCGCGGCTTGAGCCGCGGCAACATCGCCATCTGCGCGCGCGACTCGATCTGGAACACGCCCATCGTGTCGCCCTTGCAGATCATGTCGTACACCCGCGGGTCCTCGGCCGGCACACTGGCGAGCGTGTAGCCGCGGCCGTCGAACTGCCGGATCAGGTCAAAGCTGCGGCGAATCGCCGTCAGCATGCCGAGCCCGAGCACGTCGACTTTCAACAGCCCCAGTTCCTCGAGATCGTCCTTTTCCCACTGGATGACGGTGCGATCGGCCATCGCGGCGTTTTCGACCGGCACCAGCTCCGACAGCGGCCGCGTTCGACGATGACGAAACCACCGACGTGCTGCGACAGGTGCCGCGGAAAGCCGATGAGCTCGCGCGTCAGCCACAGCAGGCGCTTCATGACCGGACTGTCGCGGATCGAGGCCGGCTTCCCGCACGCGGCTGTCATCGACCTGCTGCCCGTCCCACCATTGCATCGAGCGCGCGAGGCGCTCGACCTGCAGGCCGCTCAAGCCCAGTGCCTTGCCGACATCGCGCAACGCGCTGCGCGGCCGGTAGCAGATGACCGTTGCGGCCAGCGCCGCGCGCTCCCGGCCGTACTTGCGATAGATGTACTGGATGACCTCCTCGCGCCGCTCGTGCTCGAAATCGACGTCGATGTCGGGCGGCTCGTTGCGCTCCTTCGAAATGAAACGCTCGACCAGCATCGCCATGCGGCCCGGATCGACTTCGGTGATGCCGAGGCAGAAGCAGACCGCCGAGTTCGCCGCCGAGCCGCGGCCCTGGCACAGGATGCCCTGCCCGCGCGCGTAGTTCACGATGTCGTGAACGGTCAGGAAATACGGCTCGTACCGGAGGTCGGCGATCAACTCGAGCTCGTGCTCAACTGTCGCCACAACGCGGGCCGGCGTGCCATCCGGCCAGCGCCGGCGCATGCCGGCCTCGGTCAGTTGCCGCAGGTAGCTCGCCGCTGTCTGGCCGGCGGGCACCAGTTCTGACGGGTACTCGTAGCGGATTTCATCGAGCGAGAAGTCGATGTCGGCGGCGATGCGCACGCTCTCCTCAAGTAATGCCGGCGGGTATTGCGCGGCAAGGTCAGTACGCGATCGCAGGCAGCGCTCACCGTTCGGGTACAGCAGAAAGCCGGCCCGATCGAGCGTGACGCCGGCGCGGATCGCCGTCATCGTATCCTGCAGCGCGCGCCGCCCGCGCGCGTGCATGTGCACATCGCCGCTCGCGACGAGTGGTAATCGCAACTCCCTGCCAAGCCGCTCGAGGCGCGCGAGACGCTCGCGCTCGAGACCGTCGGCCAGCAGCTCGACGGCGATCCACAGTCGGCCGCTGAACACGTCGCAGATCCAACGGTGGGCCGCGTCGAGCACGAGCCGGTTGTCGGGAATCCACAGCAGCAGGCAATCCGGCAAGCCGCCGGCCACGTCCTCGCGTGTCAGCCGGTAGCTGCCCTTGGCGGCGGCGACCGGCGGCCGCGGGTGATGAGCCGGCATAACGCCGCATAGCCGCGATGGTTTCGCGCCAGCGCGACAAACGTCAGTCCATCGTCAAGCCGGAACTCGGTGCCAATGATGAGCTTGCGCAATCCCGCCTGCCGGGCCGCTGTATGCGCACGCACGATACCGGACAGGGAGCACTCATCGGTGATCGCCAGCGCGTCATAGCCGAGCGCAACCGCGGTCTCGACCAGCTCTTCCGGATGCGACGCGCCGCGTAAAAACGTGAAGTTGCTGAGCGCGTGCAATTCGGCATAGGGAGTGGTGCTAGCCCGCATGCCTAACCGAAGATGCCATGCAGGTACCACCCGCCGGCGGCGCCGCGGTGCCGGTATATCCACAGGTGCATGCCGGATGGGTTCTGTGCGACGTAGTAATCACGCGCGACGCCATCCGCATCCCACCACCCGGTCTCGATGCGCTCCGGGCCGGCCTTCAGTAAGAGCACGCCGTTGTAGCAGGGCTGCCCGTCCCGGCAGGCAAGCGGCGCCGGCGCATCCAGCATCCACAGCGGGCGTTGCAGCAAGAGGCTGCTGGTGCGTCGCAGGTCCGCCAGCAATTGCGGTGCATGGCGTTCGTGCCATGGACTCGGAACGGCACTGCATTGGGGCGCGGCATCGAGTGCGCGCCGCAGTCGATAAGCATATTCGGGCCGGTGTTCGGCCGCGGCATCGACACCGTAGACGGCCTGCTCGCCGATACGGGCCGCAAGCCGCTCGACGAGATGCGTAATGGACGCATGACGCGCGCCCTGCGGATGGCCGTCGAAATCGAACGCGGCGTCCCCCGCTTCGAGCGCCTGGGTCGGGCCGCCGCGAAGGCGTATCGCGATCACCGGCGCCGGCAGTTCGAGCTGTTCGAGCCGGAGGCGAAGCAAACCGAGCCAGTGAGACGTACCGCGTGATGCCGCTACCGAACCCAGTGTCAGTTTGGTCGAGGCGGCCCGCAGGTGAAAAAAATAAAACCGCACACGCTGCAGTGCCTGTTGCCGGGTCAGCAAAAACGCATCGAGTCTCTCAAGCAGCGGTTCGCAGGCCGACAGCAACCGCTCACAGTCCTCCTGTTCTTCATCCAGTTCGCTCTCGGCCGTGAAGCGCTCCGGTGCACGGTAGCTCTGGCGCGGGTCCGGCAGGCGCCCGAGCGCGCGGTCGAGCTGCAGCAGCCGCGACGCGCCGAAGCGCCGTGTGACACCGTCACGCGGCAGGCGCAGGCAATCACCGACCGTCGTGATACCCATGCCGGCCAATGATGCGGTCACGGTAGCCTGGCCAGGCCAGGCAGTCGAGCGGCAGTACCGCACAAGGCACCGGGCAATTCTTCCCGTTTGACGACAGAGCGGCGGCTGCCGGCACGGGCGAGCCACGTCGCGGCAAGCGGTGTCGGTGCAATGGCCGGTTGCGCGGTCACGCCCTGTGCCGAGAGTCCGTGCAGCACCTGTTTGCAGAGCGATCGCAGGCCGCCGAACAGGCGCAGGCTTGCGGCGATCTCGAGCAACAGTATGGCGGGCGGTTCGATGACGACGCATGACGTGTAGTGTTCCGCCCAGCCGGCCAGCCGCCGGAGCAGCTGGTGCTCGCGGCCGGGATCACGGGCATCGAGTTCAAGTGCCGGCAGTAACGCGAGTGCTGCATTGACGGACTGGCCGGCCTGCACACCGGCGGCCCGGGCGGCCTCGCTTGCCTGCAGTACACGCCGCACCCCCTGCTGGTCGTCGAAGACTGCCCTGGCCGGCGAGGCATCGGCCTGCCCTGCGGCCTCGAGCGGCAAGCAGGGAAAATACAGGGCAAACCACAGCGGGGCCGTTTTTGCCGCGCGCGGCAACGGCGCCGGGAAGGCGGCCGCCGCGGGCGGCGGAACAGCGCTAACGTCTGCTGCTGAGGAGCCTGTCTCGCGGTGCGGGTTACCGCCGGCGTCGGGGTCGCGTCCTGGCCGGTTGCAGGCGTGTTGTCCGGCACGGCCATGGAGTTAATAGTCCGGCAGTGACGCGTAGTCGTGAATCACGCCCTGCAGTGCAGCCGGCCGGCCGCCGCGGCTTTTCAGTATCTGCAGATCAGTACCCTGGGTACCGGCCGAAACCGCAAGGCGCAATGCGGCAGCCGAATGTTGGGCACGTGCGCCAAGCGGCCGGAATGCAATCGCCCAGCTCCGTCCTTCGGCCGCGGCCATCTGCAGCCGGCGGCTGGCCGCACTGTCGAGCGTCCCGGACCACAACAACACGGCAGCGCAATTACCGGACGCGAGTGCCTGCTCGGCCGCCCACAGCGCATCGCTGTTTTTCCCCGGGCGCACGATCAGCACGCGCGACAGATCGATACCCCATTGCGTCAGCGCCGGCGGGTAGGGCTGGAACGGCGGCGCGATCCACGCCAGCCAGCCGGCCCCGGCACCCTGACCCTGGCTGAGACGGGCCAATGCCGGCATCAGCAGTTTCAGCTCGCCGCTGCCGTACTGCTCAAGCAGGATCTCGGTCAGGGCATTGGGTGGCCAGCCGCCGCCTGGCAGGTGCTGGTCGAGTCGTGGGTACCGCGCGGCCCCTGCCAGGCACTGCCGTTTGCCTGGCCGCGCCACAATTGCGGGCTCTGCAGCAGTTTTTCGAGTGCATCGTTCATCGTGCCCGCGGCGGCGCGTATCGTGAGCGATTCAATGCAGCGGGATGCCGTCACGAATGACGCCGACGACAACGCCCTCGATGACCATGGACTGTTCACTCAGGTTTACCTGGATCGGCTCGAACTCCTCGTTCTCCGGCAGCAGCCAGACGACGCGGCCGTCCTGGCGGTAACGCTTGACCGTCACCTCGTCACCGATGCGCGCCACGACGATCTGCCGGCTGCGCACCTCGGGCGTGCGGTGCACGGCCACGAGATCGCCATCGAGGATGCCGGCGTTCTTCATGCTCATGCCATAAACCCGCAGCAGGTAATGCGGCTTCGGATTGAAGAACGCCGGGTCGAGGCGATAGCGGGATTCGATGTGCTCCTCGGCGAGGATCGGGCTGCCGGCGGCGACCCGGCCGACGAGCGGCAGGCCGAGCTGGTCGCGCAACGAATCCTTGAGCTGGATGCCGCGCGAGGCGCCCGGCAGGAGCTCCAGCACGCCCTTGCGCTGCAGCGCCCGCAGGTGGTCCTCGGCCGCATTCGCGGATTTGAAACCCAGCTCCCGGGCGATCTCGGCACGCGTCGGCGGCATGCCAAACTCAGCAATAAAATCTTGAATCATATCGAGAATTTGTTTTTGTCGGGGGGTCAGTTGGTCCATTGCAGGGGTCCTGTACAAATAGCCAGTAACTGTGAGTATATACAGTTAAAAAAAACCTGCTACCTGTTTTTTCGCTGTCATCGCGAGGAGCGCAGCGACGTGGCGACCTCGTGCAGGCAACCCCTCTGCCAGGCTGTGCGAGATTGCCACGGCGGCTGCGCCGCCTCGCAACGACGGCGCAACCTCGTCATCGCGAGGAGCGCAGCGACGTGGCGATCTCGTGCAGGCAGCCCTCTGCCAGGCTGTGCGAGATTGCCACGCCCTTCGGGCTCGCAACGACGGGGCGGCCCTGTCGTCGCGATATGCCAGGCCCTGCGTCGCAGGCCGCGAACAGGCCTGCGTTTCAGGCCGTGATTTTTTGCCCGATCCGTGCCTGCAGCCGCCGCGCGAACGGCAACGGGATGCACGGTGGCAAGCGGTGATGGACCTTCCTGACAGTGAAAAACAGCCAGCGGTGCTCCACGATGTTCAGGCACGCCGCAAGATGCCATACCGGCGGCAGCACATAGGTCACGTGCTTCCCCACCCGGCGCAGTTCCCTGTCGAAACGACGCGGATAGCTGACATGTTCCGCCGTGTGTGAACACAGCACGGTCTCAAACTGGCCGTCGCGAACGGTAGCCGGTAAATTGAATCAAGTTTGACGAAATTAGGCACGTCGGCATGCTGGACGATGTCCGCGTTGATGCCGCCACCATCGATGGTGCCGCAACAGATGTTCAGGTCCCATTGCTTGCCCGACGTAATACCGGTCTTGAGGTGGTGATAGCTGTACCAGTGCAGGAAAATAATGATGGCGGTGACGGTGACGACGAACACAAGTAAATACAACATGAAAAGGTTACCGGCAGGTTGCACAAAACAGCAGCCGTTATAACGAGCACCACAACGGCTGCTCCGCAGGCTAACCGTAAACTCGTGACAGTCTTGTTACAGACTGATCATTCCCTTCGCAGGTTTGCGGGGCCAACCTGCCGGCGGGGCCCGAACCCGGACTCAGGTCTGGTCGTCCACCGAGGCGCCTGGTCCCGATTTGCCGACACTTGCCATGCCGCCGAAGCCTGAAGCCGGCACGGGATTGGCGGTATTTTGCAGGGACCAGGCCGCCGTATTGCACCGCACCTTGCCCGGCCGGTGGCTCCGGTGCAGAATTTCCGCCTGGCGTCGAATGACAAGAGGTAGCAAGCCATGAAGAACAAACTTGCATCGCCACCGACCCGCGGCTTCTGGATCATCAGCGCCCTTGCGCTGCTCTGGAACCTGCTCGGTGTGATGGCATACATCATGCGCGTAACGATGACGCCTGAGGCACTGGCGGCGTTGCCCGAGGCCGAGCGCGAGCTGTATACCAATACGCCGGCGTGGGTAACGGGCGTATTCGCCATTGCCGTTTTTGCCGGCACGCTGCAGGTGCAGTTGCATTGCTCGATGCGCAGGACATGGGCCATTCACGCGTTCCGGCAGCTTTCCGCGGTTGCGATAGCGTGTCCAAGTCACGCGCGCTCGGTCTTCATGTCCGACGCATTGGCCGTACCGGGCCTGCGGCGCTTCTGCTTCCGATCCTGTTGCTCGGCTCTCGGGGCATACCTTGTGTTTTATTCACGTGCGGCGGCCCGAAACGGCGTGCTGCGCTAGTGTCCTGTCCCACAAATAACCAGCACAATTCGGCGCGTCTTTTCGCGTCTGGCCGCGTTCCGGCTCCTCGCAATAGCCCCGCTATTACTCGTCGCAGCGCCTTGCCAGGCACGAAGATCCGCTGCCGACTTGCACTGGTCATTTTGCGGGACGGGGCGCTCGATTCCTTCATGAACGGCACAGAGGCTCGGGGCGGAGGTGTGCCCCGAGAAGCTTTTCAGGGCTGCCGGACAGGGACGTCAGCACGGGCGTACAGGGACGTATTCACCAGCAGTCCCTGGAAAGCCCTCCCCGGGGTGCGCCTTCGCCTACCACCGAAGCCGAACGTTCATGAATAATCGGGGCGATAAATTTCGCACTAACTCCCGATTCGTCGATTTATTCCTGTCAATCCGCCGGCGCTCTGCTATAGTCCGCCGCGTCCTGGCGCACTTCGGTCTGCGCCAATCGCTCCCGCCCGCGATTCTGCGGTCGACGGAGTCACCTGAATTCCCAGCCTGGACCGAACCTGGTACCGCCCCTGGCGGCTCTCGGGTCAGGCGATCCTGGAGTACGAAATAGATGTTATTCAATGAACTCGGCCTGTCGGCCGAATTGCTGCGTGCGGTCGAAGAACAAGGCTACCGCATCTCGACGCCGGTCCAGCAACAGGCCATCCCGCTGATTCTCGAAGGCCGGGACGTGCTGGCCGGTGCCCAGACTGGCACCGGCAAAACAGCCGCATTTACACTGCCGCTGCTGCAACACCTGCAGACGTCACCGACCAACCGCCGCCGCGTGCGTGCGCTGATCCTGACGCCAACACGCGAACTCGCCGCACAGGTTGCGGAAAGCGTACGGGTCTTCGGCAAGCACCTGCCCTTCCGCACCGCAACCATTTTCGGTGGTGTCAGGTATCAATCCGCAGATCGACCGGCTGCGGCGCGGCGTTGATGTCATCGTCGCAACCCCCGGACGCCTGCTCGATCATATGCAGCAGAAAACGGTCGACCTGTCCGGCATCGAAATACTCATCCTGGACGAAGCCGATCGCATGCTGGACATGGGCTTCATTCGCGACATGCGCAAGATATTCGCCGTACTGCCGAAAAAGCGCCAAACGCTGATGTTCTCGGCAACGTTTTCCGACGACATCAAGCGTCTCGCCAGCGACCTGCAACAGAACCGTGCTGAAATCCAGGTTGCACAACAGAATACGACGGCGGATCGGGTCAGCCAGCTGGTGCATCCGGTCGACAAGGCGCGCAAACGTGAGTTGCTGTCGCAACGCATCGGCAAGGAGAACTGGCGCCAGGTACTCGTCTTTACGCGCACCAAGCACGGCGCGAATCGCCTGGCCGAACAGCTCAGCGATGACGGTATTTCGTCGTCCGCCATACACGGCAACAAGTCACAGGGTGCGCGCACACGCGCACTGGCCGACTTCAAAGCAGGTGCCGTCCGGGTGCTCGTAGCGACGGACATCGCTGCGCGCGGCCTCGACATTGACCGCCTGCCGCATGTCATCAATTACGAGTTACCGCACGTTGCGGAAGACTACGTGCATCGCATAGGGCGCACGGCCCGTGCAGGCCAGGAAGGCCAGGCGATTTCACTCGTCTGCGTCGACGAGGAACACCTGCTCAAGGACATCGAGCGTTTGCTGAAAACGTCGATCGCGAAAGAAGTCATTCCGGGTTACGAACCGGATCCTCGTATTCGCGCGGAGCCGATCCAGACCGGCCGTGGCGGCCAGCGCTCAGGCGGTGCCCGCAACAGCGGTGCACGCAACAATACGTCACGAAACAAACCCCGCAGTGGTGCGAAGCCCGCGTCCGGACAGCGCAACGGCAAGCGCAAGCCGTCATCGAATCGCCGCCGACGCGCGAGCTGATCAGGACTACGGACTTTTCATGAACGTTTGGCTTTGGTGGTAAGCGGAGGCGCACCCCGGGGAGGGCTTTTAGGGACGCTGTGAATACGTCCCGTACAGCTCTGTGCCGGACGTCCCTGTCCGGCACAGCCCTGAAAAGCCCTCCCCGGGGCACACCTCCGCCCCGAGCCGTTCATGAAAAGTCCCGGAGACTCTACAAGGTGACCGCCGCCGGTCAGCCATGGTTTTGCTGGTTACTATCGAGCCACCAGTCCGCGAACTCGCGAAACCTACCTTGCCGTCGTCATCGTTGTCGATCAGATCGAACTCGAGACTTAAGACTTCGCGCGGCGAATCGCTGCCGAGCAATTGCAGGATGGCTCGAATTCCTGCTCGATATAGCCGCTGGAATCGGCGTTCAATCGCGCAAACAGCCGTTTGAGTTCGGCCTCCATCGCGTCATTGGTCGTTGTCATTTCAGATCCCGCCTGACCGGTACCAGGGACAGGCGCATCATATCAAATCCTTTGCAGCCCGGACCGGGTACGACATTCCGGCGGTTCGACCAGGTAACCGCTTGCTGGTACTCTCGGCGCTCGATTGATAGCCCTTGACGTCGCGCAACGCGTTGCCGCGGTTCGGGCTGCTGTCGAATCTACAGTAACTTAAGGAGCACTGCCGCATGCTGAACCCGACCCGGTATCTTAAATTCGTTTTGATTGCGGCAGTCCTTGCTGTCTCGGCGTGCAATAGTCCGGACACACAAACTGAAGCCGAACAGCTCGCGGCGCGTGCTGATCAGGTGACGATCATCCGGGACGATTTCGGCGTACCGCATGTGTATGGCAAGACTGATGCCGACACCGTGTTCGGCATGCTTTATGCGCAGGCCGAGGACGACTTCCCGCGTATAGAGCGCAACTATATCTGGGCGACGGGCCGGCTCGCCGAAATTGAAGGCGAAGAGGCGCTCTACAGTGACTTGCGCGCGCGCCTGTACATGACCGTCGACGAAGCCAGGGCAGCTTACGAGAGTGCACCGGACTGGCTCAAGGCGCTGTGTGACGCCTGGGCGGATGGGCTCAACTATTACCTTGCAACGCACCCGGACGTCGAGCCGCAGTTGCTGACCCGTTTCGAGCCCTGGATGCCGATGTTTTTCAGTGAAGGATCAATCGGCGGTGATATCGAGCAGATACCGCTCGAGGGCATCGAGGCATTCTACGGTGACGGGCGGGCGCTTGATGGCATCAGCAACGACACACAGGCGTCGACGGACCGGTTTTCCGAACCGGCGGGCTCAAACGGTATTGCCATCTCCGGCGAGCGGACGCGTTCCGGTAACGCGCTGCTTTTGATTAATCCGCATACATCGTTCTACTTTCGCCCCGAGATGCACGTTGTCAGTGAGGAAGGCCTGAATGCCTATGGTGCGGTAACGTGGGGCCAGTTTTTCATCTACCAGGGATTCAACGAAAAAACCGGCTGGATGCATACGTCGACGTACCTGGACTTTATGGACGAATTCATCGAAGACGTCAGCACTGTCGACGGCGAACTCATGTACCGCTACGGCGATGAGTTGCGGCCGGTCGAGGCCTCCGACGTCACCCTGAAGTACCGGCACGGCGACTCGATGAGCGAGCGCACCTTCACGATGTATCACACGCATCACGGCCCGATCACGCACCGGTTGGGAGACGACTGGGTGGCGACTCGTATCAACTGGGACCCGGTCAATGCATTGCGCCAGTCATTCGTGCGCACCAAGCTCGACAATTACGAACAGTTTCGCGACATGATGAGTATCCGTACGAACTCGTCGAACAACACGGTGTTTGCGGACCACGAAGGCAATATCGCCTACTTCCATGGCAATTTCGTACCGAAGCGCGACACGGCCTTTGACTACTCGATGCCGGTCGACGGCAGCAACCCGGCGACTGACTGGCACGGATTGCACACGGTCGACGAATCCATCACGATCCTGAATCCGTCGACGGGGTGGATACAGAATTCCAATTCGACACCCTTTACCGCCGCGGGCCCTGACAGCCCGGAGCCCGGTAACTACCCGGCGTACATGGCACCCGACGATGAAAACTTCCGTGCGGTCCACTCGCTCAGGTTGCTGCCCGATGCAAACGACGTGACGCTGGATTCACTGATCGACCTCGCCTACGACCCGCAGCTACCGGGCTTCGAGCAACTGATCGCCGGCCTGGTCGCCGCCTACGATGAGGCCGGTCAGGCGATGCCGGAGCTGGCCGCGCCGATCGACGTCCTGCGCGACTGGGACATGACTGTCAGCAAGGACTCCGTGGCCATGTCGCTCGCCCATTTTTACGGCATGCGCTATGCGGACGCTGCCGCTAATCCGGACAGCCTCAGTGACATGGAGTTGATCAACTACCTCGGCAGCGAAACCCCGGTGGAGGAACGGTTGCAGGTATTCAGGGACACTGTCGCCATGCTCGATGAGGATTTCGGCACCTGGAACACGCCATGGGGCGAGATCAACCGCTTCCAGCGGCTGACGGGTGCGATCGACCTGCCCTTTGATGACGACCAACCCAGCTTGGCGGTCGGCCTCGGGTCGGGACGCCGGGGAGCGCTCGCCGCCCTGCGGTGCGTAGGCGCACCGACGGTACGGAGCGGTGATGACCACGGCTATCGCGGCAACAGCTTTGTCGCCGTTGTCGAATTCGGTGACAAGGTCAGGGCAAAATCCCTGCTTGCCGGCGGGCAAAGCAACGATCCGTCGTCACCGCATTTCGATGACCAGGCAGAGATGTACGTAAACGCGGAATTCAAGGACGTCGCTTATTACCGAGACGACGTTGAACGCCGTGCAGAGAGGACGTACAAACCCGGCCAGTAATCCAGCGGCAAATCGAAAGACCGGAGCCGACAGCAGGCGGCCACGTACCGACTCGGCCCACGGCGACAGGTTACTGGTATTATTGCCTGTGACTGGCGCTATGACTGGCAAATTTGCCAACGCAAGTTTGCACCGGTCTGAACCGCCCGTTCTTCGCCGCACCTGAGATACAGCAACGCCCATGAACCTGACCGCCAACGAAGCCCGAGTCCTCGGCTGTTTGATAGAAAAATCCATTGTTACGCCCGACCAGTACCCGCTGACGCTGAATGCGCTGACGACGGCCTGCAACCAGAAGTCGGCTCGCAATCCGGTAATGTCGCTGCAAAAAGGCGAAGTGCAGCGGACAGCCCGGACCCTGGAGGCGAAAAACCTGCTGCAGGTTGAGGAGAATTTCAGAACCGGTGTCGAAAAATACAAGCAGCGATTTTGCAATACGCGTTTCAGCGACCTGAAGTTCGATCCCGCGCAACTGGCGATCGTCTGCCTGTTGTTGCTGCGCGGTCCGCAGACGCCCGGCGAACTTAAAGCCCATAGCGGGCGTCTTCACACATTTCCGGACCACGCCGCCGTCGTCGCGGCACTTTCTGGCCTCACTGATCGTGAAACCGAGCCGCTGGTTGTCCAGCTGCCGCGTACACCGGGACGCAAGGATGCCGAATACATGCACCTGTTCTCCGGTCCGGTGGATGCCGCGGCATACGCTGACCGGCAGCAGGACGACGATTCCGGCAAAGCGCCGGATCGCGTGACGGTCGCCGAACTCGCGCGCCGCGTCGCCGATCTCGAGGCGGAAGTGTCCGCGTTAAAAGCAGCGCTGGATCAGTTGCGCCAGGAGTCTGCGCGGTAGAAACGAATGAGGCGAGGGTGGTCCAGTTCGAGTCCGGTTTTTCGATCGTCTGAGGAGCATAGTGGTGACTATGTGACGAAGAGGATCGGAAAACCGGGCCGAAGTGGGGCAGCCGCAGCCCATTCGGCTTCTACCGCGCAGACTCTCTAGCCGAGGATCCCGACCCAGGTTGCCCCGATGAATGACAAGCAGCGTACTGGCGCGAGGCCGCGCGTGGCAACAACGCACTGTACCGATGGATTCCCGCTCCAGGTTGCCGCATTTGAGCCAGCCCGCGCGAACGGCCAGTTGGTATTGCTGGCGGCGGCCGCCGGCGTGCCCGGACGGTTCTACCACCCTTACGCCGCATGGCTTGCACAGCATGGATATACAGCCATCGCCTGGGACTGGCGCGGCATGGGTAACAACCGGCCGGATAAGCTGAGAGGCTTCGAGGCAACGATGACGGACTGGGCTACGCTAGATTTTCCGGCCGTCATCGACTGGGCTTACGAGCACTACGGCATGCCGATGATTGGCATCGGTCACAGCTTTGGCGGCCAGGCATTCGGCCTCGCCGGCCGCAATGAACGGTTCTCGCGCCTTGTCCTGCTGGCCGCCGGCACAGGCTATCTCGGCCTGCTCCCCGGGGTGCGGCGCTATCTTTACTGGAGCGTAATTTCCTCGCTCTCGGGACTCACCCGGTTGTACGGTTACCTGCCCGGCAAATCACTCGGACTTGGGGCGGATGTGCCGAAAGGCGTCGCAGTAGAGTGGTTTCGCTGGTGCCGCCGGCCGGAGTATCTCGGCAACTGGGAAGGCCATCGCCGCTTCACAATTCCGGTGCAATCGTTAGGCTTCAGTGATGACCACTTCGCACCGCCGGACGCGAGGCAGTGGCTACTCGATCAATACAGCCGCGCGGACACCGGCTTCAGTACCGTGACACCGCAAGAGGCCGGCCTCGAGGCGATAGGCCATCTTGATTTCTTTCGACGGCGCCACGAGGAAACACTGTGGCCACTGACCTTGCCGCTGCTGGGGCCGGGAATGACCGATTAACGGACTGCCGCTGGTTGGCGGAACGCCGGTTTCAGGATTGCGCAGCTTTGCCGGAAACGGACGCAGATAACCGGGTTAGAACCGGATCAGCGTCGCATTACCAACGTGGGCGAAGCGGCCGGGCGTACATGTCAGCAAGATGATCTGGCAGTCGCGGCCAGCAGCGGCGATAGCCGCACCCATTGATTCGAGCCGTTCCGGATCTGAAAAGCCGAGCGCATCGTCGATGATCAGCGGTACCCCGCCCTGCTTCGCGACGATCTGCGCCGCCGCGAGACGCATCAGGATACCAAGCTGCTCCTGCGTCCCGATACTCAGGCTGTCGAAGTCGAGAGTTTGCCCGTCACGGGTTTCCGACCGGATGGTCCAGGCCTCATCAATGTCAACTTCAAAGTCGGCCCCGAATACAATACTACCGAGGCGCCCAAGCGCCTCCTTCAAAGGCTCGACATAAACCTTGCGAGCCGCGTCGCGGTGTTGGTTGATCGTGTCCCAAAGCAGCTGCACCGCCGCAGCCTTGCGTTGTGTTGCCTCATGCTGCCGACGGGCTTCTTCCAGTGTCCGTTCGGCTGCTTCGAGCGTCTCATAGCGCCCGTCCGCGCGGGTTTGCTGCAAACGATCTGCCAGCACGGCAAGCTGTTGCTGCTGCGCCGCGAGATCTCTCTCGGCACGTTCGCGGGCACCCCTGGCATTCTGAAGCTGCAACTCCAGGGCATCGGGCGCGGACGATTCCAATTGCTCCTGCAAATCCTTGAGCCGTATCGCGGCTTGCTGCGCGCTTTCTTCGGCGCGTTCGGCACGCCGGGACACATCATCATCGGGCAGATCCGTTCGGGCGAGTTGCAACTGCTCCTCTCGCTGCGCAAGACGGGCACCCAGTGCGATCAGCTCCTGCCGGGCCTGTTGCGATGATTGCCTCGCGGCTTCGAGTTCCCGCTGCAGTTTTTCATAGGTCTCTTGTGCCGATTCAACTGACGCTTCCTGCGCAACTACCGCCTGCCGTTTTTCCGTCACTCTTGCCGTGGCGGCCGCCGAATCACCGGGCAATGCTTCCATCGCGCGCCGTGACTCCCGGTACCGGTCGCAATGAACTTGCAAAGCAAGCACCGATTGCTCCAGCTCTTCCTGTGTCGCATCCTGCAGGATGTCCTGCTGACGCGCCTTCAGTCGATCAGCGTCCTGCAGCGCAAGGGTTTTGCGCTCACAGGCTGCTGTTGCCGCATCAAGATCATCAAGGCCCGACTCCTTCCGAAAAGCGTTGATTGCCCGGTCCGCCTCTTCAACCTTGTCCTGCAGGCCGGCGACGGATTGCGACGGAGCGATTTGAATCGCGGCGACGTCCGGAATACGGATATTCACGACCGCGGAAACGGAGCGGCGCGTACTGTCACCTTCTCCGAGTTCGACCGTCTCGTCGCCGATCTCCATTTGCAGTTGTTGCTCAGCCGAAACAGTAAAGCTTGTCGCGGCTGCATCGCGGGCACTGACGGCAACCGCGCGAGACTGTTCAGCCGAGCGCCAGCGACCCAGTCCGGCCGGGTCAATCGGTGATTGAACCGGCACTCGCGAGCGCCGCCTTCCGGTCCCGGACAATTTTCCGCAGTTCCTCCAGCCGCTTTTTGTTTCGCGTCAAAGCATCGCTGTCCGCAAGATAGCGCTCGTCGTCCTGCGCAAGCTTCAGCTGCTCCCGGTCGACTCGCAGTTTTTTCTTCAGCTCGTCAAGCACAAGTTGAGCCTGCTTGCACTTGTGCTGCAGATCATCCGCAAGGCGCTGGCCCGGTTGTTGCCGCGCTTCGGCCTCGTCAAGCTCACGGCGGCTGATATCTATTGTTGCCACCTGCTCCCGGCGCTCGGCATATGCCTTCGCCGCCGCAACCCGAAGTTCTTCCGCGGTCTCGACCTCTTTCGCCTGTGCGGCGACCTGCTCTCGCAGCGACCTGACGCTCTTCCACGATTCTTCGTGTTGCTCAAGCCTGGAACGGAGTTGCGGCAATTGCGATTCAAGGCGCCGGACCTCGGCGACGCTGCGATCGTGTGCGGTAATATCTGTTTCGATCGCCGCGAGCGATTCCCGGGCGACATCAAACGCCTGCCGGGCGCGCAAATGTGCAGCCTCCTGCGCTGCGAATTTCGGCCTGCCGGTACGCAGAGTGAAGTACTTTTCATACTCGCCCTGGATGGCCGCCAAGAACCCGCCATCCTCATCACCTGCAGCTGACGAACCGGCCGCTTCATCCAGCGCTCTTGCGAGGCCCGCGGAATCCTTCAGGTTTGCCAGGGCAACCTTTTCGCCCTGGTCAACCAGCAAGGCCTGCCAAAGCGCCACGTCCATCGACTCAGTCATCATCTGACTGACGCGATCATGAGCTTCGCGGCCGGTCAGTTGGGCGGGCTTCGGCGCCAGCACCTTGAGCGTTGTGCTGGCGCCCCGGTTGAACGTTTTGGCGTAAACAATATGGTATGGCCCCAACCGGATCTCGGCTTCGACGGCACTGCCAACATCGCGGCCCACCGGCTGTATGGCCTTGATGGCTTTTTTCTTCGATGAATCCGGCTCGCTGAACAACGTTCGGATGGCTTCGATGATTGTCGATTTGCCGATCTCGTTCGGGCCTTCGATCAGCGTGATGCCTTCGGCAAACTCAATATCCCGCGCTCAAATACCACGCCAGTTTTCGATCGACAGCCTGAGCAAATGCACTATGCGTCTCCGTGATCGCTCAAACGGTAACAAAGGCGCAGCGCATCCCTTGCCGCATCATCACCGCTGTCCGCTCGTTCCAGCAGTTCCTGCCATGCGGCACGCGCATAGCCGGACAGCGACACACTGTCCTGATCCAGCTGATCCGGGACTATGGCAAGATCGGTCGTCCGTTCGCGCAGCCTGAGGCTCGCGAACAAATCAGCTTTTGCCTCCATGACATCATCAAGCATGGCCGCCGCCGCCAGGCTGATGCTGCCTTCAAAACCGGCTTTTATGACGGTACATTCCTTGTCCGGAAGATCATCGAGCCATTGGCCAAACCGCGCAATATCGTCAGGCCCATCCAGGCGGCGCTGTTCGGCGATAAAGATCCAGTGACCGACATCGAGCGGCTCGACACGGCAACTGGATTCGCCGTCGAGTTCAACGAGCAGCGCCTTGTTCGGATCCTGTTCGTCGAAGGCCGTCGCAACAGGCGCACCCGAATACCAGATGCGGCCGGAGCCGCCGACTTCGGTAACGGAATGCCGGTCCCCGAGCGCGAGGTAGTGGAATCGCCCCTCCCTGATCGCTTGTTCCGCGGCAGCCAGGTCGACGACCCCGGAGCGTCCCGGATCCGGCGACAGCGTATCGACCTGGCCGTGAACGACGGCGATGCGAATGACATCCGTTGCAGGCGGATTAGCCTGCGCCATTTCCTGGCACAGATCGGTGACGGGTCGTTTCGTTCTCCATGGCGCGCCAACCACTTCAATCCCGTCAAGGCCCGGCACGGCGACAGGCCGGTAATCGTGGAGCACGGTGATATGGCGGCTGACAGCCCGGAAGCGTTCGCTCAAAAATATTGACGTGCCGTCCAGCGGATCGTGATTACCCGGCAGCAGGAAGACAGGTACCGGCAATGCCTCGAGCGCATCCAGCGTGCGCACTACCGTGCGCTGTGAAAGCTGGTTCGATTCGAAAATATCGCCGGCGACAACGATGAATTGCGCCTCGTTGTCGCGCGCCAGTCTGCCCAGTGTCGTGATCGCGTCGATCCGCGCCTGGCTGAAGCGCGCGGCCGCCTCTTCGCTTAAAAATGCGCGCGTCATGCCCAGCTGCCAGTCCGAGCTATGGATAAAGCGTATTGGCTGGTCGATTGAACTCATTATTGGGCGCCGGATCTGAGCAATTCGCGGGGAACGCTCGCAATTAGTTGTATTCGTGAAGTATCCAAGGCTGTTACTGTAGTGGCCGGAACGGATGATTTGAAGCATGCACCAGCAGCACCCACAATACACGATGATAGAAGAGGCGATTCACGCCGCCACACATGGCGCAGGAGTCATCCTCAGTATTGCCGGTTTGTCGTGGATGCTGTACCTGTCGATCGGCAGCGCTGACCCATGGCGGATCGTCGCAAGCGTCGTGTACGGCAGCAGCATGATTGCCCTTTTCCTGTCCTCCACCGTCTACCATGCGATGCACACATCGCCGCACACGCGCGTCTACAAAATGATCGATCACTGCGCGATCTACCTGCTGATCGCCGGCACGTACACGCCGTTTCTCCTGGTCGCGATCCGGAGCAGTGGCGGATGGTGGCTGTTCGGAACAATCTGGACGCTGGCTACCGCCGGCATCATCGCAAAACTGTATTTCAGGCACCGTTACCCGCGTCTGTCTCTCGCCGGCTACCTGCTGATGGGCTGGCTGATTGTCGCCGCTGCGCCCCAAATCGCCGAGGCCGTCGGCTCGCATGGCACAATGTGGCTCATTGCGGGTGGCCTGAGCTACACCGTCGGGGCGCTGTTTTATGCCTCCAGGCGCATTGCGTATAACCACGTCATCTGGCACGTCTTTGGTACTCGTCGGCGGCGTTTGTCATTTTGTCGCCGTTGCGTGGTACGTATTGCCGGTTCGTGATGTCGCATAAAAAAGCAGGCCCCTCAGCCCTGCTTTTTTCGACTCAATCTCCGAAGAGACCGAGACCGGCCAGCACCTCATCAGCGCCCGCCGGGTCGCATTCCTTCATTCAGAGTGCGACGATATTCTCTGCCTGCGGACCTTTCTGGCCCTGCGTCACAGTGAACTGGACTTTCTGGCCTTCGGCCAGCGTCTTGAAGCCCGTATCGGAAATAGCGCTGTAATGCGCAAATACGTCGGGTCCTGATTCCTGCTCGATAAAGCCGAAGCCCTTGGCATCGTTAAACCACTTCACCGTACCGGTTGTTGTTGACATGTTTCTATCCTTAAATTTTCAAAAGTATTGGTGGCCGCGTCAGGCGACCGGGTTCGCTAGAAGGTTGCGCTTACTTATGAAAACAGGACGAGGTATTGGGAAGGGACTTCGAAATGGAGTACATAAATAGGGGACGTACTTTCAAGCTGACTTGAATTATAGGCTGCTACCGCCGTTAGTCAACAGAATTCCCCTTTATACAGTGACTTCAGGCCGATTTTGCCTCAGACCGCCGGCCAGCATGTGTCAGGCCCGCCGAGTGAAATGCCTCGTCTCCCGGACCGGTCGTTCTTGACTAACGGAGTGCGACGGGCGAGTGTTGATGGTCGGCTGTGCGTCGCGGGGCGGCGAATTCCGGGCCATGGCCATGGGGTTTATGCAACCTGCAACAGCGTACTGGTGTCAAAAAACCAGGCACGCCGATGCGGAAATCGTGGAGCCTGACCGCCTGCATCGCGCAGCGCGCCGTGTTGCGTCTCGAGATGGTCTTTGAAGCTGAAAAAGGTAACTGATTTCGGTGCACGCCCGGATCCCATAGGACAGGCAGCGGACCAGCCGTGCTGGAAAGCCCGGACCTCGATGATCCCCGTCTGTATCTGAACCGGGAACTGACCTGGCTGGCATTCAACCGGCGGGTGCTGGCAGAAGCCGAGGACGAGCGAAACCCGGTGCTCGAACGCGTCAAGTTCCTGTCAATTTTCGACTCGAATCTCGATGAATTCTTCATGAAACGCATCGGCGGCCTGAAGCAACAGGTCGGTGCCGGCGTCGATGCGCTGACGGTCGACGGGCGCACACCCCAGCAACAGATTGAGGAGTGCGAAGTCCAGGTAGCCGAAGTACTCGGCGACCGTCCGTATATTCTGCAGGAACTGTTCCGCCGCCTGACTGATTCCGGTATTCGCATCGAGTCGTATCAGTCCATGGACGACGCGTCGCAGAAGATTGTGCGTGAACAGTACCGGAAGTCCGTGTTGCCGCTGGTCACACCGCTGGCCATCGACGAGGCGCACCCTTTCCCGTTTGTCTCAAACCTGTCGATCAACGTACTGCTGCGGGTTCTCGATCCGTCCGAAGACGAACCGCACCTGATCCGGATCAAGGTACCGGTTTCCGCTCGCACACCCCGCTTCATGCAGGTTGCCGGCGAGAGCCGCTATGTTCCGCTGGAAGAAGTCATCGCCGGCAACCTGGACCTGCTGCTGCCCGGCGCCGAGATCCTGTCTGTCGGATTTTTCCGCGTGACACGTAACGCAATCGTTGAGCGGGATGAGGAACTGGCCAACGACCTGCTCGAGATGATTGAGGCCGAACTGCGCGAGCGACGCTTCGCGCCGGTTGTTTCGGCTTGAGGTCAACCCGGGCCTGGACGGCGATCTGCGCATGCAGATCCTCGGCAGTTCTCGCAGCTCGAATTGAGTGGCGCCGACCATATCTACGTCGTGTCGGACCTGCTCGGCGGCCGCGACCTGATGCAACTTGTCAATATCAATCGTCCTGACCCTCAAGTTCCCGCATGTCGAACCGGCGTTGCACCCTCGCCTGCCCGTCGGCCGCTCTCATGTTCACCGAACTGGACGCCCACGGCCCGCTGTTGCTGAAGCGTCCTTACCAGTCGTTCGACCAGCTCGGTCACGCGGCTCTTGCATGAAGCGGTCGACGACCCGTGTGTGCTGGCCGTCAAGAACGAGGCGGTTCTACCGGACATCCTCGGATTATCTCGCGATCGTTGCCGTTGCTGGTTGCGGCCGTTACACGCGGCAAGCAGGTGGCCGTGGCTCGTCGAAATTACCGGCGCGTTTTGACGATGGCCGCGAATATCCGCTGGGCGAATCGTCTGGAAGAGGCGGGTATTCATGTGCTCATACGGCGTGGTGGGTTCCAAGACGCACGCGAAAGCAACGCTGATCGTGCGACAGAGTCCGAACGGCGAATCGCGCCGTTACGTGCATATCGAAACCGGCAACTATCACTCGGTCACGGCGCGTCAGTATTGTGATATCGGCCTGATGATCGCGGACACCACCATTGGCGAGGACGCGACGGAACTGTTCAACCTGCTGACATCCGGTCCGCTGAGCGGCCGGTGCTACCACGAAATGCTGGTGTCACCGCAAGGCGTGAAAACGTGCGCTGCTGCGGAAGACCGCGTCGCTCGAGCGATACGTCGCCGTACGCACGGCAATGGGCTGATTCAACTAAAGACAAATGCCCTGGAAGACGCCGACATTACCCGGGCACTGTATGAAGCGACCCATGCCGGCGTGTCCGTGGACCTGATTGTTCGCGATACCTGCCGGGCTACGGCCGGGCCTGCCGGGTTGGTCCGAAAGTGCGCGGTCGTCATCAGCATCCTCGGCCTGCTTCCTGGAGCACGCGAGACTCTATTCTTTCACAATAATGGCAGTGACGAGTACCTGATGGGCTGGGCCGACCTGATGAACCGTAACCTGGAGAGCCGCGTCGAGGTCCTGGCGCCCCATCCGCGAATCGCAAGGGCTTTCAGGACGAACTTCGGTCGGATCGCTCGGACCTGCAACTCAATGGCCAGGTCGGCAGCGTGGAGATGGACGCCGAATGGAGCCTATCGGCGGGAAACGCCAGCTGCTGGCGCGGAACATTCACAAACCCGGATGCTGCAGGATGCCCTGTTGCGATCGCAGGACGGTTACCAGGCCTGACGGCCAAACGGCAGCCGGCTGTGTTGCTGGGGTCATCAGGTACCGGGTACCGGACGTGCAACGTGCAGCACATGAACTGGCCCGCATGATTTCGGTCCAAGCGTGCATCATGCTTCCCCGAATGCTGCTTATTGCGCTGCTGCCGGTTTTGCCGGGTATCGTTGCGACAGCCCATGCACAGGGGGGCGCACAGGAGTTCTGCCTGGATGGCGAGTTCGACATCGGTGCGCGGCTGCAGGGCACGACGCCGGCCCGCGGAGAGTTTACCCCGGCGCGCTGGTGCGTCATCACCGAGGATAGCGGTGATCGGGTGCAGTTCAGGGCGACCGGCCGGGCAAACCCGGATCTTGCCGGTCACTTTACTGTTTCGTTCCTGCCGCCCGACACCGTAAGAATCGTCAACCCCGGGTCGCCGCCAGATATCGATTTTCACCCGGTGGCCGTGCGTGCCGAAGCCCGGCGCCATGCGCGCATCGACCCGGTAGAACTCGTTCGTGAGATCAATGCGCACCCGGCATGGGTAACATCCGCTGCGACGGATGGCCGCCAGATCATCCGCTACC
The DNA here is from genome assembly GCA_034521225.1 of Woeseiaceae bacterium. GTDB lineage: Bacteria > Pseudomonadota > Gammaproteobacteria > Steroidobacterales > Woeseiaceae > Woeseia. Next base: position 77,334 of record JAXHMR010000010.1, read on the forward strand.
CGGGCACCGATCACGACATCGAACTGAAGATTCGTGACGGCCGGTTGATGGAGCTTCACACGCGCGCCGACATGCCGCTGCGCGGTTCGGTGCCGGTCGTCTGGCGCTGGAACTGGCCCGAACGCGGTGAGCCCGGTATGACGCTGAGTGTCGATGGCGATACCCTGTTCCGTGGCACCGCGGAGCGGCGGCAGCTTGACGCCGCGGCCGCCACAGCCATCTGGCAAGCGAGCGGCGATGTACCGCCACAAGCCGTGCCGGGTGATGCGTGGCCCGCACGTACATTGATGCGCCTCGACACGTTGGCCGACGACGTCTTTATGGTGCGCGGCGTGCGCACCGGGTTTCATCACCTGGTCGTTGATACCGCCGCAGGTCTTGTTGTCGCTGACGCACCGGCCTGGACGGGGTCGGTCTGCGTCAGATCCCGCCCGCGGATCTGGTGCCGGGGCTTGGCATCAGCGGCCTGTCGGAGCAGTTCATTGACTTCCTTCGAAAGGCGTTACCCGGCAGGCCGATACGCGCCGTAGTACTTACCCATGCGCATGACGATCATGCCGGTGGCGCGCGGGCATTCAGCGCCGCGGGCGCCGACGTTTACGCACCGGCATCCGTCAGCGGCTTCCTGACGAATGCCCTGAATCGGGAGTCGATGCCGCCCGACCGGCTGAACGAAACGAAACGACGGCTGCTGGTGCGTCCGGTATCGGGCCGCACGGTCCTTACGGACAACGAAAATCCTGTCGAACTCATCAACATCGGCGCAGGACCACATGCGTCGGCAGCGATCGGCGTTTATGTCAGCCGCCCGGGGTTTTTCTTCCAGTCCGACCTGCACGTTCCGGCGACCGACGCGGCCGAGCCACGCGAGGTGCGCGCTGCAACAGAATGCTGGTTTGCCACGTGGGCCGTCCGGCACCTGCCACCTGATACGATTGTGATCGGTTCGCACGGCAATGGCAGAACACCGCTATCCGTGCTGGCACAGTACATTGAAAGTGACGCTTGCAGTGCGTGACGGCAGGCGACGTCGTTGGCAGCATCCACGTGCATCGCACACAGGCGTGATCGCGAGCCGCGCAGCGGCGTGGCGACCTCGTACGGCCCGCGCTCTGCCAAATGCAATGAGATCGCCACGCCGCTGCGCGGCTCGCGATCACGCGGTGGTGCCCATGAACAAATTGCAGACTCCGCTACGACGCCGTGAATTCCTGAGCGGCATTGGCCGTGCGGTTGGCGGCAGTGTCATGTTGCGAGTCATGTCCGCCATGGGTATCGCGACAGCGGCTGGCTGCGGATCGTCGTCGGCCTCGTCCGGCGCACCCGGTGTACCACCTCCACCGCCGCGGCCCGCATCGCCGTCGCCCCGTCCCGGCGACTGGCCGGCCAATGTCGGTTCCGGCCGTTCGGTCGTAATTCTCGGCGCGGGCATTGCCGGCATGACGGCCGCATTGGAACTCGGCCGGCTCGGCTACACGTGCACCCTGCTCGAAGCAACGGCCGCGGCTGGCGGCCGCGTGCGTACACTCCGCGCCGGCGATATTGCAGAGGAAACAGACTCAACGCAGTTGTGCAATTTTGACCTGGATGATGACCTGTATTTCAACTGCGGGCCGGCACGCATTGCGCACCATCATGAATTCCTGCTCGGCTATTGTCGCGAATTCGGTGTGGCTCTCGAGCCGTTCGTCAACGACAATCGGGCCGCCCTGTTGCATTCAGCCAGCACCTTTGGGGGCGAGCCGCAAATCGCGCGGCGAATCCTGGCGGATACCCGCGGCAATATTGCACGCCTGCTCGCGTCGGCTATCAACCAGAACGCTCTCGACCAGGAATTGTCCGCGAACGATCGCGCCAACGTGCTGGCGCTGCTGAGACAGTTTGGGGATCTCGACGGCGCGAGCGCGTACCAGGGCAGCGAGCGCGCCGGTTTTCCCGGGCAAGAGGCAACCGGCAGCCGGGAACGCGGACAGTTGCTCGATCCGCGATCGCTGCAGGAACTGGCGCAGGAGACCTTCTGGCAACAGCGGGTCGATTTCACCGAACAGCTCGACCAACAGGCGACCATGCTGCAACCCGTTGGTGGTATGGACCGGATAGCCCGCGCTTTCGAATCGCAGCTGTTGCAGCAAATACGCTTTGAAGCGATGGTCACGCAGATCCGGAAGCTGGCCGACGGTGCGCGGGTCGTCTATACCGACCGCAACGGCCTCGAACAGGCCATTGATGCCGATCACTGTATCTGCACGATACCGGCATCCGTGTGTGCGCTCAATCGACAATGATTTTTCAGCAGCGCACCAGTCCGCCATCGCGGCCTTTGCGTACACACCCGCGTTCAAGCTTGCGTTCCAGTCGCGGCGCTTCTGGGAACAGGAGCAGAACATCTACGGCGGCATTTCGTGGACGACGCAGGATATCACGCAGCTCTGGTACCCCAGTCATGGCATGGGTAGTGATCGCGGGATCGTGCTGGGCGCTTACGTTTTTGGCGGCAGTGCCGGCAGCACGTTTTCTGCCCGTACGCCGCAGCAGCGAATCGATGCCGCTATCGGGCAAGGTAGCGCTGTGCATGCGCAACTCGCAGCCGAAGTGGCCCGTGGCATCAGTGTCGCCTGGAACAAGGTGCCGTTCCAGCTCGGCGCCTGGGGCGTCTCAGACCCGGGCGTACTGCTGACGCCCGACGACCGCCTGTTCCTGGCCGGCGAACACCTTAGCATCCTGCAGGGCTGGCAGGAGGGTGCCATCCTGTCGGCGTACCACGCCATCGACGCGCTCGTCGCGCTCGATTCCGCCTGAGGGCCGCTAACTGATCAAAAAACAACCAGACCGGGGCCGGGTTGCCAGCTACCCGAACCGGGCGGCCGGACCTTGCACCGGTAACAATGCGCCCTGTCGCAATCCGATTAAAAAGAGTATCCTCCGCTCACCGGTCTGAAACGGCGGCAAAATGTCGCCTCCGGCCGACAAATCGCTAATAAAACACCAGTTTTATTGAAGATAACCGCGCGTTTCAGGAAATAATGCGCGGGCAAATTTATTCCAACAGAGGAAATTTGGATGATGATTAAGAACGCACTCAAAGTGGGCACCGCCGTGCTGGTACTCGGACTGGCTTCTGGCTGTGCCAGCACCGAGGGCATCGACGCGGTACGGGCGACAGCAGAAGCAGCGGCAAGAGACGCAGCATCAGCGCAATCCGCTGCAGAGGCTGCACGCGCGGCAGCAGACAGCGCGGCCCGCGCAGCATCCAGCGCCCAGAGCACCGCAGACCGTGCCCTGTCAGCGGCGAACGAAGCGCAGTCCTGCTGCGACGCTAACCGCGATCGACTGGAGCGCATGTTCCAGAAATCGATGTCCAAGTAGCGCCAGACTACGCTAGTGTCAATCAAACGCCGCGCTTGTCGCGGCGTTTTTTATGGGCGCGCCCTACCGCGACCGGCATTCCCCGGTGACGGGCGAGTTCGATTTCGGCGGAATCCCAATCGAGTTCCGCTGGCCGCTCCCCGGTAACGTCGACGAATTTCTCGGTCACGATCGTCAATCCCGCTCGTTTCAGTGGCGGAACAGCATCGTCGATACCGCCACCGGTGGCGACGCTATCTCCGGTGCTATCGACGGCCGCGGCCTCGGCGTCCGCCAACACGCCGGCCAGCAATTCGTCCGCGACCTCAGCGATCAGCGCGTCCGGCGGCGGCGCTGACGCAAGCGTACGGTGTACCTCGATAACCAGTTCATCGCCGTCCCAGCCCATTTTGACTGGTTCATTGATCAGGTATACGGGCGTATTGACGCTGACCAGTTCGAACAGGTAGGCAATATCCTCCGGAAACATCCGGATGCACCCGTGCGTGACCCGCATGCCAACACCCGCAGGGCGGTTGGTGCCGTGAATCAGGTAACCCGGCAGGTCGAGGCGCATGGCATGCGCACCAAGCGGATTGTCCGGGCCCGGCGGTACGACGCGCGGTAACGGGTTGCCGTCCGCCTCGTGCTCCGCACGAATCGATTCCGGTGGATACCATGCCGGATTGCGGGCCATGGCGGTAATTCGTGTAAGGCCCAGCGGCGTTTCCCAGTCCATGCGGCCGATGCTCATTGGATAGGTCATCACCACCGGCGTCTCGCCATCTTTCACCGGCGGAAAGTAGTACATGCGGTACTCGGCAAGATTGAGGACGACGCCGTTTCGCGGCCCCGGTGGCAGTACGAATCGAGTCGGCAGCACGACCTCGGTGCCCTCTCCCGGCAGCCACACGTCGACGTCCGGATTGGCAATGACGATATCCTCATAGCCCAGACCGTGCCGGCGCGCGATATCGATCAGCGTATCGTCGGCGCGTGCCCTGATGACGCTGACAGCCCCGACCACGTCAGAGCCGTCGGGCGGCAGGTCATATATTTCGGCCACTGTACCCAAAGGCAGCGGCGTCGGCGGCGCAAAAACCGGTAAAGCGTATTTTCATTGTCCTTTTTCGTCCTGTTCCAGTACCTCTGTTTCTGATTCCGCAGCGACGAGCCAGTTCAATAATGCCTCGCTTTTCGCAGGCAGCGCGGGGTAATGGCAGGCGGCATCGGGCAGGTTGATGCCATAAGTGCGGAACCTCAGGACGATGGGTGCGAACATGGCGTCCGCAACACTGAAGCGCGCGCCGAACAGCCAGCCGGCACCGTAACGCTGGTGGCAATCGGCCCAGATGTCGGAATCCGGTCAATATCCCGGGTTACATCGTCCGGCAGCGAAACACGACGGCCGAACGCCCGGCAATTCATCGGCATCGCCGCGCGCAGGGCGGCAAAGCCGCTGTGCATCTCCGCCGAAATGCTACGCGCATGAGCGCGTGCCGCCGCATCGTCCGGCCACAAGGCGGCGTCAGGCCGGCGTTCCGCAACCGTCTCGGCGATTGCCAGTGTGTCCCATACCGGCTGCTGGTCCACGATCCAGCACCGGCACCCGGCCGGCCGGCGAGTACTCGCGAATCCGAGTTGAAAATTCGGGCGTTATCGAGCGGCAACCTGACCTCGTCAAACGCGATGCCCGCTTCCGACAGCAACAGCCAGGCACGCAGCGACCACGATGAATAATTCTTGTTGCCGATAACCAGCGTCGGATTCATATAGTTAAAGTCCGGCCGTGCATCAGTAACGCAGCAGCGCGGAACCCCACGTGAAGCCGCCCCCGAATGCCTCGAGAAGTATGAGCTGTCCGCGCTTGATGCGTCCGTCACGGATTCCGACGTCGAGCGCCATCGGCAGCAGCAGATGCGGCAGACGTTATTCCCGTGGTCCTGCACGGTCACTATCGCCCTTGCCTTCATCGGCGGCTGCGAGCCGCTTTTTCGCCGTCGCCTGGATAATACGCAGGTTACGCCTGGTGCGGCGCGAGGCCGATCAAGATCGTTCTTGTCGATATTATTGGCCGCCAGTGCTTCTTCCGCCACCCCGCCGAGTGTTTTGACGGCCTGCCTTGAATACCTCGTTGCCGCTCATCATGATACGTGCTTCCGGCGATCCGGCCTTGTGCAGGTCCTTCGACGCACCGAACGGGAAATACAGCAGATCCTTGTATTTGCCATCCGCGCCGAGGTGCGTCGACATTATGCCCGGCTCTTCCGATGGCTTCAGGATGACCGCGCCGGCGCCGTCGCCGAACAACACACAGGTGCCGCGATCAGTCCAGTCGAGCGATCTTGCTGAGCAGCCTCGGCGCCGATGACAAGGGCGCATTTCGGATTCGCCGGCGCGCACAAACTTGTCCGCCATTGACAGCGCGTAGATAAAGCCGGTGCACGCCGCCTCGACACTGAACGCCGGACAGCCATGGATATCGAGCCGCTGCTGAATCAGTGTCGCGATATTCGGGAAGATAAGATCGGGTGTCGTCGTGCCGACGGCGATCAGGTCAATGTCCTGCGGCGTTATACCGGCTGCGTCCATTGCCTTCAGCGCCGGCTTCGACGCGCAGGTCCGATGTAGGCTGGTCCTCGGCGGCGATATGGCGGCGCTCAACGCCCGTGCGCGTCCGGATCCACTCGTCGCTGGTATCGACCATTTTCTCGAGGTCCGCATTGGTCATGATCCGTTCCGGCAAGTAGCTGCCGGTACCGGCAACTTCCGAATAGATCATGCGGCTTCCTGTTGCAGCAGACTTCCGATCTGCTGTTGGCGGCACCTGGTTCCTGACCTCGACGAGCGCTGTTTCGATGGCGTGCTGGAAAGCCACCGAATCGGCACTGCCGTGACTTTTTATTACGATACCATTAAGTCCCACGAGGGACGCGCCATTATAGTTCCGCGAGTCCATACGCACGGCCAGGTTCCTGAGGACACGGCTCGCAAGCAGTCCCTGCACCTTCGCAAAAAGGTTCTCCGTGAAAGCACGCTTTAAGTAATGCGATGCCAGACCGACGGTGCCCTCCATTGTCTTGAGCGCCACGTTACCGGTGGAAACCAGTCAGTCACAACCACGTCCGCCTTGCCGGAAAAGATCTCATTACCTTCGATGTAGCCGACGTAATTGAGGCTGCTGGCCTGCAGTAAAGCCGACGCGCCACGAACTGTTTCGTGGCCCTTCGTCTCCTCCTCGCCGTTATTGAGCAGCGCCGTACGCGCGGGTCGGCCATGTCATCCGCCGGATGTCACTCGGTGAGCGACCGAGCCCATGACCGCGAACTGGAACAACTGCTCGGCGCTGCAAGCGGTATTGGCACCGAGATCGAGCATGTGGACGGTGCCGCCGAGGCAGGCGGCAACTCGGCAAGTGCAGATCGCGGGGCGGTCGATACCCGGCAGCGTTTTCAACACGTACCGGGCCGTGGCCATCAGCGCGCCGGTGTTGCCGGAGCTGACACAGGCGTCCGCGGTGCCATCCTTGACCAGGTTGACGGCGACCCGCATTGATGAGTCCTTTTTCTTGCGTAACGCATCTGCCGGAGCTTCGGACATCGCCACGACTTCACTGGCCGCCTGGATCAGCAGACGCGGTTGATGGCCGGCGACACGCGACACGATCGATGCGAGTTGCTCTTCGTCACCGACAAGGATCAGGCGAAGGTTGACGTGGCTCTCAAGACACGTTGCAGCCGCGCGCACGACAACCTCGGCACCGAGGTCGCCGCTCATCGCATCAATGGCTATTACAGACTCTGTTCCCACGACAATAGCCGGCTTTTCCCGGTCTGTCTGAGAAAGGCGCGTCAGGGCCTGTTACAAGGCCCTGCTGCCTAATCTTCGTCGTCGATGACAGGCTGTTCGACGACCTGCACACCGCGATAGAAGCCATCCGGCGACACACGGTGTCTCAGGTGCGTTTCTCCCGAAGTGGGATCCACGGACAAGGTAGGGTTTTTCAATTTGTCGTGCGAGCGCCGCATGCCGCGGCGCGCGGGTGTCTTGCGACTTTTCTGTACTGCCATCGTCGTCTCCAGAGATGGGCAATGCACTGCATTGCTGCCTCAATTGTGTTTCGCTTTCGTGATTCGCGCGCCAGCGTCGCCGCCAGCCTCTGATTATTCCGTTTTGTCGATGCGAGCCTTCAGGTCCGCAAAGGGCCGCACCGTATCAGTGGCGGCCGGTTTCGATCCGATATGCTCAACGAGCGGTCCGCATGCCTCTGCTGGGGGCGTGGTGGGCGATATCGGCAGCGCCATGATCAGCGTTTCTTCCACGACATCCAGCGGCCGCAGCAGGGTGTCATGCAGTTCCCAGGCCTCGTAACCGGCCCCCTCCGTCGCGGCACTTCCGTATTCGACGAGCAACAGCTTCAGCGACTCCTCGAGCCGTATCTCGCAAGGCTCCAGGCAGCGCTGGCAGACGGCATAAATGCATGCTGCAACCGTTCCGGTCAGCTGCGGCAGGCGCTCACCAACGTCTGCAAAGCCGAACTCCAGCCGGATTGTAACCGGGGAATCGCGCCAGCCGGGCGGTATTTTTCCGTCAGGCAATGCGCCGAAATCCGCCTCGACAATCGCCGTGGTCAAGGGTGATGGTCTCAACCCGATCAATGGTTTGCCGTTGCTCTGCCAGATGCTCGGGCAACGTACGATCCAGCAGTGGATTGGCCATGGCGGGCGCATGATAAGGACCGGCCAGGGCCTGTCAGGAAGTCATTCGCCGCAAAACCCGTCGCGTCACCAGCTTGCGGGTACACTGGCCGGACGTTATCAGCAGGTCCCTCTAACTGTGCAGAACCCGTCAGCGCCAAACATTATCCTGGCGTCATCGTCGCGCTACCGGCGCGGCCTCCTCGACCGTTTCCTGGACGAGTTCGAAACCGTGGCACCCGGCGTCGAGGAAGCCTCTACAGGCATCGCCGACCCGGAGCAGCTCGCTCCGCACCACGCCCGCATCAGCAAAGCCGAGGCGGTATCGATGCGCTATCGCGACTCATTGATTATAGGCGCCGACCAGATTGCCGTACTCGATGGCACAGTGATCGGCAAGCCGGGCTTTCATGCGCGCGCCGTCGAACAGTTGCTGGCTGCCTCCGGAAAGACGATGCAGTTTCTTACAGCCGTCTGCGTGCTCGACCCTGTCAGCCGGCGCCGCTACGAACACGTCGATCACACGATCGTCCGCTTTCGCAAGTTCGACCTGCGGCAAGTCGAAGCCTATTTGCGCCACGACGAGCCCTACGACTGCGCGGGCAGTTTCAAGATCGAGGGTGCCGGCTTCGTGCTGTTTCGTTCGGTCACCACCGAGGATCCAACCGCCCTGGTCGGGCTGCCAATGATCTGGCTGGCGGCGACGCTGCGCGAACTCGGGCACCTGCTGCCGTAGTCACCGGCGTTTAACGCCGCAAGTAGCGGCCTTTGCGGCGGGATCGTTCGAAAGGGATGCTGTCGAGGTAACTCGACAGGTCGTAGGCCGGGCGGCGCGGTGAAGTGATGCTCGTTGCCGTTCGCGTCGGGGAAGGCGATTGATTGTGCATGCAGGAACAAACGCTTTAGCCCCCCCTTCGCCGCCTGCCGGTTCACCTCGGCGTCACCGTAGCGGTCGTCGCCGAGGATCGGAAAGCCGCGGTGCGCCAGGTGCACGCGTATCTGGTGGGTGCGGCCGGTCGCTGGTTCGCATTGCAACAGGCTGCAGCTGCCTAGCGTGCGTGACAGGCGTACACGCGTCGCCGCTTCCTTGCCGTCCGGGCTGACGACGACGTGTCGCTCGCCACCGCGACGATTGGTGACGAGCAGCGGTGCGTCGATCGTTTGCGTTCCTTCCTGCCAGTCACCCGCAACAAGTGCGAGGTAGTTTTTCTCGACATGCCCTTCAGCGAAATTGCTCGTGCAATGAACGCAACGCGCTGCGGCGTTTGGCAAGGACCAGGCAACCCGAGGTTTCACGATCCAGTCGATGCACGAGAGACAGGTCGCGCAACTCGGGCCGCGCCGCGCGCAGCAACTCGATTACGCCGTGGCTCACACCACTGCCACCGTGCACGGCGACACCGGACGGCTTGTCGATGACGAGCAGGTACTTGTCTTCAAACAGCACGCGGTCGGCAAGATCCGCGACCTTGCGTGACGGGGGCGGCGCGCCCTCGGCACTCAGGCGCACCGGTGGCAGGCGGACTTCGTCGCCGGCTTCGAGCTTGTACTCGGCGCGGATGCGGCCGCCGTTTACCCGTACTTCGCCGCGCCGGAGCAGACGGTAGAGACGTCCTTTCGGCACGCCCGGTAATTCACGCCGAAGGAAGTTGTCGATGCGTTGTCCGGATTGCTCGGCATCGATGACGAGTTTCCTGACCGGAGTCCGTTCACCGGGCGTATCGGGACTGGATTTTGATTGCATGGGCAAGTACTTAACGTCGTTCTGCGCGCAGATTCAGGGTGCGCTGTTCAATGGCTGTGGTATATTACGCCGTTGTGGCGGCCAGTGGACCACTGTCGGGCCCCACAATCCACGTTTCAGCGGATCAGGCCTCGAGCGCCCGGCCGCGCCGGATTACTTTATTCGAAATCGGCTTCAGTGAAGAGGCCGACAACCGTTCGGCAGCGAACCGGCCTGCACGGTGAGCGCCTAAGCGGCAGTACCGCAGGGTATCAATGATCTTTTTCCTGTTGGGCTGGATCCGGTTGGATCGGGCCCTGACAATGCACTCGAACCCGTTCTCCGGCGCATCGCGCCGGCACGCTCCCGTTGCACCCCCCTGCACCGCCCCTTTGACGACTCCCGCCGTGCGCGTTTCGCTGCCCTATCCACAAGAAGGGCATCATGAAAAGAATGTTAATCAACGCAACTCAGGAAGAAGAGTTGCGCATGGCGATGGTCGACGGCCAGCGCTTATACGACCTGAACATCGAACTGCCGTCCGGCGAACGTAAAAAAGCCAATATCTACAAAGGTAAAATTACCCGCATCGAGCCCAGCCTCGAAGCGTGTTTCGTCAATTATGGCGCGGATCGTCACGGCTTCCTGCCGCTGAAGGAAATCTCCAGTGAGTATTTCCTGAAGGACAGCGATTCCGGCAAGCCGAATATCAAGGATGTCCTGAGAGAAGGTCAGGACATCGTCGTGCAGATCGACAAGGAAGAACGCGGCAACCAGGGCGCCGCGCTGACGACGTTTGTCAGGCCCTGCGCCGGCCGCCTCCAGTGGTCCTGAAACCGAACAGAGCCACGCTCCGGCGGCGTTTCGCGGCGCATCGTCGGCGAGGATCGCGATGTCGCACGGCAAACGATGCGCGACGTCACAATTCCGGACGGAATGAGCGTTATAGTCCGCACCGCCGGCATCGATCGCACGACAGAGGAATTGACGTGGGATCTCGAGAACCTGCTGGCAGTCTGGGAGGCAATCAAGAACGTCGTTGTCGACCGCCCGTCCCCGTTCCTGATTTACCGTGAAAGCAATGCCGTTGTCCGCGCGCTGCGCGACTACCTGACGACCGATATTGGCGAGATACTGATCGACGACGAAGCGGCCTATGCGGAAGCGCGGGAGTTCGTCGAGCAGGTCATGCCGCATAACCTGCGCAAGCTGAAACTCTGACGACCCGGTGCCGCTGTTCACGCGCTACCAGATCGAGACCCAGGATCGATTCAGCGTTTGCCGCGTGCCGTCCACCTGCCGTCGGGCGGCAGTCTGGTGGTCGACCATCCCGAAGCGCTGGTGTCGATGGGCATGGACTCGGCACGCGCCACCAAGGGCGGCGACATCGAAGCCACGGCGCTGGACTACCGACCTCGAAGCAGACGATGAGATCTGGCCACGGCGGTTGCCGTTTTGCGCGACCTTGGTGGACTGATTGTCATCGACTTTATCGACATGGGACCGCAAAAGGCCCAGCGCGAAGTCGAGAACCGCCTGCGCGAAGCTGTCAAGCAGGATCGGGCCCGCGTACAGATCGGCAAGATCTCGCGCTTCGGACTACTCGAGATGTCCCGGCAACGCCTGCGCCCGTCACTGGGCGAGTCCAGCTATTTGACCTGCCCGCGCTGCAGCGGCATTGGCACGATACGCAGCGTCGAGTCCCTGGCGCTCGCCATCCTGCGCATCATTGGCGAGGAAGCGCGCAAGGAACGCACGGCCAAAGTAATCGCGCAATTGCCGGTCGAAGTGGCAACCTACCTGCTGAATGAAAAGCGCGACTGGGTACAGAACCTCGAATCGCGGCACGACACACTGGTCATCCTCGTTGCGAATTCGTCGCTTGAGACACCGCACTACCGGATACGCCGGGTGCGCGACGACCAGGTCGAGTTTCCGGAGAATACCGGCAGCAGCTACGCGTTGACTGAAATCGACGAAGAGCCGCTGGTTCCCGAAAGCCTTCAGGAGCAAAAACCGGCCGAGATGCCGGCCGTGACAACCGTCGTGCCGGCAACACCTGCGCCGATCCGGAAGGTCGTTGAGAAAGAGAAAGGACCGGGCCTGTTCGCCCGCCTGTTTGGCCTGTTCGGATCGTCCGATGAAGGCGAAGACAAGAAGCCGAAGAAAGCACACAAGAGCGTCAAGAAGTCGCACAAAACCGCCGATGACCGCGGTAACCACCGCGGCGGCAAGCGACGCGCTGACAGCGACCGGGACGCCGGCAAGGACGGCGGCCGCAAAAAGGGCGAGCGCAAAAAAGGCGGACAGAAGAAACGTGGCAAGAAGGGTGATAAGCCGGATGCACCGAAAGATAAAGCCGTCCAGGCCGATTCCGCGGAAGACAAAAGCACGAGGCGCGACAAGGATGCTGGCAAGCGGGATTCCACACGGGATACGCAGGGCCAGGCAGCCAGCGAAGAAAACCGCACTGACGGGCGCAAGACCAAGAAACGTCGCAGCCGCGGCGGACGACGCCGCCGCGCAAGAGCACCGAGAACGCGGAAGCGCGCAACAATGGCGAACAGCAGCAGGACGCTGCCCGGCCGGATTCAACCAAAGCCGAGAACGGGCAGACGCCGCTGCACCAAACCGGCAGCAAGCGCAGCAGAATGGCAAACAGCCGAATCGCGATGCACGAACGGACCGTGAACCATCCTCTGGCGAAGGCCGCGGTGAATCGAGCCCGGTGACCCCTGCCGCGACAGCCACCACTGGTGACGCTGCCAGGGTTGACCGCTCTGGCGATAAGCCGTCTGCAGCGGAGAAGCCGCAGGCACCCGAGGCACCGGAGCCAGGTGCGCCAGCCGGTGAGAAACAGCAGGCATCCGCTCCCAAAGAGCCAGTTGCGCCAGCTGCTGAAAAACCGCAGGCGCCCGCGCCCAGGGAGAAAGTTATGCCGGCCGCTGAAAAACCGCAGGCGCCCGCGTCCATGGAGGCAGGTACGCCGGCCACCGAGAAATCGCAAACGCCTGAGTCAGGGAAGGCAGGTGCGCCCGATGTCGCTCGCGATGAGCAGCGGCAAAAGGAGCCGCCTGTTACGAAAAGTGCGGGCGATGCCAAGCGTCCGCCGGCGCCGGCTGGTGACCCGGCACCAAAAGAAGCGGCGGACGACAATAAGCCGGCGGCCACGAAAGCTGACAAGAAGCCGGCCGAAGCACAGTCGGACAGCACCAACGGCAGCAAGCCGAAAGGACGCCTGTTGCCCTGGGAACCGGCTGCGCCACCGCCGTCAAGCACGGCTGGCTCATCGGATTCCGGCAAAGCTTCGAGGCCAGCGCTAATAGCCTGGTTAAGTCGGGTGCCGGCTATGTCGACCGCGACGAGTGCCGTTGCAATTCGTGGGTCACCTCGTTCAGCAACCCGCGCGCCGCTGCCTCGACGAGGTCCAGTACACGCTCGAAGCCCGCGGCACCGCCGTAATACGGGTCCGGTACCTCGGTCTCGGAAGAATCCGTGTAGGAGAGGAACAGGCGCAACTTGTTGTGATGCGCCTCGGGTGCGTGTTCCTGAAGTATGCGCAGATTGTCGTTGTCCATCGCCAGCAGCAGGTCAAATCGCTCAAAGTCCTCGGCCCCAACGCGCCGCGCCCGGATGCCATCCAGGCTGAAGCCCCGCCGGCCAGCCGCCTCGGCCGCCCGCCGGTCTGCCGGCTCATTGACGTGATACGCGTGCGTGCCCGCCGAATCAATCGGGATCTGCTCCGCCAGACCGGCGTCAGCAACCAGCTTGCGGAACACTCCCTCCGCTGTCGGTGAACGGCAGATATTGCCATACACGAATGAAAAGTACGCTGATCTTTTTGTCTGAATCCATAAGCAGATCTTTTCAATACATTTTTCGTCGCAGTACGCCCCACTAAATCCGGGGACGCCAGGCGCGAGTTGTGGCCGGAGCTGTACCCGGACGGGCTGCGACAGATATTATCAGGAAATACAAATAAAACCGCCTCGACGAAGTGCTTCTCGCTCGATCCAGACGGCGTGGCGACCAGTTCAAATCGGGGGCTGCTTTATCCTGTCCCGCTACTTCCAAAGCGTCTTCGCCTCAAGCAGGTTAGCTCTACCAGCAGTAGTTACCGTCAGCGGGTCGCAAAGGAATCGAAAAGTCGCGTTTATACTGCCGGCCATTTGCCGTCATTTCTGCGGATTTAACACGAATGCGCTCCCGGAATGCTTCGAGTACCGCGGCATGATCCTCCACATCCACCAGATTCAGCCGTTCCTCCGGATCACTGACAAGATGAAACAATTGCTCAAAAATTGGCTGCTGGCCGGAGAAATCCAGATCCTCCTCGGTGTAAGGACAGCCCCGTGACTCAAGGTAGCGGACATATTTCCACTCCTGCGTTCGCAGCGCCTCGATGAACGGATTGCCTTCGGCAACAGTGAGACTCTCCAGAAACACCTGCTCACGCGGGGGATTTTCTGCGTTGAGGTCCCTGCCCTGCATTTGCTGTGGTATCGCCACCCCGGCATAAGCCAATATCGTTGCAGGCACATCGATGCTGAGCACCAGGTCCTGTTTCACACGGTCAGCGTCACCGGCGGGGCGCCTGGGATCGTAAATGACCAACGGTATCTTCGCCACCAGATCGTACAGCAGCGCTTTCCCGCCGGTACCGTACTCGCCGTTTAGCAGGCCATGATCGCTGGAGAAAATGATGATCGTATTTTCGTCAAGACCCAGGCGCTCGAGTTCCGCCACAAGCCTGCCTACGACATGGTCGACACCGGTAATAGTCTGGTAGTAGCGCACGAGATGCTCGGGCTGAAGATCAGCATCGTAGTTATACGCATACCATTGCTGGCGAGCCTGGTGATCGATCACACCTTTGGGGACGAACCTGTAGGGGTCACGGCCGGTATCCGGCGAGATTCCGATTGTTCCGTCTCTGTACAGCGAATCGTATATCGGATGCCCGGCCAGGCGCGGGTTTGAGTTGGCGGGATACCCCATGACACGGCACGCATAACTGTCACAATCGGAATCCGCGCCCTCGGTATACATCGAAGACACGACAGAATTGTGCGGTGCGGAGAAGCTGACTGAGAGGTTGAAGGGCACGTTTTCCGGGCGCTCATGCAGAAAGTTCTCGATGAACTCACCCATGATCTCTGTCGTGATGTCATGCTTGGCATCCTGGTAAATTGCCCCATCAGGATTGTTGACCATATCTTTGGGGAAGAATGACAGCCAGCCATCGTGCGCCCGCCAATAATCGAACTTGGATTCGGCGCTGCCAGCGAACGAGTAATACTGAACGCCAAACTTGCCTATAAATCCGGTGTAATAACCGGCCTCTCTCAGCAGCGCAGGGTACGTCTGCGACCATTGTGCTTCTGAAACCTCGTAGGGCGAGTTAAAGCCAAGACCATTGGTGCGCTCGTATTGTCCGGACAGCAATGCGAAACGACTCGGGGCGCAGATAGGCTGAACGGTGAACGCGTTGTTGTAGCGCACACCGCTTCTCGCCAGCTGATCAATATTGGGGGTTTGTAATTCCGTGTTGCCGGTAATCGACAGTGTATCCGCGCGCTGATCATCAGTGAGCAGGAAGATAATATTGGGCCGCTCGACGGATGCCGATGTCGAGAGTTGCTTCGCAGCGTCTGCCTCGGGGACCGGCTCCGCCGTGCAGGCGCAGGCACACATCGCGGCCGCAATAGCGGCGATGCTTCTACATCTGGCGCCGCCACGACGGCATGCCGCGACACTACTGCGCATATTCATGCGCCGTCAGCCACTCGGAACAAGCAAGACAGTTACCGGCTAGAAGCTCCAGGAGCCCTCGATTCCCCAGACGCGCGGCTCATTGGTGTAAGCCAGAAGGTTGGCGAAATCGATACCGCCCAGAACGTTTTCCTCGTCGGTAATGTTGCGCACGAAGAAACCGACATGGTAATTCTTCTCCCGATTCCGGTAACCGAATTTGAGGCCACCTTCGAACTGCGTATCCGTGGTGTACTCAATACTCTCATACAGGAAATCATTGGTCTCACCGCGGAATTTCCAGTCAGAGAATGCATACAGCTCGGCGTTGCCACCGTTCAGAGGATAGGCATAGTCAATCTCAAAGTTGGCTGTCCACTCCGGCGCATGCTGGAACGGATTGCCGTCGATCAGCGCCAGGCCATTGGCATTCAGCGGGTCGGTGACTGTGCAAAGTCCGGAACCACAGGGAGCGACTGCCAATGTCGAGTCGTTGATCTCCGTCTTGTTGTAACCGAAGCCGCCAGACAGGACGAGGTTATCGAGCGCGATGTATTCGATCTCAAATTCAACACCGTAGCCGGTGCCTTCGTCACCATTCAGGAGCGTGGTTGAATTGCTCGCACCACCCACCGCAGTTAGCTGAATATCGTCAACGACGTAGTAAAACGCCGCTGTGTTGAATCGCAAGCGGTCGTACTGAGCCTTATAACCAATTTCGTAGGAAAGGATGGTTTCCGAGTCAGCCGTGGTGACTTCCGGATCGTCTTCAAGACGGTCCTGAATGGTTGGCGCGCGGAAGCCCGTGGCGATGCGGCCGTAGATCTGGCCCTCGGCGCTCGAAGCATAAGAAAATGCCAGATCCCAGCTGACATTTTCGTCCTGCAGATTGATCGGTGCCAGCGTTTCTGACGGGACGCCATTGGCATAACGAATGTTGATTGCATCCTTTTCGTCATCGGTATAACGCACGCCGGCGGTCACCGTGAAGTCTTTTCATCGACGTCATAGCTGCCCTGGCCGAAGAAGGCGATAGCCGTGTTTTCGATTTGTGCCGTCGACCCGGGCCGGAACTCCGTGGCGCCCGCGCTCTGATTCAAAGCGATGCCGAAGAAATCATCCCTGAAGTAAAAGGTGCCGACCTGGAAGTTCATCGGGCCATCAAAGTTACTCGCGAGGCGCAGCTCCTGGGTAAGCTGCTCCACGTCAATGGTATTGCCCGTATCGACGTTTACCACAAACGGTGAAGCGGCCGGGTTGAACGGCGTGCTGGGCGGGCCCGACGGAATACCGCCGCAAGTGAACAGGCAACCAAAACCGCCATCAATATCGCCACGAGCTGATCGGTGAGTAATGTCCTGATAGGATGTGATGGACGTCAGCGTGTAGTCGCCCACATTCCAGTCCACTGTCAACGTGGTGCCGTGGGTCTCGAGCCGCCCCTTGTTGCCTTCACCGCCATCAAAAAACACGGTGTCGCGATCGAAATTGCTATTCAGATTGTTGCTGCCCTGGCTGAGTACGTTGGCGCGGAACAAGGTGGTCGTACTGTCCGAATCCTGGCGCTGGTGCATGAGCCAGGCCTTCAGATCGTCATTGGGTGTCCACTCCAGCTGGACGCGAGCGGCTGCAACATTATAACCACCGAGCGCGTCGCTTTCGCCCGTGAAACCATTGTCGACCCAGTCGGAACGGTTCTGCGACAGCACCGACACCCGACCGGTCAACGTATCCTCGACGATCGTGCCGCCGAGAGCAGCTTCGCCGTTGAATGTGCCGAGATTACCTGCCGAAAGATTAACGTAGCCTTCCGTCTCTGCGGTGGGACGTTTCGTATTTACCTTGACGATACCCGCTGTGGTATTGCGCCCGAACAGCGTTCCCTGAGGCCCGCGAATGATTTCGACGCTTGCCATATCGAATAGCGGAAATGCTTTCAACGACGCCTTCTCCATAGGGACCTCGTCAAAAACCAGCGAAACGGGTTGTGAAGCCGAGTTGGTAAAGTCTGCATTACCCAGGCCACGCAAGTAGAAACGCGGTGCCAGGCGGCCGTTTGACGTCTCGATATACAAACCCGGTGCAGCACCGGAAAGTGCGAGGATGTCGTCGCCGCTGGCGAACCTCGCATTCAGCCGATCCCCGGACATGCTGGTGATCGAAATCGGGACGTCCTGGATATTCTCAGCGCGGCGTTGTGCGGTGACAACGATTTCTTCAAGCGTCACCTGTGCCTGTATGATTGGGCTCGCCAACAAGCAGGCTACTGCGGTTAGGCCCAGGATCCCGGATGAATCGTGCGGCAGTCGTCTAAACATTGCTGATCCTCGCTTGAGACGCTTTAGTATCGGTTACCATCCGCGAGACTATACAAAAGTTTCAGAGCTCATAATAGCGAAAACCTATGTCGTGGCGAAAATGATACGTTTTCGCTGTTGCGATGAATTTGCCGGGCAGGTACAGCATGGACAGACGACAGTTTCTTCGTAACGCGCTGATAGGCTTAAGCGCCACACAGCTGGCATCTCAGGCAGCCGCAGGGGTTGGGTTTGCCCGCAATCCTTTTGCGCTGGGTGTTGCATCCGGCGATATCACCGACAGCTCAGCGGTTTTGTGGACGCGACTTGCACCCGAGCCGGAGGAAGCCAATGGTGGAATGCCTGACGCGAGTATCCCGGTGCACTGGGAATTGTCTCTCCGCCGGGATATGTCCCGCGTCATACGTCGCGGACAAGCGGTTGCTGCTGCGGGGCTGGGTCATTCGGTTCATGTAGAGCTGGATGGCCTGGAACCGAACCGTGAGTATCGGTATCGGTTCAGTGCGGGCGGCTGCGAGTCGCACATCGGCCGTAACCCGGACCCTGCCCGGCAAATACGACGCGATCCAAAGGGTACGTTTCGGTCACCGCCTCGTGCCAGAACTACAGCCACGGGTTCTTCGTCGCTTATCAGCATATGGTCCGCGACAACCCGGATTTTGTCATCCATCTTGGCGACTACATCTACGACACGTCCTTCGGCGAGACCTTTCGCAAACAGCGAGACAGAGCAACAGCCGACGACACTGGACGACTTCCGTCGCCGGCACGCACTCTACAAGACTGACCGATGCTTGCAACAGGCACATGCAGCGCTGCCTTTTTTCATGACCATCGACAATCACGACGCCATCGAAGACAACGATCCCGGAGAAGTCGGCAATCCGGGCCGCCGCCTACCAGGCGTGGTACGAACATATGCCGGTGCGTGGCTGACGATGCGATCGGCGCAAACCGCTTTGATATTCACCGACGGATCTCGCTGGGCGATATCGCACAGATTTGCATGCTGGACTCACGGCAATTCCGCGACAAGCGAGAATTGTGCAGCGACGACTACGACCCGACCTACGGATTCGGCAATTACCGCGAGCGTTGCGAGGACATCTTCGCTGAAGATCGCAGCATGCTGGGCACAGCTCAGGAGCGCTGGCTTACGGAAAGCCTGACCAGCAATCACGCCGCATGGAATGTCATCGCCTCACCGGGGCCGTTTCTGCCATTCTCTTACCAGGTGGGCGGCAAGGACCTGCGCTACATCGGCGCCTGGGACGCCTACCCCGCAAACCGGCAACGGGTTGCCCGGGCGCTGGAGCGGGCCAGGTCAGGCCATCCAATTATACTGAGTGGCGATGTACATTCGTTCTGGACGCTGGACGGTACGCGGACAATGCAGGCCGATGAACGTTTCCCGGTTATCGAGTTCGTCACCTCGTCGATAAGCGCAAACTGGCCACCGGCGTTGGCCCAGCCAGTTACCGATAACCTGCCGAATAATCCGCAGGTGACTTTTTATGACCCCGCACACCGCGGCTACCTGCTGCATGACGTCACCGCGGAAGAATGGCAGACCACGGCACGTGGTATTGACGACGTGCATGAAAAACAATCAGGAATACGCAGCCTTGCACACTTTACGGTTACTCATGGCAAGGCCGGCGTAACGCGGACCGCCCCATGCGCGCAATCACCGCGCTTGTAGCCGCTTTGTTGCTGGCGGCATGCAGCCAAACAAAAGGCGGCACAGCGCACTCCGATAGTTTCGTGGGTTCAGGTCTGTGCACCAGCTGCCATCATGCAGAAGCGGGCCAATGGAAGAACTCGCATCATCAACTGGCGATGCAGGTTGCTGATGAGCAATCTGTGCTTGGTGATTTCTCCGATACGACCTTCAAGTATTTCGAGACAAGTATCCGCCTGTTTCGACGAAACGGCAGATTTTTCGCCAACCTCGTGGATGCCGACGCGCAAGCGAGGGACTTCGAGATTACACACACCTTCGGCGTGTCTCCGCTGCAGCAGTATCTTGTTGACACGCATGGCGGGCGCAAACAGGCCTTACAGGTCGCCTGGGATTCAAGGCCATCCAGCGAAGGTGGTCAGCGGTGGTACCACCTGTATCCGGACGAAGAGATCGGTCCCGGCGACGCGCTGCACTGGAGCGGTCGTTTCGGTAACTGGAACTTCATGTGCGCCGAGTGCCATTCGACGAACGTTAACGTCGGTTATGACATCGATACCGATACTTTCGATACAACCTACAGCGAGGTTGCGGTGGGTTGTGAGAGTTGCCACGGGCCCGGCGCAAAGCACGTCCTGCAAGCCCGATCAGGGGCATTCGATGCCACCTTCGGCCTGACTGTCGATCTCGATGACCGGGACGACGCGGCATGGATCATGGACCAGGCGACGGGCATGGCGGCACGCAGCCGGCCGGCCGATACGCTGATGCAACCCGACGCCTGTGGACGATGTCATTCGCGCCGGAGCGTGGTCGCCGCGCAGTACCGATACGGTGCAGCGCTGACCGACACGCATCTGCCCGCACTACTCGAAGAAAACCTCTATCACGCCGACGGCCGCATTCGCGGCGAGGTGTATGTCTATGGCTCGTTCATCCAGAGCCGGATGTACCGCGCTGGTGTCACCTGCACTGACTGCCACAATCCCCACAGTGGCCAACTCAAAGCGGGACCGAATGCAAACGACACCTGCGCGCAATGCCACTTGCCGGAGAAGTTTGCGACAGCGCACGGTGGTGCAGCGACGTCAGACGATTGCGTGAGCTGCCACATGCCGGCAACCACTTACATGGGTATCGACGACCGCCGTGATCACAGCTTTCGGATTCCGAACGCCGGAGCAGCGAGCGTTCACTATGGGGCGGCCATCGCGGCAGGGCGCAGCGGTCGTGGCGATGACCTGTTGCTGGCCGGCATCAGCCGCAGCGACTATCCGCCGATTGCTCGCGCGACGATGTTGACCTTACTGGGCAGGGTGACCGAAGGTCTACCGATCGCCGTAATTCGCGAACAGCTCGGTAGTGACGATCCACTGATCCGTTACGCCGCATTGCGCGTCCTGGGCGACGAGCCGCCGGAAACGCGGCTGCTGGCCGGCGGCAGCGCACTACTGCAAGACCCGCGCTTGAGCGTTCGCGTGCAGGCCGCGGCGACTTACGCGCTGGTTCGCGAGGCACTGGGGCCCAGCGAGGCTCAGGCGTTCGACCACGCAGCGGCAGAATACCGCCAGTCGCTGCTCGCCAATGCCCCCATGCCGGAGGCGGCACTCAGTCTTGCCGGATTCGAGGCGCAGCTCGGCAATGACAGCGCTGCGGAGGCCCTGTATGCCCATGCCGTTCGCGTTGGGCCGGACTTTGCGCCCGCACACCTCGCCATGGGATTGCAACAGGTACGATCCGGCGCCCCGGATCAGGCGCTCGCCTTTTTGGAGCGGGCAGCCAAAATTGCGCCGCATGAGCCCCGCTACGCCTACACCTGGGGTATAGCACTGAATAGCTTGGGCGAGTCCGACCAGGCAGTGGTAGTGCTGCGTGAGGCGCGCCGACGATTTCCGCAGGATTTCGATATCAGTTGGGCGCTGGCGACTATTTACCGGGATTTGGGCGATGTCCAGGCCGCACGCGATTTGCTGATCAATCTGCAACTGAGATTCCCGGAGCGCCGACAGATAGGCTTGCTGCTGGAAGCGCTCAGCGACTGATGCTCAGCCATTCTTCCTGTATCTCAGCATGGCCGAGCCACACACGCCCATCGAAAATCCCGCGACCTTCAATGACGATTTACAACGCGTTCACCAACGCCAGAGTCCGCCCTGTGCACCGCCGACGCAGACGCCTGGAAGAATTACCGGCAATGTGACTGCCCAACCGATCCTTGGCGGGCTGCATCATGTGTATCAATGGGCCGCCTAGTCGTGTGGACGGAATTTTTGCGCCCTACAGGTCCAAACTGTGCGAACCGGCGTATAATAGATCTACGAACCATTACCACCAGACGGCATTACTCCTAACACATGTCGGTAGACGTCTTGCGAGTCGGTGTTTCGAACTTTTGTAGGGTCGATTTTGCTGTTACGAGTCTTCAAATTTATGCAAATCGCTGGCGGTATCCTGACCCCTGGCCGGTAGCACGCGGGTTAGTTCTTGGATCATTGGGCTAATTGACCTCGACGCATTTGCATTCGGAATTACTGCCGGCGTGCGGGTCGTGGGAACAGTCGCGGTAACAGGCTGTCTGCTCGGCGCAATCGGGTGTTTTGGGCTCGAATACAACAATGCTCCATCATAATTTTGCGAAGGTGATCTATGTTCAAAAAATCTGATTATTTTATTATTCTTGCTGTGATGATTTCCTTTGTCATCTCAGCGTACCTGTGGTTCGTTTTGAAAGACCGAGAGCAGGCAATTTTTACAGCCATATGGATTCCATCCATCTTCACTTTCGGCATTTACTTCAAACTGTGCGCGATGATGGGTAGAAGAAAATGACTTTTGACCTGATTTATCCGGCTATATTTGTTTTTTTACTGATGATCGTAGGCGTCGTCCTGACTGCCCTTGAGTTCAATCATCTTGAGGAAGAGGAAGCCGAGGACAAAGATCGATCGGGGGTCGGTCAACGAAAGGACTAACAGGGTTGCAGGCAGGTAACGTGATGAAGTTCAAAAATATCAGGGAGATTCTCGCGCAACTCAGCAGGGAATTGCAGCGGGCCGAGGATATCGACATCGACGCCCGGCAGACGCTCAAGAAACTGCACGAGGACGTCGATCATCTCGAGGAATCCGGCGATACTGAGGTCGATTCCATGCTCGATCGCGTCAAGCAGCTCGAATCAGGCTTCGCCGCCAGCCACCCGACACTGGAGCGGATGGCACGGGAACTTGCCGACGCAATTGGCAAAATGGGGATCTAGTCGGGGCTGTCATTGCGAGCCCGCAGGGTGTGGCAATCTCGTGCGGATTGGCAGAGCCATTATCCGTGCGAGATCGCCACGGCGCTTCGCGCCTCGCGATGACGGAGGTGCTGCGCGCCTCCCGATGACGGAGGTGCTGCGCGCCTCGCGGGGACGGAGGTGCTTCGCGCCTCGCGATGACGGAGGTGCTGCGCGCGTCGCGACGTCGGTTACGCCGGCTGCAACGCCTGCTCCGCTCGTTTCAGGTCATCTTCAGTGTCCACGCCCGGCCCCGGCCGTAACGCCGGCACGCCAACGCGTATCGTCAAGCCGAGGCCCAGCGCGCGCAACTGTTCAAGCCGTTCGCAGATTTCAAGGGGAGATGGAGGCGAGGCGACGATTCGTTTCAGCACAGCGGCCCGATAGCCGTAAATACCATGATGGTGCAGCGCCGTTTCGACGGCCAGCGATGAATTGACCGGCTCGCGTGCGTGCGGGATTGCGGCACGGCTGAAATAGAGTGCGTCGCCGATATCGTTGCGTACGACCTTCACGATATTAGGATTGCGGTAATCGCCCTCTGATGCCAGGGGCGACGCAAGTGTCGACAGGTCCGCATCCGGATCGTCCAGTAGTTCCGCGCACTGGTTGATCAAGGTCGCCGGCATAAGGGGCTCGTCGCCCTGAAGATTGACGATACACTGGTCGTCCGGCCAGCCGTTTTTCGCGCAAACTTCCGCGAGCCGCTCCGTGCCGGAACTGTGATGAGCCGATGTCATGCACACCGTCGCGCCGAATGCGCGCGCCGCGTCAGCAATACGGTCATCGTCCGTTGCAATGACGACCTGGTCCGCCTCACTCTCGCGCGCCCGCTCGTGCACGTGCCAGATCATCGGCCGGCCGGCAATCAGTCGCAGCGGTTTTCCCGGGAGCCGCTCCGACGCATAGCGCGCCGGTATGACGATTACAAAACCACTCATGGCGATGCGGCTACCTTGTCCGGACGGAGGCGATGCTCGAGTTTGTCGAGCCACGCGCTATCGTGCATATCGACGTCGACCGGCACGAACCAGTGGCGGCCAGCGGCGAAGGCACGGCATTTCACAGCATCTTTCTCCGTCATGATCACCGGGTGATCGTCATCATACGCGATGTCGCGCGCGCTGAGCACGGCGTGGTCCGGAAACGCGTGCCGCTCAATGGTCAGCCCGTGTCGTTCGAGCATCCGGAAAAACCGTTCGGGATTGCCTATCGCGGCGACCGCATGCAACGGTCTGCCGCGCATGTCATCGATAACACACGTTTCCGTGCCATCGATGCGCTGTAATTCGTGTGCGGCGAGATGAAAGCCGCTGGTGTGCGACGGCAGTCCCGCCACCGGATTCCTCAACTCATCATCAAGTGTTGCATACTGCACCAGCACCCGATCCACGGAATCGAGCCGGTGCGTGGCTTCGCGCAGCGGTCCTGCCGGCAGGCGGAAACCGTTACCAAACGCCCGCGCGCCATCGACCACGGCAATTTCGAACTGGCGCTGCATGCGGTAATGCTGCAAACCATCGTCCGCAATGATGACATCCACACCCATGGCCACGAGGTCACGGGCAGCGGCTATCCGATCAGGATGTACGACAACCGGGCAACGGCTGCGTGTGGCAATCAGTATCGGTTCATCGCCGGTAATATCGGGGTCGCTGTTGCTGCTGACCTGGACTGGGGTATCACCGAGCACGCCTCCATAACCGCGGCTGACCACTCCCGGATTGAAACCGCGTTCACGTAACTGTTGTGCAAGCCAGATTGTGACTGGCGTTTTACCGGTACCGCCAACCGAAATATTGCCGACAACGATTACCGGCACAGGGACCGAAAAGCTCCTGAGCCAGCCGCGCCGATAGAGCATTCTGCGTACCGACGTCACAGCGGCAAACACCGCGCTTAACGGCAGCAACAGGACAAACCAGGCTGATCCCGAGTACCAGGCGCGTTGCACCCAACTGTCGCTTTGGCGGCTCACGTCGGTGGGTGTGCCGGGTTCAGCTGGCCGGCGCCGGCGCCGGTTCCTCGCTGAACTGCATCCGGTACAGTGCGGCGTAGTGACCGTCTGCCTGCACCAGTTCCGCATGCGTACCCGATTCGACGATCCGGCCGTGGTCCAGCACGATGATCCGGTCCGCGCTTTCCACCGTAGACAGCCGGTGGGCAATGACCAGCGTCGTACGGTTTCTCATCAGTGCATTCAGCGCGTCCTGTATACGGCGTTCGGATTGCGTATCGAGCGCCGAAGTGGCCTCGTCAAGAATCAGCAGCGGCGCGTTCTTCAGTAGTGCGCGTCCAATTGCAATACGCTGCCGCTGGCCGCCGGACAGCAGTACGCCGCGATCGCCCACCATCGTCTCGATTCCGTCTGGCATCTCATTGACGAACTCCAGTACATGCGCCGCTTCCGCAGCCTTCAGTACATCTGCACGACTGCATTCTCTCAGCTTGCCGTAGGCAAGGTTATTGGCAATCGTGTCATTGAATAATATGACTTCCTGGCTGACCAGGCTGATATTGTCACGCAGGTAATCGAGCGCGTATTCCTTGATCGGCCGTCCGTCCAGCAGTATTTCGCCCGAGGTTACATCGAAGAACCGGGGCAGCAGACTGACAAGTGTCGACTTGCCGCTGCCGGAATGCCCAACGATAGCCAGCGACTGCCCTGCCTCGACGTCGAGTGACAGGCGATCGAGTATAGGCGCATCCTCATCGCCGTACGCAAAACTGACATCCCGGAACTGTACGGCGCCTTGCACGCGGCCGCCGCGCCACGTACCGGTGTCCGTCTCGTCATCCTCGTCAATGATCCGGAACACACTGTCACCGGCGGCAATGCCGCGCTGCAGTGTTGCATTGACATTCGTGATGCGCCGCAATGGCTGCATCATCAGCATCAACGCGCCGAAAAATGCCATGAAGCTGCCCGGACTCAGGTTGCCATCGATCGACTCGATGCCGGCGAAGTAGACGACCGCGGCTATACCGATGCCGAACACAACCTGGGTCACCGCAACGCCCAATGCCCGCGTCCGAATGAGCTTGAGATTCTGGCTGCGGTTGCCGTCGTCGACCTGGGCCATGCGTTTAACTTCGTAATCCTGGCCACCAAATATCTTGACAACCCGGTTACCCGACAGCACTTCCTCGGAAACCTGCGTCACCTCACCGATCGAATCCTGGATACGGCTGCTGTAGCGGCGAAACGCGGTGCCCAATGCCTTGATCATCGCCGCGACAACAGGCAGCACAACGGCGACGGTTATGAATAACCGTGGACTCTGGTACAGCATCAAACCGATGGCAGCCAGTACGGTCAGAAAATCACGAATCAGTATCGTTACCACCGTCGTGACCGACTCGGCAACCATTTCGACATTGTATGTCATGCGCGACAGCATCGGGCCGGTCGATTGTGTTTCAAAAAAACGTGTTGGCAGCGTCAGGAACTTGCGGAACAGGTCGCGCCGCAATGAACTGATGACATTGCGCCCGATCCAGCCGAGCGACCACTCGGTGCCAAAGCCGGCGATGCCACGCAGTATGAACACGATGACAAATGCAATTGGCAGCCAGCGGGCCGTTTCAAGATTCTTTGCGACCAGCGCATCGTCCATCAACGGTTCGACCAGTGCGACCATCGACATTTCGATCAGTGCCGTCGCCGCCATCGCCACCAGCGCCAGCAGGCCGATACCGCGGTGCGGCAGCACGTACTGCCACAAGCGCCGGTAAACGGTCGCGAGCCGCGGATCGACCGTCGAAGTCACGGCTGATCGTCGGTCGGATCGTTGAGGGTGGCGATACTGATTTGCACGAAGCCAAGCCGGCCAGGCGACATCCCCATAGCCGTCACAACGTGCTGGTGCCGCGCGTTGGCATCCGCGCTGATCGTCAACGGCAGGGACGTATCACCATCCGAAATTTTTTGCAGCGCGTTCCTGATCGTCTCCGGCCGGCTGTTGATCAGCTCGCGGCCATTGATCAGGTACGTGCCCTGCTCCGTAATCATGATTTCCAGCTGCTCCGGCTTCTCCTCCACGACCGCCGCACTGTCCGCTTGCGGCAGGCGTATCGAAATCTGTGACTGCTTGACAAAACTGGTGGACACCATGGAGAAAATCGGCGGCGGCGGCGCGACGTCGATCAACGACGTCAGGTTAACCTCCGGCTCCGCAGGTGGGCGAGACCCGAGTTTCATCCCCGTTTCTTCTTGCGAGTCGTCGACTGCCGCCGGTGCAGCGCCTCGACCGGTTCGATCGCTTCCTTTTCCATATCGACAACGAGGGTATCGATACGGTTGCGGTAGAAGCGATAGCCGATCAGGGCCGGGATTGCCACTGTCAGGCCGGCCGCGGTCGTAATCAGCGCTTCGGCGATACCGCCGGCCAGCACCGTAGGATTGCCGACGCCGTGAGTGGTGATCGCGGCAAATACCTTGACCATGCCAATCACAGTGCCAAGCAGAACAAGCAGCGGCGTGATCGCCACGACGGTACGAGCATATCCAGATAGCGTTCCAGCTCGTGCACAACGTGCCGCCCGGTGTCCTCGATGCTGTCTTTCATGATGGTGTAGTTCGCGGTCGCGGTTGATCAGGCCAGCAGCCAGTATCTGGCCGAGCGGCGACCCCTGGTGCAGCGTCTGGATCTGCTTCTGGTCGAGCTTGTTTTCCTTGACCCAGCCCGGACCTTGCTCATTCAGGTCCGCCGGCAGGACGCGCTTCTGCTGCAATGTCCAGAAACGTTCGAGGATAATGCCGAGCGCGATAATTGCACACAAGATGATTGGCGCCATCAACCAGCCGCCGGCTTTGCCGATCTCGACCATGGAGTCTCGCGCCCAACCTTGCCGAAGTCGAACAGCTCGATACCACCCGGACCCCGATCGACGGTTCAGGGCGTATCGTGCCGGGTGGCCGATACCGGTAGCCGAGATGAGCTCGACTGCAGTGTCACGCCGCTCCCCGGACGAACCAATCGCTGCAATGCTCCTTGCAGGGCGGTATTGGCGACTGTCGCACCCGCCGCCTGCAGCGATTGATGACATCTTCCTTGGGAAAGCCCCAGCGATTCCCGTAACCGGCCGCGACAACCGCGAACTGCGGCTGTAATTCGGCGACAAATGCCGCTGTCGAGGACGTGCTGCTGCCATGGTGCGGCACAAACACGAGCTCCGTGCGTTTCAGGTAGCCGCGCTCGGCGAGTCGCCTTTCACCGCGGGATTCGATGTCCCCGGTCAGCAGCACCCGCGCCGCACCCACCGTCACCTCGACAACGCAAGACCCATCATTGCCGTCAGTGATGTCGCCAATATCCGGATGCAGCACGTAGATGACACCGTTGCAGCTGCCAGCGGTTCCCGGTGACGCGGCAGCGCGTGCATGCCGGCAGGCGCCGCGGCTCCCCGCCATGCAGCTGGCGCACATCGACGCCGCGCAACAGCGACTTGAGCCCGCCGGCATGGTCCAGGTCGCCATGGCTGACGATGACGGCGTCGACGCTGTCCACGCCGATGCTGGAGAACGGCAGCAAAACCATTTGTGCCGTGTCGCTGCCGCCGCGAAAGGACGGCCCGGTATCGAAGACCAGCGTGCGGGTGTGGGTGCGAAGCACGGCTGACAGGCCCTGACCGACGTCAAGCGCATGCACATCGACACAAGCAGCCGGAGGCCCGTCCGGGCGGTAAAGTACCGCGGCAAGCAACGCCGGCCATGCCAACCGGCGGCCGGGCCAGCCCGGCGGCAGCACAATCCACAGCGCCGTCAGCGCCGTCACGATCAGCGCGAGTCCTGACGGTGATGCCAGCGGCCGGATTGCGCCTGGCAATCCCGACAGCCCCTCCAGTATCGCGACAACGGCGCGCAGGCTGATCCACGCGAGCCAAAGGAGCCGGTCGCCGGCCGGCGCGAGCGGCCCGTCGAGCAGCAGACCACCCAGCGCCGCGGGCACGGTAACAACGCTGAAAACCGGCAGGACCATCAGGTTGGCCAACGGCGCCAGCCACGCGACTCGCGCGAACAGCGCGGACGTCAGTGCAAAAAGGCCGAACAGCAGCCCGAGCTGCAGCGCTGTAAGGTCTGAAAACGCGCGCCACAGTCTCGCTGTCCAGCCTGCCGCCCCGGAATCGCCGCCAGCACGCCGCTGACCGCCGATCCACAGCAGCACGGCGACCGCACCAAAGGACAACTTGAAGCCCGGCGACAGTATCGACAACGGGTCGGACAACAGGACGGCACCGCCGGCGAGCGCCAGTACACGAAACGGGCTCAGGCGTTGCCGCAGCAGGACAGCCGCCGCTGCGAAGAGCGCCATCAACAGGGCACGGCGCGCCGGAATCGGCGAAGCCCGATCCCAGCGCGTGCGCGGCGACTGCCGCACTGACAGCCAGCAACAGGGCGGCATCGCGCGTTACCGCGCGGCCACAGCAATGCGAACGGAGCGCGCGAATCGAAGACGCCACCCGGCCGCGAGCCCGACATGCAAGCCGGAAATGGCCATCAGGTGGCTCGTCCCGGTCAACGCATACCGGTCCCACGCGGCGCGCGTCATGCCGTGCCTTGCGCCAACCGTAATCGCCAACAGCACGCCGCCGAGCAGGTGTAACGGCGACGGTGGATGCGTGGCGAAGAATTACGCCTGACAGCGGCGATGCCTTGCAGACGCGGCAACTTACCGGCACGCGTACCCTGAACCACGTATCCGGTAGCGCCAATGTGCTGCCGGAACAACCAACGGCATAGTCGAATGTGCCGGGATTGGCAAACCCGCGCGGTGGCCGCAGCCGGGCGGTCAGCTCCCAGTGCTCGCCCAGTTGCGGAACGCCGGTCGCGTCGAACCAGCTGAGCCTGATTCGCCGTGGCAGATCAGGCGCATCGACAGGCTTCACCAGCAAGCGCTGTGAATCAACGTTAACCTGTGTAAAATCAATAATTTCTACGGTAAATATAAAGTCGTTTCCCATTAGGTGCCGCGGGCAGCCGGGATTGAAGCTCGGCACCAGGATGGCCGCGCATCAACAGGCTGCCGGCCACAGCCGCAGCGATTGGACGGCAGGGCCACAGACACAGGCTGCAGAAACCAACTCCGGCGGCGGCCCATAACCAGGGCAGCGGCGGCAAGCCCGGCAATAGCGCCGCGGCGTAAGCGCCGGCAAGCGCGTACAGGCAGTATCGATGCATGGTGCGCGTCCCTGCGCAATGTCTGGTCCGGGCGGCGCGCGTACAGCCGCTCGCGTCGTAGAGCAGCCTGGTCGAACAAGGCCTGGTCTGCTGCGAGCGGCGGGAAGACCGGCCCGTTTTCCCACCGTCTCGCTACGATCGCCCAAGTCCGCCAGGCTGCTAGCCCGGACCAGAAATTTGCGTGGCTGTCATGGCGGTTGACTACCATCAACCGTTAGCATGCCGGCCGCTCGCCGGCCCTGTTGATGTAAACGAAGCCCAAGCCCGATGCCAAGACGCTTTTTTCGGAAATTTTCCCTGGATGATCGTTTCCGGGGCCAGTGGTACTTCGCGCCCTTCGACCACCTGTTGCACGATCAGCGGCTGTGGGGGGTCCGGCGGCGCACGGTCGTCCCGGCGTTTGCGCTCGGCCTGTTTGTCGCGTTCATGCCGTTCCCCGGTCATCCGCTGATTGCCGCACTGGCAGCGCTAGCCATGCGTGTCCACATACCCGTGGCCGCGCTGACCACCTTCGTCAGCAATCCGCTGACGATGGGTCCGATGTACTTCTTTGCCTACCGGCTGGGGCAGTATCTGCTCGGCACCGAGCGCCAGCCCTTCAGTTTCGAATTGTCACTGACATGGGTATTCGAGCGCTTTGTCACCTTGTGGCAACCGCTGTTACTCGGCTGTGTGCTGCTCGGCCTGCTGGCGGCGCTGGCCGGCTATATCGTACTCGACCTGCTGTGGCGGGCGTCCATTGCGGACTACCTTGAAAAGCGCCGCGCGAGAAAGCGACGGAAGGAGGAGACTGACCGGGAATAAGGGGCGTCGACCCCGTCGTTGCGAGGCTGCGCAGCAGCCGTGGCAATCTCGCACCGATGGGCAGAGGCAGTATCCGTACGAGATCGCCACGTCGCTTCGCTCCTCGCGACGACGGAGCCCGGTCGTTGCGAGGCTGCGCAGCAGCCGTGGCAATCTCGCACCGATGGGCAGAGGCAGTATCCGTGCGAGATCGCCACGTCGCTCTGCTCCTCGCGACGACGGAGCCCGGTCCCTGCGCCTAGCGCAGCACGCCGTCCGCCAGCGTCAGCTTGCGGTCCATGCGCGCGGCGATTGATTCATCGTGCGTGACGATGACAAGACTGGTCTGCAGCTCGCGGTTCAGTTCGAGCATCAGCTGCAGCACGTGTTCCCCGTTTCCAGCGTCGAGGTTGCCCGTGGGCTCGTCGGCCAGCACCAGCCGTGGCTCTGTGATCAGGGCCCGCGCCACCGCGGCCCGCTGCCGCTCACCCCCCGACAGTTCACCGGGCTTGTGATGCAACCGCCCGCCGAGACCGACACGCTCGAGCAGCTCACGGGCGCGCGCCAGCGCATCGCTCTTTTTGATGCGCCGGATCATCAGCGGCATGGCGACGTTTTCGTCGGCGCTGAATTCGGGCAACAGGTGGTGAAACTGGTACACGAAACCAAGGTACTTGTTGCGCAATTCCCCTTTCTCGCGTTCGGTCGTATGCGCCATTGACTGGCCGCCCACACGGACATCGCCGGATGTGGGTTCATCCAGGCCGCCCATGATCTGCAACAGTGTCGACTTGCCGGAGCCGGAAGCGCCAACGATCGCGAGCCGTTCGGCGGGTTGGATTTCGAGATTGACGCCGCTCAGTACCTCCAGCGTCGAATTGCCTTCGCTGAAACGGCGCACGACGTCGCGGCAGATCAATACCTCCGTGTCGCCTCCCGATTGACGCTCAGTCATAACGCAGCGCCTCCGCCGGTAGCGTGCGCGCCGCGCGCCAGGCCGGATAGAGGGTCGACAGCAGCGCGAGCAGGAACGCAATGGAACAGACCATCGTCACATCCGCCCAGCGCAGGTCGGCCGGCAGGTCACTGATGAAGTAGACTTCGGCCGCCAGCAATTTGATGCCGAAGGCGGATTCCATGCTTGCCACAATACTCTTCCAGGCTCAGGGTGGGCAACAGAACTCCCAGCAACAGGCCGGCGAGCGCACCGGCAACGCCGATTACCGGTGCCCTGCGTCATAAAGATGCGCAGGATGGCTGACGGCGTTGCACCGATTGTACGCAGTATCGCAATATCCGACTGCTTGCTCCTTCACGACCATGACCAGCGTTGACACGATATTGAACGCGGCAACCGCTACCACCAGCAGCAGGATGACAAACGGTATCGACTTCGTAATCGGTGGATGGAGCGGAAAAAATCGACGTGACGGCGGGTCCAGTCGCTGGCCATGACGCCGCCGCCGGCCGCAGAGCCGCGTGGCGGACGACTGACCGGTGCCTGGTATATGTCATCGACAGCGAGCCGCAACCCGCTGACCGACCGGTTCATCCGGAACAACTTCTGCGCATCCTCGATGTTGACAAAGGCGAGGCGCCTGTCGAATTCGTACATACCGACCCTGTAGATACCGCTGACGGTAAATCGGCGAGTCCGTGGCACGAGACCGGCCGGTGTTACGCGTCCTTCCGCCAGCGTAACCGTTACGCGATCCCCGACGTCCGCCTGCAACGCTTCTGCCAGTTCGATGCCAAGTATGATCCGGTAATCCCCGGGGCCGAGGCTGTCCAGCGTGCCTTCGGTCATGACACCGCTGACGCCGGAGACGCGATCCTCACGCTGTGGTTCGATGCCACGCAGTCCCGCACCGCTAAGCTCCTCGCCGGCGATCAGCAATGCCTGCCCGTCGACATAGGGTGCAGTCGCCGTGACCCGCGCGTCAGCATTCGCGATGACGGACAGCGAGTGCCAGTCGGGCAGGCCGCGATTCGGGGCCTCGATACTGGCGTGCGCCGTCATCGACAGCAGGCGGTCCTTTAGCTCGCGTTCGAACCCATTAACGACCGACAGCACGATGATCAATACCGCGACGGCGATCGCAATGCCGAGCATTGAGATCGCGGAAATCAGCGACACGAAACCATTGCTGCTACGCGCCCGAACATAGCGATTGCCGATCCAGATTTCGTACCAGGTACCCACCGCTTCTCGTAACGCGAAGCGATGGCGGGATCGACAGACGCGGCGCGCCGTGCGGGGTAAAGTGTGGCCAGCGATGTCAGCACAAACGCGGCGACCGCAATAATGGTGACATCCGATGCTTCCAGAGTCGACGGAATCTGTGTCACGTAGTAGACATCACCCGGCATGATCTGGAAGCCGAAAAGCTGTTCGATCGCCGGCACTATGGCCGGTACATTGATCGCGAGCACGATGCCGGTCACGATACCGACCAGCACGCCAAACCAGCCAATGATCGCGCCCTGGATGAAAAACACGCGCACTACACCGGACGGGTCCATGCCCAGCGTTCGCAGGACGGCGATATCGCCAGTCTTGTCCGTCACGACCATGACGAGGCTTGCAACAATATTGAACGCGGCCACACCGATAATCAGCGACAGCAGCAGCGACATCATCATCTTTTCAAGACGGATTGCCCGAAAGTAACTGGCATTTTCGACGGTCCAGTCGCTCGTGCTATAAGTCTCGCCCAGCGTTTGCTGCAAGCCGCGCGCGATGACGGGCGCGGCCATTACGTCATCGCCAAGGAACCTGACGGCACTGACCCTGCCTTCGAGGGATACCATGCGCGCCGCGTCCGCGGCGTGCACCAACGCCAGCGATGTATCGTGCTCCTGGACACCGGCCTCGAACACCCCGCCGACAACAAACCGCTTGAGTACCGGCTCTATTTCGCCGGCACCGGATACGCGCGGAATCAGAAGCACGACGCCATCGCCGATGCGCACGCCGAGATCGAATGCCAGCAGCCGGCCGAGCACTATCCTGTCCATGCCAGCCTCGAGAACCTCGAGATCGCCTTCGAGAAAATTGATCGTGCGCCCGGATACCGCTTGCTCGAATTCCGGCACGATGCCGTTGATCAGTAGCGGCTTGAGCTCGCGGCCGGTCCGAACCATGCCCTCGAGTTCCAGCAGCGGCGCCGCCGCGACCACGCCAGGCTGCGCGAGTATCGTGTCGCGCAGCGGCTCCCAGTCCGCCAGCGGCCCCGACGCGGCCGATATCGAGCCGTGGGCCGTCATGCTCAGGAGCCGGTCGCGCAGCTCTCCCTGGAACCCGTTCATGACCGACAGGATGACGATCAGGGCGGCCACACCGAGCGCAATACCGGCGACCGAAATGGCCGTGATAAACGACACGAATCGCGTACGGCGCCGGGCGCGCAGGTAGCGCAGGCCGACAAACCATTCAACGGGATTGATCATCGGGCGCATTAAACCACATCGGCTTTTGTGACGCAGGTCACATTCCACCGTCACCGTTGTTCGTTCACCATTTACCTGCAGCCGCAACTAATCCGAATTATTGATGAACGTTTTGTCGCGGTGGTAAGCGAAGGCGCACCGCAGGGAGGGCTTTTCAGGGGACGCTGTAAATACGTCCCCACTCGTTGCCCAAGGGCTCTGTGCCGGACGTCCGAAGTCCGGCACAGCCCCTGAAAGCCCTCCGCCGGTGCGCCTTCGCCCCGACCTGAGTGCCGCTTTCATGAATAATCCGGGTTGGGCCTATCCTCAATAGTGAGAACCAGGTGGGAATATAAACCTTCATGTAAAAAACGATCACACGTACGCGTTTTTGACGCCACTGCCGGTGCTATAGTCGCCAGATTAACAACCTGGAGCTGACTTGATGAATAAACTTCGCGCCCTGACACTGACCGCCCTCCTCGGCGGCGCTTTGGGCATCGCCAGCGCCGACACGCTGCAGATGGGCGGCACCGACAACGCCAACCGCTTCGAGCAAGCTGGCAAACCGTCCCGCGGCATGACACAGACCCGGGTAGAAGCCGAGTTCGGCTCGCCACGATCTCGCCAGAGTCCGGTAGGCGACCCGCCGATCACGCGCTGGGACTACGAGACGTTCGCCGTATTCTTTGAACATGATCGTGTCATTCACGCAGTGACAAAGCGGTAATATTCAGTCATTGCGAGCCCGCAGGGCGTGGCAATCTCCTTCCGGTTGGCAGAGTCGTAAATTGTGCGAGATCGCCACGGCGCTTTGCGCCTCGCGATGACGGGTGGGTGCGCGATAGCGTCGCTTCTGCAGGCACCAATGCGCTGTGCGATAATCGCCGGCCCTTGTCTGACTGACTCTGCTCGTGGGCCTTACCTCGCTCATTCCGAAACGCCGCGCATCCAATCGGCTACGCGCCATAGGTCGACTGATCGGCGCCAGCACTTCGCTGGCAGCCGTCGAACTCGCGCGGGCGCTCGACCGGCCGCTGATACTGCTGGCGAGTGATCCGCGGCAGGCGGACCGGCTCGAGGCCGAGACGCGCTGGTTCGCCGGCGACCTGCCAGTCGAACATTTCGTCGAATGGGAAACACTGCCCTACGATACGTTCTCACCGCACCAGGACATCATCTCGCAGCGCCTGAAGGTCCTCGGCAAACTGTCGACCAAGCGGCGCGGCATCCTGATCGTTTCACGCCCGGCACTGCTGCAACGCCTGCCGCCGACCGACTACGTCGCCGCGCGCACCTTGAGCATTACCAAAGGCCAGACGCTGGATCGCGATGCGTTCATCGAGTCGCTGACGGCGACGGGCTACGCGCGCGTGCCACTGGTGCAGGAGCATGGCGAGATCGCCGTCCGCGGCGCGTTACTCGACGTGTACCCGATGGGCTCGGAATCGCCATTGCGCATCGATTTCTTCGACAACGAGGTCGACACGCTGCGCACCTTTGACCCCGATACACAAATTTCCGGTGGCACGCTCGACGCCATCAACATACTGCCCGCGCGCGAAATACCGCTCGATGCGGACGACGTTGGTTATTTTCCGGCAGCGCTATCGCGCGCGCGCTTGAGGACGACGTCGCAGTCGCGGGTGTATCGCGACGTATCGGACGGCATTTCGCATGGCGGCATCGAGTACTACCTGCCGTTATTCTTCGAGCGAACATCGACGCTGCCCGATTACCTCGGCAACGACGCCGTCATCATGGCGCCGCAGAATCTGCGCGACATACTCGCCGGGGCGTGGCGGGGAATTCGGCGAGCGGTATGAACTGTGCCGGCACGACCTCGAACGGCCCGTACTGGCGCCGGACGAAGCCTTTGTCAGTCCGGACGACCTGATGGACGCCATTGGCCAATTGCGCAATATCCGCTACGAATCACGGTCGCTCGAAGCGGCGGACACGGTACTGAATGCCGATACCCGCCTGCCACCGGCACTGCGCATCGAGGCACGTTACGAGGACGCGGCGAGCACGCTGATGTCGTTTGTCGATAAGTTCGACGGACGGATCCTGTTCACCGCCGAATCCGCCGGCCGCCGCCGAGAGCGTATTCGACTTCCTTCGCGGCCGGGGTCTCGATGTGACCCGTCTGGACCAGCTGGCAGGAGTTCCAGGACGGCGGCCCGCGCCTCGCGGTTGCACAGGCGCCGCTCGAGGACGGCATGCTGCTCCCTGGTGCCGGTGTCGCACTGATCAGCGAACAGCAGCTGTTCGGCGAGAAGGTGCGCCAGCGGAGCCGCCGGCGCCGCACCGAGCGCGACCCGGAAGCGATCATCCGGCAACTCAATGACCTGCAGCCGGGATCGCCGGTCGTGCACGCGGAATACGGCGTCGGGCGCTATCTCGGGCTCGTCATGCTCGAGGCCGGCGGCACCCGCGGCGAGTTCCTGCATCTCGAATATGCCGACGGCGACCAGCTGTACGTGCCGGTGCAGGCGCTGGACAGGATTTCACGCTATACCGGTGCATCGCCGGAGCACGCACCGCTGCACCGCCTTGGCACGGACCAGTGGGCCAAAGCAAAAAAGCGCGCCGTACAGAAAATTCGCGATGTCGCCGGCGGAAGTACTCGAGCGTCTATGCCAGGCGCGCCGCACGCCGCGGCCATGCGTTTCGCTGGCCCGAAGCCGACTACCGCGCGTTCGAGGACGCCTTCCCCTCGAGCCCACCGAGGACCAGGCGCGTACGATAGAAGACGTGCTCGCGGATCTCGCCTCCGATGCGCCGATGGATCGGGTCGTCTGTGGGGATGTCAGGCTTCGGCAAGGCGTGGGAGGTGGCCCTGCGCATTGCGACATTTGCCGCCGTGCATGGTGGCGGAGCAGGTCGCCATCCTCGTGCCGACGACATTGCTGGCGCAGCAGCATGCACAGACGTTCAAAGACCGTTTCGCCGATTGGCCGGTGCAGATCGAGGTCCTGTCGCGCTTTGTCGTGAGAAAAGGAAATGGAGGGCGTGGTCGAGGGCATGCGCTCGGGCAACGTCGACGTCGTCATCGGCACGCACCGCCTGTTGCAGCACACACGCGATTTCAAGAACGTCGGCCTGGTTATCGTCGATGAGGAGCATCGTTTCGGTGTGCGCCACAAGGAAGCCATCAAGTCGCTCCGCAGCGAAGCTGATGCTGCTGACACTGACCGCCACACCGATACCACGCACGCTGAATATGGCGCTGGGCGAACTGCGCGGATGTCACTGATCACGACGCCGCCGGCGGAGCGCCTCGCGGTCCGGACGTTCGTCAGTGAGTGGAACGATGTCGTCATCCGTGAAGCCTGCCTGCGCGAAATCAAGCGCGGCGGGCAAGTCTATTTCATTCACAACCGCGTTGAAGATATTGCGCGTATCGGCGAACGGCTTACCGCCCTGGTCCCTGAAGCAAAGATTCGCGTAGGGCACGGGCAGATGCCCGAACGTGAGCTTGAGCAGGTCATGCTCGACTTCTACCACCGCCGGTTCAATGTCCTGTTGTGCACGACCATTGTTGAAAGCGGCATCGACGTGCCGACCGCGAATACCATCATCATCAACCGGGCGGACCGTTTCGGTCTCGCGCAGTTGCACCAGTTGCGGGGCCGCGTTGGCCGCTCGCACCATCGTGCTTACGCCTACCTTGTGACGCCACCGAAAGCGGCAATGACCACCGATGCCGTCAAGCGTCTCGAAGCCATCGATTCGCTCGAGGATACTCGGCGCCGGCTACCCTTGCCGCGCGTGGTGTTGAGATTGCGCGGTGCGGGCGAGCTATTGGGCGACACGCAGAGTGGCCAGATCCAGGAAATCGGTTTCTCGCTCTACACCGAAATGCTGACGCGTGCCGTCAAGGCCATGCGCGAAGGCAAGGACGCCAGGCTCGACCAGCCGCTCGACGCCGGTGTCGAGGTCAACCTGCACCTGCCGGCCCTGCTGCCGGAGGATTACGTGCCTCGACGTGCGTCTGCGCCTGATTCTGTCCCAGCGTATCGCCAGTGCACGCCGACATGTCCTCGGGAACTTGCGCGAGCTGCGAGTCGAACTGGTAGGCGACCGGGTTCGCGGCCCGAGCCCGGACGGGAAATCTTCTGTCGCGTCGCACAACTGAGAGTCTCTGCCGCGGCGCTGGGCGTGGGGAGATGGATGCGAGCGGACGGCGCGGGTCTATCTGCAGGCTATGGCCGGTGAGGCCGGACGTCGACCCGCTAAGGCTCGTGTCGCTGGTCCAGCGCAAGGGACAGGACTATCGTATGCAGGGCGCACATCGATTACAGTTTCGCCGGCCGATGGAAAGCCCGGAGCTACGATTCAGTGCAATCGAGGCCGTGCTGCAGGAACTCGCACCGGCAGAGGGTACCGCGCAAGCGGCAACAGGCTGACAGGAACGGAACCGATGCAATCAAGGCAACAGATACCGGTCGCTCGCAGAAAAGCCCGTTGGTACCTGACAATTGTCCCGCTGCTGGGCGCCGTACTGGCTGCTCCGGTAACTGCGCAGGAGATCGAGAGCATCGAACTCGAGCCGGTCGAACCGGCAGCGCCACGCTACGCCGTCGAGCTGGTGCTGTTTTGCCTGCTGGCGATGGTGTGGCGACAGGCCGGCGAGTCTGTCCCGGATAAGGTAAAGGGAGCGGAACCGGATCCGGTAGCCGCAGGGGATGAAGACATCGCGTTTGGCGATCGGCCAATGCCGGGCGCTTCTTCGATGCGCGCCGAACCCGGAGACGAACCGAGGGTCGAACCAGGGTTGGAACGCGAAGGCGAATACAGCGCCGGAACAGGAGTGGAACCCGAATCCGGACCCACCACACTCGAACCACTGCTGCTGCCGGCGGATATCGGACTGGTGGTACTGCCTCGCGAAAAACTGACGCTATCCAATGCTTTTGACAAGCTGTCTGAACTGGATGCCTACCGTCCGGTTGTCTGGACCGGCTGGACCCAGACTGTGTATGAGAGCGATGTGACCCCGGTCATCCGGCTGCGCCGCCTGGCACGGATACCGCTCGAGTTCGATGGCACCCTCAAGCTGTACCTGGCGGCCGCTACCTGCACCTGGAAGTCGACCTGACGATGGAAGACCGGCAAATCGCCGCGCCGTCGGCGGATGACAGGCGCTTTGGGTTCGGCCGGCACCTGGCGACCCGCATGGACGGAGCCCCAAGTGCGGCCAACCGAAATCGTTCACTACCGCATCCTCGAGGACCGTATTGTCAGGAATGGCGAGTTGCGCTATTTCGATCACCCGAAGTTCGGGCTGCTGGCCAGGATCAGCCGTGTGACCGACGACGCCGAAGCGAACGAGACCGAGGCGCCGGTGCTGCCGCCGTCACCCGAAAACCCGGCGGCTCCGCCGAACTGACTAGTAGCTCGGATTATTCATGAACGTTTTGCTGCGGTAGTAGGCGAAGGCGCCGCGCCAGGCAAGGGCTTTTC
Source organism: Woeseiaceae bacterium (assembly GCA_034521225.1). Lineage (GTDB taxonomy): Bacteria > Pseudomonadota > Gammaproteobacteria > Steroidobacterales > Woeseiaceae > Woeseia. The sequence goes on from JAXHMR010000010.1 coordinate 116,984, forward strand.
AGGGACGCTGTGAATACGTCCCTGTACGCTCTGTGCCGGACGTCCCTGTCCGGCACGGCCCTGGAAAAGCCCTCCCGGGCGCGCCTCCGCCCCGACCATCGTGCCGTTCATCGAATGATGCAGGCTGCCAGCTGCGGAATTGAGGAATCGCTCGGCTTCGGGTTCGCCACCGTGCGCCGTCGCGAGCGCGGTTTTGTATGACACGGTTACGAACCGGGACGTCTTCGAATGGGGGTGATGCAGCCCGAGCCCGCGTACTTCCCGGGCGATGTTGTCTCCAAATTCTGTAAGTGATGCTTCGTCGCTGGCATGAAACAGCACCATCATCACATCCTGACCATCGTGCGGCAGGCGTCCGCAAACGTCGCTGGCACGGCGCAGGCAGCGGCGCACGGCTTGGGCAACGCGCCGCAGGCACGAGTCGGCAGCGTGCCGGCCGAAAACTTTTATGTAATCGTCGAAGTTGTCGATCGTGAAAGCAATCAGGGCAAGCGCGCCCTGCTCCCGCGCGGCGACCGCCCAGTCATGCGACAGCACGTCCCGAAAAGCACTGGCGTTCAGCAAGCCGGTTACTGCATCGTCACGCGACAGGTCCCGGATGCGCCGCCGTGCACGCAGCAGCGCCCGGTGTGCTTCGCTGTCGCCGCTGCCTGAGTTCATGCTGGAATCCCGCCAGTAGACCGCGTAATAACGCGCCGGCGCACTGCCGTCGGTTGCCAGCGGTTTCAGCACCAGCAGCCAGTTGCGTTGCGCGTACTCGAGCGGAATCGTCGATGCCTGGCCCCGACGCCGCGTACTCGGCCGACTCCTGCGCGGCATCCCGCCCGTGCAGTTTTTCGATAACGTCTGTCATCGGTACCTGCAGCAGCGGAACGTCCAGACCGGACAAGCTGTCAAAAGCAGGATTCGTCATGACCACCGGCCAGTCGGCCTGATCGACACGTGCGACAAGCAGCGGCTCGCCACCCGCCTCGATGATTTGTTGCAATACCTTGCGTTGCATTGCCGTCACTGCCTGCGTCCTGAATCCTCAGGTCCGGCGCGGGCCATCGCTCCGTCCGGTCTGCGTGGTGAAAAAAGCTTTCAGCACTCTCATCGACTGCATCTTCGCCGTCAGCGTACTCGCGTCGATGTCCTCGTGGATCGCTTTTTCGCCGCGACCGGCGGCAAAATTGACGATCAGCGACAGGCAGGCGTAGTGCATGCCGAACTCACGCGCCAGCGCCGCTTCCGGCATGGCCGTCATGCCGAGGAAATCCACGCCGTCACGATCAAAGCGATCGACTTCGGCCGCGGTTTCGAGCCTTGGCCCCTGCGTTACGCCGTACACCCCGCCGTCGTGGCAATCGACGTCGATCCGCCCCGCCGCCGCGAGCAATAGAGTCCTCAGCGGGTCGCTGAACGGCCGGGTGAAATCGATATGGTCGAGCGTAGCCGAGCTGCCGTCGTAAATACTGTGATCCCTGCCCCAGGTATAGTCGATGAGCTGGTCCGGCACCGCGAGCTGGCCAGGATACAACTGGCGCCGGATGACGCCGACGGTATTCAGCGCAATGACGCTGTCGACGCCCATCATGGCCAGCGCCGCGAGATTGGCGCGGTGATTGATACGGTGCGGCGGAATATCGTGGGCCTCGCCGTGCCGTGCCAGCGCCGAGACGTGGTGCTGGTCGTAATTCAGCCGGCGCAGCGGCGCAGACGGCACGCCATAGCGAGTCACCAGCGTGCGGCCGTCAGCATCGGTGCCAAAATCGGCAAATCCGCTGCCGCCGATAATGGCGAACTGGCGCCCGGTCATAGTCATTGCCTGCGTCATGCATCCAGCTCCAGTTTTGGCCGGCCGCGCCACGCGTCGAGTGACGCCGATGCCGCCTGCCATCGGTCGCTTGCGCGCAGCGATTCACGCGGTGGCGCCGCTGTGCCATGCCGCGCCGGCCAGGCGCACGAGAGCGACATCAGGGCGCGGAGAAATACTCCCTGAGCGGCGCACCCGTCTCGCTCGCGCCGCGGGCGCGGTGGCTGATCGTGACCGGTGATGGCGCAGCCGCGCTTGAGTGCCAGCCGCGCCGGGCGCGCTCCGGCATCCTGCCGTATTCGGCGGCCGCTTTCATGCTCAGGTCATCGCAGAAGACGGCGCCATCGAAGCCAATGTGGCCGCGCAGCTGGTCCTTGATCCAGTACGGCGAGAAGCCGGCCGGTGTCGGGTCCGTTTCGGCATACACGACGTGCGCCAGCATGACGCCGGCAATCGCACGGCGGGACACGAGTTTCTCATAAGGCTGCATGTCATCAAGTACGATGGATGCTGTACGGGCGCCGGTCGACCGGCAAGGCGTGGTGCGAATCCGGCAACGACGGCCCCGTGGCCCGGAAAATGCTCGGCAACTGCGGACATGCCGGCATCGCGCATGCCCTTGCACAAGGCCGCCGCGAGCCGCGCCACAGCCTCCGGTGAACGGTGCAGTGCGCGATCACCGATGACGTCGCTGACACCCCAGTCGAGATCGACGCACGGTCCGAACGACAGGTCGATACCGACCGAGCGCAGCTCCGAACCGATCAGCCAGCCGCAAGTCTCGGCGAGCGCGAGCGCCCGCTGCGGATCGCTGTTCGTACTGGTGTCGCAGAGCTGTCGCCATGGGGCGGAATGGCTGTGAATTCCTCCCGAAAGCGTTGTACGCGCCCGCCCTCGTAGTCCGCGGCGACCAGCAATGCCGGACTGCGCAGCGCGCGAATCGACGCCACGAGGTCGCTCAATTGGGCCGGCGACCGGTAATTGCGGCTGAAGAGAATGACGCCGCCGACGGCAGGCTCCCGCAGCAGGTCGCGATCCGCCGGGCTTAACGCGGGGCCGTCGACGTCGAGCATGACCGGACCGAGCGCCATACTTACTTGTTTTTTCTATTTTTTTCAAACACCGCGATGGACTCGACGTGAGCGGTATGGGGAAACATGTCAATGATACCGGCCGCGTCCAGGCGATAGCCAGCCGCCACCAGGTTCGCCGCGTCGCGCGCCAGCGTGCCGGGATGGCAGGAGACGTAGACGATCCGTTCCGGATCGATGCGCCCTATCTGCGCCACGACAGCAGCCGCCCCGCTGCGGGCCGGGTCCAGCAACAGGCACTGCCAGGGCTGGCTGAGCCATTGCTCCTTGCCGTCGAGTTCCGACAGGTCCGCCGCGAGAAACGAGGCATTGCGGATGCCATTGTGCGCTGCATTGGCACTGGCGCGTTCGACCAGGCGCCGCTCGCCCTCGATGCCCAGCACCTCTGCCGCACGCCGCGCAAGCGGCAGCGAGAAATTCCCGAGCCCGCAATAAAGGTCCAGAACGCGATCGCCGGGCCCGGGTGCAAGCAGGTCGACGGCAAGCGACACCATACGCGCGTTCACCGTCGCATTGACCTGCACGAAATCGGTTGCGTCGAACTGATCGACGTGAAGTCCGGCGAACGATAGCTTGCGCAGGGGGCGATTCCGGCCAGAGATCGACCACGGAATCGAGGCCGCCCGGTTGCAGCGCCACGGTCAGGCCATGCTGCCTGCCGAATGCCTCGAGCTTGGCGCGGTCATCATCGGTCGGTGGGTCGAGTACGCGAAACACCAGCCGCAACGCGTTATCGCCGACAGCCACCTCGATCTGCGGCAGGCGGCCTTGTATCGACAAGTACGCCG
>JAXHMR010000011.1:0-8053 GCA_034521225.1 Woeseiaceae bacterium
CCAGCAATTCGCCGACCCCAGCAATCGCCAGCAATCGGACCCCAATGGCGTGCCCGCGGAGCATGCGCTGAAGATGGCCACCGTTTACGCCGCCGATCTGCTGGGAGCGACTGATGTGTCTCTGGAATTCCCCGGGGCGGTTCACGCTCAAGATGTGAGCGACTATGGTTCAGTGGGTGCGGCAGTCGAGCGCCCGGTCACACACCAAGAAACAGAAAATCGAGTGCGGCAATGATGTCGCTTCTGTAGGCTTTCAGGTTACCTCGTGTATCCCGCAAATCCACCGCTGCAATGGCCGTCATGCCGGGCACGAGCAGAATGCATTCTGCGCCGGACACTTGTACATGCGGAGTGAGCCGCCCGGCGGTGCCGGGAAGGCTCGTGCGCGGGACGAGCGGAGCGACGATTCGATCACGGCCCGTGTCAGCGAAATCGGATTGCAGAACGGCCACGAACGGATAGGCATGCCGCGCCCTGACGATCGGGTTCTCGAAAACCTCAAACTGGCTCATCGTCGTCTGGCTGCTGATAGTGTTCGCGGACTCTGTCGGCGAACAAACCGTGTTGCTCCGCATAGGCATTGCATGCCTCGAGGTCCTGGCGGATCTCGGCTCCCAGGGCCTCCGCCTTGCGGCGCGCAACCTCATATGCCAGTGCCTCCTCGGCCACGCGTGATGCGTTGATGCGGTAGCCTTTCGCCTGGGCAAAGAGATCGGTATTGATTGTCAGGCTCACCGTGCGCTTCGGCGCGTTGTGGTCATAGGGACGGGATTTCAAAGCGAAGCGCCTGTGCCAACTCAACATGCATAAATTACCCGTGCAATACACACGTGTCAACGATGTTTGTCACCCCTCGGGCCGTGGCAAGGCATCGAAAATCCGATCCTCGCCCGGGCGGTCAAAGCGGGCACTGACTCTGATCGAGTTGACCATTTTTTTAGTTGCTGCTTTTCGTTCGACGTGAGATTCCGGTACTGAGTTACAGCGCTCGCCACTACGTCACAATGTGGCCTACCGAACAGAACGGCCCATATGTAACGCGTTACAGCTAGGGTAAGCCCTTGCAAGGCGCATCGAAATGCCTTTAAAACCTCCCGCAAAACCTACCGTGCAACTGTTCGGGGCCAGTCGGCTGGCTCATCAGCGACGTAACGAGAGTTATTATCGGAAGTTGCTCGAAGCGGCGCCGGACGCATTGATCGTGGTCAATGAAGACAAGGATATCGTCCTTGTCAATGTCCAGGCCGAACAGCAGTTCGGATACCTTCGCGACGAGATTATCGGGCAGCCCTTGACGAAAATTATTCCGGAGGGGTTCGCGGGCCAACTTGTAATTGACGGCGCACGCAACGGCGCAGAGATGTTGGCGAAACAGCAGAACGCCGGCATTGACCTGAAAGGTAAGCGAAAAGACCAATCGTGGTTTCCTATTGAGTTCACCCTGAGCCCTTATGCAGTGAGCAGGGACTATTGATGACCTTCGCAATTCGGGATATCACTGCGCGCAAGCAGACCGAAGCAAAGCTGCTGCAAAAAATGGATGAGTTAAGCCGGGCGCAGGTCACGCTGAACTGTATCGGCGATGCAGTAGTTTGCACAGACCTGATGACCAATATCACGTTCCTCAACCGGGCTGCGGAGACGATGACCGGTTGGTCTGTGAAGGAAGCCTGCGGAAGGCCTCTCGCTGATATTCTAAATACTGGCGCTGCAACGGGAGGTGACTCCTCCGCGACTACGGCAGAACTCGCCATACTTGAGCATGCCGCCGAACTCGTGCCAACCCGATGTGTGCTGGTTCGGCGTAACGGCAGAAAAATCCAGATCGAGAACTCGGTGGCTCCGCTACACGATCAGAAAGGCAACGCTTCAGGCGCAGTGGTTGTGTTTCGAGATACGACTACCGCACAGGCAATGGCGCAGCAGATTGCGCATGCCGCGGACCACGATTGGCTGACAGACCTGCCGAATGCACGGTTGCTAAGCCGCCGCATTGCAAAGGCTATCAAGAGCGCTCGGCGAAAAAAGTCTCGACTGGCGGTGCTATTTCTCGATCTGGATGGTTTCAAATACATCAACGATTCTCTGGGGCACTCGACCGGTGACCGCTTACTGCAGTCGGTTGCGAAACGCCTCGTTGGTTGCGTGCGAGGCTGCGATACCGTCAGCCGCCAGGGCGGCGATGAGTTCGTCGTGCTTCTGACGGACGTGCAGCGAGCGGAAGATCCGGCGCACCTGGCGGGCAGGCTGCTGCGAAGCGTGGCGAGTGTACATACTGTCGACCAGCAGGAGTTGCACGTCACAACGAGCATTGGCGTGAGTATATTTCCCGATGATGGCTGTAACGCTGAAGCACTTTTAATGAATGCGGATACGGCGATGTATCAAGCAAAGGAAAACGGACGGCACGGGTTTCAGTTCTTCAAGCCCGTTATGAATGCCAGGGCGGTCGAGCGACAATCCATCGAGGAGGCCTTGAGAAGCGCATTGGAACGCCGTGAGTTCTCGTTGCATTACCAGCCCAAGGTCGACCTCCGTACCGGGTTGATATCGGGCGCGGAAGCGTTGGTGCGGTGGAATCACCCGGACCGGGGCCTGCTCTTGCCGTCCACATTCATTCCGGTAGCCGAGGATTGCGGGCTCATAGTCGCGATTGGCAGATGGGTGCTTCGAGAGGCCTGCGCGCAGGCCAGGGATTGGGCGGATGCGGGTTTTCCCGACATCGGGGTTGCAGTCAATGTCTCGACGATCGAGTTCCGATCCGACAGTTTCGTGCCAGAAATATTTGCTATTCTGGAAGATACGGGCCTCGCGCCCAGCAGCCTCGAACTCGAGCTGACCGAGAGCGTTTTCATGAAGCACCTGGAAAGCGCAGCTTCAGTCCTCCAATCCTTGAGATCGTCCGGCATACAGATCGCCGTCGATGACTTTGGTACCGGCTACTCCTGCCTGAGTTATCTTCGCAAGCTGCCGGTCGATACGCTGAAAATCGACCGGTCGTTTGTCGCACAGGTTGCGCTTGGGGCCGATGAGGCAGCCATTCTTACGGCGATCATCAGCATGGCGCGGCACCTCAGGCTGCAAGCCATTGCGGAAGGCGTGGAAACACGTGAGGAACTCGAGTTCCTGCACTTACAGAACTGCGCGCAGGCGCAGGGTTACTATTTCAGCAGGCCGGTCCCTGTCTCAAATTTCGTAAGGTTATTGCTACAGCAGGCGGACGGCCAGAAGTTCGAAGGCGCCCGGCACACCCGGCACACGCAGTTAGCGTGCGCACACGCGTAGCCTGGTGGACTGCCGCCATCCAACAAATTGGAATGCCACGAGGATCATGGACACGTCCAAGCCTCATTTTGAGGCCTGTTCAAATGCCGCTGGGCTGACGCCACCGAGGCGGCCATGTCGGCGTTGTTGGTTGTAAAACACTTCAATGTAATCAAACACATCAGCTGGAACCTGCCTCGGCAGACATCGTGGCAGCAGCCGCCCCCGGTCAACGGGCAGCACAGGAGCAGCCGGCGCGCCATCGTCTTGTCAGGCACTTTCAGTCTCTCCTCGCCGGATAGTGGCAGCGCCACAGTGCCCACGTCGCTCGCGCCGGCCCCACCGCCGGTGCTACGGGTTATTGCGTTCCAGCAATTCCGTGGTTCGGCGCGTGTTGTCCGCGATGTCCATCAACACGAACAGCGCGCCGAATATGACGATCGACATGATAGCGCCGACGATCAGTCCGCCGAGAAAGCCGAAAAAACCCGCCTGGTTCGCGCCGCCTATCGCACTGCCCAGCACGATCAGTGCCATTACGATATAGCTCAGGAATTCCAGTGACTTTGTTATTACTCGTCGCATTTGCTGACTCCTTTGGTTATCCTTAATATTGGTCGCCCCCCGGATAATGGACCTTCACGGCGGTTCGCGAAAGTCGGGCGACCGGTAGCACGCCCCCTGGTAGCGGCGGCGGCGTACATCGCGTTTTTCGCCTCCGGCGGGACGCGCTGGCGCCGCATGTCCGCTGCAGGAGCAACCTGGCTGAGCATAAGTGCGGCCTCTGCGGACCAATCCTGAATCCACGTCAACGAATTCGGCACTGATGCGTTTCAGTATGGTAACGGCACTGGCGCGGTGCGCTCGCAGGGAGGGACAGGGAATGCCCAGGTTCATGCTTGCCACCATGCTGGTGGCGATTGGTCTGTCAGCCTGCGGTGGCTCCTCGTCGGACGGACAGAGCACGCCGCCGCCACCCCCGCCGCCGCCTCCTCCCGCGGCAACCTCGGAAGAAGCCTTCAAGCTACTGAACCAGGCAACCTTCGGCGCGACTGCTGACGAGGCCGGGGAGGTCATGGACATCGGCATCGAGGCCTGGATCGACGAGCAGCTGAGCCGCCCCGCGTCGCTGCAGTTGCCGCACATCGAGGCCCAGCCCGTACCGCAGTTCCTGTTTCAACTGCACCAGGACCGGGTCGATATCTGGTTTCGCAATGCCGTCAATGGCGACGACCAACTCCGCCAGCGCGTCGCCTTCGCCCTCTCCGAGATTTTCGTCGTCTCGCAGATCGGGGCGCTGGACACGTTTCCGTACATGGCCAGCGACTACTACGACACCCTGGCTACGCACGCCTTCGCCAACTATCGCGACCTCATCGAAGCGGTCACGCTGCACCCGGCGATGGGCATTTATCTCAGCATGCTCGGCAACGAGAAGCCGAACCCGGTGCTCAACATTCGTCCCGACGAGAACTACGCTCGCGAACTCATGCAGCTGTTTTCGATCGGGCTTGTTGAACCTGAACGCCGACGGCACGACGGTCGTCGACAGCAGCGACCAGCCGGTGCCGACCTACGACCAGGCGGTTATCGAGGGTTTCGCGCATGTCTTCACCGGCTGGAATTTCGCCGGCTTCGCCGACTTCGAAATCGCAAGGCCCACGCCGTTCAATCGTACCGAGCCCATGCAGCTGTACCCCGATTTTCACGATACCGGTGAGAAACTGTTGCTGAACGGCGTCGTGCTGCCGGCAGGGCAGAGCGGCGATGAAGATCTCGCCGATGCGCTCGACAACATCTTCAACCACCCGAACGTCGGCCCGTTCATCAGCATGCGCCTGATCCAGCGGCTCGTGACCAGCAACCCGTCACCGGGCTACGTAGCGCGGGTTGCCGCTGTGTTCGCCAACAACGGCTCAGGCGTGCGCGGCGATCTGGCTGCCGTCGTCAAGGCCATACTGATGGACCCGGAAGCGCGGCCCGACATGCCAATGGAAATCGACGGCAAGCTGAAGGAGCCACTCCTCCGCCTTACGCAGCTCTGGCGTGCCTATAATGCACGCTCGGCCAGCGGCAGGATGCAGCTCTTCAACGGCCTGCCGGCGTACATCATTCTCGGGCAGGGCCCGCTGCAGGCGCCGTCGGTGTTCAGCTTTTTCAGTCCGTTCTACGCCCCGCCCGGCGAGATCCAGGATTCGAGCCTCGTCGCACCCGAGTTCGGCATTGCGACCGAGTACGGCAACACGCTCGTTACCAACTACTTCTTCTTCCAGGCGTTCGCCGGCAACTCCGAGAGCGCGGCCGATCCCGGCTTCGGCGAGGACAACGTCTATATCGATATAAGCGAGGAGATCGCCGTCGCCGACGACCACGACGCACTGATCGACCTGGTGGCACAAAAGCTGCTCGGTGGCGACATCTCCGCCACGCTCAGGAGCGAGATCAGCGGCATGCTCGCGCTGATCCCGAATCCCGACCAGGCCACACTGCGCGTCGCTGAAACCATTTACTTCGTGGCGACCTCACCGGAATACGCCTACCAGCGCTAGGAGCCGATCATGGATACGATCATCAATACGTTTACCCGCAGGCAATTCCTCATGGCCGGCGCCGCGGCCACGCTGGCCGCCACCCCCGGCGTCACGTTCGCACAGGGCATTGGCACCGGTGCGCCATTCCCCGACTACAAGGCGCTCGTTTGCATCTTTCTCTTCGGCGGCAACGATTCGTTCAATATGCTCGTGCCACGCAGCGGTGCCGAGTACGACATCTACGCCCAGTCGCGGCAGAATCTCGCGCTCGAGCCCGGAGAGCTCCTGCCGATCACGCCCGGTACCCCGCAGGGCATGGACTTCGGCATGCACTACGCGATGACGGGTATCAAGGGCCTGTTCGACGCAGGACGCGTGGTGCTCGTCAGCAACGTCGGGCCGCTGATTGTGCCTACGACCAAGGAACAGTACCTGAACGGGTCAGTGGCGCTGCCGCCGCAGCTTTTTTCGCACAACGACCAGCAGGCGCAGTGGCAGTCGCTCAGGGGCCAGATGCAGAGCAACACCGGTTGGGCCGGCCGCATCGCGGACCTGATACGTACCAATGTCGCCGACCAGCAGATGGCAACCAACGCATCGCTGTTCGGCGCCTCGATCCTGCAGGCCGCGGACGAAACCATTGCCTACGTCATGGGCCCGCAGGGACCACTGCCGTTCGAGGGCTTCGGCGATACAACGCCGTTCCTCGAGCAGCGCGAGGCGTTCCAGGCAATCATCGAGGCGAACTACAATACCGTGTATGAACGTGCATTCGCCGAGGTACAGCAGCGCGCAACGACGTCTGCAGAGCTGGTGAGCAATGCCATTGCCGCGGCACCGCAGCGAAGCACGGTGTACCCCGACAGCCAGCTCGGCCAGCAACTCGCGACGGTCGCAAAGCTCATCGACGTTCGCGACCAGCTGGGCATGCAGCGGCAGATTTTCTTCGTCGCAACCGGCGGCTTCGATTCGCACGACAACCAGAACGAGAACCAGCCGGGTCTGCTGGGCGGCGTCAGTGAGGCGATGACCGCGTTCTATAACGCCACGGTCGAAATGGGCGTCGCAAGCCAGGTCACGTCATTCACCCAGTCGGATTTCGGCCGCACGCTGACCTCGAACGGCGACGGCTCCGATCACGCGTGGGGCGGCGTGCAGCTGGTCCTCGGCGACGCCGTGCTTGGCGACATCTACGGTACCTATCCGTTGCTCGAGATCGGCGGCCCGGACGACGTTGGCGGCGGCCGCATGATTCCGACCACATCGGCAGATCAGTATGCGGCGACACTGGCGAAGTGGTTTGGTATCGAGGGTCCCGACCTGCCGTTGGTGGCGCCGAGCCTCGGCAATTTCGCGCAGCAGGACCTGGGCTTCATGCTTTGACGGTGGCTGCGTACCGGTTGGTCCGGTCAGCGGCTACCGGGCAATCGGCGAATGGATCGACATTGATGGCCGGGTCACGGTGCTGTCAGCAAGCTTGTGGCAGGCACCTCAACGAGTGGCGGAACCGGAGCGGTGTTCGGCCGCAAGGAGCGCGCTGAAGATACGATCTACGTACTCGTGTCATTGGAACAGCACTCGGCGCAGGAAGTCGCGACGCTCGTGACGGTCATCGAGACCCGCGCCGCCGAAACCGGCCTGGTTGTCGCCGATGCCGAAGCCATGGGCCGTGACATCGAAGAGCTCGGCCGTACCGTGCTGGATGGCCTTTACTTCGATCACGACAAGGCGACACTCACCCCGGCATCGGCGCCGGCGCTGGCGGAAATCGCAAAACTCCTTGGTTCACTTCCGGACAAGCGGTTCTACGTGGTCGGCCATACCGATGCGACCGGCACCTTTTCCTACAACATGCGGTTATCGGCTGACCGCGCGCAGTCGGTTCGCGACGCGCTCGTCCGGGAGCACGCTGTCGACAGCACCAGGCTGCAACCGGCCGGCGTAGGCCCGCTGGCGCCGGTTTTCAACAATGCCAGTGATGGTGGCCGGGAGAAAAACCGTCGCGTGGAACTGGTCGAGCAGTAGCGCCCGCCAGCTTCATGGCGAAGCGCCGCAAACGGATGCCGCCGGGATGCGTCGATTCATCAGCTGAAAACGCTAAAGCCATTTGACGCAAGGATTAGTCACGAGCGCCTGGCCGATGCGCTGACTTCACGGACGGCGGCCGGCAAGGACGATCCGCATGTCCTCCTGCTGGAAATCGTGCCGACTTGCGCGGAGTATTTGGAGCGAAGTGAGACCACACTGTCGCGCCTGAG
>JAXHMR010000012.1:0-92310 GCA_034521225.1 Woeseiaceae bacterium
TGTTTTTCTTCGACTTCGCTACATCTTGCTCACGAACACGTAACTGTCGGTTTGCGGCATAAAAACTCCGTCGCATTCTCAGACTGCACGGTTTCCGGAGCAGCCTGAGCCCGGTGTTCACATCGAACAGAGCCATCCGTTCGATCGGCGGCCATTCGCGAAAACAGCGCTTCTTTGCTCGCTCCATTCCGAGGTACGGTTTTGGCTTTCCGTCTGACCATTCCTATAAAGGGGCCTCTGTTGGTGATCCCTGCCGCTACGCCGGCATATTGTTCCGCCATTACCTTGAACGCCATCAGTCAGCCATCGTGCACCTTGTTCGAGCTGCTGATCGCCGACGAACGGCAACACCTTCTGGAACGCGTACCCGGCCCGATCCAGGACGCCCGCGGGAACAGCTTATAGTAGTCCGCGAGGGCCTCTAACTGCAGCCTGTAACTCCGCCTGTCAAAGGCAATGCCTGCACGCCGATCGGAATCTCGCGAGATAGGCCGAGACCTGGCCGCAAACCGATTCTTGTCCATGCCGCAAGGCGTTGTAGCGCGTCGCGCAGCCGAATGAACGGGCCTGTCAGTGGTGCGGCGATGATGCGCTGGCTGTCGATGCGCGTTGCCGAACAGGAATTGCTCATGTGACGATGCGGATCTGCGGAGAGTTGCAAGGATATCCATTGAGAAGCTCTCTCACGGCGGCAACACTGGTTTCGATCCGTTCGAGTACTACATACCAGCTTTGCCCATCTTCGGGAGGCGATTCTAGACGCCTCTGAGTGTAAGACAAGTCCACATCAAGAAGCAAACAGGCCCTGCCCACGACTTTGAGACACTCGCCACTTTAAATTCGTGACCCTCAGTTCAGCAACCAGTGCCCCGCTGTCGCCACAGCCGCGATGTCGGCGCTGGCGTAATGGGACTACCGACACGCGGTTTTTCATCTCGGGTCACTCATAAAAGGTAACAGCTAGTTAGCAAGGGTTTTGCGGTAGATCAGAAAACATCTGTTTAAAAATCGAGCGATCTGTCGAATATGGTTTTTCTGGCTGTAATGTGGTATCAACTTTTCTGTGGCGGTCGCTTTTCGCCTAAAGGTCTGTTAGCAATGGGTCCTCGAAAGGGTGGCAGAACCGGCAGGTTTCGCGATCGACAGGATTTGTTCCAGCATCAAAAAATGAAGCTCAAGGGGAGCGAACAAATGCGCCGGGTGATCAACTATTGTGTTCTGGTTTTGTTTGTCCGGGGTGACATGCATCAACGCCACTGCCGAAGAAACCAACAAGTTCAGTAGAGCAAATTGCTCAATAACGATCATAAGCGTCAGTGCTTCGGTTCACCTGAGATACGCGCGGTTGTTGGTTCGCATTGCCAGAATGGCACTCGCAAGCATTATGTAACGGAAAACCCGATTGTGCCGTGAGTGTTATCAAACGCGCTCATTAACTCCGGATTATTGCAACATGGCTGGACAGATGTGTGCCGCGCTACCTCACAACGGATACATGGCACGGCGGATCCACGGTCTCTTGCTTTCAAGCGAGACTAACCCAGACGGAAACCTGTTTCCTGAATTCCGTCTGCATGGCGATCGGATGGCGTGCGTGGATGATTGCTGGGCGGGAGGTATACCCTGGAACGCTTATCGTGGCAAGCGATTGCGATGGCCACTTTGACCGATTCTATTGATACTGGTTTTCGGAGCAAGTCTGCCGTGCGCAGCAATTCCATAGTATGGACGTGGAGTAAGTCACAAATGAAGACGTCAAAATTTGTAATTTTGATTTCTATGGCGGCTAGCGGATTTGCTCGCGGCTTTGCGCACGGCCAGGAGCTCCAATCAAGACGCAGTCTACGATTATGCCGGCATTCGGATCCTCTCGTAGTGCCAGATCGAAGTGACTACATCCTCGCAGGAACCGATGAGCGTCCGGCGGGATCGGCGCGATTATGTCGCCTGAGCTTGTAGGTACGCACGAACGAAGGGTGTCTAGAGCTTGCACGGTCGGCTACTACACGGACATCAATCACCTCCGCGTCTTGCCTATGTGAGGGCGAGAAGTGGATGAGCGGCTGGGTTTGACCAAACCCAAGGTGTCACCAACCCTTCAAAGGAAATCGGTTTCGAGCAAATAGAGGTTTCGCAAGCACGAGGCTTCGAAGGGTTGGCGTTTTCTCCGTCCATGGTTCCTAGTCAATACCGAGGAATCCCGGTTCAGAAGGGTACGTATTTGCGGGCGGGACCTCGCGTCAAGCAGCTCTACACAGATCTGGTTTACGGGACAATATTAATACGATGAAGGTCGCAACTCGAAATCGAACTGCCGGCGGATCAAACGCCGTGGTTGATGGAAAGGCGGCGTTATTACGGCGTTGGCTATCGAGGCAATCAGTGGGCTGCATCCTCCTGGGCAAAAAACAAGTTCTCATGATGGAATTGATTTATTGCTAGATCATGAAAAGCAATCAAGATTGTCTGAGCTGGCCGGCACGCTGCTTCGGGCAGGGCGGAAATTGCAGTAGTAAACCTCTAAGTCTTTAAGTCTTTAAGTCTTTAGCGAATTGGATGGATAACGAACTGCCAAGTCAATACCAACGATCACCATACCTAGGCGAGCAGTAGCAATGCAGCAAGGTTCCGGCTGGTTTCGTCTCGCTCTTGTTGCGATCAGCTTTTTGCAAGTTCGTTAACCCACTATCGGTGGCATCCTTATTGTTTTTCCGTACTGTTTGCAGGATTGTCCGCAACCAGTAAACGAGGCTCGCCAACCCTAGGCATAGTCGCTCTCATATTGGGAGCCATGATTCTACGACCCTCGGGCACATGTCACCTACTGGTGCGTTTCAACCCATCACGATCGACTCGCTAATCGGCGTATGGTCGATGTTATCAATCCCGTTCGGTGTATCAGTCTTTCTCGTTGCAATCGGTTTCTTACGCCGCCGCTTAAAAGCTGGTCCGTTCTGGAAAGCTGGTAGGGTCGAGAGCTGGCGCGGTGACTCGGTAGGCAGTTCCTTGTCCGTATCCGGGGTTTCCCCGTTCGTGCCCGAGTAGGGACTGCCGTAGCTCCGTTTCCAGCTCCCGCCACATCACACGCAGCATGCGGATTTCCCGCACTGCGCGTTCCTGCACACTTCATCTCAAGGTTTATGAGACCTATCATGCTGGAGCCGCTTTCAACCATGGTCGCACGCGGTAGTCGTCAAACATACCAAGCACGTATACATCCACGGTCTACTCCACCGCTGCCAACCGAAGTCTTGGCGCATGTTAGCGCCAAGACGGTTCAGCCTTCGCCTTGACGTATAGTCTTCGTCGCAGGTCCTGCAGATTGCTCGGTGTCTTTATCATCTCACCCTGCCTCCCTTGTTGACCAAGACGTCATGTGCAGTAAGGTCCCTTCGCTCCACCGGCGTTACCCGGCTTCATCACTACTACGAACCTCGCCGCCACCGTCTCGTCTTCGGCCGATTTCCCGGTGTCGCCGGTTATACGACCTACCTTGCTCCACCGATTTCTCGATGGGACGAGGACGGCTTCTCCAGTTGCTTAGCATGCCCTTGTCACCGTGCTGTCCCTACCACCCCGCCGGAGTGATACGCCTCAACAGTCAGTCTGCGACGCATCATGCTGCCTTCGACCCCACACAACGGGCTCGGCCTCCGGACCTTAAATTCTGACGAAGCTACCTGCGGGTTCACTTTCGTTACGGCCCGATGACTCGCTCACCATCCCGAAGATGGCTTTGTCAATCAGCTTCATCCGTTTCGTTTCCTCCCCGGATGTGATTCAAGCTACGGGGCGCTGACTTCTACCCCGGTGGGATTGACTCCCACTGAACACACCAGCCTTCGCTGGACACACTGTGTGGCGAATTCCTATTTTGCGGCACAAATCCAAGCAAAATCCAAGTCTTGTCATGGTGGCGTCGATTGATACGATTGTGGCGTAATGCGTGATCTGGTCACCTTGTTCATCCACCTAATAGCGACTCTCGCGAGAGTGATGCGCCCTGGCGGCGCACGTGCTGTGGTCGCAGAATCCCTGCTCGTGAAACACCAGATGGTGATCCTGAATCGAGGTCGTGAGCGCGCACCCAATCTTCGTCCGATGGATCGCGTCATTGCCGGACTGTGTACTTTCTTCATTCGTCCGTCCCGGCTGCTGCGCATTGCCGTTGTTATGAAGCCTTCCACCCTCCTCGCTTTCCACGCCGCATTGGTGCAGCGCAAATACCGACAACTGTTCTCGCCGAGACGGCACGGCAAATCCGGTCCCAAGGGACCTTCTCCGGAGCTTATCTCAGCCATTGTCGAGACCAAGAGACGGAACCCACGCTGGGGCTGTCGCCGGATCGCACAGCAACTTTGTCTTGTGTTTGGGATCGAGATCGACAAGGACGTGATACGGCGAATTTTGGCAAAGCATTATTGTCCCGATCCTGGCGCATTCGGGCCTTCCTGGCTAACAACACTCGGTCATACGAAAGACAGCCTGTGGAGCGTCGATTTGTTCCGCTGCGAATCCCTCGTTCTCAAAAGCCATTGGGTCCTGGTCGTCATGGATCAATTCACGCGGCGGATCATTCGGTTTCGGAGTACAGGCCGGAACCGTCGATGGACCTTCGCTGTGCCGAATGTTCAACCACGCGATCCGTGGAGCTGGAGCACCAAAATACGTCAGCAGTGATAACGATCCCTTGTTCAGGTTCCATCGCTGGAAGGCCAATCTTCGAATACTTGATGTCACAGAAGTGAAGTCCATACCGCACCTTCCTGTTTCGCATCCTTTTGTGGAACGGCTCATCGGGACAATCAGGCGTGAGTTTCTCGATCTTGTGCCGTTTTGGCATGCCCGCGACCTGGAGAAGAAACTGTCTAGCTTCACCGAGTATTACAACGACCAGCGATGCCATTTTGCGTTAAGCGGCGACACACCGAACGAACGAACCGGGAAAACTCGCACAAAAGTAGCGGATCTGCATTCCTACCGCTGGCGCAGTCATTGCCGAGGTCTGTATCACCTGCCTGTCGCAGCCTGAGTACTAATTCGCCACAGACAAGGCTGTATCAGCAACGAAAAAGCGCTCCGAAACCTGTAATGCCTACAATGATATGCGACAGGAACATATCGTCGCGCGTCATCTTGCCGCAAGTCCTCTTGCTTCGTCAAGCTCATGCGATCCAGCTTCTTCTCAAATGCATCAAGCTGTTCGTTTAGTTACCTCGATAAAAACCCAGCCCTGGCTTGTTCGCAGCCAGAATAGCCGCCAAAATGTGCTGATAAGCAAAGGCGCGGACGGGGTAGTACCGATCGCTCTTTGTTCGTTCCGGTTTCTGACATCCCGTGGCGCGCGTGAAAGCTTTCACCATAATAGCTTGCGAGCAAGCCAGCGAGTTGTACCAGCGGACCGGAAAGATTCTTCCAGGTAGTCGCGTCCAGCCGGCGTATACCCGACCCATTCCATCACGTACTCATGCATTGCCGGAAGAATATGTTGTCCGAGGTCTGCACAGTGCTGACCCACGCCACGGCTTCGCGCTCCTTTTCAGCGGATGCCGTCGCAAAACTCAAATGCTTTGGTTAGCTCGGATTCCACATCGAATACGCGCGCATCATGGTGAGATTTTCCGTCTTTCATACGGAGTTCGTACGTCTGCGTTTGTTGCAAACTCACCAGGGCTGCGTTGAGGTCTTCCCGGTTACGAGGAACAAACCGGTAGCAGGACGAAAGGCCCTGGTACAGCGTTAGCGCCGCGACCTGGTCGCCTGCAAGGCTTTGCTTCAGTAAAGTTGGATACTCGAGCGCAAGATTCTTTCGGGTGCCCCGTTGGTCGTGACGGCGGTGGCCAAAAAGCGATTGGAAACGTTTGGTCGTCGATCTGCACAAGCGCGCGATGGATGTGCTCTTCCAACTCGCCAATTACTTAGCGTGCCGGTATCATCATGTGCGACAGCTGGGTCTTGTTGAGTATGATAGTTGTCGGTCAATGGAGGCCTTGCCGATGAGCAAAAGGATCAGGGACGCTGGACCAGTAGCTGAAGACTAAGAATTACACCCAAAATGGCGCTAATGAAGAGAACCGTCGTCCGTTTATTCATCGCCTTCATCAACAACGAAACGTGAAAGTCGCATTTACCGCAATATTTTTACAATGTGACACCGCAAGTCATGAAGCCAGATTAAGCTCCGGCCCGCAGTGGGTATTGATACTTATGCAATCATAAAGAGATCCTGCAACGTATCCACTAGCCGAGAAAATCCTACAGCAGTAGGATGTGCACTGCATCAACGCCGTAGATCCATCCCCACGGGAGTTATGGTTGTGGTAGGCGTAACAGGCATCAGCACGGTCCATTCGTAGCTATCGAGATGGTGGCGACACAGCGCAGGTTCGCGACCAGATCGAGTTGTACCAGCACTCACCTTCAAGGAGGCCAAAGGCGAAGGCGATGTTGGGTGGTATAGGGGAACGCGGTGGCGATAATCGAGACGCCCAATACTGCATCCCGGCGATTTCTTCGCGGAAGATGTCAGCGAGACTTTCAAGCATCGATGGTACGGGACGCGATGGCCTTCTTTTCGATCGGAGGCCGGAAATAATCCGTGTGACCGTTTACTCCTCTTGTGGGTAAAGCAGTTCCGAAGAATTTCATAATCCAAATGCGGCCGAACGGTGGCGCTATCCATCAAGCAGTATACTTGTCTATATTTGGTTCAATAAGCCTACTAAACGCATATGGTAAGTGGTGTCGGTCTCCCGGACTATTTCAGCAGCCACAATTGTGCGATCACGTGTGTGTGCCGAGTGGACTTCCCCACTGAACCACGCCAGGTATTCCGGAGACTGGTTGCCGTGAGTGGTCTGCCCCCGCGTGCCGCTACTGGTCCGAGAGCGATACTATAAACGTGTGTATTTCGACTATTTTGATGACCCAAAACCGTGAACCGGTGCCCTTGTCTTGAGGCTCAAACTGTACGTACAATAGGCGCACAAAAGGAGAGATCCTGTGACAGCACGAGCAACAGAACGATTCAATTTGCGTGCCACGCCAAGCAAGCGGCCAGGATTCGTGCGGCCTGTTGAAATTGGCAATGAGCGCAGCTTTTGACGGACTACATTTCCGACGAGTGCGTGTGACCATTCGCTGATCAGCGACTGACTGGATCGCACTTGCGCCTAGTTTCAACGCCGGCGATTACGACGCCTTTCTCCAGCGCGCTGGAAGCGCCGCCCAGACATGGTCGTACCTCGGATGCGTCGCTGACCCAGTGAGCGAAGCGTATTAGAGCAGCAAGATCCGCGACGTTGAGGTCCAGCAAGCGGCCGAGGCTGCCTGGGCACAAAGCCGTTTGATTGCCGGACCTCTCTCGCCCGGCATCACTCTTTGGATGAATTCGATTGCGGGAAGCCGGCTCTGACGGAGTGGCTGCGACGTTATGCCCGCATGAATCAAGGCGCCGGCATGTCGCAAACATACGTCATTCACGTTGACAACCGGGTTATCGGCTACTGCACCCCCTCTGTCCTGGAAGATCCTGAACGAGCATCCGCGATTCCAAGAATTCTGAAGGGTATTGCGGGACATGCAGCAATACCGATTATCTTGCTCGCACGATTGGCAGTTGATTCGAGCGCGCACGGAAAAAGGCTAGGACCGGCATTGCTCAAAGATGATTTCAGCGAGCCATAGACACCATGGCCATAGCGGGGCGAGCGGTTGTCGTACACGCTATCGACAACGATGCTGTGCGCTTCTATGAGCATTTTGATTTTACGCCCTCGCCGAACGATGACCGCACACTGATGATTCTGATGAAGGACGTAAAAGCAGTGCTTGGCGCCTAGCCTGGAGGGGCCATCTATTCAAACGTCCGGCCCTAGGCAGCCTGCCTGCGCGCAAATGAAATGCGTGGCGTCTACCCGCCTTCGCCGCCATTTTCACCAGGTATTCAATGGAAAAACCGCTTCTTTTCCGCTGATGATTTTGCTGATCTTCGGTTGAGCATCAAAAAATGCCGCTGCCTTCGTTTGCGTCATCTTTTTCGTTTAATGAACTTCTCGATCTCGACCGCCAAATCGACCCGCATTGCCAACGCCACAGCTTCCTCGTCGGTAAAACCAGAGGTCCCTGAAAACGTTACCCTTCGTAACCCTTCTCTGCATGACTGGTACTCCCTTTCTCTGCTCTCTCCCTTTCTGCCAGCGCTTTTAGTCGCTCCTTCGCGATATTGATATCGCTCTTCGACGTTTTCCTGCTTTTGTTAATAAAGCAGTGCAGCACAACGATTTTCGGTGCCTTTTCTGGCCACGTACATCATAAGGAAACTGATTGTCGCGATCGTGTGCCGCAGCTCGCGGACACCCGCACCCACGGTTCTCATAGGCTTCGAGTGCGATGGTTGTTCGCCAAATTACAGACGCCGAAGCCTCCGCCAAATCCGCCGGAATACACCTTCAGGGAACGCCTGCAACACATCAGCAGTCAGCCAATCCGACAAGGTCCTTTTCGTCCTTGCGCATGCATGATGATTATATCTAATACGGTATACACAACGATGGTATGCTGTCACACTTTTGTCGCAGTGCTAACGTGATCCAACGTTTTATTGCGCGACCTTGCGTGAACGAATCGTGATGCTATGTGATTGATGCAAAAGCTGTTATTCTCTTCAGCTCCTGACAAACGGACGAGTCGATGATTGCGTTCGGGAGGCAGGGGCCGGAGGTTCGAATCCTCTCACCCCGACCAGATTTCCATTCCATGTCAGGTCAGTTACGGGGCCGCATATTTGCGGCACACTTTGCGCTGTCAACAGATTTTGTCACACTGAGACGGAACGTTTCGCAGAAGTCAGTTTGGAAAGCATCATTCTGTTTCGCTGTGGTCTGCAATCAACGACCCGCACGCTCGAAATGCTGTCACAGCAACCGCATACCTGGCGTGCGGATCCGAAAGGCGCTGATAAAAACTTCCGCTGACATCCGCATATCGGATAAGTATTGCCCAACCCGGTGCTGCTGATGCGTAAGCGCCAAATAAACCCCACCCTGTTTTCCCGATCCCGCCCCGATCAAGCTGCGACGCTATCAAGTGCAACGGAGCAAGACGATGCAGGAAAAGATAGCGCTGACAGCGCATCAGCGAAAATGGTTGGAACGGCTACAGGCGTGCGCGGCATCGGGGAAGGGATTTTCTGAGTACGCTGCCGAGCAGGGCTATCCGGTTCGGGCGCTGTACGACGCAAAGAAGGTGCTGGTCAAGAAAGGCGTATTGCCGCGCACACAGGGCAATCGATTCCAGCGCGTGCAAGCGCAGCCCGAAGCGGACACTGGCGAGTGGCGCATCCAGTTGCCCAACGGGGTGTCGGTGGCCGTATGGGGTGCGTTCGATGTCACCGTTCTGTCAGCGATATTGAGCACAGTGGCGCGGCTGGAATGATGCGCCCTGCGAACGATTTACCGGCGGTGTACCTGTGCCGCGAGGTGGTGGATTTTCGCAAAGGTATGCAACGGCCTTCGATCCTGGTGGAAGAAGACCTGCAGCGAGATCCTTTCTCCGAACAATTGTTTGTTTTTTGTAACCGCCGGCGTGACGAAGTGAAGATCCTGTACTGGGAGCGCAACGGCTTTTGCATGTGGCAAAAGCGCCTGGAGAAAGCGCGCTTCAAGTGGCCGCGTAAGGTTGCGGATGAGGTCATCGCTCTGACGGGCCAGCAACTGAACTGGTTGCTGGACGGTTACGATGTGATGCAGCTTAAACCGCACGAACGATTGCATTTTTACAGTGTTTTGTAAGGCCATGAACGACGCAATCCGGTATAATCCACGGCATGCCGATTGCCCTGCATCAACTGCCCGATGACGTTGATGCACTGAAGTACTTTGCTCCTTGAGCAGGCGGCTCGCAACGAGCAACTGACGACCGAGAACCAACAGTACAAGGTCCGGGTTCTCACCCTCACCGAACAACTGAATCTTGCCCTGGCGCGTCGTTATGCGGCGAGCAGTGAGAAGTGCTCGCCGGATCAGATCGGTCTGTTCGATGAGGCCGAAGTGATGCGCTGGCCGTTACGAACAACCGATGACGACACTGACGTCGATCATGAAGTGACGGTGGCGGCGCATACCCGCAAGAAGCGCGGCAGAAAGCCGTTGCCGGACCACTTGCCACGGGTCGATGTCATCCACGAGCTCGCCGAGAGTGAGCGCCGCTGCGATCACGACGGTAATCTTCTAAACGAGATCGGTGAAGTGGTCTCGGAGCAGCTGGACATCGTGCCGGCGAAGATCCAGGTCACCCGACATATCCGCAAGAAGTACGCCTGTGACTGTGGTCAGTGCATCAAGACCGCACCGTTGCCGGCCCAGCCGATCCCGAAAAGTCTTGCTGCACCGGGCTTGCTCGCGCACATCGCCGGTCTCGAAGTACCAGGACGCCCTGCCGCTGTACCGGCCAGGAGACGATCCTCAAACGCATCGGCGTGGACATCCGCGCGCCACACTGCGCGAACTGGATGATCAAGGCCGGTAGCCTGGTGCAGCCGCTGATCAACCTGATGCAGGAGCGGCTGTTGAGCCATGACATCCTGCAGATGGACGAGACCACGGTGCAGGTGCTCAAAGAACCGGGTAAAAGGGCGCAATCGAAATCCTACCTGTGGCTGCAACGCGGCGGCCCGCCTGCGCACCCACTGTTGCTGTATCGCTACCGATCCAGGGCGCGGCGGCACAAGTGGCGAAGCGCCTGCTGGAGGGCTTTACGGGTTACTTACAGACCGATGGCTATGACGGTTACAACGCTGCCGTGGCGGCCGACCATCTGGTGCACGTCGGCTGCTGGGCGCATGCGCGGCGCAAGTTCGATGAGGCTATCAAGGCCCAGGGCAAGCACAAGAAGCGCGGTATGGCGCATCGGGGTCTGGTGCAAATCCAGGTGTTGTACCAAATCGAGAAGCAGGTGCGAAAGCTCACGCCAAAGAAACGCTACGCAGAGCGGCAACGCCTGGCGCGGCCGATCCTTGATGACATCCGCGCCTGGCTGGATACCGCGCTGCCGCGAGTGCCGCCGAGCAGTGCGACCGGCAAGGCGCTCCACTATCTGAACAACGAATGGTCCAAGCTGATCCGTTACCTCGATGACGGTCGGCTCGAGATCGACAACAACGCCGCCGAGAACGCTATCCGCCCCTTTGTGCTGGGCCGCAAGAACTGGCTGTTCAGCGACTCGGTGCGGGGTGTGCAGGCCAGCGCCAACCTGTACTCGCTGATCGAAACAGCCAAGGCCAACGGCCTGGAACCGTATGCATACTCTTCGTTATCTGTTTACCGAGCCACAGGCAACGACGGTCGATGCTATCGAAGCGCTGTTGCCGGGCAACTTCGACAATAATCAGATCAAGATCCCGTAGATCGGTCATGAGCACACGCTTTCCCTCGTTACCGAACCTCGAATGCCTAATTGATGGCGAAGGCGAAATCACAATCGGGCGAGTGGGCCCCGTTCATTGTGCCGCCACGGCCAGCTACGAGCATGACGCATTGGCCATGCTGGTTCGCCGTGACGACGAAACGCTGGAGCAGCTGCTAATACGTCTCGACCGTGCTATCGAAATGGCACAGGAAGAAGATGCCTTTATCGACGAAATCAATAATGGCATGGACAACAGAATCTGAAATCACCGCTTGGCGAAGCTGTCAATATGTCGTTCGCTAAGCGCTTACGCTAATCGTATTTTCGCCACACACCGGTTGCCGAGGATCTGCTGGCGCCGGTAAATCGTCAGAGCTCGCGCCGGTGCGCGCGGGTGGCGCTTACCGGCACAGAGCTTCCGTCTATTGTGCCATTGAGAGACGCGGATCAGACGGCCCTACTGCGACCAGAATTCATCATCCCACCCGGGCGTATTGCGGAGCGGACGACGATGCAGGCGTCGCGAAGCGACGGCAGCGAGATGCGAACGTCCGCCACATCGATCGTGTCGGTCGACGCTGTTGGCAGAGAGAATCCGGCTACACGCGGCGAAGTCTCATCGAGACCGCTGTGTCGCGCTTGGGGATTGAATTGGGCGGCAGCCTCGTAAGCCGCACTGTGCGATCACAGGTCACCGAGATCCGCATTGCTTGTTCAACACTGAACACGATGAGGACGCTCGGAATGCCGGATGGGCACTGCGTCTGTAGAAGAAGTACTGGCCGCCAGACTCCAGCCTGGAATCGAGTCATGCAACAAGGCACATTCGGCCGATCCACCGCTCGCACGGGAAACACCTGCGATCTTCATCGGCAAGGCAATCACCGTAAAACCCGTCGCCGGCAAGCCTGACCCGGAAGGAACACTCCTCCCGCTTGGTGTCACCGCCCGCTGCAAGCGTTTACCGACCAGGTCTTACGGAGGCGCAGCGGTGCGAGCAGCAGGAGGATCAGCCAGCCGGCGGTACCGCCGCCGCCACCGCCCGAGTTGCCGCCGGCGGGTGGCGGCGGCGGCGGTGGTGGCGGGGGGGGTGAGCTGGATGTGGCCGATACTTCCGGCAGGGCGCTGCCGTCGGCCGTCGCATAACGTTCGACGAACACGTCACCGTTCGCCGCGGCCGCGGTGATGCCGGCCGTTGCGCTGTCGATGTCGGTGCCGGTGAGAAACCAGGCGCGCGGTGAGCGGCCGGCGGCAACGATCGTCGCGCTGCCCTGTTCCGCGCCGCCGTCGACAGAGTGATACGCGAATCGCGATGCCGCCGGCGTCATCGGCAATGACCGCGGCTAAGCGTGTCGCCGAGCAGCGCGGTACCGAGAACGGCGTCGCCGTTCGCGCCGAGCGCGAAGCTGCCGACGATCGTGCCGGTGGCGGGATCCAGCACCGTGGCCGTGTTGTCGCCCGCCATGTTGCGGACGGCGACGACCAGGGTGTCGCCGGCACCGTCGAGCGCGGCGCTCAGCCAGTCGCCGCCGCTTACCGTCGCGGCGGCGACAAGATTCCCGGCGCCGGCGTCACGCACCTCGATCGACAGGTCACCGGAACAGCGCGTACGCCCGCGAGCACCCCGATACCGGCATCGACGGCGGCCACGGCCAGCGGTTCGTAGGCCGGATCGAAGATCTTCGACCGTCGCGCCACGAGCGGACCGCGTCGTACCCGCGGCCGGCATGCGTGGGCGGCCGCGGTGCCGCTTGTCGCTGCGGGCGAAGGCGTGGCGGCTGCGTGGCATCGCCTTCCCCGGTCAGCACGGCGTGGACCGGTTTGCCGGACTCCGCCAGCGCGACGTATTCGGCCGATGGCGTGATCGCCGGTCGCCGCCCTTGGACGCCGGCGCCCGCGGGCTGCCGCCGACCCCTTCGAGAGCAACGACGACCCGCGGGCGCGAGCCGAGACCGTTCGACGTCGGGACTGCCGAGCAGCCCCAGCGGTTCGTTCGCGTTGGTGGCCAACGTTGCGATCGAATCAGTCCGTTTCACTCGCCTTGACGTACACGGTCGGTATACCGCCGTCGATCTTTAGCACGGCTACGTCGTCGGCACCGCTGGCGTCGAGGTCGCCGAAGCCCGCGGCGTTCTCCGCGCGTTCGGCTGCGTCGCACACGTCGCCGACGCCGTTGCCGTTGGCATCGAACTGGTTCATGTTCCAGCGGCCGGCGCAGTTGTCGTCGGCATCGCCCACGCCGCTCTGCATCGGAATCCGCGCTATCCGGCCGCCGAAGCCTGTCTCGCGTATCCCTCGGCGTTCGTCAGGCCAGTCGCCGTCCCCGTCGCTGTCGGCGTCGGCGACCAGCGGCATCGGTGCCGAAGCGCGATTCCCGGCTGTCGGGCAGGGTGTCGCCGTCATCGTCCAGGTCAGCGTTGTTGCCGATGCCATCAGAGTCCGTGTCCTGCCACTCGTCGATGTCGCCGGGGAAGGCATCGTTACGGTTGATAATTCCGTCGCCGTCCGCGTCGAGATCAAGGTTGTAAAGCAGCGTCGTCTGCATGGACGCCACGTCGTCGTCCTGGCCAGGATCGGTCTGCGCGAGCGTGGTGTCGGCGTTGATCGTGACGATCTGGTCCGCAAGCAGCCTGGCCTGCGACCTCGCATCTCGACCAGGACGTCGCGCGACTCGCCCGCCGGTAAGTTGGCGAAGCTGCAGTTCAGGACACCGAGCTGCTCGGTGCAGGCACCGCCCGACGTCGACACGCCGAGGAATTCCATCTCCACCGGCAGGTTGATCGTGACGCCAACGTCGGTCGCCTCGGGATCCGACTCGTCCGCCGGCGGCGCATTATGCACGGCGAACGTGTAGATCACCGGCATCGCCACCGTCCAGCAGCGGGTCCGGCAGCATCAGGCCCTCGAGGAACCGGGTCCTCGGTCTTCGGCAGCGAATTCCCGGCAGCCCCCAGGACGAGGTCGACCAGTTGGCACGACCTCGACAGTCGAAAACGCGTCAGGACGCAACATCGGGGGAGCGTGCAGGTCAGCGGCGCGTCATTGTCGGCATCACTCAGCCAGCAGATCGTTAGCGTGTTACTCGCCGGCCTGCTGGTGGTACATGCGCTGCGCGACGACTCGCGTCGAGCCCGCTGAATCGGTTGCGACGATGGTTTTCCGGATCGCCTTGCTTCGGAGACACCACCGTCACCGCCAGCGGCACGGACACCCGCCGGCGATCGTCCGGGTCCGGATCGCTCAGGTTGAACTCGCAGTTTCATCTCGTAGCCCGATTACCGGCCCGGCGTACATCGTTTCGATGTCCGTCCGTCGGCAGGTCGTTGACCGGATTGATGGTCAACACGACGAGGTCCCGGTTCGGACTCGAGCGCCGGCACGCTGGTCGGCGCGTCCGTTGCGACAAACTCGAAGCCGTGCGACGCCATCGAAGTCCGGATCGGGTTGGTGCGCCCACTCGCCGGCGACGCGCGCCACGCCGCCGTGGTCTCGGCTGGGTGGCGATCAGGCAGTCCAGCTCGGTCCTCGTCGGGATGGGGGCGGGAAAGTTGCAGGGTCAGCGTCGTGTCTTCGTCGGTCTCGAAGGCCAGGTTCGCGGTTGCAATCGGTGTGCGGAAATTGCGGGCGACGTTGATCGTAACGATGGCCTCGTTCGAGTCCTCGAGCCCGTCGTTCGCAAAGAAGCTGAAAGTGTCCTGGCCGGTGAAGTTGTTCCTCGACTGGTAGGTGACGAACGCGTTCTGCTCCTGCTGCATCGTCTGGTCGTCGACGTCTGTAATCGGTGTCGTCTCGAAACACGCGTTTTCAGCTCCTCGGTCCCGATCCAGCAGGTAGTAGAAGTTCGAGTTGACGCTGACGTCCGTAACGAACCCGAAGTCGCCCAGTACGAAGCAACCCGCCGGAACGCTGCGGAGCCGCCTGGCGGCGAAATAGCCGTCCTTTGCGAAGCGCTGAACGCGATAGTTGGCCGTGTCTGCGACATACCAGGGGGACGTCGTCCGGCGAAATGGAGATGCCGCGTTGCTCATTGAACTGGCCCTGGGCGGCGCCGCCGACCTGTGAAGACTCACGGAGATCGTCCTGGCACGCAAAGCCGATGCTCGTCTCGCGATCGACGTCGCCAGGCGAGGACAAGGCGTGCGGGTCCAGGTCCACGTCGCAGCGGCCCATCCAGCCGACCAGGTCCGGGTGTCTCGACGATCGTCTGCCGATTCGGGCTCGGCGCGAGATCGGCTGAAACTTCCAGACGCGCCGGGGTCGGTTCGCTCTACGCGTAGACGGCGCCGTCAGCGTCGATGGCCCCATGTTTGCGTAGCCGCCGCTGTTGAGCCGGCTATACGACCTGGAGGGTATCCTGCAGCAGGGTCCGCCAGACCAGTAGGTTGCCGCAGTCCAGAATGTGCAGCCGGCGATAGCGGTGGGCCCTTCCTTGCGTTTCGTCTGCCGGCGAATCGTCTGCAGATCGTAGGCGATGATCTTGGCCCCGTCAGTCACGTACATGACGTCGTTTTCGTCGACGACGACAGACTGTGCCCTGTCGTTGGGTGAATCCTGGAAAGCCGTCTGCTCGGTGCCAGTTGACCGGATTGTCCTCCGTCATGATCATGAAGGATGCGCATTTGCTCCTCGAGGTTTTCGTTCAGGACGACGATGGCATTGCCGCTGCCGAACGGTCCGAACCACAACCAGTCGCGATGGTCGATCGTGATGTGCCGGTTGTTGAGACCCGGAAAGTTGCCGAGCTGGTAGTGCGCGACCCACTAGGTTAGCCATCGGCGTCGGCGAGAACTTGGCAAAGCGCGGGAAGGTATAGAACGTCCTCGAGCCCGGGCTGCAATCGTGGTACTGGTCGAGCACCCAGACATCGCCGTAGTCGTCGCCGAGACGTCCTGCGGCTTAAGCATGATGTCGACGGGGAATTCGTCGTCATTGGAAATCTGCCCGCCTTCGCAAGCCAGCTGCAGGTCATTGGAGAACGACTGGTAAGTGCCGTCCGGGTTGATCTGGTGCGTGCGGTGATCCTGGATGAAGAACGGGAACAGCGGCGCGAACGAAGAAACCGTTATGGGCGTGTCAGAAATGCGATAGGACAACTGGTCGTAGCGGCCGCGCCCAGCAGGTCAGTTCCTCGGCCGGGAGCTCGATTTTCACGCGCTCGAACGACACGGCATCGACCGCGGCGGCGCGCTCGCGAAAGGCGCCGAGTTCGAACACTTCAGGCTGACCCACTGCGTCGCGCTCGCACTGTTGCCGGACGAATCCGTCGCCGTCCAGCTCGCGGGCGTCGGATGGGAACTCCATCAGGCGCATCGTTGGAGACGACGACGTCGGGATCAGCAAGGTCGAAGACCGGGGCGGCCCAGTGCCGGCGCCTGCGTATCCGACGTTATGAGGTTGATAGCCGGCGGGGCCATGACCAGCGGCGGCAGCGTGTCCTCGACCGTGATCTGCAGGTCGGCACAGGTACGGTTGGAGCCGCCGTTGGCGTGCGTCGGACCGAGATCGCGACCGCACCACTGCATAGTCGTCGTCTTGCCCACCGGCCAGAAACGGGTGCCGATCGGTTGCGAATCCAGTTGCACCGGGCGGTCGCAGTTGTCGGAAGCCTGGATCAGTGCGCGGTTCGTTGAAATGACGGTTTGCGAACTCGCGGCCCAGCGTCGTCGCCTCGAATGGGTCCGGCTGGCGCGCGACGGTGATGGTCGGCGGCACCTCATCCCAGCACGCGGATGAACTGGTGCTGGCTGTTGAATACGTTGGTCGGAATGCTGGTCAGTTCGTAGCCGGCCGGCGTTCGCGCCGAATTCGATACCGAACAGGGTGAGTTTCTTGATGATCGACGGCGTGACTTCCCGCCCGAGGCTGAACTCGAGACTCCTGGCCCAGGTTGATCGCCGCGTCGGTCCCACACCCGCGCGTACCGCTTGGCTTTCTTGGCCGCGGCGGCCCGCTTCGGCGGCATGCTTGAACTCCGCGAGGAAGACGATCGGGTCCAGCAGCACGTCGAACAGCCCGTCGAGCTTGTCTTCGACCTTCCCATGACGACGACGTCGAGCCGATGTTGAAGCGCTCGTCGATCAGTTCACTGGCATCTCCCGTGATGAGCCTCGCGTGGATCGTTCGAGTCCGCGAACAGGATGCGGCGAGCCGGGATCCAGCGTACCGTCGAGATCTACGAAGTTGCGCCGTATCGCGAGCCAGCTGGCCTTGGTGTTGGTAGTGGAACAGGTACGGATCGGCGTCGTCGCCCCGGCCACGCCGGGTCGCCGTCGGCGAGCCAGCCCCAGCTTGCCGGGTACGTCGGATTGATCCCGTACATGTTCTCGATCAGTCGATCACCGGGTCGAGCGGATGATGCGGCGCGCATGACGCGTACGTCACAGGCACCGGCAGCAGGCCCCGGAGCACGATCGGCGGCGGCACCGCCAACACTGGCGGCAGGCCGCTGGATTTCATGCCGATGTTGATGCCGTACTCCTGCAGGGCTCCGCCGGCTTGCTCGAACGGTGGCGGGGGGTCGCGATGCCGGCGAGGGTGGATACGCCGTGCGCGATACCCCAGTGCCGTAATGTCGTCCCGGTAGCGCTGGTTCTGGTTGATGTCAGCGTCTGGGCCTGGCTCGCGATCGTCACCACGGGAGAGCCAGCAAAAAGCTGGCGACCCGGGCAGGTCTCTGTCTGTTGCAGGCCCCTGTCCTTACTTATACCGTCGGCGCGCATGGCGGTAACTCCCACAATTTTGCGCGCTGTCCTATTGCCATGCGCTGTCCGGCGGCTATTTGTAAGGTGAACGCCTGCCGGGCCTCCACGCTGTTGAAAAAGAAAAGGGGGAATCAGGAGCGCCAATGACACAGGGTGCAGCCAGTTCAGGTATTACCGCGCTGCTGCACGACTGGCAGGCAGGCGACGAGAGTGCGCTCGAGCGCATCACGCCGTATTTGCACGAGGAGCTGCGGCGCCTCGCGGCCAGCCACATGCGGCGTGAATCCGGCGGCCATACGCTGCGAATGCCACCGCGCTGGTCGATGGAAGCGTACCTGCGTCTCGTGGACGTGGAACTCGACTTCGCGAGCCGCGCGCACTTTCTCGCAATCGCCTCGCGCGTCATGCGCCGCGTGCTCGTCGACCACGCCCGCCGCAAGCAACGCGCCAAGCGTGGCGGGCGGCGCGAGACCTGACCCTCGACGAGTCGATCTACATGGCCGATCGCAGCTCGACCTCGAGCGTTCTCGATCTCGAGGACGCACTGAACAAACTGGCGGCGTTTGACGCAAGAATGGCCGGAGGCGCTGGACTCCAGGGTCGTACCTCGGGGGCCTGACGACGGCGGAGGCCGCCGAGGTACTGGGCATATCCCGGGTGACGCTGCACGACGACCTGAAGCTGGCCAAGGCCTGGCCGGAGCGCGAACTCGGCCTGACGAGGGTCACGGGACGCGGACAAGGATCGCTGGCAACGCATACGCCGACTGTTCACACAGTCGGGCCGATTGCAGCCCGGCGAGCGGCGCGCCTGGCTTGATGCGGGGTGCGTGGACGAACCGACGCTGGTCGAGGAAGTCCTCGAGCTGCTCGCCAGCGGCAACGTTGCCGGCAGCGGTATCGACGAGATCGTCGATGCGGCGGCGGCCGACTATGCTGGTGCGCTGCCCGAAGGCGAACGCATAGGTCCCTACCGGGTACTCGATACGCTGGGCCGCGGCGGCATGGGCCGGGTCTATCTCGCCGAACACGCTGACGACGAGTTTCGCCAGCGTGTCGCGATCAAGACCGTCGGCTGGCTCGGCGCCGCGCCGGAAGTCGTCGCGCGCTTCCGGGCGGAACGGCCGATACTCGCGGACCTGCAGCATCCGCATATCGCCCGGCTGCTCGACGGCGGCCACTCCGACGCCGGCACGCCCTATCTCGTCATGGAGTTCGTGGACGGCCAGACAATCACGGATTGGTGCGATGCTCGCAGCCTCGCGCTCGCTGACCGTCTCGGCCTGTTCCTGAAAGTATGCGATGCGGTTTGTTACGCCCACCGCAAGCTCATCGTTCACCGCGACATCAAGCCGACGAATATACTCGTCGATGCCGACGGCGACCCGAAGCTGCTCGATTTCGGCATCGCCAAGTTGCTCGAACCCGGCAGCGATGCAGAGCCGTTCGTCACCCGCGCGGACATGCGGGGCACCTAACACCGAGTTCGCGAGCCCGAACAGGTGCGCGGCGAAGCGGCGACGATGGCCACGGACGTCTACGGCCTCGGCATGCTGCTCTACCAATTGCTGACCGGCCGCTTTCCGTACGAGCTTGCCGGCGCGACGTCGCCGGAGATTGCGGACATGATCTGCAACACGGAGCCGGCCGCGCCGAGCACCGCCGTCGTCCGCGACGGCGACGCGCTGCCAATGCCGCTCAGCCGGACGCAGCTCGCGAAGACGCTGTCCGGCGATCTCGACAACATCGTCATGATGGCCCTGCGCAAGGAGCCGGAGCGACGCTACGAGTCGGTTCGCGATCTCGCGCGTGACGTCGAGCATTACCTGGCGCGGCGGCCGGTATCGGCACGCACGCCATCGCTCGGCTACCGAGCAGCCGCTTCATGAGTCGAAACCCGCCACTGCCGTGGCCGCCGGCACGGCGGCCGTCCTGGCAATCGTCGCGATGACCGCGTGGTACACGCACCGGCTCGCGATCGAACGCGACATCGCAATGCAGGAACGGCAGACGGCCGAGGCTGCGACCGATTTCATGATCGACCTGTTCCGGGTCAGCGACCCGGGTGAGACGCTGGGCGAAACGCTTACCGCGCGCGAAGTGCTGGACAGCGCGCCGGAAAACTGAGGGACGGGCTCGCCGACACGCCCGTCGTCCGTGCCCGGCTTATGCAGACGCTCGGCATGGTGTACCGAGCGTCTCGGCCTGTACGACGAAGCCGAGGGATTTCTCGAGGAAAGCGCCGAGCTCAGTCGCCGGGTCCTGCCGCGCACGAACGAGACGCAGGTTCGAGGCCTGGAGCAACTCGCGTGGATCGCCTACCGGCGCGAGGACTGGGCACGTTCCAGTGAATTCGCCCGCGAAGCGCTCGAACTGCGTGAGTCACTGGTCGGCCCGGACGATCCTGCACTCGCCGATCCGCTCAATCTTCTCGGCACCGCCGCGTTCTGGATGGACGACATGGATGCGTCATTGCACTACTACAATCGCGCGCTGGCATTGCTGGACGCTGCAGGTAATGAGGAACAGCTGCTCGAGAAGGCGCGTACGCTCAATCATCTCGGTATCGTCTACGCCTACATCGGGCAGAACGACGAAGCAGAGGCGGCGTACCTGGCCTCGCTCGACCTGAGACTCAGGCTGTTCGATGCGCGTCACCCCCGCATCGGCGCCGCCAAGGCCAATCTCGCGGCGTTCTATCACGGCACGGCCGACTTTGATGCGGCGCGAAAGTTCGCCGGGGAGGCGCTTGAGATCGATCGCGCCGTACTCGGTGACGAGCACGTCGACGTCGCCCACGACCTGGCTTTGCTGGCGGGCATCAGTAACGAGATCGGGATTACGAAGCCGCCGAGCGCTATGCCCGCGAATCGGCGGAAACGTGGGGGGCCGCCCTCGGCCGGGAGCATTCGCGCTATGGCAGCGCGCTCGACAAGCTGGCAACTGCGCAGATGCAACTGGGCCGGCTGGACGAGGCGCTGGCAACGGCGGAGGCGAGCTACACCGTATTAGCCGGCGCCAACGGACCCGAGCACACGATAACGGCGGATGCCCTCTATCGCGCGGCCGCATCCGTTACCGTCGCGGCGGATACGCGGCCGCAAAACCCGATATCGAAAAGGCGTACGAGATCCGCAACGGCCAGTTGGGCGAAGCGAGCGCAAGCAGTCGCAACGCGCTGACACTGATGTCGCGAATCGAACTGGGGCTCGGCAACACGCAAACGGCCGAGTCCCATGCCGAACGCCTGCTGGCCCTGGTCGAGGCCAACGAGCCGGACAACCGCGTGTACCTGCGCCGCGCCCTGCATACCCTGCGCGAGGCGGTCGCGGCGGCCGGCGACGCCGATCGCCTGCAGGCCCTGGACACGCGTCTCACGGCCCTGGCCGAATGACGAGATCCGGGTCGCGCTCGGACCAACGTACGCCATCGGATGCTTCCACTTGCGCTAAGAACAGCGCCAAAGAAAACGACCTTGGTGCATGGCTCAGCCTGAAGGGCGCAAAAACTCTATCCGGACTACCGTATCGGCGGTAATGCGATACTACATACCGCTGCTGATGGCTTTGTAGTATGTGCACGGACGGTAGCCAGATACATGCAGTGTCCCTATAGTGGAACGCCCTCGCCCGGTTGCCGACAATTACCTGATGCGGCATAGCGCCGGGATTTAGGCATGCGATCTCTTCACCGTTCAGACCGTTTGGTTTCAAACACTGTACGTGTTTTATGTCATTCACCACGGCACTGGTGAGTCGTACATGCGCGGGTCACGTTACATCCCAATTCCGCGTGGTTGGCGCAGCAAATGATCGAAGCCTGTCGAATATCGCGGCACCGCCGCGTTACCTGATCTCACGACCGTGATGCAGCTGCTTGGCACTTTATTCAGATCGCCGCGTCTTATCGCTTGGTGTCAGACAGATCCGCACTCCGGTAAAAGCGCCGCCGGCTTGAAGGCTCACCGAGGATCGACTGCTCCGGCCTGGAATAGAGTCATGCAACAAGGCCACACTTTTGTCACACTGAGACGGACCGTTTCGCAGAATTCGGGCAGATTGATTTCCTGCAAACACCTTCTGTTTTAACTACCAATAGTGGCGTGAGTAACATTTCGCACCAGACAGGCGAGAGGGAGATCATGTTCAACGATCGGTCCCAAGCTTCTCCCGTTCAACTTCCAAATCCTTGGACATTTCATCGAATGTCAGCTTTATCGGAGGCCGGTCCGGAAACTCCGCGACAATTGATACTTTACCGCCAATCGCCTTGATATATCGATCCAGCGTCGACACCATGATATTGCAGCGGCTCTCCAAACGGGACACCGTATCCTGGCCAATGCCGAGAGCTTCCGCGACTTCCACCTGCGTCCGATTAAGGCCCTTTCTTAGGGCACGCAGTGACAGCTCCTCAAGGATCAACTCCTCGGCACGAGCCTCAACCACGGCCTTGTGCTCCGGAGACAGCTGGTCAATTTTCTGTTGCAGTGTGCTGCCCATGACAATTCCTCATCACTCGTTCAGGCGTTCAAGATGTGCTTTGAAGCGTCTGTCGGCGACCTTAATCAAATCCCGGTAAAACCGATTCTGGTTCTTCCCCTCCTTGTCCCCTCCGCAGAGTAGAATCGCTTTCCGGTTGGGATCGAAGGCGAACGCGACTCGCCATACACCATCATCCGCGTTGAATCGAAGCTCTTTCATGTTTGCGTATTTCGAACCGTTTAGCGTATCGACATTGGGCCTTCCCAACGTTGGACCGAACTGTGCAAGGACCTTCGCCCGCGCCAGCAGCTCGGTCTTGACCGGGTCAGCGAATTCGTCAAATTCGGTTTCGAACTCGTCCTCGAATTCCACAGCCCAAGTCATGGCGCGAATATGTCATAAATACCATATGTATTCAAGTACATACTTCGAAGTTTCCTTAGATCGTATAGGAGACGCGGGCCTCAATCGGCCAAAAGGCCTGTGTGAGAATCGTGTGACTAGGCCCTGTGCGGTTGTGATCAGTACTGCAATTGCAACGAGCGCCGTACGCCAGACTATTAATTAAAACAACTACTTACCATTCGAAATCCGATTTCGGGAGGCAGGGGCCGGAGGTTCAAATCCTCTCACCCCGACCAGAATTTCCCTTGATTTTTCAGTTCCTTAGCCGGCGTAACGGTAGAGCACTTCTCATCGATGAAGCACTATTTGCCGGAATTTTGCCGGAATCGATTCCGCCAATTCCGGGAATTTCTCGGAATCCCTGTCGTAAACGTCCTGTTCCAAATCGAGTGTTTTTCGTCTGTAGAGCGCTGCCCACACCGGGACAGCCGCCGCGACTGCTGCATCGAACACTTACCAGTAGAGCGCTGCCCTCGCCGGGCACCGCTCATAGCCCCGTACAAATCCTCATTGATAGCACCGGCTTGAAAGCTCACCGCGGCTCGACAGCTCCGGCCGACAGGCGCAATCGCCGAACCTGGCGCAAGTTACATCTGGTCGTTGACGCTGACAACCGCCGAGATCCTCACATCGAAGATCACGACGCACTGCACGCGCGATTCGACACCCGTCCGGGATCTGCTGGCGCCGATAAATCGTCAGACTCGCCTCGGTGCGGGCGGACGGCGCTTACGACCGAGCTTCCGTCTATTGTGCCATTGAGAACCACGGATCAGATGACCCTACTCCGACCAGAATCCTTATCCCGCCCGGGCGTAATGCGAAAACCAGCGACGATGCAGGTGTCGAGAGCGACCAGCGAGATGAGAATATCCGACTCATCGATCGTGTCGGTAGACGCCGTTGGCAGAAAGAATCCGGATACACGCGGCGAAGTCTCGTCGAGACAGCCGTGTCGCGTTTCGAGATCGAATTCGGCGGTACCCTTGCAAGCCGCACTATGCGATCACAGGTTACTGAGGTCCGCATCGCTTGTTCAATTCTGGACACGATGACGAAGCTCGGAATGCCCGATGGGCACTGCGTCTCCTAAGAAGAAATACCCGCCACCAGACTCCGGCCTAGAATGGAGTCATGCAACAAGACCCAGTTCCTGCCGAACATCGCCAGGAGATCCGGGCTTGCGACCTGTTTACCGTTCAGACGTTGTGGTTTCGTACGATCTACGTCTTCTTTGTCATCCACCACGGTACGCGCAAGCTTGTCCATGCGCGAGTCACCGCTCAGCCCAACTCGCAGTGGCTGGCCCAGCAAATCTTGGAAGCCTACGACTTGTCAACTGAACGGCCCCGATACCTAATTCACGACCGTGATAGCAGCTTCGGTGCCATATTCGACCGGCGCGTTAAATCCCTGGAAACTAGCCAGATCCGTACGCCGGTCACGGCGCCGAGAGCCAATTCGATCGCAGAACGATGGATCAGGAGCATCCGCAATGAATGCCTGGACCATCGGCTGGTTCTTGGCCACGAGCATCTGCAACGAACCATCGACCAGTACATCGACTATTACAATCGATGGCGCCCTCATCGAAGTCTGGGCCAGAGTCCGCCCCGTGCACCGCCGACGCAGACGCCTGGAAGAATTACCGGCAATGTGACTGCCCAACCGATCCTTGGCGGGCTGCATCATGTGTATCAATGGGCCGCCTGCATCGTGTGGACGGAGTTTTTGCGCCCTACAAGGCGCAAATCACCAGGTTGAAGCTACTTTTTTTAGGAATGAGGTTGACTACATGCTATTGATTCAACGACAGTTTTCTTAAGGAAAATCAAAAATCGAGAACTGTCGCACTTGCCTTGCGTCTCAATCTGTACGTACAATATGCGCACAAATAGAGAGACCCAATGCCCACACGAGCCACAGAACGATTCAATTTGCGCGCCACGCCGGAGCAAGTGGCCAAGATTCGTGCGGCCGTCGAAATTGGCAATGAGCGCAGCCTGACGGACTACATTTTGACGAGTGCGCTGACCATCGCGGATCAGAGACTCATGGATCGCACGCGCCTGAGTTTCGATGCCCGCGCATACGACGCCTTTCTTCAGGCGCTGGAAGCTCCTCCCAGAGATCTTCCTCGTATGCGTCGCTTGCTCAGTGAGCCGAGCGTATTGGAGCAGCAAGGCTCTGACGATACGGCCCACCAGGAAGCCAAACCCGCCGAGCGCGAAGCCGGTTGATTGTCGGCCCCGAACCCCTTGCCCGCCATCACTCCCTGGATCAGTTCGACTGCGGGAAACCGGCCCTGACGGACTGGCTTCGGCGTTATGCGCGCATGAATCAGGGCGCCGGCATGACGCAAACCTACGTCGTTCACATCGATAACCGCGTCATCGGTTATTACTCCCTTTGCCCTGGCAGCATCGAACGACAATCCGCCATTCCAAGAATCCTCAAGGGAATTGCGGGACATGCGAACATACCCATTATCTTGCTCGCCAGGTTGGCAATTGACGTAAGCGAACACGGCAAAGGGCTGGGTGCCGCGCTGCTGAAAGACGCCTTTCAGCGGGCGATCAATGCCGCCGCCGCCATCGCAGGCCGGGCGATTATCGTACACGCCATCGACGATGATGCCGTCCGCTTCTATGAACATTTCGATTTTGCGCCTTCGCCGAACGACGACCGAACGCTGATGATTCTGATGAAGGACGTGAGGGCTATGCTGGGCAGCTAGCGCAGGCAAGTGGCTCAGCTTCGAAATAACTGTGTGAGAATCGGACCTTGGTGCATGGCTCCGCCTCCCGAGCTACGATGGTACAACTCTCCCGCCCACGGAGAACGCAGTGCCACAGACATATCCACAGCGTAACCAGCTGAAGTATACGAAAAAACAGTATCGTGTCCGGAATTGGAGGGAATACGAGGCCGGGCTCTGCAAACGCGGTGACCTGACGATCTGGTTTTCGGAAGTTGCACTTCGCGACTGGCATCCGCCGGTGGGCGCAAAACCCGGTGGCCAACGTCGCTACTCAGACACGGCCATTGAGACGGCGTTGACCGTCCGTGCGGTCTATGGTCTGGCCTTGCGGCAAACCGAAGGTTTCCTTCGATCCGTCGCCAAGCTCCTGCGGCTCGATATTGAGATTCCTGACCACTCCACTCTGTCTCGCCGCTCCCTCAACCCTGAGGGCGCACGTTGCGGAATACGGGCAACGCCGACAGGCCCCGTACACATCCTTCATTGATAGCACAGGCTTGAAGGCTCACCGCGGATCCACCGCTCCGGCCGACAGGCGCAATCGCCGAACCTGGCGCAAGTTACATCTGGTCGTTGACCTGACAACCGCCGAGATCCTCACATCGAAGATCACGACGCACGGCACGCGCGATTCGACTCCGGTCCAAGATCTACTGGCGCCGATAAATCGTAGACTCGCCTCGGTGCGAGCGGACGGCGCGTACGACCGAGCTTCCGTCTATTGTGCCATTGAGAACCACGGATCAGATGACCCTACTCCGACCAGAATCCTTATCCCGCCCGGGCGTAATGCGAAAACCAGCGACGATGCAGGCGTCGAGAGCGACCAGCGAGATGAGAATATCCGACTCATCGATCGTGTCAGTAGACGCCGTTGGCAGAAAGAATCCGGATACACGCGGCGAAGTCTCGTCGAGACAGCCGTGTCGCGTTTCAAGAATCAATTCGGCAGTACCCTTGGAAGCCGCACTATGCGATCACAGGTCACTGAGGTCCGCATCGCTTGTTCAATTCTGAACACGATGACGAAGCTCGGAATGCCCGATGGGCACTGCGTCGCCTAAGAAGAAATTCCCGCCACCAGACTCCGGCCTAGAATGGAGTCATGCAACAAGGCCGCAATTTTCTCAGCGCGGGATTTTCGGATTACAGGGGCAGTGCCTGGCCAATCCCGTCAAACAGCATCTGTATGGCAATCGCGATCAGTACCATGCCCATCAGGCGCTCCATCGCGATCAGGCCGCGCCGGCCGAGGTAGCGGCGCAGGGCACTGGCGGAAAACAGGATCACCGCGGTGGCGCTCCAGGCAATGCAAAGAGCGGCAAGCCAGATAGGCCAGCGGTCGCCCTGCTGGCTCATGAAAAGGATCAGCGTGGCCATCGACGACGGGCCGGCCACGTAGGGGATGGCCAGCGGCACGATGAACGGCTCGCCTTCCACGTCTTCCTGCATGGACTTTTCCGACGTCGGGAAAATCATGCGCAGCGCGATCAGGAAAAGGATGACACCGCCCGAGGTGGTCAGCGCTGGCTCGCTGATGCCGAGCAAGCCCAGCAGGCGCCCACCAATAAACAGGAACACGACCAGAACGAACAGCGCAACCAGTAGTTCCCGGATCAGTACCCGCGTCATGCGCTCCGGCGCGACATTCTTCAGCGCAGACAGGTAAAAGGGAATATTCCCCAGCGGATCCATCACCAGGAACAGGAGAATGGTGGCGGAAATCAGCGTCATGCGGCAGGTCTTCGAGCAGGCGGTGGCAACAGTCTGCCCACGTCACCCGAGGGAGTCCATCAGGATTTCATATGAGTACGGCCGAACAATTGCCGCCGGCTCCAGTCGAAACGGGAAACGGGCTGGAAACCGCGGCCCGGTCAGGTACCCTCCGTCGCATGAATGCCAGTCAACAAAATCCGGCCCTGGACAACAGCTACGCCCGCCTGCCCGAGCGGTTTTACGTGCGCTCACAGCCGGCGGCAGTGCCGGCGCCGTCCCTGCTCGCTTGGAACGAAGCGCTTGCCCGGGATCTGGGTCTGGACGGTCTGGCTGGCGATGCGCATGAACTCGCGCAATTGTTCAGCGGCAACAAGCTGCCGGAAGGTGCAGACCCGATTGCGCTCGCCTATGCCGGTCACCAGTTCGGCCAGTTTGTGCCCGTGCTGGGTGACGGTCGGGCAGTATTGCTCGGCGAATGCACCGACCGGAACGGCCGGCGCCGCGACCTTCAGCTGAAAGGCTCGGGTCCGACGCCGTTCGCCAGGCGCGGCGACGGCAGGTCGTCGCTGGGTCCGGTCATTCGCGAATACCTGCTGAGCGAGGCGATGCACGGGCTCGGTATCCCCACGACCCGTGCGCTGGCCGCCGTCGAGACGGGCGAGCGCGTGTTTCGCGAGCGCGCCATGCCGGGTGGCGTCTTTACCCGGGTGGCCGCCAGCCATATCCGTGTCGGGACGTTCGAATATTTTGCCGCCAAGGGTGACACCGACGCGCTGCAGGCGCTCGCGGATTATGCCATCGAGCGCCACTACCCGGACGTTCGCGCCGAGCCCGCGCCGTATCTGGCCTTCTACTCGAGGGTGGTTGCGGCTCAGGCCGATCTCGTCGCGCACTGGATGGCAGCCGGTTTCATCCACGGCGTCATGAACACGGACAATACAGCAATTTCCGGGCAGTACCCTCGGATTACGGACCCTGTGCATTCATGGATGAATTCCGCTACAACAAGGTATTCAGCTCCATCGACGACCACGGCCGATATGCCTACGGTCGGCAAGCGCCGATCGCACAATGGAATCTCGCCCGACTGGGCGACTGTCTGCTGCAGCTGGACGAGGATCAACAAGCGTTCGAACAGGAACTGGCGCGCTTCCGGGGCTGTTCGAAAACCACTGGCTGCGCCGCATGAGCCACAAGCTCGGCCTGAATCATGAACAACCGGGCGACGCGGATCTCATTGGCGAATGGCTTGCCTACCTCGAGGAACACGGTCTCGACTACACGCTGAGCTTTCGCCGGCTGGCCGGGCAACTGGCGGCTGCACAGCCGCCCGCGTTCGGCGAATTCGAGAGCAAATGGCGGCAGCGTATCGGGCGACAACCCGAGGACGCCGCAGAGATCCGGGCGATTATGGACGCCGCAAACCCGCTGTTCATCCCCCGCAACCACCAGGTCGAGCGGGCCATCGCCGCCGCGATCGAAGGCGACCTGTCCGTCTTTCATGAACTCAACACGGTACTGCGGCAGCCATTCGCCGCCCAGCCGAAACTCGCGCATTTCGCCGAGGCGCCCGAACCGCACGAACGGGTCGCCCGCACATTCTGCGGTACATGAATAGCCTGCCGTTCACCCGCATGAACATCCGGCATCTGCTCGTCCGTCAGTGGACGAGGGCAACCGGTTTCAGGAGCCCGGCGGCGTTACCAGTCCGAGGCGCCATTGCGCAATACGGGCAATGCTGACAGCCCTGGACATCCTCATTGATAGCACAGGCTTGAAAGCTCACCGCGGCTCAACTGCTCCGGCCGACAGGCGCAATCGCCGAACCTGGCGGAAGTTACATCTGGTCGTTGACCTGACAACCGCCGAGATCCTCACATCGATGATCACGACGCACGGCACGCGCGATTCGACACCCGTCCGAGATCTGCTGGCGCCGATAAATCGTGGACTCGCCTCGGTGCGAGCGGACGGCGCGTACGACCGCGCTTCCGTCTATCGTGCCATTGAGAACCACGGATCAGACGGACCCTACTCCGACCAGAATCCTCATCCCGCCCGGGCGTAATGCGAAAACCAGCGACGATGCAGGCGCTGAGAGCGACCAGCGAGATGCGAATATCCGACACATCGATCGTGTCGGTCGACGCCGTTGGCAGAGAGAATCCGGCTACACGCGGCGAAGCTCTCGTCGAGACAGCCGTGTCGCGCTTTCAAGAATGAATTCGGCGTTACCCTTGGAAGCCGCACCATGCGATCACAGGTCACTGAGGTCCGCATCTGCTTGTTCAATTCTGAACACGATGACGAAGCTCGGAATGCCCGATGGGCACTGCGTCTCATAAAAGAAATACCTGCCACCCGACTCCGGCCTGGAATGGAGTCATGCTACAAGGCCTGCATAATCAGCAACTTGCCACAGGCAGGTAAATCCCGACCTGCAGAACGATCAATGGCTGGACGAACTCTTTCTCTGAGTACCAGGCCCGCAGCCGCACGACGCAGG
This sequence comes from Woeseiaceae bacterium, assembly GCA_034521225.1. Lineage (GTDB taxonomy): Bacteria > Pseudomonadota > Gammaproteobacteria > Steroidobacterales > Woeseiaceae > Woeseia. Next base: position 29,979 of record JAXHMR010000012.1, read on the forward strand.
AAATCAAAGACGTACTTGATCCGCAGTTGGTGCGCAGCTCTCTATGCACCACCAACCACATATCAACGCTAATGGGTGAAAATGCCGACGATACACGCACTACCGATGGTTCATTGTCCCCCACCTCGCGCGACATGCAAGCCAATTCCAACACCTGACTTTTGTAAGTTCCCATTGCGCCAACCGGTTATTGGTCCGAACAGGAAAATTTTTCGCTGTCACAGGGTGCCCTTTCTCTTTCAGTACTTGCGTCAAAATAGAATTGTCGTCAGAACCAATAAATTCAGCATCATAGCCGGCAATTCCTCCTGTCCAACTGTGACCGCTCTATATAATCCGGCGTGGCGTACGGATAAAACGCGGTACCCGCAACCTTCGATCAGGTGCCGGCTCCGGGCGATAGAGGCGCACCGCGATATCCGCCTCACGACGAAGCAAGTCACTCTCTTCAACCGTCGCCAGGATTTCCAGTTCGATGCCAGGCTCTAATTCATGCAGCCGCTTCACGATCTTTGGAAGCACCAACGCCCCAATGACCTCTGACACAGATATTCGCACCGTTCCCGAAAACCTGCAGCATGTCCGCTCGATGCCAGCGACAGTTGTTCGGCCGCATCGGCCATAGCCTTGACGTGACGGACCAATTGGCGTCCCTGAGGTGTCAATACCAGGCCTCTGCCCGCACGCTCGAACAATGCCACTTTCAATTCCTGCTCCAGCTCGCCAATCTGGCGCCCGATCGTGGGTTGAGAAACACCCAGCGCCTTGGCGGCTGCGGAATACGAGCCCTCTTCCACAGCGACCAGAAAGCTCTTGGCTCGGTTCCAGTCGAAAGCAATCCGTGCGCCAATCCATACAAATACGCATTCCAAAACAACATTATTGGTCATATTACCACCATGTAATGCATTGATAGACTGTTCGCACACTGAATTCATAATTTGGGAACCAGGATACTGCCATGCAGTCCACTGAAGCCTTCTGGAACAAGATCGCGCCCAAATATGCCAGGACCGAAGTTCGCAACGAGCAGGTATATACCCGGAAACTGAAAATAACACAAAGCTATCTGAAACCCGATATGCGAGTCCTTGAGTTCGGCTGCGGCACCGGCACTACCGCGCTGCATCATGCGCCCCTCGTCAAGGAATACATCGCCACTGATATCGCCCGGGAGATGATCCGCATTGCCGAACAAAAATGCTCTGCAAATAACGTCGCCAACGTCCAAATTTTCTGTTGGAACGATAAACAGCGCGTGGGAAGAGAAACAACGATTCGATGCTGTGTTGGGGTTGAACGTTATGCACTTGCTACCCGACTGGCCCACCCAGCTTGAAACCGTTTATCGGTTGTTGCCGTCCGGAGGGTTGTTCATCACCAGCACTGCCTGTATGAAGGAAAAGCTACCCTGGTCCTGGTTACGTTTTGTGGCTCCGCTATTTCGCACGTTGCACGTGTTTCCGACGTTGGCCTTCTTCAACAAACCCCCTCTGTCAGGATAGTTGCCCCGCTTTTTCTGAAAGTATCAGAGGAGGCACAGGAATCATGACATGGGAAGGTATTCAGACGAAAGACGAACAGCGGTTCTAAGCAAGCTATTGCCGCCGCACAATGGCGTGGCTGAAGCGGGTTGCGCGGGAAGAAGGCATTTGTCCGGCAACGCTTTACAATTGGCTGCAGTCGGCGAGACAGCGAGGCGTACCGGTGCGGGAAGTGGCAAGAAGAGCGCAGAGGAATGGAGCGGTGAGGCGAAGTTGGCGGTGGTGCTGGAAACAGCGAGCCTGAACGCAGACGAGTTGAGCCGCTATTGTCGGAGAAAGGGATTGTATCCAGAACAGATAGCGCGGTGGAAACAGGCGTGCATCGACACGGCGCAGTTGCAGCCGGATCGGGACCGCGAGGCTGCGGAGGAAGTGAGAGCGCTCAGGGCAGCGTAACCGGGCGCTGGAGAAGGAGCTTCGGCGCAAGGAAAAGCACTGGCCGAGAGCGCGGCATTACTGGTGCTGCAAAAAAGTACCGGGCGCTGTGGGAGGACGAGGACAAATGACCTCACTCGTACAGCGCGAACAGGTGGTAACGCTGGTGGATGAGGCGGTGCGCTCGGTGCCCGGCGCCATCGTGCCTGCGAGGTAATCGGTCTCAGCATACGCACCTGGCAGTGCTGGCGCCGGGTTGGCCAGTCGCACGTGGCGAGCGACGCGCGGCCCACGGCAGCCCGGCCGGCACCGGCCCACCGGCTGACGACGGCGGAGCGCGAACGGATCGTCACGGTGTGCAACCAGCCACCGTACGCCCACCTGCCACCTTCGCAGATCGTGCCGAAGCTGGCCGATCAGGGCGAGTACCTGGGCTCGGAGTCGAGCTTCTATCGGCGTGCTCAAGGCCGCCGATCAAGTGCATCATCGCGGCTCGACGCAGGCGCCGCGGGCCCGGCAGGTCGCCGACCACGCACATTGCCCGAGGTCCGAACGAGGTCTGGACCTGGGATGTGACCTGGCTGCCCAGCGAGGTACGCGGTCGGTTTCTCCGACCTGCACCTGATCAGCGATCTGTACAGCCGCTATGGCGTGCACTGGGAGGTGCACAGCAGGCCGAGCGTGGCGAGCTGGCGGCGGGCCTGATCGAACAGGCGATCTGGCGTGAACGCTGTTACGAGCGCAAGCCGATTCTGCACAGCGATAACCGGCGGACCGATGAAGTCGCGTCACGCTGCGCTCACAAGCTACCGGATCTGGGTGTCGCGTCGTCCTACAGCCGGCCACGGGTCAGCGACTACAACGCGTTCATCGAGTCGCTGTTCCGCACGCTCAAGCACGGCACCGATGGCCTCCGCCCAGGCGCTTTGCGTCGATCGAGCGAGGCACGGCAATGGGTGGCGCAGGTTCATGCGTTGGTACAACACCGAGCATCAGCACAGCGGCATTCGACTTTGTGACGCCGGCTCAGCGTCATCGAGGTGAAGACAAAGCCATCCTTGGCAAACGTGATGCAGTGTACGCTGCCGCGCGCAAAGCCAATCCGCGACGCTGGACGACAACAACACGCAACTGGCGCCACATCGAAAAAGTGGCGCTCAACCCCGATCAGGCTACCGCGAGAATCTCGATAACGTAGCTTGATTTATGCGACAACTATCTTGCAAAACACCGCAAACGTGAATTTCGCGATTGCATCGTTCATACGGGCTTCGAGATTGTGCACGACTGGACTCCGGAAAGCAGCCCGATCACGAGCTTTTTGGTCTGTAGAAAAATACCGAGAATTAACGAGAGACTTCCAAATCCAATAACAAGGCAACGTTATGCAAGATAGTAAGCATGGTACAAACAGAAGAGTGGTTATTTCAGCAGTTTGGAATATTTGTCGTATTAAACTATATTTATGCAGATGTTTTCATTTTGCTGGGAGGGCATGGCGCCTCAACAGCAGAAGAGGCAGAAATCGGCTTAATACGTTATCATCCCCTGAATTCCTTCTGGTTGCAGCCCTTTATTGACAAATGGCGATGGCCATGATCATTGCCTTTCACGCCAGTGTTAAAGCACAATATCAATCGCTGGGCTAATATACTCATAAGCTTTTCATCAACACGTTCTAGGCGGTGTAGCTTCTCTTTCGTTGTGACTAATGCGATATACTGATATATATTTCGTGACTGTTGAAATTATCGCTTTGCTGTTTATCATTGGGATACGCTCTGGAGCTGGAACGATCTGACCTAATCAATGTATGAACCGAAAGCAGGTTGACACTGTTCCGCCTAAGCCATTGCCGAAAACGGCAGGATCAGACTGATAATCAGGGTCTGGAATAGCGAGTTCATGGCGGTTGCTCCGTTTGTTCGCGCGTATGAAAAGTATGATCACTTTCCGCTGAATTCCAGCAGTATCCAGAGCCTGCGCCAATCTGCGATTCGACCCCTGTCCTGGGCGATCAACCAGGGAGCGGGGATCAGTTTTTGCGATTACATCAATCAGCTTCTATTGGCCGAGGCGCAGCGACGATTGCAGCAACCACTGAAGAATCTATTTTGGAGATTGCTCTCGCCGCAGGTTTTAATTCCAAATCCACTTTCAATACGCTATTCAAATCCAGTACCGGACTGAACACCAAGGCAATTTCAACGTCAGCAGGTGCGGAAAAAATCCGGATTCCGGACGAAATAATGGCGGCAAAACAGCCAAGGTGACCGCTTCTTTCCTGGATATCGGATCACAGAACATGGTAAAAGAGACTCACAAGGACCAGGAAGGCCGGAATCGCGATCACGATCATTGTCCCCATCTTGTTGATCTGGTTGCGGCAGATGGCTACGCCGATTTCCCCGCGCTGGAAACCGACCCGCAGCAACCCGCGGCGGCGCCGATCGACAATGTTCGTCTGATCTCAACGCCGACCCTGGTGCACTGGAAGCTGAAACCCCCTCTGTCAGGATAGTTGTCGCTTTTTCTGAAAGTATCAGAGGAGGCGCAGGAATCATGACATGGGAAGGTATTCAGACGAAAGACGAACAGCGGTTCTAAGCAAGTTATTGCCGCCGCACAATGGCGTGGTGAAGCGGGTTGCGCGGGAAGAAGGCATTTGTCCGGCAACGCTTTACAATTGGCTGCAGGCGGCGAGACAGCGAGGCGTACCGGTGCCGGGAAGTGGCAAGAAGAGCGCAGAGGAATGGAGCGGTGAGGCGAAGTTGGCGGTGGTGCTGGAAACAGCGAGCCTGAACGCGGACGAGTTAAGCCGCTATTGCCGGAGAAAGGGATTGTATCCAGAACAGATAGCGCGGTGGAAACAGGCGTGCATCGACACGGCGCAGTTGCAGCCGGATCGGGACCGCGAAGCCGCGGAGGAAGTGAGAGCGCTCAGGCAGCGTAACCGGGCGCTGGAGAGGAGCTTCGGCGCAAGGAAAAAGCACTGGCCGAGAGCGCGGCATTACTGGTGCTGCAAAAAAGTACCGGGCGCTGTGGGAGGACGAGGACGAATGACCTCACTCGTACAGCGCGAACAGGTGGTAACGCTGGTGGATGAGGCGGTGCGCTCGGTGCCCGGCGCCATCGTGCCTGCGAGGTAATCGGTCTCAGCGTACGCACCCTGCAGCGCTGGCGCCCGGTTGGCCAGTCGCACGTGGCGAGCGACGCGCGGCCCACGGCCATCCGGCCGGCACCGGCCCACCGGCTGACGACGGCGGAGCGCGAACGGATCGTCACGGTGTGCAACCAGCCACCGTACGCCCACCTGCCACCTTCGCAGATCGTGCCGAAGCTGGCCGATCAGGGCGAGTACCTGGGCTCGGAGTCGAGCTTTTATCGCGTGCTCAAGGCCGCCGATCAAGTGCATCATCGCGGCTCGACGCAGGTGCCGCGGGCCCGGCAGTTCCCGACCACGCACATCGCCCAAGGTCCGAACGAGATCTGGACCTGGGATGTGACCTGGCTGCCCAGCCGAGGTACGCGGTCGGTTTTTCTACCTGTACCTGATCAGCGATCTGTACAGCCGCTATGGCGTGCACTGGGAGGTGCACGAGGCCGAGTGTGGCGAGCTGGCGGCGGCCCTGATCGAACAGGCGATCTGGCGTGAACGCTGTTACGAGCACAAGCCGATTCTGCACAGTGACAACGGTGGACCGATGAAGTCCGTCACGTTGCGTCACAAGTTACTGGATCTGGGTGTCGCGTCGTCCTACAGCCGGCCACGGGTCAGCGATGACAACGCGTTCATCGAGTCGCTGTTCCGCACGCTCAAGCACGGACCAATGGCCCCACCCAGGCGCTTTGCGTCGATCGAGGAGGCACGGCAATGGGTGGCGAGGTTCATGCGTTGGTACAACACCGAGCATCAGCACAGTGGCATTCGATTTGTGACGCCGGCTCAGCGTCATCGAGGTGAAGACAAAGCCATCCTTGCCAAACGTGATGCCGTGTACGCCGCCGCGCGCAAAGCCAATCCGCGACGCTGGACGACTACAACACGCAACTGGCGCCACATCGAAAAAGTGGCGCTCAACCCCGATCAGGCTACCGGGAGAATCTCGATAACGTAGCTTGATTTATGCGACAACCACCCGCAACACCGTGAAGATGCGCGGTCTGTACTGGTCATCGGCGAGCGCATCGTTGAGGTTGGCGCCGCCGGCGAATTGACAGCACCGGGAGGCGTGACGCACCGTCGATGCCCGGGGCACAGCCTTATCCCGGGACTGATCGACGCGCATATCCATCTCAGCGACGAGGCGGAGTTGGCGGGCTATATCGCCCATGGGGTCACCGGCCTGCGTAACGTGTCCGGCTACCGATTCCATCTGCCGCTTGCAGATAACATCAGAGAGGGCCTGATCCTCGGCCCGGACTTTGTCACGACAGGCCAATACTCAACGGCCGAGGCCCGAATGAAAACCCTCTGCAGCGGACGGTCACGACGGATGCCGAGGCTCGTGTCGCGGTACGGGATCAACACAATGCCGGGTTCCGCGGGCTGAAGTTGTACTCCAATCTGAGCCGCGATGCCTTTGATGCCATTCTCGAAGAGGCAGACGCGCTCGGCATGCGAGTAATGGGTCATACACCAGAGGGCAAGCGGACCGCGGGCATTCCTCCGCGAGAAACCCTTTGAGATCCCTTGGGAGGCTTCGCTCGGCCGGGGTTTCACGACATTCGAACATATTGAAACGCTCGTCTGGCATAGTCTGCGCGGTGAAGTGGATGAGGCACGGATGCGAGAGGTGGCCGAAAAGTTGGCCGCGTCAGGCGAAGCTGTCACCACCACGCTAATTGCTCACAAATCATTGGTGCTGATTCGCTGAGACCAAGGGCGCGTATTTGCAACGCCCCGGCTCTGACACCATCAACCCGCTAATTCGCCTTGCGCAGCACGGCGATGCAAAGTACTGGAGCCAGGCTGACCCGTCGGCCTACGAGGGGCCACGTGCCGATTTCTATCTTACGGCAACTCGATTGCTGCATGAGGCAGGTGTCCCCTTGATAGCAGGAACCGACGCAGGCCTCTTCTCCATCATTCCAGGGGCGTCGATGGCGCGAGAGTTGGAACTCCTGGCTCGAGGCAGGGCTTTCCCCGCACCAGGCGCTGGCATCAGCCACGCGGATCAGCGCGCGTACTCTGGGGTTTCAGCAATCCGGAATGATCGCGCCGGGCTATTGCGCCAATCTCGTACTACTGTCCGAAGATCCGCCGACAAGGATTGGCGCGGTTGAGTTTCCGGCCGCCGTTATGCTTGGCGGATACTGGATGGATGACGTCAAGCTCGAAGAATTGAGAGAAGCCGCCCGCGACACTTCGCTCATCCGCTCTTTCTGGCGAGCACTGCGAATGAAGTTTTAGTGTACCCCGTCATTACTCACACCTGCATAAGTATTGCATTATTAATCCGGCAGGCTCCAAAACGCTCGTTTTCGCTAACCGCCTCGCCGCGACGGCCGCTTCGACCGGCAGTTGCAGGTCTCGCTCGAAGCATACATGCAGGCAGCCGCCCCACGCCATGTCGAGATATTCGGTTGTCGATCTGAAGGTCTGTTCGAAGCCCGCCGGGAGTTCCGGATCCGTGCTCGTCGCCGCGACAAACAGGTGCCGCCCGGCCAGCGCGCGGCCGAGCGGTTTTCGGAACGCGACGAGGTCGGAAAGGCGGTCGACGAAGCGTTTCATCGTCGCGCTCGTCGAGTACCAGTACAGCGGAGTGGCCAGTCACACCGAGATGGAACGTTTCGCAGAATTCAGTTTGGAGAGCGTTGATCTGTTTCGCTGTGAGTCCGTAATCAGCGACCCACCAATCTCTGAACGCCGTCACACCAATTGCATAGCCAGCATGCCGGCTCCGAAAGTCGCCGGTCCAAAGCATTCCCATTGGCATCGGCATTGTCGACACTTGTACCATGTGCCCAATGCTGCTTAATCAGTAATTCGCCACACGCACCCCGAAATCGAATCAGACGCCACACTTTTGGACCTTGGTGCATGGCTCCGCCTCCCGAGCTACGATGGTACAACCCTCCCGCCCACGGAGAACGCAGTGCCACAGATATATCCACAGCGTAACCAGCTGAAGTATACGAAGAAGCAATATCGAGTCCGGGCTCTGCAAACGCGGTGACCTGACGATCTGGTTTTCAGAAGATGCGCTTCGCGACTGGCATCCGCCGGTGGGCGCAAAACCCGGTGGCCAACGCCGCTACTCAGACACGGCCATTGAGGCGGCGTTGACCGTCCGTGCGGTCTACGGTCTGGCCTTGCGGCAAACCGAAGGTTTCCTTCGATCCGTCGCCAGGCTGCTGCAGCTCGACATTGAGATTCCTGACCACTCCACTCTGTCTCGCCGCTCCTCAACCCTGAAGGCGCACGTGCGGAATATGGGCAACGCTGATGGCCCCGTACACATCCTTATTGATAGCACAGGCTTGAAGGCTCACCGAGGATCGACTGCTCCGGCCGACAGGCGCAATCGCCGAACCTGGCGCAAGTTACATCTGGTCGTTGACCTGACAACCGCCGAGATCCTCACATCGAAGATCACGACGCACTGCACGCGCGATTCGACACCCGTCCGGGATCTGCTGGCGCCGATAAATCGTGGACTCGCCTCGGTGCGAGCGGACGGCGCTTACGACCGAGCTTCCGTCTATTGTGCCATTGAGAACCACGCGATCAGACGGACCTACTCCGACCAGAATCCTCATCCCGCCCGGGCGTAATGCGAAAACCAGCGACGATGCAGGCGTCGAGAGCGACCAGCGAGATGCGAACATCCGAGATATCGATCGTGTCGGCCGAAGTTGTTGGCAGAGGGAATCCGGCTACACGCGGCGAAGTCTCGTCGAGACAGCCGTCTCGCGCTTCAAGAATGAATTCGGCGTTACCCTTGGAAGCCGTACTATGCAATCACAGGTCACTGAGGTACGCATTGCTTGTTCAATTCTGAACACGATGACGAAACTCGGAATGCCGGATGGATACTGCGTCTCCTAAGAAGAATTACCTGCCACCCGACTCCGGCCTGGAATGGAGTCATGCAACAAGGCCTATGACATGACTGACACATCCCGGACAGAGCATCTGGAAGGCGCAGGCGACCACGATGTGGCCGCGCTGCGCCTCCAGATCCACCGGCGCCGGCGTATTCAGCCATTCCGAGGTGCGCCAGGATGGCGCCAGGACAGGCTGATCCATGGCAAATCCTCAGTCGCGCAACCGGCTGAACGTGTAGTCCTGGGCCTTCTGCGGTTGGTGACAGGCGAAGCAGGCCGAGGCCGCCTGATCACCCACCACCCGGTTCGCCGGATCACCGCCGCCAAAGCCTTCGAATCCCCAGCCGCCGGTGGCGGCGAACTTCTTCGCGTCCTTGTGCATCACGCCCACCACCTTGCGGGCGCCTTCCGTAACGGCATTACCGTCGTGCACGGCTTCGAGCAGATCGAAGATGATCACGGCCCCGTCAGGGAAGGTGTCGCTCTGATAGCCCTCAAGCGCCTTGTCATTCGCATAGAGGTGGTGGATGCCACCGAAGGCGCCATACAGGGGATGCCCTTCTTCAATCACCATGCTCTTGACATGGTGCCAGTCGCGGTAGCCTTCCGGGTATGGTACTTCGGGTCCGGCCGCGAGGGCCACGGTGGCCGCCGTAACACCGAGCAGAATCAGGATCTTCGCTTTCATGGTTAGCGCTCCTATTTGAGATCGGCGATGGCGGCGCCGAAGTTGATGTGGAACGGCTGTCCGGCGATGACCAGCGCCGGAACCGATTGGACGCCGGCTGCCTCAGCCTCAGTGATGCGCGTCTTGGCCTCGCCGAGATGCACGACCTCAATGTCGAAGCGCGTGGGATCGATGGCGTCGGCGAGCTGCTGCTCGGCGGCGACACAGACAGGGCAGCCGGCGTGATAAAAGATGGCATTGGTTTTCATGTAAGGACTCCTGAACTATATATTCTAAATAAAACCCCGTCACATCGAACGGGGTGGTTAAACCGCCGTCAGGCGGCGGATTCGTGCTCCGCGCAGTCGACGCGGAGGTGTCGGTCGGCCATCGGTGCGCCGACGAATGCGCAGTAATGAGGCGTGCTCGTGCCGGGCACGACGTTCTCGCGGAAATGCCGACAGGTTACGCAAGTGCGCTGCGGGGCAATCAACTGACGCTGCTGGCAATTGCCGGATCATCTTGACCACCAGGCCAAGCAGTGATTCTTGCTCGGTCCCGGATAGGCCAGCGACGATCGGCGCGAAGCTGCTCGGCCACGACTGCGCGACCCGATTGCCCTTGGCCGTTGCCTTCAGGGCAACGGCGCGACCGTCTGAGGCGTCTGCATGCTTCTTTACCAGCGATTTCCTCAAGGGCCGCCACGGCATCGCTGGCGGTGGCCTTGCGAACACCGGCGTGCGCGGCGGCGGCAGTGAGCCGTGCGCCCTCCGGACGATTGGCGACAAACCGCAGGATGTCCGCTTGGGTGGGAGACAGGCCAGCGCTTTCAGCGGCCTGCCAATCGAGCTGACGAGCAACGGCGGCCAGCCGGGTCAGGCCATCGGCCAGTCGACGATCGAGGGGCTCTGTAATTTGGTCGAACTTCATAGGAAGGAATCCTAACTAATAATCGGGCGATGTCAAGTCCCAACACCGGAAGCCGGACGACGGTTCGTCAAGAAATGTTTCCAGGCTCACTCCCGGACGGAGTGCTCGGTTCGAATCGACTACAGGGCGCGTCTGGATTTCCCGTATCCAATAATACGCTGCCGCTTGGCGACGATGCGCCTCATGCACGGCAACTTGGGTCGGTTAATGCGCAAGAGGAAAGCGACCTTGGTCGCTACCCTCGTATGCATGGTGTGGATGCACTCAGCAATGGCCGATCCCGACGCCGAACGCGAATCCCTTGCACGCCTCATCCACGAGATCGAAACCCTCGCCCCGCTGACCCATGCCTCTAAGTACACCCGCCACCCGACTCCTGCCGGGTATGGAGTCATGCAACAAGGCCTACGTAAAGCCCGACAGATGCAGAGTAATTCGTTCGGAAATGCGTCGGTTCTTGATGCAATTGGCGAGTTAAATACTGGATCGTCCGGGCCAGTACTGCATTCACTTTTCCTCGATTCGGCGCAGCGCCTCTGCGGGCGTGACGATGGAAGTTCCTTCGCAGCCGGCAATCTCGAGCAGATCCTGATCCCCGGAGACTGCGAGCTCCGCCGTCGCAGCGAGCGCGCATGCGAGGACGTGGTCATCGTCGGGGTCACGCGAGATGCGCGGGACGGTCACGGGCTCGATCAGCTCGATGGCCTCGAGATAATCGGCGAGAATCTCGCGCGAGGTCTTGCCGATCGCGGCGAGACGCCGGCTCAATGCCGGCCGGGTGATCACATCGGTGAGCTCTTCGAGGAGCACGGGGCTGCTATAGAGCGTGAGGCTCTCGTGCCGGCGAATTGCTTCGAGCAATCGATACGGCGTACTGCGCCAAAGCAGCGCGGAGATCACCACGTTGGTATCAAGAACGACTCGCACGCGATCACTTCTGTTCTTGTTGCTTGCGTGCGCGCCGTTCGGCGCGTGCCGTCTTGATCTCGGTGGCAACCTCTTTTCCAGTCATCGGCTCGACGCCTGCGGCGTCGAGCGCCGGCGCGATCGCAAGGAGCCGATCGAGGGCGGCCCGTTTCCTTGCCTTGGTGGCGAGAAAATCCACGAAATCTTCGACTTCCGCGCGCTGTTGCGGCGGCAAAGCCTGGAGCTTCTCGAAAAGCATCTGTTCGTTGCTGCTCATGGTTCGCTTCTCTTTTGGTCGACTCTCTCTATAACAGTATCGAGCATGTGGGGTGCGAATTCCAATTCATGGCCAAGCCCTTCGAAAAGTCTGAACTGCTCAGGATCACCTGGGAACTATCGCCGGAGCCCCCGAAATCGAATTGGATGTCACACTTTTGGACCTTGGTGCATGGCTCGCCTCCCGAGCTACGATGATACAACCCTCCCGCCCACGGAGAACGCCGTGCCACAGATATATCTGCAGCGTAACCAGCTGAAGTATACGAAGAAACAGTATCGTGTCCGGAACTGGAGGGAATACGAGGCCGGGCTCTGCAAACGCGGTGACCTGACAATTTGGTTTTCAGAAGATGCGCTTCGCGACTGGCATCCGCCGGTGGGCGCAAAACCCGGCGGCCAATGCCGCTACTCAGACACGGCCATTGAGGCAGCGCTGACTGTCCGTGCTGTCTACGGCCTCGCCTTGCGGCAAACCGAAGGTTTTCTTCGATCCGTCGCCAGGTTGCTGCAGCTCGACATCGAGATTCCCGACCACTCCACTCTGTCTCGCCGCTCCTTAACCCTCAAAGCGCCACTGCGAAATACGGGCGATGCTGGCAGCCCTGTACACATCCTCATTGATAGCACAGGCTTGAAAGCGCACCGCGGCTCGACTGCTCCGGCCGACAGGCGCAATCGCCGAACCTGGCGGAAGTTACATTTGGTCGTTGACGCGACAACCGCCGAGATCCTCACATCGAGGATCACGACGCACGGCACGCGCGATATATGCTCTTAAGAGCGTATTAAGAGACTTTAGACGCCCTTAAGCGTAGATTTCCGTTGTGAAACGTCTAAATCATTGATACGCTCTCAAGAGCGGATTAACCTGGATAAGGCATCCTTAAGAGCAGATGAGTGCAAAAAACACATTGACGCAAGCCCCTCCCTATGCCGTTGAGCAGGCGATCAAACGCCTTGGCAACAACCTGCGCACGGCAAGGCTGCGCCGCAACCTGACGATCAAGGACGTGGCCGAGAAGATCGGCACCGGCCCCCGCGCTGTCTCGGACGCCGAACAGGGCAAGATCACGACGAGCATCGCGGTCTATACGGCGCTGCTCTGGGCCTTTGACCTGCTCGGTCCGGCCGAAACTCTTGCCGACCCGGCAAAGGATCTGGAGGGGATTTCCCTTGCCGGGCAACGTGAGCGGGCCCGCGCTGAAAATCCCGAGAACCTCGATAGTGACTTCTGAGTGCTTCGTCTATATCGCCCTGCCCGGCGAAACGGAATTCGTCACGGCCGGGCGCTTCGAACGCAAGACGGACCGCCATGGCGTCGCGACGGGCCGCTTTGTCTACGGCAAGAGCTACCTGGCCAGAGACAACGCGGTGCCGATCGATCCGCTCGACCTCAAACTCGGCACGCAGACCTACAGGACAACCCTGCTGGAAGGAGTCTTCGGCGCGCTGCGCGATGCAAGCCCCGATGCGTGGGGCCGGCGCATTATCGACCGGCGCTTCGGCTCACCGGGACCGGATGAGATCGACTATCTGCTGGAATCCCCCGAAGACCGGGCCGGTGCGCTCGGGTTCGGGCGGGGAGCGGAGCCGCCGGCCCCGCACCACCAATACAACCAGACGATGGATCTGGCAAGACTACAAGAAATTGCCGACGCGATTGTCGCCGACGAAAAGCTGCCAAAGGTCGCGGACGCCGCGCAGGCCGACGAACTCATGCGCGCAGGCACGTCGATGGGCGGGGCCCGCCCCAAGGCCGTCGTCGAGGATGCCGACGGGCTCTGGATCGCCAAACTCAATCGCAAGGACGACAAGTGGAATCATGCGCGCGTTGAACGCGCAGCGTTGGAGCTCGCCCGCGCCTGCGGCATACAGACCGCCGAGAGCAAACTAACTGCGATCGGCGATCGCGATGCGCTGCTGGTCAGGCGCTTTGATCGCGAGAAAGTAAAATCAGGCTACCGGCGCGCCAGGATGCTGAGCGCCCTCACGCTCCTGCGCGCGGAAGAGCTCCCGGATGAACGCTGGTCATATGTGCTGCTTGCCGAAGAGCTGCGCCGGATTTCAGCGCAGCCGAAGACAGATGCGCCTGAACTCTTCAGGAGAATGTGCTTCAACGCGCTGATTTCCAATACCGACGATCACCCGCGCAATCATGCAATCCTGGCGATGGATAATGAGTGGAAGCTCTCGCCTGCCTACGACCTGCTCCCCGACACACCGCTCAGCATCGAGGAGCGCTTTCTGGCACTGTCCTGCGGCGACCGAGGACGGCTCGCCCATGTCGACAACCTGCTCTCGCAATGCGCCCGCTTCCTGCTCAAACAGGACGAAGCAACGGTCATCATCAATGAGACCGAACAGACAGTCAGAGACCGCTGGTACGAAATCGCCCGCCGCGAAGGTGTCAGCGAGACGGACTGCGAGAGAATTCGCCCGGCTTTCGTGTATGAAGGGTTTCGGCTGGCTGTAGCAGATGAGGCGACACCGTAGATTATGGAAGGATCACTGGATCAGGCTGGTCAAAACAAGGCAATGGGACAGAAGCGAAAGCGCAATCACTGGGTCCCGCAATCCTACTTGCGGGCCTTTGCGGCTGACCCGCATCACCGCGAGAAGATTTGGCGTTTTAGCAAGGATGCCGGCGAGCCCGAACGCAAACCGATCAAAAATGTCGCTATGCGCTTTCATCTTTACGCGCCCATAGGGGCGGACGGGCGACGCGATTACAGCTTTGAAGCAAGGCTCTCCGAACTTGAGAACATCTTTGGCGATCCGCTGTGGAACCAGCTTTGCACGGACATGGTGCGACCAGCGATGCCGTTTCGCGTTAAGCGGCGACACACCGAACGAACGAACCGGGAAAACTCGTACAAGAGTAGCGGATCTGCATACGTACCACTGGCGCAGTCATTGCCGAGGTCTGTATCACCTGCCTGTCGCAGCCTGAGTACTAATTCGCCACAGACGCCCGAGCAGGTGTTTAGCGGGCGCTGGCAAGAAGTCGCCGCAGCGAAACAGCGCGCACTGGACGGCGCCTATCAGGCGCACCCCGAACGTTTTGTTGCCGGTCCGCCGAGGACGACAGCACCGCCGTCTATTGTAAAGTTCAATTCAATCACGTCCGAAGAACTCAAGGACGGCGCGACGGACGCGGTGAACTTCCCGACGCTGCCCGCCGTGCAAAACCGCATGAGAGCAAATGCAGCTTAACTTTCAACTAACTGTACGAAACAGGTTGACACGTTCCGTCTTTAATAAGCATATCTTCTTAAATCGATGCATTTTCTATTGTAGTCCAGCCTTTCCACGTTCTTATTATTTTCATCTTTTCCTTTTCGAATTTTTTTCAAGATAGTTTATTTTAAATATGTTCTTAGAAAATCAATTTGTGCTTTACTCGATTTATCAAATAGAGAACTTGGATAATATAGTAATCCGAAATGCCCTCCATCAATATCAACCCATTCTTTTGCTTGGGTGATGTTATTATAAACAAATTGTGTCACTTTTGGGTTTGCTCCATTCATTTCATCATTGGTTGCAACAACCATTAATATTGGAGCCTTTAATTGACCTGCAAATTGACCAAGGTTGAAATCATCAGGAACTTCAATGTTTGAAAATGAAACTACATTTTTCCAATGCGTGCCAAACCGACCACCATATTCAATAAACCAGTTATAGGCTGTTAAATCTGTTAATGCAGAAGGTGTTCCTTTTTGGTCTGTCGAAACAATTGGCATTTGTTCTGTGGTTGTATGTGGTAAACTCATTATATCATCATTTAGAAGGGTTTCTTTAGCAAAAGCAAATAAACTTCCATCTTTATCTTCTTTGGGAATTTCTTCACCAAAAGCTGGAATCATAGTAACTACGGCTTTAACCCTATCATCGGTTGTTCCTGCTAGGAATGCCTCACGTGAGCTCAAACTCGCCCCCCAAACGGCAATTTTATTTTCATCAATTTCGGGTTGATTTGTAATAAAATCGATAGCATCAATATAACCTCTAGATTGAACCCAAAAATTAATTTCTTGACGTGGTTCTCCATCACTAACCCCTAAATTTCGATGATCATATAGTGCAACAGCAAAACCAGCTTCTCTAAATTTTTCCGCATATTTATCGGCTGTCATCCCGTTGATGGTAGTTGTAAATCCGTGAGCCATTATAACCACGGGTTTTTTATTCGATTTATCCTCTGGTAAGTATAACCTCCCTCTAAGAATGGCTCCTTGTGATTTAAATTCAATATTTCTGTACATAATATTTTGAATTGCTTCAGATTCCAAAGTTGCTTTTGGTTTTTGATTGTTACTACAAGCCCAAAGAGCAGCTGTGAAAATTACCAATATAATTTTGATTACATTATTCATACGTTGGACCGTTTATGCTCTATCTCGTTATTTATTAAAAACATATTTTATTCCTTCTGCATAAGAAATTGGGTATGTATTTTCGTAATTGCTATTTGTGTATTCAATTGATTTAACTAACAACCAATGCATCAAACCTGTTGGGTGCGAATTCCAGTTCATGGCCAAGACCTTCGAAAAGTCTGAACCGCTCAGGACGACTTGGGAACTATTGCGGCAGCTTCCGAAATCGAATTGGATGTCACAATTTTGTCACAGTGCGAACGTTCTCCAACGTGTTATTGCGTGATCTTGTGTGAACAATCGTGATTCTATGTGATTGATGCAAAAACTGTTATTCTTTCAAGCTCCTGATAACTAACGAGTTGATAATTGCGTTCGGGAGGCAGGGGCCGGAGGTTCAAATCCTCTCACCCCGACCAGATTTTCCCCTCCTTTTCAATCACTTAAAAGAGCACCATTACGGTGCAGGGTTCCTTACAGAGTGCTTGCCACACTTTTGTCACACTCGTTTCCGACGCAAAGAAGAGACGATGGCAAACTATCGCAAGCGCGGACCCCGCCAGTGGCAGGCGCAGGTTCGAAAGCGGGGCTACCCGCTACACATCGAGTGCGACCAGCGAGATGCGAACATCCGACACATCGATCGTGTCGGTCAACGCTGTTGGCAGAGAGAATCCGGCTACACGCGGCGAAATTTCGTCGAAACCGCCGTGTCGCGCTTCAAGAATGAATTCGGCGCTACCCTTGGAAGCCGCACTATGCAATCACAGGTCATTGAGGTCCGTATTGCTTGTTCAATTCTGAACACGATGACGAAGCTCGGAATGCCCGATGGGCACTGCGTCTCCTGAAAAGAAACACCTGCCACCAGACTCCGGCCTAAAATGAAGTCATGTAACAAGGCCGTCCTCACATCACAGTGCTGTACCCGCACGGGGCCGTCAGGCAGTATCGCACGCTAGGACCGTGTCGGAATCGGGCGCCTGCACCCGCGTATTATCGTCGAGACGTCGAAACCAGTGCCACGCTACCATCGGCGCGGCGCCGTCAATATTGGGCGCGCCGATCCCCCCAGCCGCGTCGTGCAAGTCCAGCGAGCGCAATTCCAGGCTAAAGCGTGCCGCCCCGGAAGCATTGGGCACGCTGGCATGCAGATGCGCCCCTGAAAACACGAGCACGTCGCCCGACTCGATCACGACCGGCAGCCAGTCGGCCCGATCCACCGGTTCCCGCGGCTCGGGCACGTTGCGGTACCCGGGCTTCCTGCCCTCTTCCCGCGCGGCATGAATCTCCGCGCGGGACGCGGCGAGATCCCAGCTGGCGCTGTCATTCGCAAGCGGGCGGCTCCACCAACCAGGGAACAAGGCGATAGTGCGCTTCGCCGTGACCGGGAACACCGGCGCCCACCAGTTGATCTGCTGATAGATGTTTGATCCCCAGGTGTCGCGGTGCGCACCCAGTGTATGGCGCGGATCCGGCACCGGGTTGTCGTCATGCGGCTGGCAGCGGAGATTGACCACGTCCGCGGCTGTGCGGCCTGGATCGAAGCCGAACGCGGCGAACAGCGCCACCATCAACTTGCGGGCCTGCGCATCCCGCTTGTATCTCTGCCGCAGGCCGGCGGCCCGCCGATCCCATTCTGCGCGATCAAGAGAACACTGGGCGTGAACCGGATCCGCACTGTCGAATGCCGCGCAGATTTCCGCCCGAGAATGCTCAACGAGCGCCTGTATCGCCGCCACGTTGCGCACCACCAATAAGTCACCGGCGTAGATCCGGCGCCGCAGCCAGCCCGGCAACGGTGTGTTTGCAAGAAACTGGAGCGCGGACACGAGCAGAATCCCCCTTGCCGGAGCGATTGAGACTGACAAGCATCGCCAAGCTTACACAGGCGCCGTGCCTATACTTGCCCGCTCACGACACGCTTTTACCTTCACGCGACGTTCTCCCGGGCCGCCGTTCAACCTGGCGGGAAGGGCAAACAGCCTCAATAAATTCCCGCGTCAACACCCGCGGCGAGATTCATCGCGAGCTCGGCGACCTGTTCGCCGAAGGCTTCGTCCCACTCGCCGCGAAGGATCAGTGGATCATCGATGTATTTCCAGCACAGACCGGTCGTGATACGACCGATGGCCTCCCGCGTGCCGCGCCCGTCCTTGCCGGCACGAATGTAGACTGCCAGCGGCAGGCCGACCGTCGCCTCGAGGCAGGGATAGTAAATGCGCTCGAAGAAGTCCTTGGTCAGCCCCGCCATGTAGCCGAAGTTCTCGGTCGTGCCGAGGAGCAGACCGTTGCACCACTCGACGTCCGCGGCAGCAGCGTCGAGCGGATCACGGACTCGCAGCTCGAGGTCGCGGAGCTCGAGTCCCCGCACCGCGTCGACGGCGGCATCCCGCAAGGCCGACGTATTGGGCGACGGGCAGTGGCAGACGGCGAGCAGTCCCGTCATCGACGGCCGGCTGGTGTAGCGGTTTGCATGAGACTTCCCCTCTGTTCGTCGACAGCGGCCGAGCCATGCAACAAGGCCCAAGAAATGCCAGCCCGTTGACAGGCTGCCTCGCCACGCTTCAGGTAGCGATACCGTACACCTCGTCAAGGAAAACCGCTTTGGTACCGGCTACCACCGGACAATCGACCAGGGCGGAAGTCGCTACGAGCGTTCCGGGTGCTTTGCAGATTGCGGACAGCATATCCATGGTTTCGCCATCCGATTGTTTGTCCAGGTGGCAATCAGTGCAACGGCCGCGCGTGCGCAGCGCTGCGGAAAATCGCATTCGCGAGAATCACGTTCAGGCCGTCGAGATAGGCACGTGCTGTCGGGTCCTGCGTGAAAGCAATCACGAAGCCCTCGCCCAGCGGCTGCACGACGGCAAACGGCTTGTACGCGAGTTGCTTGCGGTTCTCCTCCCAAATGTAGCCACTCACCAGCAAGTCTTCAGCCGCTACGAAGCGCGCAACATTGACTCCGGAGTCGAGGCGTATCGGCGTGTAAATGTCGGACCCGTTTGCAAGAACGTTCAGCGATGAAGCAACGCCGGCGGCGAGCCAGTGCTCCGGGGTGACCGCGGCCCGGATCAGAACGCCGTAGAGGTCATCAGGCGGTGCCGACTCCGGGGTGATCGATTTCTTGTAATCGGCAAAGCTGGCGAGGAGGCGGCCATCGACAGTCGTCGCTTCTTTTTCGTCGCTGTCGCTGTTGTCCCCTCTTCCGTCGCCGTCCTCGCGGTCCTCAGCGATGACCGCGTTCTCGCGGCGAATCGACAGCAGGTTCACGTTCGGGTCGGCGAGATAGCGATTGGCGGAGCCGAGGCCGATCAGCACGCCGCCTCTACTCACCCAGTTGCGCAGGTTCTCGGCGCCGTCTTCGCCGAGAACACCGCCATAGCCGTCACCGGACGCCTCCGGGAGTACCAGTACCTCGAAGTTACCAAGGTCGGCCGTGGCGAGGCGAGTGCTGCGGATCGCCGTCACCGGGTAGTCGAACTGTCGCTCGATCACGAAGCGGGCCTGACCTGCCGCGCGTGAGACGGTCGGGGCGTCCCAAGCGATCGCGACGTCTGGCCGGTTGTGCCGTACGACGTTGTTGCTGCCGAGGCTGGGCCCGTCCGTGACCCAGCTGTCGTCAATGCCGACGACGTTTGCGCCGGTCGTGGTCGCAATGTCGCGGACCATCTGGTGCACGTCCATCGGGTTGTTCTTTACGTCGATGATCAGCGTTCCCGCCGGGTACTGTCTGCCGCCTTGCACAAAGCCCAGGTCACTGCTCTTGACCGAGATACCGTTGCGCAGGGCATGCGCGAGGAAGCGGATCGCCGTTGCCTCGCCCCAAGGCACAAGATAGGCAACCGAGGCATTGGCGTCCGGAAGTGCCGGCGCGCGAACAAGCTCCGGCGCGGCCGGGATTGTGTCCACTGACGGCAGGCGGTTACAGGTCTCCGCGCGGACGTTCATCATCTGCGGCAGCGACCACGCGGTGACGTCGTAGATCTCCACCTCCAGCCCCAACTGACGGCGCTGTTCCTGCCGGACGATGAAGTCACTGTCCATCGGCACGTCGGTATCCAGTAGCGTCCGGACGAGTCGCTTGGCAGGCTGTGCCATGTCGATCACGTAGCTACCTGCCGCATACTCCTCGCCGCAGGCACTGAAGTCGGCTTCGGCGACGCCGATCGCAACACCCTGGCGCACGAGAGAACCGGCCAGCCGGTTGGCCGCAGCCTGGTCCGCCTGCCGGGGAATGATGTAGGCTCGAATCGCCTCGGATCGGCCTTCGGCAATAGCCGAAAGCTGGTAATTGTAGAGATCCTGCAGGAGCTTTCGCCGATTCTTCGCGACGGTTTCAGCGGTGCCTAGCGACGTCACGAAATGATTGCGCACGGCCTCGGCATAGCGTAGCTCGTTGCCGTCGTACTGGCGCAGTACGAGCCCTCCGATGCCGGCCTGTTCGTACGTCATCGCTGTCGCACCGAAGTACATTGTCCAGGAGGTGTAGCCGGCGTAGAACTCGTCGTACTCCTCGCGGATGAAATAATCGATTCCGAAGCGATCGAACCAGTACGCATTGGTCTTGCCGTAGAGTGCCTGATTCGCGACCTGGGTTTCGGTCAGGTGCGGGTTGACCGGGTCCGCGCCGGGCGCGAAGAAGTAGGTCGAGTCCCCACCCATCTCGTGCAGGTCGGCGACGACGACCGGGACCCATTCCTGCGTTACCTTGATTCTGCCCCGGGTCTCCGGCTGGGTCATGGCGAACCAATCGCGATTCAGGTCGAAGAGATAATGATTGCCGCGCCCGTAAGGCCACGGCTGGTCGTGCTCTGCGGCGAGGCGGTGCGGATCCGGGACCAGTCCTGCCGTCGATTCGAAGCTGTGGATAAAGCGATCACGGCCGTCGGGGTTCATTACGGGGTCGATGATGACTACGGATTCGCGCAGAATGTCGCCAACACGATCGTCGCCCCGCGAGGCGAGCAGGTGATAAGCCGTGAGCATTGCAGCATCGGTCGACGAGATTTCATCGCCGTGGATACCGTAGGCAAGCCGAGTTACAGCGGGCGTGGATTGAATGATGCGCTCGGCGTCGCCACGCGGCGTCTCCAGGGCGTTGCGCAGGCTTTGCATCTCGCCCTTAATTGCATCGATGCGGCGCATGTTTTCCGGAGAAGTGATGACGACATAGACCAGGTCGCGACCCTGCCAGCTCCTGGCATAGCGGTGCACGGCCATGCGGTCCGGCTGCGAAGATTCAAGTGCCCTTAAGTAGCGCAGCGTATCGGCATGCCAGGTAATGCGCTCGCCAGGCGCATAGCCCAGTACGGATTCCATGGTTGGAACGGCAGGGTCGTAGTCCGCGTTCGGCCAATACTCGAAATCCTGTTGCGCGTTGACCGCTGCCACCAGCAAAAGCGTGGCAACGCTGAGAAGCAGTCGCATTGGGCGGGGTCTCCAGCTTGTTCGTGTTCTGGAATTACTTTACACGTTTGCGGCGGAGGTTTCCGCATCTCCTGCCCCAGCGAACGCAGCGGAGCAAGAAGCAGGGCGTAGTCAAGCTATTTCCCTGCTTTTCCTCCCCGAACCATACGTGCGCCTCTTATTGTGTCGCTGTTGCTCAAGCAATCGCTGAGTCAGGGCCAACGGCTCGCCAAAGGCGGCTTGTTCCGAGCTGGGCTGTTCGGCCAGTTTGCACACAAGTTTTTTCATATGCCTGGATTACGGTCAGCACCGACGGGGAAACTGACGAATATCAGGGAAGTGAGCAACGTCGAATCGATCTTTGCTTTCGGCCAAGTCAAGCAGCCTTCCACACTTCCATCTATTGTGTGAGTGATCATGCGCGCTACGTTCGCTATCATTTCGAACCTGTTGCCCCGGCAGCACGGGAGCACACGCGATGGTTCGCAGAACGTACCGACGGGGAATGAGATGTATTCGAAAAGGACACCGCTCGCGCTCGGCGCCGCATTTCTGTTTCTCTGGTCGGCCGCTAGTCACCCGGATTCCCTTTTCGACATCGATACCTACCTGTCGCTGAAGGCGATATCGGAGATCACCGTCAGCCCGGACGGCGAGTTTCTCACCTACACCGTGACGCGCAACGACCTCGAAAAGGACGAATCCGCGAGCGCCGTCTGGATGCAGCCGACAGCGGGCGGCACGCCATTACGCATGACGGAATCGGGCAGTTCCGCGTGGTCGCCGCAGTGGAGTCCGGATGACCGCTACCTGGCGGTCCTGTCCGATCGCGAGGGCGGAGTCACACAGGTGTGGTTGCTCGACCGTCGCGGCGGCGACGCGTCGCAACTAACCGAATTGAGGCAGGGCGTGCGTTCGTACCGGTGGTCTCCCGACGGCACCCGGCTGCTTCTGCTCGTCAAGGATCCTTCGCCTGCAGACCTCGATGAACAAAAGCTTCCCAATCCCCGCCCTTACGTTATCGACCGGCTCCAGTTCAAGAGAGATTATGTCGGCTACCTCGACAACCGGCGTACGCATGTCCACGTCATCGATATCGCCAATCGACGCGTCCGTCAGGTCACTTTCGGCGACTACGACGACAGCCAGGCACGCTGGTCACCGGACGGCGATCACATCGTTTTCGTCAGCAACCGCACGGACTGGCCCGACACGAACCGGAATACCGATTTGTGGCGCATCGACGCGAAGCAGGATAACGCGCAGCCCGAACGGCTGACCGACGCCCGTTATGCCGATTCGAACCCGGTCTTCAGCCCGGACGGAAAGCGAATCGCCTACACGTCCAGCGTCAGCGACGGACTGCCGGTCTACGCGATCCCGCAACTGGCGATCCTCGATGCGGAGACCGGCGAATCGGAACGGGTCGAGTCGCTGGCCGAGGTGCAGGTGTGGGGGCTCCGGTTCTCGTCTGACGGCCGGAGTATCTACGCGATCGCCGAGTACCGGGGCGAACAGCAACTCGTCAAGGTCGATGTCCGATCCGGAAGGATGGAGCGGCTCATCGCCGGCGAGAACGTCGTTCGCGAGTTCGATGTTGCGAGCGATGGCCAGGCATTCGCGCTTGTCTCCCGTCCGCAGGCGACCCCCGAGATCTTCCGCCTTGATCTCGATGGCCGGGGCCTGCAGCCGTTCAGCGCGATGAACCGCGAGCTCATGGCGGACATTGCGACGGGCCGCGTGGAGAAGCATACCTATACCGCGCGGGACGGCACACCGCTCGATACCTTCGTCGTCTTCCCGCCGGGTTACGAGGCGGGCGAACGCTATCCCGCCGTATTGCACCTCCACGGCGGCCCCTGGGCCCAGTGGGACTGGCGCTTCGACTCCGAGTCGCAACTCTTCGCGGCGCAGGGTTACGTGGTCGTCATGCCCAACTTCCGGGGATCCTGGGGCTACGGCCAGGCGTTTACCGATGCCCTCGTCGGGAACTGGGGCGATATAGACTACCGCGACTCCATGGACGCCATGGATTTCGCCATCGACAAGGGCTGGATCGACGGCGACCGGATGGCGGTCTATGGCTGGTCGTGGGGCGGCTTCCTGACCAACCACGTGATCACGAAAACCGATCGATTCAAGGCCGCCATCTCAGGCGCCAGCGAGACGCTGGTCGCCGCCAACTACGGCCATGACGAGTGGCAACGGCTGTGGGAAGAGGAGCTCGGGTTTCCGTGGCTCGCGGAAAACAGGGAGCGGTGGGACCGCATATCCCCGTTCTATTCACTCGACAAGGTCACGACGCCGACGCTCATCGTTTGCGGCGAGGACGACTGGAACATGCCGGTCCAGAACTCGGAACAGCTCTACATCGCACTCAGGCGCCAGGGTGTACCGGCGCAGCTCGTCGTATACCCGGAGGAGGGGCACAGCCTGTCGGTGCCTTCCTACAAACGAGATCTTTACGAGCGATATCTTGACCGGTTGGCCAAATACCTGATCAAGTAGAGAACGCACTGACAACACAAGAAATGCTGGCCGAAATAGGAACCGATGCGCAGGCTAGAAGCAGTTCACGGCAGTTTGGTCGTTTCGTGTCATCGACGATCCGAATACCGTAACTCGTCGGCCGGTTTGAAATTGTCTCGTTCGTTCAGTTTCACGAGCCTGGTGAGATCTTTCTCTTGCCAATCATGTTTTTCTTGTTGCACACACGACCATTGGCGCAACACGATAATTTAGTGGCGATTTCTTGCCAACTCTGTCTCATCTGATTGTTCTGAGCCGTGCATCTTTCATGCCCGAAAATCGACTGCAATTTCAAACCGCCCGTGGCAGAGAGAATACGGCTACACGTGGCGAAGTCTCGTCGAGACCGCCGTGGCGCGCTTCAAGAATGAATTCGGCGGTACCCTTGCAAGCCGCACTATGCGATCACAAATCACGGAGGTCCGCATTGCTTGTTCAATTCTGAACGCGATGACGGAAGCTCGGAATGCCTGATGGGTACTGCGTCTCCTGAATAAAAACACCCGCCACCCGACTCCGGTCTGGAATGGCGTCATGCAACAAGGCCCGTCGCTGCCTGCCTATTGAGAAAACCCTGCTCATGGTCTGGAGCCATCACCCGCGCTGAGTGTATAGTGAAGCTGGCAGCTTCGGGGGGAGGTTACATGCGCAGAGGGGAGTTCGTAAACAGCTATTTCGACGCTTGGAATCATCACGATCCGGATGGGGTTGCAGCTCACCTTGCCCAAAATGGGCGATACTGCGACATTCCGCAGCATATCGAACTGGCATATGAGGAGCTGATCGCGGACCTGAAACGATTGTTCGCGAGATCCAAGTACCGGTACGAACTCACAAGCCGAGTGTTTACTAGTCGAAGCGCGATCGCCTACCAATACCGGATGATCCTACGGGGCGACGGCGGTAGCACCAACGACACAATCTACCATGGTGCCGAATTTATCACCCTGCGAGATGACCATGCGGCACTGATGATTGCCGACTACTACGACGTAGCTGGCGCACGACAAACGCGTCTCGCATCCAGTCCCGTGACCCAGCCGGAACAATTCAAATACGTGAAATCCGGCCTGAGCGACCAAAGATCGCTCGAGTATAAGAATCGGCTGGACGAGGTCATGCGATCGCAAGAGCTGTTTCTTCAACCCGGGCTGACGCTGCCGAAACTCGCCGCGGCCGTCGACTGCTCCGTGAATCACCTGTCGCAGGTCATCAATTCCGGATTCAACATGAGATTTTCCGATTACCTGAACAAGTATCGTGTCGACTGCGCGATGGACGTGATGACCAGCGCTGAGGGTCGGCGACAGTCAATCCTCGACATTGCCTATTCGGTCGGCTTCAACTCCGTCTCGGCCTTCTACTCGGCCTTCAAGAAGCACGTTGGCCAGACTCCCGCCCAATACAGGCGCGAACAACTGAAGCAGACTTCGTTACCGCAAGTGAAGTAAGCCGGTTGTTCAAACAGTCCGCCTACATCCCGTGTAGTCGGTTCATCAATCGAAGTCGCGGCACTGTTGTATTTGGCGTTCTTGCCTGTAGGCGTGGATTCTGGCGGAAAGGGGCACGCCGGTGAGCAGCGCACGAAAGCTAGTCAGTCGTCCACCGGTCGGATGCCTTGATCATTGACGACGCCGGTGTGTCCCCGGCAGCACCGGCATCAACCGCTATCAATAACCCCATCGTTTCATATACCGCACGCCGAATTCCGTGGGCCGATTGACATAGGCGTTCTGGTGGTGCGCGCGGCCTTCCACGGTCTGCGCGGCGGCCCATAGATACTGGCCGCTGCCGATCGTGTACCACGCGCGCTCGTCGGTGAGATTGTTGACGAAAACGTCGAATTGCCAATCCTCGCCCACGATCCCGGCGCGCAGGTCGCCGATCGTGTAGCCGGGGTTCTCGAACTGGGCGTTTGGTTCATCCACGGGTGACAACGGCTCGAGCCGGTTGAGGCTGTCCCCCGTCGTCGACCACTGCGTACGCACGAACATCTCGGTCGCCCCCAGCAGGCGCGTCGGCTGACGATACTCGATCCACGCCGAGGCCTTGTAGGCCGGGACGAGCGGCAGCCGCATACCCTTGGTCAGGTTCGGAACGTCGTCGCCGTCCAGGTCGTGCGCCGTATCCGTCTCGGCCTCCATGTCCTCGAAGTTCAGGCCGAACATCCAGTTCTCGTTGGGCGAGTAGTCGAGCTCGACGTTGATGCCCTGAATGTGTGCCTCACCGAGGTTGCCGATAACCGACTGCCATGGCTGCCCGCAAACGCCCGGCACCGAACGACTCGGATCCGTCTCGCCCGTATCGGGATCGACGCACGGAACCTGTGATGGATCGATAACCTGGAGCTGGTAATCCTCCCACAGCATGTAATACGCGGTCAGGTTGAACCGGCCCTTGCCATCGGCAAAGTATGACTTGTAACCCACCTCGTAGTTGTTCATGAGGTCGGACTCGTACGAAGTCGGGAAGAAAGGCTCACCCCGGCTGCGGTTTACGCCCCCCTGGCGCATACCCTGCGAGTACAGCCCATATAACATCCGGTCGCGGTCGAACTGGTAACTCAGGCCGACCTTGGGAATGAACTGCGTTTCCTCACCCGTCCTCCCGGGCGGTCGCAGGTCGTTCGCCAGGCGATACTCGCGATCACTGCCGCCGGCCGGCTCGCCCTCGTCGAAGTGAACCCGGCCCGGATGATTGACGCCATAGTAGTTCGTGTTGCTTCGATCGAAGTAACGCCCCCCTAAAGTCAGGTCC
This sequence comes from Woeseiaceae bacterium, assembly GCA_034521225.1. Taxonomy (GTDB): domain Bacteria; phylum Pseudomonadota; class Gammaproteobacteria; order Steroidobacterales; family Woeseiaceae; genus Woeseia. Next base: position 56,807 of record JAXHMR010000012.1, read on the forward strand.
AGATGATCGTTGATGTGCCAGGTCGCCTCGCCGAATACCGCCTTCTGCTCCCAGTCGGTATGGTGCAGTGAAAGCCAGCTTTCGGTCATATCGCTGAAATCCTTCGACCAGTACCACTCCCAGAAGTCTCGTGAAACGGAGTCGGCATAGAGATTATCTGCCCCCAGTACGTCCCTGCCGCCCGTTGTCGGTATCGCAAACGCATCAGAATACGAATCCTTGCTTTCCTCGTAGTAGGCACCGACGATCCAGTCGAAAAGCTCGCCCTCGTCTTGCAGCCGCACTTCAAACGTCAGCTTGTCGTCGTTACTGGGACTATAGGAAGCGTTGAAAGAATCGGCGTCCACCGTCGGCCCCGTGCAATAAACCGGCCACCAGACGATGTTTCCCGTTTCCGGGTTTGCCCAGTAATACGGATAGTCGGCCGGCGTGTAGGCCGAATCATGACAATACCCGGCCGTCCAGTAATGAACATAGGTGGTGACGTCGTCAACGCTAAGAACTTCACGATCGAAATAGGACACGGCCGCTACCAGCTGGGCAAACTCCATGTCGCCCTCGAGCTGCAGCGAAGCCATATTGAACTCTTCGTCGCGGAAATTATCGTGGAAACGGACGACCTCAAGATCGCCCACGAAGGGATCCATGGCGTTGCCCGCGCCCTGTTCGGATTTCTGGTAATGATACGAGGCAGTCGTCGCCCACCTGTCGTTCATCTCCCAACGCAGGTGCATCCGACCGCCCTGCACCTCGTTCTCGTTCCAGTTCTTTTCGACGACCGCGGCATTGTCCAATGTACCGAATCCGGCCGGTGCGCGGTTGTCGATCACGCCGTCCCCGTCGCGGTCGGTCAGCCCATGCCAGTCGGCAGTTCGACCGAATACGTTATCGATAAATCCGCCGTCGCGATCCTGGAACCCGACAACACGCAACGCCAGCCGGTCTTCGACCAACGGGATATTGAACACAAGCGAACCGCGGTAACTCGGATCGCTTTCGTCACCCGCCCGAACCTCGCCGTCGAATACCGCTTCGAACGTATTCAGGACCGGCTGATTCGTGATGATCCGCATCGTGCCAGCCTGTGCGTCCGAGCCGTACAATGTACCCTGCGGGCCGGACAGCGCCTCGATGCGCGCGATGTCAACGGCACGAATCGTCGGTTGTGAACCGGTCTGCGTGATAGAGATTTCGTCGAGATAAACGGACGAGGTGGACTGCCCGATGTAGCCACCGCCCGTGATCGCGCCGCGGAAGACGACCGTGCTCGAACTACCGCCGTAGGAAACGACGTTGATAGACGGCACGAAACGCGAATAGTCCTCCATGGACTTGGCGCCCATCGCGGTCAGCGATTCCTGTGTGATCGCCTGGATGGCCGACGGGATGTCCTGCGCAGACTTGCTGCGTTTCGTCGCTGTGACGATGATCTCTTCGAGTGCGTGCTCTCGGTCCGCTTCTTGTTCTTGTGCGATCGCAGTGTGCCCTGGATAGAGCGCTGCTGTGACTGCGGCGGTTACCGGTGTGATGATCTGCCGGGACGTCGCTCTCATTCCCCCTCCTATGGATTGCCCATATTTATCTTTAGATACCTCAGCGCCGCGTCAATTGCATACTGCCGTGTAGGTTAGGAAACGAAGACGGGCGTGGCTGGCTCCCCCGGTACTCAGATATGGACTCCTCGGCGGTGGAGGAGTTTGTAGCTCTGAAGAGAGAAATCAACCAAATGCGGAAGGAGCGAGATTTTTTGCGCGAAGCGGCAACGTTCTTCGCGAACGACCGGACCAGAAATACCGGATCGTCAGTCGTTGCCGCGAGGCTTACCCGATACCCCTGATGTGCCGATGTCTCAGCGTGTCACCGAGCGGTTACCACGGCTGGCGCGAGACTTCGCGGCCGGTGAGCGGTACACAAGGTGCGTGACCGATATAACGTATACAAACCGACAATGAGGCGAAAAACGGAAGCACTCATGCAGAAGAAATCGAATTTAGCTCAACCCGTCCGTGGTAACGGGATAAAACCCACGCCTTGGCCCAGGATGTGGCGTTATCCTACGGCGCCTTTACTCCCGAATCTTTACAAATACCGGATTTGAATAGAACCAGAGATCTGACCAAGGATTTTCATCGGACGGGTCATTTTCTGGTTCCAATTCATTTGTATTGGTGCCACGAACACGTATGTAAATGGGCCCACTGACGCTGAGTGTGTGACTCATTTTGAGGAATTCCCCGTCCCTTCGCCAATCGATAGCCGCAAATCTCCTGACAACCGCGGTCGATTCGTTAGTGTCAAGCGTCCGGTCCTCACTTGGCCCCGTAACATGGCCAACGATCAGATCGATTCGTGCCACCTCAGGGCTGTCACCATTGTGGTTGGTGCCAAGCGGATCCAAGGCCCGAATGCGTACTTCAATTTCGCCGTGTGTTGATAAAGTGACAGTGTTCCCAATCTGCGCCGATCCGGAGCCACCATTGATATCCGTCACATCGACATAAAGTTCAGCGATGAGATCACCGGTGGTGACGAAAATCCTGCCGCGGCGCAGGGCTTCCAGAATCGATGCGTGATCCTTTTTGGCATGAACATAGGTCTTTGAATACTCGCCGGGCCAAAAGTCGACGTCATCTTCCGTATAATGAATATGAGAATCAGAGTTGGCGGTAATCCACCAGCGCCGTCCTTCGCCCAGCATTGAATCCCAGAATCCACCGAGCTTTGCAGTCATCTGGTCGAAGCCACCCATCGTCGGGTGCCCAAAATACCAACCGCGCGGCCAATCGCGCGAGGCGGGACCGACGCTCAAGGGTCCCGCCTGGTGGCCGGGTGCACCTTCCATGCCGACAGCCACGTCCGGTGCCGCGTCATTCCAGTTACGCAGTTCGTGCGGCTCGGTTTCCCCGTATTCGCCGAGTCCCGGTGCCGACCGGGCAGGATGATGCGCGATCACCACCGGCTTTTCGGCGAGCCCGTCCATGACCTGCAAAGCTTCGATCATCTTCTCTTCCTGATCGCGCTCCCGGATTTCCTCCTCGGTCTTTATTTCGTATTTGTCGAAGCGTGATTCCAGTTCGCGCAATACGTTCGATTCATCATGGGTGTGAGGTACAATGATACTCGAGTGGTCTGCCGCAGGAGTATTCAACTCCAGACCGTAAAACTGAATCACTTCTGGCACGGCAGCACGGGACAGCTGCAGTTCCGGGTACGCCTGTTCGAAATTGATTTTGCTGTGGTCCGGGCCACCGTGATCGGTAGCCACTTTCCAGGAGAGTCCAAAATGCCTCGCCATCAGCGCGTTCATCGGGATCGGATAGATGCCCACGTCATCATGCTGTAACGGCTGTGGACATGATGGTCGCCCGCAAGCCAACGCTCTTGTGAGTCTTCTCTTTCCGTACTCTGCACCGAACATGCAGACAGAAAGATTGAGATGCCGGCGAAGATCGTGGCACGCTCGAACCGTTGGCAAATATGCATTCGACGCTCCTGAAAGCGATTGTCCGGCAGCGCCGCTGGACATTATCCGGTCTAAGTATTTTCGTCAACGCTCCGAATCTGCACGATTGTAAGTGGAAGTCATACTGCAGTAGTCTCTGCCAGTTACCAATTTGCAGCCCGAATAGGAATTCGTACGTGACAGAGCGAATACAATGATACGCAAGCATCGTCAGCTTGGTATGAATCGTGACATCACCCGTCGCGACTTTCTCAACGGCAGCCGTATCGCGGTGGCGGGATCGTTGCTGGCGCAGCCGCTGTCACAGGCGCTGGCAGCAGCAGCACCCGTACGAAGTGCACAAGATTTCCCCGGTTACTATCCGCCGTCCCGCGATGGATTGCGAGGCAGTCACACCGGATCGTTCGAGGTGGCGCACCAATTGCGGGACGGAGCGCGCTTCGACGATCCCTCGACATCGACGGATACCGGTGAGATCTACGACCTGGTCGTGGTCGGCGGAGGCCTCAGCGGGCTTGCTGCTGCACATTTCTTTCGCAAGGAAACGGACTCTGAGGCACGCATTCTTATTATCGAGAATCACGATGACTTCGGCGGCCATGCCAAGCGCAACGAGTTCGAGTACAAGGGCCGAACCCTGGTCGATCTGGGCGGCGCCGAATATATCGAGGCCCCCTGGCGATATCCTGATTCGGCACGAAGTCTGCTACAGGATATTGGAATCGATGTCGGCCTTGCACCCAAGGTGTTCGATCACGAACTTTACCCCTCGCTCGGTATGCAGTGCGGCGTGTTTTTCGACCGGAAAACCTTCGGTCAGGACAAGCTGGTTGCTGGTGATCCAGATATTGCCCTGAGCGATCAACAGTACGCCTATGTAACCTTGCCGGCGGAATTGGAAAAATCCGTTGGTGCCCCCCGAGCGGTCCGCGCCTTCCTGGACAAATCACCGTTGTCAGCCGCCGCCCGGCGTGAGGTCTTCGAACTTTTCTGCGAAAACAAGGATTACCTCCACGGCAAGTCACACCTAGAAAAACTGAATCTGATTCAATCCATTTCCTATCGTCACTACCTGCAGAAGTACGCCGGCGTCAGTGCCGAAGTCGTCGATTTCTTTTGGATGTGGCACGGCGGATACATGGGGATAGGGACGGATCTATGGCCGGCCCTTTCTGCATTTAGGTTCGGCTTGCCCGGCGGTACGGGCCTTGGCCTGGGCGAGGCAATAGAACGCAACGACGCGATGAGCGAGCACAGCTACCGGGAAGATTTCCATTTCCCAGATGGCAACGCATCGATAGCTCGTCTGCTGGTCCGAAACATGATACCGGCGGTAGCATCCGGCAACTCGATGCACGACATTGTATCGGCGAAGTTCGACTACGGCGAGTTGGACCGGTCGGATTCGCCGGTGCGTATTCGCCTGAATGCAACTGCAGTGCACGTGCGTCACCTGGGCGAGCCCGATACGGCAAAACAGGTCGAAGTGACTTATGTTCGCGATGGCGTTGCGAGTCGCGTGCGCGGCCGCCACTGTGTAATGGCCTGCTACCATGCCATCGTCCCGCATTTGTGCCAGGAAATTCCCGCAGGGCAACGAGAAGCACTCGGAAAAACGATCCGTACACCGCTGGTGTCGACTTCGGTTCTCGTGGATAACTGGAGGGCATTCCGTGAGCTTGGAATTTTTGCCGCGTACTGTCCCGGCAGCTACTTTTGCGATGTGCGCCTTACCTATCCGCTGCAGTTCGCTGACTACGAGGCACCAAGGTCTCCTGACGAACCTACCACGGTTCATCTGTATCGCGTCCCGGTATCCGGCGAGGGCAGCGGCATCGAGCAGTTCAGGGCCGGCCGTTACGAATTGCTCGGCACGCCGTTTGCCACATTCGAGCAAAAAATTCGCGAGCAACTGGGCGCGATGCTGGCTGAAGGCGGCTTTGATCCGGCGCGTGACATCAAAGGCATTTCGGTCAACCGCTGGCCGCATGGCTATGCCGTAGGCTACGATTACCAGAGTGGCGAGTTGAATTGGTTCGGCAACACTTGGCCGGAGGATCACAAGCTGTGGCTCCGGGGCAGGCAGCGGTTTGGCCGCATTGCGATAGCAAACTCAGATGCCGGGGCAAGCGCAATGACTGAAAGTGCGATCGAGCAGGGTTACCGCGCAACGCGGGACTTGCTGCACGACAGCTGAGCCTCGGGGGCATCCCCGGTACCCGCTCAGGCCCCCTATCCGGCGGTCTCGCTTCCGATACTGTGTATTGCGCGATACGCCTCTTCAATTGCCGATTCGGTTTGTGGCTTGTATCCCGCCATTACAATCCCGGGACATGAGCAAGGTGGAGCTGAATGCCCTGAACGGTCGGCTCGGCAAGCTTGTCCTCGACGATCAAGTTCTCGTCGGTACATCGAAAAGCGGATTGCAACGACCGAACAACGCCGACATCCCGAACCTGAAAGCCGAGTCTACTGATCGTCCGGGATTTCCGAGTAGTGTAAATTAACAACCTTCCAGTCGTCGCCGATCTTTTGCCAGACCTCGGACTCGAATGCCCTCGCCACGGAGACGTTACCGTCCGGTGCACGTAACCGGTAGTCGACGAAATAGCTGGCAACGGCGACGTCGCCGCTGGGCATCATCTGCACCTGAACATCCGATAGCTCGTTTTTCTCCACTTCACCACCGGCCTCGACCATTTCTGCCCACTCTTCGTGGTAGGCAGACAGATCCTGCCGGGCACCATAGAAGTACACCATCGCGTCGGCGGCATAGTGATCGAAATATGCATCTACGTCGTTGCCGGCGTACGCCTCGTTGAACGCCTTGATCGCCGTCCGTGCCTCCGCTTGTACCGCGTCGTGATCCTCGGCCATTGCCGGAACCGAGATCAGTACCGTAACGAGGCCAGTCAATATGCTTTTCATGGGGCGAGCTCCCTTTTCGTGTTTCGCTCCGACGGCTTGTCGCTGATTCCTGGCCAGCATACCGGAATTTCCGTCCAGGCGTGAGCAAGCAAGGCCTGCCACAGGGCAGGCCCTCGTATCCGCAACGAGTGCGTTCATAATGTGCGCAACGACTTCCATCACCACGATGTTCGTATATCGTTGTATGTGCCCGGACGTTGGCGGAGATGGCTCCGGCATTCGTTGACGGTTCATGAGTGGCTGCAGTGGTAAGATAGACGGCGATAGGCAAACCGGGAAAATAGTTGGACAAGTCCCTGCTGGAATCTCGTTACACGCCTGCTGCAATGAAAGCGCTTGAGAACTTTGCGGTCGAACCGGAAGAAATCCAGCTTGTTTCGTTTTCCGAGAACGTGACCTATCGAGTCGCAGACTACCGTAGCCATACCGATTACGTTCTCCGGCTACACCGGCCCGGCTACAATTCCATAGGGGCACTCGAGTCGGAACGTATATGGACCGGTGCGTTGAGGGAGGCAGGCATTCCTGCTCCGGAACCGTTGCTGACACAGCAGGGACAGCATTTTGTGCTTATTGATATCCCTGGATCGGGCGAGCAACGGTGCGCCGGCATGACGAAGTGGGCCGACGGCATACCGCTCAGTGACTACCTGAGATCGAATTGCTGTGGCGACGAGAGAATTCGGATATTTCGCAGGATCGGGGAGCTCGCCGCTGCGATGCACAACCATGCTACAGGCTGGCCAGAGCCACCAGGCTTTACACGGCGCCGGCTCGATATTGACGGTCTGCTGGGAGACGCACCCTCCTGGGGCCGATTCTGGGAACACGCAAGCCTGACGCGCGCCGAACGGGCGCGGTTGCGGCGAGCGCGAGAAGCAATTCGCCCGATACTCGGTGCCTATGGGGAGCGAGCAGACAATTTCAGCCTGATTCACGCCGACCTGCATCCCGACAACATTATTTACAATGACGGCGACATGGCGTTGATCGATTTCGACGATTCGGCTTTTGGATGGCACCTGTACGACCTCGCGTCGGCGTTGGTCGAAGACCGGCTTGCCCGCGACTACGAAGACCTGCATGGTGCTCTGCTCCGGGGATATTGCGAGCACCGGCAATTGGCGACGCGAGACATCGAACTCCTGCCTGTCTTCATGCTCGTCCGGGGGATGGCGATCATCGGCTGGTTTCATGAACGGCCGGAGCACGCCGGCTCGCAGTTTTTCGAGGACATGAAGCGGTGGGTCCTCGCGGAGTGTGACTCGCATGGATTATGACTTCGATGCCATCGTCGTCGGCGCCGGTCACAATGGCTTGGCCGCAGCCGGCTACCTCGGTCGTGCCGATCTTCGAACGCTGGTGCTGGAGCGCCGCCACGTCGTTGGTGGTGCCGCAGTAACAGAGGAATTCCATCCGGGTTACCGGAACTCGATCGCGTCCTACGTCGTCAGCCTGCTGCGTTCCGAGGTCATCCGCGACCTGGAGTTGCACAAACACGGTTACGAACTCATTCACTTCGAGGGGGATCTCGAGATCTGCCGGCAGGATCATCTTTTCCTGACCGGAGAAGAAGCCAACGATCGTGCGGAAATCGGTCGCTTTTCCGGTCGCGACTACGATGCCATACAGCGATTCGAGGCAATGCTGTGGGAGATTGGAGCCGTCATCCGTAACCAGTGGCTGCGAGAGCCGCCGTCGCTGCGCGCCGGGGTTTTGGATTTTCCCGGCCTGCTAAAGGCGGGCCGTGACATTCACGGCCTGTCCGTGGAGCAGCGGCACCGCCTGCTGCAGATGTTTACGAGCAGTGCCGCGGACATAATCGATCGCTGGTTCGAAAGTCCGATGGTGCGATCAATGTACGCTTCGCACTGCGTATCCGGCAATAACGCGAGCTTTTATCACCCCGGCTCGGCGATTCCCTTCTTTCACCATGCACTCGGGGAATCCGATGGTGAGCACCGCGGTTGGGGCCTTGCCAGGGGCGGCATGGGTGCGGTCACCCAGGCAATGGCGTCGTTTGCACGGTCAAAGGGTGTCGAAATTCGTACGGATGCGGCCGTTGAAAGCATCGTCGTGGAACGTGGGCAAGCGCGGGGCGTGCGGCTTGAAAGCGGCGAAGAAATCTCCGCAAGGGCCATACTTTCAAATGCCGATCCCAAGCGGACTTTTCTCAAGCTGGTCGGCAGCAAACACTTATCGGCCACTTTCGCCGAAGACATCAGCCACTTGCGCATGGGGCATGCATCACTCCGCATGAACCTGGCGTTGAGCGGGCTGCCGGAACTTCGCGATTACCCGGGCACGGAGATTCGCCCCCAACATCAATCCTCCATCGTTATATACCCGCCTATGGAAGTGATGGAGCAGAATTACCATACGGCGAAGGCAGGCCGCCTGCCGGATGAGCCGCGGCTCGACATCGTAATTCCCTCGACGCTGGACGACAGCCTGGCACCGGAAGGACATCATGTCATGAGCGTCCTTTGCAAGTACTATCCCTACGAGCTTGCGGAAAACCAGCAGTGGAACGAGATTCGTGGCCAGGTCGCCGACGACATCGTCAATTATCTTGCCCGTTACATGCCTAACATCAAATCGTTGATCGTGGGAAGACAGGTCCTCACACCGAAAGACCTCGAGCAGGTGTTCGGTCTGACCGAAGGCGACATTTTCCACGGCCGCCACGACCTGGACCAGATATTCAGCCTTCGCCCGCACCCGAGCGCCGCCAAATACCGAACCCCGTTGAAGGGCCTTTATCTGTGCGGTTCCGGCGCACACCCGGGCGGAGCGGTCACCGGCGCGCCAGGTCACAATAGCGCAAAGCGGGTGATCAGGGATTTGCGGCAAGACGCCTTGAACGGCGGGAGGCGATCGTCGGAAAGCACCTGACAGGCTACTTAATCGTAACCAGGACAAAGTCGAGGGAAGTGTCACCGGTGTTACCCACATCATGCCCTTCACTGATATCGACGGCGTCCAGCCAGCCTACCGAGCCGGCCTCCATATAGTCCGGCGCGGATTGCACGTTTCCGTGACGCTCCAACCAAGTGCCTCCCTTGATGTGGATGTAGACCTGGTTGCCGGCGTGACTGTGGATGCCGGTCCATTCACCGGGCTCGATCTGCGCCCGTTGCACGATCATCCGGTAATTCTCCAACACCCGCTCCAAAGGGATATCGGGGTAGACCTGCGGCCTATGCTCGACCTCCGGAGCGATAGGTGCATCGTCTTTGAGAGTGACGTAAATCAAGTCGATCGGAGTATCACCGGTATTGCCGGAATTATGTTCCGCACTGAGCGGAATCGCATCCATCCAGCCCACCTCCCCGTCCGGGCTCATAATTTCCGAGTACTCGATTTCACCGCCGAGACGGCCGGACCATTCCCCGCCCTTGATGTGAACGAAGATCTGATTGCCAGGATGACTGTGGACACCCTCCCATTCCCCAGGGCCGACAACGAGCCGTTGCAGGACGACATGTTCGTTCGTCAGTACGACCTCTCCGTCAGAATTTTCCAGGTTCGGGTATGTCAGCAGGAACGGCTTGTCTTCTTCTGCTACGGGAATCGGCACTTCATTTTCCTGTGCGCTGCATGCAGCGGCCGCCATAAGAAAAATCGAGATTGACGTTGCGATTGGTTTGCATTGCATCACTTTTCACTCCGCCGAGATTGATATATTCGCAGGCATGAAAGTCTGCCGTGGGTAAGCTATCCCAGTCCACCTTGATGCCCAGACCGGATCCATCAGGCGCCACGACGCTCCCTTCATTCAGTAAATTCCCATTTTTCATTCCGAACTCGAAGGCCTGCTTGGGCATCGGCGCTTCGAAGTAGCGGGTCCGCTCATTTGCCAGCATCAGGTGGAGGTTGGCGACCTGAGACAGCGAGTAGCCCCAACTCTGTAGTTCAATCGGCAGACCGGCCGCATTGGCGATTATCAGGAGTTCCAGCGCCTTCGAGATTCCGCCGATCACCGTGGCATCGAACCTGCCGGCATCCCAGGCACCGACCTCGATCCCTTCCCTGATGAACTCGCGAGAGTAGATGCTATAGCCAGAGGGAATAATCTGAACTGCAAGCCTGTCTTTGAGTTCCCGGTATTGCCCGAGAAGCGCATCGTCGATGGGCGCCTCGAGCCACACGAAGAGGCCCTTGTCCATTTGCCGGCCCAGCCTGAGCGCATCTCCAAGGTCATACGCTGCTTCGAGATCGATCATGAAGCGATAGGGCGTGTCGGCGAAAGTCTGCTGGACCTGCGACACGAGCTGAAGATCCTCCTCGATCGAACCCCAAACGTGGAATTTAAAGACCGTGTATCCCGAGTTCTGCGTACTCCCTGACCGCCTCCACGTGCTCGGAGACCGAATCGTAGAATGGCAGACTTGCATAGGGCTCAATCGACTCCCGCTTCGCGCCCAGGAATCGGTACAGGGGAAGGCGCGCCTTACGTGCCGCCAGGTCCCACAGCGCGATATCGATGCTGGCGCGAGCGACATCGCTCAGGTCCGGCCGCGTGCGCTCCAGCATCGCCCCAACCTCGACCGGGTCCAGAGACCGGAGGTTATGGAGGTCGGCGGCAATGCTCTCTAACTCGCGCAGCTGTTCGTCGCTGAAGTTTTCGGCGTAGTAGGAATCCACGCCAGACAGGCCCTCGAATCCGTCCGCGGTCGTGATCCGCAAGATATTGTTGACCTCATGCCAGGCGTGTTCCTGGCCGGAATATCGGGCTGTCGTGCTGTTCACGCCGACCGCATGGATCTCGACAGCCACAATTCTGGCGTCCTCCGAGTAACGGAAAAACTCTTCGTACCGGGTTGCGCTCTCACCTGTATACGCCGCCAAGAGCTCAATCGCATTCACGGGTTTGTCACGGGACACCGCGAAAGCGTCAGGCTGCATAACCAGTAGGCAAAGCAGGGCCGCGATCGTCCGGGTGAATCCCGTAAACCCCATTAACGTCTGCAATTCATACCTCCTCACGTCGATGTGCTAGCGTCGCTCTACGTCCCTTGGAGCAGACGTTCCAGGACTTCCTCAACGTCTTCCGTCTCTGGTAAACCAACAAGTAGAGCCGGGCGCTTGATGCTCGTGAGTTAGCATCGGGGACTGTCGTCTGGATTTTCCGGCCAGCGGCAAGTCAGGCGGCGGTGTTCCAGCCATGAGGAATCCAGGTTGACGACTCGCGCATACTCGCTACCTCGGCCAACCGGGCTCAGGGAAATACTATCGATTATCCAGTTAACCCAATTCCTGTACTGCCCGCCATGCCTGCCCGACGGCACTCTGCATCACGCTGCTTGCGATGGCGTCGCTGTTGGCAATCGTAATTCTGCCGAACGGTTGACGCCCGACAGGCCCCGGGTTGCCAAAGGCGTACGCATGGGACCAGCGATTGATTGAAATGCTCGCAACATCTTTATCGAAATCGAACAGGTCTTTCGAGAACATGCCGCCAAGATGCTCTCTAATCTCTTCTTCGTAGTCTTTAAACCGCATACCCAACATCCTGTGCCGCGCCTCACGGAACTGTTCCAAAGCCGGTGCACCCGCGGTTTCTCCCACCGGACAAGATCTCATGTGAAGCACACAAGGATCGTCGGGCGTCTTGGTAAACTCATAGCTACCCATGCTCACCGGGTAATCCATCCCTACCACCTGGTGTATATTACCGGGACACATTGCCATGCCGATCCCTGCTTCCTTGACTGCCTTCCAGTTCCTCAGGCCCACGGTAGTATATTGCAATGGAACCTTTGACAATTTCCTCAATGCGGCATCCTGCTCTTCGGGAAGATCAGGAATGATGTAAGGAATCATCATATTGTAGCCGGCCATTACGACGCCCTTACCTTTCACCTGGTACGATTTGTTGTCATTGATATAGTTGACATGAACATCGCTCGCGCTATCAGGGTCGCCGTCGTGCGCCACTTTCACGACAGTGCTGTTTAGCCGAAGACGAACATTATTGCTGGGTTTGTCCAACTCGCCATAGTTGAACCTGGACACTACAATTTCTTCCGGCTTTTCTCCGGGCCCGACCTGGGGAATCATCCTCTTCACCAACATGCGTGCGATGCTGGCGTTACCGTCGGGGAAGTGCTGAATAAAAGGATGTTTTACAGAATAGGTACCGCCTTCCTTGTTTACGTATTCCTGGTAAGCTCCTTCGTCCAGCGCATCTCCCCATGCTTCGTAAGGATCCGAACCCAGCGATCCTGAGGCCGCGGCCTCGTATATGCTCATTATGTCCGTTCCGTGCCCCGCATAGTCTATGGCAGTGTGCCTGGCCATCCTCAAGACCAGGGGATCATCAATCTCCAGCGTATTTTTCAGATAGTCAAGATAAGAATGAGTACGAACATACTCCTGCAATTCTTCTTCTGGTAAATTCAGGACATGCTGACCGCCTTTCAAGGCCCGCAGCAATTGTTCTTTGCCGGTTTCGCTCAATGGTGTTTGTTGCACTGCCTCTTCATACGATAGCGTTGGCCGCAGGAGTCCTTCTACGAACCCCGGATAATCACAAAAGGGGTGCTGCACTACTTTGTCTTCACCGAATACGCGCTTGTTGAAATACGTGGCGGCATACAGATCATGCCTTTTGTAGAAGTCCACGTCATAGGCTGTTTCGAATAAATCCATGTCGATACCAAGGTCGCTTATGAAATCGAGCATGGTCTTACTCCAACCATGTGGTTCTTCGAAAGACTCTGACCCGCCCTGACCGATACGCATGATTCCATCTATCGTGTGTTCGTTGCGTTTGGCATGTCCCCCGAAATCGTCATGGTTATCCAGAATAAGTATCTTCTTGTCGCTGCCGTGCTTCTGCTGAAAGAAATAAGCAGCCGCCAGCCCGCTAAGCCCGCCGCCAACAACGACCAGATCGTATACCTCCGACAGGTCCGTGGTCGGACCCCAATCCGAACGCCCATTCCACGCGAGGCTATGGGCATGCTCGAAAGATCCCGGGTGACTTCCCCTGAGCCCGGTGCGCGCAGGAGGGTAATACGACGGCGCCATGGCCGCCATGGCGGCCTGGCCGGTAACCCCGAACGGCAGCATGGAACTGCCCGCCACCATGAGCGTGCCGTTTATAAAGTCCCGCCTTGTTATATCACTCATCTGCCCCCCCCTGGTTTACTTGTCCCAAGAAACGTACCGTCGGACGGTATATCTCCCGGGCTATTCGCAGACTATGTTACTGCTGAACAATGCCCCGTGTGTAGCGAGCTGCCATTATTCGCATAACTTTGTACAAAATTATAGTCTTGTAATTCAGAATCCACTTGCTGTGTCGGAGTATTTCACCCTCGTCGCCTTCCGCAACACGTTGGTGAAGTGTAAAAATCGGCACCTGTTCTCAGAACTGAGACGTGGCAAGCCCGGTCCCAAAGGACCTTCGCCTGGGCTGGTTATGCCATCGTCGAGACCCAACGACAAAATCCGAGCCGAGGCTGCCGCGGAATCGCTCAGCAACTCACCCTGATGTTTGGTATTGATATCGATACGAATCAAATGAGAATATAAAATTGTAGTTTTACATTCTTGCCGTTGGCAGAGTCACTGGCAAATCTTCGCCAACTGCCAAATGAATGACAAGCGCGCCGGGATAGTTCAAGATTGGTCCCGGCCGCCGCAGTCCGCCGCGACAATTGGAAGCTCCAGATGAGTACAGAACTGACTGTAAACGGGGAACGACTCTCGCTCGACGTCGATCCGCGTATGCCCCTGTTGTGGGCGCTGCGCGACGTTGCCGGCCTGACCGGCACGAAGTTCGGCTGCGGCCGTGCCCTCTGCGGTGCTTGCACGGTGCACGTGGACGGCGAGCCGGTTCGCTCCTGTGTCTACCCCGTCTCCGCCGCGGCGGGCAAGTCGGTGACCACTATCGAAGGCCTTTCACAAGACGGCAATCACCCGGTTCAGGTCGCATGGCGCGAGCTGAACGTGCCGCAATGCGGCTACTGCCAGTCCGGCCAGATCATGAGCGCCGCGGCACTTCTCAAGAAGAACCCGGAGCCGACGGATAACCAGATCGATGAAGCTATGAGCGGAAATATCTGCCGTTGCGGTACCTACCCCCGTATCCGCGCCGCCATACGTCAACTCGGAGCGCGCCGCTCGTGAATCGCGCCGTTTCGATCATTCGACTCATGTCGCGCCGGCAGTTCCTGCGCAACACCGGCGTTCTGGGGGGCGGCCTGATACTGGCAGCCAACAGCAGTGCTTACGCGGCGGCCATTGGCCGTTCAGAGAGCAGGTTTTCGCCGAACGTGTACGTGAGCATCCATGAAAGCGGCGACGTCGAGATCGTTTGCCATCGTTCCGAGATGGGTCAGGGAATCCGTACCTGCCTGATGCAGATCATCGCGGACGAAATGGAAGCCGAGTGGAATCGCGTCACCCTGCTGCAGGCAACCGGAGATTCGAAGTACGGTGACCAGAACACCGACGGTTCGACCAGCATCCGCAATCACTTCGACATGCTGCGCACTGCAGGCGCGACGGCGCGTGAAATGCTTATCACTGCGGCAGCAGCTGCCTGGGAGGTCTCTGCCGCGGAATGCACGGCGCGGGCTCACGCGGTGCACCATTCGGCCAGTGGGCGATCGCTCGGATACGGGGCGCTGGCCGCGCGCGCCGCTGACGTCGAGGTTCCGGAGGGGGTCGCATTCAAATCACGCGAGGAGTATCGCTACATCGGCAAGCCGATTGATCTCGTCGATGCGTTCGCGATGACGACCGGCACGGCGCAATTCGGCATCGATACGGCATTCCCCGACATGCTGCACGCCTCGATCGAACGCTGTCCCGTGCTCGGTGGCAGCGTGGCGTCCCTCGACGATTCTGCGGCACGCGCCGTTGCCGGCGTCGTTGACGTCATCTCTATGGGAGATGCGACTTCACCGCCGGCGTACAATCCGCTGGGCGGCGTTGCAGTCGTAGCGCAAAACACCTGGTCCGCGCAGCAGGGACGTGCAGCGCTGAAAATTGAATGGCGATCCGGCGCCAACGCTGGCTATGATTCCAACGACTACCGCCGCCAGCTGGAAAACGCCGCAACCACAGACGGCGCCGTGATCCTCGACCGCGGGGACATCTTGACGGCGCTGAAGACAGCCGCCAAGACGCTTGAAGCGACCTATTACGCACCGCATCTGTCGCAGGCACCAATGGAACCACCGGCGGCGGTCGCCCGTGTCAATCCCGACGGTACCTGCGAGGTATGGGCCTGTACCCAGGACCCGCAGACGGCGCGCAGCACGGTGGCCGAAGCGCTCGGCATCGAACCGGAACGGGTAACCGTGAATGTCACGTTGCTGGGCGGCGGATTCGGCCGCAAATCGAAGCCGGACTTCATCGTCGAGGCGGCATTGCTTGCCAGAAAGACAGGTGCACCGGTCAAGGTCACCTGGACGCGGGAGGACGATATCCGTCACGGCTATTTTCACTCGGTAAGCTGCCAGCACCTCGAGGGCGGCATTGATGCTGATGGCAAGGTTTCCGCGTGGCTGCATCGCACCGTGTTTCCCTCGATCAACTCGACATTCGATGCCGCCAGCGACGGACCCTCCAACGAGGAACTCGACCTCGGCTTCGTCGACAACCCGTTCGCGGTTCCCAGCATGCGGCTGGAAACGGGCAAGGCCAGAGGACACGTACGTATCGGCTGGCTGCGTTCGGTGGCAAACGTCTATCATGCTTTTGCCGCCGGCAGTTTCGCCGACGAGCTGGCCCATCTCGCCGGCCGCGATCCGAAGGCATTCCTGCTCGATCTCATCGGGCCGGACCGGCTGGTCGACCCGGCCGACGACGGCGCGGAGTACGGCAATTACGGACTGGGTCTCGACGCGCATCCGATCGACACGGCCCGAATGAAGGCAGTGGTGGCGAAGGCCGCGAACATGGCCGCCTGGGGCAGGAAGTTTCCGCCGGGGCAGGGTCTCGGTATCGCCGTCCACCGGTCCTTTCTCGCCTATGTCGCGACGGTCGCGGAAGTCAGCGTCAAGGACGACGGCACGCTGAAAGTGGAGGAACTGTGGACCGCGGTCGACGCCGGCACGGTCATCAATCCAGACCGTGTCGTTGCCCAGATGGAGGGCGCCGGCATCTTCGGTATGAGCCTCGCGCTCCACGGTGAAATAACCGCATCGGGCGGCGCCATCGTCGAGGGAAATTTCGATACCTATCCGGTCGTCCGCATGAACGACGCGCCGCGCGCGATCAACGTGCACATCGTCCCCTCGACCGCGCGGCCGGGTGGTATCGGCGAGCCCGGCGTGCCACCGGTGGCGCCGGCTATTTGCAACGCGGTGTTCGCGGCCACCGGCAAGCGAATTCGTTCGCTGCCGCTGCGCAAGGCATCGCTTGTTTAGAGTAGCACCTGGCAGGGTCGAGAGCAGGCGCGGTGACTCGGTAGGCAATCCCTTGTCCGTATCCGAAGAGTTGTCCTTCGTACCTGTGTGTTGCGAGTTCCTGTTTCTCGCATAAATTCCATGGTGCACCTAAATTTGTCAACGCCTCACTTATTGATACGAAGACGATGCCATTTCGAGGACGTATGACATAGACCAACAGGCGCGTGCGGTTCGCAACAGAATCACGCCGCAGCCAGCCGTATTCGTCAGGCGGCGGTTGCTGAGCGGCTGCAACTTTGGTTTACTCCGGGATGACCCGCTCGAACGAGCGCCAGCATCACAAGCAATCCCGAGTATATGAGTGCACCACGCATCCTGGTCGTCGGCGCCGGTATCAACGGCCTGGTTGCCGCCAACTGCCTGCAGCGTGGCGGATGCCAGGTAACCGTTATCGAACGTGCCGCGCGCGTCGGCGGCGCCTGTGTCTCGGACGCGGCGACGATCGACGGCGCAACGCACCCGTATGCACTGGGTGCTTCAGTACTCGGCCTGATGCAATCGTTCGTGTTCGAGGAAACCGGGCTCGCCGGGCGCTTGCGGACGTTCGCGCCGACACATCCGAAATTCATTCATTTCCCGGGCGACGACGAGCCGGCCTGGATTTATCGCGAGCCCGCGGCACTGGACCGCGAATTGACCGCCAAGTGGGGCGAGAATGGTGACGTAGACGCATTTCGCGCGGACGGAGCCAAAGTTGTCCACTATCTGCAGGACGGTTACGCCAATGCGAGGCCGCCGACGCTCGCCGAAGCGAACAGCGTACTCGGTGAAACACTGACGTCACTGTGGATATCGGGATCGGCGAAGGCGTTGCTCGACCACTATTTCACCAGCGAGCGCAGCAAGATGTACATGGCGATGACCGTGACCGAGAGCGGCCCGGTGTCGCTGCGCGATCCGTACTCGGCGTTCACGATTCCGCTGATGGATTCGGGGTCCGTCTTTGACGGCTACTATGGTTTCGTCAAGGGCGGCATCTGGCGGATTACGGAGGAACTCGGCCGCATCAACGCGGAACTCGGTGTTGCCTGCCACGTGTCGAGCAAGCTGGTCGGTGTGGATGCGCCGAAGGGGCGTGCGACTTGCGTGCAGGCCGGCGCTGAGCGCGACCTCTCATTCGACTACCTGGTCTTCGGCACCGATCCGCTGACAGCGACCCGCCTGGTGGGCAGCCCGCAACAGATCATCGCAACCGAAAGGCAGCGATTTCGCGGCAGCAGCGGCAAGCTGAACCTGATGTTTCGGCAACCGGTACGCTGGAAGTACGGCTCCGGCGCGAGCGATTCCGACGCGGCATTCCGGTTCTTCTTCTCGGTATCCGATCTCGACGAGTTCGAGGCGGCGACACTCGCGGTTCTCGATACCGAAACCGCCTACGCGCCCGGGTACATGCAGGTGTACTGCGAGGGTGCGGCGATGCGCCAGCTCGCGCACGACGAACCACTCGATCGGCTGGCGGTGTTTTTCAAGAATCTGTCACTCGCGCAACGTGGCGCGGACCTCACGGAGGTGGAGAACGAGGTCAAGGCGACGCTGCTTGCGCATATCGAGAACCCGCAGGACTGCGTCTGGTCGAGGCTGCTGACGCCCCGCGACCTGCAACAGCTGTTTCATTTTCCGGGCGGCAATCTCGACCACACGATGCTCATCGGCGGGCAGACGTTTTTCGAGCGCAATTATTCGGCTGACCCGGCGGCGGACTTCTATCGTTTCGGCGACCTCGAGAACGTCTACCTGTGCGGTTCCGGTACCTATCCCTGCGGCTCCGTCACCGGCACGCCGGGCTACATGTGCAGCCGGCAATTATTGCGTCAGCTCCGCGCTGCATAGCGCGGATTATTCATGAAGGAATGGCACTTAAATAAGCTTTTGGGGATGTCCCTGTTTTCGGATGTCGTCTCGTGCTTGCCAGCGCGGTTTCTGTAATCGTGGACGATTACCGGTGGCAAGAGCACTGCCGTGGTCTGTATCAGCTCCCGGTAGCTGCTTGAATACTAATTCGCACCCAACACGTTCGGCCGACACGGGTGTACAATCGGCCCTGCGGCGATCGGGGGGATTTTACATGCACAGGACAGGGTTCGTAGCGAGCTATTTTGACGCCTGGAATCATCGTGATCCCGAGGAGGTCGCGACTCATCTCGCTCCCAATGGGCGGTACTGGGACGTTCCCCAAAACGTCGAACGGACACATGACGAGCTGATCGAGTACCTGGACCGGTTCTTCGCCGCATTTCAACACCGGTATGAACTCAAAGGCCGGGTGTTGACAGATCGAAATTCAATCGCCTTCCAGTACCGAATGATTCCATCAGACTGCAACGAAAATACGAATGAGACAACGTATCACGGCGCCGAGTTCATCACTCTACGAGATGATGCGGCATTGATGATCACCGACTACTATGACGTTGTCGATACACAGACACCCGTCCCGCCTCGCCCGGCCGAGTCGCCACTCGAATCACGCAAATACACAAAATCCGGGCTGGACGAACAAAGGCTGCTCGAATACAAGAACCGGCTGGAGGACGTAATGCGGTCGCAAAAGCCGTTTCTTCAACCGGGGCTGACGCTGCCGAGACTCGCCGGTGCGATCGACTGTTCCGTAAACCATCTGTCCCAGGTCATCAATTCCGGATTCAACATGAGCTTTTTCGAATATTTGAACAAGTACCGTGTCGAATGTGCCACGGAATTAATGACCGACGCCGACCGCCGGTGCCCGCCAATTCTGGACATTGCCTATACCGTCGGCTTCAATTCCATTTCGGCATTCTATTCGGCCTTCAAGAAGCACGTTGGTCAGACTCCTGCCCAGTACAGGAGCGAACAATTGCAGTGGGAATCGTCGGCGTCGCAAGGGCATTGACTGCAGCTGCGCAAGCTCTCATCTCACACCTCTTCTTATCGGTTACGCTCGTCCTCGTACTGCATCGAATCTGATACCGTTCGCTTCGCAGCTTTCACAGTGACAGCTCATTGACCGCACGATACGCCTCCTCGATAGCCGATTCGGTCATCGCATTCGATGCCGCATCCGTTGCGGCAATCGTGATGTTGCCAAATCGTTCGCTGGCCTTCTGCCAATAGCGCTTTTCCCTGGGCCAGTGTCCGGGCTCGAAGGCAACCCGATCGGTGGCCGGATCGTAACCGTATGCATAGCCATGCGGCCACCTGTTGACCGTGATCGCCGCGATATCCCGTGACGGATCGAAACCGGCATCACCGAGAATCCTGCCGAGCTGTTCCCTTACATTGCGTTCGAAGGTCTCAAACGGCGTTCGAAGCAATTCCCGCTTGCCTGCGGCGAACTGCTCGCGTGCGCTCAATCCAGGCTGCCCCGGCACCCGATCCAGGTGCAGAACGATCGGCTCCTCCGGTAGCTGCGGGCATCGATAATTGCCGATACTGACCGGATAATCGAGCATCACTCGCTGGTGATAGCTGCCGGGACAATCGATGTAGTGCAACCCGAGCCTGGCAAAGCTGGTCCAGTTGCGAATCAGGACGTTCGTGTAAACGAGCGGCGCGCGCAACGAATTGGACAACAGCGCACGCTGATTGGCCGGCATTTCCGGACAAAGGTGTGGAATGATGCCGTGGTAGCACGCGAGAACGACCCTATTTGCGCTGACGGTTTGCGCAACACCGTCTCGCAGGTAGGTGACACGCACCGGGTTGGTCAACTTGTCGTCAGCATGGGCCACATGTACGGCGGTACTGTTCAACCGGATGCGCACGGCCGAGTCCGGATCGTCCAGCCTTCCGTAATCGAAGCGAGCGCTTACGATATCCTCCATATTGTCGCCCGGGGCCGCCGCCGGAATCATGTGCCGTACGAGCAGTCGGGCAATCGAGGCATTGCCATCGGGGAAGTGAAAGATGTTGGGCTCGGACTCTTCGCGGGCATAAGCGTCGAGGCCGAGCTGCAGGTTGCCGAAACCAGGGTAACCGCTGCTCCAGGCGGTGCTGGCGGGCAGTGCGTCGATGCCGACGGCCCAGACGCCACGCGGCCGATCAGCCAGCACTTTCAAAGCCTCCCGGCCAATTCCTGCGCGATCCCTGAGATAGGTCCCGTAGTCCGTCGTCGCGAGATAGTCGAGCCAGTTGTCTTGATCCAGCCCGTGGAGGTAGTGCCGGTCGTCGGCCAGCAGGCGTGCGAGATCCGCTTTCCCTGTCTCCGACAACGGGACGTGATTTAGTATCTCGGGCTTCGTGAGTTCACCGATAGCCAGGTGATCGACGCCGAAGGCTTCCTTGTTAAACCACGTGCCTTGCGTCAGGCCGAGCGAAGGATACAAATTTCGGTCGAACGCCGTATAGAAACGTTCCGTGTCGATGCCGATGTCGCGAATGAGCTTTTTCGCAATATCCGGATAGCCGCCGGGTGCTTCGAGCAGCATCGTACCGCCATAGCCGATCAGCAGCCGGTCTCCGACCCGGAACTCGTTACGTTTGGCGTGGCCGCCGAAGTCGTCGTGATTATCGAGGACCAGTATCCGCGCTGAGGGGCCCGCCGCCTGGCGATAGAAGTACGCGGCAGAAAGGCCGCTGATACCGCCGCCGACAACCACCAGGTCATATTCTTGGCCGATGTCTTCGCCGACCCAGCTGCCTCCGTCACGCAGGCTGTGAGCAACCTCGAAAGAGCCAGCGTGGGACCCGCGCATGCCGGTCAGTGCCGGCGGATAGTAGCCGGCGAGATCCTGGTCAGCGACATCGCTGGCCACGAGATTGTTGGGCAGCATCGAGGCACCCACCGCGACGCTCGCCCCATTCAGAAAGTCCCGACGTGAAATCGCTGTATTCATACCCAACTGTCGGTCACTGCGTTTCATCGGCTCCCTCCTGCCGGGCATTATCAAGTTCAAAACGTGCTCGGACCTCCGCGCCTATACGCTCAACGGTCACTGTCCGGCACGCTACGGGCCTTGGTGCATGGCTCCGCTTCCCGAGCTACGATGGTACAATTCTCCCGCCCACGGAGACCGCAGTGCCACAGATATATCCACAGCGTAACCAGCTAAAGTATACGACGAAGCAGTATCGTGTCCGGAACTGGAGGGAATACGAGGCCGGGCTCTGCAAACGAGGTGACCTGACGATCTGGTTCTCGGAAGATGTTGTTCGCGACTGGCATCCGCCGGTGGGCGCAAAACCCGGTAGCCAATGCCGCTACTCAGACACGGCCATTGAGGCGGCGTTGACCGTCCGTACGGTCTACGGTAATGCGAAAACCAGCGACGATGCAGGAGAACCACGAATTTCACGGCGATGCCGAAATGCCGGGAGGCTGGACGCCCGGCTGGCGATACGTGCTGATGTTTCACGGCCTGGCATGGCTCGTATACGGTGCTGTGTACTACGCAGACGTGCGACTCACCCGCCCGGCCGACTACTGGCAAGTCGTGCTCGTGGCGACCGTCTCCGGCAGTTCTCCTCTGCGGGCTATTGACGTTGATGTACTCGAGACTTCGCTATCTGCCACTTGTGGTCAAGGTGGTGGGCGCCCTTGCGGCGTCGTTGGCCGTGGCTGTACTGTGGACCTTGGTTCGCCATATATTCTTTGACTACTGGTACGCACCGGGTCCGACGTCGGCGCCACTCCTGTCAATAAGGTCCGTAGTACACAGTCTTAACGCGCTGTTATTCTGGAGCGCCCTTTACTTCTTCTACGACAACTACCGACTGGCGCGCGAAAACGAGATTCGGTCTCTACGTGCCGAATCGCTCGCTCGCGAGAATCAACTCAAGCTACTTAGCTACCAGCTTAATCCACATTTCCTTTTCAATGTCCTGAATTCCATAGCTGCCATGGCTTTGAAGAACGACAACAGGGCGGCGCATGAAATAACAGTGAAGCTGGCTGAGTATCTGCGCTACACGCTCGACAGCGAACCGTGGCGCAAGGTGCCGCTCGGCGAGGAACTTGAGTGCGCCGAGCGCTACCTCGATATTCAAATGTCGCGTTTCGAGAATCGTCTCGCAGTCCAATACGACGTTCCCGTTGGCCTGAATTCCTCATACGTGCCCAATCTGATCCTGCAGCCGCTGATCGAGAATGCGATTAAACATACGATTGCGTCGGGCGCCACGTCCGTCAGTATCGAGATCCGGGCCAGCATCAAGGACTACAAGCTTTGTATCGACGTCGTCAATTCGATCGATGCCGCTGCATCCGTGCAAATGCAGGAGAACGGTTCCGGCTGGGGGCTGTCGAACGTGCGGGAGCGCTTGAAGGGCTATTACGGAGACGCGGCTGCCATGCACACACTACGGACCGCCGATCGCTATTCAGCAACGCTTAAGCTACCGCTCGAGCAATCCGCGACCGGCTCGTGAGCATTCGTTGTGCCATCGTCGACGACGAGAAACTGGCCCGCGAGGGCTTGCGTATTCTGCTGGAACGATGCGAAGCGTTTGATCTCGACATAGTGGGCGAAGCAGAAGACGTCAGCGAAGCAATGCTGTTGGTACGGCGCAACCGGGTGGACGTGCTATTTCTCGACATCAACATGCCGGGCAGAAGTGGCTTCGAAATGTTAAGTGCAGTCGAGCCCGAGCGTCGTCCATGGATCGTTTTTGTGACTGCCTATCCCGAGTATGCCGTTCGGGGATTTGAGGCAAGTGCCGTCGACTATTTGCTGAAGCCGGTGTCCGAGCAACGCCTGTCGGAAAGCCTGCGTCGCGTGCGAAAGCGCATCGCGGAAAAGGACGAGGCGGCGCGGACCCGGGCGATGCAACGGTTATTGACCAACGATGCTCGCGCTTCCGTCGGCGACCTCCGTGGCATTCTGCTTGGCGCACGCGAATCGAATTCTTCACGAATACTTATTAACGACAGCGGACGGCGTTCAGCCGTCGACCCTAACGATATCGTCTGTATCCAGGCCGCGGGCGATTACATGTGTGTGACGACACGCACCGGCGAACTCGTGTGCCGGACAACGCTTCGCGAGCTGATGCAGGCGCTCGGCACGCAACGGTGCATCCGCATTCATCGCTCTGCCGCAGTGAACCCCGAATACGTCGGGGAAATCGTGTCGATCGGCCGAAGCCGCTACCGGCTCGTAATGAATAACGGTATTTCACTGGAGTCGAGCAGACGCTACCGCACGTCGATTCGCCGCATCGCAGCAAGCATCTCCGGATAAGCACCCGACTGTTGCGCGGTGCGGTCGCAGCGCCCCGCACCCTTCCCCCGCAATCTGACTCGATCGTCGCATATTGTTACCCGTTCGCCGCACCACGGCCGACGCCCTCAACGCCTGCCACTAACATGCCGGTTTGATGGGATTGCGGCGCACCGCTATACGTCCTGCCCGCTTACACGCCCGCCGTTCAACGGAATTGCCATGGCAACAAGCGAAATAACGGTCAACGGCAAAACCCGGACGATCGATGCCGATCCGGAGATGCCGCTCTTATGGATACTCCGAGATGTTTTGCAGCTGACAGGGACGAAGTACGGTTGCGGGCGCGGTTTCTGCGGGGCATGCACCGTGCTGGTCGATGGCCGGGCGATGCGCGCGTGCCTTCTGACCGTCGCATCGCTGGATCGGCGGCCGGTAACCACGATCGAAGGGCTCGGTAACGGGCATTCCGACGGTCTGCACCCCGTGCAGTTGGCATGGATTGAAGCCGACGTACCCCAGTGCGGCTTCTGCCAGGCCGGACAAGTGATGCAAGCAGTCAGCCTGCTGAGCCTGAACGGCAACCCGACTAGCGAGGACATCGACCGGGCCATGGCCGGTAATCTGTGCCGCTGCGGCACCTACACCCGCGTCCGGAAGGCAATCGAGATCGCCATGCAGCGCCGGGAAGAGAACCCGTGAAGCGGCGGGAATTTCTAAAGGTTGGGTCGGTTGCCGGCGGAGGCCTTCTGATCACGCTGACCCTGCCGCCCATGACAGCCGGGGCGCAAGCAGCAGCATCGCAATCCTCTTTTGCGATGAATATCTACCTCGCGATAGCGCGAGACGACGTCGTGACAATTACCGCGCCGGTTCCTGAAATAGGCCAGGGAGTTCGCACCGCATTGCCGATGCTCGTTGCCGAGGAACTGGATATCGACTGGCGGCAAGTGCGGGTCGTGCAGGCGCCCGGATCCCAGGACTTTGAGGGCCGCAACCAGCGCGCCGCCGGCAGCAACAGTGTACGCGTGTATTGGGAGCCGATGCGGCGCGCGGGAGCGACGGCGGCCGACCTGCTTCGGCGTGCAGCGGCCGACACGTGGAATGTTGCAACGGCTGACTGCGAGGCCGCCCGGGGCCGTGTCATGCACGCGCCAACCGGGCGAACGGCAAATTACGGGGCGCTCGCCGAAAAAGCTGCGTTGCTGACACCCGACCCGAATGTCTCGCTCAAGAGTCCTGATCGTTTCCGTCTGCTGGGGCAACGTGTGCGGAATGTCGACGCGGCAGACATAGTTTGCGGCGCCGTAACCTTCGGCGCGGACGTGCGCTTACCGGGCATGCTCATTGCTTCGATCGAACGCTGCCCCGTCTATGGCGGTAGAGTGCTGCGCTTCGACGATGCGGCGGCGAAGTCGATCGCCGGTTACGTGCGGGCCGTGAAGGTGACATCCGTCGGAAACCCCGACCGACCGTACGTCAGGGAGGGCGTTGCCGCGATCGCCACGAACACGTGGGCTGCATTCGAGGCACGCAAACGGCTCGACATCGCCTGGGATGAAGGGTCGAACACCACCGAGAGTACCGCCCGGCTCCACGATGTCTGTAAGCAGGCTTTGCACGATCCAGGCGCGATCGTGCGCGTCGATGGCGACGTCGCTGCCGCCATCGACGAGGCAGCCAAATCCGTGACGGCAACTTATCACGTACCTTTTATCGTACATACGCCGATGGAGACCATGAACTGCACGGCGGATGTGCGCGAGGATTCGGTGGAGATTCACGTGCCAACACAGATGCCGGCCATGACCCAGAGCGCGCTCGCGAGCCGCTTGTCGCTGCCTCTGGAAACCATCAAATTGTATCCGACACGCGTTGGCGGCGGCTTTGGGCGAAGGCTCAGCATCGACTTCGTGCTCGAAGCCGTGCAGCTCTCACAGGCGCTGCGGCAGCCCGTGCAGGTGACCTGGACGCGTGAAGACGAGATCGCGCAAGGCGATTTCCGCCCGTTCAGTTACCACCGCTTGCGCGGCGCAATAGACAGCGGGAAGAACGTTGTCGCCTGGGATCATCGCCAGGCCAGCACATCACGATACGCATTTCGCGAAGGCGAGGACCCCGCCGCGTCCGAGTTTATTCCCGACGATGTACCGGCCGGCCTGATTCCGAACCTGCGGCTCGAATATGCGCTGGCGGAATCGAACCTGCCGCGAACGATCCTGCGGGCACCGGGACACGATGTGCTGGCGTTTGTCGTGCAGAGCTTTATCGATGAACTCGCGCATCTGGCCGAAGCCGATCCGTTGGAATTCCGCCTGCGGTTGCTCGACGCGGCTCGAGTCGATCCCGACCGGTCCGATCGCGACAACGCGTACATTGACATCGCACGGCTGCGGGGCGTTCTCGAGCGTGCTGCCGCGGAAGCATCGTGGGGCACCCCGCTGCCGGACGGGCGAGGTCGTGGCATCGCGTGCCACTACACGTTCGGTTCCTACGTAGCGCACGTTATAGAAATCACCGCAGATCCTCAAGGAAGGGTGGATCGACATCGCATTGAACGTGTCGTCAGTGCAGTCGATTGCGGCCAGGTGGTGAATCTTGCCGGTCTGGAAGCGCAGGTCGAGGGCGGTGTCATCGACGGATTGAGCGCCGCGCTGTACGGCGAAATTGAAGTGGAGAACGGCCGCGTCCTGCAGAACAATTTCGACAGTTACCGACTGTTGCGCTTTGACCAGGCACCTGACATTGAGGTGCACGTGGTGTCCGGTGGCCACGCTCCCACCGGCATGGGTGAACCGCCTTATCCGCCCGTGGCGCCGGCTCTAAGCAATGCAATTTTCGCGGCAACCGGGTTGCGGCACCGCCGCCTGCCTCTGCTTGGTCAAACTGGATTGGGTCAAAGCGAAAGTAAGACATGACCTCTCCGTTTACCGGTGGCAAGAGCGCTGTCGTGGTCTGTATCAGCTCCCGGTAGCGGCTTGAATACTAATTCGCACCCAACAGGTCACCACGGCAATGACCAAAATGACAGAACGGCGCGAAACAGTCCGCGCCGTTTTGCCGTGTTGATGATACTTGCCGGTTCAGGCGCGCGCCCGAAGGTTCCCGACCGCGCTTTCGCCGGTATAGCCCTGCCGCGCCAGCACCCGGTAAGTGCTGCGTAGCGCGCCGCGGTCGCTGTAGCAGCCGCGCAGATGGCGGCTGCCGCTCTCGGCCACATAGCCTTCGCGTCCATGCACGATCCTGTGGTTGTCGAAGACCACGCAATTGCCCGCCTCCGAGCGGAAGCGCATCAGGAACCTGTCCTCCTGCATCATGCGGATGAACTTGAGGAAGGCCGGGTAGTAGCTGTCGAGCAGGTCTTGCGGCAGGTCCATGTTGTCCTGCAGGTGCTGGGAAATCGTAACGCCTGTCACGTTTCCGTCAAGATCGGTCTCGATGACCCGTTGATGCGCCCGGTAATCCCAGTTCTCATGCCGGTAGAAGAACGGGATGTAGTGGCTGGACAAGAGGTCGAATGCCTCGCCATCGACCACGGCCGAGGTAGCGCGTGGCGGTGTCGACAATGCCGAAGAGTCGAACACCCGCTCCCGCGTTTGCCGATCGATGCAGGACACACAGGCATCGCGCAGCCAGTAATAGTTGAAATAGGCTTGACCACCGGGCAGTCCGACAACCATGCCTTTGTCGCGGAATTCGAGAGTGACGTCGCTCATCGGTGGATCATCCTTTCGGCAAATTTGATGTGTCTCAGGTGGCGTAGGGGTCGGCCTCTGCATCGAGGATGGCGCGAATTTCGCGCAGGTGGGCGTTGGCCTGACCGGGATAGTCTTCGAGTTCCCGCGCCGTCTTTTCCGCGATCTCGTCAGAGAGCCGCCGCAGGGGCAGCCCGGTCTGGAGCGCGCGCAGATAGGTTTCCGACGCGCGTTCGAAGTAGTAGAGCCGGTTGAACGCATCCGCGACGCCGCTGCCGATGACCAGAAGACCGTGGTTGCCCATCACCATGACCTTCTTTTTCGGGTCGGACAGCAATCCGGCGCAGCGTTTGCCCTCCTCCTCGAAGGCCAGGCCGCCGAACCCCGTATCCACGACATGACGGTTGTGGAATGTCGCGGTGTTCTGGTCGATCGGTGGCAGCGTGCTGTCAGCGAGGCACGCCAGCACCGTGGACCAGATCGAATGGGTGTGCATCACGCAGCGCGCGTGCGGACAGAGGCGGTGAATCGCCCCGTGCAAGCCCCATGCGGTCGGATCGAGCGCGTCAGGCCTGTCGAGCGTGTCCGGGTCTTCTGCATCGAGGAGCAACAGATCCGAGGCACGGATGCGCGAGAAATGCATCTGGTTGGGATTGATCAGGAACCGGGTGCCGGTGTCATTCACCGCGAGGCTGAAATGGTTGGCGACCGCCTCGTGCATCCCCAGCCGCGCGGTCCAGCGAAACGCGGCGGCGAGGTCGGCGCACTCCTGCATGAAGCGCGTGTCGGAATCGGCAAGTGGGGCAAGGTCTTCCATCGGCTCACTCCGCGGCAAGGGGTTTCGAACGACCGGTGGGGAAAACCTCGTAGCCGGGCTCCTCGGGCTCGTCATCGACCAGTTCGGCGGGAAAGCCCGGTGCCTGGATGCTGAGGCCGGTCGCATCCTCCAGCCTGTGGATGATGTTGGGCGACAACTCGCGCTCGCCGTAGCGGGCGATGCCGTCATCGAATATGCTGACCAGCAGCGGGCCGATCTCCAGCGGAACGTTCGCCGCCTCGGCGATCTCTTTGGAACCGGCCGATCTCCTTTTCACCAGATCCATGGTGAAGGAAACATCGCGCGAGCCATTCGGGATCAACTGGCTTTCGGTTTCATGCACGGAGGAGGTGCCGAAGAAATCTTCATCGCCTCGTAGGTGGTGTTGAGATCCATGCCGGCGGCCTTCATCGTCACCAGCGCCTCGCAGCAGGACAAGAGGTTCGCCGTCGCGAGATAATTGGTCATCACCTTCAAGATCGACGCGGTGCCGATCTCACCCGTGTGCAGAACCCGACGGCCCAGGGCCGTCAATGTCGGCAGCATGCGCTCGAACGTTGCGCGATCGCAGCCCCCAAAGATCGAGATACTACCGGTATCCGCCCGGTGACACCACCCGATACCGGACATTCGATGGCCGACCCGCCCGGCGCCTCGACAACCGATGAAAGGCGTTTCATCTCGTCTGCATCGGTGGTCGATATCTCGAGCCAGATCTTGGTCCCATCCATCGCTGGCAGCATCTTTTCCACAACCGCAGCAGAGGCCACCGGCGACGGCAGGCAGGTGATAACCGCATCACAGACCTGCATCAAAGCAAGTGGCCCATCAACAATTTTCGGCCCCTCTTTCGACGAACTCCGCGACAATACTGCGGTTCAAATCATGAACCGTGAGGTCAAACCCGTTGCGTAGCAAGCTACCCGCGAGCTTGCCGCCGACATTGCCCAATCCGGATAAATCCGATATTCATTTTTTACGTGCCTTGCGCGTTGTGATTCCTGACTTTGCTTGCAGGATGGCGCGGTTTTTTCCGTTGGTAAAACAATGGCATTGCACCCTGCGGGTTCAGTTCAATTGACAGATTTGCCAGAGTTCAGACTGATGTAATGATCCACTCGCATTGGTGCGTTGAGTCGTGGCGGATAGCGTCTCACGGCGTGGTGTAAAAACGCCGACCTTCGGAAAGGCCCAAGTTCTGATCAGGACGCACGGCGGGCAACCTGAAATTTGGATTATTGTTCACGCGCGCAAGGGTTTCAAGGCTCAGCCTTCTCCAGACTCACTTCATATTGGACAAGGCTCCCCTTGAACAGAACACCCTGCGTTGTGCTATCGTCTTTCATCTGAAGGCCTTTTTTGTAAGGCCTTCTTTCTTTTACTGTGACGAATTATTCAGGTTAATGCTGTCAAGATTTCCAAGAACCGGATCTGGGAGCGAGGTCTATATCATGCCTTTTGACGTTCAACTTGCGCGGCGCGCGTTTCCGTCGCTTTCCTTGGTCGACAACGGCAAGCGTCGAATTTATTTCGATAATCCGGGAGGTACCCAAGTGCCGCAGCCGGTTGTTGACGCGATAACAACGTGTATGCTCGAGGCAAACGCAAACCTCGGCGCAAAGTTCTTAACGTCGCAAAACGCAGGTCGCGTCGTGGATGAAGCGCGTCTAGCAATGGCAGATCTGCTGAATGCACCGTCGCCGAACGAAATAGTGTTCGGTCAGAGCACTGACGACAATTACGATGCACCTGTCGCGCTCAATTGGTCTGCACCTATCACCCGGTGAGCGAAATCATCTTGACCCGTACTGGAGCATGATGCAAATGTTACGCCGTGGACATTAATGGCCCGTGACCATGATCTAAAAATTCGCTGGCTGCCATTCAACTTGCAATCCTATCGAATTTGACCTGGCGGAATTTGAAAGTCTATTAACGGAAAAAACTCGACTTGTCTGTATCAACGGTGCCAGCAACCTCACGGGCACACTAAACGACGTCAAGTCAATGTGCGCACTATCGAAAACGCTGGCGCATGGTCATACATTGACGCAGTTCAGTTCGTACCGCATGTGTCGACAGATGTCCAAGAGATAGATTGCGATTTCCTCGTTTGCTCGGCATACAAGTTCTTCGGCCCGCACCAGAGCGTTCTATATGGTCGCGGTGATGTCATGCGCAAACTCGAACCGTACAAGCTACGAGCTGTAGCCGACGAAATGCCGGAGTCGTGGGAGACAGGCACGCAGAATCACGAGGCTCTCGCGGGCTTAACCTGCAGCAGTGGATTACATTGCGGGTATTGGCGATGATATGGCGCAAGACTTTCACAAGGAGTTCCCGCATTTCGAGGGGCGCCGCAAAGCTATTCACGCTGCTATGCGATGCTTCTCCAATTATGAAATGCGTCTCGCAAAACGCTTGATTGATGGATTGCAGCAACTGCCCGGCGTCAAGATCCACGGAGTTTCTGATCCAGCGGCAATGAGTCGGCGTGTGCCGACCGTCTCATTCACTGTCTACAATGATTCCCCAAACGTATTGCCGACGCACTGCGCGGACGAAAATATATTCGTCTGGAGCGGTGACTACTACGCGATAGATATCGCTGCAGACCTCGGTATTCTGGACTCGGGCGGTGCCGTTCGCATGCGGTCTGGTCCACTATAACACCATGCAAGAAATTGAAGAATGCCTCCTTGCACTTGAGAGTATTCTGTCGCAAGGCAACGCAGCTTAATATTTCGAATCGCTTGCGTCCGTTTGAAATCCGATAAATTAAATTGGTTAATGACCACGCCATTTTCGAAACTGTATGCCGCAGAGAGATGGCCGATTTTTATTGAGATTTTCTTCAAACTGGGTGACCGAAAAGACCTGTAATAAAGTGTAGAGCGAGGCTTCCAGGTTGAGTCGCCTCCTGACGATGGCGGCCAGCAGGTATGTTCACATGACGGTCCAGATTTGTGCCTTCACCGCAGTC
Source organism: Woeseiaceae bacterium (assembly GCA_034521225.1). Taxonomy (GTDB): domain Bacteria; phylum Pseudomonadota; class Gammaproteobacteria; order Steroidobacterales; family Woeseiaceae; genus Woeseia. The sequence goes on from JAXHMR010000012.1 coordinate 88,259, forward strand.
TCTGAGTTGCCATAAGACATCTTGATGTGTAGATGCTGCTTGATCCATTTAAAATACAGTGTCGACTAGGTCGATTTCATGGAAACCTGGGGAATCGTTGAACGACTGGCGGCGAAGCCTGGGCGGTATCCCGCCTGATCATATTGTCGACGCAGGAAGAAGACGTGGGGAAACTGATTTATGGCCGAACTCCAAAAGAGCGCGAACGTTGTCGTTATCGGCGGTGGCGTCATTGGCTGCTCAATCGCCTATCACCTTGCTAAGCTAGGTATATCCGACGTGGTGTTGCTTGAGCGCCAGCAATTGACCTGCGGCACCACCTGGCACGCAGCAGGACTCGTAGGTCAGTTGCGCTCTTCGATTAACATGACAAAGCTCGCCAAGTATACAAGTGAGCTCTATCGCGGGTTGGAATACGAGACTGGCCAGGCCACCGGATATCGGCAAAGTGGTTCAATTTCTATCGCGTCCACAGCCGAGCGTTTCGAGGAATTTAAGCGCGCCGCTTCGATGGCAAAAGTATTCGACCTTGAAGTGAATGTCATGTCAGTCAGCGAAATAGCGGAAAACTATCCGCTCATTCACACTGATGACTTGTATGGGGGAATCCATATTCCGTCCGACGGATACGCAAATGCCATAGACATCACACAGGCGCTCGCGAAGGGTGCGCGAAACTTCGGTGCGCAAATTATCCAGGATACAAAGGTCTTGCGCATACTGCACGATGGCAAAAAGGTTACCGGCGTCAACACGCCGAAGGGCGATATCAAGGCACAGCACGTGGTCATTTGCGGTGGTATGTGGTCTGGGATCTGGCCGCTTCTATCGGTGTCAATGTACCATTACACGCCTGCGAACATTATTACGTGCTATTCGAGGGTGTTGAAGGTTTGCACTCGAATTTACCGGTACTACGCGATTACGATTTCTGCACCTATCATAAGTATGATGCCGGCAAATTGCTGTCGGTGCGTTTGAGCCGACGGCAAGACCATGGGGTACGGACGGCATTGCTGAAGACTTTTGTTTCGACGAGATTGCGGCGATTTCGATCACTTCGAACCGATACTTCACGATGCAATGGTGAGGTTGCCGGCCTTGCAGATTGCGGGCATCCAAAAGTTTTTCTGCGGCCCCGAAAGTTTCACGCCAGACGTACGGTACCATATCGGCAAGGCACCGGAAATAGAAAATTGCTGGGTTTCCGCTGGCCTCAACTCAATCGGACTGCAGTCGGCTGGCGGTATAGGAAAGGCTATGGCTGAGTGGATAAAGAACGGCTACGCACCGATGGACCTCTGGGAAGTCGACGTCAGGCGGAACATGCCATTTCAGGGTAATCGAAAGTACCTTCGAGAGCGAGTCAGCGAGAGTTTGGGGCTGCTGTATGCGACGCACTTTCCATTTCGGCAATACGAAACGGCGCGGGGTGCACGTAGGTCGGCCATTCACGATCGGGTCCTCGCCGCAGGTGCTTGTCACGGCGAAGCATTCGGATGGGAGCGCCCCAATTGGTATGCTCCCGCAGGTGTTGAAGCGAAGTACGAATACAGCTTCAGTAGGCCAAACTGGTTCGAATACTCCGCAATCGAGCATCGCGCCGTTCGCGAAGGCGTAGCACTTTTCGATCAATCCTCATTTGCAAAGTTTCGGCTCGAGGGCCCGGATGCCATGGTAGTGCTGAACTCTGTGTGTGCCAACGACATCGATGTCAGGCCGGGACGGTTGGTTTACACGCAGTGGCTAAATGACAGAGGCGGCATTGAAGCGGATTTAACCATCACTCGATTAAGCAACGATGTGTCTTGGTGATTACGTCGGGTGCAACTGAGACGCGGGATTTCTACTGGCTGAAACAGCATATTCCATCAAATGCGAATTGTATTCTGACCAACGTTACATCTGGAATGGGCGTTCTCTCCATTATGGGTCCGCTGGCACGTGACTTGTTGCAATCATTGACCTCGGCCGACATGAGCAATAAGGCCTTTCCGTTTGCGACCAGTCGAGAGATCGAACTCGGATACGCAGTTAGTACGCTGCATCGCGAATTACCTTTGTCGGGGAACTTGGCTGGGAATTATATGTTCCTACAGAATTTATGGTCGGCGTTTACGATGAAATCGTTGCGGCCGGTAAATCCTTTGGGCTTAAACACGCCGGTTATCACGCCTTAAATTCTCTGCGCATCGAAAAAGGCTATCGACATTGGAGCCATGACATTACCGACGAGGACACGCCATTGGAAGCCGGCTTGGGATTTGCGGTTAAATTCGCCAAACCTGGTGGCTTCATTGGACATGAGGCTCTTCTTCGGCAGAAACAAGTCGGTATAACGCGACGCTTGCTTCAGTTCAGGCTAACGGATCCACTCCCGCTTTTGTACCACAATGAGCCGATTTGGCGGGATAACGAAATTGTTGGCTTTGTTACCTCTGGTGCGTATGGGCATACCCTCGGTGGTTCCATTGGACTCGGATACGCATCGCCATCGAGTCCGGCACCGTACTGAATGCTGCGCTTGATGGTGACTTCGAAATAGAAGTGAGCTGGCGCGAGTTCAGCGAGGCCTGCCTGCGGATGTCATTTTTACGATCCGACGAACGAGCGAATACGGTGTTAACCTAACGTGTCTTCCTAAGCTCCAAATAAACTACAGCCGAACGATCGCGCGCCTGTCCGGTGCGAATTCCTATTCATCGCAGAATCTCGCGGTTTTCGTAAGCTTGTCAAGTTCCCTGATCGGACTACCATGCACAGGCCATGCGTGATGTCCTCATCCTCGTCGTCCACCTGATGATTACCGTCGTCCGCTTGATGCGGCCGGGCGGCGCGCGATCAGTGATTGCCGAATCTGTATTCCTGAGGCATCAGTTGCTGGTACTGAGACGGGCCTCGACAGCGAGCTCCGGACCTGCGTCCGATCGACCGAATTGTGGCTGGACTGTGTGCGAGCCTCGTGCGCCCTGCCCGTCTGATTCGCTCCGCGATCGTGCTGCAGCCGGCCACGATCCTGCACTTTCATCGATTACTCGTGAAGCGCAAGTACCAGGAGTTGTTTTCGCCGACGAGGAAACGGTCGCCACCTGGCCCGAAAGGCCCATCGGCGGAACTCATCGCTGCCATCGTGGAAATAAAGCAAAGGAACCCGCGCTTCGACTACCAGCGAATCGCCGATCAGCTAGCCTTGGCGCTCGGCATCCCGGTAGACAAGGATACGGTTCGGCGTGTGCTTGCCAAGCATTATCGGCCGGATCCCGGCCGCGGCGGCCCGTCCTGGTTGACCTTTCTCGGCCATAGTAAGGACAGCTTGTGGAGCGTGGATCTATTTCGTTGTGAATCGTTGATCCTGAATAGCCACTGGGTCATGGTCGTCATGGACCAGTGCACACGACGTATCATTGGCTTTGCAGTCCACAAGGGAACCGTCGATGGGCCAGCCGTCTGCCGAATGTTCGGCCGGATCATCAGCAGCACGGCAACACCGACGTACCTCAGTTCCGACAATGACCCGCTGTTCGAATCTCATCGCTGGAAGGCCAATCTACGCATCCTCGAGATCGAAGAGATCAAGACCGTTCCCTACGTCCCAATGTCACACCCTTTCGTCGAAAGGTTGATCGGAACGATTCGGCGCGAATACCTCGACCCTGTGCCGTTCTGGAATGCCAGGGATCTGGATAGAAAATTGTCCTGTTTCCAGGACTACTACAACCGCGAACGAGCGCATCAGGGTATCGGCGGTGCTCTTCCCGAGCCTGAATTCGGTGATGTTAGTCGAACCGTCGGTTCCATTGATGCCTATCGATGGAAATCATGCTGTCGTGGCCTGTATCAGCTTCCGATTGCCGCCTGAATATCAATTCGCACCGCACAGGTTAGAGCTCCTTTTGATGATCCGGAACCTTATCGCCGCCCTTGCGGACGTTTTCAGCAATTCGAGGTCCCGAATGGTCGCCGAGAAAATCACTGCCTTCGGAGGCTGGTGTCAAAACAGTAGAGCTCAGGCGTTGAGGATAGGACGGCGCTACACATTATGCGACCGTCAG
>JAXHMR010000013.1:0-9280 GCA_034521225.1 Woeseiaceae bacterium
GTGAGTAGGGTGGAAGGCTTCAGTACAATGGCAGTACGCAGCAGCCGGGATGGACGGATGAAGAGCGGACATAGCCCTGCAATGACGCGATCCATCGAATGAAGGTGGGGCGCGCGCTCACGACCTCGATTCAGGATCACCATCTGGTGTTTCAGGAGCAAAGATTCTGCGACCAATGCGCGTGCACCGCCAGGGCGCATCACTCTCGCGAGAGTCGCTATTAGGTGGATGAACAAGGTGGCCAGATCACGCATTACGCCACAATCGTATCAATCGATGCCACCACGACAAGACCTAAATTTTCCTTGGATTTGTGCCGCAAAGTTGGAATTCGCCACACACACGGATGGAATTCCTCTGTTACTGCGGCACCACCAACGACGTGGCGGCGCTCCAGCACCAGTGTTCGAAGATCGGCACGATCGAGGTAGCCGGCTGCGGTTAAGCCGTTGCGACCGGCGCCGATGACGATGGCATCGAAGTCATAATCCATGCGAGTCGCACTCCGCGAGGACCCACTGCTTCATGTCCTCGAAAAACTGCGTGCCGGCGTGTTCCGGCCGTTCGTGAAACCAGCCGATGATCGCCATCCCGGACGAGCATGAAGACAGGCAGGAGCTCGATGTCCCGCGCCGTCAGTGGCCGGTGCTCGCAATATCCCCGGAGCAGAGCAGCATTCAGGTTTTCGTAGTCGCGGGCAAGCCGGTCTTCGACCAACGCCGACGCGAGGTCGTACAGGTGCCATCCATAAGCCGAATCGTCGAAATCGATCAACGCCATGTCGCCGTCGTTGTAAATAATGTTGTCGGGATGCAGGTCGGCGTGAATCAGGCTGAAATTGTCTGCTCGCTCCCCATAGGCACCGAGTACAGGGCGAATTGCTTCTCTCGCCCGCCGCAACCGCGCCCGTTCGGCGCGCGTCAGGCTCGCGTGTTCCCAGAATCGGCCCCAGGAGGGCGCGTCTCCCAGCAGACCGTCAAGATCGAGCCGGCGCCGTGTAAAGCCTGGTGGCTCCGGCCAGCCTGTAGCATGGTTGTGCATCGCAGCGGCGAGCTCCCCGATCCTGCGAAATATCTTGATTCTCTCGCCGCCGCAGCAATTCGACCTCAGGTAGTCACTGAGCGGTATGCCGTCGGCCCACTTCGTCATGCCGGCGCATCGTTGCTCGCCCGAGCCAGGGATATCGATCAGCACAAAATGCTGTCCCTGCTGTGTCAGCAATGGTTCCGGAGCAGGTATGCCTGCCTCTCTCAACGCTCCGGTCCAAATGCGTTCCGACTCGAGTGCCCCTATGGAATTGTAGCCGGGCCGGTGTAGCCGGAGAACGTAATCTTTATGGCTACGGCGATCCGCGACTCGATAGGTCACATTCTCTGAAAGCGAAACAAGTTGAATATCTGCCGGATCAACCGGAAAACTCTCAAGCGCCTTCATTGCAGCAGGCGTGTAACGGGTTTCCAGCAGGGACTTGTCCAACGATTTTCCTGGTTTGCTTAACGACGCGCGATCTTACCACTGTAGCCGCTCATGAACCGTCAACGAATGCCGGGAGCCATCTCCGTCAATGTGTATGGGCCGATCAGCATTGCCCATATTCCGCACGTGCGCCTTCAGGGTTAAGGAGCGGCGAGACAGAGTGGAGTGGTCTGGAATCTCAATGGGGAGTTGCAGCAGCCTGGCGACGGATCGAAGAAAACCTTCGGTTTGCCGCAAGGCCAGGCCGTAGACCGCACGGACGGTCAACGCCGTCTCAATGGCCGTGTCGGAGTAGCGACGTTGCCCACCGGGTTTTGCTCCCACCGGCGGATGCCAGTCGCGAAGCGCAACTTCTGAAAACCAGATCGTCAGGTCACCGCGTTTGCAGAGTCCGGCCTCGTATTCCCTCCAGTTCCGGACACGATACTGTTTTTCGTACACTTCCAGCTGGTTACGCTGTGGATATATCTGTGGCACTGCGTTCTCCGTGGGCGGGAGAGTTGTACCATCGTAGCTCGGGAGGCGGAGCCATGTACCACGGTCGAGCAACAGCGACACAATAAGAGGCGCACGTATGGTTCGGGGAGGAAAGCAGGGAAATAGCTCGACTACGCCCTGCTTCTTGCTCCACTGCGTTCGCCGGTGCAGGAGATGCGGAAACCTCCGCCGCAAACGTGTAAAGTAATCCCAGAACACGAACGAGCTGGAGACCCCGCCCAATGCGACTGCTTCTCAGCGTTGCCACGCTTTTGCTGGTGGCAGCGGTCAACGCGCAACAGGATTTCGAGTATTGGCCGAACGCGGACTACGACCCTGCCGTTCCAACCATGGAATCCGTACTGGGCTATGCGCCTGGCGAGCGCATTACCTGGCATGCCGATACGCTGCGCTACTTAAGGGCACTTGAATCTTCGCAGCCGGACCGCATGGCCGTGCACCGCTATGCCAGGAGCTGGCAGGGTCGCGACCTGGTCTATGTCGTCATCACTTCTCCGGAAAACATGCGCCGCATCGATGCAATTAAGGGCGAGATGCAAAGCCTGCGCAACGCCCTGGAGACGCCGCGTGGCGACGCCGAGCGCATCATTCAATCCACGCCCGCTGTAACTTGGCTTGCCTACGGTATCCACGGCGATGAAATCTCGTCGACCGATGCTGCAATGCTCACGGCTTATCACCTGCTCGCCTCGCGGGGCGACGATCGTGTTGGCGACATTCTGCGCGAATCCGTAGTCATCATCGACCCCGTAATGAACCCCGACGGCCGTGATCGCTTTATCCACAGCTTCGAATCGACGGCAGGACTGGTCCCGGATCCGCACCGCCTCGCCGCAGAGCACGACCAGCCGTGGCCTTACGGGCGCGGCAATCATTATCTCTTCGACCTGAATCGCGATTGGTTCGCCATGACCCAGCCGGAGACCCGGGGCAGAATCAAGGTAACGCAGGAATGGGTCCCGGTCGTCGTCGCCGACCTGCACGAGATGGGTGGGGACTCGACCTACTTCTTCGCGCCCGGCGCGGACCCGGTCAACCCGCACCTGACCGAAACCCAGGTCGCGAATCAGGCACTCTACGGCAAGACCAATGCGTACTGGTTCGATCGCTTCGGAATCGATTATTTCATCCGCGAGGAGTACGACGAGTTCTACGCCGGCTACACCTCCTGGACAATGTACTTCGGTGCGACAGCGATGACGTACGAACAGGCCGGCATCGGAGGGCTGGTACTGCGCCAGTACGACGGCAACGAGCTACGCTATGCCGAGGCCGTGCGCAATCATTTCGTGACGTCGCTAGGCACCGCTGAAACCGTCGCGAAGAATCGGCGAAAGCTCCTGCAGGATCTCTACAATTACCAGCTTTCGGCTATTGCCGAAGGCCGATCCGAGGCGATTCGAGCCTACATCATTCCCCGGCAGGCGGACCAGGCTGCGGCCAACCGGCTGGCCGGTTCTCTCGTGCGCCAGGGTGTTGCGATCGGCGTCGCCGAAGCCGACTTCAGTGCCTGCGGCGAGGAGTATGCGGCAGGTAGCTACGTGATCGACATGGCACAGCCTGCCAAGCGACTCGTCCGGACGCTACTGGATACCGACGTGCCGATGGACAGTGACTTTATCGTCCGGCAGGAACAGCGCCGTCAGTTGGGGCTGGAGGTGGAGATCTACGACGTCACCGCGTGGTCGCTGCCGCAGATGATGAACGTCCGCGCGGAGACCTGTAACCGCCTGCCGTCAGTGGACACAATCCCGGCCGCGCCGGAGCTTGTTCGCGCGCCGGCACTTCCGGACGCCAATGCCTCGGTTGCCTATCTTGTGCCTTGGGGCGAGGCAACGGCGATCCGCTTCCTCGCGCATGCCCTGCGCAACGGTATCTCGGTCAAGAGCAGTGACCTGGGCTTTGTGCAAGGCGGCAGACAGTACCCGGCGGGAACGCTGATCATCGACGTAAAGAACAACCCGATGGACGTGCAACAGATGGTCCGCGACATTGCGACCACGACCGGCGCAAACGTCGTCGGCATTGACGACAGCTGGGTCACGGACGGGCCCAGCCTCGGTAGCAACAACGTCGTACGGCACAACCGGCCAGACGTCGCGATCGCTGGGACGCCCCGACCGTCTCACGCGCGGCAGGTCAGGCCCGCTTCGTGATCGAGCGACAGTTCGACTACCCGGTGACGGCGATCCGCAGTACTCGCCTCGCCACGGCCGACCTTGGTAACTTCGAGGTACTGGTACTCCCGGAGGCGTCCGGTGACGGCTATGGCGGTGTTCTCGGCGAAGACGGCGCCGAGAACCTGCGCAACTGGGTGAGTAGAGGCGGCGTGCTGATCGGCCTCGGCTCCGCCAATCGCTATCTCGCCGACCCGAACGTGAACCTGCTGTCGATTCGCCGCGAGAACGCGGTCATCGCTGAGGACCGCGAGGACGGCGACGGAGAGGGGGACAACAGCGACAGCGACGAAAAAGAAGCGACGACTGTCGATGGCCGCCTTCTCGCCAGCTTTGCCGATTACAAGAAATCGATCACCCCGGAGTCGGCACCGCCTGATGACCTCTACGGCGTTCTGATCCGGGCCGCGGTCACCCCGGAGCACTGGCTCGCCGCCGGCGTTGCTTCATCGCTGAACGTTCTTGCAAACGGGTCGGACATTTACACGCCGATACGCCTCGATTCTGGAGTCAATGTCGCGCGATTCGTAGCGGCTGAAGACTTGCTGGTGAGTGGCTACATTTGGGAGGAGAACCGCAAGCAACTCGCGTACAAGCCGTTTGCCGTCGTGCAGCCGCTGGGCGAGGGCTTCGTGATTGCTTTTACGCAGGACCCGACAGCACGTGCCTATATCGACGGCCTGAACGTGATTCTCGCGAATGCGATTTTTCGCAGCGCTGCGCACGCGCGGCCGTTGCACTGATTGCCACCTCGAGAACGATTCGGATGGCAAAACCATGGATATGATGCCCGCAATCTGCAAAGCAGCCGGAACGCTCGTAGCGACTTCCGCCCGGTTGATTGTCCGGATGGTTGCCGGTACCAAAGCGGTTTCCCTTGACGAGGTGTCTTGCCAATCTTTCGTAAAACTGCAGAAGTTTGGATCTGATGCCGCGCTTGGAAAGTCGACGGGTACCGATTCTGGCCTTCGCCATAGGCGCGCTGAAATTCGCCGATCTTTATTTGATTGTTGCGGTTATTCGGCGAACAGCCTTGCACCTTTCAAAATGGTGGTATCCAGCTCCTGCTTTCCTTGTGCATCCGCACCCATCGCCGAAATATGGACCCCTTTCCCCAATCCACTCACCCCGGATAAGCGGCTCTTTAGATGGCGTGACCGTGACAACGATGTCTGATGCACGGACAGCGTCTTCTGCGCTCGTGAATTGGATATCGATACCGAGATCTACAAGCTGCTCAGCTAGTCATTCGGCGCGCGACCGATTCGAATGCGACACGAACAGCATCGAAAGCAAGTTGGCGAGTCATCACCGCTCGGACCGCCGATTCTGATATGAGTGCGAGTTTTCCCAATCTCACTATTTGAGAAAGGGTAGTCCGCAGACAGTCACCGACCGCGGCCCATCATCGAAGTCTGTTGCGAGTTGGCCTTCGTCGTCACCAATTTCGCTGGCCAGCAGCCCCACTGCGATATTCTTACCGAGTCGCGGTGAGTAAACAGCCTCTGTCACCTTTCCAACGACATTGTGCCCGAGTTTGACGTCATGCCACTCGCTTATGCCGTTGATCCGGTCACCTCCGATCACGTATCCTACCCGGCGACGTCGTACGCCCTCCTCCGCAATGCGCCGAAGCGCTGCCTTGCCTACAAAGTCGTCATCCCGGTCGAGATCAACGAACGCACCCAAGCCCGCTTCAAACGGGTTGACGTTGTAACGGGCATCGGCGCCATCAGGACAGCAGGCCGCTTTCCACGCGTTCAATGTCGCTCGGTGCGCTGGGGACGATGCCGAATGGCGCGCCAGCTTCCTTAACTCGTTCGTACAGCTCGGTGCCGCGTCGGGAATCTCGCAGATACAATTCGAAACCGCCTGCTTCGACCAACCCGAGCGGGCGAGCAGGATCGGCATGCTCCCGAGCTTCGTTTCCTGGAACCGAAAGTGCCTCAGCCCTCGCACCCAGTCGCCGAACAGTTCGGCAACGACATCGTCAGCCCGCGGGCCCTGGACGCCAAGCGGCGAGGCATCGGGTTCAGATACGCGCACGTCCAACCGACGTTCAGCGGCTATAGCTTTGGCCCAAAGCAGGATGTCGCTATCGGCAATGGACAACCAGAAACAGTCATCGGAAAGCTTTTGCAGAACAGGATCGTTTATCAGCAGGCCATCGTAATCACAGATCGGCACGTACTTTCCCTGGCCAACCACCGTTGCGCTGATATCCCGCGGTGTCAGGTAGCGCATCAGCCGCTCGGCGTCCGGCCCTGCCAGCTCCACCTGGCGCTCACAGGCCACGTCCCACATGACGACATTCTCCGACAGCGCCCGGTATTCTCGTTCTGGGTCACCGAAGTGGGCGGGCGCGAGCATGTGGTTGTAGACTGAAAAGGATACGACGCCGTCGGCGACCGTAGCCTCGAAGTACGGCGACTTGCGAACGTTGCAGCCAATTGCTATTTCAAAAGCCATTTGATAATTCTCACTGATTCCAAATATTGCGAGCGGGTGGCTATTCGGACATCGCCTGAAACGAACGCTTGGAGTTAATGTACCGACCGTGCACATCCAGATAAGTCATCGTATAGATTTCATCGATTTCGTTACCCTCCAGAAAGGCCTCAACGAAATCCGGATGTTGCAGGACAGATCGCGATCTCTGCCGCTCGCATGATCTGCCCAATAAACACCCGTGGATCTTCAAGACCAACAGCTACTCTCGTTGTCGTGCGCTTAATGCCAGCCTCTGAAAGCGCTTCTGCCGAAAGCTCAGAGTGGGAAGTTAGTGCGGGACATAACACTATCGTGTTGTTCTGACCAATTGTAACTTGCATACCGGCGCCAGGCTCCAACAGGTCGAAGAACCTCTTGAACGTCGATGCTGAAATCCGATTGCGATTGTCGTGACCATCCAAATCAAACGTAAACAAACCAGCCGGCAACCGCCAGCAACATGTGCTTGGTGCACATATCATGGTTTGGGCTCGATGGCAATGCGGGGCATGACACGTTGAAGTCGGGGTGCGCATCCAATACGCGAGCTAGCGTGATCGTGTTGACGGCCTTCTGAAGTAACCTCATTTCGAAGGTCTTCGTCCCGATCAGGACTTCGAAGGCCTTGTCTGAGTCAAGAAACCCACCTTTCACGTAGTAAACATTCCAGAAAAGCGTTTCATCCCAACTGATCGTTCGCGGAGTTCCGTCCGCGGCCGTCGTCTCGAAGCTGTCCCCTTTGGGCAGGAACATGTATTCGTTTCTGCCAATGACACAGCCAGCGGTGGTTGTCCCCGAACCTGTGAGATCCTTCGTGTACGAATGCACCACAAAATCCGGACGCTCGCATTGGTTCGTCGCGCCTAAGTACCGGGCAAAGAAATGGCGTTCCCACCGTCGTATCGGCTATAACCGGAGACCCCCGTTCATGAGCACACGACAGATTCCCGCCACGTCGAGAACAAAGCCATGTGGATTACAGGGGCTCTCGATATACACGTATATACGGCGTCCCTCTGCCAATCGCTCAGCGTATGTTTCCGCAGCTCGGAAAGACCGTTCGCGAAGTCCTCTTCGCTATATCCGTCCACCCATTCGAGAGCCACATCCATATTTGATGGTTTACTGTACCAGTCATGGAGTAACTGATAGCTGCCACCGTAGATGTTCCGCGAGACGACAAGTATGTCTCTATGGCCCAAAACATGGGACAGTATGGCGTCAATGGCCGCCAATCCAGAGTTGAAGTTCCATGCCATGTACTGATTCGAAAGCTTGCCACACTCAATGTCGACGATGTGATTGGCGAGACTTATCGACGTGGGATTCAGCAGGCGTGAGTAAATATGATGTAGCGGTTCCACGTCCCTTGAACGCATCCTCGATCCACTCGGTACAGGCATACATGTAGGTTGCGGTTCTGGTAATGACCGGATTCGAGGAGAACAAGGCCGTCACATTGTCGAACAGCGCATAGACTCCCTTCGACGCACATTCGCCGTCGCTGGACACCATTGACTGATCAGGTTGCGCGTAAAGGGTTTTGCAGTGTGTCAAGAATCTTCGCCAGTTGAAAGCTTACAAATCTCTTGGCATTGAACCATGCGACTCGATCAGTTCGATCGAGCTCAGTGGAGCGAAGACATCGTGATACGTGTCAATTCCGCAACGGATCCGTGAGCCTGATACAAGTTTACAGCCAACTGCACGAGCTCTGCTCCATACTCGGAATCCGGATCAATTCCGAAATATCGCGCCTGTTCGGCGGCAAGGTCAGGGGCTTCGGAGGCTCTGGTGGAGTGGCGAAGCGGGCTGAGTTCGGGAGTAATTTCAAACACTTGGCGTACCTTTTTTTGCCGATGGTTTCCAGCAACAGATAATGAGCATGGATGGATTGGAGAGTAGCCTATTCTGGCTGGTGAATATTTACATTTTTAACCACAAAAGTTATATATTTTAGTGGTACTCACTAATAAATACGGATCGATGGATAGAATTGATCAAAAGATTCTCGACGCGCTGCAGGTCGACGGACGAATTCCAGTCGTTGAACTCGCCGAATCTATCGGGCTATCCCCAACGCCATGTCACAGAAGAATCAAAATACTCGAATCCATAGGAATCATCAGTGGGTACGCGGCGAAAATCGACCTTGAGCATTACGGACTTACCGTCAATGCCTTCGTGAGCGTGAGGTTGCGGCAGTCGAACGACGAGGCGATGCGCAAGTTCGAAAGCAAGATCCAAGTAATGGACGAGGTACTTGAGTGCTACCTTGTCTCTGGCAGACAGGACTACGTGCTCAGGGTCAGTCAGCAAGAGTCTCAAAACTTACCGAGAACTTCATCCGCTATGAACTGACGAATATTACGGAGGTGAACACTGTTGAGTCCATTTTTGCTTTTGGCCAGGTAAAACAGCTCGCGAAACTTCCAAAGGTAATCTGAGCAATATAGCCGTGCGGGTTCAAGGCGCCGCGGACTATTCGCTTTCGCTAAATTATGCGTTCACTGATTCGGACTCGACAGACGTTTCACTAGTTTGCACAGATGAGGTATGACATGTTTCCGACCAAGACACCGCTTGTTCTCTAACTGCTTATCTGCTGGTTGCGTCGACCACTAGTTTCTCGAATGCTG
>JAXHMR010000014.1:0-94483 GCA_034521225.1 Woeseiaceae bacterium
CAGTTAATGACAGGGAAGCACTGATATTGAATCGTCGAGTGCGCTTGTATATTGCCTCTTGTGTTCATTGTTCGCTGGCTGATTCCCACCGATCAATACCCTACGTCACCTCGTCGCGGTTCGCCAGATGATATCGTTGCCGCGCGGGATTGTGCGATCAACGGGAGGACCAAGCGCCATTGCTCCATCGCCATAAACGGTGGTCGCTGCTCGCCCCGTGTTTCGCCGGGCGGCGGCTCGTGATCAGGTGATCGCGTGCGGCGTCGAACGGGTGCAGCTGTGGCGCAACGCAAGCCGCAATAACGGCCAAACCGCCAAGTTTCTCGCGTTGTATCAACTACCACCGTCCGGTACCCTGCAATAGAGGCTCAGTCACCACTACTGTAGCGAGGCGCGCATGGACAGCGGCACCGTCGTCAAACACCCGGACCTGCACCCGAAGTACGTCAACAGCGAGAAGCTGGGGCGAAGATCACCGAGCTCTGCGGTTACCTGTATGCCGGTACCTACCGGCTGCTGGTGATGATCCGGGAGTTTGACGAGCAGGGGTATTGGCAGCTGCCCGGCCTTAACTCCTGTGCGCACTGGCTGAACTTCAAGTGCGGCATTGGCATGAATGCGGCGCGCGAGAAGGTGCGCGTGGCTCGCGCACTTGGCGGACCTGCCGAAGATCAGTGCCGCGTTCTTGCGCGGCGAAGTCGAGTTACGCTCCAAGGTCCGCGCCATGACGCGCGTGGCGAATACGCCAACGAAGACTACCTGCTGATGATTGCCCGTCACGGCTCTGCGTGGCACATGGAGACGCTGATCGCCAAGTACCGTAGGGCGTCACGCAACATGGAAGCGGCCACCGCGGCACAGCAGCATGCGGCGCGCGAGTGCACCATCGACGTACGACCACGACGGCTGCCTGGTGATCAAGGCCCGCTACCCGGCCGACCAGGGCGCGGTGGTGGCGAAGCGCTGGAGCACGCCATGGAGCAGCGCTTTCGCGAGGACGGCGGGGCCCGGGCGCCGGAGGATGCCGTCCATGACGTTGGGCCCGGGGTATCGGATCGCGAACCGATCGGTCGGCGGCGGGCCGATGCGCTTGCGGATGTCGCGGAGACGTACCTTGCCGCTGATAACACCGTGGCGGCAACGGCGGATCGCTACCAGGTCGTCGTGCACGTGGCCGCGGACACGCTGAAGGTGACGCCGGAACCCGGCGTCATCGCGAGGAGCGCAGCGACGTGGCGACCTCGCACCGACCTGCTGACGTGGCGAACTCCTGAGGACGGACCCCACGTTACCGCAGAAACATCCCCCCTCGGTCTCGCGGACCTCGCGCACCTCGAACACGGCCCGCACGTTTCCGCGGAAACAGCGCGCCGCGTGGCCTGTGACAGCGGCATCGTCAAGCTGGCCGAGAGCGGTGACGGGGTGCCGCTCTCCATCGGGCGCAAGACGCGCGCCATTCCGCCGGCGATACGCCGTGCACTGACGGCACGTGATGTTGGTTGCCGCTTTCCTGGGTGTACGAACACGCGCTTTGTTGACGGGCATCACGTCAAGCACTGGGCGGATGGGTTGAACGTCGCTCGAGAACCTCGTATCACCGTGCCGGCATCATCACCGGCTGGTGCACGAGGGTGGCTTTCGGTGTGAGCATGGGGCCGAACGGGCACGTGCTGTTCCATGCGCCGTCCGGTGACAACCTGTCGGCGCAGCGGCAGGCGACCGGGATTGCGAAGCACGCTGATGTCATACGCTGGCTGGATCGTTACATGCCGGAGCTGGAGCTGGATCACGAGACCCTGTGCGCGGTGCCGGGCATGCGGGGGACCTGGACGGACTGGGATCTGGCGGTTAGTGGGATGTTTCAGTAGGTCGTGGTGGGCGTCGTCGGCTGGCCAGCATTGCTATGGCGGCGGCGGCGGCGAATGGGAGTACGCGTTCGGCGGCGTCGCCGGGGGCGTCGGGGAGCCAGGAGAGGAGGACGGTTAGGGCGAAGCCTGTGGTCATTGCGGTGAGGGTGGCGGCGGCGGTTAGTTCGCGGCCGGTCAGGCGGAGTAGCAGGATTGGGCCGAAGGCGGCGCCGATTGCGGCCCAGGCGAACAGGACGCGGGAGAAGATGTCGGCGCGCCATAGCAGGGCGAGTGCGGTGGCGAGCAGGAGGACGCAGCGAGACGGCTACAGCGCGGGAGCGGCGTGCAGGGTGGAGTCGCGGTGGCCGTCGGCCAGGCGCCAGTCGTGGGAGATGGCGGAGGCGGCGACGAGGAGTTGGCTGTCGGCGGTGGACATGATTGCGGACAGGACGGCGGCGAGCATGACGCCGGCGATGACGGCGGGCAGCAGTTCTGATGCCGTGTGGAACAGGACCTGCTCGGCGTCGCCGAGGTCGGCGTACAGGACGCGGGCGCACAGGCCGAGCGTCAGCATGCGGGCGACGACGGACGGCCGAGCTGCGCGATGCGGATGCGGCCGTCGGTGAAGGCTCTTTCTGTCGGCGTATGCCATGAAGCGGTTGACGACGTGGGGCTGGCCCGGGTAGCCGATGCCGATGCCGAGGATGCCGATGACGAACACGGCCATCGCGGCGTAGCTGCAGGCCGGCGTAGCGGGTGAGCCGCTGCCTGACACTTCGCGCAAGCCCGCCAGCAGGTCGGCGGGGCCGCCGACGGCGAGCAGTGCAACGACCGGCAGCACGATCGCGGCGAGTGCCATCAGCATTCCCTGGATCGTGTCGGTGACGCTGACGGCCCAGAAGCCGCCGAGCAGCGTGTACGCCAGCACGATGCCGGCGCCGGTCAGGATGCTTGCCTCCTTCGTCAGGCCGAAGACCGATTCGAAGGCCTTGCCCGCCGCCTCGAACTGCGACGCGACGTAGAACACGAACGAGAACACGATGATGACGGCCGCCAGCCGCAGCACGTTGCCGCGTCCCTTGCCGAGCGTCGCCGGTGCCAGCAGCGCGCTCATCGTCACGGCGCCCTCCTCCTCCGTCAGCCGCCGGACGCGTGGCGCCACCCATAACCAGTTCAGCACGAAGCCGCCGACCGTCGCCGGGAACAGCCACAGTGCCGGCAGGCCCCACGCGTAAGCGGCGCCACTGACACCGAGCAGTGTCCACGCCGACGACGAACTGGCCGACGCGCTGATCGCCGCAACCCACGAACCGAGGCCGCGACCGGCAAGAAAGAAATCCTCGACGCTCGCGTTGCGCTTGTGCGCCCAGACGCCGACGCCGATCAGCAGCGCGTTATAGACGACGAGCGTCAGCAGGACCGCGGTCGTCTCGCCGATCATTGCGCTGTCCCGTTCTCCAGGCGGTTATGTTCGCGCAACACTCTCTTGAGCGCGTCGTGATCGATCGCGTGCGCGGTGTTGCCGCGGTTGCCGGTCATCGTGCGGGCGGCAATCATCGCGTTGACGATGGCCTCTTCGGTTGCCTCGACGGTCGCCTGGAACAGCGGGCTGATGTTGTCGTTCGCGCAACCAGCGGACGACATCGCAGGCCCTGACTGCAGCGCCTGCATCCATCGGCAGCGGCAACGGCGACAACAAGGCATCGCCCGAGCCATTGCCGGCGACGCCGCCGACGCTGGGCGGATACCGAGCGCCGCGCGCTACGACGATACGCTTCAACTGGTGCGGCAGCACCGCGACATCGGTTGCAACGACGATGATGATCGAGCCCATCTCGCGCGGCACGATTCGGCATCGCCGCGTACGCGCGGTGGTCCTGCAGATGCTGGCCGACCGGCAGCTGCCGGCAACGCGCAGCGCGTCGCGCAGGCCGCAGTTGGCGGGTACCAGTACACCGATCGGTAAAATCACCGTCGTCACGCTCGCCCAGGGCGCGACGCGGTGCCGATGCCGCACTTGAACTCGTGGCAGATCGTGCCGGTGCCGCCGCCGACGTTACCTTCGGTGACAGGGCCGCCCTGCGCCGACTCGATGGCGGCGAATACGTGCTCGTCCTCTGACGTGGAACCCGTCTAACGTCATTCAGGAAACCGTCCCACGTTTCCGCCACCACAGGCAGCGACCACCAGTACCCGCTGTCGTCCGCGCGTCCCTGGTTTACGCGCCAGCGAATCGCTGCCTGGTGCACGCCGCCGACGCTATGCGTGTTTGTAATCAGTACCGGACCTTCAAGAAAACCGGACTCCTCGATCCACGTCGTGCCGGTCATCTCCCCGTTGCCGTTCAATGCAAACCAGCCGGCGAACACCGGCTTGCTCGCCGTGTCAGCGCCGCGCGGCAGTACCGCGGTGACACCGGTGCGCACGGCTCGCTGGTCCGGAAGGTCGCGGATGATTGTTTCGTGGCCAACGGTTACGCCGGCAACATCGGTAATCGGGGCGTTCAGTGGTCCGGGCATGCCGTCGAACGGTATGCCGAGATCGCGCGCCCGCACCGTATCCGCCGTCGACAGTGCCGGGCAAAGTGCGGCGGCAATCAGCAATGATCCCAGCAACCGGGCGCGGTTACCGACGAACTCTTGTTCTCGAACACCACATCCTCCGCATCTGGCCGTCGACGATGGGCAAGGCTACCACGTGTCGCACGCCTGCATTTCCGTTACCTCGTCGACGAGCGAGCACAGCCGGGGATCCCGGCATCGATCGGCGGGACGTTTACCGACATTGTCGCACGCTGCCCGGATGCATGTTGCGCGGAAATCCGCCAGTTCGAAGATCCGCGGCGCAGTGACGACGACGCCGCGGCGAAGGGATCCGCCGGCGCTCGGCAGATGGCTGCGCGCTGACGGACATGCGGAAGCACCCGTCGGTGCGATCAAGATGGGCACGACAGTCGCGACCAACGCGCTGCTCGAGCGCCGCGGCACGCCGGCGGCATTGCCGCGTGACCGCCGGCTTCGAGGACGACTAGCCGCCACGTCCGGTCACCAGAACCGGCCGGACATTTTCGCGCTCGATCTGGTGCGCGGCCGCCACCGTCGCACGGAAAAGGTCGTCGGCATCGCGGAACGCATTGGCAGCGATGGTTCTGTCGTCACACCTATCGATGACGATGACGTCGTCGCCGCACTCGAACGGATCCGGGGCTGCGGCATCGACGCTGTCGCCATCTGCCTGATGCACGGCTATCGCTACCCGGCGCACGAAGCGCGCGTTGCGGCACTGGCCCGGCAAGCGGGCTTTACGCAGGTGTCGGCGTCGCACGAAGTCGAACCGCTGATCAAGTTTGTCAGCCGTGCCGAAACGACGCTGGTTGATGCCTACCTGACTCCGGTGCTGGGCGGCTACATCGCGCGGCTCAGGCAGGCACTGGCAACGATTGCCCAACCGGAGCGCCTGCTGTTCATGCAATCGAGTGGCGGGCTGGTTGACGCGGAGCAGTTTCGCGGCAAGGACAGCATCCTGTCCGGCCCCGCCGGCGGCGTCGTCGGCATGGTGCAGGAAGCAGACCGCGTGCCGGTTTCGCACCGGCTCGTCGGTCTTTGACATGCGGCGGCATCGACCGACGCGGTCGGCGTACTCCGGCGAGCTACGAGCGCCAGCAGGTGGTTCGAAGTCGCCGGCGCGCAGGCTCAACTGGCGCGCCGATGATGAAGATTCATACCATCGCGGCCGGCGGCGGTTCGATACTTCGCTACGCCGATGAGCGCTTCCAGGTGGGCCCGGCCTCCGCCGGCGCGCGGACCCGGATCGCGCGTGCCGCCGGCCGACGGTCCGCTCGACGGTCGACGGACGCCAACGTCTACGCCTGGCGCATTCCGGTCGATTTCTTCCCTGCCCTGTTCGGGCCGGGCAACGACGAACCGCTGGATCGCGGCGCGGTGGCAGCTGCATTCACCGCGCTCGCCGGTCAAATCAGTGCCGGCCGCGATGACACGCTTGATGCCGAACAGGTCGCCGCCGGATTCCTGACCGTCGCTGTCGAAAGCATGGCGAATGCAATACGCCGGCATCACCGCCGATCGAGCGCGGCGACGATGCGCGAGGGATTTCACGCTGTGCTGCTTCGGCGGTGCGGGCGGCCAGCACGCGTGCCGCATCGCCGAAGTGCTCGGCATGCGCCGCATCTGGCTGCACCCGCTTGCCGGCGTACTGTCCGCCCTCGGCATGGGGCTCGCTGACATCCGTGTCGACCGGCAGCAATCGGTCGACTGCGCGCTGGATGACGACGAACTGGACGTTTTGCAAGACGACTTCAGGGCACTGCAAGCGCACTGTGACACCTTGCTTGACGAGCAGCGGGTCCCGCACGACCGGCGCCGCGTCGAACTGCGCTGCGGCCTGCGCCTGCAGGGTTCCGACACGATCATCGACGTCAGTCTCGGCAGCGCCGAAACCATGCGCGCGGCATTTGCCGCCGCGTGGCAATCACGGTTCGGGGCCTCGATGGGCGGTGGTGCGCTGCGCGTTGCGCGCCTTAGCGTCGCCGCAACCGGCAGCGAGACGCGCCCGGACATGCCGCCGGCGCCTGCCACCGGGCGCGCGGCACCCGCCGGCACCAGCCGCATGTGGGACGCCGGCCGCTGGTCCGATGTGCCGGTGTACCGCCGCGAGCAGCTGGGCGCGGGTGCGCTTGTCGATGGCCCGGCGATCATTGCCGAATCCAGCGGCACGACGGTCATCGATGCCGGATGGCGCGGCACCATCAACGATGCGGGACACCTGGTCCTTGAACGAAATGCAGAGGCATCGCGGGCAGGCGTTACGGACAACGAAGATGATTCCGACTCGTCAGTCCCGGACCCGGTACGCCTCGAGGTCTTCAACCGCCTGTTCATGCACATTGCCGAGCAGATGGGCACGGTGCTGCAGAATGCCGCGCTGTCGATCAACATCCGCGAACGTCTCGATTTTTCCTGTGCGCTGTTCGACGCTGAAGGACGGCTCGTTTCGAACGCACCGCATATGCCGGTCCATCTCGGCTCCATGGGCGAGAGCGTGCGCAGCGTCATTCGTGCGCACGGCGCCACGATGAAGCCGAATGATGCCGTCATGCTCAATTCGCCGTACAACGGCGGGACGCACCTGCCGGACATCACCGTCGTCAGTCCGTGGTTCGCCGGGCGCGACCGGCCGCAGTTCTACGTTGCATCTCGCGCGCACCATGCTGACGTCGGCGGCATCTCACCGGGGTCGATGCCGTCCAACAGCCGTCATATTGATGAGGAAGGCGTGTTGATTGACAACTTCCTGCTGGTCGAAAATGGCGAGCTCCGGACTGACGCACTGCACGAGCTGCTGACCGGCGCGCGGTGGCCGGTGCGCAACGTGGAGCAGAACGTAGCGGACCTCAAGGCACAGCTGGCGGCCAACCAGCAAGGCATGCGGCAACTTGAACGGGCCGTCAGCGCTACGGCATGCCGACCGTGCAACGCTACCTTGGTTTTGTTCGCGACAACGCTGAAGCAAGCGTGCGGCGGTTGCTCGGCCGGCTGAAGGACGGCCGGTTCAGCTATGAACTCGACTCAGGCGAACAAATCTGTGTGCGAGTCGATGTGGACGCGGACGCGCAACGTGCCTCTATTGATTTCACCGGCACCTCGCCGCAATCAGGGAGCAACTTCAATGCGCCGCAGGCCGTTACACGCGCCGCGGTGCTGTATGTATTCCGCAGCCTGATCACCGAAGCGATCCCGATGAACGAAGGTTGTCTCGAGCCGCTCGATATCCGCATCCCGCCGGGCAGCCTGCTGAGCCCCGCCTGGCCCGCGGCCGTCGTCGCCGGCAATGTCGAGACGTCGCAATGCGTCACCGACGCCCTGTTCGGCGCGCTCGGTGAACTCGCCGCGTCGCAGGGCACGATGAACAATCTCAGCTTCGGCAATGCGCGCTTCCAGTACTACGAAACGATCGCCGGCGGTGCCGGTGCCGGACCCGGCTGGCACGGTGCCGATGCCGTGCAGACGCACATGACGAACTCGCGGCTGACCGACACGGAAGTGTTCGAGCAGTCCTACCCGGTGCGCGTCGAACGGTTCGCGGTCCGGCAAGGTTCGGGCGGTGCCGGTAAATGGCGCGGCGGCTGCGGCGCCATACGGGAAATCCGCTTTCTCGAAGCGGCCGATGTTTCCGTGCTGTCCAACCACCGGCGCATCGCGCCGTTTGGCGTGGACGGCGGTGGCCCCGGCATGACCGGCAGGAATGCGGTCGTACGGGCGGACGGTAGCGAAGAACCGCTGGCGGCAACCGCCAGTGTCGACGTTGCCGCGGGCGATGCAATCCGTATCGAAACGCCGGGCGGCGGTGGATTCGGCCAGCCTTCAGGGGATGATTGAAAGGCGTTATCCCCTCAGGCGCAGGCCGCCGGCGCAAACGCGGTACTGGCGACACGGCAGCCGGATATCGTCTGGTGCAATGTCAGGGACACCTGTTCGTTGCAACCTCGCGGCCGGAACATGAGCAGTACCGTGATGCTGCGCGCCGGATCCGCGGGCGGCAATTTCGGCCCGGCGTCGCATTGCACGCGGTAATTTGTATCAGCGAACGCGCCCGCCTCGGCCAGTGACTGCATATACGCATCGACCTGCGAGTAGACACGCTCCGACAGGCGCGTGCCATCGGCCTCGAAGATCGCCCAGCGCGTCGCGCGCTCGACGTTATTCGTGATGGCGAGCGACAAGCGCCGCGCCGGCAACAACGCAAACTGGCGGTCCGACTCCGAGCCCCTGCCCAGCGTGACCGCACCGCGGACCAGCGCACGGCCGCTATCATCTGCGACGATCGCATTCAGTCCGGCGCGATTGAGCTGCGCCAAGTCATTGCCGTCAACGCCGAGCGCCGGCGTCAGTGTGCGGTTGAACGCAAACGCGCGTTGCGCCAGGTCGCCCCAGGGTCCTTCCAGCGCATCGAGCTTGCTGAGCAGCCCGGCGATGGCACCGCCAACGCCGCGCGGCGACGGGTCGTCGCTGCCACGTAACGTCATGCGCGGAAAATAGCTCAACATGTTCGGGCTGCGGTACCCGGTCTGGCGCATGCCCGCCACGGCGCTCTGTGCATCGGTCCAGGTGGACGGCGGATCGATGATCAGCATGCCGCCGCGGCGCTGGCAGTAGCGCTCGGCGGCCAGTAACGCGGCCGGTCCGGCATCCTGGCCGCGGGCCAGCGGCGGCAGGTACAAGAGGTCCAGGCGATCGATCGCACCGAGTGCCGAACAGCCCCGTGCCTCTGGCGGCGGAACCGATCAGGTCGTAGTCGCACAGGTCGGAGCCGTCGCTGCCGCGCTGCGCGTGGCCGACGTAGGCGGTGCCATGACCGACATGCCGACCCATCGTCGCGGCGGGCCGTCCCGCCGGCAGCGGCGATTGCAGCGTGACCAGCGCCGACGACAGCAATGCGTCGCCGATATACGTTTTGTGTTCCGGACCGGTACTGACGCGGCGGTAAATCTCCTGGTCGATGACGTGGCCGTTGACCGGCGACACGCGCTGCACGATCAGGTTGAAGCGCTCTGTATCGGCAGTGTCGATGCCGTCGTAGTCGACCGCGGCGCGTATCTGTTCAGTTGATCCCGGTTCCAGCGCGCGCAGTACCAGCACGCCGTGGTGGGCGGGCAGGCAGATCATCGCACCGCGCGCATTGTTCGCAACACGCACAACATGGAGTTGCCGTCCGCCGTGCGCAAAAAACTGCTCGACCGCCGGACCCAGGCTGCTGCGCGACCAGACACCGCCGAAACGGCGCGAAAAATCCGCCATGCCGCGAATGGGAACCGCCGTGTTCAGTGGGCCGCGCAGCGCCCGCCCGATAAAAGCGGCGGTAGTTTGCGATCGCCGATCGATCGGCTGATCCATCGGCGATATTTCAGTAACCCGGATTTGCGAGTCGAAAGGACCCGTTAGCACGTTCTTCTGCCTGACAAATTCGTCCCCGCGATTTTGTGCGCCAGACCTTGAATGCTCATTGTAGAGAGTGCGGCGGCAAGATGCCATTGCCGTTACCGCGACGGCGGGACGATAATCGTGTCATGTCTCACTCAGACGCACTGCAGGACCGGTACCCGGTGCTTGCCGCAAAGCTCGGCAAGCTGCCGCTGGGCGAGTTGCCGACGCCTTTGCGTGAAGCGGACTTCAATAACGCAGCCGGACGCCGGCACATCCTTATCAAGCAGGACAACCTGAGCGGTGCGCTGTACGGTGGCAACAAGGTGCGCAAGCTTGAGTATTTACTGCACACCGCGCAGCAAAAAGGTTGCCGCTGTGTCGCAACGTTCGGCACGGTCGGCTCGCATCATGCGCTGGCGACGGCGTTGTATGCGCGTGAGCAGAACCTCGACTGTATCTGCTTCCTGTCACACCAGAAGCGCACCATTAGTGTGCCGGGCGTGCTGAATGCGTTGTTGCAAAGCGGTGCGAAGCTGGTGCGGTTCGGCGGCAATTATTCAGAGCGCATCGCAACACTGCGCGAGCACCTGCATGGCCGCCGTGTCCGCGTCATACCGACAGGCGGCACGTCGTGGGCCGGAACCGTCGGTTTCGTCAATGCCGGGCTGGAACTGGCCGCGCAACTCGAGGAGCGGGATGCGGCGCCGCCCGAACGGCTGTATGTCGCGACCGGCACGATGGGCACGGCGGCAGGGCTCGCGCTCGGCCTGGCGCTGGCCGGCCTGCCCGTCGAAGTGCACGCGGTGCGCGTCTCGGATACCAGCGTGACGAGCGAAGAGGGCCTCCGGCGACTGTGCCGGAAGACCGCCATGATGATGCGCCGGCTGGACCCGGCAGTGCCCCGCGGACTGGAGCGCCGCGTGCGCCTTGTATTGCGACACGGGTTTTTTGCCGGCGGTTATGCGCACAGCGATGACGCAACCCGGAACGCCATCGATACAGGCGCAGAGCAGTTCGGCGTGACGCTGGAACCTACCTACACCGGGAAGGCGATGGCGGCGTTGTTGCACGATGCGACGGATGCTTCGGGAGGGTTTGAATCAGCCGTGTTCTGGCACAGTTATCATGCGCGGCCGCTGGATGTGCGTCGTGATGCGCCGCTTGATGAGAGCAGGTTGCCGCCGGAATTCCTTACTTACTTTTCCTGAGCGTTTTCGTTTTCTTCAGCGCCTGTCGCGGCACGCGCACGACGCTGCCGTTCGTCGGCGGCTTCAGCGGCTTCCTGTTTCTTGCGCTCGATTTCCCCGAGCATGACGTCCAGCCACTCGCTCATCAGTTGACGACCTCAGGCTGTTCGCCGGTAACGGCCAGCGGCTGGTCCAGCAGTTCGCGCACCTCGGTCAGTGTGGGCGCATCCGGATCCGGTTCAACGGTGTTGTGCACGACCAGTGCCCGCTCGTAAATCTCGTCGATATCGCGCTTGTACAGCAGTATCGGTATGCCGCGCGCATCGGCGGTAATGGTCTGCATCTCGCGGCCGCTGCCGGCTTCGACTGCAACAGTTCGCTGTTAACAAGACTCTGCAACAGCGCGTCGAGGTGCTGTGCCGTGTCGATCTCGATGTCTTCGAGCGGCGGGTGGCTTTCGAAGAAGATTTGTCCATCCCGCCGGCCGAGCAAATAAGGCTGGTTGACAATCGCAACGTCAGTGCCGATGCCGGCGAGTGAGTAAAGGGTGTCGATGTTTTCCGGGTACAGGCGCACGCAACCGTGGCTGACGCGCATGCCGACGCCGTACGGCTGGTTCGTGCCGTGTATCAGGTAGCCCGGCATGTCGAGCTTCAGCACGTGGCGGCCGAGCGGATTGTCCGGGCCGGGCGGTACGACGGCCGGCAGCGGATTGCCGTCCTCGGCATGTTCCTTGCGCACCGACGTTGGCACGTACCAATGCGGATCACGCGCTTTCTGGATGACTTTTGCAGACCCGAGCGGCGTCTCCCAGCCGACACGCCCGATGCCGATCGGGTACGTCAGCACTTCCTGCCGCTCACCTTCCGGCATTTCCGGAAAATAAAACAAACGCTTCGCCGCAATGTTCAGCACGATGCCACGGCGTGCGGCTGCCGGCAGGACGTACTGCGTCGGCAGCAGCACCGGCGTGCCGGCGGCCGGTATCCACGGGTCGATGCCGGGGTTCGCATGCACCAGCTCGTCGTAGCCGAGCCCGTACTCCCGCGCGAGATCCGAAAAGGTATCGTCGGGCCCGGTAAACACGATCTGCAATTCGCCAATGACGCTCTGCTCGGGCGATTCCAGCACGAAGTAATTACGGCTGATCGGGTCCACCGACGCGCGGCTGGCGAGCGCCGGCGGCGCGCCCCGCGGTCCGGACCGGGCGCCGGCGTCATCGCGCGGCAGCATATCCTGCAACACCGCGCATCCGCTGGTGGACAGGAGAATCGCAACGGGTAACAGGCCGCGCCGGATCAGCAACGGAACACGCACGTTTGGCCAACAGGTATCGATATCATCGCGCAAGTTTCGCAGAAAACCCGGCCGGACACTATTGGATAATGGTCCTTGAAGGCCGTCAAGCCAGGTTGTTCAGCGCGTACAGTTGGGGTTTTTGCCGTTGGCTTGTGCTTCGTTGTACAGCTTCAGTACGTGCGGATATTGCGCCACGAGATTCTCGATACGCGTATCGCCTGACGGATGCGTCGACATGTACTCGGGAATCTTTTTGTCTTCACGCGCATTCATGTTTTTCCACAACTCCACGCTTTCGCGCGGATCGAAACCGGCACGCGCCATGTACTCGAGACCCACAACATCTGCCTCGGTCTCCTGCTTGCGGCTGAACGGGTTCATGACGCCGAGTGCCGCACCGGCCGACAACGCTTCATACGCCCCGCGCGTCTGGTTGTAATAGCCGCCGCCCAGTATCAGTGCGGCAACTTCAACACCGGCACCGGTCACCATGCCGCGCGAAGCCCGTTCATTGGCATGGTGCGCGGTCACGTGTGCCACCTCGTGGCCCATCACCGCGGCGAGCTGGTGCTGGTTGGTCGCAACACTCAGGATGCCCGCCTTGACGACAATCTTGCCGCCCGGCAGGACGTGGGCATTGATGTCCGGCTGGTTGACGATCGCCATTTCCCATGGCAGGTCGGCATCGTCGCCTTCGAGCACACCAACGATGGCATCGGCCACGCAGGACACGTACTGGATCGTCGGGCCGTCCTGCACCATCGGCGCCTGGTCGCGAATGATCGCAAACTGGCGTTCACCCTCGAGTTCGAGCGCGGCATCGGAGCGCAATACGAGCTGGCTGCGGCCGGTCGGGGACGTCGTGCAGGCCGCGGCCAGCAGGGCCACGGCGGCCACTGCAAGCAGGCACTTTTGATTGGGCATAGTCATCTGGAACTCCTCGCGGGGGCGTCGATTATAGCGAAAGGCGGCATCCGCCATGCTACCCGGGTGCTGCCCGGCCGGCCCCTCACCAGTAAGACCGCCGCCGCCGGTCCGGGTTCCCGCTCAGCGCGGCAGGCCGGACTCGAAGCGGCGGCGCCAGGCTGCCGCATCGACCTTCTCCAGCGCCGCGTCAGCCGAGGCCAGCAGCCGCTTCTGCAGCGGCTGGCGCACCTTGTAATGGACGCGGTACAGGTCCCGGTCGGGCGCCAGCCGCGCGAGCAACTCGTCACTGGTGCAAAGCTCGTCGGCAAGGCCGAGTTCCAGCGCACGCGATCCGTACCAGTATTCACCGGTGCTGACCTTGCCGATATCGAGCGCCGGCCGGTAGCGGGCAACAGCCGCCTTGAACAGGCCGTGAACGTCGTCCAGCTGTTCGCGGAGGTGCGCGCGGTCCTGGTCCGTATTCTTGCCGAACATCGTGACGTTGCGCTTGTACTCGCCGGCGGTGATCTGTTCAAAATCGACACCGTGGGAATCAAGCATGCGGTTGAAATTCGGCAGCTGCGCGATGACGCCGATCGAACCGAGTATGGCGAACGGCGCGACCAGTATCCGGTTGGCCACGCAGGCCATCAGGTAACCGCCGCTCGCCGCCACCTTGTCGACGACGACCGTCAGCGGGATCCCGCGGTCGCGAATGCGTGCAAGCTGCGATGCCGCAAGCCCGTGCTCGTGCACGACACCGCCGTAATTCTCGAGCCGCACGATCACCTCGTCTTCTTCATTGGCGACCTCGAGGACGGCACTGACCTCTTCGCGAAGCGACGGAACCGCGGACGCCTTGAGATCACCCTTGAAGTCGATAACAAAGCCGCGCGGCTTGTTTTTTTCGGCCTTCGCCTCCCGTTTAAGCCGCGCCTTCATCGCCTTCAGGTCGGCTTTCAGGGCGCCCTTGCCGAGTATCGACTGCTTCAGCGCGCGGGCCAGGTTGCGGTATTTGTCGTTCAGGCTTTCGACTTCGAGCGTGTCCTGCCCGGACGCCTTGCGGCTTGCC
The DNA here is from genome assembly GCA_034521225.1 of Woeseiaceae bacterium. GTDB lineage: Bacteria > Pseudomonadota > Gammaproteobacteria > Steroidobacterales > Woeseiaceae > Woeseia. Next base: position 14,252 of record JAXHMR010000014.1, read on the forward strand.
GCGGCGGCCGCAGCAAGGACGACGACAATTGCCGCCGCCAGCGTTACTGTTTTCAGCAGGAAGAGTCCGTAATCGGCGAGGAATTCCATCATTGGTAACGGGCCGTCGTCGGGAGTGGATCAGGATGCACAGGCAAGGCCGACGTTGTTGTGCTGCAGTACGCGTTCGGCCCGGTAACTCGAGCGGACCAGCGGCCCGGCCACCACTTCGATGAAACCCTTGTCGAGCCCCTCGCGGCGGTAGGCGTCAAATTCGTCCGGCGTGACATAGCGTTCAATCGCCAGGTGATTCGGTGTTGGCCGCAGGTACTGGCCCAGCGTCAGGATGTCGACGCCGGCGGCACGCAGGTCATCCATCGTCTCCATGATTTCGTGATCGCGCTCGCCCAGCCCGAGCATCAGGCTGGTTTTGGTCAGGACTTCCGGCCGGAACGACTTGGCGTGCGACAGCACCGCCAGTGTCTGCGCGTAGCCCGCGCGCGGGTCGCGCACCGGGTGCGTCAGCCGCCGTACCGTCTCCACGTTCTGTGCGAACACCTGCAGGCCGGAATCGACGACCTTCTCCACATCGGTGATCACGCCGTTGAAATCCGGTGTCAGCGCCTCGACGGCGGTGTCCGGGTTCATGTCGCGAATGGCGCGGACGCAGGCCGCGTAATGCGCGGCGCCGCCGTCGTCCAAGTCATCGCGATCGACAGACGTGATGACAACGTAGCGGAGGCCCATCAGCTTGACGGCGCGCGCGGTATTGAGCGGTTCTTCGGGATCGAGCCAGCCGCGCGGGTTGCCGGTATCAACGGCGCAGAAGCGGCAGGCGCGCGTGCACACCGAGCCCATCACCATGATCGTCGCCGTGCCGTGATTCCAGCACTCGCCGATGTTCGGGCACATCGATTCCTCGCAAACGGTGCTCAGCCGGTGTTCGCGGACCGTTTGCCGGACGCTCGAGAATTTTGCGCCCGACGGCATCGGCGCCCGCAACCAGCGCGGCTTGCCGCCCGCGGTCATCTCGCCGGCATCGCGGCGGTTCTTGATGCCGTTCTTGATCGCCGTAAAACCGGCCTCGGTGCGGTACTTGCTGCCGGAGGCGACAATCGGGATGCCGCGAAATTTGCTGCCGTCGTTGTCCATGGCCCCTGTCTGGGTAAGTCTGCAAAGTCGGCCATTTTGGCACGAACAGGGCAAAGAGGTCGACGGAAACGCTGTCATCGCGAGGCGCAAAGCGCCGTGGCGACCTGCGCACAGTCAACTCCTTTGCCGATCGAACGAGATCGCCACGGCGCTCTGCGCCTCGCGATGACACGGCGCGCTGCGCCGCGCGATGACAGGGGACCGAAAATTGTGCTGTACCTCACAGACCGCGCGCCGGGCGAGCGCTACTGTAGATCCATGTCTGCCAAGTATTACACGCAGTTCCTGCTCACCGACGCGCAGTATCGCGGCGGCAACGAGTTCAGCGGCGTGGTGGAACTGAGCCGGCCCATGGACAGCGACGCGGATACGGGCGTCATCGAGGCCGCGCTGGCAAAGAATTTCGATCTGCAGCAGAACGCCGTCAAGCTCGTGAGCTGGTCGCGCCTGCACTGAATTTTTACCCTCTTCTGGCGATTACTTCCCCCTGATTTCCCGGCTAAGGCCGGGATTTTTTTGACGTCGCACAGATCACTCGCTACGCGTAAACTTCGGGAGAACCGGCGTTTGTGCCGGCATTGAGAGCTGCATCACACAGAAACGTCCGGCGACGCGATGTAATAACTCGCAACGCTTTGATTTCAATGATTACGCATTAATCTTGCTATCGGGAAGACAGAATGACTCCGACCACCATTGCGATCCGCATGACCGCCTGCATTCTTTGCATGCTGGGGGCCACAGACGTCCTCGCGCAAAACGAACTTCGCGACACCTTCCTGGGCGACGCGGACGCCGCACTCGAAAAGGCGAACGCGCTGAACGCCGTCCTGCTGGCACCGCGCAGCTACGAACGTGGCAAGAAGGCCTACGATGATGCCGAAGAAGGCCTGCGCCGCGGCCGCAATATCGAATACGTGCGCGGCAAGGCCGCGGATGCAACCGAGCACCTGACGGCCGCCGCTCAAGCGGCGCAACTGGCAAAAACCGTACTGTCGCAAGTCATGAAAAGCCGCCAGGACGCCGCGAACGCACGCGCGCCGGAATTATCCCCGGACCTCTGGGAGCGTGCACAACGTGAATTCGGCGATGCCATCCGCTACCTGGAGCGCGGCGACCTGAAGCGTGCGCGTCGCCTCGATATCGAGGCGACGAGCCTGTATCGCGACGCCGAACTGGTCGCAATCAAGGCGCAATATTTGACCGAAACGCGTCGCCTGCTTGAAGACGCGGAGCGCGCCCGCGTCGGCCGTTACGCACCGATTACGCTGGCCAAGGCGCAGCGATTGCTCGCCGAGGCCGAACAGGAACTGAGCCAGAACCGCTACGACACGGACCGGCCGCGCAGTCTCGCGCGCGAGGCAAACTACGAAGCCAAGCACGCCATCTATCTTTCGGAAGTGGTGCGCAAGGTCGGCGGTCGTGACATGACCGTCGAGGAACTGGTGCTGCAATGGGAAGAGCCGCTGAACCAGATAGCCGGCGCTGCCGATATCGTGCCGCGCATGGCGGACGGGCCCGACGCACTCGAGGCGCAGGTTGTTGAATTTATCGAGAACCTGCGTTCCGAGTACCAGAGCGTGGCACAGGAAAACGAGGAAAACGCCCTACGCCTGGCCGAAATGGCTGAGGAAATGCGCGCGCTCGATGAGCGGCTGGGCGGCGCGACCGAAGAGCGCGCCGCGCTGGTCCAGCGTCTCGAAGCGCAGGCCCGCGTCAAACAGCAGTTCGAGCAGGTTGAGAAAATGTTTACGCGCGATGAAGCGCGTGTTTTCCGCGAAGGCGATACCGTCATCCTGCGGCTGGTCGGCCTTACCTTTGACAGCGGCAAATCGGACCTCCGGCAGGAAACGTTTGATCTGCTCGCCAAAGTCGAACGAGCCATCGACGTATTCCCGCGCAGTGAACTCGTCATCGAGGGTCACACGGACTCTTACGGCAGCGACGAGCTGAACCAGAAGCTGTCGCAGGAACGCGCCGAATCCGTGCAGCAGTACATGATCAACGCCATGCGCATCCCAAGCTACCGGCTGATCGCGACCGGCTTCGGTGAGACCAACCCGGTCGCGAACAACGAGACGGAATCGGGCGTGCCAGCAACCGGCGTATTGATATCGTCATCAAGCCGAACCTCGACGAGGAATAATCCGCTACCTAGTTTCGTTGATGGCTCTTCCACCAGTTGGCTATCTGTGCGGCTACTTCGCTGTTGGCCAGGTAGCCGTACTCGGCGTGTACGTTCAGGACGCCGTCGATGCGAAACCAGTTGAAGACTTCGATATCGTCGATTGATTGCAGCAGGCCGAGGCGTTGCATTTCGCCGAAGTCGTCGGACAGTGTCCGGTCCAGCGCCGTCAATTCGCCGATGGCCGCAATATTGATCCAGTGCCGGATTACATCCGGGTAACGTTCGGCACCGGCAAGCTTCGCACCGTGTAAACGGCGCTGTATATATCGTTGCCCGAGCGGGCTGCCGATCGTCATGAACAGGTCGACGCGCCCGTCATAATCGCCTTCGCGGCTTAACTCCCAAAGCACGTCCCATGCGATCACGGAACCCATGCTGTGTGCGATCAGCAGCACCGGGCGCCCTGCCTTCGCGGCTGCCCGCAACGGCATCTTGAGGTGGCGGCGTGCCGTCGCCGCGCCATCGTCGGTGTTGCGGACGTAGCGGCGGATATCGCGCAGGTGCAGTTCCATGTTTTCGTCGGCAAGCTTCGGTATCAGGAACGGCAGGCGATCGCCGATACGGTATATCGCGCGCAGCAGCCGGCGCTGCCAGGCACTTGCTTCCGCAATGTCGCTGTTGTCCGCACGGGTCTTCTCGAGAAGTGCATCGATACTTTGCCGGTCCAGGTCGATATCCCGGTGCTCGCGGTAAAAATCGTAGGTCCAGCTGACGATCCCGAAACTGTGGGAGGACGCCTCGACGCTGCCGGCAACAGACGGATCGGCGTTGCGGAGTCCTGCCAGCAGGCATCGCCACAACTGCTCCCGGTGTACATCCGGTTGTGGCTTGGGTTTGAGGCCCGGGATGTAGAGGATCAGTGGCGTGTCAGACATGACAGTCAGGGCATGTCGCCGGGTCAGCGAACATGTGCCGCCGGGGTCAACAGGCCGTGCAATTCATTGATGCCGGCGATCACCGCGTCCGGGCGCGACAATCCTGCCGGCCATTTTGCGCCGCTGCGGTTGATACCCAGGCCGCCCGCAGGCCGGCCTGCTTGGCGCCGGCGATATCGACCTGCGGATGGTCGCCGACGTGCAGCACTTCATCCGGCTGTGCGCCGGCACAAAGACAGGCCGCGTCAAAGATCGGACTGGCAGGCTTTGCAACACCGGCTTGCTCGGCTGTCACGACGCCGTCAAACAGATGCCGGATGCCGATTGTTTCCAGGCAAGCATTGCCGTTCGTCACGGCGACCAGCACATAGTCCTGGCGCAATCGCTCGAGTGCAGGCACGACATCGGGATAGAGTTCCACGGTATTGCGCATGCGATCAAACACCCGGAACGCCGGTTCGACGAGTTCGTCTGAATAACCGGCATCCACCGCGATTCGGCTAAGCATAGCGCGCCGCAGAAACCGGAAATTGTGCGCCTGTGTGCTGTGTTCAAGGACCAATTGTTCACGCAGCGTCGACAGTGATGCCGCATCCCAGTGATCCGCGACACGCGGGTAGTGCTCACCCAGCCATTCCCAGAGTGATCGCTCCGCGCGCTCGATGACCGGGCCGATGGCCCAGAGCGTATCGTCAAGATCAAGCGTGATGGCGCGAATGCGATGCAATACGGCGGGCCGGCTGACAGGAGGTCCGGCATTGTGGTCTGATAACCAGCAACGATTCAACACATAAGGATGACGTCTGCCGATGAAATACCTGCACACCATGGTCCGGGTCAGTGACCTCGATGAATCGCTCGATTTCTACTGCGACAAGCTCGGGCTGCGCGAGGTGCGCCGCAAGGAGGTCGAGCAAGGCCGCTTTACACTGGTTTTTCTCGCCGCGCCGGGCGACGACGACGCCCAGGTCGAGCTGACGTGGAACTGGGACCCTGAAGACTACGGCGAAGGCCGGAATTTCGGCCATCTCGCCTATGCGGTTGACGACATCTATGCCGCCTGCCAGCGCCTGATGGACGGCGGCGTCACGATCAATCGCCCGCCCCGCGACGGGCGCATGGCCTTCGTGCGCTCGCCGGACAACATCTCCATCGAGCTGTTGCAGCGTGGTGATCCGCTGGCACCAGCGGAACCGTGGGCGTCGATGAAGAATACCGGGCACTGGTAGGCGACGATGTCGCCGCGTCGTTGCGAGGAGCGCAGCGACGTGGCAATCTCGGTCCGCTTGGCAGAGCCATTATCCGTGCGAGATCGCCACGTCGCTGCGCTCCTCGCGATGACGGGGGTGCTGCGCTCCTCGCGATGACGGGGGTGCTACGCTCCTCGCGACGACGGGGCCGCGACCTAACGACGGGCCGGCATCAACGGCGGCAGGCCATCGCCAACCGACGGCGCGCGTTCCTCGCGTATCGTCGACACCGAGCGCAGCGCCCTGGCGAGAGCTTCTCCGTCCCATGCTGCCCCGCCCTCACGGCCGTAAGTTGAGGCATTGAGGCGTTCCAGTTCGTCGCTGAGCGGCGCCTCAACGCGTGTCGCGAGGCGGCCAGAGGCTCCGCGGCGGATCGTGCGGCCATTCCAGCCGGCCCCATTCGAGCAGTGCATCCTTTACGCCGGACGGATCATTGGCACGCGCCGCCGTACGTGCCTGTTTCAAACAGCGTGCCTGCTGCCGGTGCAGCGGCACCGCCGGTGGCTCGACATTTCGCTCGCGCGGCGCGCGGCGCGACCACCACCAGCCGCAGGCCGTCAGCAGCCACAGCACGGCAAGACCTTCGGCAATGCGGCGCCAGAAGTCACTCTGGACCACGACCGTCTCGGCTACCTTGGGCTGCTCCGCCGCCGCAGGCTCCGGCGGCAACACGCCGGCCGCGCCCGGGAGTATCTCAAGCGTTCTTGCCGGCAACGTCGCGACTTTCCACTCGCCAGCTTCGAGATCCCACCACGGCAGCTCGACGGCCGGTAACTTCACGGTGCCTGCCTCGGTGCCGATGATGGCGTACTGGTCGCGCCGTTCGGCGAGGATGCCGCCGCTGACAGCCGCAACACTGAGTTCCGGCTTGTCCGGGTAAATCCTGACGCCATCCGGCGGCGCAGGCTCGAGCACCGGCAGCTGGGTCGACAACTGGCCGAGCGCGGTAATGGTCAGGCGGCGGGTAATCGGCTCGCCCGCTGGCAATTTGTCCGGCTCGCGCGACCATTCCTCTGTCAGCTCAACCGAGCGTGCCGGCAACCACGCGGCATCCGGGTAGTCGTCAGGCGGCGGCGGAATCGGCTTTACCGCCAGGTTCCTGGCGTCTGACTGGAACACCTTGCGGCCGGTAATGCGGCCGTCACGCAGCACGCGCGCTTCGAACACCATCGGCGCAATCGTCAGTTCGCCGCTTTCCTGCGGGAACAGCGCATAGACCCGCTCGACAACGTTGTAACTCTTGCCGTCGAGCAGCGCGTCGTAACTGCGCTCTTCGCCGGCGATCTCGACCAGTACGTCGACGCCGCTGATGTCGGGCTCCGACAGTCGCGGCTGGCGCGTCGATACCGCGCGATAGACTTTGACCCGGTACAGCAACTGCGCCTGCACGTAGGCCTCCGTGCTGTCGACCTCGGCCGTGATAAAGATGTCGGCCTCACCGGGCGCCGCACTCGACGGTGGCCGTACCGTAATCGGTACCGGGTCGCTCTGTTCATTGCCGATTATGACCGGCGGAATAACGAGGTCGCCTTCCCGCTTCGCCATCAGCACGTAGTTCCACGTGCGGCTGCGGCTGATCTGGCCGTTGACGATCGTCGTATTGCTGAGCTGCGTGCGCGTACTGATGTAGAAGTCTTCCTCGACGCGCGACACATCCGGCTCGATATCGATGGCCGTATCGACGGTGACCTTCAGCGTGAAGGACTCGTTCAGCTCGACTTCGGCGCGATCGACACTCGCCGATGACGGCCGCCCGCGCAGGCGTCATTTGCACCAGCAGCGTCATCATCAATGCGAGCGGCAGCGCGTAGCGGCTCGTACTTACCATGGGTGCACCTCGTCATCCGGCCACAGGTTGTTGCCGTCCTGGTCGCGTCCCTGCCGCTGGTACTGGTAGCGGAACTTGCGGCGCAACAGGCCGCCCGGGTCGTTGGGTATGCGTCGCAGCCATTGTTCCATCGCCTGCTGTTGCTCCTGCTCGCGGCGCATTGCGGCCATGTCCGACGGCGACATGCCGTCCCGGGGTTCGGTCTCATCGCCCTGCCGGGCGGCCTCTTCCGCCGCACGCTGCAATTCTTCCTGCATGGCCGCCAGGTCTTCCTCGCTCATTTCCTGCTGGTCGCGGCCGGCATCGCCGTCCTGCGATTCGTTCCCGGGCGAACCATCGGCGCTCTGCTCACCTGACTGGTCGGACTGGCTGTCGCCTTCCGCCTGCTGCCCTCCGCCGCCGGACTCACCGCTTTCTTCCTGGTTGCCCTGGTCCTGGTTCTGCTCGTTTTGCTGGTCCACGAGGTCCTGGATGAGATCGCGATTGTACGCGGCGTCCTCGTTGTCCGGGTTGACCTCGAGCGCCTGGTTGTATGACTCGATGGCTTCCTCGAAGCGGCCCATCCGGGCCTGCGCATTGCCGAGGTTGTACAGGGCGTCGGCGTCCTCGCGTGCCGCGAAATCGCCGGCGCTGCCGCTGTAGTCGCCGGCACGGTAGCGTGCGACGGCGCGCCATGCCGGGTCCTCGAACAGCTCGGCCGCCCGCGCGGCCTCGCCCTCCTCGAGCAAGGCCTGTGCCTGCTGGTTCGGCGTGCGCCACAGGTCGCTCCAGCCGGCCGCGTGCGCCGGCTGCGGCAACGGCATGATCGCCACGGCCAGCACGAGTACCCAACCGCGCCGGAACGCCAGCGCGGCAAGCGGTACGAGCAGCAGCACGAGCCACGGCCCCTCTTCCGCCCACTGTTCCGTCGCCTGGTCGCCACCGCCTGGAGCGCTGTCGCCAGTCACGCCGGACAGCAACCGGCTGATATCGCTGTCATCCGATGTAACGGTTGTGTAGCGGCCGCCGCCCGCCGCCGCCAGCGCCTCAAGCCCCCGGGATTCGAGGCGCGGCACAGCCATCCGGCCGTTGCGGTCGGTCACGAAGCCGCCATCGGCAAGGGGTATCGGCGCACCCTCCGACGTGCCTACGCCAAGCACCGACAGCGTGTACCCGGCGTCACGCAACTCACTTGCCGCCTGTTCCGCCGCCGGGCTGCTGCCACCGTCGGTGATCAGCAGCACTTCGCCAAACGATACGCCCGCCTGCTCCAGCAGCTGCCGGCCTTTCTCGATGGCGGCCACCGGGTAGCTGCCGCGGCTCGGCATGATATCGGTACTCAGGCTGTTGACCAATGCGGCGACGGTATCGCCATCGGTGGTCAGCGGCGTGACGGTAAACGCGTTCGCCGAGTAGACAACGAGCGCCGTCTGGCCGCTGCGGCGGCGTTCGAGGATGTCGAGTATCTTCAGCCGCGCCCGCGTCAGGCGGCTGGGCGACAGGTCCTGCGCGTCCATCGAACGCGACAGGTCCAGTGCCACGACCAGTGACTGCTCCGACCGGTAGACCGGTTGCTCGATGCGTTCCCAGCTCGGACCGGCCAGCGCTGTGACGGCGAGCACGCCGGCCAGCAGCATGAGCCACCAGCGCCACGCGCCCTCCGGCGCTGCCGAGCGCGCCAGCACGTACGGCACCAGCGCCGGATCAACGACGCCCTGCCAGCTGCCGGGCGCCAGCAGCCGGCGCGCGAGCAACCAGGTCACCGCAATGACCAGTGGCAGGGCCAGCAGCCACTCCGGTCTTAAGAAATGGAAGTCAGCCGGCATCGAGTCCCTCCTCGAGGGCACGCCGGAAGGCGAGGCCCGACAGCAGGCTGGCAATGGCAAGGACACCAGCCATTGCAAAGGCGCCGCCGAGCGGCCAGTAATAAAGTGCCGACACGGGCCGGAAGCCGGCCTCGGGTTCGGCGACCGGCTCGATCTCGTCGAGCAGGCGGTAAATGTCCTGCAGGGCCGCCGTGTCGCGCGCCCGGAAATAGCGGCCGCCGGTCATGTCGGCGATGGCGGTCAGCGTTTCCTCGTCCAGATCGGCCGATGGGTTGACCCGCCGCACGCCGCCGGTAATCGACGACACGACCATCTGTTCCGCCACCGATACCTATCGTGTAAATGCGCAGGCCGATTTGCTGTGCGAGTTCGGCCGCCTTGAGCGGCTCGATGGCGCCGGCCGTATTCGCACCGTCGGTCAGCACGATCAGCACCTGGTCGGCCGCCGCCGTTCCCTGTTCGTGTATGCGCTTGACGGCCAGCGTAATGGCGTCGCCGATGGCCGTCTTCTCACCAGCCAGTCCAATGAAGGCTTCCATCAGCAGGATGTTGACGGTCTCCCGGTCCAGTGTCAGCGGCACCTGCAGATACGCGCGCTCGCCGAACAGGATCAGGCCGATGCGATCGCCTCCACGGCGTGCAATGAAGTCGCTCGCCACCGGCCTTCGTCGCTGTCAGCCGGTCGACGCGGCGGTTGCCGAGTTCGAAATCCTTGGCATCCATGCTGCCGGACAAATCGACGGCCAGCATCAGGTTGCGGCCCGACACCGGCACGTCCAGTTCGTCGCCGATGCGCTCCGGTTTCGCCGCGGCAATCACGAGCAGGATCCACGCGACGCCGGCCACCCACAGGCGCCAGTTGGACAGTTGCTCGCTGCGCGAGCGATCGGTCAGCACGGCGAATCCGGCGAGACTCGGCACCTTGAGCCCGGCCTCGTGCCCGCCCGACGCCGGCGGCAGCAACGCGCGCACGACAAAGGGCAGCGGCAGCGCCAGCAGCATCCACGGCCAGTCCAGTGTCAGCATCAGTAGCGCTCCTCCGGCAGCGGCGTGCGGAGACGCTGGCGGACCGCGGCCAGCAGTCCGTCGATCTCCGGATCGCGAGCAGCCGCATCACCCCGGTACGGCAGCGAAACAATCGCCCGGCCGGGACCGTCCGTGAATAGCGGTTGTTCGAGCCCGCGGTCGAGCCAGGCCAGCCACGCCTCGCCGGTCAGGCCGGCGACCTCCCTGCGCGGCGCATACGCAAGCATCGCGCGGCGCAGTAGTGCCGACAGGTCACTCGCCAGTTTCGCAGCATTGCCGTCATCGGCATAGCGGCTTGCAATCCCGGACAACTCACGCACTGCCAGCCGCCGCGCCGAACCGCGGCGCCAGTGCACGAACAAACGCCACAGGTAACGGCCGAGCAGTGCCAACAGTAACGCCGCGAGCACCCACCAGCCCGGCGCCGGTGGCCACCAGCCGACGGCCTCGGGCAAATGCAGGTCTCGCAATGGCAATTGTTCGGGATTCATGGCGTCTGCCGGCCTTCAGTGCATGCGCCGGCCGAGTGCTGCCTGCAGGCACTCGATCGGGTCATCCGCCGTCGACAGCGGCATCAGGTGAATGGCGTAGCGCTGGCAGAACTGCTCCAGCTCGGCCTGGCGCTGCTCGAAAGCATTGCGATAGTCACGCCGTGCCGCACGGGAACGCGTGTCGATCGCCAGTTCGTCGTCGTTGCTGACAAGGCGATACTGACCCGGCGGCGGCAGGCGGCGTTCCAGCGGATCACTGAGAAACACCGCCAGCACTTCATTGTGACGTGCCACGCCGGAAAGGTACGACTGCGCCGCACGGTTAAAACCTGAAAAGTCACTGATGACGATGACGAGGCTGCCGGGCCGCGTAACACGCCGCAGCGCCGACATTGCCTGTACCAGCGGCTGTGCCGGATCGGCCGCGGGCACATCCGTTGTAGCCCAGTCAGGATGGATCGTCAGCTGGTGCAGGTAATGCAGTGCCGACTGCCGCCCGAGTCGCGGCCTGAGCTTCGCGGTGCGTAGTGTCGCCGAAGATGATGCCGCCCAGCCGGTCGCCACGGTGATGCGCGGCCCACGACAGCAGCGCCGCCGCGCGGCTGGCATTGACGGATTCGAACAGCCGCGCGTCGCAAAGTGCATGCTGCGACGCAGGTCCAGCATGATCAGCACCGGCCGTTCGCGTTCCTCGCGGAACAGTTTCGTATAGGCCTCGGTGCTGCGCGCGGTAACGCGCCAGTCAATATTGCGCGGGTCGTCGCCCGGCTGGTACGGCCGCGACTCGTCGAACTCCATACCGCGGCCGCGGAAGCGCGACACGTACGCGCCCGCCTGCAGCGAATTGATTCGCAGTACATCGAGCGCAATGCCGCGCGCGGGGCCGGCGAGGTGTATCAGGCCCTTCTGGCTGACGCTGACCGGCGACGCATCGGCGGGTAGTTTGTCGTGACGCATCATTGCAGTCCGCCCGTCAGGGTACGCCGACTCCGTCCAGCAGCCGTTCGATAATGGAATCCGGCGAGATGCCATCCGCCTCCGCCTCGAAACTCAAAACCAGCCGGTGCCGCAATACGTCCGGTGCCACCGACTGGATATCCTCGGGACCGACGTAGTCGCGGCCATCGAGCCAGGCACGCGCACGCGCCGCCCGGTCGATGCCCATGCAGGCTCGCGGACTGGCGCCGTACATAACCTGCCCATTGAGAGATTCATGCACTACACCCGGATTGCGAGTCGCAACGACAAGATTGACGATGTATTGCTCGAGTTCATCGGCGAGGTGCAGCTTCAGCACCTGCTGCCGCGCGTCCATCACCGATGACTCCGGCAACAGTTCCGGCGGCTGGAACGGATCGCGTTCGCCGGCGAGCGCCTCGTTCCGGTTCAGCACCAGGATGCGCCGTTCATCCTCGACGCTCGGGTAGCCGACCTGCACGTGCAAGAGGAAGCGATCAAGCTGTGCCTCCGGCAACGGATACGTGCCCTCCTGCTCGATCGGGTTCTGCGTCGCCATGACCATGAACAGGCGGGACAGCGGGTAGCTTTTCTCGCCGACAGTAATCTGCCGCTCTTCCATCGCTTCCAGCAAGGCCGACTGCACCTTCGCTGGCGCCCGGTTGATTTCGTCCGCGAGGATCAGGTTATGAAACAGCGGGCCTTCCCGGAAGACGAAAGTGCCGTCCTGCGGCCGGTAGATCTCGGTTCCCGTCAGGTCTGCCGGCAGCAGGTCAGGCGTGAACTGCAGCCGGTGGAAATCACCCTCGATGCTTTCGGACAGGACCTTGATCGCGCGGGTTTTTGCCAGTCCCGGCGCCCCTTCAACCAGCAGGTGACCGTCGCACAGCAGCGCTATCAGCATGCGGTTAATCAGGTGCGCCTGGCCCACGATCAGGCTGCTCGCATGCGCTTCGAGCTGCTGGAATTGTTCTGATACGCTCATCCGTTACTCCGACGGTCAAAAAGGCGAGCTATTGTAGTGAGGATGCGGTAGCAGTCCAACCGGATACGCGTGCGTATCGGTTCCGCTGGCAACTGATCGCTCCCTGCTTCCGCTCATTCAGTCATAATGCAGGCTCTGATGATTTCCTTACGACAGGGTTCGGGCCGATACATTGCGTTGGTATCCTGATTTTTATTTCCTGCCCGGTGCGGCAGTGAACGGCCGCCGGTTGGCACGCTTTCTTGCCTGTATTGCAATAGTGCTGCCGGCATACGCGGTAGCCGACGATACTCTCGAGGGCGCCTTCCCGGAAAGCAGCATCGTCATATCGGCCAGCGGTGGCGCCTGCTACCAGTTTGATGTCTACGTAGCTGAAACCGGCGCGCAATGGCGCCGCGGGCTGATGCATGTGCGGCATCTCGAGGCCCGCACCGGCATGCTGTTCGTCTATCGCGACGACGCAGTGCGGTCCATGTGGATGAAGAACACGCTGATACCGCTGGACATGCTGTTCATTTTCGAGAACGGCGTTATCGAGAGTATCGCCACCGATACCGAACCGCTGTCGCTGGCTTCCGTCGCGTCCGGCGAACCGGTGCGCTACGTGCTTGAGTTGAACGCCGGAACAACGGCGCGATTGGGGATACGCGCGGGCGATGAGATGTACTGGGCCGGCGACATCACGCCCCCCGCGTCAGAGAACTGATGCGATCGCACCCGCCAGGTAGTCGACGTTGTCCGGCGTGATGCCCGCGACATTGATGCGGCTCGAGCCCACCATGTAAACACCGTGTTCCTTTTTAAGCTGCTCCACCTGCTTTTCGGAGAGGCCGGCGAAACAGAACATGCCGTTGGCGCGGCTGATGTGAGAAAAATCGCTGTCCGGTGCCTTGTCGCGCAGCGCCTTGACGAGCAGGTCCCGCATCGACTGCAAACGGTTCCGCATGTCAGCGAGTTCCTTTTCCCATTCGTGGCGCAGCGTTGCGTTCGTCAGGATGTGCTCGACGACGGCCGCGCCGTGGTCCGGCGGCATCGAGTACATCGTACGCACGATATTGTGCGCCTGGCTTTTTACGATCGCCGCGGTTTCCGCATTGCTCGACACGACCGACAGCGAGCCAACACGGTCCCGGTACAGGCCGAAGTTCTTGGAGCAGGACGTCGATACGATCATTTCCGGCACCTTGCCAGCGAGCAGCCGGATACCGTAGGCGTCATCTTCAAGGTTGTCGGCGAAACCCTGGTACGCAAGATCGACGAACGGCAGTATCCTGCGTTCAGCGAGCAGCTCGGTGACCTGCCCCCACTGCTCCCGCGACAGGTCCATGCCGGTCGGGTTGTGGCAGCAACCGTGCAACAGTACGGCGTCGCCCGCCGGTACAGTCCGCAGCTTGTCGAGCATGTCGTCAAACCGGAGCGTGCAGCCTTCGCGATCATAATAGGGATAGGTTTGCAGGTTCAGCCCGGCACCGCCCAGCAGGGGCTCATGATTTGCCCATGTCGGATCGCTGACCCACACTGTGACGTCAGGCTTCGACCGGAGCAGCAGCCCGGCGGCAACCCGCAGTGACCCCGATCCACCCGGCGTCTGCAACGTCGTAATGCGCTCATGTGCCACATCGTCGCCGAACGTCAGCCGCTCGATGGCGTCATTGAAAGCGGGTGCACCGCCTGACCCTACATAAGCTTTGGATTCCTGCTCGTCGACGAGGAACTGCTCGGCATGTTTGACCGCCTTGAGTATCGGTGTTTCGCCTTTCTCGTTGCGGTACACGCCGACACCGAGGTCGACCTTTTCGTCACGGGAATCGCGGGCAAATTCAGCGATCAGGCGCAGGATCGCATCGGCGGGCAGTGGCTTTAAGGAATCAAACAATGATCTTCTCCGGCGGCAAGGGGCGGATTGTACACAGTAACGCGTGCCCCCGTCATCGCGAGGAGCGCAGCACCCCCGTCATCGCGAGGAGCGCAGCGACGTGGCGACCTCGCACGGCCGATGCCTCAGCCAAACGGAACGAGATTGCCACGCGCTACGCGCTCGCAACGACGGCACCTTACATGAAATCCAGCGGGATCTTCAGGTAGGAGACCTGGTTGTCTTCGGGCGGCGGCAAATTGCCGGCGCGGATGTTGATTTGTATCGACGGCAGCAGCAAAGCGGGTAAGGCAAGTCCGGCGTCGCGCTGCTCGCGCATGGCGATAAATGCCTCGCGCGACGTGCCCTTGCCCACATGGATGTTTGTTTCCGCCTGCTCGCGAACTGTGCTCGAGAACTGCACGCCACGGCCTTCGGGCGGATAGTCATGACACATGTGCAAAAGCGTTTCGGCCGGCAGCGCAAACAGCTTCTGTATCGAGTCGTACAGCGTGCCGGCATCACCGCCGGGAAAGTCGCAGCGCGCCGTACCGAAATCGGGCATGAACAGGCTGTCGCCGACAAACGCCGTCTCGCCAATGAGGTAGGTCACACTGTCGCTCGTGTGGCCCGGCGTGTTGATGACGCGCACTTCCATTTCGCCCAGTGCAAACACTTCGCGATCAGCAAACAACCGGTCGAACTGGTGACCGTCGGCACGAAACGGCGCCTTGTAATTGAAAACCCCGGCGAAATGTTGTTGTACGGTCCGTATGCCCTCACCGATGCCGAGGATGCCGCCGAGTTCCGCCTTCAGGTGCTGCGCCGCACTAAGGTGATCGGCGTGTGCGTGGGTTTCAAGTATCCACTGGAGCTTGAGATCCTGCTCCTGCAGATACGCGACGATATCCCGCACCAGCGTGTCGTCGGTGCGGCCGGAAACGATCGAGAAGCCAAGAACCGGATCGATGACGGCAGCGTGCCGCGACACGGGATCGCTGATCACATAGGACAATGCGCCGGTGCCGGCGTGATAGAAGTGCTGGACGTCCGGATTAGTCAATCAGGGAGCGCGGCGATTCCGGCCAAACGGCAATGGCCGGGACCGCGTTCATCAGGCTTTCGGAGCCCAGACCGAACACCACCCGTCGGCGTTCACGCAGCTTTGCCCGGGAATATCTGGCACGGTCGCCACTGGTCGCCGTCGTTACCCTGGATCAGGGCACAGTTGGCGCAATTTTGAACCTCGGCCGGATTCGCACGCGATTCCGGAGCAACGGTGCTGGCATCGTGCGTGTACTTCATCGACTTCGCCATCGGATCGTCTTCGGACAGGTGCGGCGTGTCCTGCGCATGTGCCTCTGACGCGGGCCGCAACAGGTAACCGGTTGCAGCCACGGCTGACAATTGGATGAACTGGCGTCTGGCGATTTTGCTCAAGGGTCTCTCCTCTTGAATTTTGGGGATCGGTCTGAATCTGTCGGACCCGGGATAGGATCATAAAGCGCAATGGTAAACCATCAGCGCGGCCAAAGAAGTAACAAACCGTAAGAGTACTTGCGAATGCTTCGCATTCACGTTTCCGGTATCGCGACGGTTTCAGAATAACGACAAATAACATGCGGCACCTGAACGCCAGCAAAACGACGGCTGTAAATCCGTGAACTGCGGCGGCGTGTCACGTTGCGAATTGTGAACGCAATCACATTCACGGGTCGGGTCAATTGGCGTAAACCAGGTCCTCCCATAATCTGCGCAGCTGCCCGACATAACTGGAACTGGATACGCAATGAAGCACCCCGCAACACGTAATGCACACAGCAATCCGGCCTGCCGGGCATTGCTCCCGCTGCTGGTAAACAGTGTTCTCGGCATGCTGCTCGCCGGGCCTGCCATTGCCGGACAGACTGTCGCTCGGCATGACTATGTCGTCAGGGTAGATCCCGGGCTTGCCACGCTGCACATCGATGCCAGCTTCGACGGTAGCGTCGACAGTGTCACGGCGCGTTCCCGAAATGCCGGCAATTACCTGAGCGCATTCCGCAATTGTGCCGACTCCGAGATCATCCGGATGCGCAACCGGCGCATGATTCTGCCGGCCGGGGGTATCAGGTGCATGAGTTACTCGGTCGACTTGCGGGCGGCAGCAGCGGCACAGCGCCACAATCACGCCCTCGCCGATGACAACCGGATCGTTTCACCCGCTTATTGGCTGTGGCGCCCGGAGGTCTCCGTACAAACGGAAATCCACTTGCGCTTCGACCTGCCCGAGGGCATTGCCGTCTCTGTGCCGTGGGAGCCCGTCGCGGGCAAAGCGCACACGTATCGCATTACGCAGTCGCCCGAAATCGGCTACGCACCCGTCGCATTCGGCCGTTTCAACGACTACAGCATCAACGTACCCGGCGCCACATTGCGCGTCAGCATGATGCGCCCAATCACTCCAATGAAATGACGATGCCGTACTGCAGTGGCTCGAGGCAGCGGCAACCGATGTCAGCCTGGCGTACGGGAAATTCCCGAATCCGTCGCCGCAAGTCATCGTTGTCCCGGTCGCCGATTCCGCGGACAGCGCCATGAGCGCCGTCCAGCGAGGTCGTGTCATTCGCGACGGCGGCGAGTCCATCGAGCTGTTTATCAACCCGCATCAGCCATTGCTCGACGACGTGACGGCAACACATCAATTCAGCCACCTGATGCTGCCGTACGTCGGCAGCCAGCAACGCTGGATAGTCGACGGGATTGCGCAGTATTACGAGACAGTACTGCTGGCACGCTCGGGCGCCTATGACGATCAACGCGCATGGCAATTGCTCTACGAAGGTTTTGAACGCGGCCGCCTGTCACGGCCCCAGCTGTCACCGAACGAGGCATCCGCCGGGCGCGCCAGCGACAGCGCAATGAAGATCAACTGGAGCGGCGCGGCACTCGCGCTGATGGCGGACGTCGCGCTCAGGGAGCACAGCGGCGGCAGCGAATCGCTGGACGACGTCCTCGAGCGACTGCAGTCCTGCTGCCTGCCATCGGATCGTGTCTGGTCCGGCCCCGAGTTGTTCGCCACACTCGACTCGCTGTCGAGCACGCCGGTATTCATGCCGCTGTACCGGCGTTACGCCGATACCAGCGGCTTTCCCGACACGCGACCATTGTTCGGGCGTCTCGGCGTGACGATCGATGAAGGCCAGGTGCGCATTCGCCGCAACGCGGCTCTGACCGGCATTCGCAATGCCATCACGGCAACCGCCGGTTGGAGTGAGCGGCCGGCCGCAGTCGTGCCCGGTAGCGAGCATAGGCACTTACCCGAGAGCGGGTAGCAATCTCTGGGGAGCACAGGAACCACAGCCTCCGATGCGGCATAATCAGCTGCTATAGTCGCCTGCCTGGCAGTGGCCAAAGGTGTTCCATGAGTGGCAGAAGCCTGGCGCTTGAGTTGAGCGAAGTCGGTGCCGATGGCCGGCAATCCCGCGCCGACCGCGTTGCTGTCGAGGAGCCGGTCGAGATCCAGTTGTCCTACCCGGCCGCCGCTGGCTCGGCCGCGAAGAGCATCTCCATCACGATGCGCACGCCGGGCGACGATGCCGACCTCGCGCGCGGTTTCCTGTACACGGAATCCATCATTCGGCGCGCCGCCGACATCGCTTCAGTGCTACCGGTCGGACCGGTTACCGAAAGCGGCTACCAGAATGTTATTCGTGTCGAACTGGCGCCCGGCGTGGACGTTGATGTGGACCGTTTGCAGCGTCACTTCTATACGACGTCGAGCTGCGGCGTCTGCGGCAAGACATCGCTGGACGCGCTGAAAGCCGTCGGGCAGTCGTCGCTCAAAGGCAACCGCACCCGCTTCAGCCGCAGCGTCCTGATCGGCATGCCGGACAAGTTGCGTGAGCAACAAGCGGTGTTCGAGTCGACCGGCGGCCTGCACGCCGCCGCGGCGTTTACGGCACATGGTGAAATCGTGGTCGTGCGCGAGGACGTTGGACGGCACAATGCCGTCGACAAGGTCATAGGCGCATTGCTTGCCGACGACCGGCTGCCTGCCGCGGAGTACGGTCTCCTTGTGTCGGGGCGTGCCAGCTTCGAACTGATGCAGAAGACGTTGGTCGCCGGCATGCCGTTGCTGGCCGCCGTCAGTGCGCCGTCGAGTCTCGCCGTGCAATTGGCTGAAGAATTCGGCATGACGCTGATCGGTTTCCTGCGCGGCGAACAATTCAATATCTACGCAGGTGCGGATCGCGTCAGCTAGCGAGGGGCAGGACAGGACATGGTTACAAAATACGACCCCGCAATCGGGACCGAGATCATCCAGTCCTTTGGTGCACGGCCGGAGATGCTGGTGCAGATACTGCACGGGTTCCTGAAGCGCTATCGGTACGTGCCGCGCGAAGCCGTGCCGCAAATTGCGGATGAGCTGAACCTGTCCCGGGCGGATGTTCACGGCGTCGTCAGTTATTACCACGACTTTCGTGCCGAATCGCCGGGCGATACGGTCATCAAAATCTGCCAGGCGGAATCCTGCCAGGCGATGGGCAGCCGCGCGCTGACCGCGCATGCGAGCAAAACCCTGGGCGTCGCGCTCAATGAAACGACGCCGGACGGGCGCTTCACTCTCGAGCCGGTTTACTGCCTCGGCAATTGTGCCTGCTCGCCTGCCCTTATGGTTAATGACAAAGTACTCGGTCGTGTGGACAACAGTGCTTTCGATCAATTGATCGCGAATGGCGGCAGCTGATGACGACGCGAATATACATACCCCGCGAAACCGCCGCGCTGTCACTTGGCGCGGACAGCGTTGCAAATGCTATAGAGACGACTGCAGCGGCGCGTGGTGAGTCCATTGAGATCGTGCGTAACGGGTCGTGGGGCATCACATGGCTCGAGCCGCTCGTCGAAGTCGACACAGGCAGCCAGCGCATCGCCTACGGCCCGGTCAGCGCGGACGACGTTGCGGGGCTCTTCGATGCGGGCCTGATGACGGGCGGCGAACACACACTTTGCCTCGGTCCGACAGAGTCCATTCCGTGGCTCGCCCAACAAGAGCGATGGACTTTTCAGCGCTGCGGGCTCGCCGATCCGTTGTCCTTGAAAGACTATGAGCAGAATGGCGGATTTGCAGGCTTGAGAAACGCCTTTGCGTCCGGTCCGGAGGCAGTGATCGCAGCCGTCAAGGACTCCGGACTGCGCGGGCGCGGCGGCGCCGGTTTCCCGACCGGCATCAAGTGGCAGACGGTAGCCGGCACCAGCGCTGACCAGAAGTACATCGCCTGCAACGCTGACGAAGGCGACAGCGGCACCTTTTCCGACCGCCTGCTGATGGAAGGTGATCCGTTTACGCTGATCGAGGGCATGCTGATTGCGGGTTATGCCGTCGGCGCGACACGCGGTTACATCTACCTGCGCTCCGAGTACCCGCTGGTGCATGAGATATTCAACAAAGCCCTGAACATTGCGCGCGACGGCGGCTGGCTCGGCACCGACATCGACGGCAGCGGCTTTAACTTTGACATTGAATTGCACCTTGGGGCCGGCTCGTACGTTTGCGGCGAGGAAACCGCCATGCTCGACAGCCTCGAAGGCAAAGCCGGCATCGTGCGTTTCAAGCCGCCGCTGCCGGCATTCGAAGGCCTGTTCGGCAAACCGACGGTCGTCAACAATGTCGTCACACTCGGCTCCGTGCCGAACATCCTGGCACTTGGTGCCGAGCGTTACGCCGCACTCGGCGTCGGCCGTTCGAAAGGCACGCTGGCATTTCAACTGGCAGGCAACATCCGCCGCGGCGGGCTTGTCGAACTGCCGTTCGGCACCAGCCTGCGCGAGCTGATCATGGACTGGGGCGGCGGCACGATGAGCGGCCGGCCAGTGCGGGCCGTGCAGATAGGCGGCCCGCTCGGTGCGTACCTGCCGGAATCGAAACTCGACCTGCCGCTCGACTACGAGGCCTTTGCCGCCGCCGAGGCGATGATCGGCCACGGCGGCATCGTCGTCTTCGACGACACCGTCGACATGGCGGAACAGGCGCGTTTCGCGATGGAATTTTGCGCAATTGAGTCCTGTGGCAAATGCACGCCGTGCCGGATCGGCTCGGTGCGCGGCGTCGAGGTCATAGACCGTATCGTCGCCAACGAGCGCCGTGACGCCAATCTGGCGCTGCTCAGCGAACTTTGCGACACCATGGTCGATGGCTCGCTGTGCGCCATGGGCGGAATGACCCCATATCCTGTGCGGAGTGCGTTAAAATACTTCCCCGAGGATTTCACACGCGCTGAAACAGCTGGCGCGGGAGTACCGGCATGACCCTCCTCAAAGAACCCGATCTCGGCACGCCGCCGAGCAAGTCCACCGAATACGTCACCGTCGATATCGACGGCGTCCGCACGAAAGTTGCGGCCGGCACGACAGTGTTGCGCGCCGCGCGCGGTGCGGGCATCGACATCCCGAAACTGTGCGCCACGGACAACCTGGAGCCGTTCGGCTCGTGCCGGCTGTGCGTCGTCGAGATCGAGGGCCGCAGGGGCTACCCGGCTTCGTGCACGACACCGGTAGAGGAAGGCATGCAGGTGCGGACGCAGACTGGTGCGGTTGCGAAGCTGCGGCGCAACGTCATGGAGCTCTACATCTCCGACCACCCGCTTGATTGCCTGACCTGCTCCGCGAACGGCGACTGTGAATTGCAGGACATGGCCGGCGCCGTCGGCCTGCGCGATGTGCGCTATGGGATGGAAGGCGAGAATCACCTCGATGCGCCGGTCGACGATAGCAACCCCTACTTTTCGTTTGACCCGAGCAAGTGCATCGTCTGCTCACGTTGCGTGCGCGCCTGTGACGAGGTTCAGGGCACATTCGCATTGACGATCGAGGGACGCGGCTTCGAGGCCAAGGTTGCCGCCAGTGCCAATGAAAACTTCCTCGATTCGGAGTGCGTGTCCTGCGGCGCCTGCGTGCAAGCCTGCCCGACCGCGACGCTGATGGAAAAAACGATCATCGACCACGGCCAGCCGGAACACAGCGTGCTGACGACGTGCGCCTATTGCGGCGTCGGCTGCTCGTTCAAGGCGGATATGAAGGGCGACCAGGTTGTACGCATGACCCCGTACAAGGACGGCCAGGCGAATCACGGGCACAGCTGCGTCAAGGGCCGCTTCGCGTGGGGCTACGCCTCGCACCGCGAGCGCGTCATGGACCCGATGGTCCGCGACAGTATTGATGAGCCATGGCGCAAGGTCAGCTGGGATGAGGCGATCGGCTTCGCGGCAGAGCGCTTCAAGGCGATACAGGCGAAATACGGCCGCAAGTCGGTCGGCGGCATCACATCATCGCGTTGCACCAATGAAGAAGTGTTCGTCGTGCAGAAACTCGTGCGCGCAGCATTCGGCAACAACAATGTCGACACCTGCGCGCGTGTCTGTCATTCGCCGACCGGCTACGGGCTGAAGCAGACGCTCGGCACGTCCGCCGGCACCCAGCCGTTCGACAGCGTCATGGATGCCGACGTCATCGTCGTCATCGGCGCCAACCCGACCGAAGGCCATCCGGTGTTTGCGTCGCAGATGAAGCGGCGCCTGCGCGAGGGCGCGAAGCTGATTGTTTGCGACCCGCGCAAGATCGGCCTGGTGCGATCACCGCACGTCGAGGCCGACTACCACCTGCCGCTGCAACCCGGCACAAACGTGCCGCTGATCAATGCGTTTGCGCACGTCGTCGTCAGCGAAGGCCTGACCGACGACGAGTACATTGCCGAACGTTGCGACCTTGACTCCTTTGAAGCGTGGAAAGCCTGCGTCCTGAAACCGGAAAATTCACCGGAGGCGGTTGCCGAAGTTACCGGCGTGCCCGCCGACGACATTCGCGAAGCGGCGCGTCTCTATGCCAGCGCCGGGCGCGGAGCTATCTACTACGGTCTCGGTGTTACGGAACACAGCCAGGGCTCGACGATGGTCATGGGCATGGCCAATCTCGCCATGGCAACCGGCAACATCGGCTACTCGGGCTGCGGCGTCAATCCGCTGCGCGGCCAGAACAACGTGCAGGGCTCCTGCGACATGGGCTCGTTCCCGCACGAACTGCCCGGCTACCGGCCGGTGGGCGACGACGCCGTTCGCGGCACATTCGAGGCCATGTGGGGAGTTGAGCTCGACGCGGAACCGGGCTTTCGCATCCCGAACATGTTCGATGCCGCGATCGCGGGCACCTACAAGGGCATGTACATACAGGGCGAGGACCTCGCGCAATCCGACCCGAATACCAAGCATGTCGAAGCGGCGCTCACGAGCCTTGAGTGCGTCGTCGTGCAGGATTTGTTCCTGAACGAGACCGCAAAGTTTGCACACGTTTTCCTGCCGGGCACATCGTTCCTTGAAAAGGACGGCACGTTCATCAATGCCGAGCGCCGCATCAACCGCGTACGCCCGGTCATGAAACCACGCCAGGGCAAGGCCGAGTGGCTGATCACGCAGGAACTGGCGCAGGCGCTGGGCTACCCGATGAATTACTCCAGCGAAGCGGAAATCATGGATGAAATCGCCGCGCTGACACCGACGTTCGGTGGCGTCTCGTTCAGGTTCCTCGACGAAGTCGGCAGCGTGCAATGGCCGTGCAACAACGATGCGCCGATGGGCACGCCCATCATGCACATCGACCAGTTCGTTCGCGGCAAAGGGCTGTTCGTCGAAACCGATTTCATCCCGACCGAGGAACGCAGTAACCGCAAGTTCCCGTTATTGCTGACGACCGGCCGCATCCTGTCGCAGTACAACGTCGGCGCGCAGACACGCCGCACCGACAACGTCATCTGGTACCGCGAGGACCTGCTCGAAATCCACCCGCACGATGCCGAAACCCGCGGCATCAACGAAGGCGACCTCGTCAGCCTGGCCAGCCGCAAGGGTGACATTACGCTGCGAGCAACGGTCACCGACCGCGTCAAGCCCGGCGTCGTCTATACAACCTTCCACAACCCCGAGACCGGCGCCAATGTCGTAACGACCGAGTACAGCGACTGGGCCACGAACTGCCCCGAGTACAAGGTAACGGCCGTGCAAGTCGCACCCGCCGTGCACCGCTCGGCGTGGCAACAGGAGTTCGAGGAGCAGGCAGAAGAAGCGCGGCCGGGTCCTCGAGGAAGAAGCGACCGAAGCGGGGAGTAATTGCGCGCGATGACAGGCGAACGCGCTGGGGCGTCACTCCTCGCCGGGAGCCTGTTCTTTCGCCACAACCGGAGCGGCCGCCGGCGCATCGCCATCGTCGAACAGCCAGCGGTTCAGCGGTTCCTTGATCAGGCGCGGGAACAGGAAGTACAGGACGACCAGCGCGGCTATACCGAAGTACTCGAAGCGTTCGATCAGCCAGACCGGCCACAGGAATGCCATGACGGTGTTCTGGATCGATTGCACCGTGACGCGTATTAGTATTTCAAACAGTTGCCCGGTCAGGAAAGTGCCGATGCCCTCTGCCGCGGCAAACTCGGCAATGACCGTGCGGATTTCAAGCCATATAAACGTGATGACGAATCCGCAGGCATAGAGACCGCCGCCGCGCGCGTTCCAGACGGTATGGAACGACCGCTTGAGGACGCGCAGCAACTGGCCCGGAAACGCGCGCGGTTCGTCCTTCAGCGTACGGCCGAGGCTTACGGTTTCGCGGCCGCGGTTCTTCATGCGGGCGATGAAGGATGGCTTTTTCACTTTAGGACGTGCGGCCACGGGGGCTCCCGTCATCGCGAGGCGCGGTCATTCCTTGTCGAGTTTGGTGAATTTTGAACCCTCCAGCGTCAGGTTGTACATCAGGCCCTTCGAGCCAAAGATAAAACCAACCACCGGGTCCTTGACGTTCTGAGAATCGATCGTCTTGCCGGCACCAATGTCAATCAGTGCTACGGAGCCGTCGACACCCGCCTTCCACCCGTTGCTGTTGCGAAACTTGTTGAGTGATTCCTCGGTCATGAACGCGATGACGATTGACTTCGCCTGCGCGCCCAGCTGCAAGCCGATGGAACCGGCCGCCGTGCGATAGTAATCAACGGTTCGGCCGCCGACGCGCAGCGCACCTTCGCCGGTTTCACCGCCGATGCCGATACCCACCTTGATGACACGCGGGAACACCAGGTAACCGGCGGCCTTGTCGAGGAAAGCATCCGCGCCATTGACCTCTTCCCGGAATGCCACGAGCGCATCGTTGACGTCGGCATCGATTTCCGCAGCGGTCGCGCCGAGCGCCTGTACGGGCATTGCGAACAGCACGAACAGTGCCAGACATGCTGTTATTGCTTTGTTCATTGGTGAACTCCTGTCTTCAGATACTGGCCGGACAGTCTGCACGATTGCAACTGAAACCCGGCTGAACAAGTCAGCCGCCGCCGGCGCTGACTGGCGGCGGCAACAGGCTCGGCGGAATCGGCGCCCGCCGCCGGTTTGGCTGCGGCGGATGGTTCTCCGCCCAGATCGTCGAGGATACTCTCCTCGGTCGCCGCATCGAACTGCCACAGGTTCTGTGTCGCCTGCATCCAGCGAATGATATCAAGCCACGTCTGCCGATCGGCGCGCTGGGCGGTCACCAGCGCATGTGAATGACAGCCTCCGCAATGAATACGCACCTGCTCCCACCCCGGCGCACGAACCAGGCCGGTGTTTTCGTCGATCTCCGCGGCCGCGACTGCACCGGTCCCGGCCAGCAGCCACACGGCGATTGCGAGGCATCTGCGCATCACGCCGTCACACCGATTGCAATGCGGTGGCAGGCGTTATTCAGGTAACCGCGCGGATTCCAGCCGGGAAGCACCATCGGTTGCCGTTGTCCGTTGGCATCTTCGGCGCGCGCCCAGACTTCGTAATAGCCGGGCTGCGGGAAACTGACGGATGCTGAAAAATGCTGCCACGCGAGTCGGTTCACCGGTTTGGTCAGCGCCGCCCGCTGCCAGGTGGCACCAAAATCGATCGACGTAAACACGCGACGCACCGCAAGATCGCCCGCCCACGCGTGGCCACGCACGAGCAGCGGTTCGCCGATCGCGTGCGTAATACCCGACTTTGGCATCGTGATCAGCGACCTCACCGGCATCGACTCTATGATGCACATGTCCTCGTCCGCCACCGCCGTGCCGGGCGCGACCGGCGCGCACGGCACGCGGTAGGACTGGCCGAGCGTCTTTCGCCGTCGTGAACCCGGTCCCGGATCAGCAGCCGGCTCGAGCCACTTGCCGCTGACCGATGCCGGCCAGCCGGCGCAAACGAGACGCAGCGGGGCGCCGTGCAACAACGGCAACGGCTCGCCGTTCATCGCCCACACCAGCATTGATTCCTTTTCGAGCGCCTTTTCGAGCGGCACACCGCGCGAAATGGGGCGCTTGTCCGGATCCCCGGACAGGTGCGTGTCCGCGCCCTCATAGGCGACATAGACGGCATCATCGGCGATGCCGACATCGTCAAGCACATCACGGAGGCGCACACCCGTCCATTCCGGGCAGCCGATCGCGCCGGTCGTCCACTGGTTGCCACGGGCCGGCGGGTAGAACTCCGCACGGCCATTACCACCGCATTCGATCTGCAATTGCAGCGTGTGGTGCCGGAAGCGCTGTTTCAGTTCATCGAGCGACATCGTCGCCGGACGCAGGCATGCCTCTCCGTCGATGCTAAAGCGCCAATCGGAGGGGCCAGTAGCCGCAAGCGGCGGCGGCACGCCGTTGTTGCGGACGAACAGGCGGTTCGCCGGTGTTACGTTGTCATCGAGCAAGTGCGCCGGCGTCTCGGCGTTGATCGGCCGGTCATTCAATATCGTCAGGCCATCTTTGCCCGGCAACTCGAACGCGTCGCTGTCCTGTGCGAAAGCCGCTGGTATCAGTCCGCCTGGCATGTTCGACGCGAAAGGAATCGCGCCACCCAGTGCTGCGGTCATGGCCGCGAGGCCGCTGCCCCGCAGGAAACCGCGGCGAGTCAGCGGATGCGTCTCCCTGCCCCACAACAACCTGTCGGCCCCGGCCGGATCCCTGGCGTACAGGGCATGGATGCCCTTCCTGTTACTCATGCTCCCTCCGGGCGTAATCGTAACGCGCATAGCGCGCGCGAGCTGCCTCAAGATACGCACGCAACAATTGTTCAAGTACGGGAACCAGCTGCGCGCTTGAGGTTTCATCATAACGCATCGTCTTTTCGTCCATGTAGCTCCGCTGCGCAAGCTCCAGCTGCACGGCGTGCACATCGCGAGCCGGGTCGCCGTAATGCCGCGTGATATGGCCGCCGGTAAAGCGGCCATTGATTACGGAGGTTTGCGGTGCATCGGTCAGCACGCCGGCCAGCGCCTTACCGATATCGGCCGCGCAGCTCCTGCCGCCCCACGTGCCGACATTCAGCACCGGTAATTCGCCGTCAAACAGCAGCGGCGCCTCGCTGACGATGGAATGTGCATCCCACAGTAATGCATAGCCGAATTCCTGCCGGATGGCGTGTAGCATCTCCGCAAGCTGCGCGTGATACGGCTGCCAGTACGCCGCTATGCGTTCCCGCTCTTCATCCTGGCCGACCGGCGTGCCGTCTGCGTAAATCGGCTCGCCGGCAAACGTCCGGTCCGGACAGATGCCGGTGGACTGGCCCTTGCCGTACAGTGCCGCATCGTCCGGCGGCCGGTTCAGG
Source organism: Woeseiaceae bacterium (assembly GCA_034521225.1). Lineage (GTDB taxonomy): Bacteria > Pseudomonadota > Gammaproteobacteria > Steroidobacterales > Woeseiaceae > Woeseia. The sequence goes on from JAXHMR010000014.1 coordinate 41,259, forward strand.
TCAACGACATAGCGGGAATAGCGCGCGGTGATGACACTGGCGCCAAGGTCTGTTGCAAACGCATACAATTGAGCCACATGCCAGTCGGTGTCCGGCAACGCGCGACCGGCAGCAGACAGGCGCGCGCTGATTGTGTCCGGCACGAGCCTGCCATCGTGCGGGATGCTGACGAGCAGCGGTGTGCTGCCACGGACTACGTCGAATACGGGCTCGCTCATGCCGGATAGCTTGGCAGCACCGGCCGGCAATGCTCACACAACGAACCACCATCGATCATTGTTGCCACGAGTTCGATCTCGGCCGACAGTGAACGGTCCTTGTCGTAGCTCGGCGAGAAATGGCGTATCTGCTGGATGATGCGCTCGAGCGTCGGCGAACTTTTTTGCGGATGGTGGAACTCGATCCCCTGCGCCGCCGCCAGCACCTCGATCGCAATGATATGCGCGACATTGTCTAGCATCGTGTGCAGGCGATACGCCGCGAACGTGGCCATGCTGACATGGTCTTCCTGGTTGGCCGACGTCGGCAGGCTGTCGACACTGGCCGGGTGTGCCAGGCTCTTGTTTTCCGACGCCAGCGCGGCAGCGGTGACCTGCGGCATCATGAAACCGGAGTTGAGCCCGCCTTCCTTGACGAGAAAGGCCGGCAGCCCGCTCAGGTGAGTATCGATCAGCAATGCAATGCGCCGTTCGGACAGCGCGCCGATTTCAGCAATCGCGAGCGCAAGGTAATCAGCTGCAAGCGCGACGGGTTCGGCGTGAAAATTGCCGCCTGACAGCACGTCGCCGGAATCGGCAAAGACCAGCGGATTGTCGGTGACCGCGTTGGCCTCAATCTCGAGGACGCCAGCGACGTGATTAAGGACATCGACACAGGCGCCCATGACCTGGGGCTGGCAGCGTATCGAGTACGGATCCTGCACGCGGCTGCACTCGAGGTGTGATGCGCGTATCTCGCTGCCCCGCATCAGGTCACGCAGCAATTTCGCGACTTCGACCTGGCCGCGCTGGCCGCGCACGACCTGGATTCGTTCATCAAACGGCGTATCGCTGCCCTTTATCGCATCGGCTGACATCGCACCGGCTGTAATCGCCCCGCCAGCAGGTGCTCGCAACGGAAAACAGCCGACAGTGCCAGCGCAGTCGATACCTGCGTGCCATTCAGCAATGCCAGCCCTTCCTTCGGTGCCAGCACGGCCGGTTCGAGACCGGCGTCGGCCAGCGCTTCTTCCGCCGACATGACCTGGCCGTCGACGCTGACCTCACCGAAGCCGAGCAGTGCGCAGGCCATGTGCGCCAGCGGTGCGAGATCACCGGATGCGCCGACCGACCCTTTGGCCGGAATAGACGGGTAGATTCCAGCGTCGATCATCGCGCACAGCGCGTCGATCAGTTCGGGCCTCACGCCGGAGTAACCCTCTGCAAGCGCGATGACTTTCAGCACCATGATGAGCCGCACGGTCGCGTCCGGCAGCAGCGGCCCGACGCCGACGGCATGCGACGCGATCAGGTTCTCCTGCAGGTGCTGCAACTCGCTGTCGCTGACGCGGACCTGTGCCAGCTGGCCGAAGCCGGTATTGACACCGTAAACGGTTTTGCCGCCAGCCAGCACTTCCTGGATTGTCGCGCTCGACAGAGCGACCCGCCCGCGCGCTTCCGGACCCAGCTCGACCGTGCACGCGTCTCCCCACACCGCTCGCAAATCGGCAAGGCCGACCGTCGCTCCGTCTATCTGCAGGTTCATGCCTTACTCCCGTTAACGTCAATCATCGGCAGCCACAGCCCGTTTTCGCGCGCGCAGTCGATGGCATCGTCATAACCCGCATCGGCATGCCGCATGACGCCACTGGCCGGGTCGTTCCAGAGTACTCGTTGGATGCGGCTGGCGGCCGCATCGGTGCCGTCACAGACGATGACCAGCCCGGCGTGCTGCGAATAACCCATGCCGACACCGCCGCCGTGATGCAACGATACCCACGTCGCACCGCCTGCCGTGCTGAGCAACGCGTTCAGCAGCGGCCAGTCGGATACGGCATCGCTGCCGTCTTTCATCGATTCGGTTTCGCGGTTCGGGCTGGCGACCGATCCGCTGTCGAGATGGTCGCGCCCGATGACGACCGGCGCTTTCAGCTCGCCACTTTTGACCATGTCATTGAACGCGAGGCCCAAACGGTCGCGCTGGCCAAGCCCGACCCAGCAGATGCGCGCCGGCAGTCCCTGGAAACGAATTCGCTCCCGCGCCGCATCGAGCCAGTTGTGCAGATGCGGATCGTCCGGGATCAGCTCCTTGACCTTCGCGTCTGTCCTGTAGATGTCCTCCGGATCGCCCGACAGCGCGACCCAGCGAAACGGACCGATACCGCGGCAGAATAGCGGCCGCACATAGGCGGGGACGAAGCCCGGGAACGCGAAGGCCTCGTCTACGCCCTCGTCGAAAGCAACCTGCCGGATGTTGTTGCCGTAATCGAATGTCGGCACGCCGGCCCGCTGCAGGTCTAGCATCGCCCGTACGTGCACGGCCATCGACTGCTTTGCCTCGCGGGCTACGGCATCCGGGTCGCTCTCGCGCATTCGCCGCCATTTTTCGACGGTCCAGCCGGCCGGCAGATAACCGTTCGACGGGATCGTGTGCTGATGTCTGGTCCGTTACGGCATCGGGCCGTATGCCACGCTCGACGATCATTGGCAGTATTTCAGCCGCGTTGCCCAGCAGGCCCACCGACACCGGCTGCTTGTCAGCGACCGCGCGTTCGATGATCGACATTGCCTCGTCCAGCGTGTCGGCGCGTTGGTCGAGATAGCCTGTATCGAGGCGCATTCGAATGCGGCTCGGCCTGGCACTCGATGGCCAGCATCGACGCACCCGCCATCGTCGCGGCCAGCGGCTGCGCGCCGCCCATGCCGCCGAGGCCCGCCGTCAGGATCCAGCGGCCGGCGAGATCGCCACCGTAGTGCTGGCGGCCCATCTCGACGAAGGTCTCGTACGTGCCCTGCACGATGCCCTGGCTGCCGATGTAGATCCACGAGCCGGCCGTCATCTGGCCGTACATCATCAGGCCCTTGCGGTCGAGTTCCCGGAAGTGTTCCCACGTCGCCCACGCCGGCACGAGATTGGAATTGGCGATCAGCACGCGCGGCGCATCCTCGTGCGTTTTGAAAACACCAACCGGCTTGCCGGATTGCACCAGCAGGGTCTCGTCATCCGCCAGCTGCTTCAGCGTCTCGATAATCTTGTCGTAACACGCCTGGTTGCGTGCTGCCTTGCCGATACCACCATAAACGACCAGGTCGTCAGGCCGTTCAGCCACCTCCGGGTCGAGGTTGTTCATCAGCATGCGCAGTGGCGCTTCCGTCAGCCAGCTCCGGGCATGGAGTGTCGTACCTGTCGGCGCCTTGATCGTTCGTTTGCTGTTCATCAGTCTGTCCTGGCGTCTGTGTTTCAGGAATTTTGCCCGGCGCTACGCGGCGTTCCGGGCGGTGTGTCAGTGTCCGGCCAGCTCAAAACGGCTGCCGGGATGGTGCAGGCGGGCAAAACTGACCGCCCTGCCGTGCGCCCACGTGCGGCGCGTCACGACGAGGCACGGCTCGCCGGCCTCCATGTCGAGATGCTTTCGCACCGCGGCGTCAGGCAGCGCCGCGCGTACGACCTGCTCTGCCTCCTGCAGCGGTGCAATTGCCGTAAGGTATGCTCCGGGCGTTATTGAGTTGAAGTCCTGCTCAAGGAAATCGGGCGCGAAATCCGCGACGACGTAACGGTTCTCAAGTTGCATCGGAATGTCATTTTCCGTGTGCGTCAGCAGCACGTGGAAAACATCGCTACCTTCCGGCAATTGCAATGCGCGGGCAATCTCGCCGCGGGCGTGCTGCCGCGAGCGCCGGATCTCCCGTGCCGCATGCCGGTGACCGCGATCGGCAATCTCGTCAGCGATGTTCCGCACCTCGAGCACGTGGGACGCCGCGCGCATGTCGGCGACAAACGTGCCGACGCCGGCAATGCGCTCGACGTAACCTTCGTCATGCAGCTCCCGTAGCGCGCGGTTCGCCGTCATGCGCGACACGTTGAATGACTCGGCCAATTCGTTTTCCGACGGTACGCGGTCGCGCGGTGCGAGCTCACCATTTGCGATGTTCGCGATAATGCCGTTTTTCAATTGCCGGTAGCGTGGCAGCGGTCTTGCGGCCATCAGGCTTCACCCTCCTGCAGGCCGCCAAGCACGCGAGCGAACTCGCGTCGCGCCTCCTCAGCGCCAACGTGACGGCCATCGATCACACGCCACTCGCCATTGACCATGATGCGTTCGATCGGCAATGCGTAACCGGAAAACACCAGGGCATCGAGCAAAGACGCAGCAAAGTGCCCAAGCAGCATCGGGTCATCGTCGTCGAGCACCATCAGGTCGGCTGCCTGCCCCGGCGAGATGGAACCGGACGCCGTGCCACCCGCGAGCGCGCCGCCGGCCGCCGCACGCTCGAACAGGCTGCAACCGGTGCTGCGGCTGCCGATCGCGGCGATATTGCGCTGTTCGGCAATCAGCCGCTGGCCGTATTCGAGCCAGCGCAGCTCCTCGAACGGGTTGATTGAAATATGGCTGTCCGAGCCGATGGCGATACGGCCGCCGGCTTCGAGATAACGCGGCAGCGGAAACAGGCCGTCGCCGAGATTGGCTTCGGTGCTCGGGCAAAGGCAGACAACGGCGCCGGACGCGGCAAGTGCTGACACTTCTTCATCGTCGATATGGGTTGCGTGCACGAGGCACCAGTGCTGATCCAGGTCATGCCGTTCCATCAGCCAGCGCACCGGGCGGCGGTGACGTATCGCGAGACTTTGTTCGACTTCGCGGCGCTGCTCGGCAATGTGGACGTGCATCGGCACACGGTCGGCCGAGGCAGCCGCGGCAATTACAGACAGCGATGCCTCGGTGACGGCCCGCAAACTGTGCACACCGAGCCCGACGACAATGTCATCGCCGGCCAGATCCCGGCAGCGTTGGTAATGCTTAAGCAATCCATCCGCCGTGTGCGCGAACCGTTGCTGCTCACATGATAACGGCGCGTCGTCGAATCCGCCGCGTTCGTAGAGTACCGGGACGTACGTCAGCCGGATGCCGCTGTCCGCGGCCGCCCGGCGCAATGCCTCGAACATCGCTTCATTGGCATCGCCGCCCGGCTCGCTGTGCAGGTAATGGAATTCCGCGACCGACGTGTAGCCGCTTGCCAGCATTTCGGTGTAGGCCTGGCGCGCGATTGCGGTCAGCGCGTCCGCGTCGATGCGCGCGGCGAGGCGGTACATGCGCTCGCGCCAGGTCCAGAAGTTGTCACGGTCGGACGGTGAGCGCTCCTCGGTATGCCCCGCCAACGCGCGCTGGAAGGCGTGGCTGTGCGCATTGCACAGACCGGGCAAAACAATCCCGGCCGCGAATGCGCCGCCATCGGGCACTGCCGGCGTACTAACCGCGCTGATGCGGCCGTCATCGACATCGATGGCGACGCCGCTTTTCCAGCCGTCCGGCAGCAGGGCTTTGCGGGCGTGAATGCGAGGCACAGCAGGAGCTCCGTTTAGTTGTATATACAGGTTAGAGCATGCTACCGTTGTTTGCAATGTAGGCAGCCGGGGGCGCGTGATGGCCGAATGGGATTTGCTGTTGACGGATGTGCGGCTCGCGACGCTCCGTGCCGGCGGCGAGCCCTATGGCGTCATTGAAAACGGCGCACTGGCCGTCGCCAACGGTGTGATCGCTTGGCTCGGCCCGGCCGCCGAATTACCGGCAGGGACGGCCCGCGAGGTCCGGTCCGGCGGCGGGCGCTGGCTGACGCCGGCACTGATCGACTGTCACACGCATCTGCTGTTTGGCGGCGACCGGGCGCGGGAATTCGAGCAACGGCTCGAAGGCGCGAGTTACGAAGAGATCGCCCGGGCCGGCGGCGGCATCATGTCGACGGTACGCAGAACCCGTGCTGCTGACGACGACACTTTACTGGACGCCGCGGCCCGGCGACTGCTGAGCCTGCGCCGCGACGGTGTCGCGACCGTGGAAATCAAATCCGGTTACGGCCTGGATCTCGAAACGGAATTGCGGCTGTTGCGGCTCGCGAGACGGCTGGGCGAACAATGCGGCATGACGGTGCGGACGACGTTTCTTGGCGCGCATGCCGTGCCGGCGGAACACGCCGGCAATGCAGACCGGTATATCGACTTTATCTGTGACGAAGTCCTGCCGGCGGTGCACGCGGAGAAACTCGCCGATGCCGTCGATGCGTACTGCGAGTCGATTGCGTTCTCGGTAGACCAGGTAACGCGCGTCTTTGAGTGTGCCGCCCGCTACGGCCTGCCCGTCAAGCTGCATGCGGACCAGTTGAGCGACAGCGGCGGCGCAACGCTTGCCGCACGATTCGGCGCGCTATCGGCTGATCACCTTGAGTACACGCCGGCAACAAGCATCGCGCAACTCGCTGCTGCCGGGAGCGTCGCCGTCATGTTGCCGGGTGCGTTCGTCACGTTGCGCGAGACGCAAGTACCGCCCATCGACGAACTGCGAAAACACGCCGTGCCGCTCGCGCTTGCAACCGACTGCAATCCAGGCACATCGCCGGTGTGTTCACTGCTGATGATGCTGCCGCTTGCAGCCAGCCAGTTTCGCATGACGCCGGAAGAATGCCTCGCCGGCGTGACCCGCAACGGGGCACGTGCGCTGGGTCTTGACGACCGCGGCACGCTCGAGACCGGCAAACGCGCGGACCTCGCGCTGTGGGACATAGGTCACCCGCGCGAATTGAGCTACTGGATGGGCCTGAACCCACTTGCAGCACTTTATATAGCCGGAACCGAAGCTAATAAAATGCCATCACGCTACGCCCGTATTCATGAACGCACCGGGGCTCACCACCGGCCTTACGCTGTGGCGGAGCGTCCATGCGCACGCGGCTGGCAGGGCTTTTCGGGGACAGTTCGGTGGTGATGTCGGCCACGTCGCGGCGCGTCTGTTGCGGCGTGATCTTCGGGTAACCGTAAAAAATCAGGCCGACGACAAACTCGCTCCCAGCGATCCGCGCCAAGCAGGTCGAAAAACCGCGCGTCACGAATGATCGGCCCGGTTGCCCACTTTGACGCAAGACCGGCCTCGGACAGGTACAGCATCAGGTTCTGGATCGCGCAGCAACAGCTGGCGTAATCTTCCTGCTCGAGCAGCTTGTCCTCCGAGCGCCGGCACGTGACAACCAGCCAGCCCGGACGCTCGGCGGCGGCTTCGGCCTTGAAGTCGCCTTTCTTCTCACCCTTGCGCTCGGTTACCACTACGCGGGTCAGTTCGACGGCCCCGGCGATTGCATTTTCTCCAAGGACATAAAAATGCCACGGTTCCGTGACGTGGTGATTCGGGGCCCACCGCGCAACCTCGATCGCATCCAGTATCACCTGGCGGCTGACCGGCTGCTTCAGGAACAGGTTGATCGTACGTCGTGCACGTAGGCGCTCTGCCAGCCGCCGCAACGGCTTTTTTGTGTCATCCACCGGTTCCTTCACTACGCGCGCTCGATGATCATCGCGATGCCCTGTCCGACGCCGATGCACATTGTGCACAGTGCGTAGCGGCCGCCACTGCGCTTGAGCTGGCGTGCCGCCGTCGTCACGAGGCGCGCACCGGACATGCCCAGCGGATGCCCAAGCGCGATTGCCCCGCCATTTGGATTGACATGCGGCGCGTCGTCATCGACACCCAGTTCGCGCAATACGGCGAGACCCTGTGCGGCGAATGCCTCATTGAGTTCGATCACATCCATCTGGTTGACCGTCAGACCCGCAAGCTTCAGCACCTTTCGGCTGGCGGGTACAGGCCCGATGCCCATGACACGTGGCTCGACGCCCGCCGACGCCCAGGCGACGACTCTTGCCAGCGGCTCGAGGCCGTGATCCCTGGCCGCCGCGTCCGATGCCAGCAGCAACGCGCAGGCTCCGTCGTTGATGCCGGAGGCGTTCCCGGCCGTGACGGCTGCCGTCCTCGCGGAACGAGCGGGCGCAGCTTCGGCCAGCGCCTCGATCGTGGAAGTCAGCGCGCGGATGCTCGTCGGTATCGACGACGAGCGGCGTCGCCGCTTGCCGCTGCGGTATCGTCACGGCAACGATCTCCGTGGCCGAGCACGGCCTGCATCCATTGCGCTGACTGCGGCCTTGGATCTGGCTCGCGAAGCGCGAAAGCGGTCCTGGGCCGTCGCGCGACACGTTGTAGTCGGCTCGGCGACGTTCTCGCCGTTCTCCGCCATCGAATCGACGCCGTACTGTCTTTCGAGCTCGCGATTGATAAAACGCCAGCCAAGTGTCGTGTCGTGCGACTTCGCGCCTTGCGACTGAAACGCCGCGGTCTCGGCCTTGGGCATGACGAAGGGCGCCCGCGACATCGATTCGACGCCGCCGGCGATCACCAGTTCGATCTCGCGCCGTCCCGGATGGCGCGCGCGCGCGATGCCGGTGGCGTTCATGCCGGAACCGCACAGCCGGTTGACCGTCGACGCCCGGCACGCTCGGGTCCGGCAGGCCGGCAAGCAACAGCGACATGCGCGCTACATTACGATTGTCCTCGCCCGCCTGGTTGGCGCAGCCGTAGACGACGTCGTCGATTGCCGCACTGTCGAGCGAGGGGTTGCGTTCCATCAGCGCTCGCACGGGTATGGCAGCGAGATCATCGGTACGCACTGCGGACAGGGCGCCGCCGTAACGGCCTATGGGGGTGCGTACGGTGTAGCCAGATCCATGCATCAGTCATACTGCTTCAGTCCTCGGTGGTTTTTGTGGCAGCGGGCGCCCGGTCATAGGAGCGGCCGAGCAGCGCGCCAGTCAGCGCCCAAAGCGCGGCAATCGCGGCGGCGATTATAGCAATGCCGGAAAGCCCCAGGCTGAAAGTGGCCGCGATGGCGGTATAGGCCCACGCGGTCACCATGTCGCCGCCGCGATAGACGACGATGTCGATGACCGGTTTCGCCTTGTAACGCCGCTCCTGGTCCACCAGCGTAAACAGCATCTCGCGCCCGGGCCGCGTGATCGCGTAATTACCCACGCGCCGCGCAACCTGTATTGCCACCAGTACTGCGAGTATCGGCGAAGCGGCAACAATCGCCCAGCCACCGACCATCAGGACAGGTACCAGCGCGAGTGTCGTGCTCATGCCGAACCGCACCGCGAGGCGGCCGGTGCCGAACAGCGCAATCAGGATCGTCAGTACATTGATAACGAGATCGATTCCGCCCCAGATACGGGTTCGCGTTTCGCGCTCGAACTCACGCAACAGGTCACGAAGCTCGAAATAGAAGAACGTATTCATCATGACGTACAGCAGGATGAACAGCGCAATACCGAGCAGGTACGGATCGCGCACCAGCAGCATGAAGCCGGAAAACGGGTTCCGGCCGAGCCTCACCTGCTTGCTCAGGTCCGCCTGCAGTGCGTCGTTACCGAGATCGGTGACCTTGAGCCGGTCGAGCACCCGGATAATCGGTACCGGCACCAGCAGCAGCGCCGCCGAGATCAGCATCAGGTTATTGGTGCCGATACTGTCAGCGAAAAAAGTCGGAACGATCGGACCGACGATTGCACCGGCGCTTGCACCGGTGGCAATGACGGCAAACAATCGTGGTGCCTGCTCCTTGTTGAACAGGCCGGACATGAAACTCCAGAACACCGATACATGAAACAGGCTGAAAACACTCAGCCAGACGTAAAAAGTCTTGTCGGCCCACGTGGGGTCCGGTAACAGCGACGAGCCGAAGTAGAAACCGACGAACGTTGCGGCGAAGAAAATGTAGACACCCGGCACCAGCCGCCTGAAACGCACGTGCGGAATGATGGCGCCGTACAGGGATACCGCCAGAACACTGAAACCAAACGTCGCGGTCCACAGCCAGCTCAGCTCCGCATCCGTCCATTCGCTCGACAGTGCATCGCGTACCGGCCTCCAGGATGAAATACGCAGCCATCAGGATGAATACGAACGAAAAGGACAGCAGTGTTGCTTTCAGTTCGTGCGGCTCGATTTTGGTCGCCGCCCGGATCGCGTTCTTCAGCGGGCTCTCGCCCGGTTTTGTTGCCATCACTGGCCTCCGTCAGCTGCAGTCGTTGATCGGTCCTGGCTCAGAATATCCACCAGCCGGAATCGAGATCGTCCTCGCAGCGCTTAAGCTGCGCGCCCCACTCTTTTGCACGGTACTCAACCTGGCGCGCCACATTCTTAAGCCAGCGCTTCGAACGGTATGACTTCCGCTGCCAGCCGGTGTGGCCCTCATGGTAGGCGAGATGCTGGTTCAGGATCCACTTCGAGATGCCCAGGGCGCTTTGTGACCGGTTGGTATACCAGCCGACAAAATCGATGGCGTCGCCAAAATCATCGCGATAGGCAAAGCGATGACCGGTATCGTCCCGGTACCAGTTCCATGTGCTGTCCAGCGCCTGCGCATAGCCGTAGGCATCGGATGGACGTTTCCACGGAATAAAACCCAGGAGCTTCGTGCGCGGCGGCCGTGCATCGAAGCGGAATGATGATTCCTGGCGGACAATTGCCATCTGCACATGCACCGGCGTGCCCCACTTCTTTTCCGACTTCTTCGCCTCTTTGTACCAGCTGCCCTTTTCTTCAAATATCGCGCAAAGATTCTCGATATTGCCGGGCGGTGTCGTCGCACAGGCGGCAGCGAGCACCAGCCACCCGATGCAGAGCGTCAGTATCGCCAGGCGATGGACGACCGCACTTCTGGAGCAGAGCGCCCTGTTGCACATGCGTCGGAGCATTGACACGAAAACCGTAACCACCCGCTACTGCATCAGTATAACCGCATGCTTTTGTCGCTTGCATTGCAAAGCGCCGCCGCAGCCCGGTCAAATGCTGGCAATAAACCTGGCATCCGGCTACCGTTGGCGAGTCAGGAGGATCCCGATCAAGGAGATTGCCGTGTCTGACCCGAAGAAACCGCCCGGGCGCCGGCAGTGACGAGCGACGGGTACAGACGGACGATCGTGGCCGCTCGGTATGGGTAGGCACGATAGAGACGGCCGAGCTCGAAATAGTCTCGACGCAAATGCTGAAAACGCTGCTGGACTCGGCCGACGCGGGCAACCGCAAGCAGGTTGAGCAGCTTGCCAGCCGTGACGACGAAGGCTTCCTGGCCCGTAACGCCGCCACCGGCCACTTCCAGATCATCGACGACACCGACCTGCAGGCGATATTGAACCAGCAGAAGGAGTCGGCGCCGGCGCCACGGCCCGACAGCACCGACGAGTCAACGCTGGTCTCCGATAGCGACGAGAACGAACTGTCGCTGGTCAGCACTCAGGCATTACGAAAAATTCTGGGCGAAAGTACCGGCGAAAAGCGCAAAGCTCGCGCAACCCCCGATGCGAAGAATTCAGCCGCGACGACGCCGGCGGGTTTGATCCTCGCGACGCTGGCTCGTGTGCCCCGTCATCGCCGTCATCGGTGGCGAGGCTGCCGCAGGCAGCCGTGGCGACCTCGTTCCGATTGGCAGAGCGGTGATCGGTGACGAGATCCGCCTGCGCTGCCGCGATGCACGGAGTCACACGTCTGCCGCAATCGCACCAGGTACTCCACCCGCGCTCGATTCCCTGAGCGCCGCTTCGCCGAGGTACTCGTCACCCTGCCCGCGCTGTGTCACGCGCCAGTGCAATATCGCGACGGTAGCCGCCAACCGCGTGCTGATGAGATCATAGAGCAGGTCGGTTTCCGTCTCGTCGAGCGCCGAGATCTGGTGATAGCCGGCGACGAACTCTGCAATCCACTTGAGCACATCGGCATCGGGTGTTCGCAAATAGGATGCCGCGACGGCGACATCAACGATTAGCGGTGCATGCAGCATGTCGCCGAAATCGATGATGCCGGCCATGCGATCGGGGCGTCCGGGCTCTACCAGTACGTTCGCCGGATTCAAATCGTTGTGCACGACCTGCGCGCGCAGTGACCCGTATATCGGCAGTACCCGCTGTACAAAGCCGTCGATCACAGCGGCAACGACACCTCGCAGCCCCTCGTCGCCAATACAATGCAGCAAGTCGCGCAATATCGGTGCCCGCCGCATATCCCACAACAGCGCCTGTGACGAGCCGGCATGCTCGAATCCCTCAAGGGCACGCGCCAGTTTGGCAAGACCGGCGCCGAGGTCCCGACAGAGCGGTGCGCTGAGCGTGTCGGTATCGAGCGGCTGTCCCGGTACGTAGCTGACGAGCCGTGTGACGTGCACGTTGTCGTTCAGTGCCAGTTCGAAATGGCTGCGTCCGTCGCGTGTCGGGATGATCCGTGGAACGCCGAAGCCGGCCGGCGGACGGGATGCAATATGCTCGAGTGCCCGTATCTGGAACTCGGTAACGACCGAAGCCTCTGCCGCGTTGGCAATCTTCAGTACGTAGCGTGTGCCATCGGCAAGTTTCAGCAGAAAGTTCTGGTCGCGCTCGCTGGTCAGCGGCGTCGCCTCTGCCTCGATCCCGTAGTATTCGGCGGCTATCGTACGGGCCTGGTCCCGGCCCAGTGCCGGCGGCACGGCGGCGATAACGGTTAGCGGGTTGTCAGTTTCCTGCATCATGGCTGGCCTCGTTCCGGCAGATTCGAAAAAAGCTCAGAAAAACAAGGGCGACCAAGACTTTTGCAGAGCACGCACAGTATGGTCGCGGCGCCATTTGCCGGCAACCCGGTACTGCGCCGCGGCGCACCGGCGCATGGCCGGGAGCGCATGTTCCGTATACAATCATGGCTCTTCGATGCCGGGGCCGCGCAGGTGGCCGGCCGCAAATGCCGAGAGATTCGGCAAAGCGGATATGGGTGCCGGGGTCGAACGTCACCTAATATATAAAGATAAGGACGGTTAGCTATGCCTCTGGATATCACATTCACACTGAGCGATCAGGATCTCGATCATTTCCAGGATATCGTCGACAAGGCCAAGGCGGCCATGAAGAACGAGCTGGACGACAAGGAAGTCGAGGAGGCGGCCCGCAAGCTGATAGACGAAGCCCGCGCGGCGTCCGACCTTCCGGAGTTCATCGCTGATCGGCTATCGAAGTTGCAGGTTGTCATCAACATGCTGGGCGATACGGAATGGAAGCTCGGTGATGAGGACCGCAAGCGGGTGCTCGGCGCCCTCGTCTACTTCTGCCATGCCGAGGATGTCATTCCCGACTCGGTACCGGGCCTCGGTTTCCTCGATGACGCCATATACGTCGAACTCGTACTGCGTGAGCTGAAAGCGGAAATCAGCTGGTCAGGGATCCTGCAACTATCGCATTGCAGAGGAGAACCGGCGGCGCGAACAGGGCAAGGACCCGCAAGTCGACCGTGAAGAATGGCTGGCCGACAAGCGCGCCACGTTGCACAGCCGCATGCGCAAGCGACGCCGCGACTATTCGTCCGGCGGTGGCTGGCGGATGCGCTGGTAGCAGCCGGCCGATACGGGCCCGCGGAACCATTCGCGGGCACCACTCAATCTCGCCACTTCGGTATGTCCGGAGGCTCGTAGTTCGCAAAACGCGACAGCAGGCGCGCCGGGTCCGTATCCACCAGCAACATCGACCGGTGCTGCTTCCTGAGGAACGCCTCTGCTTCGGCGTGTACCAGGAACTGGATTAACGTCTGGTGCGGTAGCCGCGTAGGCGTTCCAGGGCGACCCGCAGGGTTTCTGCCGAAGCCGAGCTGCGCCCACGTCCAGTGTTTCTCGATGATTTCCTCGAGCGTGCCGAAAGCCCCTGGCAGTGCGACAAACCCGTCCGACAGTTCCGCCATCATCGCTTTTCGTTCCGTGCATCGACTGGACGACATGCAGCTCGGTAAGTGCCCGTGTGCGCCGACCTCCTTCCTGTTGCAGCGCGGCAGGTATGACGCCGATAACCCGCCCGCCACCGTCCAGCACCGCGTCGGCCAGGATGCCCATCAGGCCTTTGCTGGCGCCGCCGTAGACCAGCGTCAGGTCCTGCGCCAGCAACTCGCCAGCCAGTAATCTCGCCGTGGCCGCGTAATCCGGATGCGCGCCGGGCGACGAGCCACAATAAACACAAATCGCGCGCATCATGCGTCAGGCATCGGCGCCGTAGACGATGCTCGGACCGACTGCGGACGCTCGGTGCGCATTTTCCTCGCGTGTCGATGCGGTCAAGCTCGTCGAGGGAAATACCAGCCGTTGCCGCTGTCTCATGCAAATAGTAAGTTCCGGCTCGAGGTCGGGTTGCGTTTACGCGCGTTCGGCTTGTAGCGGTACCGCCCGTGCGGGATGTCTGCGGGCGTATTGTCACGCGCACGCTGCCGGATCTCGTTAATGACCGCGGCGAAGGTATTGCCGGTCTCGGATTTCATCGTCATCGATGTGGTGGATACCGCGATCGTCGAAACGTATTTTCTGGATGATGTAGCTGAGACCGTGCACCGCCACCTCGCTGCGCTCGTCGACACCGGTATAAGAAGACGTCCGGATGGCAATGTGATCGGCATCGACGCCGCAGTAGGACAGGATCTCCTGCACCGCCATGCCCACCGGCGTCCCGCCGCGCCAGATCGCGATAATCATCGTCGGCTGGAAACCACTTTCGAGGATCCTGACGCCAAGGCGAAAGGAATCGGACAACAGGTCGTGTGCAGGTTCCGGATACCGGTTTCCAGTGCCTGTTGCTCCGCTGCGAATCCGTCCAGGGCGGTGAGGCAAACCGCCCGTGCAAACCAACCTCATGTCGTTATAATGCCGGTCCGGGATTCTACATTACACGCCGCAGTAAACTCATGGAAAAACGCTTTATCGCAGCAAATGACCTGCTGCTGGATTCGTTCCGCCTGGCTCGCGCGATTCATAAGTCGGGTTTCCAGCCGGACTATCTCGTTGGATTGTGGCGTGGCGGCAGCGCCGTCGGCATCGCGGTGCAGGAAGGCCTCGAGCATTTCGGCACACCGACCGATCATATCGCGATTCGCACGTCCTATTCCGGCCGGGCGAGCTATTCCGCGATGGTCGAAAAGGCCAAATCAATCCGGGTCCATGGCCTGCAGTATCTGCTTGAATCGGTCTGCTCGAAACACTCGATGCTGATCGTCGACGACGTCTACAGCAGTGGCAACAGTGTCAAGGCCGTCATCGACCAGCTCGCACGCCGGGCGCGACGTAACCAGCCGCATGACATCCGTGTTGCCGTTGTCTGGTATCGCCCGAATGAAGGCACGGTGCGCGAGCCGGACTATTTCGTGCACAAGACAGAAGACTGGCTGGTGCTGCCCTATGAGCTGTCGGGCCTTACCGTCGCTGAATTGCAGGCCCACAAGCCGGAACTGGCACCCGTGGTGGACCGGTTGCGTGAGCTGGTGCCAGGCGCGAGGCTGAGATACGGCCGCGGTTAGCCCGGATGCAGCCCGGCAGGCCACTGACGTAGGTTGCCGCAATCGCACGATCATCTGCCAGCATCATCAGCGCAAACATTCTCCCGGCGGCTGTTTGTGCCTTGCCAATACGGCGCGCCAGCAGCGACGTGGCCGTCGTATCAATAACGATGAAGTCAGCCTCCTTGCCGCTTGTGAAGTTACCGATACGATCGTCCAGGTACAGCGCGCGCGCCGCACCGAGCGTTGCAAGATACAGGGCGCGCCACACAGGCAATGACTGCCCCTGCAACTGCAGCACCTTGTAGGCCTCGCTCAGCGTCCGCAGCAGGTTGAGTGTCGTCCCGCCGCCGACATCGCTGCCGATACCGGTACGAATGCCGTGCAGCCGCGCGGCTTCAAGATCAAACAGCCCGCTGCCCAAAAACAGATTCGATGTCGGGCAGAAAGCAATCGCCCCGCCAGCAGCTGCCAGTGTGCGGCGGTCCTCGTCATCTACGTGCCGGCGGTGTGCAAATACCGCGCGCTGGCGTAACAGGCCGTAGTGACGGTTAGACATCGAGGTAACTGCCGGCGCGTCCGGAACACTGCCTGCGGATCCAGTCCACTTCGTCCCCGTTTTCGCCAAGATGCGTGTGTACATGGACATCGGGAAACTCCGCCGCCAGACCAGGCGGCCAAGGGCGAGCTGCCGGGCTCGAGGTGGCGGCCAGGACGCGGCGTAATCGCGTAACCGAGGCGTCCCTTGCCGTGCCACTGCCGGATCAGCCGGCGGCTTTCTTCGATACCACCCGACGCATCGTCACGGAGTGCCTCCGGGCAGTTTTGATCCATCAGGACCTTGCCAGACAGAAGCCGCATACGAAAACGGTTGGCAGCCGTAGAAGGTCATTTACACGATTGTGGATGCACCGTCGCAAACGCCAGCGCCGTCGTCGTGCCGTTGGCAAGCAGCTGGCTTCACGAAAATTCTGCCGCATCCTCTGCATGCGCGCTGTCCCGCGAAATTCCTGCTCGGCGGGATCGTATCTGTTCGAGCCAGTCGAGCAGTTGCTCACCGTAGGCCGCGATCATGTCAATTTGCGGAAAGTGCACATGGCAGTCGATCAACCCCGGCATGATCAGCCGGCCGCTGTAATCGACAACCCCGGTATCATCATCCAGGCCCGCAAGCAGTTCGCTGGCCGGGCCGGCCGCGCGCCGTAGTGCCCATCCTCGACGAGCAGCACGCCATCGTCAATATAACAGACGGCGTCGTCATCAGTGCCGGACTGCGGCTCATCGAGGCAGTGAAACAACGATGCGCGATAGGCGACCTTGGCCGGGCTCGCTGTCATGGCGCCTGCAATTCGATGAAGTCGTCCAGCACATGCTCATCGCAGTTGTTGCCGCCACCGGCACGGGTCGATCAGCAGGAACTGCTGCCCGTCTTCCAGCGCAACAAGCGGCATATGCCACGTGCCACGGCGGTAATTGATGCCTTCGCCTGCGTTCGTGACAAACGCGCACAGACCGGCCGCCTCTACCGACTCGGCGGGTGCCGCCACGACGACAACGAACCGGAACCCGGACAACGGTATGAAGGCCTGGCTGCCCAGCGGATGCCGCTCGACCATGTTGAAGCGGTACGGCAGGCGTGTCGCCGCGCGGCTCTGAACGATGCTGACTGCGAGGCGGCCACCGTCGCGCGGATCAATATCCAGCGCCGCCAGGTCGTTGTAGCGCGCAAACCGCGCCTCGTTCATCGCGCTCCGTTCGGAGCGGCCGGCCGCGATGACATCGCCGAACGGCGCAAAGCGCTCCGCGGTAATCGGCAATGGTTTCAGTATGTGTGCGGTCGTTGTGCGTCCCTGACGATGCGGCCGAACAGGCGCAGCCGGCTGACGCCGCCGTCCGGAAATATTGACAACCGGACATGGCTCACCGGCCCGGCGTCGGCAAGCTCGTCCATGAAGTAATGCTGCCGGTCCATATCGAGCTTGCTTTCGGGCAGCAGCAGCGGCCAGGACTCGCTGGCGGCAACAATATCCGGCGAACCGGTATCGACGGCGGCGGCCTGCAAGCTGGCGCGGTCCGGGTAATTGCCCTTGAAATGTGCCGTATCGATTTCGACACGTTCGATGCGGCCCTTGTGTCCCATCGCCAGCACGCACCAGTCATTGCCGGGACCGCGGCGGCGCGCTGTCTCCCAGCCGTCGCCCATGTTGATGCCGCGACCGGCGACATTGAGGTTGTGCATCGAGCCGAAATGCTCATCGCTCGCCGCCAGCGCGCGGCCGCCGTTCTCGACGGCGAGCAGGTCGATTACCTGGCTGCCATCGACGCTGTCCCAGGCGGGGCGCACCTCGCCGAACACCCGTAAACGTGCAACGCCGCCATCCGGGAAGATGTTGAGCCGCAAGTGCGTGAACGCACGTTCGTTGTCAATCGCGAGCCAATGGTGTGCATCGCCCTTGAGCGGCACTTCGCCGAGCAGGGCTGCCATTTCACCGACTCTCCCGGCACCTCGTCGCTGCAGATGCAGCCGTCGAGTGACGCCGCCGGCGGGAAGTTGCCGGTAAAGTGACGCGTGTCAATGTCGACACCGCGAATGACGCCCGGTATACCCAGCCGGACGATACAGAAGTCGTGTCCGGGCCCGCGCTTGCGGCGGGATTCCCAGCCATCCATCCATTTGCCGTGATCGTCGTACTTGTCCGCTATGAAGACCGGTGCCGCCGGTTCGATCAGGCGCTCTTTCGCGCCGAAAAATTCGTCGTTTGCATACACGACACGCGTACCGAGCCTTGGGTGTTCCAGTGGCAGCCACTGGTGGAACGGATTGTGTTCACTGGCGGTCATTCCCGGTCGTCTCCCAGCGCAGCGAGACGCAAGCGCGCTATCTTGTGTATTTCGGCGATGGCCCGCTCAAATTCCTCGTCCGTGCTGTTTTCAAGACGCTGCTCGAACGCCGCCAGAATAGCGTGGCGGTTGCTGTCGCGCACGGCCATGATGAACGGAAAGCCGAACTTCTCACGGTATTTCTTATTGAGCGACTGGAAGCGTGCGAATTCCTCCGGCGTGCACTGGTCGATACCGGCACTCGCCTGCTCGTCGCCCGACTCGGGTGTCAGCTCGCCGCCGATCGCCGCGCGACCCGCAAGATCAGGATGCGCGTTGATCAATGTGAGCTTTTGTTCATCGTCGGCGCGATCGACACAGCCGGCCATTACATCTGCGAGACTCCCGGGCGTTTCGGCATCCTCGAGAATGTCGAACGCCCGGGCGGCAACCCAGGGCGAGTGTTCGTAAATGCCACCGTAACGGTGCACGAACGCGGCTTTGTCCGGACGTGACCCGCCCATCAGCCGGTGCCTTCCGGCGGATGCTCGCGGCGCCAGTGTTCGGCGATATCAATGCGGCGGCAAACCCAGACATCGTCGTGCCTCATCGCATAGTCGAGAAAGCGTGCGACGGCGGCCATCCGCCCCGGACGGCCGGCCGGCGGCAGTGGAGGCCCACCGACATCATTTTCGGCGTGTCGGCACCTTCGGCGTACAGCACATCAAATGTGTCTGTCAGGTAGTCGAGAAACTGCGTACCGGAATTGAAGCCTTGCGGTGTGGCGAAGCGCATGTCATTGGCATCGAGCGTATACGGCACCATCAGCTGCGGTTCGTCGTACAGCAGGTTCCAGTACGGCAGGTCGTCGGCATAACTATCCGCGTTGTAGGCGAAACCACCCTCCTCGGCGACCAGCCGATGGCTGTTCGGGCTGCATCGGCCGAGATACCAGCCGCGCGGCCGCTCACCGGTGGCATTGCGATGCGTGTCGATCGCACGACGCAGGTGTTCACGCTCCGTGTCCTCGTCGATGTACTGGTAGTCGATCCATCGATACCCGTGGCTCGCGATTTCCCAGTCGGCCGCCCACATCGCATCCACCGCATCAGGGTTGCGCGCGAGCGCCATGGCAACGCCGAAAACCGTCACGGGCAATTCGCGCTCGGTGAAAAGCCTGTGCAGGCGCCAGAAGCCCGCGCGCGATCCGTACTCGTAGAGCGATTCCATGTTCATGTGGCGCATGCCGGCTACGGGCTGTGCGCCCACAATCTCAGACAGGAAGGCTTCCGAAGCGGCGTCACCGTGCAGCACGCAATTCTCGCTGCCTTCCTCGTAATTGATAACGACCTGCAGCGCAATGCGCGCGCCCCCCGGCCAATTTGCATCCGGTGGTGCGCCGCCGTAGCCGCGGAGGTCGCGAGGATAGGTCGGGTCCGTCATTCCCGGGACTCCGCGATGCCGCGATACCAGGCATCGACCAGTGCGCGTTCCTCGTCGGTCATGGCTGTCAGGTTGCCTATCGGCATGGATCTCAATACCACGGTCTGTTGGTGTATGCGTTCGGCTTCGGCCAGGATGTCGCTGTCGTCGTCCAGCACCACGCCCGCCGGCGGCGCCTGGAACCCGGGATGCACCGGCTGCCGGGCATGGCAGTTCACGCAGCGGTGTTCTATCACCGGACGGACATCGTCAAGTGTAACGGCAATGCCCTCTGATATCGTCGGCCGGGGCGCCAGTACAAACGCCGTTCCGAGCAACAAGGCGGCGGCGGCGGCAAGCGGCCACGGCGACGCCCTGCCACTGTGCCTCGCCACAAACCAGGCCCGGATCAGCGCACCGGCCAGTGACAGCGCGACCAGTATCAGCCAGTTGTAGCGGTGCGCGTAGGTCAGCGCATAGTGATTGCTGATCATGACGAACAGCACCGGCAACGTGAAATAGGTGTTGTGCACCGAGCGCTGCTTGGCCCGCCGTCCGGGCGCCGGATCCGGTGCTTCACCGCGCGCGGCCGCGCTAACCATCGCGCGCTGTCCGGGCATGATGACGAAGAACACGTTCGCGACCATGATCGTACCGAGTACGGCGCCATAGTGAATGTAGGCACCGCGCCCGCTGAATACCTGGCACAGGCCCCACGCCAATGCGGCTGTCAGCACGAACAGCACGGCGCCGAGCGCGGCGTCGTTATTGCCAAGGGGCGACCGGCACAGCAGGTCATAGACCACCCAGCCGGCAACAATGGCTGCCGCGCCGATGCCGATAGCAGCCGTGACTGACAGTTCCGCCACCGAGCGATCAATGAGGTAAATCTCCGCGCCATACCAGTAAATCAGCGACAGCAGGAACATGCCGGACAGCCAGGTGCTGTACGCCTCCCACTTGAACCAGTGCAGCGTCTCGGGCAACTGTGGCGGGGACACGCGGTATTTTTGCGCGTGGTAGAAACCGCCGCCGTGCACGGACCACAATTCGCCGCCGACGCCTTTTTCCTCGTCGGCGTGCTCGCGCGGCGCGACCAGGTGATTGTCGAGCCAGATGAAATAGAACGACGCGCCGATCCAGGCAATGCCGGTGACAAAGTGCACCGAGCGGCCGAGCAGGTTCAGCCAGTCAACGATGTATGCTTCCATAAGGCTTGTTGTTATTGTCGCAGTGTGTGCACGCGGGCGGTGCCGGTCGCTGATTGTAGTCGTTCGCGGCGGCGCAGTATGTCGGCCGCCACGGCTATGGCAATCGCCGCCGGCTGTTTGGCGCGGATGCCACTGACACCGATCGGACAGCTCAGGCGCTTGAGTTCCGTATCCGAAAACGCTTGCACACGCAGCCGCTTTTCGAAGCGCCGGCGTTTCGATAGCGAGCCGATCAGCCCGCAATACGCGAAATCGCGACGCGCAAGCACCGCGGCGCAAATTGCCAGGTCAATGGCATGACTGTGGGTCATGATCAGCACGAATGTCTGCCGGGGCAGCGCGGCCACCTCCTGCGCCGGGTCCGGTGATTCAATCAACTGCACATTGCCCGGTGGATGCGCCGGGAAAATCCGACGCCGGCTGTCAATCCATCGAACGTTGCAGTTGAGCCCGGACATCACGTGCACCACGGCACTGCCGACGTGCCCGGCACCGAAGACGGCGATATCGAAACCACTGTCGGCGTAGGGTTCAATCAGCAGGAAGTCCTGTGAGCGGCCCGGCGTGTCGATGCGAGCGGCCGGTGCCCTCGCCAGCAGCAACTCCCGCGCTTGCACACATGCCGCGGAGCCGGATTGGCCGGCATCAGTGCCCGCCGCGGTGACAAGTTGCCGGAGCGGGCGCCCGGCCGCATCGAGCTGCCGTCATCGAGCGCAACCGCTTCCCGGCTGCGCCAGTGTCCGAGCAGCTCTCGCGTCCAGCGCGTGCCGGTGGTCACGCGCTCGAACAGCACGTCAACGACCCCACCGCAGCACTGCCCGCAATTCGGCCCGAGCGGGAACCGGCGCAAGAAACCGGCATCATCCGCATCGACGCCGAGCAAGCGGGCAGCGATCTTCAGGCATTGGTACTCGAGTTCGCCGCCGCCAACCGTGCCGCTGGCTTCGGCCTCCATCACCAGCATGCTTGCGCCGACTTCACGCGGCGCGGAGCCACGCACACCGGCGACGGTCACGAGCACTGCCGTGCCCCCGCCACGCTGCAAGCGGTCGAGTTCCGGCAACCAGTCAGTCATCATCGTCACCGTCATCGCGGACAGCGGTGATTGCCTTCAGCACCGCTTCGGGCGTCGCCGGCGCCTGCAGCGGCGGCCGGCAGCCCGCCGGCCCGGTACTGGCCACGGCATCGCGCAGTGCGAGGAACACCGACAAACTGAGCATCAACGGCGGTTCGCCGACGGCCTTGGAGCGGAAGATCGTTTCCTCGCGATTGTGGCCCGATTCCAGGATCTGCACGCGAAAATCGAGCGGCATGTCCGAGCTGACCGGAATCTTGTACGTCGATGGTGCATGCGTCGTCAGGTTGCCGTCGGCGTCCCAGCAAAGCTCTTCTGTCGTCAGCCAGCCGGCGCCCTGTATGAATCCACCCTCGATCTGGCCCATGTCGATCGCCGGGTTCAGTGACTTGCCGCAATCGTGCAGGATATCGACGCGGGTCAGCCGGTATTCGCCGGTCAGGGTATCGATGACCACCTCGGACACCGCGGCGCCGTAGGCAAAGTAATAAAACGGGCGGCCACTGAACGTGCTGCGGTCATAGTTGATCTTCGGCGTGCGATAGTAGCCTGTGGACGACAATGAGATGCGCCCAAACCAGGCGAGATGCACGAGTTCCCGCGAAGCCCAGTGTCTCGTTGCCGATTTGTACCGTGTTGTTCGCAAAAACCACTTCCGCCTCGGGCACTTTGAAGTGTTCGGCGGCAAACCGTACCAGGCGTGTCTTTACCGTGCGCGCCGCCGCCTGCGCCGCCTTGCCGTTCAGGTCGGAACCGCTGGATGCGGCCGTTGCCGATGCATTCGGAACCTTGCTGGTGTCCGATGCGGTAATCTTGATGCGGTCGAAATCGATCTGCAGTTCGTCGGCGACGACCTGGGCCACTTTCGTAAAAAGCCCCTGCCCCATCTCGGTACCGCCATGATTGATGTGCACGGTGCCGTCGGTGTAGACGTGCAACAGGGCGCCCGCCTGGTTCAGGTGCGTCGCCGTGAATGAGATCCCGAACTTGACCGGCGTCAGGGCAATGCCGCGCTTCAGCGTGTCATTGCTTGCGTTGAACGCGGCAATCTCGTCGCGGCGCGCGTGATATCCGGCGGATTCCACCACGCGGCTACAGATGTCTTCGAGGACGTTATCCTCGACTTTCTGTCCGTAGTGCGTGACGTCGCGTTCGCCGATCCCGTAGAAGTTCGCGCGGCGCACTTCCAGGGCATCCCTGCCCAGGTAGCGGGCAATGTCATCGATGACATACTCGATGCCGAACATGCCCTGCGGACCGCCGAATCCCCGGAATGCCGTGTTTGACACCGTATGCGTTTTGCAACGATGCGAAACAAGCCTTACGTTCGCCAGGTAGTACGCATTATCGCAATGGAACATCGTGCGGTCGTTGATTGCACCGGACAGGTCGGCGGACATGCCGCAGCGCGAGGCGAACATGAAGTCGATACCCTCGATGCGGCCACTGTTATCGAAGCCGACATCGTAGTCGATGACAAAGTCGTGGCGCTTGCCGGTCATCTTCATGTCATCGTCGCGATCGAGGCGAAGCTTGCACGGCTTGCCGGTGCGATTCGCCATCAAGCCGGCAATGCAGGCGATCAGTGCTGGCTGGCTTTCCTTGCCGCCGAACGCACCGCCCATGCGGCGGCACTCGACAACGACATCCTTCGAGTGCTTGCCGATGGCCGCGGCCGCACGGTGCTGCACGTCGCCAGGATGCTGCGTGGAGCTATAGATGAACAGATCGCCGTCCTCGCGCGGCAGTGCCATCGCGATCTGGCCTTCGAGGTAGAAATGGTCCTGGCCGCCGAGGCTGACTCGACCCTGCAACCGGTGGGGCGCGTCCGCGAGTGCGGCTGGCGCATTGCCGCGTTCGATTGTCTCACTCGGCAGTACAAAGGAACCGGCCTCGACGGCCGCCATCGGATCGAGGATGGCAGGCAGCTCCTCGTACTCGATTCTGGCGAGTCGCGTGGCACGGCGCGCCTGGCCGACGGTGTGCGCAGCGACGGCAAACACGGCCTGCCCGGAATACTGCACGACGCCGGGGGCGAGAATCGGGTCGTCGGCAATAATCGGGCCGCAGTTGTTCTCGCCGGGAATATCGTCGGCCGTCATGACTGCGACTACACCGGGTGCGCGGCGCACGGCATCGAGGTCGATACTGGCAATGCGCGCGTGTGCCTTGCTGCTCATGCCGACGGCTATATGGCAGCAACCCGCGTGGCTCGACGATATCGTCGGTATAGGTCGCCTCGCCGCTGACATGCAGATGGCTGCTGTCGTGCGGAACCGGCGCGCCGGCCGCGCCGGCGACAGTCCGCACGTCAGCGTCAGGCCTGCTTCTGGCGTCCATAATCGTAAATCCGGACCGGTGGTTTACCGTCGAGGGATGCAGACGTCTCGCGGTAGAAACGCAACAGCAGGTTTTTGCAGATGCGGCGGCGGTAATCTTCGCTGGCGCGCATGTCGGTGATTGGTTCGAAGTCATCATCCAGCGCCGCCATGGCCTCGACGACGATCGCTTCGGCAAACTCCCTGCCCGCGAGCGCGCGCTCGCAGGCCCGTGCGCGTTTCGGTATTGCCGCGAGACCGCCGTAAGCAATGCGCACGTCATCGATGCGGTTGTCGTCGCCGAGCCGCAGCCGGTACGCGCCGCATACTGCCGAAATGTCCTGGTCGAAGCGTTTTGACACTTTGTAGCTCTGCAGCTGGTCGTCCGCGTGCAGGCGGGGAATCTTTATCTGTTCGATGAATTCGCCCGGCCGCAGCGCATTCTCCTGGTAATCGAGATAGAACTCGTCCAGCCGCATCTCGCGTGATTCCGACGCCGATCGCAACAGCAGGACAGCATCCAGCGCGAGCAATGCCGGCATCGAATCGCCTATCGGCGAGCCGTTTGCAACGTTGCCACCGAGCGTGCCGGCGTTACGTATAGGCGGCGAGGCGAAGCGGCGGAGCAACTCGCTCATTGTCGGGAAGTGATGCAGCAGCAGCGGCATCGCATCGGTATAAGTGACGGCCGCACCAATCTCCAAATGTGAGTCGGTCGCCTGCATCACCTTGAGCCCGGCGACGCTGCCTGTGTAGATAACAGTTTCGATTTCTGCGTAGTGTTTGGTCACCCAGAGCCCGACGTCCGTGCCACCGGCCAACAACACGGCATCGGGGTAGCGGGCATACAGTTCCGCCAGCTCGGCGCCTGTGCGCGGCGCAAAGTAGCGGCGATTGCCGTTGGTCAGCGCCAGCGATTCATTACGCCGGATCGCCGCCTGTGCGTCCAGGCGCTTTGACTCGTCGGCGCTCAACTCCTGCTGTGACGCTGCCGCCGGCTGCAACAGCCAGCTGCCGCCTCGTGGTTCCTGCCGGTACATTTCCACTGCCGCCTCGATGATCGGCCGGTAGCCGGTGCAGCGGCAGAGATTGCCGGCGATCGCATCGTCGATGGCCGTGCGATCCGGATTCTCCTGGTGCTTGTACAGCGCAAACAGGGACATGACGAAGCCGGGCGTGCAAAAGCCGCATTGCGAGCCGTGGCAATCGGCCATCGCCTGCTGCACAGGATGCAGTGTGCCGTCACTACCACGCAGGCTCTCGACCGTGATCAGCTCCTTGCCGTCGAGTGTTGGCAGGAACTGGATGCAGGAATTGATCGCGCGTACACGCAGCCGCCCGTCTGCATCGGGCTCGGCGACCGCCACGGTGCAGGCGCCACAGTCCCCTTCGGCACAGCCTTCCTTGGTACCGGTACGTCCGAGATCCTCACGCAGGTACTGCAATACCGTGCGCGTCGGATCCGGATCGGGCACGTCGACGGTGCGGCCGTCGAGTACAAAACGCACCACGCCCGGAGCTGTGTCGGTGGAAGCTGTCATTACCAATACCTGATGCCGTCAGCTGCCGCGATACGTCGAATAGGACCACGGCGAAACCAGTAGCGGCACATGATAATGCCGGTCATCCGCCAGCGAAAACCGGATAACAATGTCATCGAGAAACGGCGGGTTCGCAAGTTCCGCCCCGCGGTCCCGGAAATAGTCCGCGACAGAGAACTCGAGCTCGTAGCGTCCTGCCCGCCACGCATCGCCCGCCAACAACGGCTCATCAGTCCGCCCGTCATCGTTGGTAACCGTATCGGCCACCCGCTCACGCCCGCCGTCGAGGCGATACAACCGCACCGGAATCCCGCGCCCCGGCCGCCCCCCGGCCGTATCCAGCACATGCGTCGTTAATCGTCCCATATCAATACCCAGCCCTTGATGTCCCGCCCATACTAGCAGGACCAACGTCATCGCGAGGAGCGCAGCGACGTGGCGACCTCGTAGCAGCACCACCGTCATCGCGAGGAGCGCAGCGACGTGGCGACCTCGTAGCAGCACCACCGTCATCGCGAGGAGCGCAGCGACGTGGCGACCTCGCACGGATAATGGCTCTGCCAGTCGGTACGAGATTGCCACGCCCTTCGGGCTCGCAACGACGGGACCGAAAAAATCACTGCGCCTGCCCCTTGGACGGGTTCTATAATGAATGTCCGTATTGGGGGAAAGGCATATGGACGGTTCGCGGCGGGAGTTCTTGCAGGGCAGCGGGGTGCTGGCGGGTGCGTCAGCGTTGCGATTCGGCATTCCGGGGCTGGCTGCCCTGAGCCAGGCGGCCTGCAGCGCGCGGGACGTGGGGGCGGCATTCGAAACATTGTCCGCCGGCGAGGCGCGGGAGCTTGACGCCATAGCGGCGCGGATCCTGCCAGCGACGGACACCCCGGGGGCTCATGACGCCGGTGTCATCTGGTTTATCGACAAGTCATTGGGCGGCTTCCTGGCGCCGCAGAAGGACTTCCTGCTGGGCGGTCTCGCTGACTTCCAGGCGCCGGTCGCCGCGGCATTTCCGGGCGCGACGCAGTTTTCCGACCTCGACGAAGCGGACCAGGACCGGCACCTGCGCACACAGGACACGACACCCTTTTTCGGCTTTGTGCGCTTCATGACGCTGGCCGGCATGTTCGGGATGGCAAGCTATGGCGGCAACAGGGACGGCGCCGGCTGGCAGTTGCTGGGCGTCGACCCGCACCAGCATGCGTTCCTGCCACCGTTCGGTCACTACGATGCGGCCGTGGCCAGCGGAGACAATCATGGCGGGTGACAGGCAGGTGCAGTACGCCAATGACGACGTGGTCGATTTCGTCGTCGTTGGCTCCGGGGCGGCGGGTGGCGTCATCGCGCGCGAGCTGTCGGTCGCGGGCTTCAGCGTTGTCGTGCTGGAGCAGGGCCCGTTTCGTACGGCGGCTGATTTCACCCACGACGAAATCGACGTCGTGTTCAACGGCTCGCTGCTGGGCGGGCCGGCCGCGCGCGACGCACAGACCTTCCGGGACGATGAAAGCAAGGTTGCCATGCCATCGACATTCAGGCCGCCTGCCGAGTACGCACAAACCGTTGGCGGCAGCAGTGTCCACTTCAGTGGCAATTTCTGGCGTTTTCGCGAAAGCGACTTCCAGGAACGCAGTCTGCTCGGACCCTTAAGCGGTACGACGTTCGCGGACTGGCCGATCACCTACGATGAACTGGAGCCCTACTACGCGCGCGTCGACTGGGAAGTCGGTGTATCAGGCGCGCCGGGGCCGTTCGATGCGCCACGTTCGAAGCCTTATCCCATGCCACCGATGCCGGTCAAATCGTCGGGTGTCCTGCTGGAGCGGGCGGCAAAGAAACTCGGATTGCACGCGCAGCCTGCACCGGTCGCCGTGCTGTCC
This sequence comes from Woeseiaceae bacterium, assembly GCA_034521225.1. Taxonomy (GTDB): domain Bacteria; phylum Pseudomonadota; class Gammaproteobacteria; order Steroidobacterales; family Woeseiaceae; genus Woeseia. Next base: position 68,860 of record JAXHMR010000014.1, read on the forward strand.
AAACCGCATAACGGCCGCGCACCCTGCATCCATTGCGGCTACTGCATGGGCTTCGGTTGCGAAGCCGGCGCCAAATCATCAACGCTTGCAACGATGATTCCGCAGGCCCAGGCCAGCGGCCGTTGCGAAATCCGTCCGAACAGCACCGTCTTCAATCTGCCCACCAGCGCCCGGGGCACCGTGGACGAAGTGCTTTATTACGATGCGGATGGCAAACAGCAGCGCCAGAAGGCCCGGACGGTAATACTGTCCGCCAACGGTGCAGAGACGCCGCGCTTGTTGCTCGAGTCCGCCAGTGCAAAGCATCCGGATGGACTCGCCAACAGCAGCGGCTTTGTAGGGCGCAACCTGATGTTCAACTGCCATTCGCTGGCCAATGGCATGTTCTCCGAGCAGCTGAACGATTACAAGAGCATCCAGGTCACGCGGATCATTCACGATTTTTACGAGTCCGATCCGGCACGCGGTTTCTACGGCGGCGGCGGTATTGACGCAAGACCGCTGTTCTCGGCCACGCCAATACTCTTTTCGCTCGCCGGCATGCCGCCCGATGCGCCGGCCTGGGGCAGCGAATTCAAGAAGCTGCTGGCGCACAACTACACGCGGCAGATGTCGATCCTCGGTAGCACGACATCGCTGGCCCTGGACAGGAACAACATCACGCTCGACCCGACGCACAAGGACCGCTGGGGTCGGCCGGCGCTGCGCCTCACCTACCGCGATCATGATGATGATCTCGCGATGGCCGGTTTCCTGCTGGACCGTTCGATGGAACTGTTCGACGCTGCCGGCGCCGAGCAATCATGGGCCTACCCTCTTGAACCGCAAACCAGTGGCGCACATCTGCTCGGAACCTGCCGCATGGGAGACGACCCGCAGACCTCCGTCGTCGACCGATACCACCGCAGCCACGACGTGCAGAACCTTTATATCTGCGACGGCTCGAGCTTCGTCACATCAGGCCGCGGCCAGCCGACAATGACAATCATGGCACTGGCATTTCGCGCAGCCCAGCACATGGCAACCGCCGCACGGGCCGGATAGCCCGGATTATTCGTGCAGCAATGTCACGCACTTAAGTGTCGCGCGAACTCTGACGAACGACTCCCGTCATCGCGAGGCGCGCAGCGCCGTGGCGACCTCGTACAAATAACGGCTCTGCCAATTGGCACGAGATTGCCACGCGCTACGCGCTCGCAACGACGTGGGACATGCGGGCTCTGAGGCGCACCGGTAGCCCCTGCGCGGAGTCTGCGCCATTCAGGGTTCCAGCAACTTGTCTCGCCGGTTCACCAGGGCCCGCATACGCCGCCGGTCAAGCCACGTGCCGAGCTCTGCGTCCAGTTGTTCGTCGCTGAGGCCGGACAAAGCCTCGCGCCAGCCTGTATCAACAGCAATGTCGATGTTTCTCAGGTAGCGCGGACTACCGCGCCCGCTGCCGAATGCGTCGCCATGCCCGCTCAGCATCAGTTGCCACGTGCGGCGATCGTAAAGCATTTGCTCCGGACCGCGGCGCTCCTTGTAGGCAAGTGTGTCGAACAGGTACATGGACTGCCACTGCGCCTGCAGCGGACACCACGCTGACGCGCCGGCGCCGGCTTCGCGACGCCCGGTTTCATCGACGTGACCGGCTGGCAGCAATTGCAATGCGCCTTCGCGTCCATCGACGGTACGAGCGACAGTGACCGGCACCATTTGCAGGTCGAGCAGGCGGTCCAGATGATAGGCGGCCAGCTCGGGACCGGCATCCTCATAGAACAGCGCATCCACGCTCGCCCCGTCGTGGGTGACGCGCATGTTGCGCGTGCCGTCCGCGCGCTTCGTGCCCGTGACCAGGTCGCCATTTAGAAGAACACTCTGCAGCGCATCGATGGTAAGAGGGCCGGCACCGTTCAGCCGCGGGTCGGGGCCGATTTCCAGCGTCTCGCCGTTCTCGGACACGACCGCCAGCTTGTTGTCCTCGATCACCAGCGCGTGGCCGCTGCCCTTGTAGTATTCGTTCAGCATGCCGGTGTCGATGCCGATGACGCGTCCGCCAATCCGGCTGACGACGCCGCGCGTGACTGTCGGCGTATGACCTATGACAACGCGACTGGCACCCAGCGCGTCAAGCACGGGTTGCAGCCGTGCCGCCTCGACCAGCGGACTGCAGCCGGACGTGCCCCGATACCAGACCGGGCTTTCGGTGTCGTGAATGGCGGCGTTATCGAGTCGCTTCACGGTCGCGATGGCGGCAGTAACTTCGTCGGGCCATTCGACGTCGGCAGGCAGGTTCTCGAGTAGCTGCACATACGTATAGAAGCTGTCGCCCGGATGCAGGATGCCTGCATCGGTCAAGACCGCCAGCGCGCGAACGTAGTCCGCCAGATCGCCCGCCATGCCGGTGTTGATGCCTTCGAGCCCGATATCAGCAAGACCGGGTGACAATCCACCGTGAACAAACGCCGTGTCGTTGACAACCACGATCAGCGGCTTTTGCAGCAACCAGCGGCCGTATTCACCGTCATGGCGGAACGCGCGCCGGTGCGCAAAAAACCCGGCCGGGAACTGCCGGCCGAACTGTTCCTGTGACGGCATGGCCTCGCTGTGCGCTGCCGCGCGCTGTACGAACTGCCGGAACCAGCGCTGACGTTCGTCCGCGCTCTCGTCCGCCGCGAATGCGGCATATTCACCGGCTGCGACGTAGCGTAAATCGCCGACCAGGTTCATGACTTCGTGATTGCCGAGAAGGACATGCACCCGGCCGCCGGCCGCCAGTGCCTCCTGCTCCAGCCGCATCAGGAGATCCATGACCGCGCGGGACGCGGCGCCCCGGTCAAGCAGGTCGCCGGTCACGACCAGGTGGCTGCCCCCTCCGCTCCAGTGCCCATCGTCCCCGACCAGGCCGCTGGCACCGAGCGTTCGTTCAAACGCATGCAACGCGCCGTGCACATCGCTGATCGCGACGACACGGCTTGCGTCCTGCCAGTGCCAGTCGCTGGCCTGTGCCTGCAAAACGGCGAGCAGCAACAGGGCGAGCACCGCAATACGCCGCCATCTGTGTTGCCGAACATCAACAGCAATTACCATCTGGCATTCCAGGCCGCCACCACCGGACTCAAGTTTAGAGTACTGGCCGGTGATTGGCATCCGGCAAATGACATCTGCGGCGCCCGCGGCCGTCCGCTGCTATGATGTCGCGGGAAGCTTTTGGGGGATAGCGCCGTATGATGCCGAACATGCTGCGACGGGTTGCTCGTATCTCATGTGCCATGGCAATACTCCTCTGCTGTCCGGCCGTCGCAGCCGGCGAACAGTTTGCCCCCCAACCCCTTTTCGCCAGCCACGATACGCTGGCTGTGCGCATCACGGCGCCGCTCGCGGCAATACAGCGCGAACGGGATTCCGGCGACTACCACGACGGCACATTCGAATTTCAGGACGTGTCCGGTACGCCACACATACTGGACCTCAAGCTGCGCGCGCGCGGCAACTACCGACGCCGCGAAGACACCTGCCGGTTTCCGCCGATACGGCTTAACTTCCGTAAATCACAGGTAGACGGCGGCCTGTTCGATGGACAGGACAAACTCAAGCTGGTGACACATTGTCATCTGCAAAACACCAGGTACGAGCAGTTCGTTTTGAAGGAGTACCTGGCCTATCGCATACTCAATGAGCTGACTGACAAGAGCTTTTCAGTGCGGCTGCTGCGCATCCAATGGGTTGATACGGACAGCCCGGACGACAGTGTTGAGCGTTACGGTTTCCTGATCGAGAGACGACGACCGGCTCGCGGACCGGCTGGATTACGACACGGTTGACTCGCCCGGCATCCGCCCGACGGAACTGGACCCGGACCATGCCGCGCTCGTTGCCGCCTTCCAGTACCTGATCGGAAATACCGACTTTTCATTGATTCGCGGCACCGCCGAAGACGGTTGTTGCCACAACGCCGTACTGCTTGGCAAGGGAGATCAGCGTTATCTTTCCGTGCCGTATGATTTTGATTTCGCGGGTCTGGTCAATGCGCCGTATGCGGAACCCAACCCGAGCCTGCGAATTCGCTCGGTACGTACCCGTCTGTACCGTGGCTACTGCGATGTAAACGATGCGCTGGAGCCGGCTCTGCAGACATTGCGCGGCAAACGCACCGATATACTCGCGCTGATCCGGCAGCAGGAAGGACTCGACGACCGCAGCCGCGACCGGAGTCTTCGGTACGTGGAGGACTTCTACAAGACCATCGACAAGCCGGCTACGATCAAGCGAAGAATGCTGAGCCGCTGCATCTGACGGAAAGCAACGACGGCCCGAACACGCTTGCGCGAACTACCGCCGTAAAACGTTTATGAATCATTTGGATCAGCGTCCGGCTGGTACCGGCATGCCCAGTCGGATACCAGCTGCGTAACGCGCGGATGGATCAGGTAACCAAGTGCATTGTGCGGATCGGACCTGCCGTAACGCACTGCCAGGTTGTAGATATGGTAATCCCGCAGGGTGCTCAGCAGCCGTTGCTTCAGCATGGTTTTGAAGTCATCGGCAAGTGTATTGTCGTGACACAGCCAGTCATCTTCGGCGGAAACGTTATGCCACGACACGATATTGCCCGGATACCGCCGGCGTCCGCTTTCCTTCGCGCCGTACAGCCGCCGGCGCACTGAATTATCGCCGAGCGGCGCTCCCAACGTGATCCAGCTGTCCACTTTGCGGTCATGGTATTCTGCAAATCGCTCGTCGTGCGACAGTTGCCAGAGGACGTCATAAGTGACAATGGCGCCCGTGCCGTGTGACATCAGCAATACCGGATGGTTATTGCCCAATGCGTCGCACAAGGTGTCGCGCACGCGCTCCCGGACAGAGGCTCCGAAGGCACTGCCGGCGTTCCAATATTCCCTGACGTCGCTTGCAATGTTGCTGACCAGCGTCCGTGTCCCCAGCGAGCCGAGCACCGGCGCGGCAATGCCGGCAGCAAGTTCCGGCAGCGCCGATTTTCCCGGCAGACGATCATAGGCCGCCAGGCTGAACTTTTTGCGGCGGTCTATGGACCGCAGCTGCTGCAGGAGATTGCGACGGTCGCCAAGGTCCAGCTGCTCATCGTAACGCTCCGCACATCCGGCGAGAAATGCATTGTTCAGGTCCCCGTACCAGGCGACCCGCATGTCGAGTGTTTGAAATGTCTCGACACGGTCCGGGTAGTCCCGCGCAACTCCGGCAACCAGCGCTTCCTGTACCAGCGCGAAATAATCCGCTAACGCCGGCTTGCACTCGCGGCCGTGCACGAAGATCAGGACTGGCCCGGCCGCTTTGGTATCAGGCGCCGTCATCGTTGTACCGGGATCTTCTGCCCGGTCCGCCCGGTAAATTCCCAGCCGACCCTTGTGGTTTCCACCCTCGTCTGCGATCAGCAAGCGCCCGTCGGGCAGTATTTCCAGGCCTTCCGGCTGACGGTGCCGTGCGGTGCGTGGCAATTCGGCAACGGCAACCAGTTGCCCATCCGGCGACAGCTCCACGAGCGCACGTTGCCGCGCCGCGACCAGCAACAGGTGACCGCTCTGCGCATCAACGACCAGTCCCGACGGGTTCAGCCGGTTTGTGCGCAACTCACGCAGAATTGGCCGCATCGGCACTGTGATCGTGGCATCGGGATCAAGTACGCGATCCGCAATGGACCAGGCGAAAATTGCAAGGTCATCGATCGACCGGGACGGCCGCAGCGTCTTGCAGGCCAGCAGCAAACGCCCGTTCTGCCGGTCTGTCGCAAGGCCCTCGATTTCGCACTCGGTCCCGGCGCCGGTTTCGTATGAGGTATATTCCAGCTGTTCGCCGTTTGCGCCTTCGCGACCGCTGACGAGCTTGCCATTGCTCGTCACGAGGTAGACAACGCTGCCGTCAATCGCGATGCCCTCGAAGTCGCCCCGCAAAACCGGGTCGCCGTATGCAAATGACTTGTGAATGCGGCCACGCTCCAGGTCAAGTTCATAAATTATCGCGGCCTCGTCGGCGACGGCAAAAAGCCGCCCGTCCGCCGTCACGGCAAGACCGGAAATTTCCTTCAGCCTGTTTGGCAACCGCCATTGACTGAGTGACTCGTCCGCGAGCGAATAGCCAGAAAGCACGGAGTCACCGGGCGCAGCGGACACCACGCCCTGCAGCAGGACGGCACACACGAACGCGGCAGCGCGATTAATAACCGTCCTCGTCATTGTCATGGCGAGTCAGCATGCGAAAGAGCGGTCCCGACATCACTTTGCCGTATTGCAGTTTCCATATGATCAGCATCGGGTAAACGAATGCCATCGAAATAACCACCGCTACACCCAGCGCACCAATACCGGCGCCGAGGCCAATACTGATAGCTGCAAATATATACATGGCATGCGATGGCTGCTCGAGCGAAAAACGGAACCGCACGGCTGCTACAATGCCCGCCAGGGCAAATGCCAGCGCAAGGCTGTTCAGGACGATCATCGATATACCGGTAACGACTATAGGCATGATCACGATGGTCTGCACGAACGACGGATCGACCTCCTTGCTGCGGCTGGTAATGAAGTAGACCCAGGACACTGGCACTATCAGGATGGCTGCACCGATGCTGGCAAACGCAAGGCGCAGTGGACCGTAGGGCGCCAGGACCGTTTCCTCGACGTGCGAATAGACAGGTTCGAAGCTGTTCGTATCGGCGCTGACCAGGTCACCGAGACCGCCGACAGGAAAGTATTCGCGGAAACCCGGTATGCGAATCAGGAGAAACGCCATTAACAGCACCCAGAACGCGTAATACAGCGTTATCAGGGTGGTCGGTATCAGGAAGTTCGCCGCTCGTCTCATTGTCCCGTCCCGGCACCGCAAATGGCGGAAACACATGCTTCGGCCTGTTCCCGGCCGGTAGTCTGCACACGATACCGCCGCAACGCGCGCTGCGCCATAGCGGCGGCAATGATCCCCCGGGCACGCAGGCAGCCCCGGTGGTAGTCTATGCCGGTTTTAAGGAAGGAAACCCTGGCACATGAAGTCACAACTCCTGGGAATCAGTAACGCGATCGTCGATGTGCTGGCGCGCGTCGATGACGATTTCCTGCAACAGATCGGCGCTCCGCGCGGTTCGATGACACTGATCGATGAACAGCGCGCTGGCGAAATCTACGCGAAAGATGGGACCAGCGACGGAGATGTCCGGCGGCTCCGTGGCCAACACTATCGCAGGCTTCGCAAATTTGGGTGGTTCCGCCGCCTACATAGGCAAGGTCCGCGACGACCAGCTCGGCGAAATTTTCGTGCACGACATGCGCTCGCTGGGTGTCGACGTCCGGCTGCCACCCGCCTCAGGTGGTGCACCGACCGCCCGCAGTCATATCCTGATCTCGGCCGACGGCCAAAGAACGATGCAAACCTACCTCGGCGCCTGTACCGAACTCGCGCTCGACGACATTACGGAATCGTCGGTTGGCGAACCCGCCATCACGCTGCTCGAAGGCTATGTCTGGGACATCGCCGAGGGCCCGGCGCTCGTCGCCGAAGCCGCCAGGTTGACGCATGGCAAATCCGGCAAGGTTGCGTTGTCCCTGTCGGACTCCTATTGCGTTGAACGGCATCGGCAGGCATTTGCCGACTTTATCGACAAGTACGTTGATATTGTTTTTGCCGACGAGGATGAGGTGCTGGCGCTACTCGGCGTGCAGGACTTTGACGACGTGCCCGGGCGCGTCGCCGCGTCGGGCAAACTGTATGTCATGACGCGGTCGGAGAAAGGCTCAGTCGTCATACAAGGCGAAAAGCGAATCGAGCAACCGGCAATGCAGGTCGACAGGCTGGTCGATACGACCGGCGCCGGCGACGCCTATACGGCCGGCTTTCTTTATGGATTGTCAAAAAATCAACCATTGACGGACTGCGCGCGCCTGGGCACCTGGTGCGCGACGTATATTATCCAGCGCGTGGGCGCCCGCATTGAAAAGGATGCCCTGCGCGATTTCTTCTAGGAGTCAGCAGCATGCATAACGTATTGGCAGGTCTGGTTGCCATCGCCATCATGGCAATGGCGTCTCCCGGGGCGACAGCCGATGATACCGAACGCCTCATTGCGGCCATGCTCGGCGATACGCCGGTCATCGATGACCTGCGCGAATTGACGGACTCAATTGGCGGACGCGTGACCGGAACGCCGCAGAATGAAGCGGCTGTTGAATGGGCTCTTGCAAAGTTTGCGAGCGCCGAAGTGACCGCCCGCGGCGAAGTGTTCGACATGCCGACTCAGTGGCAGGAAGAATCCGTGTCGGCACGAATTACAGGCGACGTGGAGATGACACCCTCCGTCATCGCCAAACCGTTCTCAAAAGGTACCAGCGGGCCGCTGCGTTCACACCTCGTAGACGGCGGCAGCGGCACGGAAGCCGATTTCGAACGGCTCGGGGCAGCGGCTAAAGACGCGTGGGTCATCGTGGAGACGCCGGTCCTTGACGACAGCATCGGCCTGGCGGGCCTGTTCGCCGAGTACGGTGCATCATCGGCAACGGACCAGCTTGCCGGGGATGCCGGCGCCGCCGGCCTCATTTACATGTCATCCCGGCCAAAGAACCTGCTGTACCGCCTGCCGGCGCTCGCTAGCGTGAATTCATTTCCGATCCTGCTGATGGAACGCGAGCACGCCCAGCGTGCGCTGCGTTTGCTGCGCGATGGTGCTTCCCTTGATCTCGAGGCCGAACTCACGGTCGACGCCGGTTACGCCTATCGCGCGACCAACGTCATCGCGGAAATTCGCGGCAGTGAGAAGCCGGACGAAATAGTGCTAATGGGTGCGCACCTGGATTCGCACGATCTGGGCACCGGCGCGCTCGACAACGGCGCGAACGTTGCCATGCTGATTGACGTTGCGCGGCAAATAACGCGCCTTGGGCTGAAGCCACGCCGCACAATACGTTTCGCGCTATGGAATGGCGAGGAACAGGGGCTGGTCGGCTCCTGGAAATATACGGAACAGCATGAGGCGGAACTCGACAACCATGTCGTTGCCGCATCGTTTGACATCGGGACGGGCCGCATTACCGGTTTCTTCACCGGCGGAAGGGCGGAGCTGATACCCGAAGTGGATGCGCACCTCGCGCCGGTAGCCGGGCTCGGGCCGTTTACACAGGTCAATGCCGCTCTGGTCGGCACCGATAATTTCGATTTCATGATCGAAGGCGTGCCAAACCTGATCGCCGCGCAACGGGATGCCAACTACGCATCGAACTACCACGCCGAATCCGACACCTTCGACAAGGTGGATCAGCGTCAGGTCAAACTGAACTCGGCAATTGCAGCGGCCGTCACCTGGGGATTTGCCAACAGTAGCGAGCGTCTGCCCAGACTGGGGCACGCGCAGATTGGCGAACTGATCGAGCAGCACGGTATCGAGCAGGGCATGCGGGACTTCGGGGTCTGGGACGACTGGGTCGCCGGGGAGCGAGGGCGGCACGACTGATTAGCGCAACTCCCAGCCTGGATTATTCATGAACGGTTTGGAGCGGTGGTAAGCGGAGGCGTCGCCGGGGAGGGCTTTTCAGGGACGCTGTGAATACGTCCCTGTACGCTTGTGCCGGACGTCCCTGTCCGGCACAGCCCTGAAAAGCCTTCCCGGGGCGCACCTGCGCCCCTGCCGATGTGCCGTTCATGAATGACGATCAAGGCTGAGGCCGCGCAGGTAGTTTTTCGATGCGCTTGGCGCGTAGTTGCATCCGGTAGTCGTCCGGAGCCGGCCGCCGCGTTGTCTTTCATGTGCCGCGGATTGCTGGTCGCCGCGAGTACGCACGTAACGTCGGGATTGCCGAGGATGTACTTCAATGAAAACTGGGCCCAGCTTTCGCAATCGAACTCACTGGCCCACTCGGGCAATTCATGGCCCCTTACCCGGCCGAAGTAGTTGCCGTTGCCGAACGCACGGTTGATCATGACCGCAACGCCGCGTTCGACCGCTGCCGGAATGACACGCTCCGCGGCCTGCGGCTCCAGTGGCGAGTAGTTTACCTGTATGAAATCAAGGTCCCGGGTCCGGATCAGCCGCTCCATTTCATCAAAATCGCTCCTGCGCGATGTCGTGATGCCGATGTAGCGCACGCGGCCTGCGTCCTTCCAGTCCTGCAGATTATCGAGCTGGATTTCGGCGCCGACAAGGCTGTGCACCATCATCAAGTCGAGCGGCTTCTTGTCCAGTACCGACTGCGAGCGCTCCATCGATTCAAGACCGGCACGCTGGCTGCGTTCCATGACTTTCGTCGACACGAACATATCAGCGGTCATGCCCAGTTCACCCAGCAACTGCCCCACTACCTGTTCGGCATTGCCATAGATGGGCGCGGTATCGATCAGCGTGCCGCCGTGCGCTTCAAGTGCCGTCAGGACCGCCTTTAATTGCGCACCGCCATCGGCTGGCATGCGTTCGAATTCATCGGACGTGCCAAGACCAATTACCGGTATCCGTTCATCGGTGCCGGGAATACGGCGCCGCTCCATTTTCCCCGACGCTGCGAACGTCGCAGGCGGCACCGTCGCGGCGAACCCGGCAGCTGTCGCCAACTGCAGGAATCGTCTGCGGGGCAGTCTGTTGAACCTGGTCATATCCTGTACCTGTTTTTCAAACCGGATTAACAGTACCACAAGGTATTCAGGTTCGCCGTTGGGCAACTCCGGCCGGGACATACTGTATTCACGCCGCAGGGGCCGGTCGCACGGTACGTATTGTTACTCCGACTGGCTCGCGCAATCGATGCAGTAAAGCGCAGTCGGATCGATCTCAAGACGCTTCGGGTTGATCGGCTCTTCACAGCGCCGGCAGAGACCGTACTCGCCATCATCAAGTCGCTTCAGCGCAGCATCGATATTTCGCAGCATCCCGGCGCGGCGTTGCGCCGATGCGTTCGCCATGGCCTGCGCCTGCATCGCATCCATGCGCGACAGCCGGCCGACCCGGGTCTGATCGAGTTCGACTACGCCCGAGGCGTCCTTGCTCGACGCCACCATTTGCTCAAGCTCAGCTCTCAGCGTGACCAATCGCTCTCGTATGTTATGTTCCGAGTGGATGATGTTCTCCCGAACCGCGCCGCCTATCCTCGCGGACCATCGTATCGAAAATACCGGGTGTGCTGCTTACAATCGTACGGCATTGGTGATGAATCAGCATGGTCCCGGTCAAACTTTGCGACGTTCAACACGTTTTTTTCTGACCCGGTTCAGTAACATACCTCGAAATTGCAGATACGAACCTATTCGAGGGAAAAGCAATGCGGGTTTCTGAACGTCCAATGTCCGGTTTCACATTGATCGAACTGATGATCGCTGTTGCGGTAGTCGGGATTCTTGCGATGGTCGCTATCCCGCAATACCAGAATTATTCCGTGCGTGCGAAAGTCAGCGAGTGTTTGACACTTGCATCGTCAACGAAAGTCGCCGTATCGGAAGCGCATTTTTCGGGCCGCGGCATCGACTGACCGTTTTTCACAAACCGGCTATTGCGAGAACATCCAGATTGCCGACGACGGTTCGATCGTCATGAATACCCGCAACACCGGTGCGAACGTTGCACCAGTGTTGCAGCTCGTACCGTCTGCGGGCGGCGCCGACGGCTCCAACCTGACATGGGAATGCCAGCTCGTCAGCGGCCGCGCGGACCATGTTCCTACCGTGTGCCGCAACGAAGGTACATTGGCGAGTATCGGTAACGTCGCCGAGAATGGGGTGGCAATTGGCAATTCGACGCAATCAACCGGCGGCAGCAGTGGCAGCGCCGGTGGCGACAGTGGTGCCGGGACCGGGTCGTCCGGCAGTGGATCAGGTGACAACGGCGGCGGGTCGTCTGGCGGCAGTTCAGGTGACGGGACAGCAAGCGACGGCGGTGATACCGGCAGCGGGTCGAACTATGCCAACGGTGATGGATCAACAGGCGGCAGCACCGGCAGCGGGGGATCCGGCGGCAGCAGCGACGGTGGCACCTCCGACAGCGGAAGCTCCGGTGGCAGTTCGTCCGGCAGCGGGTCAACCGGCGGGGGTTCGTCGGGGGGCACCTCGTCAGGCGGTGGCGGTTCCGGCGGCAGTTCGTCAGGCGGTGGCGGTTCCGGCGGCAGTTCGTCCGGCGGAAGCGGTTCCGGCGGCAGTTCGTCCGGCGGTAGCGGTTCCGGCGGCAGTTCGGGCGGTACGTCAGGCGGCGGTTCTTCCGGCGGTGGTTCGTCGGGCGGTGGCGGATCCGGCGGCAGCATGGGCGCGCCGGACAGCGGAACCGGTGATGCCGAGAGGGCGAAGAAGAAGAATGCCCGTACCGGCTGCCCAACGGACGTCCGCACCCGGGAAAATGTCGAAATTTTTAGGGACGCGGCCCAAAGGTCAGGCAACCCGGCTTTGAGACCGCCCTCTGTAGTTGTTCGGCCTGCCGCATTGTGGCAAAGGGGCGACAGGAAGTGAATTCCACCGTACCATGGTCGCTCCCGTCACTTCGGGGCCTGCGAGTCAGACGCAACCCCGGGTGACCTGGCGCGGGGCGCGTCATCGTGGCGGCGCCGGCGCATTACAGGAGCCACAAATCATGAGCAAGAATCAGATCGTCGGCCTGGCACTGCTGGTCGTCGGCGTCATATTGCTGTATTTCGGCTACCAGGCATCGCAAAGCATGGGTGAGCAGGTTGTCGAATCGTTCACCGGCCGCTTTACGGACTCCACCACCTGGTACTTCGTGCTCGGTGCGGTCGCCATCGTCGTCGGACTCGGACTGACGGTGTTCAAACGCTGAACTCCTGGCGGTGAAGCAGGTCGTTCCTGTTACGACACGAGGAGTCCGCACGGCAGAATCGAACGAAATGACGATCGGCCAACCGGGCCGAAATTCGACATCGCCGCCAGTTCGGCCTCTTCCGCGCAGATTGCTGGTCCGGGATGGACTGGGCCCTCAATCTTTTTAATTCTCACCCAACCGAGAGGTTCATTGTGGCATTTATTCGCCCGATCACCGCGTTGTTGCTCGTCTCAGCACTTGCCGCCTGCAGCGGCAACGATAGTGACACCGTGACACAGGACAAAACCGTCGCCGCCGAGGATACTATGAAAACTGAAGAGCGCCGCGACGCTGACGGCAATCCACTCTTGTCGAAATCAACCCTGCCGTTCCAGATGCCGCCGTTCGATCACATCACCGATGACCATTTCGTACCGGCAATGGAAATCGGGATGAAGGAAGAGTTGGCCGAAGTCGCGGAAATAGCCCGCAACGACGAGCGGCCAACATTCGACAACACGATCGTGGCACTGGAACGTAGCGGCCAGACGCTGACTCGCGCCAACCGGATTTTTTCCGCATTAGACAGCGCTGATACCAACGATGCGCGACAGGCAATCGAGCGGGAAATGTCACCGAAGCTCAGCGCACACCGTGACACGATCCGCCTGAATGCGGATCTGTTCGCTCGAATTGAAACGCTCTACCAGCAGCGCCATGAACTCGAACTGGACCCGGAGCAATTGCGGCTGCTCGAGGAATACCATCGCGATTTTGTCCGCGCGGGTGCGCGGCTGTCCGATTCGGAAAAGGAACGCCTGCGTGAGATTAACGGCGATTTGGCGAGACTCGGCACAGAGTTCTCGCAAAATGTGTTGAAAGAGGTCAACGCCTCGGCGATCACGGTCGATTCAGCCAGCGAGCTCGACGGTCTCAGTGACAGCCAGATCGAGGCGGCGGCCGACGAAGCCGCCTCGCGGGGTCTTGACGGCGCTTATGTGCTGACGCTAATGAATTACAGCAGCCAGCCGCAGCTCAGTGAGCTGAATAACCGGGCAGTTCGCGAGGAGCTGATGAGGGCGTCGCTGGTACGCGGCTCACGGGGCAACGAATTCGACAATCGCGGCATTGTTGCGGAGGTCCTGGGCCTGCGTGCGGAAAGGGCACTGTTACTCGGTTATGACACGCATGCCGACTATGTGCTCGAGGAACGTACAGCTGGCACCGTTGGCGCCGTTGACGACATGCTGAGCCGGCTCGCGCCCATCGCTGTCGCCAATGCCCGCAAGGAAGCTGCCGACCTGCAGGCGGTCATCGACGATACGGAGGAATCACCATTCACATTGCGCTCCTGGGACTGGCCGTATTACGCGGAAATCGTTCGCCAGCAACGCTATGCTTTTGACGAAGACCAGATAAAGCCCTATTTCGAACTCGACAGCGTACTTTTCAATGGTGTTTTCTACGCCGCCGAAAAACTATTCGGACTGACATTCGAGGAACGCACCGACCTGCCCGTCTACCACCCCGATGTCCGGGTCTTCGAAGTATTCGACCGCGACGGCGAGCACCTCGCACTTTTCATCGGCGACTTTTATGCACGTTCGTCGAAGCGGGGTGGCGCGTGGATGAACTCGTATATCGAACAGTCAAAGCTGTTCGGCGACCAGCCCATTGTCGCCAACCACCAGAACATTCAGAAGCCGCCCGAAGGCGAGCCGACGCTGATGACCCTCGAAGAAGTCACGACAATGTTCCACGAGTTCGGCCATGCCCTGCACGGCATGTTTTCCGACGTGACCTACCCGAGCTTTGCCGGCACGTCGGTGCCGCGGGACTTTGTTGAATACCCGTCGCAGGTCAACGAGATGTGGGCCACGTGGCCGGAGGTCCTCGCCAATTACGCACGACATTACGAAACCGGGGAGCGGCTCCCGCAGGACCTGCTGGATCGCGTCATCAAGGCCGAGAAATTCAATGAGGGCCACAACACCACCGCCTACCTGGCCGCCTCGATTCTTGACCTGTGCTACCACACCAAAACTCCGGACGAGATTCCTTCCGCTGACAGTATCCTCGAGGCGGAAACAAGCTGCCTCGAACAGGCCGGCATCGCGTACGACCCGGTTCCTCCGCGCTACCGGACAACGTATTTCTCCCACATCATGGGCGGCTACTCGGCCGGCTACTATTCCTACATCTGGAGCGAAGTGCTCGATGCCGACAGCGTCAAGTGGTTCAGGGAGAACGGCGGGCTGACGCGCCGAGAACGGCGACCATTTCCGGGAAACGCTGTTGTCAAAGGGCGGCAGCAAGGACGCGATGGAACTGTTCCGCGACTTTGCCGGGCGGGATCCGGATCTCCAGCCGTTGCTGGAACGCCGCGGCCTGGTGATCGACGACTAGCGCGGTAGAAGCCGAACGGGCACAAAGGAGCACCGGTATCCCCTGCGGGGGGTCCTTTGGGGGAAATAAAGCGGACCGAAGGGAGCCATTCCTCCAAAGGACCCCCCGCAGGGGATACCGGTGCGGACCTGACGGCTAGCGGTGTCCTTCGCGGAACGCCAGGCTGGCCGGCTCCGCGGTGGGGGCCGCACGAACCATCTTGCGGTAGACAACCTTGTCGTCACCGGGCGCATAGAAATCGCGAACGACCTCGTGAACGTCGTAACCCGCGCGTTCGTAAAAGCCCCGCGTCGGCCGGTACTGCTCGCGGCCGGACGTATCAATAAAAATACTGGCAGCGCCCTGCGCCCGCATGCGCCGCTCCGCCTCGGCAATCAGTTCACGGCCGAGGCCGTGGCGCTGGTACTGCGGTGATACGGCAATCCAGTAAAGATCAAATTCGCCGGGGCGTGCCGGTATCGGGCCGAAACAGGCATACCCGTGCAGGCCTGCTTCACCGCCCGGCGCATCCGCGAAAATAAACTCGTAACCCGATGCCGCACCGTGCACCAATGCCTCGTCAACCAGCTCCACGGCAATGCGCTGTTCGTCTTCACTGAAAAATCCGGTCGACGAGACCAGCTCCAGCACTGCCTGCCGGTCTGATGCCAGCAGTTCGTCGCGCCAGGTCATGGGCGCTTCTTTGGAGCAGGCGAATCACCGGACAGCGTGTTCCACAGACCCGTGAAGAAATGCCGTGCATTGACGCCGAGTGTCTGCGTCCGGTAGCCGCCTTCCTGCACGACCAGTGTCGGCAGCCCCAGGCTGCCTATCCGGCGGCCGTTGTCGCGGAAGTCCCGCGCCATCAGGCGAAACGACCCGGTCGGGTCGCCTTTCGCGGTATCGAGGCCGAGCGAAACGACCAGCATGTGTGGTGCGAACTTGAGAATCCGCGCGAGCGCCTTGTCCAGCTCGCGGCCGTATCGCTCGCCATCAATATTCTCCGGCAGCGGCAGGTTCAGGTTGTAGCCACGACCGTCGCCGTCGCCTTTCTCATCATCGAACCCGGAGAAATACGGATACGTCTGGCGCGGGTGCCCGTGAATTGAAACCGTCAGGACATCGCGGCGGCGCCAGAAAATGTCCTGTGCACCATTGCCATGGTGGTAGTCAATATCAAGTATGGCGATGCGC
Organism: Woeseiaceae bacterium; assembly: GCA_034521225.1. Lineage (GTDB taxonomy): Bacteria > Pseudomonadota > Gammaproteobacteria > Steroidobacterales > Woeseiaceae > Woeseia. The sequence goes on from JAXHMR010000014.1 coordinate 85,163, forward strand.
CCGTGCGCGGACAGGTAGTGCGCCGCGACCGCCGCCGAGTTGAAATAACAGAAACCACCAAAAGCGGCATGTTCGGCGTGATGTCCGGGTGGCCGCACCAGCGCGTAGGCAGCCCGGCTGCCATCCAGCAGGCAGTCCGCACCGGTCAACGCGCAATCGACTGCGCCGAGTGCTGCCTTGTACGCGTTCGAGTTCAACGGTGTAAATGTATCGATGCAGTAATAGCCGGCCCGCAACGGCAGCTCTTTGGGCGGCCGAGCACGATTCCGGATCGGGAAGACATACGGATAGACCGAACTGCCCGGCTCGACGTTGGCGCATGCCTTTTGCAGGAAGCGCACGAAATCACGGTCGTGAACCTGCTCGATGTGGCTTATCCCGAAATGCCGCGGTGCCTGCTGTTCGAACAGTGCCGTGCGCTTGAGCTCCTTCATTATCGACTGGATACGCACCGGCGCTTCAACATAACCGCGATCGTTGACGTGGTGAATCGCATGCAGGTCATTGACGATTAGCGCAATTGACCGCTTGCGCGGCGCGACATCGGCTGCCGCTGCCGTACCCTTCACATACTGCGGTTCGCGCAACCGCACCGGGTCATCGCGAAACGACCTGACGACCTTGTCGATGTAGCCGGGTGGACAGACATCGCCATACTTGCGCTCAAGGATCGCGCGGACGATTTTCTTCGCGCGGCTCCTCGACAGCACGTTGCCGCGCTGCCCCAGGTTGTCGAACACCAGGTACGGCGGGTCCGTGTCCGATGCCTCCAGCGGGGTTTCGTAGGCCGTGTTCGCGATTGGCCGCGCGCCGAAGCGTTCGTAGAATTTCAGCCGCGCCGCGTTCTGTCGCCTGACAGCAGGGTCCGGCGACAGGGCGGGATCGTCCGGCAGGCACTCACAGAATATGCCGATGACGCCAAGTTGCGCGGCTTCCTCGCGCGCGCGTTCATAAAGCGCCCCGCCAATACCACCGCCGGTTTCGCCGCGCCCCGCACAGACGTAGTCGAGAAAGCAGAACTTCAGGTCCGCCGCATGCAGCAACAGCGCAAAGCCGCGCACCGTGTTGGCGCCGTCCCCGGCAACCAGCAGGATCGAACGAAAGCGGTACTTGAGCGGATTGGCAAGCTGCGCCGGAAGCTTCGCTATGTCCTTCTCGCTGAGCTGGTTGAACTGCACCCGCAGCATCGCCTGGACCTGGCTCAGCATCCGGCGGTTGGTCGGCGTCGTGGTGTCGTGCAGTTTGTGTATACGGAACATGATGTTTGCGCGCGCGTGCCGGTACGGAGGAGCACTCAGCCCGCGCGGCGAAGTTCCGGCAATGCGGGGCGCGCCGCGGCGTCCAGTATCGATGCAAGCACCTGCGCATGGGACAGGCCCGCCTGCGCCGCCGCGGCAAGAAACCCGGCATCCTGCGCGAGGCATGGGTTCGCATTGATCTCGATGACCCATGGCGTGCCCTGCCGGTCCAGCCGCACATCAACGCGTGCGTAGCCGCGCAGTCCGAACAGCGACCAGCACTGCCGTACAACCTCTTGCAGCGCGTTACTGTCAGCACGATCCAGCACCGGGAAGCAGCGCCGGGTGTCATGGTACTCGGGCGCCGTGTCGTCCCATTTGGCGGCATAGCCGACGATTCGCGGCTTGCCTGGCGGGTAGTCGATAAACATCATCTCGGCGAGCGGCAACACAAGTAGTAGGCCGTCATGTTCAAGCACTGAGATATTGAACTCACGGCCCTCGACGTAGCGTTCCGCAAACCACTGGCCGCCGTAGGTGCGGGCACAGTCGCGCAGGCGGGCCGCTACGGCGGTCGGACTGTCGGTGACCGATGCGTCGTCGAGCCCGAGCGATGCATGCTCCCACAACGACTTGACGATCCAGCGGTCACCGGTATTGGCAATCCCCTCCGCTGTCTCGTGCCAGTCCGGTGTCGGAATGCCGTTCAGTCGCATCCAGCGCTTCGCCAGTATCTTGTGGGACGTCAGGCTGATCGCCATGCTGCCGGAGCCGGTAAACAGCAGCGCCGCGCTTTCGAGCAACGCCGGCACGAGGCCGATCAGCTCGCCGCGCCCGCCGAGCGACTCGACAAGGTTGAAAACGCAGCCAGGCGCCACCGCCTGTATCTGTCTACAGTCCTTGCGCCAGGTTAAGACTGACCGCGGCGACGGAGACATCAAAGCGCAACTGGCGCAGGGCATCACTGACCTCGTCGACCTGCTGCAGTGCATCAGCCTCGTCCGGGCGCGCGCCCGCATCCAGTTCTTCATGGAGTACGAGGACGCGTTGCAATGATGCGGATTTCACCGGCCCGTCAGGCGGCCATCAGGTCGGCAACGGCGCCCCGCCGGCAGCGAACTTTGGCGGAACGCATGATGCCGTCGATCAGGGACGTGTAGCTCATGTTGACCATCGTTGCCATGATCGGCAAATCGGAATGTTCGGGGTGCAGGCCGGCAAGCGGGTTCACCTCGATGAAATTGGCGGCGCCCGTCTCGTCGAGCCGCACGTCGATACGCCCGCCGTCGCGGCAGCCGAGTGCGCGCCAGGCGTTAAGCGCCAATGCCTCGACCTGCCGTCGCAGCCGGTCTTCGGCCAGCAGCGTGTAGGCCACCAGCTCCTCGCAGTTTTCCTTGTTGCGGTAGGAGTAGACCTCGGCATCCGCGCCCGCCAGCAGGTTGATCTCGAGCGTTGCAATCGCGCGTGCCTTGCGTGCCGTGCCAATGATGCCAACCGTGAACTCGCGCCCCGGCAGGAAACGTTCTACCAGTACCGGTTGCCGGTGCTCGGCAAGCAGGCGGCGGCAGACGGCGGACAGTTCATCACTGTTGTTGATCTTCGACTCCCGGCTGACGCCCTTACCGGTGCCCTCGGCGACCGGTTTGGCGAACAGCGGGTAAGGCAGCCGGATCGCTCGCAGCGCGGTGGCGTCCTGAACAACGGCAAAATCCGGCGTCGCGACGCCGGCGGCACGGACGACGTCCTTCGTCATGCCCTTGTGCAACGTCAGCGCGCAGACCAGCGGGTCGGAGAACACATACGGAATCTGGTAGGCGTCCAGCAGCGCCGGCACCTGGGCCTCGCGCGCCCAGCCGTGCATGCCCTCGCAGATATTGAACACGAGATCCCAGCGGTCGCCCGCGACGAGGCGCCCCGCGAGCTGCTGCAAGTGCCCGATACGATCGACGCGGTAGCCGAGCGTCGTCAGCGCGCCGGCTATGCTGTCGATGGTATCGACGCGGTCAAACTCGGCAGTCTCAAGTTCGCTGTAGCCGGCTTCCAACCAGGCATCGCGAAGGTCGTATGTCAGGCCTACAGTCATCTGGCTCGTTCGTTTCATGACGATGCCCCTGGTACGGTCGCGACAGGCGCGCCGGAATCCGGATAGCGATAGGTACCGCCGTCGTAACTTTCGAGCAGCAGGTCGCCATTGTCATAGCCGGCCGTATAGTCCGGCGCGACGGGTATCTTGCCGCCGCCGTCCGGCGCGTCGACAACGAACGTGGGTACCGCATAGCCGGTCGTGTGGCCTCGCAGGCCGCGAATCAGTTCGACGCCCTTTGCGACCGGTGTACGGAAATGCGCTGACCCTGATATCGGGTCGCACTGGTACAGGTAGTAGGGCTTGACGCGTATGCGAAGCAGCCCGTGCATCAGCGCCGTCATCGCGGCGACGTTGTCATTGACGTCCTTGAGCAGCACGGTCTGGCTGCCAAGCGGAATACCGGCATCGGCCAGGCGGCCACAGGCTTCGGCCACCTCCGGCGTGATTTCGTCAACGTGCGTGAAGTGCAGGCTCATCCACAGCGGGTGGTAGCGCTTCAGGATGCGCGTCAGCGCCGGTGTGATGCGCATCGGTTGGACGACGGGCTGTTTGCTACCGATACGCACGAACTCGACGTGCGGAATCTTGCGCAGGCGGCTCAGGATGTACTCGAGCCGGTCGTCATCGAGACTCAGCGGGTCGCCGCCGGAGATCAGCACGTCGCGCACCGCCGGCGTTTGTTCGATGTAGCCGAGCGCGGCCTCAATGTCCGACTTCCTGACGCTGCGTTCACCGACGGACCCGACCATGCGGGCGCGCGTGCAGTAGCGGCAGTACACGGAACAGAAGTTGGTGACAAGCAGCAGCACGCGGTCCGGATAGCGGTGCACCAGGCCCGGCACGGGGCTGTGCGAGTCTTCGCCCAGCGGGTCGTCGTTCTCGCCGCGCGAAACGTCGTACTCGCCAAGCACCGGCACAACGGTGCGACGCAATGGCTGCGACGGGTCGTTGCGATCGAGCAGGCTCGCGTAGTACGGGGTGATGCCGACCGGCAAGGAGCCAGTGTGGCGCCGGATCGCTGCTGCTTCCTCGTCGGACAGCTCGATCATGCGCTCCAGGTCCGCGAGCGTGCGGACACGGTGCCGGTTCTGCCAGCGCCAGTCGTTCCAGTCATCAGTCGTGGCATCCGGATAGTGCCGGGCCAGGAACGCGGCCGACTGACCGGACACGCGAAACCGTGCCCGATCGCGCCTGGCGATGGACTGGGGCAAACTGGTGGAGGTTGAAATAGTGCGGAGGGGACGGATGGCGGGAGGGGCGAGCGTGCTGCTTTTCCCGTCAGGAGGTTCCTCCGCGTTTTGAGACGCGGTTTCCATCGACAGATCCTGGTGCGCAGTTGGGCGACCTGCAGACAAAAATCGACTCGGCCCTTTGAGTCGCGCGGGAACCTGCCCGCCTGATTTTCGCGGTACTATATTTCCCGGAGGTCAAATGTCAATCAATTTCTTTCAGGCAATTGATTAATCACTGCACGGCTCAGGCGTCCTGCTCCAGCTCGCGCAGACTGCGCTCCAGATCCGCTCGGCGATAGGGCTTGTGCAAAACGACGGTTCCCGGCGCAAGTTGCCCGCGGTCAGCCAGTGATTCGAGGCCGTATCCGGACGTCAGCAACACCTTGATCCGGGGGCGAAGTTCAATGGCTTGCGACGCGAGCTCAAGGCCGTTAACGCCGCCGGGCATGACGACGTCGCTGAACAGGATATCGATCTCCGCATCCCCGTTGAGATGAGCCAGCGCATTATGGCCATCGATAGCCGCAATCGTGGAGTAGCCAAGGCTTTCGACACTTGCAACCGCATACGCCCGCACAAAAGGATCGTCTTCGACGACCAGCACGTTGCCGTGGCCGCTTGGAAACACATCATTGTATGACGCTTCATCAACGACAGCCTCTTCCGCCGCCCCGGCCGATGCGGGCAGGTACATACGAACCGTGGTTCCAAGCGCTGGTTCACTGTATATCGTGACGTGGCCGTTGGATTGCTTGACGAATCCATAGACCATGCTGAGCCCGAGGCCGCTGCCCTTGCCGACATCCTTGGTGGTGAAGAACGGCTCAAAAACCTTCTCCAGTACCTCCCGCGTCATTCCCTGCCCGTTGTCAGTCACGGCAAGCATCACGTAGTGGCCAGGCGGTACTTCCGGATGCATGTCACGATAATGCTGATCGAGCGGTACATTGGCCGAGGATATCGTCAGGCTGCCCCCGGCAGGCATCGCATCCTGGGCGTTCAGCGCGAGATTCAGTATGGAGGATTCGAGCTGTGCGGGATCTGCAAAGACCTGCCACAAATCGCTGTCCAGCAGCGTTCGCACATTGATGTCCTCACGCAGCGTCCTGCGTAATATCACCTGCATCGAATCAATAAAATGATTGCAGTCTATCCCCACCGGCTGCAACGTCTGCCGCCGGCTGAATGCAAGCAGGCGCTGTGTCAGGTCCGCGCCCCGGCTGCCCGCGAAACCGATCATATCGGCGAGCTCTTTCAAATCGGGCCGTGCTTTCAGCGACCCGGCCAGAATTTCCGCATTGCCGATGATAACGGTCAGCAAATTGTTGAAGTCGTGCGCGATGCCGCCGGAGAGCTGCCCGACGGTTTCCATCTTTTGCGCCTGCGTCAGCTGCTCCTGCATCCTGTTGCGCTCGGTCAGGTCGTGGATAATGCCAACAAAGGTTGACTCACCATCCTGAATAGCCTCGCCGACCGAAAGATCCATCGGAAACGTCGAACCGTCCTTGCGCTGGCCCGCTACTTCACGGCCGATACCGATAATCTTCGCCTGACCCGTTCTCTGGTAATTGTCGATATAGCGATCATGCTCTTCACGATACGGCGATGGCATGAGCATATGCACGTTTTTGCCAAGAACGTCGGCCGCTGTATAGCCGAACAGCTTCTCGCACGCCGGATTGAACATCTGGATCGAGCCGCTCGAATCAATCAGGATGATGCCGTCGACGACGGTATCAAGAACGGTTTTCAACCGTCCCGCGTCTGCCCAGCCGACGTTATCATTCAGCGATTTCGACATCGTAAGACACCCTCCAAACGGATGGGTTGCGGACCTCTTGGCCACCCGCATTGTTCAACGTTGCATTACAGAGCGCAAGGGATACGCCAGATTTGCCGCACCGGAGCGTCAACCGAACGTTACCTTTCGGACTGTCCGGTAAAAGGCTGCCCGACGGTGCCGAGTTTCGCGATGCCGTTCAGCGCCCGTAGGCAAGCTGCACCGTTCGGTGGGTAATGAGGCCCGTCACCAGCAAAACTACGCTTCCGGCAAGCGGCAGAATTGTGTCCATGCTTGCCCAGTCCAGCCACTGTCCGTCATTCAGCCGGCCGCTCGCCTCGTGGTCAGGGATGCACATAAAACGTCAGCAACATTATTGGACTGAGCAGCGCTGTACTGGGGATCAGGAACTTTGCCGCGCGCAGCGAGTTTCGGGTTCTGACCGGATCGCGGTCGACGGCTGGCACTTCATGCAAACGGCGCCTCAATTCCCGCGATTCCTCCGGCACATCGCCGCGGCGCGATACCATGAGAATGACCGCGATGCTGAGCACCGCCCCGATAAACACCGGATCAAAGTATCCCGGCAGGTCGACGACGCCGAGCACGTCGAGCAACTTGCTCAGGACGTTGCCGAGAAAGCCGGACACGATGCCCCAGAATGCGCCGTCAGTCGTGACGCGGTCGCTCCACACGCTCAGCAGGGCCACCGGCCCCCACGACGACGCGAACACGGTGGCAACGAACCAGGTAATCCAGAAGATATTCGGCGGTGTCGCAAGCGCGATGACCAGGGCCACGATGCCGACGCCGATCATCAGCGTGCGACTGAACCGCAGCATTTGCCGGTCGCCGTGCCGGCCGTGATCCCCCAGGTCGTAGGACACGCTGAACCCGATGAGTGACAGGAAGGTCGACGCCGACGACAGGCCGGCAGCGAGGATGCCGGCCAGCAGCACCGAGCCGATCAGTGGCGGCATCATGTTGAACGCCGCCCACATGATCGCCTGGTCCGGCGGGTCGATGGCGTCGTTGCCGAGCGTGATGACACCGCCGACAAAGTAGACGACGTGTTGCAGAATGATCAGCGTGACCGTCGCCAGGCAGGCGGAACGGATGACGACGTGCTCGTCCTTCGCCATGAGGTACCGGCTCGATTGCCACGGGCTCACGGCGGCGACGATGCCCCATGCCACCGACAACGTCGTGTACCAGACGAAGGCCTCTGCCGGTGAGGCCCATTCCGCGCCCGGGCCGGTGAGTCCGTGCCAGGCCATCAGGTCGGGCCGCGACTCGAGTGTTGCCATTTTGCCGATTGCGGTGAACCAGCCGCCGGACAGGTCGACGACGAAGTACAGCGCCATGAACGCCACTAACGTGAACAGCAGGAACATGATCGTGTCGGTGATGACGACGCCGCGCGAACCGGCGTAGAACGTGAAGAACGTGTAGCCCGCCCAGGCAAGGCACAACGACTGCCAGTGTGCGAGCCCGGTAACCTGGCCCAGTACCAGCGCCACGCCGTGCGTGACGACCATCAGGTAACCGCCCAGCCCGATGATCAGCGTGATCGCGGCGGCCGCGCGCACGCGCGGGCTGGTGAAACGCTTGCCGAAATACTCGGCGACCGTCAATGACCGGCTGCGGCGGAGGAAACGCCCGAAGTAAACCGCGCCCAGCACATAGCCGATGGACGTCAGCGGCAGCCCCAGGATCATCATGCCGAGGTAACCTCTGTAGCTGAAACCGACCTCGCCGATAAAAATGCCGGTGCTGTTGACGCTGGCGATCAGCGTGCCGAGGATCAGCAGCGTGGGCGCGCGCCGGCCCGCCACGAAGTAATCCTCGAGGTGCCTGACCTTGCGTCCCGCGTAATTGCCGATCGCGATATAGGCGATCAGGCTGATGAACAGGCCCGCTGCGTAGATGTCCATGCAGATCCTTCAATTCTGGCTGTGCGGATGGTACGTCAAGGCCGCGGCGAGGACATCTCTAACGGGGCGGTGGTGGGTGCCGTACTTTCCGGTGGCCGTTTGATTCCGGACTACTCCTTTATCCTGTCCGTTTTGGGAGCTGGTAGTAACAGCTCCAGACTGCCGGACCTGATTCATGTTCATTATCTTTATTGGCGCCTTGATCGGGCTGATTTTCGGTGGCTTCGCCGGTCTCATCATTGGCGCGGGGCTCGCTTATGCGGTCAGTTGGGGCTTGCGGCAAAGCATCCTCGGCGGCTTGCAGATGGTGCAGTCGACATTGCTCGAGTCGGTCTTTTCCGTGATGGGAGCGCTGTGCAAGGCGGACCACGTCGTTACACGGGATGAGATTAACGTCGTCGAAAGCATATTCGATCGCCTGCACCTGTCCGGTGCGCAGCGCGAGGAGGCGAAAGCTGCCTTCAACAGGGGCAAGGCTCCGGATTTCGATCTCGATGCGGCAGTCGACAAGTTTGCCAAGGTGGGCCGCGGGCGCGGACCATTGCTGCAACTGTTCCTGCAGCTGCAATGCATGGCCGTTGCCGCGGACGGTAACGTGCACCCGGCGGAGCACGACATGCTGGTACACGTTGCCCGCCGGCTCGGTCTCACGGAACAGGATGTCGCACAGCTCGAAGCGCTGCTGCGCTCCGCGGCGGCCGGCCCGTCCGGACCCGGCGCGCCGCCGTCACGCCAGCGCCTGGACGACGCCTATGCGGCGCTCGGCGTATCGCCCGATGCCAGCGACGCCGAAGTCCGGCAGAAATACCGCCGGCTGATGAGCCAGAACCACCCCGACAAGCTGGCCGCACGTGGCTTGCCCGAAAGCATGCGTGAAGTCGCCGAGGAACGCTCGCGTGAAATCAATACCGCGTATGACCTGATCAAGGATGCGCGGCAATCCGCCTGATGTCTGCCTGATGCCTGCCTGCCAGGCCGAGGTGCGTTACGGCCAGAGCCAGCCGAACAGGCCGGCTGTCAGCAGACCGTAAATTACACCGTCGGCAATGTC